>NZ_JBIAPL010000011.1:0-218672 GCF_042888225.1 Streptomyces sp. NPDC003023
GACATGGCCAAGGTGATCGAGGAGCTCGTCGACGACGGCGACTACCTCGAAGTCCACGAACGCTGGGCCCGCAACATCATCTGCGCCCTGGCCCGCCTGGACGGCCAGGTCGTCGGCATCGTCGCCAACCAGCCCCAGTCCCTGGCCGGCGTCCTGGACATCGAGGCCTCGGAAAAAGCCGCCCGCTTCGTGCAGATGTGCGACGCGTTCAACATCCCCATCCTCACCCTCCTCGACGTCCCCGGCTTCCTGCCCGGTGTCGACCAGGAACACGGCGGCATCATCCGCCACGGCGCCAAGCTCCTCTACGCGTACTGCAACGCCACCGTCCCGCGGATCTCCCTCATCCTGCGCAAGGCCTACGGCGGCGCCTACATCGTCATGGACTCCCAGTCCATCGGCGCCGACCTCACCTACGCCTGGCCCACCAACGAGATCGCCGTCATGGGCGCCGAAGGCGCGGCCAACGTCATCTTCCGCCGCCAGATCGCCGAAGCCCCCGACCCCGAAGCCATGCGCACCCGCATGGTCAAGGAGTACAAGGCCGAACTCATGCACCCCTACTACGCGGCCGAACGCGGACTCGTCGACGACGTCATCGACCCCGCACAGACCCGCGAAGTCCTCATCGCCTCCCTCGCCATGCTGCGCACCAAGCACGCCGACCTGCCCTCCCGCAAGCACGGCAACCCCCCGCAGTGACCCTGCGCCCGGACTGGAGCCCCATCATGAGCACTCCCACCGATCCGTCCTCTCTGCTTCGCGTCGAGAAGGGTCACGCCGACCCGGAGGAGCTGGCCGCCATCACCGCGGTGCTGCTCGCCCGCGCGTCGGCCGCGCAGCCCGACGCGGCACCCGCGCACCGCGGCCGGACCGCGGCCGGCTGGCGCCGGCTGGAGCGCCAGCGCGGCTTCCAGCCCTCCCACAGCTGGCGGGGCTGACGCTCTGACTTCGAAGGCTCCGCACACCGATGGTGTGCGGAGCCTTCTGCGTTCCGTGTGCGGGCCGCCGCGCGGAAGACGCACCCGGCGGCGGGCAGCAGGCGGGCAGCGGAAAGGCCCCTGACGCTCCACAGGGAGCTTCAGGGGCCTTCTCGCGGGGTGCCTCGGGCAAGGACAGGGATCCGCCCGTGGCGAACTAGCGCAGCCGGGCCATGAGGGCGTGCTCGACGAGGGTGATGAGGGCGCTCTTGGCGTCCGCGCGGTGGCGGGCGTCGGTGGTGATGATCGGGGTGTCCGGGCCGATCTGGAGTGCTTCGCGGACTTCTTCGGGGTTGTAGGGCTGGTGTCCGTCGAAGCCGTTGAGGGCGATGACGAAGGGGAGGCCGGAGTTCTCGAAGTAGTCGACGGCGGGGAAGCAGTCGGCGAGGCGGCGGGTGTCGACGAGGACGACGGCGCCGATGGCGCCGCGGACGAGGTCGTCCCACATGAACCAGAAGCGGTCCTGTCCGGGGGTGCCGAACAGGTAGAGGATCAGGTCCTGGTCGAGGGTGATGCGGCCGAAGTCCATGGCGACCGTGGTGGTCGTCTTGTCGCCGGTGTGGGTGAGGTCGTCGATGCCCGCGGAGGCGGAGGTCATGACGGCTTCGGTACGCAGCGGGTTGATCTCCGAGACGGCGCCGACGAACGTGGTCTTGCCCACGCCGAAGCCGCCCGCCACCACGATCTTCGCGCTGGTGGTTGAGCGGGCAGCACCGCCGCTAGAGCTTGCGAAGTCCACTGAGCACCCTTTCGAGCAGTGTCACGTCTGGCTGACCGCCGGCGGACTCGTCGCCGCCGGGCTGATGAATGGCGACAAGTCCGGCCTCCGCCAGGTCGGCGACGAGGATCCGGGCAACGCCGAGGGGGATGGAGAGGAGGGCCGAGATCTCGGCGACCGACTTGATCTCGAAACACAGCCGGCAGATCCGCTGGTGCTCGGGCAACTGCCCTTGCAGCCTCGACGGGTCGGCCGTGGTGCTGACCAGCGCCTCGATGGCGAGCTGGTAGCGCGGTCGCGTCCGGCCGCCGGTCATGGCGTACGGACGGACCAGGGGGTTGTGCCTGCCGGTTCCCGAGGACGACGCGCTCGCGGGCTCGTGGGCCCGTCGCGGCGCCACCGGCTGGGACCGGTGCGGTTGTTGCGGCTGCCCGTACGACGGGTCGTAGGACGACTCGTACGGTGACTGGGGCTGCTGGTAGGGCTGGTGGGTGCCCTGTCTGCCCGGCGTCGAAGGAAAGTTGAAGCGATTGTCTGTGTGCTCACCGTGCGGCTGATGGCCGCCCTCATAGGGGCGTCCGCCTGGGGGTGTTGCCACGTATCCTCCTCCGACTGCCTGTCGCCGGTCCCTGTCCCTGTGGAGCCCGCGCCACCGCACCTTAACGGTGCGGTGGCCAGAAATGTACTCTGCGTCGATGTGTGAAGAATTCGACGCTCAGTTGAGCGCTCAGTTGAGCAGGCTTCCCTGGAGCTCCGCACGGAGGTCAGGGGTGAGGACACTGCCCGCACGGTCGACCAGGAGCGCCATCTCGTAGCCCACGAGGCCGATGTCGGCCTCCGGGTGGGCCAGGACGGCCAGCGAGGACCCGTCGGAGATGGACATGATGAAGAGGAAGCCTCGCTCCATCTCCACGACCGTCTGGTTGACGGCGCCGCCTTCGAAGATCCGGGAGGCTCCCGCGGTCAGCGATGTCAGACCGGAGGCCACGGCCGCCAGCTGATCGGCGCGGTCGCGCGGGAAACCTTCGGACATCGCCAGCAGGAGTCCGTCGGCGGAGACCACCACCGTGTGCGACACCCCTGGGGTGTTGTCCACGAAGTTGGTGATCAACCAGTTCAGATTCTGCGCCGCCTGGCTCATCGGGCTCACACTAACGCTCCTGGTTGTAGGTACTGCCCGGGCCGAGGCCCGGTCCGTTCGTGTCCGTTCCCGCGCTGCGTCCCTGCTGAACGCCGCGCCGCAGGTTGCTCAACCTGCCACGCACGTCCTCAGGGGCGCGGGAGACCTGTGGGCCGCCCTGCGGGGTCTGCTCGGCCGTGCCCTCGATCAGGTTGGCCTTGGGGACCCGCCGGGGAAGACCGGACGAGGTGACCCCGCCCGCCTTCGGGTCGCGCAGCTTCTCCGCCCGCTGCCAGCGTTCGTCGTTCGCCGAACGCCAGCTGTCGGTGTCGGAGCCGCCACCGAAGCCGCTCGCGCCGTCGGTGCCGCCCTCCGGGGCCTGTTCGCTCTGCCCCGCCGGCAGGTCCTGCTCGGCGGACCACTGCTGCTGTGGTGCCTGCTGCTGCGGTTGCGTCTGTTGCGCCGGCGGCTTCTGGTTGCCGCCGCGCCTCGGAAGGCCGGCATCCGTCAGCTCGTGGCTGCTGCTCGGAGACGGTCCCGGACGCTCGAAGCCTACGCGTTCCTGAGCGTTCACGGGAGCGCCGGGCGAAGATTCCGCTTCCGTCCGGTAGTCCGGCTCGTACGAAGCCTGATAACCGCTCTGATCCGGCCACTCTGCCTGGTTGGGCTGGGGCTCGTACTGGCCGTCGTACTGCTGCTCGGTGCTCTGCGGAGCCTGGTATGTGGCTTCCGCATATGCGCCCTGGAGCCCATCCTGCTGCTGCGTGTGCTCGGGGTAGCCGCCATCCGTCGCCGGCTGGTACGCGTCCTGGTAGCCGCCCTGGTACTCGTCGTACGCCGGCTGCTGGTTCTGCGTGTAGCCCTGGCCGTAGTCCTGGCCGCCGTATCCCTGGCCGTACTCGGAGCCGTACTCCTGCCCGCCCTGCTGGGTCTGCTGGGCCTGCTGCGGCTCCTGCTCCTGCTGCTCCTGCTCGTAGGAGGCGTCCTCGCGGTACAGCGGCCGCTCGCCGCCGTGCGTCTGGGCCTCCAGGGCCGCGCGGCGCTCCTCGCGCATCAGGGAACGACCCACGGGGTCGAGCTGCTGGGACGAGTCGTCGGAGGGCTGCTCGTAGCGGGAGTCGTCGAAGCCGAGCTCCGCGGCGGTCCGCATCGTGGGCGGCGCCTCGAAGGAGGGCTGCTCGTAGGACTGCTGCTCCGGGATGATCTGCGAGACCGTGAAGTCGTCCTCGGGCATCGCCTCACCGCCGCCACCGTGGGTGATGGCGTCGGGGAGCATGACCAGCGAGGTGGTGCCGGCCTGCTCGCCGGAGGGGCGCAGCTGGACGCGGATGCCGTGGCGGTCGGAGAGCCGGCCGACCACGAACAGGCCCATGCGCTGCGAGACGGCGGCGTCCACGGTCGGCGGGTTGGCCAGCTTGTGGTTGATGTCCGCGAAGTCCTCGGCGGTGAGGCCGATGCCCTTGTCGTGGATCTCGACCATGACGCGGCCGTCGGGCAGCCGGGTCGCGGTGACGCGGACCTTGGTCTGCGGCGAGGAGAACGTGGTGGCGTTCTCCAGCAGCTCGGCGAGCAGGTGCACGAGGTCGGTCACGGCCTGGCCGTGGATCTCCGTCTCAGGGACGCCGGTGAGCTCGATGCGCTCGTAGGACTCCACCTCGGAGGAGGCGGCGCGCAGCACGTCGACCAGCGGCACCGGCTGGTTCCAGCGGCGGCCGGGCTCCTCGCCGGCGAGGACGAGGAGGTTCTCGCCGTTGCGGCGCATACGGGTCGCCAGGTGGTCCAGGCGGAAGAGGTTCTCCAGCTGGTCCGGGTCGGCCTCGTTGTTCTCCAGGTCGGTGATCAGGGTCAGCTGGCCCTCGATCAGCGACTGGTTGCGGCGCGAGAGGTTCGTGAAGATCGCGTTGACGTTGCCACGGAGCATGGCCTGCTCGGCGGCGAGCCGGACGGCCTCGCGGTGGACCTGGTCGAAGGCGCGGGCGACTTCGCCGATCTCGTCCTGGGTGTCGATCGGGATGGGCTGGACACGGGTGTCGACCCGGCCCGGCTCGGTGCGCGAGAGCTGGTCGACGAGCATCGGCAGGCGCTGCTCGGCGATGCCGAAGGCGGCGGTGCGCAGCTGGCGCATCGAGCGGCTCATCTGGCGGGCCATGAGGCCGGCCAGGATGAAGGCGGCGAGCAGGGCGATGACGACGATGAGGCCGGTGGTGATGGCGTCGTTGCGCGCGTCGTCGGCGATCGCGGCGGCCTCGGTCACGGCCCGGTCGACGAGGCCGTTCTCGATCTCGGTGTAGCCGTCGAACTTGGCGGTCGAGGCGCCCATCCAGGTCTCGGGCGTGACGTCCTGCGTGCGGAGCTTCTCCGGTGAGGTGCCGGAGCCGATCGCGACGGCCATACCGGTGAGGGCGGTGCCGTCGGGGCCCTTCGGCGGGTTCAGCCCGGCGGCCGCGAGACGCTTGGCGCCCTCCTCGGCCTTCTTGGTCATGGCTTCCTGGAGCCGCGCGGTGTCCGCCTCCGTGCCGCCGGAGACGTACTCGCCGACCGCGATCTGCTCGAGGTAGTTGTACGAGTTGAAGGCGACCTTCTGCTGCTCGAGGACGACGTCGTCCTTGCTCGGACGCACCAGCAGGTGCATGCCGATCGAGCGCTGCAGCGAGGCGGCCGCCTTGGCCAGCTGGATCGCGTAGACGGTACGGCCGTAGCTGGTGACGTTGCCGGTGCCGAGGCCGAGCTCGTTGGCGAACTCCATCAGTACGTGCTGGATCTTGACGTAGCCCTCTTCGGTCTTCACCGGGTCGAGGGCCTTGGTGTAGGCCGCCTTCCGTAGATCGGCGAGCTTGGGCTCCTCCTGCTTGAAGAGCTGCAGACGGCGCTCGAGACCCTGCCCGTCGGGCATGTCACGGATGGCCTCGTCGAACTTGGCCCTGGCCGCGTCGGTGGTCGCGTACGCCTCCGTGACGACACCGACCTGCCGGGCGTCCTCGCTGGTCGCGAGCAGCAGCGGCTGTGCGGTGAGGTCACGCTCGTTGAGCAGCGCCTGGCCGTACTCGGCGGCGGCGCGCACGATCAGCGCCGTCTTCTCCGCGTCCTGCGCCTCGCTCCAGGTGTCGATCGACTGCTTGACCTGGAACCCGCCCATCAGCAGGCCGACGATCACGGGTATGAGGAGGATGGCGTTCAGACGGGTGGCCACCCGCCAGTTGCGGGGGGACAGCCGGCTGGAGCTGCCGCCCGAGCCGCCGTCGGCCGGGGAAGTGCGTGGGGCTCCCGGCACATCCGCGGGCGACGCCGCTGTGCGCGACGGCGGGGTGAAGTTGCCCCGCGTCTGCTGCTCTGCGGAGCTCGTATTGCTTCGCCTCACTCGACCAACAACCTCTCGGCGTCGGCACCTACGCTGTGCCGTGTTTCGTTCAGAGCCGTACTACTCGGCAGTTCGAGGAATTCCAGCACGTTGACCGGCCCCATTCCAAACACTTCGAATCCGGGATTCCAGGTGGCGAACGCCTCGCATAAAACGGGCATAAAGAACGAGCCCCGTCAAATGGCGAGGCTCATGTGAGCAGAGTGGTACTGCTCGTGTGCACCGGGTGTCCGAAGTGCTGGAATTCTCTGTCGAAATGTTATGAACACCGAGGCGGGCCGTGTCAAAAGACACAGCCCGCCTCGACGTCAACTACGACAACTGCCGTATTGCGCCGTCTACTTGGCCATTCTACTTGAGCCGGGCCATGAGGGCGTGCTCGACGAGGGTGATGAGGGCGCTCTTGGCGTCCGCGCGGTGGCGGGCGTCGGTGGTGATGATCGGGGCGTCGGGGCCGATCTGGAGGGCTTCGCGGACTTCTTCGGGGTTGTAGGGCTGGTGTCCGTCGAAGCCGTTGAGGGCGATGACGAAGGGGAGGCCGGAGTTCTCGAAGTAGTCGACGGCGGGGAAGCAGTCGGCGAGGCGGCGGGTGTCGACGAGGACGACGGCGCCGATGGCGCCGCGGACGAGGTCGTCCCACATGAACCAGAAGCGGTCCTGTCCGGGGGTGCCGAACAGGTACAGGATCAGGTCCTGGTCGAGGGTGATGCGGCCGAAGTCCATGGCGACCGTGGTGGTCGTCTTGTCGCCGGTGTGGGTGAGGTCGTCGATGCCCGCGGAGGCGGAGGTCATGACGGCTTCGGTACGCAGCGGGTTGATCTCCGAGACGGCGCCGACGAACGTGGTCTTGCCCACGCCGAAGCCGCCCGCCACCACGATCTTCGCGCTGGTGGTCGATCTGGCAGCACCGCCGCTAGAGCTTGCGAAGTCCACTGAGCACCCTTTCGAGCAGTGTCACATCCGGCGTACCGCCGGCCTCTCCGTTGCCCGGCTGGTGGATCGCCACCATGCCGGCCTCCGCCAGGTCGGCGACGAGGATCCGCGCCACACCGAGCGGCATCGACAGCAGCGCCGAGATCTCGGCGACCGACTTGACCTCCCGGCACAGATGGCAGATCCGCTGGTGCTCGGGAAGCAACCCGGCGAGCAGAGCCGGGTCGGCCGTGGTGCTGACCAGCGCCTCGATGGCGAGCTGGTAGCGCGGCCGGGTCCGTCCGCCTGTCATGGCGTACGGACGTACCAGCGGCTGGTCGCCCTCGTCCCCGTACGCGTCTACCGACGTGCCGTACGGATCGTGAGAGGCGGGTGGCGGGGTCATGAATCCTCCGGGCGTGACAGCAAGTGGTCGGCTGTGCCGTCTGGTTGGGCCGGTGGGGGGCCGTTGGCGGCCGTGCTGATGACGGTGGCTTGGCGCGAGCCGGTTCGTGGGGTGCCGGCTCGCGGTCGAGGATCAGTGCAGAAGGCTTCCCTGGAGCTCCGCGCGCAGGTCCGGGGTGAGGACGCTGCCCGCACGGTCGACCAGCAGCGCCATCTCGTAGCCCACGAGGCCGATGTCGCAGTCCGGGTGCGCGAGCACCGCGAGCGAGGACCCGTCCGAGACGGACATGAGGAACAGGAAACCGCGTTCCATCTCGACGACGGTCTGGCTGACCGGACCGCCCTCGAAAATACGGGAGGCTCCCGCGGTCAGCGAGGTCAGACCGGAGGCCACGGCCGCCAGCTGATCGGCGCGGTCGCGCGGGAAACCTTCGGACATCGCCAGCAGAAGACCGTCGGCGGAGACCACCACCGTGTGCGACACCCCTGGGGTGTTGTCCACGAAATTGGTGATCAACCAGTTCAGATTCTGCGCCGCCTGGCTCATCGGGCTCAACTAACGCTCCTGCTGGTGAGAGGGGCCGAGATCGAAGCTTCCGGTCGTCGAGCTGTTTTGCTGACGCCCTTGCTGGATACCTCGGCGGAGATTGGTCAGCCGACCGCGCACCTCATCGGGCGCACGCGAGACCTGCGGACCGGCCTGGTGGTTCTGCTCCTGCGCGGTTCCGGCCACGAGGTTCGCTCGCGGGACCCGGCGGGGCAGACCCGAGGTGGTGACGCCGCCGGCCGCGGGCCTCTTGACCCGCTCGGCCTGACGTACCAACTCGTCGTTGGGCGAGGAGCGCCAGGCACCGCTCGCTTGGGGTGCGACCGGCGGGGTCGCCGGGTTGGGCACGGGGGTGCGCTGCGGCATCGGCTGGGCGGGACGCCCGGCCGGCGCCTGCGGCGGTTCGGCGGGACGGTCGCTGCTCTGGCCGCCGCCCTGCGTACCGCGGAACCAGTTGGTCTCCAGCGTGTCGTACAGGGGGGTACGGCCGTCGCCGGGCCCGGCCGGCGGCAGGGCCTCCGGCTGCTGCGGGGCAGGCAGCCCGGGCATCTGCCGCGGCGGCGCGAAGCTCGACTCGTCACGGCGCTGCGGAGCCTGCTGCTGCGGAGCGGGAGGCTGCGGGGCGCCGAAGTCGGGGCGGCCGAACTGGGCCGTGGAGGCCGGGTCCTGCGCGTTCTGACCGCCGTACTGGGCGGGGGACGGGTTCGGCGCGCCGAACACGTCGGGCCGGACGAACTGGCCCGTCGCCGACGGGTTCGCCGGGCGGTCCGCGTGCGGCGGACCCGCGTTGAAGTCCGGGCGGGCGAACTCGGCCGTCGAACCGGGGCCGCGGTTGCTGTCGTGGTCCTCGTGACCGCGCGGCGCGTCCGCGGACGGACGCTGCGGCTGCGACGGCTGGTCGCTGCCCCAGCTGGTGCTCTGCGGACGCTGCGGGCGCGGGGCGGGCGGGCCGCCGGGCAGCTCGGCGCGCGGGCCGCCGGGGGCCGGCAGCTGCCGACCGCGCTCGCTGTCGGGCCCACCCCTCTGGAAGCCGTTCTGCGGAGCCTCGTTACGGGCGCCCGTGTTCTGCGCGCCGCGGCCGGCGCCGAAGGCACCGCCGCCCTGACGCGAGGAGTCCTGCATCGAGCCCTGCCGACCGGCCTGGCCCTGACCCTGCATGCCCTGGCCCTGCTGGCCCTGACTGTGCATGCCCTGGCCGGGCTGACCCTGGCCCTGCTGGCCCTGCTGGCCCTGCTGGCCGGGCTGTCCCTGCCCCGGCTGACCGGAACCGTCGCGGCCGGGCAGCGCGGCACGCGGCGCCGAAGCGGCACCGACCTGACCGCGCGCCGGACCGGCACTGAGCCGGCCCCCGGGGGCACCCCCCGGACCGGACGGCGCACCGCCGAGCGGGCCGCCGTTGCCGCCGCCGAGGCCCGGACGGGCGCCACCGGGACGGCCGGGCAGTCCGGCAGGAGCCCCGCCGCCGGCCGGAGCAGCGCCGCCCTGGCCGCCCGCACCGGGCATCGCAGGAGCCTTCTTGCCGCCGTGGGCGACATCGACGGGCAGCATGACCAGCGCGGTCGTGCCGCCGGAGTCGGACGGACGCAGCTGGATGCGGATGCCGTGTCGCAGGGACAGGCGGCCGACCACGAAGAGGCCCATGCGGCGGGAGACGGAGACGTCCACGGTGGGCGGCGACGCCAGCCGCTCGTTGATCGCGGCGAGGTCCTCGGGGGAGAGGCCGATGCCGGTGTCGTGGATCTCGACGAGGACACGGCCGTCGGGCAGCGCGTGACCGGTGACCTTGACCTTGGTCTGGGGCGAGGAGAACGAAGTCGCGTTCTCCAGCAGCTCTGCGAGCAGGTGCACGAGGTCGTTGACGACGCGGCCCGCGACCTCGGTGGCGGGTACGGAGGCCAGTTCGATGCGCTCGTACTGCTCCACCTCGGAGGCGGCGGCACGGAGCACGTCGACCAGCGGGACGGGGCGCGTCCACCGGCGACCAGGCTCCTCACCGGCGAGGACGAGGAGGTTCTCGCCGTTCCGGCGCATACGGGTCGCGAGGTGGTCCAGCTTGAAGAGCGAGGACAGCTGGTCGGGATCGGCCTCGCGGGACTCCAGCTCGGAGATGAGGGAGAGCTGGCGCTGGATGAGGCCCTGGCTGCGGCGCGAGAGGTTGGTGAACATCGCGTTGACGTTGCCTCGCAGCAGCGCCTGCTCGGCGGCGAGGCGGACCGCCTCGCGGTGCACGTCGTCGAAGGCCGCGGCCACCTTGCCGATCTCGTCGCGGGAGTGGACACCGACGGACTCGACGGAGGTGTCGACGTCCTGCGGGTCGGCCTCCGAGAGCTGCTTGACGAGCTCGGGCAGACGGTCCTGGGCGACCTTGGTCGCGGTGTCCTGCAGCCGGCGCAGCGAGCGGATCATGGACCGGGCGACGACGAACGCGCCGACGAGGGACACACCGAGAACGATGAGGATCAGCGCACCGTTGATGATCGCGTCCTGCTGGGACGCCTCACGCAGCTTGCGGGCCTCGCCCTCCATCTCACCGAGCAGCGTCTGCTCGATGGTCTTCATCGCGTTGATGCGGACGGAGTAGTCGTCGGTCCAGTCCAGGTGGGAGCGTTCCTGCAGCTCCTCGAGCGCACCCTTGGTGTTCAGCACGCGCTTCGCGTACTGCTCCGCCGCGGTGATGGTCGGGTTCTCCGTGTTCAGCGGCGCGGTCAACTCCTCGGAGTCGCCGCCGGTGGACTCGTAGATCGACTTGAAGCTCTTGAGCTCGGTCTCGCCGTTCTCCAGGGCCGCCTGGCCGTAGAGACGGTCGTTCTCGGAGAGACCGGGGGTCTTCGCGTCGTCACCGCCGGGCAGGGCGGCGGCGATGATGGCGCGCTGGATCGACGCGTACTCCTTGGCGGAGGAGAAGGCCGCCAGGGCGCGGGTGCGCTTGATCATCTCGGGGTTGCTGGTCGCCTGCGCCATGTCCTGCGAGAGGCTCAGCAGCGACTCGATCAGCCGGCTGTAGCCCTCCACCGTCTGCGACTTGGGCACATTGCCCTTGTAGGCGGTGTCCCGGATGTTCTGCAGGTTGTTGACCTGGACGGCGATCTGGTTCGCGTTGGCGCGGATGGACTCCAGCGCCTGGTCGTCGTCCTTGTTCGGGATGGAGCGCGTGGCGTCGAGGAACGCCTTGCGGGCGCGGTCCGTCTGGGTGCGGGGGCCGGAGACCTTGAAGTCGGTCGCGACGGAGCCGTTGACCAGCGGGCCGGCGGACAGGTCGCGCTCCTGCTGGAGCGCGTGCGCCAGCTCGGTCGCTTCCGTCGTCATCTTCGTGAGCAGCTGCATGTGATCCAGCTGCTTCATGTCGTCCATGGACTCGTTGATACGGAGTCCGCCCAGCGTGGTCGCCGCGACGACCGGCAGGGTCAGCAGGGACACCAGGCGCGTGCTGATGCGCCAGTTGCGCAGCGCTATTCGCGAACCGGTGTCCGTGGGGCCCTTGGTGCCGGACGGGGAACCCGGCACCTCGCCCGAGGAGGTCTTCGAGCCCTGTGCCTTGGCGCCGGAGCGCGCTGATCGGTCGCCGCCGTCACCTGACGCCGTCGGTCCCTGGTTGTGGGCGTGCTGGGGCGAGGAGCCGCGGTCGGTCCCGCCGCGCGGCTCCTGTTCCGCTGTAGCTTCCCCTTGGCCCTGGCGGGCCTGGGGACGCCCCATGCCGTCCCTCTTGAAACGTCCCTGCACTAGCGTCGCAACCTCTGGACCAGGCGTCCCTCCGCTTGCACGGCGGGACGGTGTCGGCGTCGTGGGGCATCGATCGCGCCCCATGGTGGTCGTGAATTGACCGGCGCTGCTCCCCCTTTCCCGCCGCAACTCGGCGCTGCGTTGCGCCCATGCGCGCCGGGCCTGAAACTCGCGGCGGTCCGTGGAATTCCAGCACAGTGCAGGATCTCCAACAAGGGCCGTGTATCGGCCTGTGACCTGGATGACACGATGTAAGCACCTGGTCACAAGACGTAGAGGCCGTTCACGTAGAAAACGGACTTTACGCTATGAGTCGCTTAGGGGTGGGGGGTGTCCCAGTCGCCATGATCAGGAGCGGAATGATGTCTTCCGTGACTTAATGTCCGATTCCGGTTCGGAGATCGGCGGCCCGAATTGCCTGAATCGTCCGGCCTGTGGTGAGCAAACTCACACGATGATCGTTGAGACTTCCTGGCTTTCCACGGGAATCCGATGTTTAGCCTGACGCTTTACAGGGATGGGCAATCCGTCAACCGCGCTCCTCCGCAGCGCCCGCACTCCGACAAGGCCAGACACCACACATGAAGACGACCATGATGTTCCGCAACATAGCCAACCCCCGGCGCACGACCCTCGCCCACCTCCAGGACGCGGAGGAACTGCAGACGCCGGAGCAGCCGGAGCACGCGCTCGATCTTCCCACCCAGACGGCCAACCCCCGCCGCACCATCCTCATGGACGCCCCCGCCTCTTCCTGAGGCTCGGTTCGCCCTTCCCGGGCTCGGTTCGCCTCCGGGGCGCTGGTGCGTCTGTCGACGGTCGATCATGCTCGGTCCCTCGTTCCTCGGAACCTCCGCGTGTTCTCCCTTTCGGCAGCCGCGCGCCCCTTCGGCTCACTCGCGTGCGGGCCGGCCCGGTCGCGAGTGAGGCGAAGGGCCGTGATCCGGTCGTTTCAGAGCACACGGGGTAGGGCCACCGGCCCGGCCCGGGAGTGAGGCGGACGGAGGGGAACCCCTCACCGCGTTAGCCTGGAGCGTCAGTCTCCGGCCCGCGACCAGTAGTGAGGGGCGACAGCATCCCGTGCGCATCGCCAGGTTCTCCATCGACGGCAATGTCGCCTTCGGCGCGGTCGAGGAAGGCTCCGACGGCCTTCTCCTCGACATCATCAAGGGCATTCCGTACGCCGACTTCGAGCTCTCCGGCACCAAGGTCCCGCTGAGCAAGGTCCGTCTGCTGCCGCCCGTGCTCCCCAACAAGGTCGTGGCCATCGGCCGCAACTACGCGGAGCACGCGGCGGAGCTCGGCAACGAGGTTCCCGACGTACCCGTCGCCTTCTTCAAGCCCACCACCTCGGTGATCGGCTCCGGCGACGCCATCGAGTACCCGTCCTTCTCGAACGAACTGCACCACGAGGCCGAGCTCGCCGTCGTGATCGGCCGCATGTGCCGTGAGGTCCCGCGCGAACGCGTCAAGAACGTGATCCTCGGCTACACCTGCGCCAACGACGTCACCGCACGCGACGCGCAGAAGCGCGAGAAGCAGTGGGCCAGGGCCAAGGGCTTCGACACCTCCTGCCCGCTCGGCCCCTGGGTGGAGACCGACCTCGACCCCGCCGACCTGACCATCCAGTGCACGGTCAACGGCGAACAGCGGCAACTGGGTCGCACCAGCGAGATGGTCCGGTCCGTCGAGGACCTGATCGTGCACATCACCGAGGCCATGACGCTGCTCCCGGGCGACGTCGTCCTCACGGGCACCCCCGCGGGGGTCGGCCCGATCAACGTCGGCGACGAGGTCGCCGTCACCATCGAAGGTATCGGCACTCTCACCAACAAGGTGATCAAGCGTGGCTAACGACGGCTCCGTCCGCGTACGTTTCTGTCCCTCCCCGACCGGCAACCCCCACGTGGGCCTGGTCCGCACCGCCCTGTTCAACTGGGCCTACGCCCGGCACACCGGCGGCACCATGGTCTTCCGTATCGAGGACACCGACGCGGCCCGTGACTCCGAGGAGTCGTACAACCAGCTGCTCGACTCGCTGCGCTGGCTCGGCCTCGACTGGGACGAGGGCCCCGAGGTCGGCGGCCCGCACCCGCCGTACCGCCAGTCGCAGCGGATGGACATCTACAAGGACGTCGCCGAGAAGCTGCTCGCCGCCGGTCACGCCTACCACTGCTACTGCACGGCCCTGGAGCTCGAGGCCCGCCGCGACGCCGCCCGCGCCGCCGGCAAGCCCTCCGGATACGACGGCAAGTGCCGCACGCTGACCGCCGATGAGCGGGCCGCGTACGACGCCGAGGGCCGCGAGTCGATCGTGCGCTTCAAGATGCCCGAGGAGCCGATCACCTTCACCGACCTGGTCCGCGGCGAACTGACCTTCACTCCGGACAACGTCCCGGACTACGGCATCGTCCGCGCCAACGGCGCCCCGCTGTACACGCTCGTCAACCCGGTCGACGACGCGCTGATGGAGATCACCCACGTCCTGCGCGGCGAGGACCTGCTCTCCTCCACCCCACGCCAGATCGCGCTCTACAAGGCGCTGATCGAGCTCGGCATCGCCAAGGAGATCCCCTCCTTCGGCCACCTGCCGTACGTGATGGGCGAGGGCAACAAGAAGCTGTCCAAGCGCGACCCGCAGGCGTCCCTCAACCTCTACCGGGAGCGCGGCTTCCTCCCCGAGGGCCTGCTGAACTACCTCTCCCTGCTCGGCTGGTCCTTCTCCGCCGACCAGGACATCTTCACCATCCCGGAGATGGTGGCGAAGTTCGACCTCGCGGACGTCAACGCCAACCCGGCGCGCTTCGACCTGAAGAAGGCCGAGGCGATCAACGCCGACCACATCCGCATGCTCGACGTGAAGGCGTTCACCGAGGCCTGCGAGCCGTGGCTGAAGGCCCCGCACGCCAACTGGGCGCCGGAGAACTTCGACCGCGCCGCGTGGGAGGCCATCGCCCCGCACGCGCAGACCCGGCTCACGGTCCTCTCCGACATCACCGCCAACGTCGACTTCCTCTTCCTGGACCAGCCGGTCGAGGACGAGGCGTCCTGGACCAAGGCCATGAAGGGCGACCCGGTGGCCCTGCTCACCACCGCCCGCGCCAAGCTCGAGGCAGCCGACTGGACCAGCCCCGAGTCCCTCAAGGAGGCCGTCCTGGCCGCCGGCGAGGAGCACGGCCTCAAGCTCGGCAAGGCACAGGCCCCGGTCCGTGTCGCGGTCACCGGCCGCACGGTGGGCCTGCCGCTCTTCGAGTCGCTGGAGATCCTGGGCAAGGAGAAGACCCTGGCCCGCATCGACGCGGCGCTGGCGAAGCTCGCCGCGTAGTCCCCGCGTAGTCCCCGCGTCTCCTCAGGGGCGGCAGCCGTAACCGGCTGCCGCCCCTCGTGCGTGTCAGGGACGGTTCTTCCGCACCGCTGCCCGGTCTTGGGGCGTCCGTAGGGCGAAGGGTCGAGCCGCCGACCGCGCTTGTCCGGTTCCCGCGTCTACCGGTCGCCCCCGGGGCGGCGATCGGCCAGCAGAGCGAACACGTCCGGCGCGGGCGGGAAGAGCGGGGCGCACGTCTCGCAGGCGTACACGTTGAAGCCGGGGCCGGTGTTCTGGTGCACCTCGCAGACCAGGGTCGGGTTGTCGGTGACCGTCTGGCAGCGCACGCACATCCGCACAGGGCGCCGCGGGACCTCGCTCATGCCGGGCTCCCCTCGGCACCGACGACGTGCCGGTCGAGGTCGATCCCGAAGTCCGTGGCCAGTACGAGGGCCAGGCGTCGGCGCCGCTGGGCACTCTGCCGCTTGTGGGTTGCCAGGTAAGGCCGCACGAGGGCGGTCGCGTGCCCGTCGAGGGGGCCGTCGTGGCCGTACGGAGAGCGGTGCGAGGGGAGCCATCGCTCGGGGGCGGGGGATGGTTCCTGGTTCTGCGACCGGTCGGCCGGGGTCGCGAGACCGGGGACCGCCCGGCTCCGCCGGTGCCGGGAGCCAGGCTCTCCAGGGCCCAGCGCAAGAGCGCATGGATAATGCTCACGTCATCAACTCCGATGGTTTGGTGGCCATGCCCCCGGACGGCTCCACCCGTCGCGGGGGTCCTTCGTATCCGCACCATACGCCAACCTGGTCATGCCCTGCCATGGCATGACATCAAAATGCTTCGCCATCCCTGGCCTCGTACGGTTTTTGTCATGGCGGACATCCCGGAGGGCTACGGCCCCGACGACGAACTGGACCCGGAAGCGGCGGACCCGCTGTACCTGCAACTCGCGGCAGTCCTGACCTCCCGGATCGCGAGCGGTGTCTACCCGATGGGTCGGGCCGTGCCCGGTGTCGACCGGCTGATGCAGGAGTTCGGAATCGCGCGGGGGACCGCCCGCAAGACACTGGTCCTGCTGGCCGAACTCGGTTACGTGCGGACGGTCGTCGGCAAGGGGTCGTTCGTCATTGAGCGCCCGACCGAGGAGCCTCCTGCGGCATCGCCCGGCGGCACCGGGGGCTGACAGGCCGAAGGCCGCCGCAATCCGTGAACCGCCCCTCCGGCCGTGTCCGCGCCGGGGACTACTGTTCGCGGTGATTCCGAACGACAAGGCTCCCTGGGGGGACCACCATGCCCATGCTCGCGCCCGACTTCTCCTGGCACTTCACGCCGGGCAACCGGTTCGAGGAGGAGGACGGTCAGGCCGGCACCATGTCGCTGGTCCCGGCCGGTGAACTGTGGCTGCCCACGGGCAGGGTCGTGGCCTGCGACCCCTTCGTCTCGCTCGGCACCGGCGAGTCCGAGCCCTTCACCGCCGAGGTCCCGCCGGGCCGATACCGCGTCGAGTGCGCGGTGGCCACGCTCGCCGAGGCGGACGAAGAGCCTGACGAGCACCGCAAGCCCCATCTGCGGATCGCCGCCGCCCGTCTGGTGATCAAGGAAACTCCTTCCGTCACCTGGGAGATCGCCCACCAGGCCGGCCAGAACCCGGCCGATCTCGCCGACGACGAGTTCTTCGCCTACGGGGTCGACGCCGGCACCGGCTGCTTCTACGACGCGTCCTGCGACGAGTCGTTCCCCGACTGTGTGGGCGACGAGGGCCCCCTCTGGGACGCCTTCGACGCGGGCGGGGACGCGCACCTCGGCCCGCACACGGTGACCGCGCCGGACACCGGCCACAACCTGATCGCCTTCATGTCGGGCTGGGGCGACGGCGCTTACCCGACCTGGGTCGGCCGTGACGCCGCGGGGGATGTCACCTGCTTCGTGACCGACTTCTTCGTCGTCCCCGCCAAGGACGACGCCGCGTGACGTGAGGTGACGCGCCGTACCGGAGCCGCGCGACGCCGCGTAGGCTCGGAGGCATGCCGATCCGCGCCGTGCTCTGGGACATAGACGACACGATCTTCGACTACGCGAGCGCCGACCGGATCGGCATGAGCAAGCACCTGCAGAACGAGGGCCTGCCCGACGGCTACGAGACCGTCGAGCAGGCCCTCGTCGCATGGAAGCGGATCACCGAACTCCACTGGGCGCGGTTCGCGGGGGGTGCCGTCGACTTCCAGGGGCAACGGCGGGACCGGGTCCGTGACTTCGTCGGAGTGCCGCACATGAGCGACACCGAGGCCGACGACTGGTTCGGGCGCCACGTCGTGCACTACGAGGCGGCGTGGTCGCTGTTTCCCGACGCCGTGCCCGTGCTGGATCTCCTCGCGCATGACTATCGTCACGGGATTCTGTCCAACTCGAGCATCCGCAACCAGGAACGCAAGCTGCGCACGCTTGGTGTGCGGGACCGCTTCGAGGCAGTCGTGTGCGCCGTCGAGATCGGTGTCTCGAAGCCGGAGGCCGGTGCCTTCCTGGCGGCCTGCGAGGCCATGGAACTGGCTCCCGCCGAGGTCGCGTACGTGGGGGACCAGCCCGACATCGACGCGCGCGGGGCCGTGGAGGCCGGCCTCCACGGCATCTGGCTCGACCGGGGAGGGCTCGGCGGGCGTCCCGAACTGATCCGGATCACCGGACTCCAGGAGCTTCCCGCGCTGCTCCGCGCCGATACCCGTTTTGGAGCGCCGTCCACATTCGGGTAATGTTCTTCCTGCGCCAAGGGGAGCGGGCAGAAGCCCGGAAGCCGGAAGCGCGAACCGAACAAAACCCCCGCCCGGGGGTTGAGTTTTGGTGGCCTATGGTGTAATTGGCAGCACGACTGATTCTGGTTCAGTTAGTCTAGGTTCGAGTCCTGGTAGGCCAGCTCGCAGAGCTTATCTGCAAAGCCCCCGTTGTGTAGCGGCCTAGCACGCTGCCCTCTCAAGGCAGTAGCGCCGGTTCGAATCCGGTCGGGGGTACAGATCCTTCCCGCGATGTCATCAGGGTCGCACCCGCTGACGTCGATGCAGGATCGCTAGGGCCCCCGTTGTGTAGCGGCCTAGCACGCCGCCCTCTCAAGGCGGTAGCGCCGGTTCGAATCCGGTCGGGGGTACTGGTCTAAACCACCATGGGCTATGGTGTAATTGGCAGCACGAGTGATTCTGGTTCATTTAGTCTAGGTTCGAGTCCTGGTAGCCCAGCGCGTCGCAGGATGCACGCCCCCGTTGTGTAGCGGCCTAGCACGCCGCCCTCTCAAGGCGGTAGCGCCGGTTCGAATCCGGTCGGGGGTACAGAGTCCGAAGGGGCCTTCCGAGCAGTCGGAGGGCCCCTTCGGCGTTTCCCGCACTGTGGATGCCCCGCCCGGGCGTCCGGCGGGCTCGGAGCCGTCGTCGCGGGGTGGTTGCCGCACCGCGGCGGCCTCGGCGCGAGTCGCCAACTGCCGCTTGGATTCCGGCGGTAGTGGCTGTCGCCGCTCGCAGCGCCCCGCGCGACCCTGTCGCGGGAGAGTGTCCGTAGCGGGTACCTGCGGCCGGTGCCGGGCGCGGTCGTCGGGTCACCGAGTGGAAGCCGGCTGGGGCCGCTTCCCTGCCGCGGCGGGCCGGTCCGGAGTCATTCACGGACCGGGAGTCCCTTGAGGCGGGCGGTCTGTTCCTCCTGGACTCGCCGAGCCGTCTCCAGGAAGTCGACGATCACGGAAAGCCGTTCTTCGTCGAAGCGCCGGAGTGCCGACATCCCGGCCTCGCCGAGGGGGCCGTACACCTCGCGCTCGGCGGCGCGGGCGGCCTCGGTTGCCGCGACCAGGACCCGTCGCCGGTTGGCGGCGTCCCGGCTGCGGGTGACGAAGCCCGCTCGCTCGAGGCGGTCGATGGCGGTCGTCGTCGCGGCCGGGCTGAGCTTGGCCGCGACGGTGAGCTCTCCGGCCGACATCGGGTCCTTGGCCAGGATCAGGTCCAGGCATCGCAGGTCGGTGCGGTTCAGCCGCAGTCGGGCCGCGGCCGCCTCGTCGAAGGCGTCGACGCTCTGCTGGAGCAGTCTCAGCTGCGCGGCGACCGCGATCACTCCATCATCTTTCGACATTCGAAACTTTCTGTTAGCGTAAGATTCGACAGTCGAAATGATAGCTCCGGGGAGGACGCCATGCCCACCAGTGACGAGCAGATCATGCAATTGTTCCAGCGGTTCATGCAGGCGTGGACCGACAACGACGCCGTCGCCTTCGGTGCCTGCTTCACCGCCGACGCCGATTACGTCTCCTACGACGGCACTCGTGCGACCGGCCGGGAAGCTCTGCAGGACAACCACGACCGGCTCTTCCGCGGCGTGTTGGCCGGATCGGCGCTCGTCGGCGACCTGGAGGCGATCCGCCGCATCGGGGCGGACGTCGCCGTCGTCCACGGCACGGCCTCGGTGCTGATGCCCTGGCGGTCCGAGCTGCCCGAGCGGCGACTGTCACGGCAGACGCTCGTGGTCGTCCGCACCGAGCAGGGCTGGCGGATCTCCGCCCTCCACAACGGTCGTGTGCGGCCGGTGACCATCCCCGGCCCCGATGCCCTCCCGTCCCGGATGTCCCGGGCGATGAGCCGGGTCAGCCGGCGGCTCGGCGCGGGCCGCCCCGCACCCGGTGCCGCACGGGCCGCCCGGTCCGCGACCCGGGTCTGACACCGCCGCACCGCTCCGTACCGCCGCCCTCCCCGTGAATGAGCCGGCGGCGGCGAGAGCGTGGCGCGGAACGCCGGCTGCCCGCGTGCCGGGCCCGGGAAGGAGCGGGCGCCCGGCCGCCTCCGTCCGAGCCCGCACGCGGAGGGCCCCTGCCGTTGCCGCGGCAAAGGCCCTCTGCCTTGGGTTCACACGGTGAGCGGCACCGAGTGGATCTCGTCTGCCGGGTGGCCCGTGCGCTCGTGAATGCGCTGCACGGCGTCCGCCGACGGGGCTTCGGACAGGCAGTAGACGGTGCCGGTGTCCGGGTCCGCCCACGCCTGCTTGAAGTGGACCCTCTCCTCGCCCTCGATCGCCAGGTCCGCGTTGTGCGCCTCCATCAGCTGCTCGCCCGTGATGCCCTTCATTCCTCGGTGTACGTCCATGAACTCCGTCATCGTCCCTGCACCTCCGTCGCTCGCACGTCGTCGTGACGAGTACTGCTTCCCATGCTGCACCCGTCCGGGGCCGCGAACACCTCCGGCCGGCCCCTGCGGCGTTGAAGGGGCCGGCCGGATGTGGCTGTACGGATGTGAAGGGATCAGCTGCTGCGGCGCAGGGCCTCGCTCAGACGGCCCGCGGCGTCGATGACGGCCTGCGCGTGCATACGGCCCGGGTGGCGCGTCAGGCGCTCGATCGGTCCGGAGACCGAGACGGCGGCCACCACGCGGTTCGAGGGGCCGCGTACGGGCGCGGAGACCGAGGCCACGCCCGGTTCCCGCTCGCCGATCGACTGGGCCCAGCCCCGGCGCCGGACGCCGGACAGGGCGGTCGCCGTGAAGCGTGCGCCCTGCAGCCCGCGGTGCAGCCGCTCGGGCTCCTCCCAGGCCATCAGGATCTGGGCGGAGGAGCCCGCCTTCATGGTGAGCGTGGAGCCGACCGGCACGGTGTCCCGCAGTCCGGACAGGCGCTCCGCCGCCGCCACGCAGATGCGCATGTCTCCCTGCCGGCGGTAGAGCTGCGCGCTCTCGCCGGTCACGTCGCGCAGATGCGTGAGTACGGGCCCGGCCGTGGCCAGCAGACGGTCCTCGCCCGCCGCGGCGGCGAGTTCCGCCAGCCGCGGGCCGAGAATGAACCGGCCCTGCATGTCCCGCGCCACCATACGGTGGTGTTCCAGTGCCACTGCCAGGCGATGTGCTGTAGGTCGTGCGAGTCCCGTGGCCGCGACCAGCCCCGCGAGGGTGGCCGGACCGGACTCCAGGGCGCTCAGGACAAGGGCTGCCTTGTCGAGGACGCCTACGCCGCTAGAGTTGTCCATGCAACGATATTCGCGTCTCACTCTGTGAAACGCAAGTTCAATTTTCTGCGGAACTTGCCACGCTGTAGTCGCGGCCCGCGGACCAACGGGCACTGCACAAGATCTCTAGTTGTGCCGGCGGCACAGCCGGCCGGAGGGAAAGCGATGGGTAGGACACTCGCGGAGAAGGTCTGGGACGACCATGTCGTCCGGCGCGCCGAGGGCGAGCCCGACCTCCTCTTCATCGATCTGCACCTGCTGCACGAGGTGACCAGCCCCCAGGCCTTCGACGGTCTGCGGAAGGGCGGCCGCCGGGTGCGGCGGCTCGATCTCACCATCGCCACCGAGGATCACAACACCCCGACCCTCGACATCGACAAGCCCATCGCCGACCCGGTCTCCCGGGCTCAGCTGGAGACGCTGCGCAAGAACTGCGCCGAGTTCGGCGTACGACTGCACCCCCTGGGCGACGTCGAGCAGGGTGTCGTCCACGTCGTCGGCCCGCAGCTGGGCCTGACCCAGCCCGGCACCACCGTGGTCTGCGGCGACTCGCACACCTCGACGCACGGCGCCTTCGGCGCGCTGGCGTTCGGCATCGGCACCTCCCAGGTCGAGCATGTGCTGGCCACCCAGACGCTGCCGATGGCACGCCCCAGGACCATGGCCATCACTGTCGACGGCGAACTGCCCGACGACGTCACCGCCAAGGACCTGATCCTCGCCATCATCGCGAAGATCGGCACCGGCGGCGGCCAGGGCTACGTCCTCGAGTACCGCGGCTCCGCCATCGAGAAACTGTCGATGGAAGCCCGGATGACCATCTGCAACATGTCGATCGAGGCGGGCGCCCGCGCCGGCATGATCGCCCCGGACGAGACCACCTTCGACTATCTCCGGGGCCGTGACCACGCCCCCGTGGGCGAGGACTGGGACGCGGCCGTCGAGGCCTGGAAGACGCTGCGCACCGACGACGACGCCGTCTTCGACGCCGAGGTCTTCATCAAGGCCGAGGAACTGGCCCCCTTCGTCACCTGGGGCACCAACCCCGGCCAGGGCGCGCCCCTGTCGGCCGACGTCCCCGACCCGGCTTCGTACGAGGACGCTTCGGAGCGCCTGGCAGCCGAAAACGCCCTCAAGTACATGGGGTTGACCGCCGGGCAGCCGCTGCGCGACATCAAGGTCGACACCGTCTTCGTAGGCTCCTGCACCAACGGCCGTATCGAGGACCTGAGGAACGCCGCCGCGATCATGGACGGCCGCAAAGTCGCCGACGGCGTAAGGATGCTGGTCGTTCCCGGGTCCGTCCGGGTCGCCCTGCAGGCGGTGGAGGAGGGCCTGGACAAGGTCTTCAAGGAGTCCGGCGCCGAATGGCGGCACGCGGGATGCTCCATGTGCCTCGGCATGAACCCCGACCAACTGGCCCCTGGCGAGCGCTCCGCGTCCACCTCGAACCGCAACTTCGAGGGCAGGCAGGGCAAGGGCGGCCGTACCCATCTGGTCTCCCCCCAGGTCGCCGCCGCGACCGCGGTACTGGGCCACCTCGCCTCGCCCGCAGACCTGTCCGAAACCCCCGCGCCCGCCGGAGTCTGAACACCATGGAAGCTTTCACCACGCACACCGGCCGGGCCGTCCCGCTGCGCCGCAGCAACGTCGACACCGACCAGATCATCCCCGCGCACTGGCTGAAGAAGGTCACCCGCGACGGCTTCGAGGACGGTCTGTTCGAGGCCTGGCGCAAGGACGCCGACTTCGTCCTCAACCGGCCCGAGCGCGAGGGCGCCTCGGTGCTCGTCGCCGGACCCGACTTCGGCACCGGATCGTCGCGCGAGCACGCCGTCTGGGCACTGCAGAACTACGGCTTCAAGGCCGTGATCTCGTCCCGGTTCGCCGACATCTTCCGCGGCAACTCCCTCAAGAACGGTCTGCTGACGGTGGTTCTCGAGCAGTCCGTCGTGGACGCCCTGTGGGAGCTGACCGAGGCCGACCCGACGGCTCCGATCACGGTCGACCTCGAGAAGCGGCAGGTTCTCGCCCCCGGAATCACCGCGGACTTCGAGCTCGACGAGAACGCCCGCTGGCGGCTGCTGAACGGCCTGGACGACATCAGCCTCACTCTTCAGAACGAAGCGGACATCGCGGCTTACGAGGCGGGCCGGCCGGCCTTCAAACCCCGGACAATTGACGCCTGAGCAGCGATTTTCCCCAACTGCGCCCCCCACCTCGAGGTGGGGGGCGCATTCGCTTGTTGAGGCCCTGTCGGGCGACAACTCGCCCCAGATGGCACAATCGGTGCATGGAACGCGACAGTCAACTCGAGCTCTACACGGCAGTCGCGGCCCGGCTGAAGGAAGCGCACACGACAGTGCGCGAACTGCAAGTCCCGGAGGGCGTAAGGATGGCGCTGACCCGGAAGCTGCTGGTCGTCACGGCCGCGGCGAAGCACGATCTCCCGGACGCGGCAAGGCGTCTGGACCGGTTGATGAAGGACCTCGAAGAGGGCCGTTTCCCTGAAGGTGACTGACCTCAGAACTCCGCCAAGGTCGACTTCGTTGCGGCACTAGGGTGATTAGCCCGTTTCATGTTTGATTTGCGGTATATATCTGCCTAACGTGCGAAAAAGCCTGGACGCAATCGTTCCGGCCAAATGTCTCCGAAGGGGAAGACGTGAACAAGGCGCAGCTCGTAGAAGCGATTGCCGACAAGCTCGGCGGCCGGCAGCAGGCAGCGGACGCCGTCGACGCGGTGCTTGACGCGATCGTCCGCGCAACGGTCGCCGGAGACCGGGTCTCGGTCACCGGCTTCGGCTCGTTCGAGAAGGTCGACCGCCCCGCCCGATACGCGCGCAACCCGCAGACGGGCGAGCGCGTGCGGGTCAAGAAGACGTCCGTTCCGAGGTTCCGCGCCGGTCAGGGCTTCAAGGACCTGGTGAGCGGCTCGAAGAAGCTTCCCAAGGGAGGCGAGGTCTCCGTCAAGAAGGCGCCCAAGGGCAGCCTCTCCGGCCCGGTGCCCACCATCGCCAAGTCGGCGGCCAAGAAGGCCGCCGCCAAGCGGACCGCGGCCAAGAAGACGACTGCCGCGGCCACGAAGAAGGCGGCCGCGAAGAAGACCACGGCGACGAAGAAGACCACGGCCGCCAAGAAGACGACTGCCGCCGCCGCGAAGAAGACGGCCGCCAAGAAGGCGACCCCGGCGAAGAAGACGACGGCGAAGAAGACGACCGCGAAGAAGGCCACGGCGAAGAAGACCGCCCCCGCCAAGAAGGCCACGGCCAAGAAGGCGCCCGCCAAGAAGGCCACGTCGCGCACGACGACCGCCAAGAAGACCACCGCGAGGAAGAAGTAGCACAAGAAGTAAGCGGCACAAGGCCGCACAGCCACTCACGCGCCGGGCCGGTCTCCCCACTGGGAGACCGGCCCGCGGCGTGTCCGCGGGCGGTCGCCGCCCGCGGCCCGCCCGATCCCCGGCCCCCGGGCGGTGTTCCGGGCGATTACCGGCCCCGGCACGGCCCGTCGGGCCTCCGGCCCCGGTGGGCGCCCGGTTCGATTCCCGGCCCCGACGGCGGACCGTTCAGAACGTGTACAGCGTCACCAGCGTGATGCGGCGGCCCTCGCCCTCGCCCTCGGTCTCGATCCGGACCCGCTGCCCCGGCCGGAGCAGCCGCAGACCGCCCGCGTCGAAGGCCGCGGCGTCGAACTCCACCGGGGTGCCGTCGTCCAGCAGCACACTGCCGCTGCGGGTCTCGGGGTCGTATGTGTACGAGGTCGCCTGCATGGCCGCCAGCCTACGGCCTGTCCACGGCGTGCCTCATCCGTGCCGTACCGGCCCCGGCGCCCAGTCGCGCCGCGGTGTACGGGCCCACGCCGAGTGCGAGCGCGGCCGCCAGATCCTGGCCGGTGTCCACGTCCTGGCGCACGGAATCGATGCCGTCGCAGGCGATTTCCTCCGCTCCTGAAGCCAAATGCGCAAGGCGCGAAGGGCCGCCGAAAGCCGGACGCAATTCCGCCCCCTGTCGGGCGCACAGCAAAGTCGTGCCGATTCCCGCCGCATCCGTCAGAAATGCCCGGGTAAATACCGAGGCCGCCGCCAGCACCCTGGCCAATTCGGCGGGGCGCAATGCGGGCAGGTCGGCGTTGAGTGCCGCGACCGCCGCGGAGGGGCGTGCCGCACGTACCGCGCGTGCCCCGTGCGCCAGTGCCGCGTTGAGGCCCGCCCCGGGGGAGTCCGGCACGATCCTGGCCCCCAGCGCCGCGAGCTCCGCCGCGGCGGCCGGATCGTCCGTGACGACCGCCACATCGCGCACCGCGGGGCAGGTCAGTGCCGCGGCCACCGTGTCCTGGGCGAACGCGAGGGCGAGACGGGGCCGCAGCCCCTCGTCCGCCGCGTCCGCCAGTCTGCTCTTCGCCAGAGCCAGCGGTTTCAGCGGTACGACGAGGGACCAGACGAGGGCGGGCGCGGGATTCCGCCCCGTGTCCGTGGTGAGCTCTCCGTCCGTGCGCATCGGGCCCATTGTGGCCCGAGTCGGAGAAGGACCAGAGGGGCGGGCGGCAGCCGGGGCGTACGGTGTTCTCGACAGACCAGTGGCCTGGGGCGACACTTGACCCCCAGCAGCCAGGCAATGGCCCGGTCGTAAGAGGAAGGTGTCCGAGTGTCCCGCCGTAGAATCGGCTTCTGGTACCGCCTGGCCGCGGTCATCTCAAAGCCGCCGCTGTTGCTTCTGTTCAAGCGGGACTGGCGGGGAATGGAACACATTCCGGCCGAGGGCGGATTCATCACCGCCATCAACCACAACTCGTACCTCGACATGTTCTCCTACGGGCACTTCCAGTACAACACCGGGCGAGTGCCGCGGTTCCTGGCGAAGGCCGCGCTCTTCAAGGCACCCGTGATCGGAGTTCTGCTGCGGGGCACCCGGCAGATCCCCGTGTACCGCGAGTCCTCCAACGCCGTCGGCGCCTTCCGCGCCGCCGTCGACGCGGTCGAGCGCGGCGAATGCGTCGCCTTCTACCCCGAGGGCACCCTCACCCGCGACCCGGGCATGTGGCCCATGACCGCCAAGACGGGTGTGGCGCGGGCCGCGCTGCAGACCAGGGCGCCCGTCATCCCGGTGGCCCAGTGGGGCGCCAACTTGGCGATGCCGCCGTACGCCAAGGAGAACAAGGTGCGGTTCTTCCCGCGCAAGACCCTCCAGGTACAGGCCGGCCCGCCGGTCGATCTCTCGCGTTTCTACGAGATGGATCCCACGCCCGACGTTCTGAAGGAGGCGACCGAGGCCATCATGGCCGCCGTCACTCAGCAGCTCGAGCAGCTGCGCGGCGAGAAGGCGCCGGAGAAACCGTTCGATCTGCGCGAAGTCCGCGCGGAGCAGCGCCGTAAGGCCACCGGGGAGGAAGCGAAGTGACACAGCCCGTCAAGGCGGCCGTCTTCGGAACGGGCTCGTGGGGCACGGCGTTCGGCATGGTGCTCGCGGACGCGGGCTGCGACGTCACCCTCTGGGGCCGGCGCGCGAGCCTGGTCGACGCCGTCAACACCACCCGCACCAACCCCGACTACCTGCCCGGGATCGAGCTCCCGCAGAACGTGCGGGCGACCACCGACCCGGCAGAGGCCCTGCACGGAGCGGACTTCACGGTCCTCGCCGTCCCCTCGCAGACCCTGCGCGGCAATCTGGCCGCCTGGGTGCCGAAGCTGCCCGCCGGCACGGTCCTCGTCTCCCTGATGAAGGGCGTCGAACTCGGCACGGCCAAGCGGATGAGCGAGGTCGTCGAGGAGGTCGCCGGAGTGGCGGCCGACCGCGTCGCCGTGGTCACCGGTCCCAACCTCGCCAAGGAGATCGCCCAGCGCCGGCCCGCCGCCGCCGTGGTCGCCTGCCGTGACGAGGCGGTCGCCCAGCGGCTCCAGGCCGCCTGCCACACCCCGTACTTCCGCCCGTACACCAACACCGACGTCGTCGGCTGCGAACTGGGCGGCGCGGTGAAGAACGTCATCGGCCTCGCCGTCGGGATCGCCGACGGCATGGGCCTCGGTGACAACGCCAAGGGCTCGCTGATCACCCGCGGCCTCGCCGAGACCACCCGCCTCGGCCTTGCGATGGGCGCCGACCCGCTCACGTTCTCCGGACTCGCGGGGCTCGGCGACCTGGTGGCCACCTGCTCGTCGCCGCTGTCCCGCAACCACACCTTCGGCACCAACCTCGGCCGCGGGATGACGCTCGAGCAGACCATCGCGGTCACCAGGCAGACCGCGGAAGGCGTGAAGTCCTGCGAGTCGGTGCTCGACCTCGCCCGCAGGCACGGAGTGGACATGCCCATCACGGAGACGGTCGTCGGCATCGTCCACGAGGGGAAGCCGCCGGTCGTTGCGCTCAAGGAGTTGATGTCCCGCGCGGCCAAGCCCGAGCGGCGCTGACGTCGTTCGAACCAGCGGGTAGTCTCATCGCGATATGAGCACCGAGAACCTCCCCCAGAGCCCTGAGCAGCCGCTCCGCAAGCCGCGTGTCGCGGTCGTCTTCGGCGGCCGCAGCTCCGAACACGGGATCTCCGTGGTCACCGCGGGCGCGGTGCTGCGGGCCATCGACCGGAGCAAGTACGACGTCCTGCCGATCGGCATCACCACCGACGGCCGGTGGGCGCTCACCGCCGACGAGCCGGACCGGATGGCGATCACCGACCGCAGAACGCCCAGCGTCGCGGAACTCGCGGAGTCCGAAGAGGGCGGCGTGGTGCTCTCCGTGGACCCCGGCAGCCGCGAGGTCGTCTACAGCGAGCCGGGCTCCGTGCCGAAGGCGCTCGGCGAGGTGGACGTCGTCTTCCCGGTGCTGCACGGCCCGTACGGCGAGGACGGCACCCTGCAGGGCCTGCTGGAGCTCTCCGGCGTCCCGTACGTCGGCTCGGGAGTGCTCGCATCGGCCGTCGGCCAGGACAAGGAGTACATGAAGCGCGTCTTCATCTCCTTCGGCCTGCCGGTCGGCCCCTACGAGGTGATCAGGCCGCGAGAGTGGGCGAACGACCCGGGCGCCGCCCGTAAGAAGATCGTCGACTTCGCCGCAGAGCACGGCTGGCCGCTGTTCGTGAAGCCCGCACGCGCCGGTTCCTCCATGGGCATCACCAAGGTCGACGACCTCGGCGGCCTCGACGACGCGATCGCCGAGGCCCAGCGCCACGACCCCAAGATCCTCGTGGAGTCGCTGCTGCGGGGCCGTGAGATCGAGTGCGGCGTCCTCGAGTTCGAGGACGGCCCGCGGGCCAGTGTCCCGGCGGAGATCCCGCCGGTTTCTGCGCACGACTTCTACGACTTCGAGGCCAAGTACATCGACTCGGCGGCCGGCCTGGTGCCCGCGCCGCTGACCGATGAGCAGACCGCAGAGGTGCAGCGGCTGGCCGTCGCGGCCTTCGACGCGGCCTCGTGCGAGGGCCTGGTCCGGGCGGACTTCTTCCTCGGCGAGGACGGTGAGTTCGTCATCAACGAGATCAACACGATGCCGGGCTTCACGCCGATCTCGATGTACCCGCGGATGTGGCAGGAGAGCGGTGTCGCCTACAGCGAGCTGGTCGACCGCCTGATCCAGGCGGCCCTCAGCCGTTCGACGGGGCTGCGCTGACCGCGGTCCCGCAGCCGGGCAGCACGGCTCACAGGGTGGCCGGGACCGTCTTCTCGACGGGCCCGGCCAGATCCGTGAGAGGGCCCAGGTCGTGCATGTACCGCCGGCCGAGGGTGACCTCCACGTACGTCTCGCGGTACGTGGTGGTGAAGCGGGGGCCCTCGTCGCGCTCCTCCAGCAGCCAGTTGACCCCGTTCACCTCGACCCCCTGGCCCTGGGGATCGCTCATCCCCACCGGCCGGGGCACGCCGCAGCGCAGTACGATCGCGGCATCGCCCCAGCGGGCGGTGAGTTCGGACGACGGCTCGGGGTCGTCGCGGTCCTGACCGTCGACCGAGTCCGGCAGCTCCGCGTCCAGCGCGCGGCACAGGGCTGCTTCCTCGGCCGGGGGGCTGGGAACCGCGATCGGCGCCGAGGCGTCCGTGGAGGAGCAGCCCGCGGCGGCGACCAGCACGGCGAGCGCGGACAGGAAGAAGGGCCGGCGGCGGAAGGACGTCACCGGCCAAGCGTAGACGGGGGCTACAGGTGCACGACCGGGCAGGTCAGAGTACGGGTGATGCCGTCCACTTGCTGGACCTTGGCGACCACCATGCGACCCAGGTCGTCGACTGTGTCGGCCTGCGCGCGCACGATCACGTCGTACGGGCCGGTCACATCCTCGGCCTGGATCACACCGGGAATCTTTCCGATGGTCTCGGCGACCAGCGACGCCTTGCCCACCTCGGTCTGAATGAGGATGTACGCCTGTACCACGAAGCCTCCAGGGCGGCACGAGGATCATGTCCCCTACCGTCGGTGGGGAGATCCCAGGGAGAGGGGTCGCCACGGTATCGCGTCGTCGCGGGCCACGGGGAGACCCTCGCGGCGGACGGCGCCCGCAGCGTGGCGCACAGCGAACAGAAGTTGACGTATCTCTTGACGGTACCGACAGCAGTGGCGGCTCGCGACCGCAAGCGCACTGCGGCAGAAGGGGCTTTGGGATGAAGGGCACTGTGGGTGAGTTGGGGGAGTTCGGGCTCATCAGAGAGCTCACCGCCAAGCTCACCACCACCCCCGCCGTACGGCTCGGGCCCGGTGACGACGCCGCGGTCGTGGCCGCGCCCGACCGGCGCGTCGTGGTGAGCACGGACATCCTGCTGGAGGGACGGCACTTCCGGCGCGACTGGTCGACCGCGTACGACGTGGGGCGCAAGGCGGCCGCCCAGAATCTGGCCGACATCGCCGCGATGGGCGCGGTTCCGACCGCCCTGCTCCTCGGCCTCGTCGTGCCCGCCGAACTTCCCGTCACCTGGGCCAGCGAGCTCATGGACGGCATCAGGGACGAGTGCCAGGTCGCGGGAGCGGCCGTCGTGGGCGGGGACGTCGTCCGCGGTGACACGATCACCGTCGCGATCACGGCGCTCGGCGACATGCGCAACCACGAGCCGGTGACCCGCGCGGGCGCCCAGCCCGGCGATGTCGTCGCCTACACGGGCTGGTTGGGCTGGTCCGCCGCCGGGCACGCGGTGCTGTCGCGCGGGTTCCGCTCGCCCCGGGCGTTCGTGGAGGCGCACCGCAGGCCGGAGCCGCCGTACCACGCGGGCCCCGCCGCCGCCGGACTCGGCGCCACCGCCATGTGCGACATCAGTGACGGGCTCGTCGCCGACCTCGGGCACATCGCGGAGGCGAGCAAGGTCAGGATCGACCTGCGGTCCGGGCTCATCGACATTCCGTCCCAGATGAACGACATCGGCCAGGCCGTCGGCGTCGACCCGCTGCAGTGGGTGCTGACCGGGGGAGAGGACCACGCGATCGTCGCCACCTTCCCGCCGGACGCCAAACTGCCGGCCCGCTGGAAGGTCATCGGCGAGGTGCTCAACCCCTCCGCCCTGCCGCAGGTGACCGTCGACGGGGCGCCGTGGACCGACAAGGGCGGCTGGGACCACTTCGGGGACATCGAGGACGGCAAGTAGATTCCCCGGTATGGACATACGCCCTTCCGTGCCCCCTCGCGTGCTCACCGTCGCCGGTTCCGACTCCGGCGGCGGTGCGGGAATCCAGGCCGACCTCAAGACGATGCTCGCCCTCGGAGTGCACGGCATGAGCGTGCTGACGGCGATCACGGCGCAGAACTCACTGGGCGTCCAGGGCGCGTGGGAACTTCCGGCCGAGGCGGTACGCGCCCAGTACCGGAGCGTCGTCGACGACATCGGCGTACAGGCCGTGAAGACCGGCATGCTGTCCTCCGCCGAGCTCGTGGAGACCGTCGCGGAGCTGCTGGCCGGTACGGACGCGCCGGTGGTCGTCGACCCGGTGGGCGTCTCCAAGCACGGTGACCCGCTGCTGGCCGCCTCGGCGCTCGACTCGGTACGGGCCGAACTGCTGCCGGTGGCGACCGTGGCCACGCCGAACCTGGACGAGGTGGCCCAGCTGACCGGGATCGAGGTCCGTGACGAGGCGGACATGCGCCGGGCCGCCGACGCCGTGCTCGGTTTCGGGCCCCGCTGGGCGCTGATCAAGGGCGGGCATCTCGCCGGTGACGCGGTGGACCTGCTCACGGACGGCGATGAGGAGCACTGGCTGCGCGCCCCGCGCCACGACAACCGCCACACGCACGGGACGGGCTGCACCCTCGCGTCCGCGGTCGCCTCGGGCCTGGCGCACGGCATGACCGTGCCCGAAGCGGTCCGGGCGGCCAAGGAGTACGTCACCGGGGCGATCGCGGCGGGCTTCGCGCTGGGCGCGGGAATCGGGCCGGTGGACCACGGCTGGCGCCTGCGCTGAACGCCTGCCGGAGCACAGGCGGCGCGGCGGCGCGGCGGCCGGGCCGGCCGCCCGCCGTCAGCGGGGATCACGGCGGTCGCCGGACTGCCGGGCACGGCAAAAAGCCGGTCCACCGAGGTGGACCGGCTTTTCAAGGCAACCGGAGGGCTGCGCTACGACGAAACGTCGGCGGGATCATCCCCGCTGACGCGGGGAGCATCACTTAGCGCGAGACCTTGCCGGCCTTGATGCACGAGGTGCAGACGTTGAGCCGCTTCGGCGTCCGACCGACCACTGCACGCACACGCTGGATGTTCGGGTTCCAGCGACGGGACGTACGGCGGTGCGAGTGCGAAATGTTGTTGCCGAAGCCCGGCCCCTTGCCGCAGACGTCGCAGTTGGCAGCCACGGGTCACTCCAAAGACTTCAGATGCACTTACAGTGAAATCCGGCGCGCCGGAATCAGGAATCTGAAGTGGCTTGCCGGGGGAATGGCCCGATTTTCATCGGGCAACTGGAGCAGCATACATCCACTGTCTCCGAGACACGAAACTAGCATGCCCCCGCCGCCCCCGGCCCGCCGCCGGGTCCCGCCCGGGGTCTACGCTGCGGGACGTCCCGCAGCCCACGGCCCTTCCCACCAGGGGCGACGGCCCGGCAGCTCAAGGAGGATCACAGGTGCCGCAGAGTCTCGACGCCTCGGTCGTACGGGCCTGGTGCTCACTGGCACTGGAGTCCCTGGGGCGCGAGCGCGAGGAGATCGACGCGATCAACGTGTACCCCGTCGCGGACGGGGACACGGGCACGAACCTGTACCTGACCGTGGAGTCGGCAGCCCAGGCCGTGGAGGCCGTGTTCGCCGCCCACGAGACCGGGCCATCGGCGCCCGCCCCCGGTGATGTGATCCGGGCGATGGCCCACGGCGCTCTGCTGGGCGCGCGCGGCAACTCGGGCACGATCCTGGCGCAGCTCCTGCGCGGCATGGCGGAACGCATCGGTGACGGCGATCACCTGGCCGGGGCGCTGCGGCGGGCCGCGGAGCTGGCGCGGGAAGCGGTCGCGCATCCCGTCGAGGGCACCATCCTCAGCGTCGCCCGTGCGGCGGCGGACGCGGCCGCCGACGCGACCGGGACCCCGGCGGGGAAGACGCCCGCCGACGCCGTACGGGCGGCCTACGCGGGCGCCCGCGCCGCACTGGACGCCACACCCCGGCAGCTCGCCGTGCTGGACCGCGCGGGGGTCGTGGACGCGGGCGGACGGGGACTGCTGACCGTCCTCGGCGCGCTGGTGCAGGCGGTCTCCGGCGAATCACCACAGGCCCCCGCGCTCGCCCACGCACGCCCCGTACGGCAGACCGCGGACGCGGAGCCCTGCGCCGACGGCGGCCCGGCCTTCGAAGTGATCTATCTCCTCGAGGCGGACGACGCGGCCGTCGCCCGGTTGAGGACCCGCCTCGACGGGCTGGGCGACTCCCTCGTCGTCGTCGGCGGCGACGGTCTGTGGAACGTCCACGTCCACGTGGACGACGCCGGCGCCGCCGTGGAGGCGGGTGTCGAGGCGGGACGGCCCTACCGCATCCGCATCACGCACTTCGACACCGCGGCGGACACGGCGCCGCGCGAACAGACGCAGCGGGCGGTCGTCGCGGTGGTGCAGGGGGAAGGGCTGGCGGACCTGTGCTGCCGGGCCGGAGCGACCACGGTCCTGACCCGGCCGGGGGAACCACCGGCCAGCGGCGAGATGGTCGACGCGATCCGCCGGGCGCACGCGCGCGAGGTCGTCCTCCTCCCCAACGACACCTCCCTGCGCCACACGGCCGCCGCAGCCGCCGAGCAGGCCCGTACGGAGGGCGTCCGCGTCGCGCTCATCCCCACCCGCTCGGCGGTCCAGGGCCTGGCGGCGATGGCGGTCCACGCACCGGACCGCCGTTTCGACGAGGACGTCGTCGCGATGACCGCCGCCGCCGGTGCCACCCGCTACGCCGAACTCGCCGTGGCGGAACACCAGTCGTGGACCTCGGCGGGCGTCTGCCAGGCCGGGGACGTACTCGGCATGATCGACGGCGACGTCGCGGTGATCGGCGGGGACGTCACGGAGACGGCCGTGACGCTGCTGGACCGCATGCTCTCGTCCGGCGGCGAACTGGTCACGCTGGTCCTCGGCGAGTCGGCCCCCGAGGGCCTGTCGGCCCGCCTGGAGGCACACGTCCGGGAGGGCTACCTGGCGGTGGACACGGTCGTGTACGAAGGGGGCGGCGGGGCGACGCCGTTGCTGATCGGCGTGGAGTAGGCCGCCGGTGGGTGCGCTTCCGCCGCGCGGGGCCGTTCCCCCACCCCGCCCCTCCCCGCAACCGGGCTCCGCCCGGACCTGTTTCGGGGGCTCTGCCCCCGTACCCCCGCGCCTCGAACGCCGGCGAGGCTGAAGATGCCGCGCAGCGGCAAATCCAGCCCGGCTGGGGGCACTCGGTACCCCCTACGCCTGGCGGCGTGGGAGGTACCCGCCCCCACGGCCGCCGGGCACGTAGGGGGAGATTGCGGCCACCGCGCTTCGCGCGGTACACCGCCCGCCAGGGTGGGACACGGCCCGGCCGCAGGGCGGCGGGACAGCGGCCCGCCAGGGCCGTACGGGGCCCGGGGCCGGCCCCGGTTCGGGAAGGGGGGTGGGGACGCGGCCCGCCGCAGGCGGCACTCGGACCCGCGTACGGCTGTCAGGCCGCGGGGGGAGTGTGAGTCCGCCGTGCGGAGCGCCGTACACCGCTCGCCAGGCGAGGCAGCAACCCGCAGGGCGGTACGGGTCCGGGGCCTGCCCCGGTTCGGGAATGGGACGGGGTGGGGACGAGGCTCGCCGCAGGCGGCACTCGGCCCCCCCACGGCCGTCAGGCAGTGCGGAGCGCGGTTTGCCGCCCGCCGGGGCGGGACAGCGGCCCGGCCCGCAGGGCGGTACGGGGGCCGGGGCCTGCCCCGGTTCGGGAATGGGGCGGGGTGGGGACGCGGCTCGCCGCAGGCGGCACTCGGACCCCCACGGCCGTCAGGCCGTGCGGAGCGCCGTGCAACGCCCGCCCGGGCGGGACAGCGGCCCGCCAGGGCGGTACGGGGCCCGGGGCCGGCCCCGGTTCGGGAAGGGGCGGGGTGGGGAACACCGCAGGTGCGAGCGCTACGCCGTCGCGCCCACCTGCCCCAACACCTCCCGCGCCTCCGCGCACCGCCCCGCCGCGGCGTCCCCGGACTCCGGCCCCGCCGGGTACGTCGCCAGCACGGCCCGGGCCAGTGCCGCCGCCGCGTCCGCGTCGGACAGTTCCGCGTACAGCCACGCCGCCATGAGCTGCGCTCCCGTACGCCGGTCGGTGAACGCGTCGCCCGCCTCCTCGAAGCAGGTCACGGCCCGCAGGACGAAGCCGACCGCCTCCTCGTACGCGGCACGGTGGCGCGGGCCGTCGGACTCCTCGCAGGAGCTCGCGATCAGGTCGCCGGTCTGGCGGTGCGTGTCCGCCAGTTCCGCCCGCAGCCGGGCCGCGACGTCGACATCGGCGTCGGCGTCGGCGTCGGCGTCGACGTCCTCGGCCGCCGTGCCGAGCGCCGACTCGCACTCCGCCGCCGCGGCCTCCATCAGCTCGCGCGCGGCCTCCATGCCCGCCTGCCCCTCGCGTACGGCGATCCACGCCCGCACCCGCAGTGTGCGTACCACGGCGTGCACGTCGCCGAGGTCGCGCCACAGTTCGCCGGCGCGCACGTAGGCCAGCTCGGCCTGGGGGTTGAGGTGTGCGCGGAACAGTGCCTGACCCGCCAGGTTCGCGAGCACCGCGTGGTCCCGCTGCTCCGGCCAGCCCTGGGCGATGTCCGCCGCCTTCAGCCAGTGCTCCGCGGCCTCGCGCGGCTCGTCCAGGGCCATGCAGCAGTCGCCCAGCCACCACAGTGTCTGCACGATCATGCCGTCGCCGTGGTCCTCCGCCGTGAGGTCGGGCAGTACGGACTCCAGGACGGCCGCGGCCTCGTCGGTGCGTCCGAGCTGCAGCAGGAAGCCGCCCAGCCGGTGTCTGGCGTACGCCCCGTTTCCGGCGCCCTCGCCCGCCTCGTCGGCCCAGTGAGCGGCTTCGAGGGCGTGGTCGGCCGCCTCCTCGAAGCTGCCGGCGTCGGCGAGCGTCTCGACGAGCTGGAGGTGGAGACGGGACCGCCCGGCCGGGGCGGCGAAGGGAGCGGCATGCTCCAGGGCCGCCCGCGAGGCCCGTTCGGCCGTCTCCAGGTCGCCGAGGTGCCGGCTGACGCCGGCCAGCTGGGTCTCGGCCTCCACGGCGTACCAGGGGCGCCCCGCCCGGATGCAGGTGTCGGCGGCGCGCGCGTAGAGCTCGGCCGCCCCGGCCGGGTCGCCGCGGAATGCGGTGATGTTGCCCGCGTAGCCGAGCGCCTCGCTGATGACGACACCGACGCCGGGGTCCTCCCGCTCCGGCTCCGCGAAGGCGAGGAGCGCCTGCACGGCCTCGTCGAGGGACGTGACCGCCGCTTCCACGGCCTCCTGGACCCGCAGGTCGCTGATCATGTCGCTGAGGACGCGTACCCGGCACAGCAGCGCACGGCCGGTCTGCCGTGCGGTCGCCCGGCCCTCGGCGTACAGGGCGAGGGCACGGTCGCAGGGCTCCTGCACCGCGGCCAGCGCCTCGCCGAGCCGGCCGTCGAGGCCGACGCAGTACGCGGCCCTCGCCAGGGAGGACGCCGCTCGTCCGGGTTCCCCGGCCGACTCGTACAGCTCGGCCGCCGACGTGAAGAGACCGATGGCGTCGGCCGGCGGTGTGGCGGGGTCCATCCCCCGGTGGTCTTCGATCTCCGCCCGCTCCAGGGCGCCGATTTCGACGCCGCCCTGCTCGGCGGCCCCGGCCACGGCGGCCCACGCGGCCGTCGCGTCCGGGTGCTGCGCCTCCGAGAGCCGGCGCGCATTCGCCAGCAGCTCCGCCAGGCCGGCGGGACCGGCGGCGGGCGTGCCCTCCGCCGAGGACGGGGGTGCCTGACGCGGCACGGACACCGGCCGCGCCGCCCGCACCCCCAGCGGCAGCCGTTCCAGCAGCGGCGCACGGTCCATGCGCTCGGCGCTCTGCTCGCTGAAGCAGGCGTTGCCGTTGCGCGCGTCGAAGCGTGCGGCGATGGCCCGTGCCTCCGCGCGGGCGTGGACGGCGAGTTCGCGCACGCTCCAGGTACGGCCGCCGGGACCCGCCATGCTCTGGTCCCCGTGCCCGAGGGCGGTGAGCCGGTCGGTGAGGAGCGTGGTGACCTCCAGATAGCTGAGCAGACTGCTCGGCTCGCCGGTGTCGGTGAAGTACGAGGGCCGCTCGGCCAGGATCTCCAGACCCCGCGCCTCGTTGCCCGTCAGCGCGCAGAACTCGACGTGCCGGGCGACCGCGCTGCGCATGCTCTCCTTCGAGCGGGCCAGCCGGTAACCGCGCAGATGGTTGGCGCGGGCCTCCTCCGCGCGCCCCAGCCTCAGCAGCGGCAGCAGCGAGGCCGCGAGTACGGCGTGCGGCTCGTGCGCGCAGGTGAACTCGCTCTCGAGCACCGGCCGCCAGGTGGCGAGCGCCCCCTCGTCGTCGCCGCGGTGCGCCTGCCAGTTCCCCTGCACGCGCAGCTCGCAGGCGTGGCAGTCGCTCTTGTCGTCCCGGTCCGCGGCCTGCCACGCGTCGTACGCCCGCTGGGCGCGCTCCATGTCGCCGAGGTGCCGGGCGATGCGCAACTCACCCTGGCGCACCGCCCGCTCGGAGTGGCCCGCGAGCCGGTAGCGGTGCTCCATCTCCGCCTGCCACTTCTCGATGGAGGCGAGCGGGATGTGCGGCTGGTCGATCATGCCGCTGGAGACCCACTTGAACATCCAGAACAGGGAGTGGGCCTGCCGCCCGCCGAAGTCCCCCGGCCGGTCGTCCCACATCCGCAGCAGCCTGGCGAAGGGGACGAACATCTTGTCCGCCTCCGAGCTGTAGTTGTAGACCTGCATCAGGTGGTCGAGGCCGTCGATGATCAGTGACGTGTCGCCGAGCTGCTCGATCTCCGCGAAGAGCCGTTCCCCGCGGGCGTTGCGCTCGGGGCCCTCCGGTTCGGCGTAGTTGTCGTTCAGCGCCTGCCGCAGGGCGGCGGCGTCCTTGGGGGTGTCGAGGCTCATCGGCCGTTCTCCTGGTCGTGGGTGGCCCACTCCAGCAGGCCCATGAACGCACGGTTGAGCAGCGCGGAGTCGGCCGGCCGCAGTGGCCGCTGTGCCATCAGCAGGGCCTGCCCGTACAGCGATTCCGTCGCCGTCCCGGCGAGCTCACCGTCGAGGGAAACGATTCTCCGGATCAGCGGGTTGAGATGGTTGAGCACCAGCCGGGCGCGGGGCGCGCTGCCGCGCAGCGACCCGAGAATGCCGGCCCACAGGTCGTCCGCCCTGGACTCCTCCTCCGCACGCGCCTGCTCGTGCCGGGCGGCACGGTCGTCGAGGTGGAGGGCCGGCAGCGTGAGCGGGTGGAAGGCGCGCAGCACCACGTCGCACCCCAGCGGGTCGAGCTTGGCCCGCGCGGCGGCGAGGAATCCGGCCAGGGCGAGCTCCTCGGCCGGGTCGACGGCGTCGAGGTGCGCGGTGACCGTGTCGGCGTCGATCTCGGCGACCACCGTCCCCGGCCGGACCTGCGGCAGACGCTCCACCAGATCGGCGTCGTACGTGTAGCCGCCGTTGACGAGCCCGATGCCCTGGGCGGAGGCGATCGGAGCGACCTGCCGGTACTCCTCGACGGTCCGAGCGAAGTGCACCACCGGGTGGCGCTGGGCGAACTCCTCCAGCGACAGTTGTCCGTCGGTCGTCTCGAACGGCAGCCACGGCAGCATCGTGCGCAGCATGTCGGTGTCGTGCCGCGCCAGCGACTTCACACCCAGGTGATGGACGGACAGGAACTGCGTCAGCCGCTCCGGGTCGCCCGCCGCCAGGGAGGTCAGCCACTCCCGGATGCGGTCGCCGAGGGCCTCCCGGACGGCGGCGAGGGTCTCGTCCGCGTAGAGCGACTCGCGGGACGCGGTGGGCCGCAGGCTGTCCGTGTCGATGACGCACCGCACGAAGAACGCCCAGTCCGGCAGCAGTTCGTCGGCCCGTTCGGTGAGCAGCATGCCCTTCAGATGCACCCGGTGCCCCGAGCGCTGCGCCGGGCTGACCGCCGACGGCAGCACGTAGGCGACGCCGCGCACCCCGGCGACCGGCAGGTCGAGGTCCACCGAGTCGAGTGGGGCGAACCCGAACAGCTCCTGGCAGTGCCGCGCGAGGGCCACCCGGCGCGCGGCCGGGCCCGGGTACGCGCGGTCCCAGGGCGCCGGAAGCTCGCTGACAGGGGTGCCCCCGACGCTGACGTCGTACGGGAGGAGGGAGCCGAAGTCACGCGCGAGCGCGACGACCCGCTTCTCGTCGAGCCAGTCGGCGCTGCCGGGCCGGGCGCTCAGGTACACGGTGGTGCCGGGCTCGGGGCGGGCGTCGTCGGGCAGGGTGCGCACGGTGTACGAACCGTCGTCGCGGGCGGACCACTCGACGGGAGGCGCTTCCGGCGTACGGGCGCTGCGGCTCACCACCCGGATCTCGGCCGCCACGACGAAACAGGCGAGCAGCCCGATGCCGAACTGCCCGAGGAATTCGGCCCGCGCGGACTCGAGCCCCTCGCGCTTGGAACTGCGGCCGATGGTCGCGAGCAGGTTGTGCACATCGGCCTCGGTGAGGCCGATGCCCGAGTCCTCGACGCGCAGCCCGCCGTTCTCGGCGTACAGCCGTACCCGCGCGGGGGCGTCGGGTTCCTCGGCGCGCCTGGCGGTGATCGCGTCCACCGCGTTCTGCAGGAGTTCGCGCAGATAGACCTTGGGACTGGAGTAGAGATGGTGCGACAGCAGGTCCACCAGGCCGCGGAGATCGACCTGGAAGGTGTGCGGTGCCGGGTGCGGAGTGGTCGCGTGCGGTGTGGTCGTACCGCCGGACGGAGTGGTCTCAGATGTCATCGTCGCTGCGCCGGTGGGGGGTCGGGCGACGGCGCGGGTCGGGCGATCCCGTACGACGGTGATCGCGGTCTGGGGTGGGAGAACGGTCATCGTAGGGCCCGCGACGCCGCATTGACCAGGAGTTATCAACAGGTGTGCGACGACTGTCGGTGGCGTGGTGTGCAATGGAAAGCGTGCCCGCGCTCGACGAACCCCTCAAGAAGACGCTCGGTGCCGCCACCGCCAAGGTGATGGCCGAGCATCTCGACCTGCACACCCTCGGTGACCTGCTGCACCACTACCCGCGGCGGTACGCGGAGCGCGGGGAGCTGACCTCCCTGTCCGAACTGCCGCTGGACGAGCACGTCACCGTGGTGGCCCAGGTCGCCGACGCGCGTGTCCACACCTTCAACCAGGGGCGCGGCAGGCGCCTGGAGGTGACGATCACCGACGGCAGCGGCCGGCTCCAGCTGGTCTTCTTCGGCAAGGGTGTCCACAAGCCGCACAAGGACCTGCTGCCGGGCACCCGTGCGATGTTCGCCGGCAAGGTGGGCGTCTTCAACCGCAAGCTCCAGCTCTCCCACCCGGCGTACGAGCCGCTGAGCGGCGACGCGAGCACGGCCGACGCCGTGGACGCGTTCGCGGGCCGGCTCATCCCCATCTACCCGGCCTGCAAGCAGCTGGAGTCCTGGAAGATCTCCAAGGCGGTCGACGCGGTGCTGGACCGGGCAGTGGAGGCCGTGGACCCGTTGCCGAAGACGCTGCGCGAAGGCCGTGGCATGGCAGCCCTGCCGGACGCCCTGCGCAAGATCCACCGGCCGCGCACCAGGGCCGACGTCGAGGAGGCCAGGGAGCGGCTCAAGTGGGACGAGGCGTTCGTCCTCCAGGTCGCCCTCGCCCGCCGCAGGTTCGCCGACACCCAACTGCCCGCCGTGGCCCGCAGGCCGGCCCCCGGCGGACTTCTCGACGCCTTCGACGCGAAGCTGCCCTTCACGCTCACGGAAGGCCAGCAGTCGGTCAGCAAGGAGATCTTCGACGACCTGGCGACCGAGCACCCGATGCACCGCCTCCTCCAGGGCGAGGTGGGCTCCGGTAAGACGATGGTCGCGCTGCGGGCGATGCTCGCCGTCGTCGACGCGGGCGGCCAGGCGGCGATGCTGGCCCCCACCGAGGTCCTGGCCCAGCAGCACCACCGCTCCATCACCGAGATGATGGGCGAGCTGGCCGAGAAGGGCATGCTGGGCGGTTCCGAGCAGGGCACCAAGGTCGTGCTGCTCACCGGATCCATGGGGGCCGCGGCCCGTCGCCACGCGCTGCTCGACCTGGTGACCGGCGAGGCGGGCATCGTCATCGGCACCCACGCCCTGATCGAGGACAAGGTGCAGTTCCACGACCTGGGCCTCGTGGTCGTCGACGAACAGCACCGCTTCGGCGTGGAGCAGCGCGACGCCCTGCGCTCGAAGGGGAAGCAGCCACCGCACCTGCTGGTCATGACCGCCACGCCCATCCCGCGCACGGTCGCGATGACCGTCTTCGGCGACCTGGAGACGTCCGTCCTGGACCAGCTGCCCGCCGGACGCTCCCCGATCGCCAGCCATGTGGTGCCGGCCGCCGACAAGCCGCACTTCCTGGCCCGCGCCTGGGAGCGGGTCCGCGAAGAGGTGGAGAACGGCCACCAGGGCTATGTGGTGTGCCCCCGCATCGGTGACGCGGAGGACGAGAAGCCCAGGAAGAAGTCGGCGGAGGACGAGGCGGAGAAGCGCCCGCCGCTCGCGGTCCTCGATGTCGCGCAGCAGCTCGCCGCAGGCCCGCTGGCCGGCCTGCGGGTCGAGGTCCTGCACGGACGCATGCATCCCGACGACAAGGACGACGTGATGCGCCGCTTCGCCGCCGGCGAGGTCGACGTGCTGGTCGCCACCACCGTCATCGAGGTCGGCGTGAACGTCCCCAACGCCACCGCCATGGTGATCATGGACGCGGACCGGTTCGGCGTCTCGCAGCTCCACCAGCTGCGCGGCCGGGTCGGCCGCGGCAGTGCCGCCGGACTGTGCCTGCTGGTCACCGAGATGCCGGAGGCGAGCCCGGCCCGTCAGCGCCTGGGCGCCGTCGCCTCGACGCTTGACGGCTTCGAACTCTCCCGTATCGACCTCGAGCAGCGCCGTGAGGGCGATGTGCTCGGCCAGGCGCAGTCGGGAGTGCGGTCCTCCCTGCGGATGCTCGCCGTCATCGAGGACGAGGAGGTCATCGCCGCGGCCCGTGAGGAGGCGGTCGCGATCGTCGCCGCCGACCCGGAGCTCGAGCGTCTGCCGGAGCTGCGCACGGCGCTGGACGCCCTGCTGGACAAGGAGCGGGAGCAGTACCTCGACAAGGGCTGAGACACTGGGGGGCTGAGACACTGGGGGCGTCAGCCCGTCGAGAGAGGCCCTTCATGACCCGCGTGATCGCCGGCGTCGCCGGCGGACGCCGCCTCGCCGTTCCGCCCGGCACCGGCACCCGCCCCACGTCCGACCGTGCCCGGGAAGGGCTGTTCTCCAGCTGGGAGGCACAGCTCGGCTCCCTCGAGGGCATCCGCATCGCCGATCTGTACGCGGGCTCGGGCGCCGTCGGCCTGGAAGCGCTGTCCCGTGGCGCCGCCCACGCGCTGCTGGTCGAGGCGGACGCCCGCGCGGCCCGCGTCGTACGGGAGAACGTACGGGCGCTCGGCCTGCCCGGCGCCGACGTCCGCGGCGGCAAAGCGGAACAGATCGTCACGGGACCGGCGCCCGAGAGCCCCTACGACGTGGTCTTCCTCGACCCGCCGTACGCCGTCACCGACGACGATCTTCGCGAGATTCTGCTCACACTCCGCCTCCAGGGCTGGCTCGCCGACGATGCGCTCGTCACCGTGGAGCGCAGCACCAGAGGCGGAGAATTCACGTGGCCACAGGGCTTCACGCCACTGCGGGCCCGTCGCTACGGCGAGGGGACGCTTTGGTACGGTCGCGCCGCCTCTACGTGCGAAGACGCACCATGACCGGACCGGAGAGCGAGGGACTTCAGTTGCGCCGCGCAGTCTGTCCGGGGTCGTTCGACCCCATCACCAACGGACACCTCGACATCATCGCCCGCGCCTCCAAGCTGTACGACGTGGTGCATGTCGCGGTGATGATCAACAAGTCCAAGCAGGGACTGTTCACGGTCGACGAGCGGATCGCCATGATCCGCGAGGTCACCGGTGACTACGGGAACGTCGTGGTGGAGTCCCACCACGGTCTCCTCGTGGACTTCTGCAAGGAGCGCGACATCCCCGCCATCGTGAAGGGGCTGCGGGCGGTCAGCGACTTCGACTACGAGCTGCAGATGGCCCAGATGAACAACGGCCTCTCGGGCGTGGAGACGCTGTTCGTGCCCACCAACCCGACCTACAGCTTCCTCTCCTCCAGTCTGGTCAAGGAGGTCGCGGCCTGGGGCGGCGACGTCTCCCACCTGCTGCCCGACACCGTCCACCGGGCACTGGTCGCACGGCTCGCGGAGAAGGGCTGACCCGCAGGGGAGCTGACAATCCGTCACCCGGTGTCGGGCCGTCACGGACTGCCCGTACAGTCGTCCCCGTCCGTCTGACAATCCGCAGCAGAGAGTGGCGAACCACGGTGGACGTGCAGAAGAAGCTCGACGAGATCGTCGAAGCGGTCGGGAACGCCCGCTCCATGCCCATGTCGGCGTCCTGCGTGGTCAACCGCGCCGAGCTGCTCGCCATGCTCGCGGAGGTGCGCGAGGCGCTGCCCGGCTCCCTGGCCCAGGCCCAGGAGCTGATCGGCGGCCGTGAGCAGATGGTCGAGCAGGCCCGCCGGGAGGCCGAGCGGATCATCGAGTCCGCCCACGCCGAGCGCGGCTCTCTGATCTCCGACACCCAGGTCGCCCGCCAGTCCCAGGACGAGGCCGACCGTATCCTCTCCGAGGCCCGCCGCGAGGCGGAGGAGATCCGCGCGGAGGCCGACGACTACGTCGACTCCAAGCTCGCGAACTTCGAGGTCGTCCTCACCAAGACCATCGGCTCCGTCGACCGCGGGCGCGAGAAGCTCCTCGGCCGGGGACCCGGCCTCGACGAGCAGGGCTACGCCGACGAGGACGCGCCGGAGCACAGCAACGACCCGCAGACGCTCATCCAGCGGGCCGACCAGTACGTCGACGCCAAGCTCGGAGCCTTCGAGGCCGTGCTCTCCAAGACGCTGGACGCGGTCGGCCGCGGCCGTCAGAAGCTGCACGGACGCATCGCCACGGACGACCTCGGCGCGCACATGGCCGCCCAGGATGCCGCGGGCGGGCACCAGCACACGAGCGACGCCGACTACCTCGCCGGCCTCGCGGAACTCGCCGACCCGGCGCCCGTGCGCGAGCAGCAGGACACGTACGCCTACCGGCCGCCCCAGCCGGAGCCGCAGATCCCCGCCCAGCCCGACCCGTACCCGTACCAGCCCCAGGAGGCGTACGCGGGCTACCAGCAGCCCGACCCGTACGCGGGGGGCTACGGCGGCCAGGAGCAGGTCTACGGCCAGTACGGTCACCAGGACGCGTACACCTACGAACAGCCGCAGCAACCGCAGCACCAGCCCCAGGCGCAGCACCAGCCGCACGCCCAGCAGGCCGCGGCGCTCGACGAGACGAGTCTCTTCGACACCAGCATGATCGACCTGGAGCAGCTGAAGCGGTACGAGCAGGGGCGCTGACAGGCCCGGATTGGGTCTATCGCGGCTGTTGAAGTACCCTGGTTCTTCGGTCGCGCGTAGTTCCGCGATCCCGGCTGTCCGCTTCGCCCCGCGACAGGGACGGCCCTCCCCACGAACCGAAAGCAGGAAGTCCCCTGAGCACGCGCCTCGACCACCGCAACCCCCTCGTGTTCGACACACACGAGCTGGGACGGCGACCCGGTGCGCTCCAGCGGATCTCCCGCACGGTGGACGCTCCCAAGGACCTCGGCATCGCCGATGTCATCGGTGTGCCGGAAGGCGCGCCCGTGGAGCTGGACCTCCGCCTCGAGTCCGTCATGGAAGGGGTGCTTGTCACAGGCACCGCCCGTGCGGCCGCCGAGGGGGAGTGCGTAAGGTGTCTGGAGCCGCTGCGCCATGAGGTCGCCGCGGACTTCCAGGAGATGTTCACGTACCCCGAAGCCGACGACAGGAGCCGCAGTCGCACTGCGGAGCCTGACGACGACGAAGAGGACGAGGACAGGCTCTTTCTCGAGGACGGCCTTTTCGACCTCGAACCCGTGCTGCGTGATGCGGTGGTGCTCGCACTGCCGATGCAGCCGGTGTGCCGGGAGACCTGTGCCGGTCTGTGCTCCGAGTGCGGAGTCAGGCTGGACGAGAACCCGGACCACCACCACGACGCCGTCGACATCCGTTGGGCGGCACTGCAGGGACTCGCCGAGACCGTTCAGGACGGCGAGAAGGACAACATGGGCGGCGCCGAAGCGGGCGTCGACGAGAAGCAGGAGAAGTAGCCGTGGCTGTTCCGAAGCGGAAGATGTCGCGCAGCAACACGCGCCACCGCCGGTCGCAGTGGAAGGCTGCGGTCCCCACCCTGGTTTCGTGTGAGCGTTGCCAGGAGCCGAAGCAGCAGCACATCGCGTGCCCCAGCTGCGGCACCTACAACAAGCGCCAGGTCCTCGAGGTCTGAGCGGCTGGTGAGAGGCGCAATGTCTGAGTCCAACAAGACGGACAATGCCTCGTCCCACACGCTTCTGGAAGGGCGGCTCGGGTATCACCTCGAGTCCGCCCTTCTGGTGCGCGCGCTGACCCACCGTTCGTACGCGTACGAGAACGGCGGTCTGCCCACCAACGAGCGGCTCGAGTTCCTCGGGGACTCCGTGCTCGGCCTGGTGGTCACCGACACGCTGTACCGCACCCACCCCGACCTGCCTGAAGGCCAACTGGCCAAGCTGCGGGCCGCGGTGGTCAATTCGCGTGCGCTGGCGGAGGTCGGCCGTGGGCTGGAACTCGGCTCCTTCATCCGGCTCGGCCGTGGCGAAGAGGGCACGGGGGGCAGGGACAAGGCATCCATCCTCGCCGACACCCTTGAAGCGGTGATCGGCGCGGTCTATCTCGACCAGGGTCTCGAGGCGGCGTCCGAGCTGGTGCACCGGCTCTTCGACCCGCTGATCGAGAAGTCCTCGAACCTCGGCGCCGGCCTGGACTGGAAGACCAGTCTCCAGGAGCTGACCGCGGCCGAGGGACTCGGAGTTCCGGAGTACCTGGTCACAGAGACCGGGCCGGATCACGAGAAGGTCTTCACTGCTGCCGCCCGCGTCGGTGGTGTCTCGTACGGCACCGGCACCGGCCGCAGCAAGAAGGAAGCGGAACAGCAGGCCGCGGAGTCGGCTTGGCGGGAGATCCGTGCCGCCGCCGACCAGCGCGCGGCTGCGGCCAAGGAGGCCGCAGAGACCGGTGCCACCACCGGCGAAGGGGCCGCCGACACCCCTTCCACCCCGGCACCGGCGGACCGGGCCTCGGCCTGAGTCCGGCGCTCCGCGACCGACAGCAGTTCCGTGAGGCCCCCCGCCCCCCTCGGGCGGGGGGCCTCACGGCTGTTCCCGCCCGTCGGCGGCCCCTGACCGGGCGGTACGCTGCGGGCGTCGTCACCCGAGCGAGTCGCAGAAGGAGACCCGTGCCCGAGCTGCCCGAGGTCGAAGTCGTACGCCGTGGCCTGGAGACCTGGGTCAGCGGACGCACGATCGCGGAGGTGCAGGTGCTGCACCCGCGCGCCGTCCGCAGGCACCTGGCCGGCGGTGAGGACTTCGCGGCACGGCTGCGGGGCCGCACCTTCGGCGAGGCATGTCGCCGCGGCAAGTACCTGTGGCTGCCACTGCGGGACACGGACACCTCGGTCCTCGGGCACCTCGGCATGAGCGGCCAGCTCCTGGTGCAGCCGCAGGACGCGGCCGACGAGAAGCACCTGCGCGTCCGCGTACGCTTCGCGGACTCCCTTGGCACCGAGCTGCGGTTCGTCGACCAGCGCACCTTCGGCGGCCTTTCCCTGCACGAGAACGCCCCGGACGGTCTGCCGGACGTCCTCGCCCACATCGCCCGCGATCCGCTCGACCCGCTCTTCGACGACGCGGCGTTCCACACCGCCATGCGGGCCCGCCGCACCACGGTCAAACGCGCCCTGCTGGACCAGTCCCTGATCAGCGGCGTCGGCAACATCTACGCGGACGAGGCGCTGTGGCGAGCCAGGCTCCACTACGAGCGGCCCACCGCGACACTCACCCGCCCTCGCTCCACCGAACTGCTCCGGCACGTCCGCGAGGTGATGACGGCAGCCCTCGCCGTCGGCGGCACCACGTTCGACAGCCTGTACGTCAACGTGAACGGCGAGTCCGGCTACTTCGACCGCTCCCTCGACGCCTACGGCCGAGAGGACGAGCCCTGCCGGCGCTGCGGCACCGCGATGCGCCGCCGCCCCTGGATGAACCGCTCCAGCTACTTCTGCCCCCGCTGCCAACGCGTCCCGCGCACCGTCTCCTGACGCCACAGGCCGGACAGACAGGAGGGCCCCGGACACCTCAGGTGTCCCGGGCCCTCCCGTACGCATCGCACGGATCGGACGCGAAGCCGATCAGTAGCCGAAGTTCTGTGTCCACCAAGGGCCGCCGTCGCCCATGTGGACGCCGACTCCCAGCGTCGTGAAGTCGCAGTTCAGGATGTTCGCGCGGTGGCCCTCGCTGTTCATCCAGGAGTTCATGACCGCCTGGGCGTCGGCCTGGCCGCGGGCTATGTTCTCGCCGCCGAGGCCACTGACGCCGGCCTTCTCCGCACGGTCCCACGGCGTCTCGCCGTCGGGGTTGGTGTGGTCGAAGAAGTTGCGCTCCGCCATGTCCCTGCTGTGCGCGCGGGCCAGGTCGGACAGCTCGCCGCTGGCCTTGAGCGGGCTGCAGCCGACGTTCGCGCGCTCCTCGTTGACCAGGTCGATCACCGCCGCCTCCGCGGAGGCGGCCGCGGAGGTTGCCGGAGCCGAGGGCCGCGTCGGCACTGTCGTGCGCTCCGGCGTGGGTATCGCCTCGCGGGTCGGCGACGAGGTCTTCTTCCTCGCCTCCGGGGTCTTCGTCTCCTTGGACGGAGTCGCCGATGGCTTCGCGGACTCGGACTTCTTCGCGCTCCCGCTCGGGCTGGACGGCTTCGGGGAGGCCGACTTCGACGGCGCCGCGCTACGGCTCGGGGAACCGGAGGGGCTCGCGTCGCCCTGTGCCTGCAACCACGACGGCACCTCGGTGCGCATCTCGGTACGGAGGTCGGACCCCGCGCCCACGGTGTACTTGTCCTCGCCGCCGGGCAGCATGCCGCCGGCGACGGCCACGGCGCCGACGGCCATGGCGGCAGAAGCCCCGAGCAGCCCGGTGCGTACGGGCAGACCCGCCCGCTTCTTCCGATGGCGACCCATCTGCTGTCCCTTCCTGATGCGCGACGTCGAGCGTCAACGGACCTCACCCGTACGAGTGAGGTTTGATTGCGTCCGGACTGTACGCCATGCGGCCCGGGGGCCGAGGTGATGCGAAAACAATGGGCCGGTTACGGTGCAGCCATGAACGACACCGCACGGCTGACCGCCTGGGTACGCGGCCGAGTACAGGGAGTGGGCTTCCGCTGGTTCACCAGGGCAAACGCTCTGGAGATCGGAGGCCTCACCGGCTTCGCCCTCAATCTTGACGACGGCAGGGTCCAGGTGGTGGCAGAGGGATCACGTGAGAATTGCCACCGTTTGCTGGAGTGGCTTCGCTCCGACGACACACCCGGTCGCGTCGACGGTGTCACTGAGATCTGGGACACGCCCAGGGGCGGTTACCCGGACTTCGCCATCCGGTGACGGACACGGTGCCGTGAGCCGTTCCGGGCGCCTCGCGAAGGGTGTCCGTGGCACCTGCCGTCGGTAGAAACGGCCTGGTGGTTGCCAAGAAGGGCTTGCCGTGCCAGGCTGCGCGAGGAAAGATGATCGACACGCCCCCAGGGCCCCGCAGGTCAGGCACCGCCGCACTCTTCAGCGGCCGTATGCCCCCGGGCCGCCCGCCGATACGGGGCGTGATCGTGTTGACCGTCAAACTTTTTGGTGAGACTCTGGAAGCCCCGCGCACCTCAGCTGTTCGGCAGTTAAGAACCGCAGCACGGCAAGCAGTACAACGAAGACTGCCGAGCACCGCGGGTGCGAATCCCTCACGACCCACACCGCTTCGGTCGGTCACTCAGTGTGGAGGACCATCCATCATGGCAAAGGCGCTTCTCGGTTACGTCGGCGGTTCCGACCCGCGACTCCTCGCCGAGATGCGACGGCTTCAGCAGCGCGTCCAGGACCTCGAATCCGAGCTTGTACGGATTCAGTCCGAGAATGACGCGCTCAACGCTGCCGTCGCTCAGCACCCCGGAGAGTCGCTGCTCGACGGCATCGACATCGACGTACCCCGGGCGGAGCCCGCGCTCACCTGAGCACGGCGTCCGCCGGAGTCATCGCGCAGCAAGATATGCAAGGGACGCCTCGGCGTCCCTTCTTTCTTTTCCGCCTCGTCCCGTGGGTCCTTCCGCGGATCCTTCTGCGTCGACCCCTGACCCGTACCTCGCCCCCGTGTGCCGAAGCCTTCTTTAACGTCTGATGTGCCCTGCACCTTCATCGGTGAAACCGCGAGTGAAAGGTAGAGTCCGGCGGCGTGCACCTCAAGGCCATGACCCTGCGCGGTTTCAAGTCGTTCGCCTCGGCCACCACCCTGCGGTTCGAGCCCGGCATCACATGCGTCGTGGGCCCCAACGGCTCGGGCAAGTCCAATGTCGTGGACGCTCTTTCCTGGGTCATGGGCGAGCAGGGCGCCAAGTCGCTGCGCGGCGGGAAGATGGAGGACGTCATCTTCGCCGGGACGACCGGCCGCCCGCCGCTCGGCCGCGCGGAGGTGTCGCTGACCATCGACAACTCCGACGGCGCCCTGCCCATCGAGTACGCCGAGGTCACCATCACGCGGATCATGTTCCGCAACGGCGGCAGCGAGTACCAGATCAACGGCGACACCTGCCGGCTGCTCGACATCCAGGAACTGCTGTCCGACTCGGGAATCGGCCGCGAGATGCACGTCATCGTCGGGCAGGGCCGGCTCGACTCCGTGCTGCACGCCGATCCCATGGGGCGCCGGGCCTTCATCGAGGAGGCCGCCGGTGTCCTGAAGCACCGCAAGCGCAAGGAGAAGGCGCTGCGGAAGCTGGACGCGATGCAGGCCAACCTGGCCCGCGTGCAGGACCTCACGGACGAACTGCGCCGCCAGCTCAAGCCGCTCGGCAGACAGGCGGCGGTTGCCAGACGGGCCGCCGTCATCCAGGCCGATCTGCGCGACGCCCGGCTGCGGCTGCTCGCCGACGATCTCGTACGGATGCGGAACGCGCTGCGTGACGAGGTCGCCGACGAGGCCGCGCTCAAGCAGCGCAAGGAGGCGGCGGAGTCGGAGCTCAAGGCGGCCCTGACCCGTGAGGCGGACCTGGAGGACGAGGTGCGCCGGCTCGCGCCCCGGCTGCGGCACGCGCAGCAGAGCTGGTACGAACTGTCCCAGCTCGCCGAGCGGGTGCGCGGCACCGTCTCACTGGCCGACGCCCGCGTGAAGAGCGCGACCGCGCAGCCCGTGGAGGAGCGCCGCGGCCGCGATCCGGAGGACATGGAGCGTGAGGCGGCCCGCATCCGCGAACAGGAGGCGGAGCTGGAAGCCGCGCTGGAGTCGGCGGAACGGGCCCTCGAGGACACCGTCGCCCACCGCGCCGAACTGGAGCGTGAGCTGGTCGTCGAGGAGCGGCGGCTCAAGGACGTGGCACGCGCCATCGCCGACCGCCGCGAAGGACTCGCCCGGTTGAACGGGCAGGTCAACGCGGCCCGTTCACGCGCCGCGTCGGCCCAGGCCGAGATCGACCGGCTGGCCGCCGCCCGCGACGAGGCCAGGGAGCGGGCCGTGGCCGCGCAGGAGGAGTACGAAGAGCTCAAGGGCGAGGTCGACGCGCTGGACGCCGACGACTCGGAACTCGCGGGCCGGCACGAGGCGGCGAAGCGTGAACTGGCCGACGCGGAGGCCACGCTGAGCGGGGCCCGTGAGGCGCTCACGGCGGCCGAGCGCAAGCGCGCCGCGGTGGCCGCCCGCCGCGAAGCGCTGGCGCTGGGTCTGCGGCGCAAGGACGGGACCGGGGCACTGCTCGGAGCCGGGGACCGCCTTGCCGGGCTGCTCGGCCCGGCCGCGGAACTGCTCACGGTGACACCCGGATACGAGGTCCCGGTGGCAGCGGCGCTGGGCGCGGCGGCGGACGCGGTGGCGGTCGCGGACCCGGCCACGGCGGCGGAGGCGATCCGCCTCCTGCGTAAGCAGGACGCCGGTCGTGCGGCCCTGATCCTCGCGTCCGCAGCCCCGGGCGACGTCGAGGACACCGCCTCGCCGGCCGCCGTCGGACCGGGCACCGGGCCCGGCATCGACGCGGGAGGGGTGGGCACCGGGCCCGGCGTCGACGCGGGAGGGCTCATCCGCGGGCCCGCGGAGCTGATGCCCGCCGTGCGCCGGCTGCTGGCCCGCGTGGTCGTCGTGGGGACGCTGGAGGACGCCGAGGATCTGGTGTACGCGCGCCCCGGCCTCACCGCGGTGACGGCGGAGGGGGACGTGCTCGGGGCTCACTTCGCGCAGGGTGGGTCCGCCGGTGCTCCGAGCCTGCTCGAGGTGCAGGCGTCCGTCGACGAGGCGGCGGCCGAACTGGAGGAGCTGGCCGGGCGGTGCGACGAACTGGCCGCCGCCCAGCAGCGGGCCACGGCTCTGCGTTCCGAATGCGCCGCGCTCGTCGAGGAGCTGGGGGAGCGGCGGCGCGCCGCCGACCGGGAGAAGTCCGCCGTCTCCGGCCGGCTGGGCAGGCTCTCCGGTCAGGCGAAGGGCGCGGCGGGCGAGGCCGAGCGGACCGCAGCGGCCGCCGCCCGGGCGCAGGAGGCCCTGGAGCGGGCGACCGAGGAGGCGGAGGAACTGGCCGAGCGGCTGCTCGTCGCCGAGGAGGCTCCGGCGGAGGAGGAGCCCGACACCCATGTGCGCGACCGGCTGGCCGCCGACGGTGCCAACGCCCGGCAGACGGAGATGGAGGCTCGCCTACAGGTCCGTACGCACGAGGAGCGGGTCAAGGGGCTCTCGGGGCGTGCGGACGCGCTCGACCGGGGGGCGCGTGCCGAGCGTGAGGCGCGGGAGCGCGCGGAGCAGCGGCGCGCCAGGATGCGTCACGAGGCCGAGGTCGCGGCGGCCGTCGCCGCCGGTGCCCGCCAGTTGCTGGCCCACGTCGAGGTGTCGCTGGTGCGGGCGGAGGCGGAGCGGGCCGCGGCCGAGTCGGCCAAGGGAGAGCGCGAGCAGGAGCTGATCGTCGCGCGCGGGACCGGACGTGACCTGAAGGGCGAGCTCGACAAGCTGACCGACTCGGTGCACCGCGGCGAGGTACTGGGCGCGGAGAAGCGGCTGAGGATCGAGCAGCTGGAGACGAAGGCCCTGGAGGAGCTCGGCGTGGAGCCGGCCGGGCTGGTGTCCGAGTACGGCCCCGACCAGCTCGTTCCCCCGTCGCCACCGGCGGAGGGCGAGGAGATGCCGGAGGACCCGGAGCATCCTCGTAACCAGCCCCGGCGTTTCGTCCGGGTGGAACAGGAAAAGCGCCTGAAGTCGGCCGAACGGGCGTACCAGCAGCTCGGGAAGGTGAATCCGCTCGCTCTGGAGGAGTTCGCGGCGCTGGAGGAGCGTCACCAGTTCCTGTCGGAGCAGCTCGAGGACCTGAAGAAGACCCGTGCCGATCTGCTTCAGGTGGTGAAGGAGGTGGACGAGCGGGTCGAGCAGGTCTTCACCGAGGCGTACCGGGACACCGCCCGCGAGTTCGAGGGGGTCTTCTCCCGGCTCTTCCCCGGCGGTGAGGGACGACTCGTGCTGACCGACCCCGACAACATGCTCACCACGGGCGTGGACGTGGAGGCGCGGCCGCCCGGCAAGAAGGTCAAGAGGCTCTCGCTGCTGTCGGGTGGGGAGCGTTCACTGACGGCCGTGGCGATGCTGGTGTCGATCTTCAAGGCGCGGCCCAGTCCGTTCTATGTGATGGACGAGGTCGAGGCGGCCCTCGACGACACGAACCTCCAGCGGCTGATCCGGATCATGCAGGAGCTTCAGGAGAGTTCCCAGCTGATCGTGATCACGCACCAGAAGCGGACCATGGAGGTCGCGGACGCTCTGTACGGCGTCTCGATGCAGGGCGACGGCGTCTCCAAGGTCATCAGTCAGCGACTCCGCTGACCTTTCGCGGGCCAGTCGACCGACACAAACTCTTCAACACTTGAAGTCAATGTGACGCGCTGTCCGTCACTGCCGATTTCAGGCAGGGTCTTGACTTCGAAACTTGAAGGCATAGTCTCTGCAGCGTTGCTTTTACCTTCAAGTGGTGCGCCTCGCGAACCTGTGCGCCACTTGAAGGGCTCGCCCCCCACGCCCGGCGACGCTGCCGGACGCCCCCAGGAGTACACGTGACCAGCACTGCGCAGCCGCCACCGGCATCGGGAGCCCGGTCGGCCCACCCCGACCACCTCGGGCATGTCATCTTCATCACGGCCGCCGCCGCGATGGGCGGCTTCCTCTTCGGTTACGACAGCTCTGTGATCAACGGTGCCGTCGAGGCGATCCGGGACCGTTACGACATCGGCTCCGGAACCCTTGCCCAGGTCATCGCCATCGCCCTGATCGGCTGCGCCGTCGGCGCGGCCACCGCCGGCCGGATCGCCGACCGCATCGGACGCATCCGCTGCATGCAGATCGCGGCCCTCCTCTTCACGGTCAGCGCCGTCGGCTCCGCGGTCCCGTTCGCGCTCTGGGACCTCGCCATGTGGCGGATCATCGGCGGCTTCGCCATCGGCATGGCCTCCGTGATCGGTCCCGCCTACATCGCCGAGGTGTCCCCGCCCGCCTACCGCGGCCGGCTCGCCTCCTTCCAGCAGGCAGCCATCGTCATCGGCATCGCCGTCTCCCAGCTGGTGAACTACGGCATCCTGCAGCTCGCCGACGGCAAGCAGCGCGGTGAGATCGCCGGTCTCGAGGCCTGGCAGTGGATGCTCGGAGTGATGGTCGTCCCGGCCGTGCTCTACGGGCTGCTGTCGTTCGCGATCCCCGAGTCGCCCCGTTTCCTCATCTCGGTGGGCAAGGTCGACAAGGCGAAGCAGGTCCTGTCCGAGGTCGAGGGCAAGGGCGTCGATCTCGACGCGCGCATCGCCGAGATCGACCACGCGATGCACCGCGAGCACAAGTCCACCTTCAAGGACCTGCTCGGCAGCCGTTTCGGATTCCTGCCCATCGTCTGGGTCGGCATCGGCCTCTCGGTCTTCCAGCAGCTCGTCGGCATCAACGTAGCCTTCTACTACTCGGCCACCCTGTGGCAGTCCGTGGGCGTCGACCCGTCGAGCTCGTTCTTCTACTCGTTCACCACGTCGATCATCAACATCGTCGGAACCGTGATCGCGATGGTGCTCGTCGACCGGATCGGCCGCCGGCCGCTCGCTCTCATCGGGTCCGCCGGTATGGCGATCGCGCTGGCTCTGGAGGCCTGGGCCTTCTCCGCCGACCTCGTCGGCGGCAAACTGCCGGAGACCCAGGGCGTCGTGGCGCTGATCGCCGCCCACGTCTTCGTCCTCTTCTTCGCACTCTCGTGGGGCGTCGTCGTCTGGGTCTTCCTCGGCGAGATGTTCCCGAACCGGATCCGTGCCGCCGCCCTCGGCGTCGCCGCGTCCGCGCAGTGGATCGCCAACTGGGCCATCACCGCCAGCTTCCCGAGCCTCGCGGACTGGAACCTCTCCGGCACCTACGTGATCTACACGGTCTTCGCCGTGCTCTCGATCCCCTTCGTACTGAAGTACGTCAAGGAGACGAAGGGCAAGGCGTTGGAGGAGATGGGCTAATCCCCGCTGCCCCTCTCCTCGTCACGGAACTGCCCCGGCTCAGCGCGTGAGCCGGGGCAGTACGTGTTCGCACAGCAGCTGCAGGCTGCGCCATCCCTCGTCCACCGGCATACCGCCGCACAGCGGGTGCAGCACCAGGCTCTCGGCGCCGAGTCCCACGCACTCGTCGGGAGTCACGATCCGGTAGACGCCCTCGTTCCGCAGCTCCTCGACCGTCCCGGCCGCCGAACGCACCGCGGAACGGATGTCCCGCGACTGCCAGGAGGCGTAGGTCCGGGCCTCGTGCAGGAAGTGCCCGCCGTACAGCGCCCACGCGCGGTCGGGGTCCTCCGAGAGGTGCAGCAGCGGCGTCTTCTCCGCCGGCATCATGCAGAAGCCGTCCGATCCGTACTCGGCCCGCCGCTCGTTGTAGTACGCCTCCAGCTCCGGCAGATGGGCGCTGGGGAAGAACGGCAGCCCGAGGCGCGCCGCCCTGCGGGCCGCCGCGCGCGAGGACCCGCCGACGAGCAGCATCGGATGCGGGCGGGTGTACGGCCGCGGAGTGACCCGCACGGTACGGCCGCGGAAGCTGAAGCTCTCGCCGGTCCACGCGGCCAGCAGCGTCTCCAGAAGCTCGTCCTGCAGCGCTCCGCGCCGGTGCCACTCCACGCCCAGCTGCTCGTACTCCCGCGGCCGGTAGCCGATGCCCGCCACGGTCACCAGGCGGCCCCTGCCGATCAGGTCCAGTACGGCGATGTCCTCCGCCAGCCGGAGCGGATCGTGCAGCGGGCCGATGATCGCGGACACGGTGACGGCGATACGGCGGGTGGCGCCGAGAACGGCGCCCGCGAAGGTCAGGGGGGACGGCAGCCAGTTGTCGTCCACGCCGTGGTGTTCCTCGGTCTGGACCGTGTCGACGCCGCGGTCGTCGGCGTACACGGCCATCTCCAGGGCCGCGCGGTAGCGCGCCGCGAGTGTCTCCGGTGTCGCGGCCGGATCGACCATGTTGAAGCGGGCCACCGTCAAAGCCATGGGAAGTCCCCCTCCGCCGGGTGTGGGCATGGCGAAGGGGGACGGTAGCTGACGTTGCGTCAGATGGACAGGGGTGCGGCCTCACGTTCGGACGCGGGCTCCACCGGTCCGGCCGGCGTGCCGGGCGTGCGCGGCAGCACGGCGTACAGCGCCGCCGACAGCACGATCGTCGCCGCCCAGCCCAGCCCGTTCCTGCCGATCCAGGACCCGGCGAGCGGTCCGGCGAACCAGTCGACCCTGGTGAACAGCAGGCCCGTCACCAGGGCGGCCGCCCAGGAGACCATCGCCTGCCAGGCGAACCCGCCGCGGTACCAGTAGGCGCTGGTACGGGTGGTGTCCATCAGCGCCGCTCCGTCGTACGCGGGCCTGCGGAGCATGTCGACGCCGAAGACGCCGATCCAGGCGGAGAACGCCACCGCGAGCAGTGTCAGGAACGAGATGAAGGAGCCGATGAAGCCGGTCGCGACGACCATCAGCAGGAAACCGAAGACCAGGCTGATCAGCGCGTTGACGCTGACCGCCCACGCGCGCGGCACTTTGACGCCCAGCGTCTGCGCGGTGAAGCCGGCCGAGTACATCGACATCGAGTTGATCAGCAGCATGCCCACCAGCGCGATCAGCAGATACGGGACCGCGAGCCACATCGGCAGGATCTCGCCGATGAAGGCCACCGGGTCCTGGGCGCTCGCCAGATCCGGCGTGGCGACGGCCATCACCGCGCCCATCAGCACCATCGGCAGGACGACGATCCCGGCGCCGCCGACGGTCGCGCCCACCATCGCCCTGCTCGACGCCGTGCGCGGCAGGTAGCGGGTGAAGTCCGGTCCGGACGGGACCCAGCTGATACCGCCGGCGGCGAGCGTGCCGATACCGGCGACCATCATCGCCGTCGAACCGGCCGGCTTGCCGAAGACGGCCGGCCAGTCCGTGTTCACGACCAGGTGGCCGAGGACCAGCACGCTGAACGCGCCGAACAGATAGGTCGACCACTTGCTGCACACCTGGAGCGCGTTGATGCCGAGGCCGGAGACCAGGAAGGTGCAGGTGACGAAGAGCAGCAGGGTCGTGATGATCAGCGCCGTGTTGCTGCGGACGCCGAAGAGCAGATCCAGCACGGTCAGCACGGCGTAGGCGCCGGTGACCGCGTTGATCGTCTCCCAGCCCCAGCGGGCCACCCAGATCAGCGAGCCGGGGAAGAGGTTTCCGCGCTGCCCGAAGACGGCGCGCGACAGTGCCATGCCGGGGGAGCCGCCGCGCTTTCCGGCGACGGAGATCAGGCCGACGATCCCGTACGAGAGGACGGGTGCCGCGATCGCGACGATCAGGACCTGCCAGAAGTTGAGACCGTTGAAGACGATCAGGCCCGCGCCCATCGTCAGGAGCAGCACGCTGATGTTGGCGGCGACCCAGGTGGGGAACAGCTCACGGACGTGACCCGTGCGCTCGCCGTCGGGGACGGGTTCGAGGCCGCGGGTCTCTATCGCGCCTTCGGATTCGGAGGCGTGGGGCATGAAGTTGGCTCCGTAGCGGGGTGGGGGGACACCGGAGGGTCTGCCGGGAGGGGATCCGGCACACCAGCATCGTACGAACACCCCAAAAGGTCCAAATGGGTGAGGTCGCCTTTGTGGGATCGTCCGAGGGCCTCGCGTGCGGGCACCGGTGGCCGATACTGGACCGCGTTATGGAAATCGTCATCCTTGCCGTAGTCATCGCCCTGGTCGCGATCGGCGCGATCAGCGGCCTCGTGGTCAGCAGCCGCAAGAAGAAGCAGCTGCCCCCGCAGGCGCCGCCGAGCTCGCCGACCATCACCGCTCCGCCCGCCGAACCGCATGTCGGTGACGAGGCGGAGACACCACGGGACGAATCCCGCCGCACCATCGAGGAGGTCGGACTGCCGACGGCCGAGGAGGCCGTCGAAACCCCTGTCGCCATCGAGGACCCGGTCGTCGCCGAGGCGCCCGCGCCGGTCATCGAGATCCCGGAGCCGACCGCGGGCCGGCTCGTGCGGCTCCGTGCCCGCCTCGCCCGCTCCCAGAACTCCATCGGCAAGGGGCTCCTCACGCTCCTGTCCCGCGAGCACCTCGACGAGGACACCTGGGAGGAGATCGAGGACACGCTGCTCACCGCCGACGTCGGCGTCGCCCCCACCCAGGAGCTCGTGGAGCGGCTGCGCGAGCGGGTCAAGGTGCTCGGCACCCGGACCCCCGAGCAGCTGCGCACCCTGCTCCGCGAGGAGCTGCTCCACCTGGTGGGCACCGACTTCGACCGCGCGGTGAAGACGGAGAGCGGTCTCGACACGCCCGCGGTCGTCATGGTCGTGGGGGTGAACGGCACCGGCAAGACCACCACCACCGGCAAGCTCGCCCGCGTTCTCGTCGCGGACGGCCGCTCGGTCGTGCTGGGCGCCGCGGACACCTTCCGTGCCGCCGCCGCCGATCAGCTGCAGACCTGGGGCGAGCGCGTGGGCGCCCGCACCGTACGGGGGCCCGAGGCCGGCGACCCCGCCTCGGTCGCCTTCGACTCGGTCAAGGAGGGCATCGCCGAGGGCGCGGACGTCGTGCTCATCGACACCGCCGGGCGACTGCACACCAAGACGGGCCTGATGGACGAGCTCGGCAAGGTCAAGCGGGTCGTGGAGAAGCACGGCCCGCTGGACGAGGTGCTGCTCGTGCTGGACGCCACCACCGGTCAGAACGGCCTGGTGCAGGCGCGGGTCTTCGCCGAGGTCGTGGACATCACCGGCATCGTGCTGACCAAGCTGGACGGCACGGCCAAGGGCGGCATCGTCGTCGCGGTGCAGCGTGAACTCGGCGTGCCCGTCAAGCTCGTGGGACTGGGCGAGGGCGCGGACGACCTCGCGCCGTTCGAGCCCGAGGCATTCGTCGACGCGCTGATCGGCGACTGAGGGCCCGTCCCGCCCGGCTCGTTCATCCGGTCCGTCCCGTACAGCGCGGTGCCCGGCAGCCCATCGGCCGCCGGGCACTCTGCTGTACGAGGGGTCAGGACCGGCTGCGGTGGCAGGTGTAGGCGAGGGTGCCCAGCAGCAGCCTGGCCTCCGGCGGGGCCGCCGCCGTGTCGAGGGACGGGGGACGCAGCCACCGGACGGGGCCCAGTCCGCCCCGGTCCGACGGCGGAGCGGTGACGTGGTCACCCGGGCCCAGGCACCGCAGGTCCAGGTCCGCGTCGTCCCAGCCCATCCGGTAGAGCAGCCGCGGCAACCCGTCCGCCGCGCCGGGTGCGACGAAGAACTGGCAGCGCCCGTCGGGCGTGACCGAGACCGGCCCCAGCGGCAGGCCCATGCGCTCCATGCGCACCAGCGCCCGGCGGCCGGCCGGAGCGGCCACGTCGAGGATGTCGAAGCTCCGGCCGACCGGCAGCAGCAGCGACGCGCCGGGCACATCGGCCCACGCCTTGCCCGCCTCGTCGAGCGTCGCACCGGCGGGAACCTCGAGCGCGAAGCCCAGAGGGTGCGCGCCGGGCGCCGCGCAGGCCGGATCTCCGCAGGAGCACTTGCCGGACGAGGCCCGTGCGCCGGGGATCACCGCCCAGCCCCACAGTCCGGTGTACTCGGCCACCACTGTGGCCTCTGTCGTGCGCCCGCGGCGCCGGGAGCCGGTCCGGATCTGACCGATCCCCCGGGTGCCGCCGATCGTGAAGCCCATGCCCCCTCCAACGGGTGGTAAGCGCCGGTGGTTACGATCTGAAGCTTCCCCGTCACTCACCGTTGCCCTCGGGTGGGAGTGACGGTGGCGTGCGTGGTGCGCGGGGGGAGTGTGAACGCGACGCGCGCCCGTGCACGCAACACCCCATCAACTCCTGATCGGCCGTATGTCAAGTGAATCGCGCCTGGCCGCAAGTGGGTTCACTCGGAGGGGTGGCGAATGGTGGCGTTTCTGCAATCCCACTCGCTGGAGCCGTGATCGTAGGATTACCGTCGGTACATCAACCTGCAATTGCAGTCCCGCTTCCGGGTATGCCGGAGGCAATGCGGCTTCCTGTTCGACGGGTGCAACAGCATCACGGGAAGCCGCAACCGGCGTCATTCTGGTAGGGGTTCGGGCGATGAGGCTTCGGCGGACGGAGACATTTCTGTGAGCGGCAGCGGCGCAGACGGTACGAACGCCGGCAAGCGCCCCAACGAGCAACTGGGTTCGTGGTTCGTGCGGAGCGGCTGGTCGAAGGGCGAGCTCGCGCGCCAGGTGAACCGGCGGGCACGCCAGATGGGCGCACACCACATCAGTACGGACACCTCCAGAGTGCGCCGGTGGCTGGACGGCGAGCAGCCGCGCGAGCCGATTCCCCGCATCCTCTCCGAGCTGTTCTCCGAGCGCTTCGGCACCGTCGTCGCCGTCGAGGACCTCGGGCTGCGCTCCGTCCACCAGTCACCCTCGGTGTCCGGTGTGGACCTGCCGTGGGCCGGGGACCAGACCGTGCACCTGCTCAGCGAGTTCTCCAGAAGCGATCTGATGCTCGCGCGCCGGGGTTTCCTCGGCACCTCGCTCTCCCTCGCGGCCGGCACCGCCCTCGTCGAGCCGATGCAGCGCTGGCTCGTGCCCTCCCCGGCGGGCGAGGCCGCGGCGCAGGAGCCGTCCACCCCGATCCGCCGGGGCGCCCGCCTCTCCAAGCCGGAGCTCGACCTGCTCGAGGCCACCACCGCGATGTTCCGGCAGTGGGACGCCCAGTGCGGTGGCGGCCTGCGCCGCAAGGCCGTCGTGGGCCAGCTCCACGAGGTCACCGACCTGCTCCAGGAGCCGCAGCCGCCCGCCACCCGGCGGCGCCTCTTCAAGTGCGCCGCCGAACTCGCCGAACTGGCCGGCTGGATGAGCTACGACGTGGGCCTCCAGCCCACCGCCCAGAAGTACTTCGTACTCGCGCTGCACGCCTCCAAGGAGGCGGGCGACAAGCCGCTCGGCTCGTACATCCTGTCGTCGATGAGCCGGCAGATGATCCACCTGGGCCGCCCCGAGGACGCCCTCGAGCTCGTCCATCTCGCCCAGTACGGCAGCCGTGACTGCGCCACCGCGCGCACCCAGGCCATGCTGTACGCGATGGAGGCCCGCGCCTACGCCAACATGGGCCAGCCCAGCAAGTGCCGGCGAGCCGTCCGGATGGCGGAGGACACCTTCGCCGACATCGGCTTCGACACCGAGCCCGAGCCCGACTGGATCCGCTTCTTCTCCGAGGCCGAACTCCACGGGGAGAACTCCCACTCCTACCGGGACCTGGCCTATGTCGCCGGCCGCAGCCCCACCTACGCCTCCCTCGCGGAGCCGGTCATGGAGCGTGCCGTCGAACTCTTCGGCCGGGACGACGAGCACCAGCGGTCGTACGCACTCAACCTGATCGGGATGGCCACCGTCCACCTGCTCAAGAAGGAACCGGAACGAGCCACCGACTTCGCCGGCCGGGCGCTGTCCGTCGCCAAGCGGGTCCGCTCCGAGCGGGTCAACACCCGGCTGCGCAAGACCGTCGACACCGCGGCCAGGGACTTCGGCGACGTCGCCGAGGTCGTCCAGCTCACCGACCATCTCACCGCCCAGCTGCCGGAGACCGCGGAAGCGGTCTGACCGGCGGCGGCACCCGAGGCCCCGGCCGCGACACCCACCCCGAACCGCCCGACTCGGCTCCCCCCGTGCCAGTCATCAGGGTGGGCGTCGCGGCCGGTTTCGTACTGTGCGCAGTGGATACGCCCGGTCACCCGGCGAGATCGTCGCGTTCATGGTCGCGTAACACCCCGGACCTCTTCGTCACCGCCGCGAAACATCGTGCGGCATCTGCGGAAACGGCGCTCCGCCAGTCTCATGCGGCATAACGGCCCGCCCTTCCGCCGCAGGCTCCGCCCGCACGCGGCCGCACGACGACGAGGAGACGCCGATGCCCCCAGGCATCTCGACCCTTGCCGCAGACGCCCCAGAGCTGTCTGCCGCGAACACAGGGTTCATGCTCATCTGTTCCGCCCTGGTGATGCTCATGACCCCGGGACTGGCCTTCTTCTACGGAGGCATGGTCCGCGTCAAGAGCACCCTGAACATGCTGATGATGAGCTTCGTCAGCCTCGGGATCGTCACCATCCTGTGGGTGCTCTACGGCTTCAGCATGGCCTTCGGCACCGACATCGGCTCGATCGTCGGATGGAGCTCGGACTATGTCGGCCTCGGCGACATCGGTGTGACCGAACTGTGGGACGGCTACACCATCCCCGTCTACGTCTTCGCCGTGTTCCAGCTGATGTTCGCGATCCTCACCCCCGCGCTGATCAGCGGTGCCGTCGCCGACCGCGTCAAGTTCACCGCCTGGGCGCTGTTCATCGCCCTGTGGGTCACCGTCGTCTACTTCCCGGTCGCGCACTGGGTGTGGGGCTCCGGCGGCTGGCTCTTCGAGATGGGCGTCATCGACTTCGCCGGCGGCACCGCCGTCCACATCAACGCCGGTGCCGCGGCCCTCGGCGTCGTCCTCGTCATCGGCAAGCGCGTCGGCTTCAAGAAGGACCCGATGCGTCCGCACAGCCTCCCGCTGGTCATGCTCGGCGCGGCGCTGCTGTGGTTCGGCTGGTTCGGGTTCAACGCCGGATCGTGGCTCGGCAACGACGACGGCGTCGGCGCGGTGATGTTCGTCAACACCCAGGTCGCCACCGCCGCGGCCATGCTTGCCTGGCTCGCCTACGAGAAGATCCGCCACGGCGCCTTCACCACCCTCGGCGCCGCCTCCGGCGCGGTCGCCGGTCTCGTCGCCATCACCCCGGCCGGCGGCGCGGTCTCCCCGCTCGGCGCGATCGCCGTCGGAGCCGTCGCCGGTCTCCTCTGCGCCATGGCCGTCGGCCTGAAGTTCAGGTTCGGCTACGACGACTCCCTCGACGTCATCGGCGTCCACCTCGTCGGCGGTGTCGTCGGCTCCCTCCTGGTCGGCCTCTTCGCCACCGGCGGCGTCCAGTCCGACGCCAAGGGCCTCTTCTACGGCGGCGGCCTCGACCAGCTGGGCAAGCAGGCCGTCGGTGTCCTCGCGGTGCTGGCCTACTCTCTGGTCGTCTCGGCCGTCCTCGCCCTCGTCCTCGACAAGACCATCGGCATGAGGGTCGAAGAGGACGTCGAGGTCTCCGGCATCGACCAGGTCGAGCACGCCGAGACCGCGTACGACTTCAGCGGCGCGGGCGGCGGAGCGGGCTCCCGCAAGGCCGTGCCCGCGGCCGTGGACGCTGTGGCAGCCGCAGGACAGAACAAGAAGGTGGACGCATGAAGCTCATCACCGCAGTCGTGAAGCCGCACCGGCTGGACGAGATCAAGGAGGCTCTCCAGGCCTTCGGTGTCCAAGGGCTCACGGTCACGGAGGCCAGCGGGTACGGCCGCCAGCGTGGCCACACCGAGGTCTACCGCGGTGCCGAGTACACCATCGACCTCGTCCCCAAGATCCGCATCGAGGTGCTGGTCGAGGACGACGACGCCGAACAGCTCGTGGACGTGATCGTCAAGGCGGCACGCACCGGAAAGATCGGTGACGGCAAGGTCTGGAGCGTCCCGGTGGACACGGCGGTACGTGTACGCACCGGCGAGCGCGGCCCCGACGCCCTCTGAATCGGACGACGGAACAGGAGCTGCCGGGTGGGCCTGGACGTGACCGACGAAGCGGAAGACGCGGGACCCGGCGGCTATGCGGCGGCCCGACTGCTCCTTCTCACGGAGAAGGGGCGGTCCGGGCCGCCGCGCCGTGAGGCACTCGCCCGGCTGACCGACGAATGGCTGTCCGCGCTGTTCGCCACCGCCGCACTGGAGCAGGGCGTGCGCGGCGCGGCGCTCGTCGCCGTCGGAGGTTACGGCAGGGGCGAGCTCTCCCCTCGCAGCGACCTCGACCTCCTGCTGCTCCACGACGGCAGCACCCCTCCCGCGGCCGTGGCCGCGATCGCCGACCGGATCTGGTACCCCGTCTGGGACCTGGGCCTCGCTCTCGACCACTCGGTACGCACCCCCGCTCAGGCCCGGAAGACCGCGGGGGAGGACCTCAAGGTGCAGCTCGGGCTCCTCGACGCCCGGCACGTCGCCGGGGACCTGGGGCTCGTCGCCTCCCTGCGCACCGCCGTGCTCGCCGACTGGCGAAACCAGGCACCGCGGCGCCTACCGGAACTCGACGACCTCTGCCGCGAACGCGCCACCCGGCAGGGCGAGCTCCAGTACCTCCTCGAACCCGATCTCAAGGAGGCCAGGGGCGGACTGCGCGACGCGACCGCCCTGCGCGCCGTCGCCGCCTCCTGGCTGGCCGACGCCCCCCGCGAAGGACTGGCGGAGGCCCGCCGCACCCTCCTCGACGTACGCGACGCACTGCATCTCACCACCGGCCGCGCCACCGACCGCCTCGCCCTCCAGGAACAGGACCAGGTCGCGGCGGAACTCGGCCTCCCCGACGCCGACGCCCTGCTGCGCAAGGTGTACGAGGCCGCGCGGACCGTCTCCTACGCCACCGACGTCACCTGGCGCGAGGTCGGCCGCGTCCTGCGGTCCCGCGCCGCCCGGCCGAGACTCCGGGCCGTGCTCGGCGGACGGACACCGAAACCCGAGCGCACACCGCTCGCGGAGGGCGTCGTCGAACTCGACGGCGAAGTGGTGCTCGCCCGCACCGCGCGCCCCGAGCGCGACCCGGTCCTTCCGCTGCGCGCCGCGGCCGCCGCCGCCCAGGCGGGTCTGCCCGTGTCCCGGCACGCCGTGCGGCGCCTGTGCGAAGCCATGACCGCCCATCCGCTGCCCGTGCCCTGGCCCCCGGAGGCACGCGAGGAGCTGGTGACCCTGCTCGGCGCCGGGGAACCGACCGTGCCCGTCTGGGAGGCGCTGGAGGCCGAGGGCCTGATCACCCGGCTCGTCCCCGACTGGGAGCGCGTCCGGTGCAGGCCCCAGCGCAACGCCGTGCACACCTGGACCGTCGACCGGCACCTCGTGGAGACCGCGGTCAAGGCGTCGGAGCTGACCCGCCACGTCGGCCGTCCGGACCTGCTGCTGACGGCCGCGCTGCTGCACGACATCGGCAAGGGCCGGCCCGGCGACCACTGCGTCGCCGGCGAGACCATCGCCCGCGACGTCGCGGCCCGCATCGGCTTCGACCGCGCCGACGTCGGCGTCATCGCCACCCTCGTACGCCACCACCTGCTGCTCATCGACACGGCGACCAGGCGTGACCTGGACGATCCGGCCACGGTCGCCTCCGTCGCCTCCGTGGTCGGATCCGCCTCCACCCTGGAGCTGCTGCAGGCCCTCACGCAGGCGGACGCCCTCGCGACCGGGCCGGCGGCCTGGTCGTCCTGGCGTGGCTCGCTCGTCGCCGACCTGGTGCGGCGGGTCGCCGCCGTGCTCGCCGGCGACGTGCCCGACGAGCCGGACCGGGCCGTCCCCGGCGCCGAACAGGAACGGCTCGCCGTCGAGGCGCTGCGCACCGGCGAGCCCGTACTCGCCCTGCACGCCCGTCCCGAGTCCCCGGCGGAGGAGGACGGGCCGGCACCGGTAGGCGTCGAGCTGCTGATCGCCCTGCCCGACCGGCCGGGTGTGCTGCCCGCGGTCGCCGGTGTGCTGGCGCTGCACCGGCTCACCGTCCGCGCCGCCGACCTCCGGGCGATCGAACTGCCCGGTGAGGTGGGCGAGGGGTCCGTCCTGATGCTGAACTGGCGCGTCGCGGCCGAGTACGGCTCCCTGCCCCAGGCCGCCCGGCTCCGTGCCGACCTCGTACGCGCCCTGGACGGCTCGCTGGACATCCGGGGCCGCCTCGCCGAGCGCGAGGCCGCCTGGCCACGGCGGCGCGGGGTCAAGGCCCCGCCGCCCAGGGTGACGGTGGCCCCCGCCGGGTCCCGCCTGGCCACGGTCATCGAGGTCAGGGCCCAGGACGCCCCCGGCCTGCTGCACAGGATCGGCCGGGCCCTGGAAGGCGCGGCGGTACGGGTGCGCAGTGCCCACGTCTCGACGCTGGGCGCCAACGCGGTGGACACCCTGTACGTCACCGACGGGGCGGGCGCCCCACTCGGCGACGCGGAGGCGGCGGCCCTCGCGAAGAGGGTCGAGGAGGCACTGCGATGAGGGCGTGACTTCGGGGGCGCCCGGTCGTTGAGCACGTCGTGCTCCCCGCCGGCGGTGGCGGGGGTGTTCCACCGGCCCGGCAGATCGTGAAGATCGCCAAGGCAGGCTCCCCGCCGGTGCGGGGATCCCGTCCCTGTCCGCCGTCACGGCGGGCGGGGGCACGAATGTTCCGGGGCCCGATACTCTTGGGGCGTCCACCAGGCCCCGACCCGAGGAATCGCGACCACCGTGTTCGATACGCTTTCCGACCGCCTCAGCGCGACTTTCAAAAACCTCCGGGGCAAGGGACGCCTGTCAGAGGCAGACATCGACGGCGCGGCCCGGGAAATCCGTATCGCCCTGCTCGAGGCCGACGTGGCGCTCCCGGTCGTCCGGGAGTTCATCAAGCAGGTCAAGACCCGTGCGCTCGGCGCCGAGGTGTCCAAGGCGCTGAATCCCGGCCAGCAAGTCATCAAGATCGTCAACGAAGAGCTGATCACGATCCTCGGCGGCGAGACCCGCCGTCTGCGGTTCGCCAAGACCGCGCCGACCGTGATCATGCTCGCCGGTCTGCAGGGTGCGGGCAAGACCACCCTCGCCGGAAAGCTCGGTCTCTGGCTCAAGGCCCAGGGGCACTCGCCCCTGCTCGTCGCCTGTGACCTCCAGCGCCCCAACGCCGTCAACCAGCTCTCGGTCGTCGCCGAGCGCGCCGGAGTGGGCGTCTACGCGCCCGAGCCGGGCAACGGTGTGGGCGACCCGGTCCAGGTCGCCAAGGACTCGATCGAGTACGCGCGCACCAAGCAGTACGACATCGTCGTCGTCGACACCGCCGGCCGCCTGGGCATCGACCAGGAGCTGATGCAGCAGGCCGCGGACATCCGTGACGCCGTCTCGCCGGACGAGATCCTCTTCGTCGTCGATGCGATGATCGGTCAGGACGCCGTGAACACCGCGGAGTCCTTCCGCGACGGCGTCGGCTTCGACGGCGTGGTCCTGTCCAAGCTGGACGGTGACGCCCGAGGCGGTGCCGCGCTCTCCATCGCGCACGTCACCGGCAAGCAGATCATGTTCGCCTCCAACGGCGAGAAGCTGGACGACTTCGACGCGTTCCACCCGGACCGCATGGCGTCCCGCATTCTCGGCATGGGCGACATGCTCTCGCTGATCGAGAAGGCCGAGCAGACCTTCAGCCAGGAAGAGGCCGCCAAGATGGCCTCCAAGCTGGCGAGCAGCAAGGGCAAGGAGTTCACGCTCGACGACTTCCTGGCCCAGATGGAGCAGGTCCGCAAGATGGGCTCCATCAGCAAGCTGCTCGGGATGCTGCCCGGCATGGCGCAGATGAAGGACCAGATCAACAACATCGACGAGCGTGACGTGGACCGTACGGCCGCGATCATCAAGTCGATGACGCCCGTGGAGCGCCAGGACCCGACGATCATCAACGGTTCGCGCCGAGCCCGTATCGCCAAGGGTTCCGGCGTCGAGGTCAGTGCCGTGAAGGGCCTGGTCGAGCGTTTCTTCGAGGCGCGCAAGATGATGTCGAGGATGGCCCAGGGCGGCGGGATGCCGGGTATGCCGGGCATCCCGGGCATGGGCGGCGGCCCCGGCCGGCAGAAGAAGCAGCAGAAGCAGGCCAAGGGCAAGCGCAAGAGCGGCAACCCGATGAAGCGCAAGGCCGAGGAGCAGGCAGCGGCGGAGCGCCGCGAGCAGGCGGCCCAGGGCGGCGCGTTCGGGCTGCCGGCCGGCCGGCCGGACGAGAACTTCGAGCTGCCCGACGAGTTCAAGAAGTTCATGGGCTGACCCGGGTCGGGAGCTCACGGGGTCGGCCCGCTGCGAGAAGTCCACGGGTCGACCACCGGACATGAGGACGACGACCGGACATGACCGCCGGAGATGACCGCCGGAGATGACCGCCGGAGATGACCGCCGGACCTGAAAGAGGGCCCGCGACCGCCACGGTCGCGGGCCCCTTCTCATGCCTTCGTGTCCGGGTCAGGGCGTGCGGGCGATCAGATAGCGGAAGACGTTCGGCATCCACACCGTGCCGTCGGGCCGGCGGTGGTCGTGAAGCGCCTCGGCGATCTCCTTCCCGACCCGCGCCGCGTCGCTCTCCCGCACGGCCGCGTCGTAGAGCCCGGTCGACATCAGCCCTCTCACCGCGCTGTCCACGTCCGCGTAGCCGAAGGGGCAGGCCACCCGGCCCGAGCCGTCGGGATTCAGGCCCGCCCGCCCCGCGATGTCCTCCAGCACGTCGCGGTGCCCGGACTGGCGGCCCCCGCCCGCCACCCGGAGCACGCCGGACGTGGCACACCGTTCGGGCGGACCCCAGCCGGCGAGCACCACCGGGCTCCTGCGCTCCGCGAGACCGACCGCCTCCCTGAGCGCCTGCTCCAGCCTCTCCGCGTCGTCCTCGCCGCAGCCGATCGGCTGGAAGGCGGTGACGAGGTTGTACGCCGGGCCGCCGGGACTCACCGCCTGCGCCGTGCCGTCGAGCAGCAATGCCGTCGGGCTCCCGTCCATCCGCTCGCGCGCCAGGGCGAGACGGTCGGGGTCCGTGTCGACGCCGGTCACCGTCGCGCCGTGCGCCCTGGCCATCAGCAGGGCGAGGCCGGAGCCGCAGCCGAGGCCCAGCAGCCGCGACCCGGTTCCCACCTCGAGACGTTCGTAGACCGCTTCGTAGAGCGGCACCAGCATGCGTTCCTGGATCTCGGCCCAGTCCCGGGCGCGTGCGCTTGCCTCCGCAGAGGACGCCGACACCTTGTGGGGTCGGTGCTGGACGAGCGTGGATGTCATCGAAAGCGCCCCAATCCGCCGAGAGGTGGTTGTGCCCTGAAGGTCAGCCCCCGTGTGCGTACTCTCCGCGCTTCCCCGTATGCCAGAGAACTGCGCGGGCGTCCTCGCGTCCAGGGGTCGTGCGGCACTGCTTCTGCGGTCGAGGCGTGCGCCCCGGCCGCCTGGCCGATTCACGCACAGACCCTGTAGCGCCGTACGATGCCCGCCATGGCAAAGGCACCCGTTCTCACGCCCCAGGCGGAAGACTTCCCGCGCTGGTACCAGGACCTGATCAACAAGGCCGAACTCGCGGACAACGGCCCGGTGCGCGGCACCATGGTCATCCGACCGTACGGCTACGGCCTGTGGGAGCGGATGCAGCACGAGATGGACGCCCGCATCAAGGACGCGGGTGCTCAGAACGCCTACTTCCCGCTCTTCATCCCCCAGTCTTACCTGACTCGCGAGGCTGAGCACGTCGAGGGCTTCGCGCCCGAGCTCGCGGTGGTCACGCACGGGGGCGGCAAGGAGCTCGAGGAGCCGGTCGTGGTGCGCCCCACGTCCGAGACGATCATCAACGACTACTTCTCCAAGTGGGTGCAGAGCTACCGGGATCTGCCGCTGCTGATCAACCAGTGGGCGAACGTGGTCCGTTGGGAGATGCGCCCGCGCGTCTTCCTGCGAACGACCGAATTCCTCTGGCAGGAGGGCCACACCGCCCACGCCACCTACGAGGACGCCAGGGACTACGCCGCGTACATCCACAAGGAGGTCTACGCGGACTTCATGGTGAACGTCCTCGGCATCGACGTCGTCCTCGGCCGCAAGACGCCCCGCGAGCGGTTCGCCGGAGCCATCAACACCCTCACCCTGGAAGGGATGATGGGCGACGGCAAGGCCCTGCAGATGGGCACGAGCCACGAGCTCGGCACGAACTTCGCCAAGGCGTTCAACACCCAGTACCTCTCCAAGGACGGGCAGCAGGAACTCGTCTGGCAGACCTCCTGGGGAACGTCCACCCGCATGGTCGGCGGGTTGATCATGTCCCACGGCGACGACAACGGCCTGCGCGTCCCGCCGCGGCTGGCGGCCGTGCAGGTGGTCGTCATGGCCATCAAGGGCGACGAGGCGGTCGCCAGGGTCCGCGAGGTCGGCGAGGTGCTCAAGGCCGCGGGGCTGCGTGTGCAGGTCGACGACCGGGTGGACACGCCGTTCGGCCGTCGCGCGGTCGACTGGGAGCTCAAGGGCGTGCCGGTGCGTGTCGAGATCGGCCCGAGGGACCTCGAGGCGGGCACCGCGATGCTCGCCCGGCGCATCCCCGGAGGGAAGGAGCCGGTGGGCATCGACTCGCTCGCCGCGCTGCTGCCGAAGATCCTCGACGACGACCAGGCGCTGCTGCTCGAGCAGTCCAGGGCCCGCCGTGCGTCCCGTACGAGTGATGTCACCACGATCGAGGAGGCGGCCGAGGCCGCGGTCGCCGGCGGATGGGCGCGCATCCCGTGGGCGACGCTGGGCGAGGAGGGCGAGGCGAAGCTCGCGGAGCAGGCTGTCTCCGTGCGCTGCCTCGTGGCGGAGGACGGCTCGGTGCCCGACGCCGACGACGCTCCCGGTACTGTCGCGATCGTGGCCCGGGCCTACTGACGCCGGTGGTCCGCCCGGGTCCTGCCGGGGGCAGCGGCCGCTATGCGCCGCCTTGGTGCGAGCTGTGAGGATCCTCCGCAGATCGGCGCACCCGCCCTCGTCAGGACCCATCAACGGCAACTGACACCAACTGACTGGTACGTGCAAAATATTTGAGATGGCCCGGAATGGAACCCGTGGGCCGTCCGGCTCGTTATCACGACGTGAGCACGACACCACCTGTTCTCGCCGCAGAGCTGGCACAGGCGTGGGCCGACATTCAGCGGCACCACCCCGAACTGCCGGATCTTGCCGCGCCCGAGTCCCTGATCGGAGAGTCCTCGTCCGCCTGCGGCGCCGAACTCTCCTTCGAACGGCTGCTCCATGAGGCAGTCCACGGCATCGCCGCCGCGCGAGGCGTCCGCGACACCTCGCGCGCCGGCCGCTACCACAACCGCCGCTTCCTCGCGATCGCCGAGGAGATGGGCCTCGATCACGTGGAGGAGCCGCATCCCAGCAGCGGTTTCTCGCTGGTCGCGCTCAACCCCGAGGCGAAGCGGCGGTACCGCCCCACGATCGAGCGGCTGCAGCGCGCCCTCAAGGCGCACACGGTCGCGACGGCCTCCGACACCAAGCGGTCCTTCCGGGGGCCTGCCGCCCGGCACGGCTCCTCGGGCGGTGGCGTGCGGGTCAAGGCCGTCTGCGACTGCGGCCGCAACGTCAGAGTCGTCCCTTCCGTCCTCGCCCAGGCGCCGATCGTCTGCGGGGGCTGCGGCAAACCGTTCCGGATCCCGGAGACAGTGGGCGCGGCGAGCTGATCGCCCGCGCCCGCGGGGTCCGGCTGCCGGCGGCGCCGGCGGCGTGCTGGGCGTACTGCCGTCGCCGACGGCCCGCGGGGCGTGCCGCGTGCCGGGCGTGCCGCCGCGACGGGTGCGACCCGCCCTCCGGGATCGCTGCCCGCGGGGCCGTTCCGTGACGCCGGGGCGGGTGCGAAGCGGCCGCGGGACTGTGGCACAATGGCTAGCTGTACTCGACAGCCGCACAGGAACCCTCTCGCCTCCGGCTGACGCGTCCATCGGGCACCCGAGTACCGCAACCCCACGTGGCATCTCGTTGTGCCCAACCACGTCAAGACCAGGAGACACCACTCCCGTGGCAGTCAAGATCAAGCTGAAGCGTCTCGGCAAGATTCGCCAGCCCCACTACCGCATCGTCGTCGCCGACTCCCGTACCCGCCGTGACGGCCGGGCCATCGAGGAGATCGGTCTTTACCACCCGACGTACAACCCGTCCCGCATCGAGGTCGACTCGGAGCGTGCGCAGTACTGGCTGTCCGTCGGCGCCCAGCCGACCGAGCCGGTTCTCGCCATCCTGAAGCTCACCGGCGACTGGCAGAAGGTCAAGGGGCTGCCCGCCCCGGAGAAGCCGCTGCTGCAGCCGGAGACGAAGGAAGACAAGCGCGCCTCCTTCGACGCCTTCGCCAAGGCTCTCGAGGGTGACGACGCCAAGGGTGAGGCCATCACCCCGAAGGCGAAGAAGGCTGACAAGAAGGCGGAAGAGGCCGAGGCCGCTCCCGCCGAGTCGACCGAGGCCTGAGGATGCTCGAGGAGGCTCTCGAGCACCTCGTGAAGGGCATCGTCGACAACCCGGACGATGTGCAGGTGGCTTCGCGCACCCTGCGCCGCGGGCGTGTGCTCGAGGTCCGGGTGCACCCCGACGACCTCGGTAAGGTGATCGGCCGCAACGGCCGCACCGCGCGCGCCCTGCGCACCGTCGTGGGCGCCATCGGCGGCCGTGGCATCCGTGTCGACCTCGTCGACGTGGACCAGGTCCGCTGAAACAAGTTGGCAGTTTTCGCGTGGATGCGCCGGCTCGGGCCGGGGAGGGCTTTCGAGCCCGCCCCGGCCCGCAGTCGTATCGAAGGAGATTGAGCGTGCAGTTGGTGGTGGCGCGGATCGGCCGTGCTCACGGCGTCAAGGGCGAGGTCACCGTCGAGGTGCGTACGGACGAGCCCGAGCTGCGGCTCGGACCCGGCGCCGTACTGGCCACCGACCCGGCCGGCGCGGGGCCGCTGACCGTCGCGTCCGGCAAGGTGCACAGCGGACGGCTGCTCCTGCGCTTCGAGGGCGTGACCGACCGGAACGCCGCAGAGGCGCTGCGCAACACGCTGCTGATCGCCGAGGTGGACCCGGAGGAGCTTCCGGAGGATCCCGACGAGTACTACGACCACCAGCTGATGGATCTGGACGTGGTGCTCGCGGACGGCACGGAGATCGGCCGGATCACCGAGATCAGCCACCTGCCCTCGCAGGACCTGTTCATCGTCGAGCGGCCGGACGGCACCGAGGTGATGATCCCGTTCGTCGAGGAGATCGTCACCGAGATCGACCTGGAGGAGCAGCGGGCCGTGATCGACCCGCCCCCCGGCCTGCTGAACGACGCCGAGGCCGAGATCGCGTCGTCGCGGGACGAGTCCTGATGCGGATCGACGTCGTCACGATCTTCCCCGAGTACCTGGAACCGCTGAACGTCTCCCTCGTCGGCAAGGCGCGCGCCCGCGGGCAGCTGGGCGTCCATGTCCACGACCTGCGCGACTGGACGTACGACCGGCACAACACCGTCGACGACACCCCGTACGGCGGCGGGCCCGGCATGGTCATGAAGACGGAGCCGTGGGGCGACGCCCTGGACGACGCCCTGGCGAGCGGTTACGAGGCCGGCGCCCACGGCCCCGTCCTCGTGGTTCCCACCCCCAGCGGCCGCCCCTTCACCCAGGAGCTCGCCGTCGAGCTCTCCGAGCGCCCCTGGCTGATCTTCACGCCCGCCCGCTACGAGGGCATCGACCGCCGGGTCGTCGACGAGTACGCGACCCGTATGCCGGTCTACGAGGTCTCCATCGGCGACTACGTGCTGGCCGGCGGCGAGGCGGCCGTGCTGGTCGTCACCGAGGCCGTGGCCCGTCTGCTGCCGGGTGTCCTGGGCAACGCCGAGTCCCATCGGGACGACTCCTTCGCGCCCGGCGCGATGGCGAACCTGCTGGAAGGCCCCGTCTACACCAAGCCGCCCACCTGGCGCGGGCGCGAGATCCCCGATGTGCTGATCAGCGGCCACCACGGGAAGATCGCACGCTGGCGCCGGGACGAGGCGCTGGCCCGCACGGCCGCCAACAGGCCCGACCTGATCGAACGCTGCGACCCGGCCGCCTTCGACAAGAAGGACCGGGAGACCCTCTCGATCCTCGGCTGGGCGCCGGAGCCGGGCGGCCGATTTTGGCGCAGGCCCGACCCCGTGGAAGAATGAGCCGCTGCTGGACGTCCGGTCGGCGCCCCTGCCACAGGGGGAACGACGCCCACCCGACGCGAGCATCCCTGAATCTCATCTCGACATTCCGCTGATGACCTGTGGCATCGGCGAGGAAGCAGACCAACATGGCTCACCTGCTCGACAACGTCAACGCCGCGTCGCTGCGCAGCGACGTCCCGTCCTTCCGTCCCGGTGACACCGTGAACGTCCACGTTCGCGTCATCGAGGGCAACCGCTCCCGTATCCAGCAGTTCAAGGGCGTCGTCATCCGCCGTCAGGGCGCGGGCGTGAGCGAGACCTTCACGGTCCGCAAGGTCTCCTTCTCCGTCGGCGTCGAGCGCACCTTCCCGGTGCACAGCCCGATCTTCGAGAAGATCGAGCTCGTCACCCGCGGTGACGTCCGTCGCGCCAAGCTGTACTACCTCCGTGAGCTGCGCGGCAAGGCCGCGAAGATCAAGGAGAAGCGCGACAACTGAGCCTGAGCTCACAGCCGCGACGAGGCTTCGGCCCAGCCGTTCACAGGGCCGCCGGATAGGCTCTGGCCCCGATGGACACCGAAGCACAGCACACGGAGCGCGACCGCTCTTCCAGCCCCGAACCCGGGGCCGAGGGAGAGGGGCCGCGCTCCGCGCGTCGTTCCGGCTCCGGCAGGCGCCTCGGCCGACTCCGCCCGGGCCGCGGCCCGATGTCCCTGCGCGCGGCGGGGCTCGTCTCAGTCGCCTGCACCCTCTTCGTGCTGCTGCTGAGCCATTTCGTGGTGCAGCCCTTCCAGATTCCCAGCGGTTCCATGGAGCCCACCCTTCAGGTGGGGGACCGGGTGCTGGTGAACAAGCTGGCGTACGGTTCCGGTGCAGAGCCCCGACGCGGAGACCTGATCGTCTTCGACGGCGCGGGCTCCTTCGTGCACGAGGGAGTGACTGAAAACCCGGTCAGTTCCGTAGTACGAGAGGGGCTCGCCGCACTCGGACTCGCCGAGCCGGCCGAGACCGATTTCGTCAAGCGGGTGGTGGGCGTGGGCGGTGACCGGGTTGTCTGCTGCGACAAGGGGGGCAGGGTCGAGGTGAACGGCGTACCGATCGACGAGGGATACCTGCACCCCGACAGCACGCCCTCCGAGGTGGCCTTCGACATCGTCGTCCCCCCGGGAAAGCTCTGGGTTCTCGGCGATCACCGCAGCAACTCACGCGACTCCAGGGAGCATCTCGGCGCACCCGGCGGCGGCATGGTGCCCGTGGACATGGTCGTGGGGCGGGTGGACTGGATCGGCTGGCCGATGAGCCGCTGGTCCGGCATCGATCCGACCGACGCGTTCTCCGGTGTGCCCGACGCGCCCCCGGGCGGCCCGCATGGGTAACCGAGGGCGCAACCCCAGCCACCGGGCGGACACCCGGCTGCCCACCGGGACCCGCCCGACGAACGGCGCCAGGCCGCTGCCGGGCAGGGCCGAGCGGCGCAGGCTGGCGAAGAAGGTCAAGCGCAAGCGACGCCGCTCCGCCGTGAAGGAGATACCCATCCTGATCACGGTGGCCCTGCTCATAGCCCTGGTGCTCAAGACGTTCCTGGTGCAGGCGTTCGTGATCCCGTCCGGCTCGATGGAGCAGACGATCCGGATCCAGGACCGGGTGCTGGTGGACAAGCTCACCCCGTGGTTCGGCTCGAAGCCGCAGCGCGGTGACGTCGTCGTCTTCAAGGACCCCGGTGGCTGGCTGCCGCCGGAGGAGAAGCCCGCGGAGGACGACCCGATCGTCGTCAAGCAGGTGAAGCAGGGCCTGACGTTCATCGGACTGCTGCCTTCGGACGACGAGAGGGACCTCATCAAACGGGTGGTGGCCGTCGGCGGGGACACGGTGAAGTGCTGCGGCAAGGACGGCCGGGTCACCGTCAACGGCGTGCCGCTGAACGAGCCGTACCTGAACCCGGGCGATGTCCCCTCGACGATGCAGTTCGAGGTGAAGGTGCCGCCCGGGCGGCTCTTCGTGATGGGGGACCACCGGTCGAATTCTGCTGATTCGCGTTTCCACCTCGAAGAGGAGGGCAGCGGCACGGTTGCGCAGGACCAGGTGGTCGGCAGGGCGGTCCTGATCGCCTGGCCGCTGGACCACTGGCGGCGGCTGGCGGAACCGGAGACCTACGCATCCGTGCCCGACCCGCGTGCCGGGGCGACGGCGTCACCGCTGCCGTCGAATAGTGTGTCCTCCCAGGACCGGAACGGAATGGTCCTGCTCCCGACCCCTGCGGAACTCCCGCTCGTTATGGGAGTGGTGGGCCTGTACCTCATCTGGCACAGGCGGTTCGCACGGCGTGAGGAGTGGATGTGGGGGACGTGGCGGTCGGCGCACGGTCCGGGCATGACGATCCCGAGGAAAGGCAAGGGCTTCCGGAGACGCCCTCGGACGTGACGGACGATCCGGGTCCGGAGACGGCGGCCGGCGGCGACGATTCCTCGGAGGGCAGCGGTACGGATCGGAAGAAGCAGAAGTCCTTCTGGAAGGAACTGCCGCTCCTGATCGGTATCGCGCTGCTCCTGGCGTTGCTGATCAAGACTTTCCTGGTGCAGGCGTTCTCGATCCCGTCGGAATCGATGATGAACACACTGCAGCGGGGCGACCGGGTGCTGGTGGACAAGCTCACCCCGTGGTTCGGCTCCGAGCCGGAGCGCGGTGAGGTGGTGGTCTTCCACGATCCGGGCGGCTGGCTCGAGAACGAGCCCACCCCGGAGCCGAACGTCATGCAGGAGTTCCTCAGCTTCATCGGCCTGATGCCGTCCGCGGAGGAGAAGGACCTCATCAAGCGGACCATCGCGGTCGGCGGCGACACGGTGGAGTGCAAGAAGGGCGGTCCGGTCAAGGTCAACGGCAAGGCCCTCGACGAGCCGTACGTCAACCCGGGGAGCACGGCCTGCGACGACATGCCGTTCGGGCCCTTCAAGGTGCCGGACGACAAGATCTGGGTCATGGGCGACAACCGCCAGAACTCCCAGGACTCCCGGTACCACATGGAAGACGTGAACGACGGCTTCGTCCCGGTCGACCAGGTCGTGGGCCGTGCCGTGGTGGTCGCCTGGCCGCTGGACCGCTGGTCCACCCTTCCGGTGCCGGACACCTTCGACCAGCCCGGGATCAGCACGGCGGCGGCCCTGCCGGCCGCGCCCGCCGCGCTCGGACTGGCAGGGGCGTTGCCGATCGTGCTGTGGCGCAGGAGGCTGACCGGCAGGCGTACCGCCGGGTAGGGTGCCGCCCAGATCGCCGAACCCCGGGGGCGAGGATTCCCGGGGCTCGAATCTCCGAGGTGGGGAGCGCCGGTATGGGCGGACCAGGACATCAGGACGACGGCCACGGCCGGCTCGGCAACGCGCTGTCGGGGCTGGCCGTGGCCGTCGGCTGTGTGCTCTTCCTCGGCGGATTCGTCTGGGGCGCTCTCGTCTACCAGCCGTACACCGTGCCCACGGCGTCGATGGCGCCGACCGTCGAGGCGGGCGACCGGGTGCTGGCGGAACGCATAGACGGCGACGAGGTGCGCCGCGGGGACGTCGTGGTCTTCAGCGACAGCCAGTGGGGCGACCTGCCGATGATCAAGCGCGTCGTGGGTGTGGGCGGCGACGAGATCGCCTGCTGTGCCGGGAACGGCCGGCTGACGGTCAACGGCAAGGCCGTTGAGGAACCGTATCTGCTGCAGGGGGACGAGCCCGCGTCGGAGAACTTCACGGCGAGTGTGCCCGAGGGGCATCTGTTCCTGCTGGGCGACGAGCGGATGGGCTCGCTCGACTCGAGGTCGCATCTGCAGGACCCCGGACACGGCTCGGTGCCCCGCTCGGCGGTCTCCGCCCGCGTGGACGCCGTCGCGTGGCCGCTCGACGGCGGGATCGTGGAGCGGCCCGAGGGATTCGCCGGGCTGCCCGGCGGGGTGTCCCGGCCCGGTCCGGTGAAGCTCATGCTCGGCGCGGTCGTGACCGGTGCCGCACTGATCGTCGCCGGGGCCGCCTACGGGCCGGTCGCGGGCCGTCTCGGTCGCAGCCGGCGAGCAAGGGCGGCCTCCGGTGCCGGATGACGGATCCGGCGCCGTCCCGACCCGGTTCCGCAGGGTCTCGAGGATCGTGCTGCTCGACCCGCAGGACCGGATCCTGCTTCTGCACGGCCACGAGCCCAGCGACCCGGCCGACGACTGGTGGTTCACTCCCGGAGGCGGCCTGGAGGGGGACGAGACCCGTGAGGCGGCGGCGCTGCGGGAGCTGGCCGAGGAGACCGGGATCACCGATGTGGAACTGGGGCCGGTGCTGTGGCAGCGGCAGTGCTCCTTCCCGTTCGACGGGCGCCGCTGGGACCAGGACGAATGGTTCTTCCTGGGGCGCACCACCCAGACCGTGACCGTGCCGGGCGGGCTGACGGAGCTCGAGAAGCGGAGCGTCGCCGGCCTGAGGTGGTGGACCTCCGCCGAACTGTCGGCGGCGCGTGAGACGGTGTATCCGAACAGGCTCGCCGAGTTGCTGAGCACGCTGCTCGACGAGGGGCCTCCGAGTGCGCCGATCGTCCTGGACACGGAAATCGTCCAGGGACTCAGGGCGGCTGGCGCACAATAGGGGGACGCAAGGCTGAAGGGGAACATGCCATGAGCGCCGAGGACCTCGAGAAGTACGAGACCGAGATGGAGCTGAAGCTCTACCGGGAGTACCGAGATGTCGTCGGGCTGTTCAAATACGTCATCGAGACAGAGCGTCGCTTCTACCTCACCAACGATTACGAGATGCAGGTGCACTCGGTCCAGGGCGAGGTCTTCTTCGAGGTCTCGATGGCGGACGCCTGGGTCTGGGACATGTACCGGCCGGCGAGGTTCGTCAAGCAGGTCCGGGTGCTCACCTTCAAGGACGTGAACATCGAGGAGCTGAACAAGAGCGACCTCGAACTCCCCGGAAGCTGACCGCCCTCACTCCCACGGGTGACGCGGTTGTCCACAGCCGCCGGGTTCTCCACACTTTCCGACCAAGATCCACTACGAGGGGTCTCACGCGTCAGAGTCGGTGTCGGAGGTGGTGCCGACATGAACGCGACGGGGGCACTGGGACGGTACGGAGAGGACCTGGCGGCACGGCTGCTGACCAGGTCCGGGATGTGTCTGCTGGCGCGGAACTGGCGCTGCGGGCGGGCCGGGGAGATCGACATCGTCGCCCGCGAGGGCGACACGGTGGTCGTCTGCGAGGTGAAGACCCGCAGGGCCGGGGCGTACGAGCACCCGATGGCCGCGGTCACGCCGGCGAAGGCACAGCGGCTGCGACGGCTCGCCGCATGCTGGCTCGAGCGGCACGGCGGCGTGCCCCCGGGGGACGTGCGCATCGACCTCGTGGGCGTGGTGCTGCCCAGGCGCGGCGCGGCGGTCGTGGAGCACGTCCGCGGGGTGGCCTGATGGGGTTCGCGCGGGCGTGTTCCGTGGCCCTGGTGGGCGTCGAGGGCGTGGTGGTCGAGGTCCAGGCGGACCTGGAACCGGGAGTGGCCGCGTTCACGCTCGTAGGACTCCCGGACAAGAGCCTCGTCGAGAGCCGGGACCGGGTACGGGCCGCGGTGGTCAACTCCGGCGCCGAGTGGCCGCAGAAGAAGCTCACCGTAGGACTCAGTCCGGCGTCCGTCCCCAAGAGCGGCAGCGGTTTCGATCTCGCCGTGGCCTGCGCCGTCCTCGGCGCGGCGGAGCGCGTCGATCCGCGGCAGATCGCGGACCTCGTGCTGATCGGCGAGCTCGGGCTCGACGGCCGGGTCAGACCGGTGCGCGGGGTGCTCCCCGCGGTGCTCGCGGCGGCGGAAGCGGGGTACGAACACGTGGTCGTACCCGAGCAGACCGCGGGCGAGGCGTCACTCGTACCGGGGATCTCGGTCCTCGGCGTGCGCAGCCTGCGCCAGCTGATCGCGGTGCTCGCCGACGAACCGGTGCCGGACGAGGAGGTGGTCGCGGAAGGCAGGCCCGACGCCATGACGGCCGGTCTGCTCGTGCCCGGAGCGGGCGTCGGCACCGGGCTGTCCTCCGGCCCGGCCGCGGGGCCCGACCTCGGCGAGGTCGCCGGCCAGCACACGGCGCGCACAGGACTGGAGGTGGCGGCGGCCGGCGGACACCATCTGCTGCTGTCCGGCCCGCCGGGCGCGGGGAAGACCATGCTGGCCGAGCGGCTCCCCGGCGTGCTCCCGCCGCTCACCCGCCGCGCATCACTCGAAGTGACGGCCGTGCACTCGGTGGCCGGCATCCTCCCGCCGGGAGAACCGCTGGTACGGTCCGCGCCGTACTGCGCACCGCACCACTCGGCGACGATGCAGTCCCTGGTGGGAGGCGGCAACGGCCTGCCGAGGCCCGGTGCCGTCTCACTCGCCCACCGGGGCGTGCTCTTCCTGGACGAAGCGCCGGAATTCTCGGGCAAGGCGCTGGACGCGCTGCGCCAGCCCCTCGAGTCGGGGCACGTGGTGGTGGCGAGGAGCGGGGGAGTGGTCCGACTGCCCGCCAGATTCCTGATGGTGCTGGCCGCCAACCCCTGCCCGTGCGGACGGCACACTCTCCACGGTGCCGGGTGCGACTGCCCCGCCTCGGTGATCCGGCGGTACCAGGCCCGGCTGTCCGGGCCGCTGCTGGACCGCGTCGACCTGCGGATCGAGGTCCAGCCGGTGAGCCGGTCCGATCTCGTGGGACAGGACGGACGGGGGGAGTCCACGGCGGTGGTCGCCGACAGGGTGCGTGAGGCCAGGGCCCGCGCCGCGGCCCGTCTGGGCGGCACCCCCTGGACCGTCAACAGCGAAGTGCCCGGCCACGAACTGAGAACCCGTTGGACGGTGGCCCCGGGGGCCCTGGCCGCCGCCGAGCGGGATGTGGAGCGGGGCCTGCTCACCGCCAGAGGGCTCGACCGGGTGCTGAGGGTCGCCTGGACCATCGCCGACCTCGCGGGCAGGGACCGGCCGGAGGTGTCCGACGTGGCGCTGGCACTGGAACTGAGGACCGGGATCGCGCGGGGCGCGCCCACGGCCGCCGGATTCGGAGGGCCGTCGTGACGCCGCCGGCCGCCGGGAGCGGCGTGGACGGCGGGGAACGCACGGCGCGCGCGGCGCTGACCCGGATCCTGGAACCGGGCGACGAGCACGGCGGACGCTGGCTCCGCGCATTCGGCGCCGAGGACCTGCTGGCCCGGCTGACGTCGAAGGACTGCCCGGCACAGGCCCTGCCGGGCGTCTCGGAGCGGCGGGCGCTGGGACTGCGGGCGCGTGCCAGGGGCGTCGAGCCCGGCCGGGACCTGGACGCCGTCCACGCGGCCGGCGGCCGGTTTGTCGCACCCGGCGACGCCGAGTGGCCGAGCCAGCTCGACGACCTCCACGACGCCGCTCCCGTCGGCCTGTGGGTGCGCGGCAGGCCCGATCTGAGGAGATGGGCCCTGCGGTCGGTCGCGGTGGTCGGGGCGCGTGCCTGCACGGCGTACGGGGCGCACATGGCGGCCGGACTCGGCTCCGGGCTCGCCGAGCAGGGCTGGGTGGTGGTGTCGGGGGCGGCGTTCGGAGTGGACGGTTCGGCCCACCGCGGGGCGCTGGCCGCGGGCGGCGCCACGGTCGCGGTCCTCGCCTGCGGTGTCGACGTCGCCTATCCGCGGGGCCACGGCGAGCTGATCGGGCGCATCGCCGAACAGGGGCTCGTCGTCAGCGAGTTGCCGCCGGGGGATCATCCGACCCCCAGCAGGTTCGTCCTGCGCAACCGTGTCATCGCCGCCCTGACCAGGGGCACCGTCGTCGTGGAGGCCGAATACCGCAGCGGCTCGCTGGCCACCGCGCGCAGCGCCCAGCGACTCGGCCGCTGCACGATAGGAGTTCCGGGCCCCGCCACCAGCGGTCTCTCCGCCGGTGTCCACGAACTGCTGCGGGGCGAGAGCACTCTGGTCACGGACGCGGCGGAAGTGATCGAACTCGTCGGCGGAATAGGGGAACTGGCGCCCGAGCGCAGCGGCCCGGTCGTACCGAGGGACCTGCTCGACCAGGCGGCACGTGCGGTTCTCGAGGCGCTGCCGGCCCGCGGCGCTCTCGCCGTGCGGGACGCCGCCCGCGGCGCGGGGACGACGGTGGACGAGGCCCTCGGCAAGCTGTACGAACTGCATTCACTCGGATTCGTGGAACGGGAAGGCGAGGGATGGAGGTTGACGCCCTCATCCGGGTCGGGTTCGAACGCGCGGCGAGGCGTTGCTTGACCTGGAGCATTCGGGTGAAAAGCTGAAGCCGATGACCTCTGCAGTCCGGTTGGCGGGACCCGAGGGGCCGGTGCGCAGGGCATCGGCCCCGGTTCGAAGGTGTGGACGAGCGCGAATACCCGGCCAGGTCGGTATCCCCGGTCTTCGCCCACCGCGACCGCGCAGTCACGCTACGCTCACCGGGTTCCGGGCCCAGGGTCTCCCCTGCGGACCATCCCGGCACGATCCGAACGAGAGGCCCTGTGCGGCCCCCTCCCGCTCCCTTCACAGCAGAACGGCTCAAGGCAACGCATGCCCCAGCACACCTCCGGGTCTGACCGCGCGGCAGCGCCCCCCGCTGCCCGTGGCACCGTGCGGCCCGCCGCACCCTCGTCGCTCGAGGAGTTGTGGCGGTCGTACAAGGCCACGGGTGACGACCGGCTGCGGGAACAGCTGATCCTTCACTACTCGCCCCTGGTCAAGTACGTGGCCGGCCGGGTGAGTGTCGGACTGCCGTCCAATGTCGAGCAGGCCGACTTCGTCTCCTCCGGGGTCTTCGGACTGATCGACGCCATCGAGAAGTTCGACATCGAGCGGTCGATCAAGTTCGAGACGTATGCCATCACCCGCATCCGCGGCGCGATGATCGACGAACTGCGCGCGCTGGACTGGATTCCCCGTTCCGTACGGCAGAAGGCGCGTGCCGTCGAGCGCGCGTACGCCACGCTCGAGGCACAGCTGAGGCGCACTCCCTCGGAGTCGGAGGTCGCCTCGGAGATGGGGGTGCCGGTCGAGGAACTGCATGCGGTTTTCAGCCAGTTGTCCCTGGCGAACGTGGTGGCTCTGGAGGAGTTGCTGCACGTCGGCGGGGACGGCGGCGAGCGCCTCAGCTTCATGGACACGCTCGAGGACACTGCCGCCGACAACCCGGTCGAGGTGGCCGAGGACCGTGAACTGCGCCAGCTCCTCGCCCGTGCCATCAACACCTTGCCCGACCGCGAGAAGACCGTCGTCACCCTCTACTACTACGAGGGACTCACGCTGGCCGAGATCGGACATGTGCTCGGTGTCACGGAGAGCAGGGTCAGCCAGATCCACACCAAGTCCGTGCTGCAACTGCGGGCGAAGCTGGCCGACGTAGGACGGTGACTCTGGGATCGCCCCGGCCGCATCCGTAAAGTGGAGCCGTGCCAAGGATTCGAGCGGCCTCCGTGGCCGAGCACCGGACGATGCAGCGCGGCGCCCTTCTGGACGCCGCGCGTTCCCTCCTGTCCGAGGGCGGGACGGAGGCGCTGACCTTCCCCGCGCTCGCCGAACGCACCGGTCTGGCCAGGTCCTCCGTCTACGAGTACTTCCGTTCGCGTGCGGCGGTCGTCGAAGAGCTCTGCGCGGTGGACTTCCCGGTCTGGGCGGCCGAGGTGGAGGCCGCCATGGGGCGGGCCACCACGCCGGAGGCCAAGGTCGAGGCGTATGTGCGCAGCCAGCTGGAGCTGGTCGGGGACCGGCGGCACCGGGCCGTGGTCGCGATCTCGGCGAGCGAGCTCGAGGCGGGCGCCCGCGAGAAGATCAGGGCGGCGCACGGCGGGCTGATCGCGATGATCGTCGAGGCCCTCGGAGAACTGGGTCAGGACCGGCCGCGACTGACCGCGATGCTGCTCCAGGGCATCGTGGACGCAGCGGTCCGCCGTATCGAGATCGGCGCGGCGGAAGATCCCGAAGCGATCGCGGACGACGCCGTCGCGATGGTGCTGCGCGGCGTACGGGGCTGAGCCGGCCAGGCCGCCGGGTCCGCCGCCGCACGGTGCGACGCGCCGCCAGGCAGGCGAGCAGCAGCAGTCCGGCGTGAAGCGCATGAGGAGTGCCCGCGACAGCCGCAGGTCCGGCCGGTGCGGGCCCCGTCCGTGCCGGCGGGGGCTCGGCCACCCCCAGGACCGGCAGCAGCCGGGACGGCGCGCGGCGCAGCATCCAGGGCGGCAGCAACGACAGCGGATTCAGATATGTGGCGCCGCGCCGCAGCCCCCAGTGCAGACAGCCCGCACAGTGCGACGCCCCCGGCTCGACCGTGGCGACCACGTCCCCGGCGCGCACCACGGCACCCTCCTCGACCAGCGGGCGGACCGGTTCGTACGTCGTGCGCAGCGGCGGGTCACCCGTACCGGTGAGACTGATCGACACCACGCCCCGACCGGCGACCGTCCCCGTGAACGAGACCGTGCCCGGGGCGGCCGCCCGCACGGGCGTTCCGTCCGCCGCGGCCAGGTCCACCCCGCGATGCCCGGGCCCGTAGGGCGAGCCGGGCGGGTCCCAGCCGCGCACCACCGCGGGTCGCGGCGACCCGACGGGCCAGCTCCGCGTCGCGCCGCCCGGTCCCTCGGGCCCGGCACCGGCCGTGGGCACCGGCGAAGCCCGGCCGGGCCTGCTTTGCGGCCGCCCGCCGACGTCCGCGCCCGCCCGTGCGGCCGGAGCCCATGGCGTCGCCGTGCCCCCGCCCGCCCGTGTGGCCGGAGCCCGCCCCGTCGCCGCGCCCCCGCCAGGCGGCGCCGGGTCCCGCGCGGTCGCCCGGCCCGCGCCGAGGGCCGTGCTCGCGCCGAGGGCCGTGCCCGTGCCGCGGGTCGAGCCCGCAGCGACCGCGGGGCCGGCGGGCGGCACGGCGGACCAAGCCGTCCTCGGCGGCGCGGTGAGCAGCAGGAGGCCTGCCACCAGGCAGAACACGGCGGCGAGGGGCGTGGGGAACGTACGATTCATGGAGGGAACCGTCCCGCGTGCGCGGGCCCTCCCGCTGATCATGGTCCGGTTCTGTGGACAACCAACGGGTTGTGGACAGCGCCGTCACCCGGCACGTCAGCGGTCCCGTACACTTCTTCTGGCGATCCGGGTCACCGGGTCGACTTCGCACGCCCCGCCACCACACCCTCAGCGGTCGGTGGCCGCGCTCCTCGGTCCCTTGTGGCACGGCGCGTCGGGGCGTCAGGACATAACCGAGAACACAAGGAGATACGGCCATGGCCGTCGTCACGATGCGGGAGCTGCTGGAAAGCGGCGTCCACTTCGGTCACCAGACCCGTCGTTGGAACCCGAAGATGAAGCGGTTCATCTTCACGGAGCGCAACGGCATCTACATCATCGACCTGCTCCAGTCGCTGTCGTACATCGACCGCGCCTACGAGTTCGTCAAGGAGACCGTCGCCCACGGCGGCTCCATCATGTTCGTCGGCACCAAGAAGCAGGCCCAGGAGGCCATCGCCGAGCAGGCGACGCGCGTTGGCATGCCGTACGTCAACCAGCGCTGGCTGGGCGGCATGCTCACCAACTTCTCCACCGTCTACAAGCGTCTGCAGCGCCTCAAGGAGCTCGAGCAGATCGACTTCGAGGACGTCGCCGCCTCGGGTCTCACCAAGAAGGAGCTCCTGGTCCTCTCGCGCGAGAAGGCCAAGCTGGAGAAGACCCTCGGTGGTATCCGCGAGATGCAGAAGGTGCCGAGCGCCGTCTGGATCGTCGACACCAAGAAGGAGCACATCGCCGTCGGTGAGGCGCGCAAGCTCCACATCCCGGTCGTCGCGATCCTCGACACCAACTGCGACCCCGACGAGGTCGACTACAAGATCCCGGGCAACGACGACGCGATCCGCTCCGTCACCCTGCTCACCCGCGTGATCGCCGACGCCGTCGCCGAGGGCCTCATCGCCCGTTCCGGCGTCGCCACCGGCGACTCCAAGCCGGGCGAGAAGGCCGCCGGCGAGCCCCTCGCCGAGTGGGAGCGTGACCTCCTCGAGGGCGAGAAGAAGGCGGACTCCGAGGACGCCGCGGAGAAGCCCGCCGAGGCCGCTGCCGAGGCTCCGGCCGCGGACGCCGCTGCCGAGGCTCCGGCCGCCGAGGCCGAGAAGCCGGCCGCGGACGCCGAGCAGGCCTGACCTCACCGGGTTCGGTTGTTGACGGCGGGGACGGTGCCACCGGGCGCCGCCCCCGCCGCTCACCCGTAGATCTTCGACTTTCGACTTTCGAGAGAGATTCAAGGACATGGCGAACTACACCGCCGCTGACGTCAAGAAGCTCCGCGAGCTCACCGGCGCCGGCATGATGGACTGCAAGAAGGCGCTGGACGAGGCCGAAGGCAGCGTCGACAAGGCCGTCGAGGCCCTGCGCATCAAGGGCCAGAAGGGCGTCGCCAAGCGCGAGGGCCGCTCCGCGGAGAACGGCGCCGTCGTCTCCCTGATCGCCGACGACAGCACCTCGGGTGTCCTCGTCGAGCTGAAGTGCGAGACGGACTTCGTCGCCAAGGGCGACAAGTTCCAGGCCGTCGCCAACTCGCTCGCCGAGCACGTCGCCAAGACCTCCCCGGCCGACCTCGACGCGCTGCTCGCCTCCGAGATCGAGGCCGGCAAGACCGTCCAGGCGTACGTCGACGAGGCCAACGCCAACCTCGGCGAGAAGATCGTCCTGGACCGCTTCGCGCAGTTCACCGGCGCCTTCGTGGCCACGTACATGCACCGCACCATGCCCGACCTGCCCCCGCAGATCGGTGTCCTGGTCGAGCTGGACAAGGCCGACGCGGACCTCGCCAAGGGCGTCGCGCAGCACATCGCCGCCTTCGCCCCGAAGTACCTCTCCCGCGAGGACGTCCCGGCCGAGGTCGTCGAGTCCGAGCGCCGCGTCGCCGAGGAGACCACCCGCGCCGAGGGCAAGCCCGAGGCCGCGCTCCCGAAGATCGTCGAGGGTCGCGTCAACGGCTTCTTCAAGGAGGCCACGCTCCTCGGCCAGCCGTACGCGCTGGACAACAAGAAGACCGTTCAGCAGATTCTGGACGAGGCCGGTGTCACCCTGAAGCGCTTCTCGCGCATCAAGGTCGGCATCTGAGTCCGTACGCCACGGACACCGGACCCCGGTAGGGTCTGAAGCAGTCGTCGGCCAGCGCGCCGAACGATCGCAGATCTGACGAGGAGGCCATTGCCGTACGGGAAACCGCAAGGACCCACAGGCAATGGCCTTCTTCGTATGTGCACGAGGAGATCTCCATGAATCAGGGCGCCGCACACAGCGACGACAACCACGGCAAAAAGTACGGGCGCTTCATGCTGAAGCTGTCCGGCGAGGCGTTCGCCGGTGGCGGAGGCCTGGGCGTCGACCCCGACGTCGTACACGCCATCGCCCGCGAGATCGCCGCGGTAGTACGCGACGGGGCCGAGATCGCGGTCGTGATCGGCGGAGGCAACTTCTTCCGCGGGGCCGAGCTCCAGCAGCGCGGTATGGACCGGGCCCGCTCCGACTACATGGGCATGCTCGGCACGGTCATGAACTGCCTCGCCCTCCAGGACTTCCTGGAGAAGGAAGGCATCGACTCGCGCGTCCAGACCGCCATCACCATGGGGCAGGTCGCCGAGCCGTACATTCCGCTGCGCGCCGTGCGTCACCTGGAGAAGGGCCGAGTGGTCATCTTCGGCGCCGGTATGGGCATGCCGTACTTCTCCACCGACACCACCGCCGCACAGCGGGCTCTGGAGATCGACGCAGAAGCGCTGCTCATGGGCAAGAACGGCGTGGACGGCGTCTACGACTCCGACCCCAAGACCAACTCCGACGCGGTGAAGTTCGACGCGCTGGAGTACGGCGAGGTGCTCTCACGCAACCTCAAGGTCGCCGACGCCACGGCGATCACGCTCTGCCGTGACAACGCCCTTCCGATCCTCGTCTTCGAACTCCTCGCCGAGGGCAATATCGCTCGGGCGGTCAAGGGTGAGAAGATCGGCACGCTCGTGAGCGACCGGGACACCCGAGGCTGAACCGGGGCCGCCCCTCGAGGGATGGACAAAGTCCTGCCGGTCGGACACCGTGCAGGCATTACGCGACGCAGGTTCCGCCGGCCCAGTGGTACGAGCCGGGCCTACCTCAAGACACGCAGGAGCAAGTGGTGATCGAAGAGACCCTCCTCGAGGCCGAGGAGAAGATGGAGAAGGCCGTCCTGGTCGCCAAGGATGACTTCGCCGCGATCCGCACCGGACGTGCGCACCCGGCGATGTTCAACAAGATCGTGGCGGACTACTACGGTGCTCTGACCCCGATCAACCAGCTGGCCTCGTTCTCGGTTCCCGAGCCGCGGATGGCCGTGGTGACGCCCTTCGACAAGACCGCGCTGCGCAACATCGAGCAGGCGATCCGTGACTCCGACCTCGGCGTCAACCCGAGCAACGACGGCAACATCATTCGTGTGGTGTTCCCCGAGCTCACGCAGGACCGCCGCAAGGAGTACATCAAGGTCGCCAAGACCAAGGCCGAGGACGCCAAGATCTCGATCCGCTCCGTGCGCCGCAAGGCCAAGGAGACCATCGACAAGCTGATCAAGGACGGCGAGGTCGGCGAGGACGAGGGCCGCCGTGCGGAGAAGGAGCTCGACGACACCACCGCGAAGTACGTCGCACAGGTGGACGAGCTGCTCAAGCACAAGGAAGCCGAGCTGCTCGAGGTCTGATGAACGACTCTTCCTGGGGGGCCTCGCACGGCGCCGGATATGCCGGAGCATGGCCGCCGCCCGACCAGGGGCCCCTCCCGGCGGGTCCCGCATACGATGGGCGCGACGCGCAGCAGACTCGCCCCATGCCCATCGTGCCGGACTTTCCCGACGCAGGTAGAGACGCCGAGGACCGCAGCGGCGGCAAGGGCCGCGACGACCGGGACCGGGGGGCCGCCCGGCTCGGCGGCCCCCTCTTCCGTGACGAGATGCCGCAGGAGCCCATGTCCACCCCGCCGCCACAGGGCGAGCCCGACCCCCAGCGTCCGGCCCGGCCCGAGCCGCCGCAGAAGAAGCGGGCCGGCCGGGATCTGAGGGCGGCGATAGGGGTCGGTGTCGGCCTCGGTGCGGTCATCGTCGTCTCTCTCTTCTTCGTCAAGGCCGTCTTCGTCGGCGTGATCGCCGTCGCCGTCGTCGTCGGCCTGTGGGAGCTGACGTCCCGGCTCGAGGAGCGCAAGCAGATCAAGGCGCCTCTCGTTCCCCTCGCGGTGGGCGGCGCGGCGATGGTCGTGGCCGGCTACGTGCGCGGGGCGGAGGGCGCCTGGGTCGCGATGGCCCTCACCGCCCTCGCCATCCTGGTCTGGCGGATGACCGAACCGCCGGAGGGCTATCTGAAGGACGTCACGGCGGGCGTCTTCGCGGCGTTCTACGTCCCCTTCCTGGCCACGTTCGTGGCGCTGATGCTGACGGCGGACGACGGTCCGGAGCGCGTGATCACCTTCCTGCTGCTCACCGTGGTCAGCGACACCGGTGCCTATGCGGTGGGCTGGCGCTTCGGCAGGCACAAGCTGGCGCCGCGCATCAGCCCCGGCAAGACGCGTGAAGGGCTGCTCGGCGCGGTGGCGTTCGCGATGGCCGCGGGCGCCCTGTGCATGCAGTTCCTCATCGACGGCGGCACCTGGTGGCAGGGACTGCTGATCGGCCTCGCGGTCGCTGTCAGCGCCACGCTCGGCGACCTGGGCGAGTCGATGATCAAGCGGGATCTCGGCATCAAGGACATGGGCACGCTGCTCCCCGGGCACGGCGGCATCATGGACCGGCTGGACTCGCTGCTGCCGACGGCGCCGGTGGTGTGGCTGCTGCTGGTGCTCTTCGTCGGGTCGGGGTGATCCGAGGGGTTCTCCGTGAGCTCCGTGAGGGCCCGCCGTCCTGGGACGGCGGGCCCTCCGCTGTTTCCCGTGCGACGACGGGCCCTCCGCTGTCCCGTGCGACCGCGGGCCCCGATACGACACATGACGACCACCGCACAGGGCCGGGCGCCCGGGTCACGCCGATGGATCTGCGACACTGGTCGAGTCATGCCTAAGCCCGGAGAACTCACTTTCGTCGCGCCCCGCGGAGCCAAGAAGCCGCCGCGGCACCTCGCCGACCTCACGCCCGCCGAGCGCAAGGAAGCTGTCGCCGCCATCGGCGAGAAGCCGTTCCGCGCCAAGCAGCTGTCCCAGCACTACTTCGCGCGGTACGCGCACGACCCGGCGCAGTGGACCGACATCCCCGCCGGGTCGCGCGAGAAGCTCGCCGGTGAGCTGCTGCCCGACCTGATGTCCGTCGTCCGGCACATCTCCTGCGACAACGACACCACCCGCAAGACGCTGTGGCGTCTGCACGACGGGACCCTCGTCGAGTCGGTGCTCATGCGCTACCCGGACCGGGTCACCATGTGCATCTCCTCGCAGGCCGGCTGCGGGATGAACTGCCCCTTCTGCGCCACCGGCCAGGCCGGCCTCGACCGGAACCTCTCGACGGCCGAGATCGTGCACCAGATTGTCGACGGCATGCGGGCACTGCGCGACGGCGAGGTCCCCGGGGGCCCCGCCCGCCTGTCCAACATCGTCTTCATGGGCATGGGCGAGCCGCTCGCCAACTACAAGCGCGTCGTGGGGGCCGTCCGCCGCCTGACCGACCCGGAGCCGGACGGACTCGGACTCTCGCAGCGCGGCATCACCGTCTCCACCGTCGGCCTGGTGCCGGCGATGCTCCGCTTCGCGGACGAGGGCTTCAAGTGCCGCCTCGCGGTGTCGCTGCACGCCCCGGACGACGAGCTGCGCGACACCCTGGTCCCGGTCAACACCCGTTGGAAGGTCCGCGAGGTCCTCGACGCGGCCTGGGAGTACGCGGAGAAGTCGGGCCGCCGGATCTCCATCGAGTACGCGCTGATCCGCGACATCAACGACCAGGCGTGGCGCGGCGACCTCCTCGGCCGTCTGCTGAAGGGCAAGCGGGTTCACGTGAACCTGATTCCGCTCAACCCGACGCCCGGGTCGAAGTGGACGGCCTCGCGCCCCGAGGACGAGAAGGCGTTCGTCGAGGCCATCGCCGCGCACGGTGTGCCGGTCACCGTCCGGGACACCCGCGGTCAGGAGATCGACGGGGCATGCGGGCAGCTGGCGGCGCAGGAACGCTGACCGCCGGGGCTTCGGCCATGGCTGATACTGTGCGCTGTGCGTTCGCACAAATGAACAACGAAACATTCCGACAGGGGAGCGCACCACAGCGCTGAGAGTGCGGCACGGCCTTCGAGGCCACGGGCCGCAGACCCTCGGACCTGATCCGGGTCATACCGGCGTAGGGAGTCAGCATCATCATGAACAGCCAGCTTCGGCGTGCCGTCACCGCGGCACTCGTCGGTGCCCTCGGCATCACCACGCTCGCCGCCTGTGGCGGGGAGTCCAAGGACTCCGGCTCCGGCGGCAAAACCGAGTCGAAGACCGTCACCCTCGTCAGCCACGAGTCGTTCGCGGCGTCCGAGGCGGTGCTGAAGGAGTTCACCCGGCAGACCGGCTACACGGTCAAGGTGCTCAAGAGCGGAGACGCGGGCACCGCGCTCAACAAGGAGATCCTGACCAAGGGCTCCCCCCAGGGCGACGTCTTCTTCGGCGTCGACAACACCCTGCTGTCCCGCGCGCTCGAGAACGGCATCTTCACCCCCTACGAGGCCAAGGGCCTCGACCAGGTCGCGGACCAGGTGCAGCTCGACGCGGACAAGCACCGCGTGACGCCCGTGGACACCGGCGACATCTGCGTCAACTACGACAAGAAGTTCTTCGCCGACAAGAAGCTCGCGCCGCCGCGGACGTTCGCCGATCTCGCGAAGCCCGAGTACAAGAACATGCTGGTCGTCGAGAACGCCGCCACCTCCTCGCCCGGTCTGGGCTTCCTGCTCGGCACCATCGGCGAGTACGGCGAGTCCGGCTGGCAGGGCTACTGGAAGAAGCTCAAGGACAACGGCGTCAAGGTCGTCGACGGCTGGGAGCAGGCGTACAACGAGGAGTTCTCGGGCTCCGCCGGTGGCAGGAAGGCCGGGGCCGACCGTCCGCTGGTCGTCTCGTACGCCTCCAGCCCGCCGGTCGAGGTCCTCTACGCCGACCCTTCCCCAAGCTCTTCGAGCAGTGGACACCCCAAGCCCACCGAGGCGCCGACCGGCGTCGCGACCGGCACGTGCTTCCGTCAGATCGAGTTCGCCGGCCTGCTCGAGGGAGCGAAGAACGAGGCGGGCGGCAAGGCGCTGCTGGACTTCCTGATCAGCAAGAAGTTCCAGGAGGACATGCCGCTGAACATGTTCGTCAACCCGGTCGTCGAGGGCGCGAAGCTGCCGGAGCTGTTCACCGAGCACGGGGCGGTCGTCGAGAAGCCCGAGACCGTTGCCGCGGACTCCATCGCGAAGAACCGTGAGCAGTGGGTCCGGTCGTGGTCCTCGCTCGTCGTGAAGTAGCGAAGCCCCCGCGGCCTCCGCGGTATGCGCGTGGGAACGCGGCCCGGCTCGGCCTGATGGCCGTCCCTGTCGCGTTCTTCGCCGTCTTCTTCGCCTACCCCGTAGCCGCCATCGTGGGCCGCGGCCTCCGCGCCGACGGAGCCTGGCAGTTCGGCAGGTTCGGTGAAGTCCTCGGCCGGCCGGACATCGTGGATGTGCTGTGGTTCACCACCTGGCAGGCGCTCGCCTCCACCGTGCTGACACTGCTGATCGCCCTGCCGGGCGCTTACGTCTTCGCCCGCCTCGACTTCCCGGGCAAGCGGCTGCTGCGCGCTGTCGTCACCGTGCCGTTCGTACTCCCGACGGTCGTCGTCGGTACGGCGTTCCTGGCCCTGCTGGGGCGCGGCGGACTCTTCGACGAACTGTGGGGGATCCGGCTGGACACCACGGTGTGGGCCATCCTCCTCGCGCACGTCTTCTTCAACTACGCAGTCGTCGTACGGACCGTCGGCGGCCTGTGGTCGCAGCTCGACCCCCGTCAGGAGGAGGCCGCCCGGGTCCTCGGGGCGGGGCGCCTGGCCGCCTGGCGCCGTGTGACACTGCCCGCGCTGGCACCCTCGGTGGCCGCGGCGGCCCTGATGGTCTTCCTCTTCACCTTCACCTCCTTCGGCGTCGTGCAGATCCTCGGCGGCCCCGCCTTCTCCACCCTCGAGGTGGAGATCTACCGGCAGACCGCGCAGTTCCTGGACCTGCCGACAGCGGCCGTCCTCACCCTGGTGCAGTTCACGGCGGTCGGCGCGGTGCTGACGGTGCACGCCCGGACGGTACGGCGGCGGGAGAGCGCGCTGCGGCTCGTCGACCCGGCGCGAACGGCGCGACGACCCCGGGGAACGGCCCAGTGGACGCTGCTCGGCGGCGTCCTGGCCACCGTCCTCGTACTCCTCCTGGCACCCCTCGCGGTGCTGGTCGAGCGCTCCTTCGACACTCCGGCCGGCTACGGACTCGACTACTACCGCGAACTGGGCACCGTGGACCCGTCCGGCGGGGCGTTCCTCGTACCGCCGATCGACGCCGTGTGGAACTCCCTGCGGTACGCCCTGGCCGCCACCGCCATCTCGGTCGCCGTCGGCGGGCTCGCCGCGGCGGCGCTCACCAGGAAGGCCGGCAGGCTGGTCCGGGGTTTCGACGCGCTGCTGATGCTGCCGCTGGGCGTCTCCGCCGTGACCGTCGGCTTCGGCTTCCTGATCACCCTCGACGAACCCCCGCTGGACCTGCGTGCGTCGTGGATCCTGGTTCCGCTCGCCCAGGCGCTGGTCGGCGTGCCCTTCGTCGTACGCACGATGCTGCCCGTGCTGCGCGCGGTGGACGAACGACTGCGCGAGGCGGCCGCCGTGCTGGGCGCGTCGCCGCTGCGGGCCTGGCGCGAGGTGGACCTGCCGCTGGTGCGCAGGGCGATGCTGGTGGCGGCCGGGTTCGCGTTCGCCGTCTCCCTCGGCGAGTTCGGCGCGACGGTCTTCATCGCCCGGCCGGACAACCCGACACTGCCCGTCGCCGTCGCCCGTCTGCTGGGCCGGCCCGGCGAACTCAACTACGGGCAGGCCATGGCACTGAGCACGATCCTGATGGTGGTGTGCGCGGCGGCGCTGCTCCTGCTCGAACGCATCCGCACCGAAACCACCTCCGAGGAGTTCTGATGGCACTGCTGGAACTGGAGGGCGTGACCGTACGGTTCGGGCCGCGGAACGCGCTGGACGCCGTGGACCTCGAAGTCGCGGAGCACGAGATCGTGTGCCTGCTCGGGCCGAGCGGCAGCGGCAAGTCCACCCTGCTGCGGGTGACCGCCGGACTGCAGCGCGCCGACAAGGGCCGGGTGCTGCTCGGCGGCGCCGACCAGTCCGGGGTGCCGGTGCACCGGCGCGGGGTGGGTCTCATGTTCCAGGACCATCAGCTCTTCCCGCAGCGCGACGTCGCTGGCAACGTCTCCTTCGGACTGCGGATGCATGGCGCGAGCCGTGACGAACAGGTCCGCCGGACCGAGGAGTTGCTTCGGCTGGTGGGACTGCCGGGCGCGGGGAAGCGGTCCGTCGCGGCGCTGTCCGGCGGCGAGCAGCAGCGCGTCGCGCTCGCCAGGGCGCTGGCGCCGGAGCCGAGGCTGCTGATGCTCGACGAACCGCTCGGCCAGCTCGACCGCGGCCTGCGGGAGCGCCTCGTCGTCGAACTGCGTGGCCTGTTCGGGCGGTTGGGTACGACGGTGCTCGCCGTCACTCACGACCAGGGAGAGGCCTTCGCGCTCGCCGACCGTGTCGTCGTCATGCAGGACGGACGGATCGCGCAGGCGGGCACGCCTCTCGAGGTCTGGCAGCGGCCCGCGTCGGAGTTCGTCGCCCGCTTCCTCGGCTTCGACAACGTGGTGGCAGCGACCGTCGGCGGCGCGGTCGCCGACACGGTGTGGGGCAAGGTCCCCGTGCCCGACGGCTCGCCACAGGGCGCGCGGACGCTGCTCGTACGGCCGGACGGCGTGCGGCTGACCGGCCCCTCCCAGGGGCTGCGGTGCACGGTCGAGTCCCGTACGTTCCGCGGGAGCCATGTCGCCGTGCGACTGCGGCCGTCGGAGGGGCCGGTCCTGGAGGCGGAGTGCTCCCTGGCGCAGGCTCCGGAGGAGGGCGCCGTGGTGGGTGTGGTGTTCGCCGACGAGGAGGTCGTGGTCCTCGGGACGGACGCTCCTTCCTAAGGGCTGTCCCGCAATCCCCGCTGGGCGCACGACGACAGCTACGGCACCTCGCTGCGTTGTCGAATCGCCCGGATACATCCAGTATGAGGACGACCCTCCGCCTTGCGATGCACCGCATCTGACGCCGCGCGCTGATCCACCGTGGGTTACGGGACAGCCCTTGGGGAGCGCATCGTGGTTCCACCGGACGAGGCGGCCGTCGAAGAGCCGGAAATTGCTGCCGGCTGTGCGATGTCGGAGCCCTGACGCCGTGGCGGGCGGCGCACCTGCTCGGAGCCCGCCGCCGCGAAGTCGGCCATGCCGACGGCCGAACTGCCCCGGTCGACCGGCCGCTCGCGTCGTCCCCCGGGTCAGTGCCCGGGAGCCCGAGTTGCGGCGCGCCCTGGCGGCACCATCGGTACGAGTACGTCGTCCGAGGCGGGCAGGGCCAGAGCTCGCGCGAGCGCGGCCGTCACCCCGGCGGCGTGCTCCGGCAGTTGTCGTGCCGACCAAACCGAGGCAAGGCCAAGGAAGTCCGCCAGGTCGCGCTCTGCCCTCGCGAGCAGGCGCCGAAGCTCGGCGGTGGGCAGCTCGATCACCGGGCTGTCCTCCCGATCGGCGTCCACGGTCAGACGGACCGCGTCGCCGAGCCGTTCGGCGAGCGGGGACGGATCGTGCCCGAACGACGCCCAGCCGTCACCGTCGAGGACGTCGAGCCAGTCGCCCCGCTCTTCGAGCCCGTTGCAGCAGCCCGGCGTCAAGGCCACGCCCGTGACGGTGTCGGTGACGCGCAGGCCGCCGGGTGCGAGGAGTTCGTCCATGGTGAGCAGGCCGTGCAGGAAGGACCTGAGCGGATCGAGGGGACGCGGCCGGTCGTCGTCGGCGTCCGGCTCCGCCTCGTTGTAGTCGGCGATGCGCATGACCGCTGTGCCGACCTCGGCGGGCGTCAGAGCACCGCTGAGCGGCAGGAAGCCGTCCGGCTCGGTCACGGTGACCGGCCACAGCCCGAAGCCGGTGGGCATGTGGACTTCGAGGACGGGTTGCAACACGATCACTCATGGAGTGTGCGCCATGCCCTCCCGCACCGCATGCCAATAGCGGCGACGAGACAGCCCACCCGCACGCCCCCACCCGGCGGTCACGGACCACCGTGACCCCCATGTGCACCGGCCCGTCGAGTCTCCGTCCCCCATCAATGAGCGCTTCAGTCGGCGGATTTCGCAAGCAACCGGGACGCCCCCGGTATCCCGCCGGCGAAGTGTGGACGTCGAAACTCTCGGGCCAATCGGTCATTGCTCAGGCAGGATGCCTTCCGTGAACCATGTCCTGCGCGGGCTCGCAGCCAATGTGGCCCTGCCGTCCGAGCTTGTTGACCGGCTGATCGCGGTCGCGGACACCGACACCGCCGTGATTCTCGCCGGTCGAGCAGACCTCAGCCGTGAGCAGGCCGTCGCGTTGGCCGCGCACGCCGAGGAAGGCGCTGTGCAACTCGCGTACGAAGGCCGGCTGACCGTCGCCGACGTCGATCCTGCGGCACAGCCCCATGCCGCCCTCGCCATGCTCGACGAGCGTGCCGGCAGCCCGGCCTGGGCACGTCTTCTCGCGGCAGATCCTGTCGTCGAGCACCGGGAGAAACTGGCTGCCTGCTCCGGTCTTCCGCCTGATGTCGTGGAGACGCTTGCCGCAGATTTGGACGTACGGGTGGTCTCGGAGCTCGCGTTGTGGACCACAGCGGAAGTGGCCGCCAGGCTCGCGCGGCATCCGCACGCCGAGGTCCGCCGCGCGGTGGCGGCCAACGAGGCGACGCCGCCGGCGGTGCTGGCGGCGTTGATCAATGGCGAGGCAATGCCTCCCGCCCAGCGGTGCTCTGTCTGTGACCGTGAAGAGACGCCGTTCGTACACGATTCGCAATGCGCGAGGCTCGACTGCGATCTGTTGCCGGGCGCCTCCTGCGACGGCTCCCACGAGTCCACCACGCACGACATACAGCAGGCGGCGCTGCGGAACCCGGCCACACCCACCGAAGCCGTCGTCGGCTTCGCCGACCACCCTTCGCCCCTGCTGCGCTGGGCGCTCGCCGCCCGTCCCGATCTGCCGCCGGAAGTGTACAGACGGCTCGCCGCAGACCTCATACCCGGTGTCCGGGCCGACCTTGCCGGAAATCCGGCGATCGACGACGCCCTGATCCGCGTACTGGCCGGCGATCGTGACAATGACGTGCGGCGCGGGCTCGCACACAACCCGCACCTGCCGCTCGATGTGCTCATCCACCTGGCCGGCGCGACCAGGGTCGGCACCACCCTGCTGCCGCGGATCGCCTCTGCCTCCCCCGCCGAGATCGAGGCACTGGCCCAGTCGCCGGCCCCGGCCGCACGGATGCTCCTGGCCCAACGACGCGATCTGCCGACCGAGATCTGCGACGAGCTGGCCGATGACCCAGATGCGAAAGTGGTCAAGTCCATCGCTGGGCACCCAGGCCTGTCCGAAACACAGCTGCGCGCCATGGTCGACCGACACGGCGTCCAGGTTCTCGCCAAGGTGGCTGCCAACCCGGACGCGTCCCCCGCACTGCTGGAGGACCTGAGCCGGCACGAACCACCCGTACAGAAAGCGTTCCGTGCAATCGCCCGCCATCGCAATGCGACCGCGTCGGCACTGCTCGCCTGCCTGGCGGACCAGCAGGCGCGGCCCCTGGCCGCCGGCCACCCGGCACTCCCGCCGACCGTCGTCGCAGAGCTCCTCACCGACACGGACTGGCAGGTAGTGGAAGCGGCGGCCGCGAACCCGTCGCTCCCGCCTGCCGTCATGGCGGATCTGGCGCTCCGGCGGTGAACTTTCCACCTGCCGACCGAGGCGCCCGGCACCGCCGCCGCAAGTGCTCATCCGCCTGCTGAAGAGCTCAGTCACAACCGCCTGCCCCGGCCGCATGTCCCACACCGAGACCTCGTGCGTCTGCCTGCCCGCCGGGTCTCGTACAGGCGGCCCCGCGAAGACAGGCCGCGACGCTTCTGCCTCCGCTGTGCGGAGCCGGTGAGTTCTAGGACTGGACGGTGTCCGCGAGCAGTCGGCGCAGGGCTTGCGGTGCCTCCTCGACCGAGTCGACGAGGGCGATGCGCGACTCCATCGACCGGCCGCTCGCGAGCGAGCGCAGCAGTGGCCAGGCGGGGAGGTGGTCCGTCCAGTGGGACCGGTTCACGAGCACCATCGGGGTCGGTTCGCCACGGGACTCGTAGTAGTTCGGCGTCGCGTTGTCGAAGATCTCCTGCAGAGTGCCGGCCGCCCCCGGCAGGAAGATCACACCCGCGTTGCAGCGGGCCAGAAGGCCGTCCTCGCGGGTGGCGTTGGCGAAGTACTTGGCGATGTGGCCCGCGAAGGCGTTCGGCGGCTCATGGCCGTAGAACCAGGTGGGGATGCCGACCGAGTCCCCGCCCCGCGGCCAGCGGTGACGCACCTCGAAGGCGGCCTGCGCCCAGTCCGTGATCGAGGGGACGAACGAGGGGGCCTTGGCGAGCAGTTGGAGCGCGTCGTCCAGCATCCCGTCCGGGTGAGGTGCCGCGTACGCGCCGAGATTGGCGGCCTCCATCGCACCGGGCCCGCCGCCCGTGGCGACTGAGAACCCGGCACGGGACAGTTCGCGGCCGAGCCGGGCGGCGCCTGTGTAGGCGTCGGTGCCGCGGCCCATCGCGTGGCCGCCCATCACGCCCACGACCCGCTTGCCGACGAGGAGTTCGTCGAGCGCGTCGTTCATCGAGTCGTCGTGGACGGCGCGGAGCATCGAGGCGTAGATGTCGCCGTCCGCCTTCGTCCGCTGGAACCAGGCGTACGCGAGGGCGTCCGGCGTCGATTCGTAGCCGCCGCCGGGCTCCGAGAGGCCGGCGAACAGGTCGTCGGGGGAGTAGAGCCGTCCGCGGTACGGGTCGAAGGGCATGCCCGGCACGGGCGGGAAGACGAGTGCGCCGTCCGCGCGGACCTTGGCGGCGGCGTCGGGCTCCAGGAGGCACCCGAGGAAGACGGCGGCGGCCGTGTCGACGCGGAGGAGGTCGGGGGTGCGGGCCGTCAGGTCCAGGGACTGCAACCGGAATCCGACGAGGGGGCCTCGGGCGACGACCTGGTCGAACTCTTCGAGGGACTCGATCTCGCGGTCGGTGGGGGTGGCGGTCATGCGCCCACGATAGGCGGCGGGTTCCGCGGGTCGTGTGCGGGTCGCCCGTGGCCGGCCGCACCCCCAACCCCGCCCCTTACCGAACCGGGCAGGCCCCGGCCTGCCCCGTACCGCCCTGTGGGTGTGGCCTCAATCGCCGGCCGGGCCGGCACTGCCCCGCCCCGCCCGGGGAAGGCGAGGCGGGAACGGGCCCCGTGCGGTGGACGCCTCAGCGGGTCAGTGGGGTGGCGGCGAGCGCGCCCACCGTCAGGGTGAGGGGAAGGAAGACCGTGACGAGGACCGTCGCTCGCAGGGCAGCGGCCTGGCGGAGGACCGTCGCCGAGGCGCCCGCGTCCACCAGCGCGGCGCTCGACCCGGCGCGTGACTGTCTGGCCTCGAGTGCCGCCGTCAGCAGGGCCGCCGCCGTGCAGGCGACGACCAGTGTCACGCCGAGGCCGGTCATCGGGCCCCAGGGCCGTGGCGCGGAGCCGTAGGCGGCGGTCGAGGCGACCGCGCCGGACGCCACCGCGCACATGACGCCGAGGGGGCGGCCGATGCGCCGGGACTCCTCCATGAGGATGCGGCCGGCCAGCAGACGCGCCACGCCGGGCCGGGTCGACTGGAGCAGCATGCCGCACAGGTGGGTGACGGCCGGGCCCGCCAGCCACAGGCCGAGCGCCGTCAGGGCCCAGCCCATGAGGACCCCGGCCGGGAGACCGTCGGTGCCCGCGCCGCTCACGTACGTCTCCACGGCCAGACCCACAGCGACGAGTGCGACGCCCCAGGGGAGCCCCGCGGGCGTGCCGGCCGGTTCCTCGGCGTCGTCGGGGCGTGCGGGCCGGGGCCGCAGGATCAGCGCGGCCGCGGTGGTGGCGAGGACCGGTACGAGTGCCAGCAGCGTGAGCGCGGCGGGCAGCGGCAGCGGCTGTTCCGCGGCGAGCAGGTCGGCCGCGGCCCCGTCGAACGGCAGGCCCGTCAGATCGCCCCGCAGGTGCAGGAAGAACAGCAGCGCGAGCATGCTGCCGAGCGTGCAGGACAGTGCGGTGGAGGCGGCGGCGAGGGCGGCGAGGCGTACGGGGCCGAGCCCGACGGCGGACAGACCCGCCCGCGGCCTGGTGCCCGGGTCCGTACGGGCCACGGCCACGGCGAGGTGGACCGCCGCGGCGAGCGGCAGGACGCACCACAGCAGGCGGACCACTGCCGCCCGGTCGTCGGGATGGGACAGCGCGTACATCAGGGTCCACAGCAGAAGGAAGCCGGTACCCGCCGACGCCGCCGCCACCATCAGCCGGCGGAGCAGTACGGGCGGAAGTGCCCCACGGGCTAGACGGAGAGCGAGCACGGGGCCCGGCCTTCCGTGTCGACGGCCACGGGGGAACCGGCGCGGCGCCCGTCGGCGATCGTGATCGTGCGGTCGGCGACCGCCGCGACGTCCGCGTCGTGCGTGGCGAGCACCATGGTGATCCGGTGCGAGCGGACCGCGGCCGTGACGGTGCGCAGGACCTGGGCCCGGTCGGCGCTGTGCAGTGAGGCGGTCGGCTCGTCGGCGAAGAGCACGGACGGAGTGGTGACCAGGGACCGCGCCACGGCGACGCGCTGCTGTTCGGCACGGACCAGCGCCCGGGGGCGCTTGCCCGCCGTGCTGCCGATGTCCAGCCGTTCCATCCACTCCAGTGCCGTGGACTTCGCGGCGCGGCGCGAGACGCCGGCGAGCAGCAGCGGCAGGGCGACGTTCTCCCATGCCTTCAGCTCCGGCACGAGTGCCGGTTCGGGGTCGATCCAGCCGAACCGGTCGCGCCGCAGCCGCTCACGCGCCGGGGCCGGCATGGTGTGCACGGGGGAGCTGTTGAACCAGACCTCGCCCTGCTGCGCGACGAGCCGGCCGGACAGGCACTGGAGCAGTGTGGTCTTGCCGCTGCCGCGCGCACCGTGGACGGCGAGGATCTCGCCCTCCCGTACGCCCAGGGACACGCCCACGAGGGCCGGGGAGCCACGGTGGGCGTGGTGCAGGGAGCGGGCCCAGAGCACATCGTTGTCGGGCGGGGCCACCATCACGTACACCTCGGTTCTGATCAGATTTCCGGCCCCCCGTACGGGGGAACGAAGGCAGGGCCGATCGGTCACTGGGCACGCTAAGGAGTCACTGCCGCACTGCTGGGAAGCACGCGGCCCGGGCACCGTCCATCTCACTCGGATGGAGGCACCCGGGCCTCGGGCCGTACGCGGGAGGGAGGTCCCGTCAGAGCTTCGTCCAGGCCTCCGTCAGGACGCTCCGCAGGATCTGCTCGATTTCGTCGAACGTCGACTGGTCGGCGATCAGCGGCGGTGCCAGCTGGACGACCGGGTCACCGCGGTCGTCGGCCCGGCAGTACAGGCCGTTGTCGTACAGCGCCTTGGAGAGGAAGCCGTACAGGACGCGCTCCGTCTCCTCGTCGTTGAAGGACTCCTTGGTGACCTTGTCCTTGACCAGCTCGATGCCGTAGAAGAAGCCGTTGCCCCTCACGTCGCCGACGATCGGCAGGTCGTGCAGCTTCTGCAGCGTGGAGAGGAAGTTGCCCTCGTTGTCGAGGACGTGCTGGTTGAGACCCTCGCGTTCGAAGATGTCGAGGTTGGCGAGACCCACGGCCGCGGAGACCGGGTGGCCGCCGAAGGTGTAGCCGTGCAGGAAGGTGTTGTCGCCCTTGTAGAACGGCTCGGCGACGCGGTCGGAGATGATGCAGGCGCCGATCGGCGAGTAGCCGGAGGTCATGCCCTTGGCGCAGGTGATCATGTCCGGCACGTAGCCGAACTTGTCGCAGCCGAACATCGTGCCGAGGCGGCCGAAGGCGCAGATCACCTCGTCGGAGACGAGCAGTACGTCGTACTGGTCGCAGATCTCGCGGACCCGCTGGAAGTACCCGGGCGGCGGCGGGAAGCAGCCACCGGCGTTCTGCACCGGCTCGAGGAAGACGGCGGCGACGGTCTCCGGTCCCTCGAAGAGGATCTGCTGCTCGATCTGGTCGGCGGCCCAGCGGCCGAAGGCCTCGGGGTCGTCGCCGTGGAGCGGGGCGCGGTAGATGTTGGTGTTCGGCACCTTGTGCGCGCCGGGGACCAGCGGCTCGAAGGGGGCCTTGAGCGCGGGCAGGCCGGTGATGGACAGGGCGCCCTGCGGGGTGCCGTGGTAGGCGACCGCCCGCGAGATGACCTTGTACTTGGTGTGCTTGCCCTGGAGCTTGAAGTACTGCTTGGCGAGCTTCCACGCGGTCTCGACGGCTTCGCCGCCGCCGGTGGTGAAGAAGACCTTGTTGAGGTCGCCCGGCGCGTGGTGGGCGAGGCGCTCCGCCAGCTCGACCGCCTTGGGGTGCGCGTAGGACCACACGGGGAAGAACGCGAGTTCCTGGGCCTGCTTGTAGGCGGTCTCCGCGAGCTCGTGCCGGCCGTGGCCGGCGTTGACCACGAAGAGGCCGGCGAGGCCGTCCAGGTAGCGCTTGCCCTTGTCGTCGTAGATGTAGGTGCCCTCGCCACGCACGATGGTGGGCACGGGTGCGTGCTCGTACGACGACATGCGGGTGAAGTGCATCCACAGGTGGTCGTAGGCGGTCTTGGAGAGGTCCTTGCTCACGGCTATCGGGTTCCCCACATATAGGTCTGCTTCTTGAGCTTGAGGTAGACGAAGCTCTCGGTGGAGCGCACGCCGGGGAGCGCGCGGATCCGCTTGTTGATCACTTCGAGCAGGTGGTCGTCGTCCTCGCAGACGATCTCCACCATGAGGTCGAAGGAGCCCGCGGTCATCACCACGTACTCGCACTCGGCCATGGCCGTCAGCGCGTCCGCCACGGGGTCGAGGTCGCCCTCGACCGTGATGCCGACCATCGCCTGGCGTCGCAGGCCCACGGTGAGCGGGTCGGTGACGGCGACGATCTGCATCACGCCCTGATCGAGCAGCTTCTGGACGCGCTGCCGCACCGCCGCTTCGGAAAGGCCGACGGCCTTGCCGATCGCGGCATAGGGACGGCGACCGTCCTCCTGGAGCTGTTCGATGATCGCGAGGGAGACCGCATCGATCGTCGGGGTCGACGAACCGCCTGCGGTTCCGGTCCTGGAGTCTGCGCTACGACTGGCCACAACGTCACTCTGCACCGGGACTCGTCTGTCTGGCAAGCCCTGAGCAATGAAATTCGTTGTTCGAGGGCGTAAATCTCACTGAATCCGAAGTTGGGGGCAGCTGGGCCTGTTGAAATCTTCCGCGAAGAGATTAGGGTGGGGTGTCTCACCCATCGGACATGACAGGAGGGGTGGCAACAGTGACCACCGAGCTGCGTCGTCTGCGCAACTACATCAACGGGGAGTTCAAGGACGCCGCCGACGGCCGGACGATCGACATCGTCAACCCCGTGACCGGCGAGGCGTACGCGACCTCGCCGCTCTCCGGCCAGGCTGACGTCGACGCCGCCATGGACGCTGCCGCGGCCGCCTTTCCCGCCTGGCGCGACACCACGCCCGCCGAGCGCCAGAAGGTGCTGCTGAAGATCGCCGACGCGTTCGAGGAGCGCGCGGAGGACCTGATCGCGGCCGAGTCGGAGAACACGGGCAAGCCGCTCGGACTCACCCGCACCGAAGAGATCCCGCCGATGGTGGACCAGATCCGCTTCTTCGCGGGTGCGGCGCGCATGCTCGAGGGCCGCTCGGCCGGCGAGTACATGGAGGGCATGACCTCCATCGTCCGCCGCGAGCCGGTCGGCGTCTGCGCGCAGGTCGCGCCGTGGAACTACCCGATGATGATGGCCGTCTGGAAGTTCGCCCCGGCTCTGGCCGCGGGCAACACCGTCGTCCTGAAGCCGTCGGACACCACGCCCGCGTCGACCCTGCTGATGGCCGAGATCATCGGCGCGATCACTCCCAAGGGCGTCTTCAACGTCGTCTGCGGCGACCGTGAGACCGGCCGCGCGATGGTGGAGCACCCCACCCCCGCCATGGCTTCCATCACCGGTTCCGTGCGCGCCGGCATGCAGGTCGCCGCCTCCGCGGCCAAGGACGTCAAGCGCGTTCACCTGGAGCTCGGCGGCAAGGCCCCGGTCGTGGTCTTCGAGGACACCGACATCGCCAAGGCCGTCGAGGACATCTCGGTGGCGGGCTTCTTCAACGCCGGCCAGGACTGCACGGCCGCCACCCGTGTGCTCGTGCACGAGTCGATCCACGACGAGTTCGTGTCCGCGCTCGCCAAGGCGGCGACGGAGACGAAGACCGGCGCCCCGGACGACGAGGACGTGCTCTACGGTCCGCTGAACAACGCCAACCAGCTGGACCATGTCACCGGCTTCATCGACCGGCTCCCGGCGCACGCCAAGGTCGAGGCCGGCGGACAGCGGGTCGGCGACAAGGGCTACTTCTACGCCCCGACCGTGGTCTCCGGGCTCAAGCAGGACGACGAGATCGTCCAGAACGAGGTCTTCGGCCCGGTCATCACCGTCCAGTCTTTCTCCGACGAGGCGCAGGCGCTCGAGTGGGCGAACGGCGTGGAGTACGCGCTGGCTTCCTCGGTGTGGACCAAGGACCACGCGCGGGCGATGCGCATGTCGAAGTCCCTGGACTTCGGGTGCGTGTGGATCAACACCCACATCCCGCTGGTCGCGGAGATGCCGCACGGCGGTTTCAAGAAGTCCGGCTACGGCAAGGACCTGTCGGCGTACGGCTTCGACGACTACACGCGCATCAAGCACGTGATGACGTCGCTCGACGGCTGACACACTCCGCCCCGCGGAGCACGCCCTGCCCGTCCTGAACACACCGCGCGCCCGGTGCACCTGTGTGCACCGGGCGCGCGGTCGTGCGGCGGAGGCTACGGACTGCTGACGAACTCGACCGCGTCCACGTCGAACGAATTGTTCTGCGGGGACGTGAAGACGAGATACAGCCTGTGCGTACCCGCCGTCGCCTCGACCGGAACCGCCGGCGTCGACGAGTAGTTGTCCCAGCCGCCCGTGTTCGGGACGGGGGTCGTGGCGAGGAGCTTGCCGTCGGGGGCGTCCGCGCGCAGCTCGATCGCGCCGACCCCGTACGGCGAGGACAGCTTGTAGCTCACGCTGCCGATGCCCTCGACGCTCATCGGATCGAACGCCACCCAGTCGCCGTTGCTGACGTCGCCGATGCGCTTGCCGTTCTCCGCGCCTGCCTGGGACACCACACGGGTGCCGGACTGGGCGTCGTAGTACTCGGCCTGCTTGTGCTTGGGCTGCAGGACCGCGCGTCCGTAGCCGGTGAGGGCGGAGGTGCCCGGCGCGCCCTTGTCGGTGTACTTGGCGTTGAGGACGTAGGTGAGGTCCGCGCCCTCGGGGTGGCCGCCGAGATCACCGGTGTCCAGAGTGCCCTCGCAGCCCGGGATGTCGGTGGTGGGGTGCTCGTGGTCGTCGTGCCCGAGGGCCGGGTTGACGGTGACCCTGGCGCAGTCGACCGGGCCGTCCTCGGGGTCGGTGACGGTGACCTTGTAGGGAATCCGGTCGCCGAAGTCGATGAGCCTGCCGTTCACCGGGAACTCGATGGTCACCTTCGGGACGGTGTTGCCCGCGGTGATCGGGACGTTGGCGTAGCCGGACTTCCCGGTGGAGTCGGTGACCTTGAGCTGGGCGGTGAAGTCCCCCGCGGTGGTGTACGTGTGGGTCGGTGACGCCTCCGTGGAGTCGTACGTGCCGTCACCGTCGAAGTCCCAGGCGAAGGCCAGTGCGTCGCCGTCCGGGTCGTTGCTGCCCTCGCTGGAGAAGCTCACCTCCAGCGGCAGGGGGCCATCGGTCGCGGAGGCTGCCGCCTTGGCGACCGGGATGCGCTGCCCCTGGGCGTAGTCGACGCGGTAGAGACCGGAGTCGTTGTTGCCCCCGCCGAAGGAACTGCCCCATTCGAGGACGTACAGCGAGCCGTCCGGGCCGAACGTCATGTCCATGGGCTTGTTGAACTTCACCGTCGACAGGAAGTCGTTGATCTTGAGCAGCTTCTCCTCCTGGTCGAAGCGGATCTCCTTGACGTAGTCGCGGGACCACTCGTAGAAGAAGCTCGCGCCCTCGAAGTAGGCGGGGAACTTCGACGTGGAGGGGTTGTCCGCGTCGTAGTGGTAGACCGGGCCGCTCATCGGCGCGGAACCGCCGGAGCCCATCTCCGGGAACTCGGGCGAGGTGCCGTAGCCGTACCAGATCTCCGGCTGGGTCAGCTCCGGCAGGTCGGTGAGCCCCGTGTTGTTGGGCGACGGGTTCACCGGGTTGTCGCAGTCGAACTTGGCGCCGACCTCACCGGTGTCCGGGTTGTACGGCGCGTACGCCTGGTTGTTCCCGTGGCAGAACGGCCAGCCGAAGTTGCCCGGCTTCTTGATGACGTTGTACTCCACCAGGCCCTCGGGGCCACGATCGGTGGTGGGCAGACCGCGGTCCGGTCCGTAGTCCGACACATGGACGTACCCGGTCCTGGCGTCGACGGTGAAGCGGAAGGGGTTGCGGAAGCCCATCGCGTAGATCTCGGGACGGGTCTTCTCCGTGCCCTTCCTGAAGAGGTTGCCCTTGGGGATCGTGTAGCCGCCGCGGTTGGTGGGCTTGATGCGCAGGATCTTGCCGCGCAGGTCGTCGGTGCTGCCCGCGGTCCGGGCGGCGTCGAGCATCTCCTTGCCCTCGCGCCAGTCGATCGGGGCGTAGCCCTGCCAGTCCGGATCCAGGTTCGGCGGCACGTCGTCGCCGGTGCCCAGGTAGAGGGTGCCGTCCGGGCCGAACTCGACGGCGCCACCGGTGTGTCCGGGCTCCGGGAAGGTGCGGTCCCGGTAGGCGGGCACGTCGAGCAGCTTCTTCTCGCTCGCCGGATCGAGCTTGCCGTCCTTGATGGTGAACCGGGAGAGGCGGTTGACGTCCTCGGTGGACGCGGCCGGCGCGTGGTACAGGTAGATCCAGCCGTTCTTCGTGAAGTCGGGGTCCAGCTCCATGCCGACCAGACCGTCCTCGCCGCCGGTGTAGACGTCGAGCTTGCCCGCGGTGGTCGTGGAGTGGGTCTCCGGGTCGAAGATCCTCACCTCGCCGTTGCGCTGGGCGTAGACGACGCGGCCGTCCTTCGCGACGTCGAGCTCCATCGGGTCGGCCGTGTTGTCGTCGAGGGTGACCTTCTCGTAGCCGCTCCAGACGGTGCCGCCGCAGTCGCCCGCCTCTGCACCGGCCGCCCACTTGAGGCCGCCGACGACATGGTCGCGGAAGAACTCCTCGCTGTAGGCGGGGGTGTCGTGGCCCATGGCGGTGGCCCAGACCTTGCCGCCCTGGGCACTGCGGCACCAGGAGATGGGGTGGTCGGCGCCCATGGCCGCGCCGCCCGGGTCGTACGTGGTCTCGTCGGCGGTCACCAGCACATGCACGTCGCCGCGGTTGTTGGCGTCGAAGTTGTACCACTCCTCCGGGCGCTCCCAGCGCTCCGGCAGGCCCTTGGTGGAGGGGTGGACGCGGTCGGCGACCTTGGCCGTGCCCTGCAGGACCCCGGGTGAGTGGGCCGGCATGTGGACGCCGCCGTTGATGGTCTCGTCCCACCACGGGAACTGCTCCTCGACGCCCATGTCGAGGGTGTTGTGGATGGCGACGACTCCCTTGCCGCCGCGGACGTACTTCTCCATCGCGTCGCGCTGTGCCTCGGTGTCCCACACCATGCCGGAGTTCTGCAGCATGACGATGGCGTCGAAGTCCTTCAGCTTCTCGTCGTCGAAGACCGCCGGGTCCGCGGTCTGGACGATCTCGAAGTTGTTCTCGGCCGCCTCTTCCTCGAACATCTTGATGCCTGCCGGGATCGAACCGTGGACGTAGCCCACGGCCCGGGTGAACAGCAGTGCGCGGAAGGCGGGTTCTTCCTCCGGGGCGGCGTTTGCGGGCATTGCGGCAAGCCCGAGCAGAAGGGCGCTCGCCGCAGCGACGACCGCCCTTCTTGCGCCGCGAGCGTGACGGCTCATTGCCGGTCCTCTCTGAGGGGGAGTCCGGGGCGCGGACGCGCACCGGGGTGGCACCGGTCAGGAGTGGCGTCGGTCAGTTGTCGCCGGTCAGGAGTGGCGTCGGTCAGTTGTCGTCGGCCAGTTGTCGCCGGCCGGCTGGTGGCACCGGTCCGGTCAGGGGGTCGCGTCGAGGGTGCGCCGGAGGAAGGCGAGGCCCTCCGTCGCGATGGCGTCCTGAGTGGGGGCGAGCGGACGCCATACGGAAGCGGCGACGGCGATCGCGTCGTTGTGCGCGGTGAAGGACTCGATGCACAGCGAACCGCCGTAGCCGCTCTGCCCGAGTGCGCCGAGGAAGCCCGGCCAGTCGAGATGGTCGGCGCCCGGCGTGCCCCGGTCGTTGGCGCACACCTGGACGTGGACGATGCGTGACCCGGCCTCGCGCACGGCGCCGGGAAGGCCGCGCTCCTCGATGTTCTGGTGGTAGGTGTCGAGCGCGACCCCGATGACGGAGGCGTCGAGGCCGTCCAGGGCCGTGAGGGTCTGGGCGACGGTGTTGAGCAGGCCGGTCTCGTACCGGTTCAGGGGCTCGACCCCGATCCGTACCCCCGCGGCCCGCGCATGGTCGACGACGGGCGCCAGGTGGTCCCGCAACTCCACGCAGGCGGCGGCCCGTTCCGAGGGGGTCATCCGCCAGGTGCGTCCCACGGCCGTGTACACCGGCCCGGCGACGACCGGGGCCGAGACCGCGTGGGCCGCGTCGACGCAGCGGAGCAGATACTCCTGGGTGGATCGCACCGTGCCTGCGTCGGCCCGTACCAGGTCCCGTCCCGGCGGCATCACCGCGATCACGGCCGCCGGTGCGAGCCCGGTCGCCGCCAGCAGCTTCGTGGTGGCGGCCGGCTCCCAGTCACCGGCCTGCTCGAGCGGCAGCTCCACGCAGTCGAAGCCCCAGCCGGCCAGCCTCGGGAGCGTCTCGGCCAGTGCCGCGCCGTCGACGGGGGAGTGCCAGATCCAGGGGTTGGCACCGAGTGGCCAGGTCCTCACCCCTTGCCTCCCCAGTCCTCGGGGAACCCGGGCAGGTCGGCGCAGCCGCACATCGCGTAGTGCAGTGGTGGCATGCCCGGCTCGAGATACTGATCGAGGTTGTCCTGGGTGATGGTGGGCTGGGGCAGCTTCCATTCCTTGGGCACCTGCTGCCCGTCGAGGATCCGCAGGGCCGCGATGACCGGCGTGCGCCACTGGAAGGTCGGGTACGTCGGGGCGATCGCGGTGAGGTCCTTGTCCTTCCACGCCTGCAGGAAGTCCTGCTGGTCCTCGCCGGTGATGGGCGGTACGTCCTGGCCGGCGTCCTCGAAGGCCTCCACGGCGGCGACGGCGGTCGCGCCCGAGTCCATCCACACGCCGTCGATGCCGCCGTGCCGGGTCAGCGCGTCCGTGACGACGGCCTTGGTCCTGGCCGGGTCGCCGTCGGTGAACTTCACGTCCACGACGTCCAGTCCGCTCTTGTCGAAGGCGACCTTCGCGGCCGACCAGCGGGTCTCGAGCACGTCCACGCCGGGAGAGATGCGCAGGGCGAGGATCTTGCCCTTGGGCTCGACCTTCTCGACGAGGAAGTCGGCGGCGACCGCCCCGTATCCGTAGCCGCCGACCGGGTTGACGAAGGTGACCGCGCAGTCCGTGTCCACGCCGCGGTCGAAGACGATGACGGGCACCTTGGCGCATGCCTGCTCGACCGCCGGGGTGAGGGTGGCGGTCGTGTTGGGGGAGACGATCAGGGCGTCGCAGCCCCTGCCGGTGAGCTCCTGGATGTCGGAGATCTGCTTGTCGTCCTTGCCCTGGGCGTCGAGGACGGTGAACTCGGTGATCTCCTTGTGCAGTGCGACCTCGGCCTTCATGTTCTTCAGGCCGACCTGGCGCCAGGGGTTGAAGACGCCGGCGTTGGAGAAGCAGAGATGGATGCCGCCGGCCGTCTTCTTCCTGTACTTCGTCGTGTCGCCGAGCCTTGGTGACAGCATCTGCTCCCACGGCTTGTCCGCCGGGCCCTGCGGCGTCTCCTTCGCGAGGGCCAGCTGGCGTTCGTACTCCGCCTGCTCGAAGAACTCTGACTGTTCGCCGGTGCCGGAGGCGTCGCCTGCCGCGGCGGAACCGCCGGGCGCACCGGGTGACTTGGCGGGTGTGTCGCTCGTGCAGGACGCGAGGAGTCCGGCGGCCAGCAGCGCGGCGACGGAGGCCAGGGCGGGCCTGCGCAGCGGGCTTTTGCGCAGCGGACCTCCGCGCGGGGGGCGGGGCGGTGTCATGAGGGTTGTCCTCCCGATGGGTTCGTACGGCGGCGGCGCGGCCGGGACCAGTCGGCGGCTCCCAGACCGACGGCGGCGATGACGATGCATCCTTGGACGGTCGACTCCAGTGCGCCGGAGACGCCCTGGAGGTTGAGCAGGGTGAACAGGGCCTGCAGTGAGAAGGCCCCGGCCATGGCGGCGACGACGGACCCGCGCCCGCCGCCCAGCACCACACCGCCGAGCACGACGGCGGTGATGGCCTCGAACTCGTAACCCCGGCCCGCCTGCGCGGACACCCCCGAGAATCCGCCGACCAGGACGGCGGCGAGTGCGGCGGCGGCACCGGAGAGGACGAAGGCGATGATCCGGGCGCGGGCCACCCGTACTCCGGCGAGCGCCGCGGCGCGGTCGCTGTCTCCGGTGGCGACGAGCGTGCGGCCGAAGTCCGAGCGCATCAGCAGGACGGCGACGGCACCGGCGGCCAGGCAGGCGAGGACCGCCCAGGGCAGCAGGCCGAACGCCGTGCCGCGGCCGAGTTCGCGGAAGGCGGCCGGCAGGACGCCCTGCGGGGAGCCGCCGGTCCAGAAGAAGACGGCCCCCTCGAGGATCAGCATCATGCCGAGGGTGGTGATGAACGACGGCACCCTCAGGGCAGTGGTGATCAGCCCGTTGACGAGGCCGGCGACGGCACCCGCGACGAGGAGCAGAGCGGTGACGAGCAGCCAGGGGGCGTCCGGGAACGAACCGTACAGCTCGGCCGCGACCACCACGCCCGCGGTCACGACCGCCCCGACGGACAGGTCGAACTCGCCGCAGACGATGACCAGGTACTGGCCGGCGGCCAGGATCACCAGAGGGGCGGCGCGTTTGACGAACGACAGGAAGCGGTCCGGCTCGTAGAAACCGGGGTCGGTCAGGGCGAGTGCGGCGAGCAGCACGGCGAGGAGCACGTAGACCGGGGTGCCGGTGCCGAGCGCCTTCACGACGCGCCTGCCGTGGGTGACGGTTGCCGTGGTCATGCGGTCGGCCTCCCCTTCGCGGCACGGCGGGGCCTGGCGTAGACGGCGACGGCCGCGATGATGACGACCCCGCGGACGACGTTCTTGAAGAACGGGTCGACGGCGAGCTGGTTGAAGACGCTGTCGAGCACGGCGAGGACGAGGACACCGCCGAGGGTCCCGGCCACGCCACCGCGTCCGCCGGCCAGCGCGGTGCCGCCGAGGACCACCGCGGCGATCGACTCCAGGTCGTAGCGGGCCTCCGTACCCGCCCAGGGGGCACCCGCGCCGAGGCGTGCGGCGAGGAACAGCGCGGCCGCGCCGACGCACAGGGAGCAGATGACGTGGGCGGCTACGACGGTACGGCGGGTGCGGACGCCCGACAGGCGGGCGGCGTGCTCGTCTCCTCCTGTCGCGTACATGTGATGGCCGAGGCGGGTGCGGCGGCTGATGAACCATACGGTGGCGGCCACCGCCGCCAGCAGGAACACGGACACGGGGACGGGGCCGATGCGGTCGTAGCCGAGGTGCTGGAAGGAGGCCGGGACCTTGCCCGCCGGGCCTGTGTAGTTGTCCTCGATCCAGCCGCGCAGGATGAACGCCGTACCCAGTGTCGCGATGAACGCGTTGACCTTCAGACCCGTGACGATCAGCCCGTTGGCGAGCCCGACCGCGGCGGACAGGACGAGGACGGCGATCACCGCGGTGACGACACCGCCGCTCGCCATGGTCTCGGCCGCCACCAGAGTGCCGAGGCTGATGAGGTAGGCGACGGACAGATCCAGCGACCCGGTGAGGATCACGACGGACTGGCCGACGGCGACCAGCCCCAGCGCGACACAGTTCTGCAGGATCGCGACCACGTTGGTGGTGGTGAGGAATTCGCCGCCGCGGGCGGCCACGACGATCCAGCCGAGCAGCGTGACGGTCAGCGCGGCGAGCCAGACACCGACGACGGGGTCGCCGAGGCGGATGGTCCTGGGGCGCGCGGCGGTGCGCGGCGGCGCGAGCGGCTCTGTTCCTGTCGCGGTCACGCGGCGTCCCCCAGTCCGCCGGGCCGGCCGCCGGTGGCGAGCCGCATGATGCTCTCCTCCGTCGCGCCGGCCGGGAGTTCGCCCACGAGGCGGCCCTCGGCCATCACGACGATCCGGTCGCTCATACCGATCAGCTCGGGAAGCTCCGACGAGATGATCAGCACGGCGAGCCCTTCGCGGGCGAGTTCGCGTACGAGAGTGTGGATGGCGGCCTTCGCCCCGACGTCGACGCCGCGGGTCGGCTCGTCGAAGAGCAGCACCTGGGGGCGGGCGGCGAGCCACTTGGCGATGACGACCTTCTGCTGGTTGCCGCCGGACAGGTACATCACCTGCTGGTCCTCGCCGCGCGCCCGCAGGCGAACCCGTTCGAGGAGGGTGCTGATACCGCGGTCCGCAGGCGGTCTGCCGCGCATGGACACGGCCCGGGTGACGAGGAGCGCGTTGTCCCGCACGGACTGGTGCAGGGCGAGGCCCTCCGTCTTGCGGTCCTCGGTGACGAGAGCGATCCCGGCGCGGATCGCCTCGCGCGGGCGTCGCGGCCGCAGGGCCCTGCCGCCGACGGTCATGGTTCCTCTGGTGAAGGGAGCGGCGCCGAACAGGGCGCGGGCCAGGGAGGTGCGACCGGATCCCTGCAGGCCGGCGACGCCGACGACCTCGCCCGCCCGCAGGGTGAGGTCGATGCCGGAGATCCGGGTGCTGCCGCCTCCGGTGACGGTGAGTTTCTCCGCGCCGATCTCCTCCGGGCGGGCGCGCGGTGGGTAGTAGGCGGTCAGTTCCCGTCCGACCATGGCTCTGACCACCTGGTCGGCGTCGGTGTCCGCGGTGCGCAGCGTGGTGACCCGGCGGCCGTCCTTGAGGACGGTGATGCGCTGTGAGAGGTCGAAGACCTCGGGCAGCCGGTGCGAGATGTAGAGGATGCCGAGGCCGCGCGCGGTGAGCCGGCGCACCAGCGCCGTCAGGAGTTCCACCTCGTGGTCGGCGAGGGGTGCGGTCGGTTCGTCCATGACGAGGACGCGCGCGTCACCGGCGAGGGCCTTGGCGATCTCGACGGTCTGGCGGCGGGCCACGGACAGGTCGCGGACGAGGGTGCGCGGCGTGATGCCGGTCTCGTCGATTCCTTCGAGGAGTTCGGCGGTGCGGCGCTCCATGGCCCTGCGGTCCACGAGGCCCCGGCGGACGGGCTCGCGGCCGAGGAAGACGTTCTCCGCGACGGTGCGGTGCGGCAGAAGGGCGAACTCCTGGTGGATGATGCCGATTCCGGCGGCCTGGGCCTGCGCGGGATGGGTGAAGGAACGGGCCCTGCCGTCGATCGTGATGGTGCCGGAGTCGGGGACGTGCTCACCGGCGAGGATCTTCATCAGGGTGGACTTGCCGGCACCGTTCTCGCCCACCAGGGCATGCACTTCGCCCGGTTCGAGGTCGAGCTCCACGTCGTGGAGGACCCGCACCCCCAGAAAGCTCTTGGACACGCCTTGCATCGTCAGCATCAGCCGGCTCCTCGGTCAGCGGTCTGCTGTGCAGAGTCGTGACACATCTTTGACCTGTCAAGAGCCCAAGCAGCGGTGTATTGAGGTGAGTTGACGGTCACTTAGGCCGGATGTCGAACATAGTGAGCCTTGTGAGCAGCGGAAGTCGTCCCTATGGTGACTGCCATGCCTGCGCCGTCGGACCACAGCAGTTCCGCCACCCGTTCGCCCGGCGAGGTGCTGGCGTTGATCAGCTCCGGCGCCGTCACGACGCGTGCGGACATCGCCCGGCTCACCGGCCTCGCCCGGTCCACGGTCTCCCAGCGGGTGGACGCCCTCATCGCCCACGGATTCGTCGACGAGTCCGTGCCGGCCCCCGGTGACTCGACCGGCGGCCGCCCGCCGCGTCGGCTCCAGTTGCGTACCGCCGGCCATCTGGTCGCCGGCGTGGACCTCGGCGCCTCGCACAGCGCGGTGGCCCTGACGGACGTCGGCGGCACGATGCTGGCCACGCACAAGGAGCGGTTGTCGATCGCGGACGGCCCGGAGTCCGTGCTGCGCCGGGTCGAACGGACGCTGCACGCGCTGCTGAAGGAGACCGGGCATGATCCCCGGACGCTGCGTTCCATCGGAGTCGGCGTGCCGGGTCCGGTCGAGTTCTCGACCGGCCGTCCCATCGATCCGCCGATCATGCCGGGCTGGCACCAGTATCCGATCCCGGAGTTCTTCGCCTCGCGTTTCGGGGCGCGTGCGCTCGTCGACAACGACGTGAACGTGATGGCGCTGGCGGAACAGCGGCGTGCGTTCCCCGGCACCCGCTATCTGCTCTACATCAAGGTGGGCACCGGCATCGGCTGCGGCATCGTGGCGGACGGCCGGCTCCATCGCGGGGCTCAGGGCAGTGCCGGCGACATCGGCCACATCCAGGTCGGTGACCAGGAGGAACCCTGCCGGTGCGGCAACACCGGCTGCCTCGAGGCGGTGGCGGGCGGCGCGGCGATCGCGGCGAGACTGGCCGGTCTCGGACTCGACGCCGCGTCGGGCAGCGACGTCGTAGGGCTGGTGGCCTCCGGCAACCGGGACGCCGTGCGCATGGTTCGCGAGGCGGGCCGGGCGGTCGGCGAGGTACTGGCCGGGCTGGTGAACTTCTTCAACCCGGACACCGTGGTGCTCGGCGGTGCGCTGGCGGCGGTCCACGACCAGCTCCTCGCCGGAGTGCGGGAGGCGGTCTACCGGCGCTCGCATCCCCTGGCCACGCATGTGCTGCGGATCGAGCCGAGCCGTACGGGCGAGAACGCCGCGGTCATCGGGGCCGGCATCCTCGCGGCCGAACACGCCCTGTCTCCCGCCCAGGTGGACCGGCAGCTGGCCCGGGCCACGGCCTGACCCGCCGGGACCGCCCGGGTTCCGTGAAGAGGCGACGCCCGGTGAGGACGCGACGTTCCCGAAGACGCGATGTCGTCTATACGCGATGTCGCGAGGACCCGGAGAGCAGACTGGGACCATGATCGACGAACGAGTCAACGCGACTGTGACGTACGGCCTGTTGGCCGCCTGGGCGCTGCACGACCTGGAGGAGCTGGCAACCGGACCGCGGTGGATGCGGGAGAACGTCCCCGTGCTCCGCGAGCGGTTCCCGCAGGTCCCCGAGCGGGTCTGGCGGGCGATGGAGGCAGTGGACCAGCGGGAGTTCACCGCGGCGGTGGGAGTGATGGCCGTGATCGTGGGCGCGGCGGCTGTCGCGGGGCACCGCACCGGTGGCAGATCGGCCTTCTACCAGGGCGCGGTGGACGGATTCGGGCTGCACGGCCTGGTCCATCTCGCCCAGGCGGCCGCCTTCCGGGGCTGGACCCCCGGCTCGGTGACGTCGCCGCTGATCGTGGTGCCGTTCGCGTTGTGGGCGAGGGGCCGGCTCCGGCGTGCCGGAGTACTGCGGCCGGCCAGGGCGCGGGACGTGGCGGCGGGACTGGTGATGGCCGCGGGTGCCACCGGGGTGGCGCACGCGATCGGGCGGAGGATCAGCAGGAGGACACGTAAGTTTTGAACGCGTTCATTTCTGTCGTAGGCTGCCTGTATGAGCGAGCGAGCAGCCCTTTTGCGGCGGATACGCGTGTGGTTGGCCGTCTTCGTCGTGTGCCTGGTCCTGAGCGGAGTGACCGCCTTTCCACTGGTGACCGAGCTGCACTGGCTGGAGGATCTGCTGAAGTCCTCCGCCTCGCCCGTGCCGGAGCACATGCCGGCGCTCATGGAGTGGGTCGAGCGGGTACGGGAAGGACTCGACGCCACCGAGGAGAAGTACCCGTTCGTGCTCTACGGCACGGACTGGCTCGCATTCGCCCACCTGGTGATCGCCGTCGCGTTCTACGGTCCCTACCGTGACCCGGTGCGGAACATCTGGGTCGTCGAGTTCGGCATGATCGCCTGCGCCGGGATCATTCCGCTGGCCCTGATCTGCGGTCCGATCCGCGGCATCCCCTTCTGGTGGTCGGTCGTCGACATGTCCTTCGGCGTCTTCGGGGTGATCCCGCTGCTCGTCGTACGCCGCCGGATCAAGCGGCTCGAGGCGCTGACGGCGCCGGGACCCACGCGGGAACCGGTACCGTCAGCGGCCTGAACCCACCGGCCGTCCGGCTTCGCGTCCGTCCGGTTGACGCCGGACACGAGCGTGCGCGACAGATCGCGGATGGCTCCGGCTACGGCTTCCGGCCCACCGCGCCGAACTGCGCCACCTCCGCCGCCTCGGGGGCGCCCCAGCGCGCGCACGAGACGATCCCCGGTTCCAGGATCTCCAGGCCGTCGAGGAAGGACGCGAACTCGGCGCGGCTGCGTGCGGTGATGGGCGGGGTGGCGTTCTCGTTCCAGAACGCCATCGCCTCCGCGTTGCCCTCGCCGCCGAGTTCGAGGGTGGGATGGGTGAGGACCAGATGGCTGCCGGACGGCAGGGCGGCCATCAGGGTCCGGACGATCGACCGGGCCTCGTCGGTGTCGAGGACGAAGTTGAGGATGCCGAGCATCATCACGGCGACGGGCCGGTGCAGATCGAGGGTCTCCGCGGCGGACCGGATGATGGCTTCGGGGTCGCGGGCGTCGGCGTCCACGTACTCCGTGACGCCCTCCGGGGTTCCCGCGAGCAGCGCGCGGGCATGGGTGAGCACGATCGGATCGTTGTCGACGTAGACGACCCGTGCGTCCGGCGCGACGCGCTGTGCCACGTCGTGCGTGTTGTCGGCGGTCGGAAGTCCCGTGCCGATGTCGAGGAACTGCCGGATCCCCGCCTCGCGCGCCAGGTACGTGACGGACCGGGCGAGGAACGCCCGGTCGGCGCGGGCCACTTCGGCGATGCTCGGGAACATGCCGGCGACCTGACCGCCGACCTCCTGGTCCACCGCGTAGTGGTCCTTGCCGCCCAGCCAGTAGTTCCAGACACGGGCGTTGTGGGCTATGTCGGTGCGGATCCGGTCTGTCACCTGCGAGGTCCCTTCGGGGAGCGTGAGCCTTCCAGGACGGCCCTGAGGGCGTCGACCCTCTTCGTGGTGACGGAGTCGACGCCGCAGCCGATCAATCGCCGCATCGTACGCCCGGTGTCCGCCGTCCACGCGGAGACCAGCAGTCCGTCCCGGTGCACACGGTCCGTCAACTCCCGCCCCACCAGGGCGAAGGACGCGGTCGGCGGCACCGCAGTCCCGGACGGTGTCCACCACCTGCCGCACCGACTCCGGTGAGGCACCGGGCAGGTCGATCATCGGCCGGTGCCGGTCGAGCGCGCTCAGTGCCTCGCGCAGCGTCGGCACACCGCCACGGGTGAGACCCTCGACCTCGGCCGATGTCAGCCGGCGGCCGGTCGTGTCCCCACAGCCGCTTCAGCGTCGCGTCGTGCAGCAGCACGGGTACGTCGTCGCGGGTGAGCCGTACGTCGATCTCGACCGCGTCCGCGCCGCGCTCGACGGCCGAGCGCAGCGAGGGCAGGTGGTTCTCACGGAACCGGTACGGGTCGCCCCGGTGGGCGACCACCGTCACCGGGCGCATGTCAGCGGGCGAGCCACTCGGTTGTGTACGTGTCGATCTCCGAGGCGATCCGCGCCTTGCCGGCCGGGTCGAGGAACGACGCCTCCACCGCGTTCTTCGCGAGGTCCGCGAGGCCGCGCTCGTCCAGGCCGAGGAGGCGGGCGGCGACCGCGTACTCGTTGTTGAGGTCGGTGCCGAACATGGGCGGGTCGTCGCTGTTGACCGTCACCAGGACCCCCGCGGAGACCATTTCCTTGATCGGGTGCCGGTCGAGGTCGGTGACAGCGCGGGTGGCGATGTTGGACGTCGGGCACACCTCCAGCGGGATCCGGTGCTCGGCCAGGTGTGCCAGCAGCTTCGGGTCCCGCACCGCGCTGGTGCCGTGACCGATGCGTTCGGCGCCCAGGTCGTTGAGGGCGTCCCAGATCGTCTGCGGTCCGGTCGTCTCGCCGGCGTGCGGCACCGAGTGGAGACCGGCGGCGCGGGCGCGGTCGAAGTACGGCTTGAACTGCGGGCGGGGGACCCCGATCTCGGGGCCGCCGAGACCGAAGGAGATCAGGCCCTCCGGGTGCAGGTCCACCGCGAGGCGCGCGGTCTCCTCCGCCGATTCGAGGCCGGCCTCGCCGGGGATGTCGAAGCACCACCGCAGCACCACGCCGAGTTCGGCCTCCGCCGCCAGGCGGGCGTCCTCGATGGCGGCCATGAAGGCCTTCTCGTCGATGCCGCGACGGGTGGAGCTGAACGGTGTGATCGTCAGCTCCGCGTAGCGGATGTTCTGCCGGGCCATGTCGCGGGCCACCTCGAAGGTGAGGAGCCGCACGTCGTCCGGGGTGCGGATCAGGTCCACGACCGAGAGGTAGACCTCCACGAAGTGCGCGAAGTCGGTGAACGTGAAGTAGTCGGCGAGCGCCTCGGGATCGGTCGGAACCTTCGAGTCGGGGTGGTTCGCCGCGAGTTCCGCGACAATGCGCGGGGAAGCGGAACCGACATGGTGCACATGCAGTTCTGCCTTGGGCAGCCCCGCGATGAAGGGGTGCAGATCGGTCATCGGTTCCTCCACATGGGACAGGCCGCTTCCTGGTCACGGACAGGTCCCGCCCAGGGGGCGGTGCTCCTGCTCGGGGATCATCGTAGGCCGCCGTCGGGGTCCGGGGCCGAGGCCGTAACATGGCCGGACCACCGATGGGGGAGAACCATGTCCGACAATCAGGCCCAGCCGCCCGGCGGGCCTCAGCCGCACGACCCGTGGGCTCCGCCGGAGGGCGGCAGCGCAGCCGGCCGGGTACCCCTGGACAAGCCGGCGGCCCCCCCGCCGTCCGGCGTGCACGACCAGCCGACGGTCATCTCGATGCCCGGCGCCGACGACACCGGTTCGGTGCCGCCGCCGCCCGTCGCGCCCGGCGGACCCGCACCCTCCCACCCCGCCGCGGGTGCCTACGGCTACCCGGCGGCGTCGAGCATGCCGCAGCCCCCGGCAGCCGGCGCCCCCGGCTTCGGAGCCCCCGACCCGTACGGCGCCGGATACCCGGGTTACCCGGGATACGGCCAGACCGGCGGGTGGCAGCAGGGCCCGGCCAACGGCATGGGCATCACCGCGATGGTGCTCGGCATCATCTCCACGGTGCTGTTCTGCCTCTACGGGCTCGGCATCATCCTGGGCGTGCTCGCGCTGATCTTCGGATTCATCGGCCGCGCCCGCGCCCAGCGGGGCGAGGCGACCAACGGCGGCATGGCCCTCGCGGGCATCATCCTGGGCGCTGTCGGCGTCGTGGTCAGCGCCGCGTTCCTCGCGTTCGTGATCTGGGCGATCAACGAGGACCTCGACTCGAACAACAGCGACTACGACTACGACTACGACAGCTACTCGAACTCGCTGGTCGTCGACGTCACCCGCTAGTCCCGTCGGTCCCGCGGGTCCGGCTCGTCCGGCCGGGCCCGCCCGCCGTCCGCAGTTCCTCGCGCGCCTCCATGAGCGCGAACCCCAGCAGATTGAGCCCGCGCCAACGCGTGGGGTCCTGCGCCCGCTCGTCGTCCGCGGCCAGTCCGATGCCCCAGATCCGGTCCGTCGGACTGGCCTCGACGAGCACCCGGTCCCCGGTGGCCAGCAGGAAGTCGCGCAGCGCCGTGTCCTGCCCGAACTTGTGCACACTGCCGACGCGTACGACGTCGAACCGCTCGCGCTTCCACACGTTCTCGTCGAAGCCGCGCACCAGACGGCCCGCCTTCTTCGCCTCCGCGGGTGTCCGCGCGGCCAGTGCCGCCCGCTCCGCCTCGGCGTCTTCGAAGAGCCGTGCCTTGCACGCCATCATCCAGTGCTCCGCGGTCTCGTACCGCACGCCGTCCACCTCGAACGGTGACGGCCACCACTGACTGAGGCAGCCCGCCCCCATGGTGCCGTCGCGTCGTGCCGTGTGCCCCCAGAAGTGCAGGTACTTCACCCGCTGTCCTTCCGCGGTCCGTCCGAGCAGCTCGTCGATCCCCATGGCACAAGAGTGTGGCAGCCGCCACTGACACCCCGTCCTGCGCCCGGCCCCGCGACGCGACACATGATCGACCGATTCCGTCGCGTAATCAAACGGCAACAACGGAATCCCTTGTTGCATGGGTCACCCTCTGCCAGGATCGGCACTCAATTCGAGCTGGAACTACGGAGAGCGCTATGGGCAACCGCTTCCAGACGCAGGACCGCTTCGCGGCCGGCGCGCAGTACATCGGAGGCAGGCTGCGCCCCGGAACCTCGGGACGCACGCAGGACGTCGTCGACCCCGCCAGGGGCGAGACGGTCCACACATACGAACTGGCCGGCGCCGCGGACGTGGACGCGGCTGTCGGCGCCGCCCGCGACGCCCTGCCGGGCTGGGCCGGTGCCACCCCGGGCGAGCGTTCCGACGCCCTGCACCGCTTCGCGTCGGTACTCGCCGACCAGGCCGAGGATCTCGCCGGAGCGGAGTCGCTCCAGTGCGGCAAGCCCGTCAGACTGAGCACCGAGTTCGACGTCCCCGGCACGATCGACAACACCGCCTTCTTCGCCGGTGCGGCCCGCCACCTCCAGGGGCAGTCCGCCGGCGAGTACAGCGGCGACCACACCTCGTACGTACGGCGTGAGCCGATCGGCACGGTCGGCTCCATCGCCCCCTGGAACTACCCGCTGCAGATGGCGGCCTGGAAGGTCCTGCCGGCCATTGCCGCAGGCAACACCGTCGTCCTCAAGCCCGCCGAGATCACCCCGCTCACCTCGCTGATGTTCGCGCAGGCGGCCACCGAGGCAGGCATCCCCGACGGTGTCGTCAACGTCGTCAGCGGCGCCGGCAGGGACGCGGGCGAGCATCTCGTCGGCCACCCGGACATCGCCATGACCTCGTTCACGGGCTCCACCGCCGTCGGCAGGCGTGTCGCGGAGATCGCCACCTCCACCGTCAAGCGCCTCCACCTCGAACTCGGCGGCAAGGCACCCTTCGTGGTCTTCGACGACGCCGACCTCGAGGCCGCCGCGCACGGGGCGGTCGCCGGATCGCTCATCAACACCGGCCAGGACTGCACCGCCGCCACCCGCGCCTACGTCCAACGGCCGCTGTACGACGCCTTCGTGAGCGCCGTCGCCGACCTGATGGCGACGGTCCGGCTCGGCGACCCCTTCGACCCGGGCACCGACCTCGGCCCGCTCGTGTCCCACGCGCAGCGCGACCGGGTCGCCGCCTTCGTCGACCGCGCCCGTGCCTACGCCACCGTCGTCACCGGCGGCGAGGCGCCCGGGGGCGGCCTGAGCAGCGGCGCCTACTACCGCCCCACCCTCGTCACCGGCGCCGCCCAGGACAGCGAGATCGTGCAGTCCGAGATCTTCGGGCCCGTCCTGGTCGTGCTCCCCTTCGACACCGACGACGAGGGCATCGCACTCGCCAACGACACGCCGTACGGACTGGCGGCCTCCGCCTGGAGCAGGGACGTCTACCGTGCCGGGCGTGCCACCCGGGAGATCAGAGCCGGCTGCGTCTGGGTCAACGACCACATCCCGATCATCAGCGAGATGCCGCACGGCGGATACCGGGCCAGCGGCTTCGGAAAGGACATGTCGATGTACTCCTTCGAGGAGTACACGCAGGTCAAGCATGTGATGTACGACAACACCGCCGTCGTACGGAAGGACTGGCACCGCACGATCTTCCAAGGCCTGTAGCCGGCAGGCCGCGTCTTCGGCGGCCTCATCCACCCGAAAGGGCAGAGCGTCATGGAGCAGTACGAGACCGAGCGCCTCTCCGCGGCCCAGCTCGCCGCCATGCGGCGCAGCCTGACGAGCGGACGGGGAGCCCTCTCCCGCCGTTCGCTGCTGCGCGCGTCGGGCGCCGGCGCGCTCGCCGTCGGCGGCGCCGGAATCCTGAGCGGCTGCGGCATCCCGCCCGCGAAGCGGGAAGGCGGAGCGGCGGACGCCGACGACCACTCGGACAAGGAGAAGCAGATCAACTTCTCCAACTGGACCGAGTACATGGACACCAGCGAGGACGGCAAGAGCCGTCCCACCCTGGCGGCGTTCACCGAACGCACCGGCATCAAGGTGAAGTACACCGAGGACATCAACGACAACGTCGAGTTCTTCGGCAAGATCCAGCCGCAGCTCGCGGCCGGCCAGGACACCGGGCGCGACCTGATCAACGTCACCGACTGGCTGGCCGCCCGCATCATCAGGCTCGGCTGGGCGCAGAAGCTCGATCCCGCGCTGCTGCCGCACGCCTACGCCAACCTCTCCTCCCAGTTCCGCACCGTGGACTGGGACCCGGGCCGGGCCTACTCCTACCCGTGGACCGGCATCCCCTGCGTCATCGCCTACAACTCCAAGGCCACCGGCGGCCGCAAGGTCGACTCGGTGACCCAGCTGCTCGACGACCCCTCGCTCAAGGGACGGGTCGGCTTCCTCACCGAGATGCGCGACAGCATCGGCATGACCCTGCTCGACTTGGGCAAGGACCCCGGCAGCTTCACCGACGCCGACTACGACGCCGCCGTCGGCCGGCTGCAGAAGGGCGTGGACAAGAAGCAGATCCGCCGCTTCACCGGCAACGACTACACCGCCGACCTGTCCAAGGGCGACATCGCCGCCTGTCTCGCCTGGGCCGGTGACGTGATCCAGCTGCAGGCCGACAACCCTGACATCAAGTACGCCATCCCGGCGGCCGGATATGTCACGGCCACCGACAACCTGCTGGTCCCGGCCCAGGCCAGGCACCGCGAGAACGCCACCCGGCTGATCGACTACTACTACGAGCTCCCCGTCGCCGCGCAGCTCGCCGCGTACATCAACTACGTGTGCCCCGTCGCCGGTGTCGGCGCCGAACTCGCCAGGATCGACCCCGAGCTGGCGAAGAATCCGCTGATCATTCCGGACGAGGCCATGGCCGCGCGGTCCCACTCGTTCCGCTCGCTCTCCTCCGAGGAGGAGACCGCCTACGAGGAGAAGTTCGCCAAGCTCATCGGCGCCTGAGGCTGCCCCGTCCCCTTCCCCCGACACACCTGGGATCGCGACCCATGACTGAAAAGCAAGCGGGCGGCGACGTCCGCCTCTCCGGGATCAGCAAGACCTACGGCTCCTTCACGGCGGTGCACCCGCTGGAACTGACCGTCCCGCAGGGCTCGTTCTTCGCCCTGCTCGGCGCCTCTGGCTGCGGCAAGACCACCACCCTGCGGATGATCGCCGGTCTCGAGGACCCCACGACGGGCACCATCCGTCTCGGCGACAAGGACGTCACCGGACTGCCGCCGCACAAACGCCCCGTCAACACCGTCTTCCAGAGCTACGCGCTCTTCCCGCATCTGAACATCTACGAGAACGTCGCCTTCGGACTGCGCCGCCGCGGCGTCAAGTCGGTGAAGAAGCAGGTCGACGACATGCTGGAGCTCGTCCAGCTCGGCGACTTCGCCCAGCGCAAGCCGCACCAGCTCTCCGGCGGTCAGCAGCAGCGCGTCGCCGTCGCCCGCGCCCTCATCAACCACCCGCAGGTCCTGCTCCTCGACGAGCCCCTCGGCGCCCTCGACCTCAAACTGCGCCGCCAGATGCAGTTGGAGCTCAAGCGCATCCAGACCGAGGTCGGCATCACCTTCGTCCACGTCACCCACGACCAGGAGGAGGCCATGACGATGGCCGACACGGTCGCGGTCATGAACGGGGGCAGGGTCGAGCAACTGGGTGCGCCGGCGGAGCTGTACGAGAACCCGCGGACCACGTTCGTCGCCAACTTCCTCGGCACCTCCAACCTCATCGAGGCGGAGGTCGTCCAGAACTCCGGCGGCGAGGTCGTCGTCTCCGCGGGCGGCGGCAGGCTCCGGCTGGCAGCCGGGCGCTGCCCGGACGCCACGGCCACCGGCGGCGGACTCCTCGTCGGCATCCGGCCGGAGAAGATCTCCCTCGTACCCTCCACCGACGCGGACGACGTCCCCGCCGGCCGCAACGCCGTCACCGGCCGGATCCTCGACTCCTCCTTCATCGGTGTCTCCACGCAGTACGTGGTCGAAAGCCCGGCGGGCAAGCGCATCGAGGTCTACGCACAGAACGTCGAGCACCGGACGGGCCTCGAACCCGGCGCCGAGGTGGTCCTGCACTGGAACCCCGAGCACACCTTCGGCCTCGACGCCGCCCAGGCCATCGACGCCGGAGTGGAGACCGTGGGGGAGACGCCATGACCGTCACCCAGGCGCCGCCCACCTCCCCGGCCGCCGGCCCGCCGCCGGTCCGCAAGGTCTCTGTGCGCCGCAGGCTGGTCCCGTACTGGCTGCTGCTGCCCGGCATCCTGTGGCTGGTCGTCTTCTTCGTACTGCCGCTCGTCTACCAGGCATCGACCTCGGTGCAGACGGGCTCGCTGGAGAAGGGCTTCGAGGTCACCTGGCACTTCGCCACCTACTGGGACGCCCTGACCGAGTACTACCCCCAGTTCCTGCGCTCCCTGCTGTACGCCGGGACCGCCACGGTCCTGTGCCTGCTGCTCGGCTATCCGCTCGCCTATCTGATCGCGTTCAAGGCCGGCCGGTGGCGCAACCTGCTGCTGGTGCTGGTCATCGCGCCGTTCTTCACCAGCTTCCTGATCCGCACGCTCGCCTGGAAGACGATCCTCGCGGACGGCGGCCCGGTGGTGGAGGTCCTGAACACGGTCGGCTTCCTGGACGTCACCAGCTGGCTCGGCATGACCGAGGGCGACCGGGTGCTCGCCACACCGCTCGCGGTCGTCACCGGTCTGACGTACAACTTCCTGCCGTTCATGATCCTTCCGCTCTACACCTCGCTCGAGCGGATCGACCCGAGGCTCCACGAGGCGGCCGGCGACCTGTACGCCAGGCCCGCCACCACCTTCCGCAAGGTGACGCTCCCGCTGTCGATGCCGGGCGTCGTCTCCGGGACGCTGCTGACGTTTATTCCGGCGAGCGGCGACTACGTCAACGCCCAGCTGCTGGGCTCCACCGACACCCGCATGATCGGAAACGTCATCCAGTCGCAGTTCCTGCGCGTCCTCGACTACCCGACGGCGGCCGCGCTGTCGTTCATCCTGATGGCGATCGTCCTGGTCACGGTCACCGTCTACATCCGCCGGGCCGGAACGGAGGACCTGGTCTGATGCTGCGACACCCGACGAACTGGCTGAAGCGCAACCTCGTCGTCATCGCGGGACTGCTCACGCTCGCGTATCTGATCCTGCCGAACGTCATCGTGATGGTGTTCTCGTTCAACAAGCCGGCCGGGCGTTTCAACTACGCCTGGCGCGAGTTCTCCACGGACGCGTGGCGCGACCCGTGCGGCGTCGCCGACCTGTGCGGCTCGCTCACGCTGTCCCTGCAGATCGCCCTGTGGGCGACGATCGGGGCCACGGTGCTCGGCGGGATGATCGCCTTCGCGCTGGTCCGCTACCGCTTCCGGGCCCGCGGCACGATCAACTCGCTGATCTTCCTGCCGATGGCGATGCCCGAGGTGGTCATGGCCGCCTCGCTGCTGACCCTCTTCCTCAACCTCGGCGCGGAGCTGGGCTTCTGGACGATCCTCATCGCCCACACCATGTTCTGCCTGAGCTTCGTCGTGGTCGCCGTGAAGGCACGCGTCATGTCGATGGACCCGCGGCTGGAGGAAGCGGCCAGGGACCTGTACGCGGGGCCCGTGCAGACCTTCCTGCGGGTCACCCTGCCCATCGCGGCCCCCGGCATCGCGGCGGGCGCGATGCTGGCCTTCGCCCTGTCCTTCGACGACTTCATCATCACCAACTTCAACTCCGGAAACACCGTCACCTTCCCCATGTTCGTGTGGGGTTCGGCCCAGCGCGGTACGCCCGTCCAGATCAACGTCATCGGCACGGCCATGTTCGCCCTCGCCGTACTGATCGTCGCGGGCGGCCAGATCGTCGCCGGCCGCCGGAAGAAACGCGCCCTTTCGCAGTAGCGATGCCGCAGCAGCAGTAAGGAGTGGGAACCATGGCCCCAGCAGCCATGACCTTTGCCGGAGCACTCGCCGACGCCCGGCCCGCGCCCTTCTGGCTGGAGGACCCCGGCAAGCCCGACCCGCTGCCCGCTCTCGCCGGTGACGAGCGGTGCGACCTCCTCGTCGTCGGCGGCGGCTACAGCGGACTGTGGACCGCGCTGCTCGCCAAGGAACGCGACCCCGGGCGGGACGTCGTCCTGATCGAGGGTCGGGAGGCGGGCTGGGCCGCCTCCGGCCGCAACGGCGGCTTCTGCGCCGCCTCCCTTACCCACGGCCTGGGCAACGGACTCGCCCGCTGGCCGGAAGAGCTGGCGAAGCTGGAGGAGCTCGGCGCACGCAACCTCGACGCCATCGAGGACGCCGTCGGCCGCTACGGCATCGACTGCGACTTCGAGCGCACCGGCGAGATCGACGTCGCCACCGAGCCCCACCAGCTCGCCGAGCTGCACGAGACGCACGAGGAGGCCACCCGGCTCGGCTTCACCGGCCTCGAACTCCTCGACGCGGAAGCCGTACGCGCGGAGGTCGACTCCCCGACGTTCCTCGGCGGACTGTGGGACCGGCGCGGGGTGGCCATGCTGCATCCGGCGAAACTGGCCTGGGGCCTGCGGCAGACCTGTCTGGACCTGGGCGTCCGTGTCTACGAGAACACCCCCGGCCTGCGGCTGTCGGCCTCTGGTCCGGGCGTCGTCGTCCGCACCCCGTACGGCCGGGTCCTCGCCCACCGGGTCGCCCTCGGCACCAACGTCTTCCCCTCGCTCGTCCGGCGTGTCCGTGCCTATACCGTCCCCGTGTACGACTACGCCCTGATGACCGAGCCGCTCAGCGCCTCCCAACTCGCCTCCGTGGGCTGGGAACGCAGGCAGGGGCTCGGCGACAGTGCCAACCAGTTCCACTACTTCCGCATCACGGCGGACAACCGCATCCTGTGGGGCGGCTACGACGCGGTGTACCCGTTCGGCGGCAGGGTGCGCGCCGAGATGGACCATAGGCCCGACACGTATCTGCGGCTCGCGTCGCACTTCTTCCGCTGCTTCCCGCAGCTCGAGGGCCTCCGGTTCAGCCACACCTGGGGCGGTGCGATCGACACCTGCACCCGCTTCTCCGCGTTCTTCGGCACCGCCCACGGCGGAAAGGTCGCCTACGCGGCCGGCTTCACCGGACTCGGCGTCGGCGCGACCCGGTTCGGCGCCGACGTGATGCTCGACCTGCTGTCCGGCGAGCGGACCGAGCGGACCGAACTCGAGATGGTCCGCAGCAAACCGCTCCCCTTTCCGCCGGAACCGGTGGCCTGGGCAGGCATCGGCCTGACCAAGTGGTCCATGGCCAGGGCGGACGCCAACGGCGGCCGGCGCAATCTGTGGCTGCGCACGATGGACCGTCTCGGTCTCGGCTTCGACAGCTGATCCCCGGGCCGCCCTCTCGTCCGCCCCTCTCGTCCGCTCCCCTCGACCGGCACCGCTGCCGGGCGGCGTGGCGCAGGTCACGGCGGTGAGGCCGCCGAAGTCGCGTAATGGAACGGCCGTTGATCGCTCTCTTCCGTGTGGAAGCACTGTCGTGCACACGGAACGGAGGACCGACCATGAGTGGCCCGGGGGCCAGGATCGCGGTGGAGTGGCTGGCGGCGGTGGCGCCGGACCCGGACGCCTGCCGGTGGGCGTGGGAGCGGAACCAGTACGGGATCGCTCTCCTGCCTGCCGGCAGACGCTGGGACGTACTGATTTTGCCGGGCGGACTGGGCGGCCCCACGCTGGACGTGCTGAGCCGGCTGGTCGACCGGCCGGGGCCCGTCCTCGCCGACCGCGGGGACTCGCGCATGGGGTTCTTCGTACCGCCGGGCACGGCCGGGCGGTGGCTCGGTACGGGCATCCGCACCGCCGGGCCGGGCACCTGGATCGTCGTTCCGTACCCGGGGCGGACCGCCGGCGGGGTGCGCTGGCTGATCACCCCCGACGGCTCCGGGCACCTCAACGACCCCTCACTGCTGGAACTCGCGATGCACGAGGCGGCTGCCGGGATCGCGCTCGGCGGACAGGCCTGACGGGTCGTCGCACGGGCGGGTGAGGTGTCAGAGGTCTTGACAACCCGATTGGTCTGGACCATGTTGTGGCCGCCGTGCTCAATCCCCCCACGCCCGGAGGCTGTTGTGGAACACACCAGACTTACGGCTGCCCTTGCGGCAGCCGTCCTCGCCGTCACAGGCCTCGTCGCCACCGCGCAGACCGCGAGTGCCGCCGACACGGAACTGGCCCGCAACGGAGGGTTCGAAGCCGGACTGACCGGCTGGAGCTGCACGGCCGGCAGCGGCGCCGCGGTCTCCTCACCCACCCACAGCGGCGTCTCCTCCCTCAAGGGCACCCCGGCCGGCAGCGACAACGCCAAGTGCACCCAGACCGTCACCGTGAAACCGGACTCCGACTACACGCTCAGCGGCTGGGTGCAGGGCAGTTACGTCTACCTCGGCGCCTCAGGCACCGGCACCACCGACGTCTCCACCTGGACCGGGTCCGCACCCACCTGGCAGAAGCTGACGACGACCTTCCGCACCGGACCCTCGACCAGCTCCGTGACGATCTACACCCACGGCTGGTACGGCACACCCGCCTACCACGCCGACGACCTCTCGCTGTTCGGTCCGGGCGGCGAACCGGCCACCGTGCCGGCCACGCCCGCCGGCCTCCGCGCCGGCAGCCCCGGATCCACCTCGGTCCCGCTGACGTGGAACGCCTCCGCCGGCGCGAGCAGTTATCACGTCTACCGGAACGGTACGAGGGTCACGACCGTCGGCGGCACGTCCGCGACCGTCACCGGACTGACCGCCGCCACGACGTACGACTTCCAGGTCTCCGCCGCCAACGAGGCCGGAGAATCCGCGAAGTCGACGCCCGTCAGCGCCACGACCACCTCGGGCGGCGGCGGCAACGGCGGCGAGCTGCCCGCGCACGCCCTCGTCGGCTATCTGCACTCCAGCTTCGCCAACGGCTCCGGCTACACCCGCATGGCCGACGTGCCCGACTCGTGGGACGTCATCAACCTCGCCTTCGGCGAACCGACATCCGTCACCTCCGGCGACATCCGCTTCAAGCTGTGCCCGGTCGCCGAGTGCCCGAACGTCGAGTCGGAGGCCGACTTCAAAGCCGCCGTCAAGGCCAAGCAGGCCGCCGGAAAGAAGGTGCTGATCTCCATCGGCGGCGCAAACGGCCAGGTCCAGCTCTCCACCACGGGAGCCCGCGACGCCTTCGTCACCTCCGTGTCGAAGATCATCGACGACTACGGCCTCGACGGCCTCGACATCGACTTCGAAGGCCACTCCCTCTCGCTGAACACCGGCGACACCGACTTCCGCAGCCCCACCTCGCCCGTGATCGTCAACCTGATCTCGGCGCTCAAGACCCTCAAGGGCAAGTACGGCCCGGACTTCGTGCTCACCATGGCCCCCGAGACCTTCTTCGTGCAGCTCGGCTACCAGTACTACGGCTCCGGCCCCTGGGGCGGACAGGACCCGCGCGCCGGCGCCTACCTCCCGGTCATCCACGCCCTGCGCGACGACCTCACCCTGCTGCACGTCCAGGACTACAACTCCGGCCCGATCATGGGCCTGGACAACCAGTACCACTCCATGGGCGGCGCCGACTTCCACATCTCCATGACCGACATGCTGCTCACCGGCTTCCCGGTGGCGGGCGACCAGTCGAAGTTCTTCCCCGCCCTGCGCCCCGAACAGGTCGCGATCGGCCTGCCGGCCTCCACCCAGGCGGGCAACGGCCACACGTCACCCGCCGAGGTGAACAAGGCGCTGGACTGCCTGACGAAGAAGACGTCCTGCGGCAGCTACACGACCCACGGCACCTGGCCCGCCCTCCGCGGCCTGATGACCTGGTCGATCAACTGGGACCGGTTCAACCAGTACGAGTTCTCGAAGAACTTCGACGCCTACCGCTGGAGCTGAGCAGCGGCAGCAGCGCCCCGAACAGGCACAGACTGCCGAGCACGTCCAAGGGCCAGTGATAGCCCCGCAGTACGAGACCGATGCCCGTCGCCGCGGTGAGCACCACGGCGACGGGCATCGCCCATCTCCGGCGCAGATACGGCGTGACGAGCAGTGCCGCCGCGCCGTAGGCGACCATCGCGGTCGCCGTGTGGCCCGACGGATACCAGCCGGTGCCGGGCTCCAGCGGCGCCGGTCGGGCGACCAGAAGTTTCAGCGGGACCACCAGCGCCGGCACGGCCGCCATCATGAGCACGGCGGTCAGCGGCGCCCGCCACTGCCGCCGGTCGCGCAGGAGGACATAGCCGATCGCGGCGGCCAGGACGGGCAGCGCGACGACCGTGTTCCCGAGATCCGCGAACATCTCCGCGACGGCGGCCGGACCGGAGCGGAACAGGGCCCGCCCCGCTCTCACGTCCGCCTCGAACAGCGGCCCCTCCACCGCCACCTGCCAGGTGATCAGCGAGAAGAGCGCCACGCACAGGACGACGGCGGTGCGGGAACGCCGAGAGGCCGGCCACATCGGAACAGGGGGGGTGGTTCCGATGCGGCCGGCCGGACCGGTGTGCCGCACGCCCCGGGGGGTTTGGGGCGGGCGGCCATCCGATCGGTGAGGAGTTCCGGAGCCTGAAGCTCCAGTGGTGTGCGCGAGGGCACGACCAGGTCGGGGCTGGGGAGGCTCCGTCCTGGGGTCGCCCGCAGTCACCTGCGAGCGGGGTGTTTCTCTCATCTGCAGAAACCGTACGTCAGGCAGAAGGGGACCGACAGACGGATCTCCATCCCGCCATCGGCCCCCCACAGCTTCTTCACAGGGCGGGTGCGTCGCCGCCGGTCAGACGCGCGCGAACGCCTGCTCGAGGATGTCGAGACCCTCGTTCAGCAGGTCCTCGCCGATCACCAGCGGAGGCAGGAAGCGCAGCACGTTGCCGTACGTGCCGCAGGTCAGGACCAGCAGGCCCTCCGCGTGGCACGCCTTGGCCAGCGCACCGGCCGCCTCCGGGTTCGGCTCCTTCGTCGCCGGGTCCTTCACCAGCTCGATCGCGATCATCGCGCCGCGGCCGCGGATGTCACCGATGCTGCATCCGATCTTGTCGGCGTACTTCTCCTGCATCGCGGCGAGGCGGCCCTTCATGACCTCCTCGATCCGCTTCGCCCTGCCGTTGAGGTCCTGCTCCTTCATCGTCTCGATGGAGCCCAGCGCACCGGCGCAGGCGACCGGGTTGCCGCCGTACGTGCCGCCGAGGCCGCCCGCGTGCGCGGCGTCCATGATCTCGGCGCGGCCGGTGACGGCGGCCAGCGGCAGACCGCCGGCGATGCCCTTGGCCGTGGTGATCAGGTCCGGGACGATGCCCTCGTCCTCACAGGCGAACCACTGGCCGGTACGGCAGAAGCCGGACTGGATCTCGTCGGCGACGAACACGATGCCGTTGTCGTTCGCGAACTTCACGATCGCGGGCAGGAAGCCCTTGGCGGGCTCGATGAAGCCGCCCTCACCGAGCACCGGCTCGATGATGATCGCCGCGACGTTCTCAGGGCCGACCTGCTTGGTGATCTGGTCGATCGCCTGGGCGGCGGCCTCCGGGCCGCAGTTCTCCGGGCCGCTCGGCCAGCGGTAGCCGTACGCCACCGGCACGCGGTACACCTCGGGCGCGAACGGGCCGAAGCCGTGCTTGTACGGCATGTTCTTGGCGGTCAGCGCCATCGTGAGGTTGGTGCGGCCGTGGTAGCCGTGGTCGAAGACCACGACCGCCTGGCGCTTCGTGTGCGCGCGGGCGATCTTGACGGCGTTCTCGACGGCCTCGGCGCCCGAGTTGAACAGGGCCGACTTCTTGGCGTGGTCGCCCGGCGTCAGCTCGGCGAGCCGCTCGCACACCTCCACGTAGCCCTCGTACGGGGTCACCATGAAGCAGGTGTGCGTGAAGTCCTGGAGCTGGGCGCTCGCCCGGCGTACGACTGCCTCCGCGGACGCGCCGACCGAGGTCACGGCGATGCCCGAACCGAAGTCGATCAGACGGTTGCCGTCGACGTCCTCGATGATCCCGCCGCCGGCCCGCGCCGTGAACACGGGCAGCACGGACCCCACACCGCCGGCGACCGTCGCGGTACGGCGGGCCTGCAGCTCGATCGACTTCGGGCCGGGGATGGCGGTGACGACGCGGCGCTCCTGCGGGATTGCGGTCATGCGGGGCTCCTGGGGGTGTAATCCGGACGCTTGTTGTCTTTCTCCGCAGGCTAGGGGCGGTGCAGGGGTCGGGGCATGCGCCGATCGGGAGTGTTGGGGGCGTGTCGTTGTCCGCGGCGGCCATAGGCCTGCGGGCGTTGCGTCTTTGTCCCGGGCGGGGTCGGTGGCTGCGGTGCGCGCCGGTGGGCGCGGTTGTTCCGGCGGGGTGGGTCGGTGGTGCGGAGGTCGGTGGCTGCGGTGCGCGCCAGTGGGGCGCGGCTGTCCGGTTGTGGGTGGTGCGGGGGTCGGTGGCTGCGGAGGCGGGATCGCGGACTGCTTTCCCGAGCCTGCCTCTCCCTGGGCTTACGACGCTCTACGTCCGCTCACCCCCCTCCTCCGCCCCCGCCCCCCTCCCGCCCGGTGGGCCCCCTGCCAGTCCTGGTCATCACCACGGCCCGTGCGGGGTATCGGGGAGGGGTCCCTTGCCGGGGCCGCTCACCCCCCGTCCGGTGGGCCTCGTCCCCGTCCCGGAAACGGACCGGGCCACGCCCGTGGGCGCAAGCCGCACGGCGGCGTCCGAACGCCCACTAGATTGGGCGTGCACAGAGCGGGCCAGGCTGGTCAGGGGGCAGCGGTTCATATGGAATCCGAAGGCACACACGACGCACGCGGCACACGAGCCAGTTCCGTGCCCCGTCCCGCCGGCCCACCGGTGGAGGCACCGTCCGTGCCGCCCGGCACCCCCGCCCGGCCCGGCCACGCCCCGGCCACCCGGCCCAAGGTCGCGGAGTGGCTCCGTGTGCCCCGTCCCGCCGCGGCCGCCGGTGTCTGGCGGCTGGGCCACATCGACCGCCCCGACGAGGAACCGGACCTGGTCCCCGCTCGGCAGCTCTTCAGCGGAGCCTTCGTCGCCTATCTGTGCGGCTGGCTGCTCTGGTCCCTGCTGTGGAACCGCTACCTCGAGGGGTGGTGGTTCTTCGTCGACGACTGGTGGCTGCTGCCCATGCTGTGGGCGGTGCCCGACGCCTGGCGGGCTCCCACCGACCCGAACTTCGAGCTGTACGTCCTGGCCAGTTACCTCTACAACGGCGTCGTGCTCGGGCTGCTCGCCATCGGCTTCGGCCGGGTCGGGAACTGGAAGGAGGTGTGGCAGCGGTACGGAGTGCCGCTGTGGCCGCTGTTCGTGTTCCTGCCAGGCGTCTGGCGCGAGATGCCGCGGACCGTCACCTGGCTCACCTGGGTCTCGAACGTCTACTACCTGCTTCTCGCCGCTGCGGTCGTCGCCGCGGTCGGCAGGGCCGGGACCTGGCAGGTCGTGCAGCGCAGGCGCACGAGGACGGCGGGCTCGCTGCCCGACGCCCCACCGTCGCCAAAGGACCCCGCCGAATGGCCGGAACTGCGCGGCGCCGGGCTGGCCGAGGCCGCGGAACGCCTCGCGGAGGCCACCCGCAACGGGACCCTCGGCGATGTGGACTACGCGCGGATCCGGCGCGCCTGGCAGGGCGTCCACGCCCGGCCCGAGCGGCTCGCCGCCTTCGCCGACACCGTGCGCAGGCACGGCCCCGCCGCCTGCGCCCACCCGTCGGGCCTGCGGGACCTGCCGGTGCGGACCGCGACGCACGACCTGGCCACCGGCCAGGTCAAGATCGGCACCGTCGTCGACGACGCTCGTAATCCGTACGCCCGCCGCACCACCGGCGTGGCCCTGGAGCCCGCCCTGCTCGGCACGTCGCTGCTCGCCGTCGGGCCCTCCGGATCCGGCAAGAGCGTTCGGCTCGTACGGCCCGTGGTCGAGTCCCTGTGTCTGCTGGCGCTCGCCAACCGCGCCGCCGTCGTGGCCGTCACGGCCCAGGGGACGCCCGTCGCCACGGACGGCGACTTCGACCTCGTGATCTCCGTCGGCCGCCCGGACTCGACCCACGACCTCGACCTCTACGGCGGTGCGGAGGACCCGGACGAGGCCGCCCGTATCCTCGCGGAGGCGCTCGTCGGGGACCTCGCCGCCGGTCTGCCCGGTGGCGACAGCCGGCGCGCCGCCACCGCGCTGGCCCAGCTCATCGGGCCGTACCAGTGTGTGCACGGGCATTTCCCCGCCGTCCCCGAACTGCGCGAGCTGCTCGGCGGGGCGCCCGCGGCGCTGAGCGCGCTGCGGACGGCCCTGGAAGCGGCGGGTGAGGCGTCCCAGCTGCGTGAACTGGACGCCCGTGAACGGCAGTCGGCTCGTGGTGACGAGATCGGTGTGCTCCTCGCCGAACGGATCGCCTTTCTCGACCGGCCCGCGTTCGCACAGTTCTTCCGCACCGCCGGCGGTGGCCGGACGTTCTCCCTGCGCGCCATCGAGCACCCCCTGCGGGTCCGCGTGGACCTGCCGGAGCGCGGCCACGCCGAGGCGTCGCGCATCATCGCCCGGCTGGTGCTCGCCCAGTTCACCGAGGCGGCGCTCACCCGCTCCGACCGCTCGCTGTTCGCCTGTCTGGTCCTGGACGACGCGACCAGCACCGTCACCGCCGACTCGGTGCGCGCGCTGCAACGGCTGCGCTCCGCCAACGCCGGCGTCGTGCTCGCGCTGCGCACCCTCGAGGACGTGCCGGAGCCGCTGCGCGGCCCGCTGCTCGGCGCCGTCGGCTGCCGGATGGCGTTCTCCGGCCTCGCCCCCTGGGACGGCAACCGCTTCGCGGAGAACTGGGGCACCGAGTGGGTCCAGACCAGGGACGTCACCAACCGGCAGATCATCTCGGACGAGCCCCTCACCAAGGCGCTCCACATGATGCGCCGTCTCGTCACCGGCAAGGCGATCACCGCGGAGGCCGTCACGGTGCGCGAGGTGGAGCGCGCCCGCTGGTCCGCGTCCGACCTCGCGCACTCGGTGCCCGCGGGCCACGCCGTACTGTCGCTGACGAACGTCCGCGGAGATCACGCGCCGCCTCTGCTGGTCGATCTGCGGACCTGAGGCCGCACGCCCCCTGGGCGGCGTGCCGTCCGGACTGCGACAACCTGGCAGAATCGGGGTACGCCGTTCATACGGGACGGCGAATTCCGTACCGCTGTCATCTGCCTCGAAGGGCCTTCGGTCCCATGCCGCCCACCCTCGCCTCGCTCGTCCAGCACTCGGCGCTCAAGCTCACCGTCCGTGCCGGTGAGGACCGGCTCGAGACTCCCGTGCGGTGGGCACACGTCAGCGAGCTCGCCGACCCCGTGCCGTACATGGAGGGCGGCGAGCTGCTGCTCGTCACCGCCATGACCCTGGACGCGGAGGACCGCGAGGCCATGCGCCGCTATGTGCGCCGGCTGGTCGGCGCCGGTGTGGTCGGCCTCGGATTCGCCGTGGGCGTCTACTACGAGGACATCCCCGAGGCGCTCGTCGAGGCCGCCACGGAGGAGGGCCTGCCGCTGCTCGCCGTGCCCCGCCGCACGCCGTTCCTCGCGATCAGCAAGGCCGTCTCCGCGGCGATCGCAGCCGACCAGTACCGGGCCGTGACCGCGGGCTTCGAGGCGCAGCGCGAGCTGACCCGGGCCGCGCTCGCCGAGGGTCCGGCCGCCGTCGTGGCCCGGCTCGCCGCGCACATCGACGGCTGGGCGGCGCTGTACGACGCGTCCGGCGCGGTCGTCGCCGCGGCACCCGACTGGGCCGCCCGGCGCGCGGCCCGTATCTCGGCCGATGTCGAGCGGCTGCGCGAGCGGGCCGCGCCGGCGAGCGCCGTGGTCGGTGGCACGGAGGACGACGACCGTGTCGAACTCCAGTCGCTGGGCACGGGACGCCGGGTCCACGGCGCCCTGGCGGTCGGCACCGGAGCCCCGCTGGGCACGGCGGAGCGGTACGCGGTGCACTCGGCGGTCGCCCTGCTGACCCTGACCACCGAGCGTTCCCGCTCGCTGCAGGCGGCCGAACAGCGCCTGGGGGCGGCGGTGCTCCGGATGCTCCTGGCCGGGCAGCCGGACCATGCCAGGGCCGTCGCCGGTGATCTGTACGGGGAACTGCTCGACGCCCCCTTCCGGCTGCTCATCGCCGAAGCCGCCGACGAGCCCGACTCCGCCGCGGACCGGCCCGCTGCCCTGAGCGCCTTCGCCGAGGCGCTCGAGTCGGCGGCGGCGCGGGTGGGGGAGACCCTGCTCGCCGTGCCCGACGGGGCCGAGGGCCGGATGGTGGTGCTCGCCGTGGACGGCGGCGCGGTGGCCGGGACGTGCGTGGGCGCCTACGGGGACGAGGAGGCCGAGGCCGCGGGGGTCTTCGTCGGCCTTTCCGCTCCGACCGGTCCGATAGCGGCCGCCGGTGCGTACAAACAGGCGGAGCAGGCTCTCTCCGTCGCCAGGCGCCGCGGGCGCGCCCTCGTGGAGCACGAGGAGCTGGCGGCCGGATCGATCCTTCCGCTGCTCGGCGACGACGCGGTGCGCGCTTTCGCCGACGGGATGCTGCGCGCGCTGTACGAGCACGACGCGACCGGCCGCGGCGACCTCGTCGCCTCGCTGCGGGCCTGGCTGTCGCGCCACGGCCAGTGGGACGCGGCGGCGGCCGATCTCGGCGTGCACCGCCACACGCTGCGTTACCGGATGCGCCGGGTGGAGGAGATCCTCGGGCGCTCGCTGGACGACCCGGACGTGCGCATGGAGCTGTGGCTCGCTCTGAAGGCGACAGGCTCAGGCGAACCTCAGCCCCGATGAGCCGAAGAACCTGGCCGAAGAACCGGGCCGAAGAAGCCTGATCCTGCCCGGAAGCGGGCAAAATTGTTGGCTTTCTCTGTTCCTGGTGCCTAATCTCCTGCACATGACAAGCCCAGCCCCGGCGTCCGACGCGCCCGGCTCCCTCGCGCCCCCGTCAGCACCGCCCTCCGCCGCCCATCGGACGTCGGGCGCCGTCTGGGCCGCCCTCGCCATCGTGTACGTCGTCTGGGGTTCCACCTACCTCGGCATCCGCATCGTCGTCGAGACGATGCCGCCGTTCATCTCGGCCGCGGGCCGCTTCGTCGTCGCCGGACTGATCCTCGGAGCCCTCGTGGCCTGGCGGCAGGGCCCCTCCGCGCTCAAGGTCACCCGGGCGCAGCTCGCGTCCGCGGCCACCGTCGGCCTGCTGCTGCTCCTGGGCGGCAACGGCCTGGTCGTCCTCGCCGAGACGTCCATCCCGTCCGGGCTCGCCGCGCTGCTGATCGCCGTGGTCCCCGCATGGGTCGTCGTCCTGCGCAGGGTGTCGGGAGACCGCCCCGGTCTCGGCGCCTACGCGGGTGTGGCGCTCGGCCTTGCCGGCCTCGCCGTACTGACCCTGCCGGGCCTCAGTGGCGACGTGCGCATCACGGGTGTGCTGACCGTGGTGGCCGCGACCGTGCTGTGGTCGGTGGGTTCCTTCTCGTCCTCCCGTATCCCGATGCCGGCCAACCCGTTCGCCGCCAGTGCCTACGAGATGGTCGCGGGCGGGATCGGCTGCGGCCTCGTCGCGCTCGGCCGCGGAGAGCACCACGGATTCGCCCTCGGAGACGTCTCCACCCGCTCCTGGGTCGCGCTCGCCTACCTCGTCGTCTTCGGCTCGCTCATCGCGTTCACGGCGTACGCCTGGCTGCTGCACACCGCCCCGCTCTCGCTGGTCGCCACCTACGCCTACGTCAACCCGGTGGTCGCCGTGCTGCTCGGCGCGCTGGTGCTCGACGAGCGGCTGTCCTGGCCGATCGCGGTGGGCGGCGCCGTCGTCGTGGCGGGCGTGTTCCTGATCGTCTCCACCGAGCGACGCCGCTGACCCGCCAAAGAGGCCAGGCACGGGTCACGACCACTCCATGCCGGACAAACGACCGGACGGGCCCGCGGCCCTACCGTGTGGGAAGAACAACGAGCACAATCCCCACTACTTCGGAAGGGCCGGGACCCGCATGACTTCCACCCACGCCTTCTGGCTCGCCGGCCGCCAGGCCACCGGCGAGACCGCCTTCGACGTCACCTCGCCGTGGGACGGCCGCCTCGTCGGCAAGGTCTCCGTACCGACCGAGGCCCAGGTCGAGGAAGCCGTCGCCGCCGCGCACGCGGTCCGTGACGAGTTCGCCGCCACCCCCGCCCACGTACGCGCGGCGGCCCTGGACCACGTCTCGAAGCGACTTCTCGAGCGCACCGAGGAGATCGCGCAGCTGATCTCGGCGGAGAACGGCAAGCCGATCAAGTGGGCCCGCGGTGAGGTAGGCCGTGCCGTCTCCGTCTTCCGGTTCGCCGCGGAGGAGGCCCGCCGCTTCAACGGCGGCGAGGCGCAGCGCCTGGACACCGACGCGGGCGGCCAGGGCCGGCTCGCGATCACCCGGCGCTTCCCCAAGGGGGTCGTGCTCGGCATCGCGCCGTTCAACTTCCCGCTCAACCTGTGCGCCCACAAGATCGCCCCGGCGATCGCCGTCGGCGCGCCGATCATCCTCAAGCCGGCGCCCGCGACGCCGCTGTCCGGTCTGATCCTCGGTGAGCTGCTGGCCGAGACCGACCTGCCCGCCGGTTCCTGGTCCGTGCTGACCGTCCCGAACGAGCAGATGCCCGCCCTCGTCAAGGACGAGCGTCTGCCGGTCATCTCCTTCACCGGCTCCGACAAGGTCGGCTACGCGATCATGGACTCGGTGCCGCGCAAGCACTGCACCCTGGAACTCGGCGGCAACGGCGCGGCCGTCGTCCTCGCCGACTTCGCCTCCGAGCAGGACCTGGACTGGGCGGCGACCCGCATCGCCACCTTCTCCAACTACCAGGGCGGCCAGTCCTGCATCTCCGTGCAGCGCGTGATCGCCGACGCGTCCGTGTACGACCGGCTGCTGCCGAAGATCGTTGCGGCCGTCGAGGCCCAGGTCACCGGCGACCCGTCCGACGCGGCCACCGACGTCGGCCCGCTGGTCAGCGAGGACGCCGCCAAGCGTGTGGAGACCTGGGTGGACGAGGCCGTGCGGGGCGGCGCGAAGCTGCTCGCCGGCGGCAAGCGCGACGGCGCCGCCTACGCGCCCACCGTCCTGACCGACGTCCCCGCCGATGTCACCCTCGCCTGCGAGGAGGTCTTCGGACCGGTGCTGACCGTGACCCGCGTCGACGGCGAGGACGAGGCCTACGCGGCCGTCAACGACTCCAAGTACGGCCTCCAGGCAGGTGTGTTCACGCACGACGTGCAGACCGCCTTCCGCGCCCACCGCGCCCTCGAGGTCGGCGGCGTGATCGTCGGCGACGTCCCCTCCTACCGCGCCGACCAGATGCCCTACGGCGGCGCCAAGCAGTCCGGCGTCGGCCGCGAGGGCGTCGCCTTCGCGATGGACGACTACACGTACGAGCGTGTACTGGTCCTCACCGGCCTGGCGCTGTAGCACGCGCACACCGCGACCGACGGCCGGAGCCCACTGTGCGGGGGCTCCGGCCGTCTTTTGCATCTGCGCTCTGACCTGGGGGAAAGGTCGGATCTCGGCTGGTTTCCATGGCGCATTGGGAACACGACGAGACGGTGGTTCGGCGTCGGGGCGACTGGCAGGCTGAAGGCTTCGATGACGTGGAGTCAGCGTGGTCAGGCAGCCAGAGCCCCGGTACGGATCGCGAACTCACGAAGCCCCTGCACCCGAGCAGGCCCGTACAGCAGATCCGACGTCAGCGCCCACAGCGCCGGACGCTGCACCTCCTGGGGCGCCTCCTGCTCCACCCGCCGCAGCGCCGCGAACGTCTGCGGTCCGTCGCCCAGGGCGTGCCACATCCGCGCGGTGTCCGTCCAGGCCCGGGCGCGGCGCTCCGGCGTCGGCATGAAGCCGATGTTCAGCCCGGCCGCGACCTTGACGCCCTCGTCCGGCGTCCCGAGCGCGTTGAGGACCCCGATCCGGTAGACGTCGACCTGGGCTCGGGTTGCCTCCACGGTGAAGAGGCCCTGGACCTCCGGCAGGCGCTCGGTGTCTTCCTCCGCCTCGTCGAGCAGCGCGAGCGCCGTCGAGCGGTCGCCGCCGGAAGCCGCCGAGTACGCGGCGGTCAGTAGCAGTGTGGTCCGTACGGCCGCGGTGCGTTCCTCGGATGGGTCCAACTCGGTTGCCTCGCGGGTAAGGAGGTTCACCGCGGATGACCAGCGGCCGGAGCGGCGCATCGTGATTGCCAGCACTCGGGATGCCTCCCCGACCGGCACCGGCGACCCGCTGGCCCTGGCGGCGGTCAGCGCCCGGTCGGCCGCGACCCACGCCGCGTCGGAGTGCTGCTTCGCCGCCAGTTCCGCCGTGAGCACATACGCCCGGGCCAGCACGGCGGCGGCCTGCTGCCGCGCCCGCCCGGTCGCGGCGTCTCTGGTCGCCGCGGCCGCAGCGAGCAACCCCGGCAGCGACTGGCCGAGATCGCTGTAGCGGGCTGCCTGGAAGGTCCGCCGCGCTGCAACCGTCTGCGCGGTCAGGACGGCCAGCGGCACCGCGTCGGCGGCCGGAAGCCGGAACAAGGCTTCTTCAAGACTGGCTGCCGGGTCCCCGGATACGGCGGCAGCGGCCGATGACGCGCCGGCGCCCACGATGGCCGTTGCCCCAGCGGCGAGCGCCCCGGCAAGCAGTTCCCTACGACGCACCGCATCCTCCTCGTCCGACAGCCGCTCGCTCGCCACCGTAGCGACCGCCGGGCCGTGTGGCACAGCGGAACCACACAGCCGCTCGGGTGGGATGCCCAACACCTCGGCCATGAGCAGCATCGCAGAATGCTCCGGCCGTAGCTTGTTGCCCTCGATCCTGGAGATCGCCGACGCCGAGTAGCCGCACTTGCCGCCTAACTGTGCCTGTGTCAGCCGGGCGGCACCCCGGGCACCGCGAATGACGGCCCCGAGGTCTTCCGTGTTGTGGCCCATGGGCACCTCCTGCGCACCGACGGGACAGACGACGCTAGCGCCGTTCCTGACGAGCCGACAGGGTGCGCGGATGCACACGGTGTGCCGGTTCCGCACACCGTGTGCGGGAGCGCCCCGGCGAGTCCCGCCCCGGCCTCCGCGCCGCCATGGTGGTTCCCGCAGACGGGCGGCGTACCCAGCCGCTTCGCTGCTCGCACTCCCACCGGAGGCAACCATGAACATCTTGCGAGCTGACGACGTCGCCGAAGTGACCGTGCTCGACGCCCTCACGTACGCGGGGCACATCGAAAACCTCGGCGAGGCGTTCCTCAATCCGAAGCTGCGGTTCGTCCGCGGCAACATCATCGACGCGAAGCTGGTCGACGAACTGGTGCAGAAGCACACGGCGATCGTCCACTTCGCCGCCGAGTCCCACGTCGACCGCTCGTTCTTCGCGGCCGGCACCTTCCTGTCCACGAACGTGCTCGGCACCCAGACCCTCGCGGACGCCGCAATGCGGCATGGCATCCAGAAGTTCGTCCACGTCTCCACCGACGAGGTCTACGGGCCGATGGCCGAAGGGTCTGCCACTGAGGGGGACCCGGTCCGGCCGACCGTACCGTACGCCGCGTCGAAGGCTGCCAGTGACTTCGTGGCTCTGAGCTACTTCCACACCTACGACGTCCCGGTGTGCGTCACGCGCAGCTCGAACAACTACGGGCCGTACCAGCACCCCGAGAAGATCATCCCCCTGTTCGTCACCCATCTGTTCCGGGGCGACAAGGTCACCATCCACGGTCAGGGCCAGCACGTCCGCAACTGGCTGCACGTCGAAGACAACTGCGCCGGCATCGAGCTGGTCCTGCGCGGCGGAGTCCCCGGCGAGGTCTACAACATCGGCGGCGGCACGGACTTCACCACCGTGGAGCTCACCGACATCCTCCTGCGCATGTGCGACGCCGACTGGGACTCGGTGGTGTACGTGCCCGACCGGCGGTCGAACGACATCCGGTACTCGATGGCCTGGGGCAAGATCGCCACTCAGCTCGGCTACCGTCCCGCCCGCGGCTTCGAGGACGGCCTCGTCGCCGCCGTGGAGTGGTACCGGCGCAACCCCGATCGGTGGGCGCCGCTGATGCGCAACTCGCACGCGCCGATGCCCGAGGTCGAGTTCGCTGCCCCCGCCGAGGAGGCCCCGCGTGTCATTCACTGACGTGAGAAGGCGCCGCATCCTCGTGACCGGCGTCGGAGGAGCCCCAGGGTTCGACCTCGCCCGGAGCCTGCTCCGGCTCGGCTGCGACGTCATCGCGGCGGACTCCAACCCGCTCGCCGCCGGCCTCCGCCTGCCCGACGTCACGCCGCGCATCACAGCCCCGGCCGCCGACCCGTCCTACCGGTCCAGCCTCCTGCGCCTGTGCGCCGAGCTCCGGCCGCACGCGATCCTGTCCACCGTCGAGCACGAGCTCGGCAAGCTCGCCGCACTGCGGCGCCCCCTGGCCGACCTCGGTGTGACGACGTGGCTGCCGGACCCAGCCGCGATCGAAGCGTGCACCGACAAGGCTGCGTTCCACACGGTGCTCAGCAAGAACGACGTCCCCACGCCGCGCACCGTCCTGCCCCACGAGCTGGAGCAGGTCCCCGACGGCGCCCCGCTGGTCGTCAAACCCCGGTGCGGGCAGGGTGCCCAGAACGTGCACTTCTGCCACACCAGGGAACAGGCGCGCATGCTGTGCGAGCTCGTCCTTGACCCCATCGTCCAGGACCGTGTGAACGGGGACGAGTTCACCGCGGACTGCCTCGTCGACCGTTCCGGCCGGGCGTCGGTGATCCTGCGTCACCGGCTCCTCGTCAAGGGTGGCCTCGCCGTCGTGAGCCGCACGTTCCACGACAAGGAGGTGGCCGAGCGCGTCCAGGAGACCCTGGCCGCCGTCGGCGCGGCCGGGGCCTGCTGCGCCCAGGGCTTTATCACCGACGACGGCCTGAACCGGGTCGTGATGACCGAGGTCAACGCCCGCGTTGCCGGAGGCTTCCCCGCGAGCGAGGCGGCCGGGGCCGACCTCACCGGCCAGCTCCTCGCCGGCCTGTTCAAGAACCCCGTCGACCACGACCGGCTCCAGTACAAGCCGGACGTGTGCCTCACCAAGTACACCGAGACCCTGATCGTCGAGGAGGGCCGGCGATGACGACAGCCATGGTGGCAGGCACGGCCAACAACGCGCGTCCGTTCCTCTACGGCCCCGAAGAGGCCGCGCTGGCCGAGGCCCTGCGCAGCGGGCATTACGGTCACACCGACGTCACTGACCAGTTCGAGGCCGACGTCGCCGCCTTCCTCGGCGTCCCCGAGACGGTCGCGGTCGCCTCCGGCACGTCCGCGCTCCACGTCGCTCTGCTCGCCGCCGGCGTCGGCCCCGGACACGAGGTGATCGTCCCGTCCCTCACGTTCTGCGCCACGATTCAGGCGATCCTCGCTGTCGGCGCCCGGCCCCGGTTCGTCGAGGTCAACCCGCGCACCGTGTGCGTCGGCAGCGCGGAAGTGCTGGACGCCGTCACCGCGGACACCCGCGCAGTAATGCCCGTGCTCTATGGCGGCCGGGCCGTCGACCTGTCCGAGGCGCAGCCGGTGTTCGCCGAGCAGGGCATCACCGTCATCGAGGACGCAGCCCACGCCTTCGGCTCCTACGTCGGCGAGCGACGCGTCGGGGCAACCGGGGCCCTGACCTGCTTCAGCTTCGGGCCGATAAAGAACCTCACCTGCGGGCAGGGCGGCATGATCGTCCCGCGCAACGCGTTGGAGGCGGCGGCCTGCCGCAAGCTGCGCGGCCTGGGCATCGTCGAGTCGGCGGCCCGGCGTGCGGAGGCGACCGGCTACACCGTCGAAGGCTTCGGGTTGCGGGTGCAGCTGTCGGCGCTCAACGCGGCGATCGGCGCCGCCCAGCTCGGCCGGTTCCCGGAGGCTGAGGCTAAGCGCAAAGCCCTGTGGCGGGTGTACGCGACCGCTCTACAGGGCGCCGAAGGCGTCACCATGGTGGATGTTGACGTGGAACGCTCCGTGCCGCACCTGTGCGCGGTGCTCGTCCACGCGCACCGCGACCAGGTGTTCCGGATGCTCCGGGACCAGGGTGTCGGAGTCGGCACGCACTATCCGCCGAACCACCAGCAGCCGGCCTTCGCCCCGTGGCACCGGTCCCTGCCGGTGACCGAGCGGGTAGGCCGCCAGATCATGACCCTGCCATTCCACCAGCACCTGACGGAGACCGACGGCGAGCACGTCGCTGCCGAGGTCCTGAAGGCCGTCACCGAGACGGCGGCCGTCGGATGACGGCCCCGCCGCGACGTCTCCTGACGGTCTGCCTCGGCAACCACTGCCGCTCCCCGCTCGCCGCCGTCATCCTCGCCCAGCTCGGCGGGGACGCAGTCGAGGTGAGGTCAGCAGGCACCCGGGACAAGTGGGTCGGCAAACCCGCCCACGCCGAGATGGTCGCCGCCGGGGCGGCGCGTGGGTACGACATGAGCGCCCACTGCGGCGTGCACATCAGCAGGGAACTGCTGGAGTGGGCCGACGTCGTCCTCGCCATGGACGAGAGCAACCTCGCCGAGCTCCGGAAGCTGGCCGACGAGCACACCGCGCACAAGCTGGTCCTGTACCTGGGCGACCGCGACGTCCCCGACCCGTGGGAGAAGGACGCCGCCGCGTTCGCCGACGTCGTCACCCTCGTCGAGGACGGCGCCGCCCAGCACCTCCCGTAGAACCCGCGCGCGCCGGTCAGCCGGACGCGGCGGACAGGATCACGTCCACGAGCCTGTTCGCCGCGTCCGGCCGTCCGTGCGCCCGGGCCCGCTCCGCCATAGCCTCCCGCCGCGCGGGATCGGTGAGGAGCGGGCCCACCGCGTCCCGCATCCTCCCCACGGTCACCTCACCGAGCAGCGCGACGGCAGCCCCGGCGTCCTCCAGGTGGCGCGCGTTGTGCGCCTGCTCGTTCCCGGCCGAGGAAGCGAGCGGTACGAAGACCGCAGGCTTGCCCAGCGCGGTCAGCTCGGCGAGCGTCCCGGCGCCGCTCCGGGAGACCACGACGTCGGCCAGCGCCAGCACGTCGGGGAGCTCCGGGCCGACGAACCCGGCGAGGTAATACCGGCCCGACAGCTCCACAGGCAGAGCCGCCGCGTGCTGCCGAAGGCCTTCGACGTTGGCCGGCCCGCACTGGTGAATTACGTTCGCCCGCTCCAGCAGCCACGGCAGCGTGTCCCGGACAACGTCGTTGATCTGCTGGGAGCCCTGCGCGCCGCCGGTGACGTACACGGTCGGTAGACGCCGGTCGAAGCCGTGCAGGGCCAGGGCTTCCACCGCCTTGTCCGCGTGTCCGGTCAGCACCTCGGGGCGGATCGGATTGCCGGTCACGACCGCAGCCCCCCGCACGGACTCCGGCAGGAGCGGCAGCGACGACTCCGACGACACCGCGATCCTCGTCGCCGAGCTCGCGAGCTTCCGGTTGGCCAGGCCCAGTCGCACGGTCTGCTCATGGAGGACCAGCGGGCGGCGGCACATGCGGGCGGCCAGGCCGGCCGGGACAGCCACATATCCGCCCGTGGCGAGCACGATATCCGGATGGAAGTCGGCGACGATCTTCCGTGCCTGAGCCACGCCGAGCGGCACGCGCGCCATGTCCTTTATGTTCGCCGGGCTCACCATTTTGAGGGGGTTGCTGGAGCGGCGAATCTTGCCCGTGGCCACGGTCTTGAAAGCGATGCCCTCGGCCGGTGCCACCCGAGCCTCCAAGCCGTCAGCTGTGCCGATCCACAGGACCTCAAGCACCCTGCCATCCGCCGCCAGCCGATGCTGGAGCGCGCGGATCGCGGTCAACGCGGGATAGGTGTGACCCCCGGTACCTCCCCCCGTGACGATGAGGCGGACGCTGGTCGGGAGACGGGAAGCACTATTCACTCGGCGCACCCTACTGCGCCACCTCCCCATCCGGTTCATGTTCCCGTCCCACCCGTGTTCCCACGGGAACACGGGTGGTCGAGGAGGAGGGCAGATGAGTGAAGATGCGAGCTAAAACCACCGGGCGTTCGTGCAGGTGAGAGAAAGATTGCAGGTCAGAGGCCCTGCGAGGAGCCCACTGTGCGGGGGCTCCGGCCGTCTTCGCGTACCAGGGGGACGTGCGGACAGTGCCAGGAGGCGAAGACGATCAGGGACGATCGGAGCCCTCTGCGACGGCGAGGACCTCCACCAGGCGGTTCAGTTTGTTGCGTGCCCGCACGGCGTTCGAGCGCGGCAACCTGATGCTGGCGGTGGCCTGCGCCGAGAAGGATGTCGCGTACGAGAGTTCGGTCACCGGAATGCTGCCCAGCGAGGCGGTGACGCGGCGCAGGGCCGCGGGGTCGTTGTGCAGGGTGACCGTGAGCGTGCAGTCGGGCGTGCTCGCGTCCGCACCCTCGGCGCCCGGCGCGGTGCGCCGCAGCAGGCCGTAGGTGAAGGACTCCTGAAGCGCTTCGCACGAGGCCGCGATGATGTTGTCCGCGACGCCGACGGTGTGCCACACACCGAGGCCGTCGGTGACGCTGATCAGTACACGGATCCGAGCCCCCGTGCCGCGGTGCCCTTCCAGGATGCGGACCTTGTAGTCGACCAACTCGAATCGGTCCACTTCCGGATGGGCGTGCTGGATCGCCTGGCGCAGAGCCCGGTCCAGAGCGTCCACCGGCCCGTTGCCCTCTGCCACGGCCGTCGACCTTCGGCCCTGCGCGCGCAGTTTCACCGCCGCCTCGGTTGCCGCCCCCTGCCTGCCGCTCGAGTCCTCGCTGATCACACGCCACGACTCGAGCTCGAAGAATTCGTCCCGGTGGCCGAGGACCTCCTCGCGGAGCAGCAGTTCGAAGGAGGCGTCAGCGGCCTCGTAGCTGTAGCCCGCGTTCTCTCGCTGCTTGACGCGGGCGACGATCCGGCTCACCTGGTCGCGATCGCCGGAGAGGTCGTAGCCGAGTTCCTTGGCCTTGAGCTCCACGGAGGCGCGGCCGGCCATGTCGGAAACGAGCGTCCGCATGCCGCCGCCGACCAGTTCGGGGTCGATGTGCTGGTAGAGGCCGGGGTCGACCTTGATGGCGGAGGCGTGCAGCCCGGCCTTGTGGGCGAAGGCGGAGGCACCCACGTACGGCTGATGTGTGGCGGGCGCGATGTTGACGACTTCGGCGATCGCATGCGAGATCCGGGTCGCCTCGGTGAGCCTTCCCGGGGGCAGCACCGCGCGGTTCAGCTTGAGTTCGAGGGTGGCGACCACGGGAAAGAGGTTGGCGTTGCCGACCCGGTCGCCGTAGCCGTTGGCGGTGCACCGGACGTGGTCGGCACCGGCCTCGACGGCGGCCAGGGTGTTGGCGACCGCGCAGCCGGTGTCGTCGTGGGCGTGGATGCCGAGCCGGGCCCCTGTCCGCTCCAGTACGTCGGCGACGGTCCGCCCCACCTGCGGTGGCAGGGTGCCGCCGTTGGTGTCGCGCAGGACCACCACCTCCGCGCCGGCCTCGTGAGCGGCGCCGACCACGGCGAGCGCGTAGTCACGGTTGCCCTGGTAGCCGTCGAAGAAGTGCTCGCACTCGACGAAGACGCGGCGGCCCCGGTCGCACAGGTACCGCACGCTGTCGCGGAGCATTTCGAGGTTCTCGTCGAGGGTGGTGCGCAGGACCAGCTCCACGTGGCGGTCGTGCGACTGGGCGGCCAGGGAGACCACGGGGGCGCCGGAATCGACCAGCGCGGCCAGTCGGCGGTCCTCCGCGGCGCTGATGCCGGCACGACGGGTGGTGCCGGAGGCGACCAGTTGTGCGTGCTCGAGGCCGAGCTCGGCGTGGGCGCGGGCGAAGAACTCGGTGTCCCGTGGGTTCGCCCCCGGCCGTCCGCCGTCGATGAAGCCGACCCCGAAGTCGTCCAGGTGCCGGGCGATGGCGAGCTTGTCCGCGACGGTCAGATCGATGCCCTCCCGCAGCGCGGCGTCGCGCAGGGTGGTGTCGACGACGTGGAAGGTCTCATGAACCATGTCCGTGTTCCTGTCTGCTGGGCTGGTGGGCCGAGGGGACTTGTGCGCCGGTGGGGCAAACAAAAAGACCCCTCGCGAAGCGCGAGAGGTCTGCGTGCGGGCGGTGAGCCGCCTGGGAGGGGTCGCCTCCAGGTCACCTCGTTGCCGGCACGCCGCCGCTGATAATGAGCCGGCACAGCATGGCGGGATTCTCACACGGCGTACCCGATGCCGGAACAGTGGTCTCACCATCCGGAACGCGGCCTCGTGGGAACCCGGCCGGGCATCGAGGCGGGCGACGCGGTGACGCGGCGGGGGCGCCGTACGAGCAGGGCGCCTCGCGAGGGACCGGCACACGGCGGGCCGTCGTCCCGGTGAGAGGCGAACATCTTGCCCCGCTGCCGTACGCGGGCTGGTGGAGGTACTGAGAATCGGGTACGACGAACGAGTAGCACCGCTCGGTACACGCCCTGGGCGGTCCCCGATTCGCGGCGAGGTGAGCCTCATGTCCGCTCCAACGGACAAGCCCCTGCACAAGCCCGGCACCCCGAAGATCAGCGAGCGCGAGGCACGACAGGTCGCGGAGGCGGCGCGCGAACAGGACTGGCGCAAGCCCAGTTTCGCCAAGGAGCTGTTCCTCGGACGCTTCCGGCTCGACCTGATCCACCCGCATCCGATGCCGACCGGTGAGGCCACCCGGCGCGGCGAGGAGTTCCTCTCGAAGCTGCGCGAGTTCTGCGAGACGAAGATCGACGGCGCGCTGATCGAGCGGGAGGCACAGATCCCCGACGAGGTGATCAACGGCCTGCGGGAACTCGGCGCGCTCGGCATGAAGATCGATCCCAAGTACGGGGGCCTCGGTCTCACCCAGGTGTACTACAACAAGGCGTTGGCACTCGTCGGCTCCGCCAACCCGGCGATCGGGGCGCTGCTCTCCGCCCACCAGTCGATCGGCGTACCGCAGCCCCTCAAACAGTTCGGCACCGACGAGCAGAAGCAGAAATTCCTCCCGCGGCTGGCCGCCAGTGACATCTCCGCGTTCCTGCTCACGGAGCCCGACGTCGGCTCCGACCCGGCCCGTCTCGCCACCACCGCGGTCCCGGACGGCGACGAATACGTCCTCGACGGCGTCAAGCTCTGGACCACCAACGGCGTCGTCGCCGATCTCCTCGTCGTCATGGCACGCGTCCCCAGGTCCGACGGCCACAAGGGCGGCATCACCGCCTTCGTCGTGGAGGCCGACAGCGAGGGCATCACCGTCGAGAACCGCAACGCCTTCATGGGGCTGCGCGGCCTGGAGAACGGCGTGACCCGTTTCCACCAGGTACGCGTCCCCGCCGAGAACCGCATCGGTCCCGAGGGCGCGGGCCTGAAGATCGCGCTGACCACCCTGAACACCGGCAGGCTCTCCCTGCCCGCCATGTGTGTCGGCGCCGGCAAATGGTGCCTGAAGATCGCCCGCGAGTGGTCCGAGGTGCGCGAACAGTGGGGCAAGCCGGTCGCCAGGCACGAGGCCGTCGGCTCCAAGATCTCCTTCATCGCCGCCACCACCTTCGCCCTGGAGGCCGTCGTCGACCTGGCCTCCCAGATGGCCGACGAGGACCGCAACGACATCCGCATCGAGGCCGCGCTCGCCAAGCTCTACGGCTCCGAGATGGGCTGCCTGATGGCCGACGAGCTGGTCCAGATCCGCGGCGGCCGCGGTTTCGAGACGGCCCAGTCGCTCGCCGCGCGCGGCGAACGTGCCGTGCCCGCCGAGCAGCTGCTGCGCGACCTGCGCATCAACCGCATCTTCGAGGGCTCGACCGAGATCATGCACCTGCTCATCGCCAGGGAGGCGGTCGACGCGCACCTCGCAGTCGCCGGCGACATCATCGACCCCGACAAACCGATGTCGGCCAAGGCGAAGGCCGGCGTGGACGCGGCCGCCTTCTACGCCCGCTGGCTGCCCAAACTCGTCACCGGCCCCGGTCACCTGCCCCGTACCTACGGCGAGTTCAACCCGGCCGGGCACCAGGACCTGTCCGTGCATCTGCGCCACGTCGAGCGGAGCTCCCGCAAGCTCGCCAGGTCGACCTTCTACGCCATGTCCCGCTGGCAGGGCCGGATGGAGACCAAGCAGGGCTTCCTCGGCCGGATCGTCGACATCGGCGCCGAGCTCTTCGCGATGAGCGCCGCCTGCGTCCGGGCGGACATGCTCCGCGCGTCCGGGGACCACGGACGCGAGGCCTACCAGCTCGCCGACGCGTTCTGCCGGCAGTCGAGGATCCGCGTCGAGGAACTGTTCGGCCGCCTCTGGTCCAACACCGACGACCTGGACCGCAAGGTCGTGGGCGGCGTCCTGTCCGGCACGTACACCTGGCTGGAGGAGGGCGTCGTCGACCCCAGCGGTGAAGGCCCCTGGATCGCCGACGCCACACCCGGTCCGACGGTGAAGGAGAACGTCCACCGCCCGATCCGCTGACGGGCCGGTGCCACACGCCGGGGACTCCCTGTCCGGGCGGACAGGGAGTACGGCCACAATGGGGGGATGAGCGACAGCCCATCTCCTCTCGCGGACCCGCACATCGCCTTCGATCCGTACGAAGGCCGCCGGGACATCGTCGTCCTCGGTTCCACCGGGTCCATCGGCACGCAGGCCATCGACCTCGTCCTGCGCAACCCCGACCGCTTCCGTGTCACCGCCCTGTCCGCCGCCGGCGGCCGGGTCGGTCTGCTCGCCGAGCAGGCGCACAGGCTGCGCGCCCGGACGGTCGCCGTGGCCCGCGAGGACGCCGTGCCCGCTCTGCGCGAGGCGCTCGCCGAGCGGTACGGCACGGAGCCGCTGCCGCAGATCATGGCCGGACCCGACGCCGCGACCGAACTCGCCGCCTCCCCCTGCCACACCGTGCTCAACGGCATCACCGGCTCCATCGGCCTCGCGCCCACCCTCGCCGCCCTCGAGGCCGGCCGCACGCTCGCCCTGGCCAACAAGGAATCGCTGATCGTCGGTGGTCCGCTGGTCAAGGCGCTGGCCAAGCCGGGGCAGATCATCCCCGTCGACTCCGAGCACGCCGCCCTCTTCCAGGCACTCGCCGCGGGAACGCGCGCCGATGTCCGCAAGCTGGTCGTGACGGCCTCCGGCGGCCCGTTCCGCGGCCGCAGCAAGGCGGAGCTGGCGAGCGTCACCCGGGAGGACGCCCTCGCCCACCCGACCTGGGCCATGGGCCCGGTGATCACGGTCAACAGCGCGACCCTGGTCAACAAGGGACTCGAGGTCATCGAGGCGCACCTGCTCTACGACATCCCCTTCGACCGCATCGAGGTCGTCGTCCACCCCCAGTCGTACGTTCACTCGATGGTGGAGTTCACGGACGGCTCCACGCTCGCCCAGGCCACCCCGCCCGACATGCGCGGCCCGATCGCCATCGGCATCGGCTGGCCGGAGCGGGTCCCGGACGCGGCCCCCGCCTTCGACTGGACCAAGGCCTCGACCTGGGAGTTCTTCCCGCTCGACAACGAGGCCTTCCCGGCGGTCGGGCTCGCCCGCCACGTGGGGGAGCTGGGCGGAACGGCGCCGGCGGTGTTCAATGCCGCGAACGAGGAGTGCGTCGAGGCATTCCTCGCCGGACGGCTGCCGTTCGACGCCATCATGGATACGGTCACCCGGGTGGTCGGGGAACACGGCACACCCGCCTCGGGAACTTCCCTTACGGTGGCGGACGTCCTCGAAGCGGAGACCTGGGCACGGGCACGGGCCCGTGAGACGGCAGCGAAGGCAACGGCGGAGGCTCGCGCATGACGATTCTGTTGACCATTCTGGGCATCGCGCTCTTCGCCGTCGGGCTGCTCTTCTCCATCGCCTGGCACGAACTCGGCCACCTCTCCACGGCCAAGCTCTTCGGCATCCGCGTGCCCCAGTACATGGTCGGCTTCGGGCCGACGCTCTGGTCACGGCACAAGGGCGAGACCGAGTACGGCATCAAGGCCATCCCCATGGGCGGGTACATCCGCATGATCGGGATGTTCCCGCCGGGGCAGGACGGCCGGATCGAGGCCCGCTCCACCTCGCCGTGGCGAGGAATGATCGAGGACGCCCGCTCCGCGGCGTACGAGGAGCTGAAGCCGGGCGACGAGACGCGCCTGTTCTACACGCGCAAGCCGTGGAAGCGCGTCATCGTCATGTTCGCGGGCCCGTTCATGAATCTGGTCCTCGCCGTGGCGATCTTCCTCGGTGTGATGATGACGTTCGGCTCGCCGACCCAGACCACCGAGGTCGCCGGCGTCCAGAAGTGCGTCATCGCGCAGAGCGAGAACCGTGACACCTGTTCGAAGAGCGACCCGCAGTCGCCGGCGTTCGCCGCGGGACTGCGTGAGGGCGACAAGATCGTCGCGTTCGCCGGCAAGCCCGTCGAGGACTGGGCCACGCTGTCGACCCGTATCCGGGAGACGATCGGCCCCGCCACCATCACCGTCGAGCGGGACGGCACCGAGCAGGTCCTCCAGGCGACGCTCATCGAGAACACGGTGGCCAAGAAGGACGAGGACGGCGAGGTCGTCCCCGAGGAGTTCGTCCCCGCCGGCTACCTCGGCTTCGCGGCGAAGACCGAGATCCTGCCCCTGTCCTTCGGCGCCTCCGTCGACCGCATGGGCGGCATGATCGAGAACGGCGCGGAGTCGATCATCGCGCTGCCGTCGAAGGTCCCCGACCTGTGGGCCGCGGCGTTCGGTGACGGTGAGCGCAAGGACGACTCGCCGGTCGGCGTGGTCGGTGCCGCACGGCTCAGCGGCGAGGTGCTCAACCTCGACGTGCCGACGACGAACATCGTCGCCACCTTCCTGATGCTGCTCGCCGGCTTCAACCTCTCGCTCTTCCTCTTCAACATGCTGCCCCTGCTGCCACTGGACGGCGGGCACATCGCGGGAGCGCTGTGGGAGTCGGTGCGACGGAACATCGCCAAGGTCTTCCGGCGCCCCGACCCGGGCCCGTTCGACGTGGCGAAGCTCATGCCGGTCGCGTACGTCGTGGCGGGCGTCTTCATCTGCTTCACGCTGCTCGTGCTGGTGGCGGACATCGTGAACCCCGTGAAGATCAGCTGAGCGACCCCGCTTCGGGATCTCTGGGACGGCCGGGCAGCCTTTGTGCCCGGCCGTCACCTTTGGGTGGACTTCGGTGTCCGATGTGCCCGGCCGAACTCCAGTGCCGTAATCTCGGGTGCTGGAGCCCGCCGATCTCGGGACCTCGATCCACAGCCTTGGGGTTGCACAGCAGATGACTGCAATTTCTCTCGGAATTCCGTCCGTTCCGACGAAGCTCGCCGACCGCAGGATCAGCAGGAAGATCCAGGTCGGCTCCGTCGCCGTCGGCGGTGACGCACCCGTCTCCGTGCAGTCGATGACGACGACCAGGACGTCCGACATCGGCGCCACGCTCCAGCAGATCGCGGAGCTCACGGCCTCCGGCTGCCAGATCGTGCGGGTCGCCTGCCCCACCCAGGACGACGCCGACGCTCTGGCCACCATCGCCAGGAAGTCCCAGATCCCGGTGATCGCGGACATCCACTTCCAGCCCAAGTACGTCTTCGCGGCGATCGACGCCGGCTGCGCCGCGGTGCGGGTGAACCCCGGCAACATCAAGCAGTTCGACGACAAGGTCAAGGAGATCGCCAAGGCGGCGGGCGAGACCGGCACCCCGATCCGGATCGGCGTCAACGCGGGCTCCCTCGACCGTCGCCTGCTGGAGAAGTACGGCAAGGCGACCCCCGAGGCGCTCGTCGAGTCCGCCCTGTGGGAGGCCTCCCTCTTCGAGGAGCACGGTTTCCGCGACATCAAGATCTCGGTCAAGCACAACGACCCGGTCGTGATGGTCAACGCCTACCGCCAGCTCGCCGCCCGGAGCGACTACCCGCTGCACCTCGGCGTCACCGAGGCGGGCCCCGCCTTCCAGGGCACCATCAAGTCCGCGGTCGCCTTCGGCGCACTGCTCGCCGAGGGCATCGGCGACACCATCCGGGTCTCCCTGTCGGCGCCGCCGGCCGAGGAGGTCAAGGTGGGCATCCAGATCCTCGAGTCGCTGAATCTCCGCCAGCGCCGCCTCGAGATCGTCTCCTGCCCGTCCTGCGGACGCGCCCAGGTCGACGTCTACAAGCTCGCCGACCAGGTCAGCGCCGGTCTCGAGGGCATGGAGGTGCCGCTGCGCGTCGCCGTCATGGGCTGCGTCGTCAACGGCCCCGGCGAGGCCCGCGAGGCCGACCTCGGCGTCGCGTCCGGCAACGGCAAGGGACAGATCTTCGTCAAGGGCGAGGTCATCAAGACCGTCCCCGAGTCGAAGATCGTCGAGACCCTCATCGAAGAGGCGATGAAGATCGCCGAGCAGATGGAGAAGGACGGCATCGCCTCCGGTACGCCGGACGTCGTCGCCGTCGGGGAGCCCGGCGCCTGACCGCGCACACCCGAACTGCCCCAAGGCCCCGTCGCCCCTCCGGGCGGCGGGGTCGTCGCGTGCCCGCGCCACGCCCCGGACCTGCCGGGTAGAGTGCCAAGACCAGCAAACCGTGTAATGAGGCGCCCTCGTGTTGACGCAGACCACCACCCGGGTCCTCGACCCCGGCGAACTCGGCGCAGCGCTCGCCATCCTCGAGAGCGAGCCCGTGACGAATGCTTTCGTCACCGCGAGAGTGCAGGTCGCCGGGCTCGACCCGTGGCGACTCGGCGGCGAGATGTGGGGCTGGTACGCGGACGGGGAGCTGCGCTCCCTGTGCTACTCGGGCGCCAATCTCGTCCCCATCTGCGCCACCCCCGAGGCCGTGCGCGCCTTCGCCGACCGCGCCCGCCGGGCCGGCCGCCGCTGCTCGTCCATCGTCGGCCCCGCCGAGCCCACCGCCCAGTTGTGGCGCCTGCTCGAACCGAGCTGGGGTCCGGCAAGGGACGTCCGCTCCAACCAGCCCCTGATGGTGACGGAGGAAGTGCCGCGGGACATCGAGCCCGACCCGTACGTCCGCCGCATCCGCAAGGACGAGATGGACGTGATCATGCCCGCGTGCGTGGCCATGTTCACCGAGGAGGTCGGCATCTCGCCGATGGCCGGTGACGGCGGACTCCTCTACCAGGCGCGCGTCGCCGAACTGGTCGGCGCCGGAAGGTCCTTCGCGCGGATCGACGACGGCAAGGTCGTCTTCAAGGCCGAGATCGGCGCCGCCACCCCGCAGGCCTGCCAGATCCAGGGCGTCTGGGTCGACCCCGAACACCGGGGCCGCGGACTGTCGGAGACCGGGATGGCGGCTGTCCTGCGCTACGCCCTGGCCGACGTCTCCCCGATCGTGAGCCTGTACGTCAACGACTACAACACCGCGGCCAGGGCGTCGTACCGGCGGGTCGGCTTCCGCGAGGTCGGCGCCTTCATGAGCGTGCTGTTCTGATTCCCGGCGCACCGTGATGCGCCGCCACGGCGGCAAGTAGGGTTCGGACCATGGCAGCACTCACCGGGGACGGCGCGCATGCCCCCGACGTCGTGGTCGGACCGCTCGAACTCGCCGCACGGGTCGACGAGGCCCTCGCGGTGCAGGCGGTCGCCTTCGGCCTCAGCGGCGACGAGATCGGGATCCGCCGCTACATCGTGCTGCGGCACCTGGAGAACCCCGGAGCGCGATCGCTCGGTGCGACCACCGCGGACGGCCGGCTCGTCGGATTCGTCTACGGAATGCCCAACGACCGCACCCACTGGTGGTCCACCGTCGTCGAGCCGTACCTGCGGCGCACCGGCACCGACGGCTGGCTCGACGACTCCTTCGTCATCACCGAACTCCACGTCCATCCCGCCTTCCAGGGGCGCGGCATCGGGCGCGAACTGATCACCACCATCACCGACGACTCCGGTCTGTCCCGGTCCATCCTCTCCGCGATCGACATCGAGAGCCCGGCCCGCGGCCTGTACCGCAGGCTGGGCTACGAGGACCTCGCGGGCCAGGTGCTGTTCCCGAGCGCTCCCAGCCCCTACGCGGTGATGGGCGCCCGGCTGCCCCTGCGGAGGGCGGGCGCACGGGGTGACCGGCAGGGGAACTGATTTCCGCCTGCCGGTGCGCCCCGGCTAACCTCCTGCACATCACACGTTCCGAGCAGGAGTTCACCATGGCCCAGGTCCAGCGCATGTCCCGTCTGATGGTCAAGACATTGCGCGACGACCCGGCGGACGCGGAGACGCTCAGCCACAAGCTCCTCGTCCGCGCCGGTTACGTCCGCCGCAACGCCGCGGGCATCTGGTCCTGGCTGCCGCTCGGCAAGCGCGTCCTGGAGAACGTCACCCGCGTCGTACGCGAGGAGATGGACGCCATCGGCGCGCAGGAGGTGCTGCTCCCGGCCCTGCTGCCCAAGGAGCCGTACGAGGCCACGGGCCGCTGGGAGGAGTACGGCGCCGAGCTGTTCCGCCTCAAGGACCGCAAGGGCGCCGACTACCTGCTCGGCCCGACGCACGAGGAGATCTTCACTCAGCTGGTCAAGGACCAGTGCACGTCCTACAAGGACCTGCCGGTGATCCTCTACCAGATCCAGACGAAGTACCGCGACGAGGCGCGTCCGCGCTCGGGCATCCTGCGCGGCCGAGAGTTCCAGATGAAGGACTCGTACTCCTTCGACACCACCGACGAGGGTCTGGCCGAGTCGTACGCCCTGCACCGCGAGGCGTACGTGAGGATCTTCGAGCGGCTCGGCCTCGACCACAAGGTCGTGTCCGCGGTCTCCGGCGCGATGGGCGGTTCGGCCTCGGAGGAGTTCCTGGCGCCCGCCCCCGCCGGCGAGGACACCTTCGTCCACTGCCCCTCCTGCGCCTACGCCGCCAACACCGAGGCCGTCACCTTCGCGCTCGCCCCGGTCGAGGGCGCGGCCCACGGCCCGGTCGAGGAACTGGACACCCCAGACACCCCCACCATCGAGACGCTCGCCCAGCACCTGGGCGTCCCGGCCTCCGCGACGCTGAAGAACCTGCTGGTCAAGGTCGACGGCGAGATCGTCGCCGTCGGCGTCCCCGGAAACCGCGAGGTCGACCTCGGCAAGCTGGGCGACCACCTGGCCCCCGCGACCGTCGAACTCGTCACCGCGGAGGACTTCGAGGGCCGCCCCGACCTGGTGCGCGGCTACGTCGGCCCGCAGGGCCTGGAGAAGGTCCGCTACATCGCCGACCCGCGGGTCGCCCCCGGCACGGCGTGGATCACCGGCGCCAACACGGACGGCAAGCACGCCCGGAACGTCGTCGCCGGACGGGACTTCGAGGTCGACGACCACCTCGACGTCGTGGTCGTCGAGGACGGCGACCCGTGCCCGTCCTGCGGCACCGGTCTCAAGCTCGACCGCGCCATCGAGATCGGCCACATCTTCCAGCTGGGCCGCAAGTACGCCGACGCCTTCCAGCTCGACGTGCTCGGCCAGAACGGCAAGCCGGTCCGCGTGACCATGGGCTCGTACGGCATCGGCGTCTCGCGGGCCGTCGCCGCGCTCGCGGAGCAGACGGCCGACGAGAAGGGCCTGTGCTGGCCCGCGGAGATCGCCCCGGCGGACGTCCACGTCGTCGCCGCCGGCAAGGCACTCCAGACCGAGCTGGCCCTCGACGTCGCCGAGCAGCTCGGCGCGGCGGGCCTGCGGGTCCTCGTCGACGACCGGGCGGGTGTCTCCCCGGGCGTGAAGTTCACGGACGCGGAACTGATCGGTGTCCCGAAGATCCTGGTGGCGGGGCGGCGCTCGGGCGAGGGCGTCGTGGAACTGAAGGACCGCCGGACGGGCGAGCGCGAGGAGCTCCCGGTGGCGGAGGCGGTGGCGCGGCTGCGCGCGTAGCGCGCGCCGGGGCCGGGCCTGCTGGGCGGGCCCGGCCCTCGGGCCCCTGGACCCCAGGGCCTCAAACGCCGAAGAGGCTGAAGATGCCGCACAGTGGCAATTCCAGCCCCGGCTGGGCGGCACCCGTGCGCCGGCGACCCGCCATCCACGGCCGCAAGGCCATAGGGGGATCGAGGCCACCGCCCGCCAGGGGGTACACCGCCCGGCAGCCCAGCGCCGCGGTCCGCCGAAGCAGCGCCGGGGCCCGCAGGGCTGTGCCGGGCCGCCAAGGCAGCGCCGGGGCCCGCAGGGCTGTGCCGGTCCGACAAGGCTGTGCCGGGGCCCGCAGGGCGGCGCCGTACCTCCCGCGCCGTCAGGCGCGGGGGGAGGAGCCCCGGAAACCCCGCGCGGAGCGCGGTGAACGGGTTCGGGCGGAGCCGAGCCCGGTTGTGGCGACGTCGCCGTCAGCCGCGGTGTCGACTCGGCGGTCACCCGCTGGTCCGCAGCGGTGCGGCTCGAGCCCGGCACCTCCCGCCGGCGGGAAGGGGGCCAGGTGGTCCGCCTGGATGGCAGTACCTCCATGGCCGCCGGGCCACAGGGGGAGGGCGGGAAGGGGAACACGCCCGCCGCAGGCACCACCCGTCCGCTACAGCCAGCCCGCGAACTCCAGCGCCGTCTCGCCCTCCGCGCGCCGCCCCGCGGCCATCGCCCGCGTGCCCGACTCCACCGCCCGGAACAGCGTCCAGGCACGCAGCCGCTCCCGGTCCACCTCCAGTGAGTCCGCGAGCTTGTTCACCCGGCGGCGGGCCGCCGACGCACCGGCGGAGGACGCGACGAGGTCCTCGACCCGGTCGCGGACCAACCTCGCCAGGTCGTACGCGCGCTCGCCCACCAGCGGCTCCGGACCGACCGCCAGCCATGGCACCCGGTCGCCGGAAAGCACCTTGCCCTGGCGGAAGTTGCCGTGCAGCAGCAGTGTCTCCGGTGCGAGTGCGACCAGTTCGTCGCGGGCCGCCAGTGCCGCCGCGACGAGCGGCCCGCCGGACAGCCGCATTGCCTCCGCCTGCCGGTGCGTGCGCTCCGCGACGGTCTCGAATCCGTGGTCGGCCGGCGGCTCGACCCACAGGCGCCGCACCGTTCCCGCGGCCTCGAGCAGCGCCTTCGCCTCGGGCAGCGACCGGAGCGAGACCTCGGGGTGCAGCCGTTCGAGCAGCAGCCCGTCGTCCGTCGCGTCCAGCAGTCGCACCGTGCCCCAGCCGTTCCACTGCTCCAGCGCGGCCCGCTCGAGGCCGGGCGCCGCGGACTCCGGGGCCAGCTTCAGCGCGGCGGGGGTTCCGTCCGGCTGCCGTACGAGAAGGATCAGGCTGGACCGGCCGCCCGGCGCCACCACGCGTTCGACGTCCAGCTTCCGCCGGTCCACCGTCCCCTGGACGGTTCCGGGCAGCCGCGCCAGCCACTCGTCGTCCTCACCGAGTGCCCGGACCAGCCGCTGCGGCGGTTCGAAAGCCATACGTCAGTTGTTCCCTTTCCCCGTCAGTCCCGATCGGCCCGCTCGGCGAGCCCAGGAAAGGCTACGCCGCTGCCGCGCCAGCGCACCGCGCGCACCGCTGCCTCACGCAGCGCACCCGCGGCCTCCAGCCGCAGCGGTCCTTCCGAGGCCCGTACGAGGTCGGAGTAGACGCCCGCCACCCGATCCTCGAGAACGGCCGCGAGCCGTGTCGCGGCCGCGGCGTCGGCCACGGTGAAGGGCAGGGCGTAGCCCGCGGCGGCCACGGCGGGCGTTCCGCCGAGGTCGGTCACCGTTCTGGCCAGCGAGTCCCGCCGTGACCTGTGGGCGGCGTGCGCGGCGGCGGCCTCGTTCTCCCGGTCGTCGTCCACCCGGCTGCCGACCACGCCGTAGCCGTACACGGCCGCGTGCTCCGCCGCCAGCGCCGCCTGTACGGCCGCGAGCCGGGCCGCCGCACCGCTCTGCGCGTCCATCGTGCTCATCGGCCGTCACCCTTCGTCAGCAGGTACGCATGCGCGGCGCCGGCCGCGGCGACGGACGCCAGCAGGCGGGCGAGTTCCGGCTCGGCGTCGGCGAGTGATGCCGTGTGGCTGTCGGAGGTGCGCCGTTCGGCCGCGGCAAGGGCCTTCAGCGCGGCGGCGGGCTCCTCTTCGGCGACCGGGACGGAGGCCGAAGGAGCGGCAGCCGCGGCCGCAGTCGCTGACGGTGCAGCCGCCGACGGTGCAGGCGGGGACGCGGACGTCGACGGCGCGGACGCAGGCCCCGACAGCGCCGTCACATGCGCCGCCACCTCCGCTCGCAGCGGCGCCAGCCGCTCGGTGAGAGCCGGGTGGCGGGCGATGGCCGCGTCGTACGCGTCCCTGAGCGCCGTGCTCGTGGCCGCCAGCCGGGCCCGTAGCGCGGCCTCCGCGCGGGCGGCGTCGCGGGACCGGTCCGGCGTGGGCCGGGACGCCGGCGCGTCGGTCGAACAGCCCGTCAACATGCCGGCCGCCGCCGCTCCCGTCGCCAACAGCGCACGTCTGCGTGTCGTGCCCGTGCGCCCCACGCCTGTCTCCTCGGACTCGCAGTGATCATCGCCGCAGGCGAGCGTACCTGCGGGTCCCGAGAGGGTGGACGGCAACACCCCTCATGACCGGATACCCTTTCTTCGACACGCGACGATCCCACAACAGCACACGCGGCCGAGGAGTCACCCGGATGAGCACCACCCAGAGCGAGAGGCTGCGCGGGCTGCTGGAGCCGCTCGTCGGCGCCGCGGACCTGGATCTGGAGGAGATCGAGGTCTCCCGGGCGGGACGGCGCCGCATGCTGAGGATCATCGTCGACTCCGACGAGGGCGTGGAACTGGACGCCTGTGCCGAGCTGAGCCGCGCCATCTCCGAGAAACTCGACGAGACGGACGCGATGGGCGAGGGCGAGTACGTCCTCGAAGTCAGCTCCCCCGGCGCCGACCGCCCCCTGACCCAGCACCGCCACTACGTGCGGGCGACCGGCCGTCTGGTGAAACTGCAGTTGCGGGAGGGCGGCGACCTCGTGGCCCGGATCCTGACCGTGGACGACGAAGGACTCGATCTCGAGGTACCGGGCGTGAAGGGGCGCAAGCCCACCGCCCGCCGGGTCGCCTTCGACGAGATCACCAAGGCGCGCGTGGAAATCGAGTTCAACCGCAAGGACAAGAAGGAAGAGGAGGCGTAGCCGTGGACATCGACGTGAAGCTCCTGAAGGGCTTGGCGCAGGAGAAGGAGATCGCCTTCGACCTGCTGGTCGAGGCCATCGAGTCGGCCCTCCTCATCGCGTACCACCGGACCGAGGGCAGCCGCCGTCACGCCCGTGTGGTGCTCAGCAGGGACACCGGTCATGTGACCGTATGGGCCAAGGAGGACCCGGCGGACCTGGAGGAGGGGCAGGAGCCCAAGGAGTTCGACGACACTCCGTCGGACTTCGGGCGGATCGCCGCCACCACCGCCCGCCAGGTCATCCAGCAGCGTCTGCGTGACGCGGAGAACGACGTCACCTTCGGGGAGTACGCCCGCCGTGAGGGCGACATCGTCGCCGGCATGGTGCAGCAGGGCAAGGACCCCAAGAACGTCCTGGTCAAGCTGGACGACAAGCTCGAGGCGATCCTGCCGGTGCAGGAGCAGGTGCCGGGCGAGGAGTACACGCACGGTCTGCGCCTGCGCACCTATGTGGTCCGGGTGGCCAAGGGTGTGCGCGGCCCGTCCGTCACGCTGTCCCGTACGCACCCGAACCTGGTGAAGAAGCTCTTTGCGCTGGAGGTCCCCGAGATCGCGGACGGCAGCGTCGAGATCGCCGCGATCGCCCGCGAGGCCGGTCACCGCACCAAGATCGCCGTCCGCTCGACGCGGTCCGGGCTGAACCCCAAGGGCGCCTGCATCGGTCCGATGGGCAGTCGCGTGCGCAACGTCATGGGCGAGCTGCACGGCGAGAAGATCGACATCGTGGACTGGTCCGACGACCCGGCCGAGATGGTGGCGAACGCCCTGTCCCCGGCCCGGGTCAGCAAGGTGGAGGTCGTCGACCTCGGCGCCCGCTCCGCCCGGGTCACCGTCCCGGACTACCAGCTGTCGCTGGCGATCGGCAAGGAGGGCCAGAACGCCCGCCTGGCCGCCCGTCTCACCGGCTGGCGCATCGACATCAGGCCGGACACGGAGCAGGGCTCCGACCAGGACTGAGGAATGGAACCGGGCGGAATCCCGTTGCAGCCGTGACGGGAGCCGACCAAGATCTCACAAGGATCAGGACAACATCCGTTCGATTCTTGCCCCCAACGGGTGAGGTCGGTGCGGGGAGGTAGACTTAACCGTGTCTGGCCGGACGCATGCCCGCGCGTGCCCTGAGCGAACCTGTGTGGGATGCCGGGAGCGAGCGGCCAAGAGCGATCTGCTGCGCATCGTGGTGATCGAGGGCGAATGCGTCCCCGATGATCGCGGTACGCTGCCCGGCCGGGGTGCGTACGTGCACCCCGCCTTGGTCTGTCTCGACCTGGCGGTCCGCCGCCGGGCGTTCCCGAGGGCCTTCAAGGTCAAGGGACCGCTCGAGACCGCCGCAGTGCGGCGGCAAGTCGAGCAGGCAGCACCGTAAGAGAAAGAAGTACGGCACGGACACCCCCGTGCGGTCAGGTACCTCGCGAGTTGGAAGTAGGTCGAGATTGCGATGAGCACTCGATGAGTACGCGATGAGTACGCCCATGAAGTAGCGACGGTCCGGCGGTAACCCGGACCTAAAAGGAGCGAAGTGGCTAAGGTCCGGGTATACGAACTCGCCAAGGAGTTCGGCGTGGAGAGCAAGGTCGTCATGGCCAAGCTCCAAGAACTCGGTGAATTCGTCCGTTCGGCGTCCTCGACGATCGAGGCGCCGGTTGTACGCAAGTTGACTGACGCGCTGCAGGGGCCCGGCGGCAACGCCGGCAAGTCCGCAGCAAAGCCTGGCGCGCCCCGCAAGGCGACGCCTTCCAAGCCCTCAGCGCCCTCCCCGGCGCAGGCCGCCAGGCCCGTGGGCGAACGTCCCGCTGCCCCCAAGCCCGGCGCACCGGCCCCCAAGGCCGCCCCGGCGAGCAGCACCCCCTCCGCGGCGCCGGCCCCCGGCCCGCGTCCGACACCGGGCCCCAAGCCCGCTCCGGCCAAGCCCGCTCCGGCAGCTCCGGTGCCCGCTGCCGAGTTCTCGGCTCCGGCCCCGGCCCAGCCGGCCGCACCCCAGGCCCAGCGCCCCGGTGCGACGCCCGGCCCGCGCCCTGCCCGTCCGGCTCCGGCCGGTGGTCAGCGTGACGGCGGCCGTGACGGCGGCCGCGGCGGCGAGCGTCCGGCACGTCCCGCAGGCGGCCAGGGCGCTCCGCGTCCCGGTGCCCGTCCGGCCGGTCCCCGTCCGGGCAACAACCCGTTCACGTCCGGTGGCTCCACCGGCATGGCGCGCCCGCAGGCGCCCCGTCCGGGTGGCGCTCCGCGACCCGGTGGCGGCGCTGCTCCGGGCGCTCCGCGTCCGCAGGGCGGCCCCGGCGGCGCCCCGCGTCCGCAGGGTCAGGGCGGCGCACGTCCGACCCCCGGCGGCATGCCCCGTCCGCAGGCTCCCCGCTCTGCCGGTGGCCCTGGTGGCGCGCCCGGCGGCAACCGTCCCAACCCCGGCATGATGCCGCAGCGTCCTGCTGCCGGTCCCCGCCCCGGCGGTGGCCCCGGTGGCGGCGGTCGCGGTCCCGGCGGCGCAGGCCGTCCGGGCGGTGCCGGTCGTCCCGGCGGCGGTGGCGGCGGCTTCGCCGGCCGTCCCGGTGGCGGCGGTGGCGGCGGCGGTCGTCCCGGTGGCGGCGGCGGTTTCGCCGGTCGTCCCGGCGGCGGTGGCCCCGGCGGCGGTGGCGGCGGCTTCGGCGGTCGTCCCGGCTTCGGTGGCCGTCCCGGCGGCCCCGGTGGCCGTGGTGGCACGCAGGGTGCCTTCGGTCGCCCCGGCGGCCCGGCGCGTCGTGGTCGCAAGTCGAAGCGGCAGAGGCGCCAGGAGTACGAGGCCATGCAGGCCCCGTCGGTCGGCGGTGTGATGCTGCCTCGCGGCAACGGCGAAGCCATTCGCCTGTCGCGCGGTGCCTCGCTCACCGACTTCGCGGAGAAGATCAACGCCAACCCGGCGTCGCTCGTCGCGGTCATGATGAACCTCGGCGAGATGGTCACCGCGACGCAGTCCGTCTCCGACGAGACGCTGCTGCTGCTCGGTGGCGAGATGAACTACACCGTCCAGATCGTCAGCCCGGAGGAGGAGGACCGCGAGCTTCTCGAGTCCTTCGACATCGAGTTCGGCGAGGACGAGGGCGGCGACGAGGCCCTGGTCTCCCGTCCGCCGGTCGTGACCGTCATGGGTCACGTCGACCACGGTAAGACCCGACTGCTCGACGCGATCCGCAAGACGAACGTCGTCGCGGGCGAGGCCGGTGGCATCACCCAGCACATCGGTGCCTACCAGGTCTCGACCGAGGTCAACGAGGAAGAGCGCCGCATCACCTTCATCGACACCCCGGGTCACGAGGCGTTCACCGCCATGCGTGCCCGTGGTGCGAAGTCCACGGACATCGCGATCCTCGTGGTCGCGGCGAACGACGGTGTGATGCCGCAGACGATCGAGGCGCTGAACCACGCCAAGGCGGCCGACGTGCCGATCGTGGTCGCGGTCAACAAGATCGACGTCGAGGGTGCCGACCCGACCAAGGTGCGCGGTCAGCTCACCGAGTTCGGTCTGGTGGCCGAGGAGTACGGCGGCGACACCATGTTCGTCGACATCTCCGCCAAGCAGGGTCTGAACATCGACTCCCTGCTGGAGGCCGTCGTCCTCACCGCCGACGCCTCGCTCGACCTGCGGGCAAACCCGGAGCAGGACGCACAGGGCATCGCGATCGAGTCCCACCTCGACCGTGGTCGAGGCGCCGTCTCGACCGTCCTGGTCCAGCGCGGCACGCTGCGCATCGGCGACACCATGGTCGTCGGCGACGCGTACGGCCGTGTCCGGGCGATGCTCGACGACAAGGGCAACAACGTGGAGGAGGCGACTCCGTCGACTCCCGTCCTGGTCCTGGGTCTCACCAACGTTCCGGGCGCCGGCGACAACTTCCTCGTCGTCGACGAGGACCGCACGGCCCGCCAGATCGCCGAGAAGCGCGCCGCGCGTGAGCGCAACGCCAACTTCGCCAAGCGCACCCGCCGGGTGTCCCTCGAGGACCTCGACAAGGTGCTCAAGGCCGGTCTGGTCCAGGAACTCAACCTCATCATCAAGGGCGACGCGTCCGGTGCGGTCGAGGCTCTCGAGTCCTCGCTGCTCCAGCTCGACGTCGGTGAAGAGGTCGACATCCGGGTCCTGCACCGCGGTGTGGGTGCGGTCACCGAGTCGGACATCGACCTGGCGATGGGCTCCGACGCCATCGTCATCGGCTACAACGTCCGTGCGGCCGGCCGTGCCGCGCAGATGGCGGAGCGCGAGGGCGTCGACGTCCGGTACTACTCGGTGATCTACCAGGCCATCGAGGAGATCGAGGCGGCCCTCAAGGGCATGCTCAAGCCGGAGTACGAAGAGGTCGAGCTCGGTACGGCGGAGATCCGCGAGGTCTTCCGCTCGTCCAAGCTGGGCAACATCGCGGGTGTTCTCATCCGCTCCGGCGAGGTCAAGCGCAACACCAAGGCCCGACTCATCCGCGACGGCAAGGTCATCGCGGAGAGCCTCAACATCGAGGGTCTGCGCCGCTTCAAGGACGACGTCACCGAGATCCGCGAAGGCTTCGAGGGCGGTATCAACCTCGGAAACTTCAACGACATCAAGATCGACGACGTCATCGCGACGTACGAGATGCGCGAGAAGCCGCGCGGCTGACGCACGGCACCACGCACAACCGGTCGGGGCCGGTCGGCGGAAGTATTTCCGTCGATCGGCCCCGGCCGTGCGTGTACGGTTTGGGTGTCCCTGCCAAGCAGCCGCGGCGGGGCCCCAGACCCCGAACCGGCGGGACATCCGGACATACATGTATGTGGGGACACTGTCCTTCGACCTGCTTCTCGGCGACGTACGGTCGCTCAAGGAGAAGCGTTCCGTGGTCCGCCCGATCGTTGCCGAGCTCCAGCGGAAGTACGCGGTGAGCGTGGCAGAGGTGGGCGGCCAGGACCTCCATCGCCGGGCCGAGATCGGCCTGGCCGTGGTGTCCGGTGACACCGGGCACCTCACGGACGTACTCGACCGGTGCGAGCGCCTCGTCGCCGCCCGGCCAGAGGTGGAGCTGCTGTCGGTGCGCCGCAGACTCCACAGCGACGAAGACTGAATGCAAGGCAAAGAAGGAGACGGACCAGTGGCCGACAACGCGCGGGCGAAGAAGCTGGCGGACCTCATCCGGGAGGTGGTCGCCGAGAAGCTGCAGCGCGGCATCAAGGACCCTCGCCTGGGTACGCACGTGACCATCACGGACACCCGCGTCACCGGTGACCTGCGGGAGGCCACGGTCTTCTACACGGTCTACGGCGACGACGAGGACCGGGCCAGCGCCGCGGCGGGGCTGGCGAGCGCCAAGGGAATCCTGCGCTCGGCGGTCGGCGCGGCGGCGGGGACCAAGTTCACGCCCACTCTCACTTTCGTGGCCGACGCGCTCCCGGAGAACGCCAAGACGATCGAGGACCTCCTCGACAAGGCGCGCGCCTCGGACGCCAAGGTGCGCGAGGCGTCCTCCGGCGCCACGTACGCCGGCGAAGCCGACCCGTACCGCAAGCCCGAAGACGAGGACGAAGCCTCGGAATGACGCAGCGCATCACACCGCCCGACGGCCTTGTCATCGTCGACAAGCCGTCGGGCTTCACTTCGCACGACGTCGTCGCCAAGATGCGCGGGATCGCAAGGACCCGGCGCGTCGGACACGCGGGGACGCTCGACCCCATGGCCACCGGTGTGCTCGTGCTCGGTGTCGAGAGGGCCACCAAGCTGCTCGGCCACCTCGCGCTGACCGAGAAGGAGTACCTCGGCACCATCAGGCTCGGGCAGAACACCGTCACCGACGACGCGGAGGGCGAGATCACCTCCTCCGCCGACGCCTCCGGGGTCACCCGGGAGGCGATCGACGCCGGTGTCGCCGAACTCACCGGCGCCATCATGCAGGTGCCGTCCAAGGTCAGCGCGATCAAGATCGACGGCAAGCGGTCGTACGCCCGGGTGCGCGGCGGCGAGGAGTTCGACATCCCGGCCCGCCCGGTGACCGTCTCCTCGTTCTGTGTCCACGACGTCCGCGCGACGACCACGGAGGACGGACTGCCCGTCGTCGACCTGGTCGTGTCCGTGGTCTGCTCCTCCGGCACCTACATCCGGGCGCTGGCCCGTGACCTCGGTGCCGGTCTGGGCGTCGGCGGACATCTGACGGCGCTGCGGCGCACCAGGGTCGGCCCGTACGGCCTGGATGCGGCAAGGACGCTCGACCAGCTCCAGGAGGAGCTGACCGTGATGCCGATCGCGCAGGCGGCCGCGGCCGCCTTCCCCCGCTGGGACGTGGACGAGCGGCGGGCCAAGCTGCTCATCAACGGTGTACGTCTCGACATGCCGGCCCACGACCGCGCGCCGGTCGCCGTCTTCGGACCCGAGGGGCGCTTCGTGGCGCTGGTGGAGGAGCAGAACGGCAAGGCGAAGAGCCTCGCCGTCTTCGGCTGATCCCGGAGCGCCCACGCCGCCGGTACCGCTCGGCGTGGGGCGCCCCCGTCGGGTGCCCCGCCGTGGGGCGGGCAGCAGCGCTGCCCGCCCCACGATCCCCCCTCGATTCCCCCGTAGAGGGTCTATCCACTATCGACCCCCGATTCACCCCATCGAGCAGGCGCTCGGAGTGAACTGGGGTGCATTGGGGGGCGCGTTCACCCTGCGCGCTTCTCCCGGTGATCATCTTCGACCTAACGTCGTCGTATGGGACACGCTGACCTGGCAAGTCTGGTTCGGATCTGCGATCCGGCGGGTCGGCCGTACGGCACCGGCTTCGTCGCCGACGAGCTCGGCACGGTCGTGACCGGCCACGAGGTGGTACGCGGTCTGCCGCGGCCCGTCCTGTGGCCACTCGACGAAAGCGGCCCCGCCACCGAGGCCGACACCGTGACCCACCTGCCCGACTGCGGTCTCGCCCTCGTCCACACGAGCGGCCTGCGACTTCCGCCGCTGCCCGTCGCGACGCGCGAACGCGTGCAACCGGGCACCTATGTACGCCTTGTGGCGGGCGGCTGGCGCGAGGCGCGGGTACTCGCCACCACCGGCGGCGTCCTCGAACTCGCCATCGGCACCGACGGCAGCGACGCCCTGCGGCTCGCGGGCACCGCCGCCGGAGGGCCCGTGCTCGACGCGGTGACCGGCGCGGTCCTGGGCGTGCTCACCGCCGCGCCGCCCGACGGCACCCCCGCCGCCGCCCTGGCCAGGTCCTTGTTCACCGCACGGTCGGAGCCCCACGCCGCCCTCCTGCGCAGGAACGCCGCGACCGCGCCCGCGTACGGGGAGGACCTGAACCTGGCCGCGGCACTCGAACTGACCGCGACCTCCCTGGGCCGGCCGGACGCCGCGGACGACTGGCCGGAGCCCGTCAGGCGACCCGAGATCGAGGCGGAGCTCGCCACCTTCACAGCCCTTGACGGCCCCGCCCGGGTGCTGGGGCTCGTTGGCCCACCCGGTACCGGCCGTACGACACAGCTCCGTACCCTCGCCGCGCGCCGCGCCCACGGCCCGCGGCCGGAGCCCACCCTGTGGCTGCGCGGCGCCGACCTGCGGGCCGACGACACGTCCGTCGCCGACGCGGTGGTGCGCACACTGCGCCGTGCCGCCCAGGTCCTCGCCGTACCGGAGCGGGACGCCGACCCGGACCGGGTGGCGCGCCTGGCCGCCGGGGCGGACCGGCCGCTGCTCGTCGTGCTCGACGGCCCCGAGGAGGCGGCACGGACCCCGGTCGCCGACTCGCGCCTGTGGGCGTCCGCCACGGCCGAATGGCTGGCCGCCTCGGGCAGCAGGCTGGTGGTCGCCTGCCGCCCCGAGTGGTGGGACGAGGCCGGAGCCCTGTACCCGCCGGAGGCCCTGCACCGCCCGCTCGCCCCGGCTGCGGGGTCGGACACGCCCGAGCCGGTGCACCTGACCGCCGGCGAAGCCGCGGGGCGGCGGCCGGCGCTTCCGCCGCCGTCGGCCGGTGTGCCCCCGTCGGCCGGTGTGCCGTACGGCCACGGAGCGGCACCGGGGACCCGGGTGCCTCCCGCCGTGCGGATCGGGGATCTCACCCCGGAGCAGGCACGAGTGGCGCGGCAGCGGTACGGCATGGTCCAGGGCCCCGTCGCAACAGCCGACGAGAGGAACCCACTCGTCCTCCGGCTGCTCGCGGAAGCGCTCCGGGCCTCGCCCGGTGGTGTGCCGGGCACGCCCCGCCGCGAAGACATCTTCGGCGCGTACCTGGATCTCCTCTGCCTGCGCGTCGCGATGCGCGTCGGCACCCAGCCGGGACCCGCGCCCCGGGGGGCCGCCCTCCGAGGGCTCGCCGCCACCGTCGCCGGCAGGACGCACGAGGCAGCTCGGCACTGTCTGGCGTCGGGCCACGGACAACTCGACCGCGCGGTCTTCGAGGAACTGTTCCCGTGGGCGGGCGGCTGGGCGTCCGCCGTTCTCACCGAAGGCGTGCTGGTCCCCGCCGGTGACGGCTACCGCTTCCGGCACGAGGACCTCGCCGACTGGCTCCAGGGCGCCCATCTCGATCTCGGCCCGGTACTGCGCTCCCTCGTCCACGGCAGCCCCGGCGACGACAGCCCGCAGCCCCTGCCCCGCCACCGCGCCGGCCCCGTCGTCTGGGCCCTCGTCCACCTCGGCCGGGAACGCGGAGCGCACCGGCTCGCTCCCGAACTCGTCGCACTGGCCGACGTACTGCACGACCGCCGGGACCCGGGCGCCCGATGGTGGGCCGCCACCCTGCTGCGCGAAGTCCTGGGCCGGGTGCCGGACGCCGAGCCGTATCTCGCCGCACTGCACCGGGTCGTGGAACGGCCCGCGGACGCCTCCGGCCCGGATTCCGGTCCCGGTCCCGGTCCCGGTCCCGGCTCCGGACTCGGATTCGGTTTCGGCTTCTGGGCCCGGCTTCCCCTGCGCGACCCGGCCGCGCTCGACCTTCTGCGACGGCTCGTACCCACCGACCCGCCACCGTCCGGCGGCAGCGACACACCCCGCTGCCTGGAGCTCGCCGACAAGCGGCTCGCCGCCGACCCCAGGGGAGTGCAACCACTGCTGTGCCGGTGGTTCGACGACGAGACGCCTCTGGCCGCGGGGCCCGGCGCCGAGGTGCGACCCACCGTCGGCGCCGCCGCACAGGCACTGCTCTACGCCCGCCGCGCTCTCGCCACCGACGATCTCACCGAAGCGCTCGTCGACACCCCGCATCCACGGGCCGCCGAACTCCTCCACGCGCTGGCCGAGGACGAGCCGTCCGCGATGTGCCGGGCCGTCGACCGCTGGGCCCGTGACCCCAGGCCCGAACGTCGCTCGGCGGCCGCCGCCTGCGCCCCGTCGATCACGCCGGCGACGGAGACCGACCGGGACCTCCTCCGGCGCGCGGCACGCGCTCTCCTCGCCGGGACCCGGGACGCCATCGGGCCCGCGCTGACGGTCCTGGTCCGCGACCCCGTCAGCAGGGACCGCTGTCTGGCGCGAGCCCTCGACCTCTTCGCGGCCGGCGATCCCCGGCTGCCGGCCGGAGCGCTCACGGACGCGGTGGCCACGCACCCCGGCCCGGTCCTCGCCGCCTTCCGCACCCGGCTGCTGCGACCGGGCCCCACGGCCGACACGGAGGAGATCCTCGCCACACTCGCCGGGGCGGCCACCACCCTCGCGACCGCCCGCCGGGGCGCCGCCCTCGTGTGCGAGTACGTCGATCACCGGCCCGACGGCGCGGCGCACGCGGCGGCCTACGTCCACCGCCGCCTCGAGGACGGGTACGACGGCAGGGACGTGCTCTTCCCCCTCGTCACCCACCTCGTACGCGGCCGCCCGGCCCGTGTGCGCAGCGCCCTCGCCCGCGTCCTCGCCGCCCCGGGCAGTCCGCCGTCGCGTTCCCTGCGGGCCGAACTCCTCGAGGTCCTGCTGCGTTACGAGCAGTACGAGGCCCGCGACCTGGCCGTCCTCGACACTCTGCTGTGCGCCGCCGCGCACGGCAGCGGCACACACGAGGAGCAGCAGACCCGGGCGCTGGTGCACCGCGTGGGCCTGCTGCTCGTCCGCAGCCCCAAGGGCGCCGCCTGCTTCGACCGGCGGCTCACCGAGCTGGCCCGCGAGATCCCCGACTTCGCCGCGCTGCTCGCACGCTGGCCGGCCGCGGACCCGCGGCAATGGGCCGCGGTCGGCGCCTGCCGTGCCCTCGGCACAACAGGCAGCACGGTGCCGATGCCGAGCGGGAGAGCGGGGCATGGCAGTCTTAGACCTGCGTAATCGGTAATCACGTACACAGGTTCGGGCGAGGAGCGGTCACAGTGCAGCGCTGGCGTGGCTTGGAGGACATCCCCCAGGACTGGGGGCGCAGCGTCGTCACCATCGGCTCCTACGACGGCGTGCACCGTGGGCACCAGCTGATCATCGGACGCGCCGTGGAGCGCGCCCGCGAGCTGGGAGTGCCGTCGGTCGTCGTGACCTTCGATCCGCACCCCAGCGAGGTGGTGCGCCCCGGCAGCCACCCGCCGCTGCTCGCGCCGCACCACCGTCGTGCCGAACTGATGGGCGAGCTGGGCGTCGACGCGGTTCTCGTCCTGCCCTTCACGGCCGAGTTCTCGCAGCTCTCGCCGGCCGACTTCATCGTCAAGGTCCTCGTCGACAAACTGCACGCGCGCTCGGTCATCGAGGGCCCCAACTTCCGCTTCGGCCACCGTGCCGCCGGCAACGTCGCCTTTCTCGCCGAGCTCGGTGCGACCTACGACTACGACGTCGAGGTCGTCGACCTGTACGTGCGGGGCGAGGCGGGCGGCGGCGAGCCGTTCTCCTCGACCCTCACCCGCAGGCTCATCGCCGCCGGAGACGTCGCGGGTGCCTCCGAGATCCTCGGGCGGCCCCACCGGGTCGAGGGCATCGTGGTGCGCGGCGCCCAGCGCGGGCGCGAACTCGGCTTCCCGACGGCGAACGTGGAGACCCTGCCGCACACCGCGATCCCGGCCGACGGCGTCTACGCGGGCTGGCTGACCGCCGCCGGCGAGCGGATGCCGGCGGCGATCTCGGTGGGCACCAACCCCCAGTTCGACGGCACCGAGCGCACGGTGGAGGCGTACGCGATCGACCGCGTGGGGCTCGACCTGTACGGGCTGCACGTGACGGTGGACTTCCTGGCGTACGTGCGGGGCCAGGAGAAGTTCGACACGATCGACTCGCTGCTCGTGGCGATGGCGGACGACGTGAAGAAGTGCCGCGAACTGACCGCGCGGTACGACACCCGCGAGGCGTGACGCTTCGGGCCCGCCCGTTTTCTGTCGTCTCGGGCGGGGCCCGGTCCGTGTCGCTCGGTGTCCGGGTGCCGCTGAAGGGGCGTTTCCTGGGCTGCTGTCCCGAACCCGTGCCTGCCTGGGACTCACGACGCCTTGTGTCCCGGACACGCCCCCTGCGCATCCCTCTGCCCCGGCAGGCCCCCTGGCCGCCGCCGGTGGGCCGGGGAATCAGCCCCCGGCCTCGCCCTGTCCCCGGGGCGCGTGAACACCGGTGCGGTACCCGCTACGACGCCGCGTCGTCCCACAGGCCGGTGCTGTGGGCATCGACGAGAGCGACGATGCGGGTGAGGACGTCCCCGGCCGGCTGCGGGTCGAGCCGCCGTCCGTCCCGCAGACGCAGCGCGACGTGGTCTTCAGCGGCTTCCCTGGCACCGATGACTGCCTGGTAGGGAACCAGACGGGCCTCTCGGACTCGGGCGCCCAGGGTGCCGCGTTCAGGCCCGGCGATCTCGGCACGCAGCCCGAGGCCGTCGCATCGCCGGGCGAGTGCCGCGGCGTTGGCCAGTTCGGTGTCGGAGACCGGGAGGATCGCCAGCTGGGTGGGGGCGAGCCAGGCGGGGAACGCGCCGCCGTGCTGCTCGATCAGATGGGCGACGGCCCGTTCCACGCTGCCGATGATGCTGCGGTGGATCATGACCGGGCGGTGTTTGGCGCCGTCCGCGCCGATGTAGTGCAGGTCGAACCGCTCCGGCTGGTGGAAGTCGACCTGGACGGTGGACAGGGTGGACTCACGGCCCGCTCCGTCGGTGACCTGGACGTCGATCTTGGGTCCGTAGAACGCGGCCTCCCCCTCCGCCGCCTCGTAGGCCAGACCGGAACGGTCGAGGACGTCGGTCAGCAGGTCGGTGGAGCGCCGCCACTTCTCGGGCGCGGCGACGTACTTGCCACCGGGGCCGGGGAGGGAGAGCCGGTAGCGGGCCGGGGTGATGCCGAGTGCTTCGTACGCCCGGCGGATCATCTCCAGTGCCGCCTGCGCCTCCTCGGCCACCTGGTCCAGGGTGCAGAAGATGTGGGCGTCGTTGAGCTGGATGGCCCGGACCCGGGTCAGTCCGCCGAGTACGCCCGAGAGTTCGGAGCGGTACATGCCCCCGAGCTCGGCCATGCGCAGGGGCAGTTCGCGGTAGCTGTGGGAACGGGACCGGTAGATCACCGCGTGGTGAGGACACAGGCTCGGCCGCAGGACGACCTCCTCGCCTCCGAGGTCCATCGGGGGGAACATGTCGTCGCTGTAGTGCGCCCAGTGCCCGGAGATCTCGTACAGCTCCCTCTTGCCGAGCACCGGTGAGTACACGTGCCGGTACCCCGCCCGCCGCTCGGCGGCGCGGATGTACTCCTCCAGGGTGTGCCGTACGGTCGCGCCGTCGGGCAGCCAGTACGGAAGTCCCGCGCCGATCAGCGGGTCGGTGTCGAACAGGGCCAGTTCACGGCCGAGCTTGCGGTGGTCCTGCATGGTGGTCTCCTCGCGGACATCGGGCGAGTGAGCGCAAGGCGAAGCCCCGGGGCACTCGCCCCGGGGCTTCGGACTGAGACATCTGTCAGCGCGCCGGGACACTCTCCGGCGTCGTCGTCATGGCAGCGCGCTTCATGCCGGGAACCGTAGCAGGCCCCAGCGATGACCACACGGTTATTTTTCGGTGGGGCCGAGCTCAGGGTGACGCGGTCGCCCAGTGGCACGCGACCTGCGGGGCCGGGGCGTTGGGGAGGATCGGCAGGGCACGGGAGCGGCACAGGTCCGCGACGCCCGCACGGGCCGCCTCGCCCGAGGAAAGGATCTGGCACCGGGCGTGGAAGCGGCATCCCTCCGGGATACGGGACGGGTCCGGCGGCTCACCGGTGAGGACGACCGGTGGCCCGTCCGACTCCGGCAGTACCGACAACAGCGCTTGTGTGTACGGGTGTTGCGGCGACGTCAGGACGTCCTCGACGGGCCCCGACTCGACGATCCGCCCCAGGTACATCACCGCCACCCGGTCCGCGATGTTCCACGCGAGACCCAGGTCGTGCGTCACGACGAGCGCGGAGAGACCCAGTTCGTCCCGCAGACGCAGCAGGAGCGCGAGGATCTCACCGCGTACGGAGGCGTCGAGCGAGGCCACCGGCTCGTCGGCGACGATGAGTTCCGGCTCCAGCACCAGAGCGCCCGCGATGACGACGCGCTGCCGCTGTCCGCCGGAGAGTTCGTGCGGGTAGCGGAGGAAGAAGCGCTCGGGCGGACGCAGGCCGGCGCGGGACAGCGCTTCGGCGACAGCCGCGCGTTCGTCTCCCGTGTGGCCGTGGATCCGCAGTCCTTCCGCCACGGCGTCGTACACGGTGTGCCGCGGGTTCAGTGATCCGCTCGGGTCCTGGAGGACGAGCTGGACGCGCTTGCGGTACGCCTTCAAAGCGCGAGAGCCGTAGCCGAGGGGCCGGCCGCCGAAGGTGATCCTCCCGGCGGTGGGCGTCACCAGGCCAAGGAGCGAACGCGCCAGCGTGGTCTTGCCGCAGCCGGACTCGCCGACGAGGGCGACGATCTCGCCCGGCCCGATGTCGAGGTCGACGCCGTCGACGGCCCGCGCGGACGGCGCGCCCCGGCGGCCGGGGAAGGTGACGTGGAGCCCGGAGGCGGACAGCAGGGGAGAGGCGGTCGTGGTCGGGGTCATGACGTGCTCCTGTGTCACAGCTGCTTCTCCGTTCCGGCGCCGACGCCCGATCCGCCTGTGCCGGACGCGCCGGCGCCCGGTCCGCCCGGTCCGCCCGGTCCGCCCGGTTCATTCGGTCCATCCGGTCCGGCCGGTCCGGCCGCGCTCGACGCGCCCGTGCCGACGAGTACGCATGCCGCCCGGCGTCCCTCGCTCGCCGTGACCAGCTCCTGGTCCTGTTCGGAGCAGCTTTCGAGCGCGACCGGGCATCGCGGGTGGAACGTACAGCCGCCGGGCAGCGACGAGGGGTCCGGCGGGTCGCCGGGCAGGCCGCGCGGCGCGCGGCGCGAGGCCGGGTCGCCGATGCGCGGGAACGCGGCGGACAGGGCCCGCCCGTACGGGTGTTCCGCGCCGTCGTAGACCGCCCGCGCCGGGCCCTCCTCCACGACCCGGCCCGCGTACATCACGGCGAGCCGGTCGCAGGTGTCGGCGAGGACCCCGAGGTCGTGGCTGATCATCAGGAGGCCGATGTCCTTCTCGGTGACGAGTCGCTCGATCAGCCGCAGGATCTGTGCCTGGATCATCACGTCGAGGGCGGTGGTCGGCTCGTCGGCGACGATCAGCTGCGGGTCGCAGGCGAGCGCCATCGCGATCATGACCCGCTGCCGCTGTCCGCCGGACAGTTCGTGCGGGTAGGCCTCGGCGCGGGAAGCCGGCAGGCCCACGTGCTCGAGCAGCTCGCCGACGCGTCGCCCGGCCTCCGCCGAAGTCGTCGTCCTGCGGTGCAGCATGATCGGCTCGGCGATCTGGTCGCCGACGCGGTGCACCGCGTTCAGCGAGTGCATCGCGCCCTGGAAGACGATGGACGCGCCCGCCCACCGTACGGCCCGCAGCCGCCCCCACTTCATGGTGAGGACGTCCTCACCGTCGAGCAGGATCTCGCCGGTCAGCTTCGCGGACGCCGGGAGCAGCCGCAGCAGGGCCAGTGCCAGCGTCGACTTGCCGCAGCCGGACTCGCCGGCGACGCCCAGCTTCTGCCCGGCTGCCAGCGACAGGTCGACGCCGCGTACGGCGGGCACGGCCCGTGTCCCCGAGCCGTAGGTCACGTGCAGGTCCTTGACCTCGAGCAGGCTCAACGCGCCACTCCCAGCTTCGGGTTGAGTACGGACTCGATGGCCCGGCCGCACAGGGTGAAGGCGAGCGCCACGAGCGCGATGGCGATTCCGGGAGGGGCGAGGTAGGACCAGTGGCCGGAGGACACCGCACCCGCCTCGCGCGCGTCCTGGAGCATTCCGCCCCATGAGACGACCGTGGGATCGCCGAGGCCGAGGAAGGCCAGTGTCGCCTCCGTCAGGATCGCACTGGAGATGCCGAGCGTGGTCTGCGCCAGCACCAGGGGCATCACGTTGGGCAGGACATGACGGTTCATGATGTGGCCGTGCCCGCCGCCGAGTGCCTTGGCCCGTTCGATGTAGGGCCGGGACTCCACGGCGATGGTCTGGGCCCGCACCAGCCGTGCCGTCGTGGGCCAGCTGGTGATGCCGATGGCGATGATGACGGTCCAGATGTTGCGTGACATCACGGTCGCGAGCACGATCGCCAGCACCAGGGCCGGCATGACGAGGAACCAGTCGGTGATCCGCATCAGCACGGTGGAGAACCAGCCGCCGTAGTGGCCGGCGACGATGCCGACGAGAGTGCCGATCGCCACGGACAGCGCGGCGGCCAGCAGCCCCACGGTGAGCGAGATCCGCGCACCCCACACCAGCAGTCCGAGCAGTGAGCGCCCGAACTGGTCGGTGCCGAGGAGGAATTCACCGCTGGGCTTCTCCATGGCGGTGCCCGGCGCGTTCGTCACGCTCTGCACGTCGCCGCCGACGAGCAGCGGCGCGGCGAGCGCGGTCAGCGCGATGAGTGCCAGCGCCGCGAGGCCGAAGAGCCCCGCGCGATGGCCGCGGTACGCCTTCCAGAAGCGGGCCGCGGAGTGGCGGCGCCGCTCCCGGGCCAGGGACTTCGCGGTCCGGGAGGGGCCGGCCGGCGAGCCGCCCTGCGGTGCGGGCGTCGTCGCCGCGGTCGTCGGCGGAGTCGGTGTCGTCGTCATCGGCCCACCCGGGGATCGAGCAGCGGATAGAGCAGGTCGGCAAGGAGGTTCATGATGATCATCGCGCCGGCGAAGACCACGAACAGCCCTTGCACGAGCGGCAGGTCGGGCACGCTGAGTGCCTGGTAGAACAGCCCGCCGAGGCCGGGCCAGGAGAAGACCGTCTCGACCAGGATCGAACCGGCCGCCACATGGCCCAGGTTGATGAAGACCATGGTGACGGTCGGCAGCAGCGCGTTGGGCACGGCGTGCCGGCGCCGTACCACGTCGTCGCGCAGCCCCTTGGCCCGCGCGGTCGTCAGATAGTCGCTGCCCATCTCGTCGAGGAGTGAGGACCGCATCACGAGCAGCGTCTGGGCGTACCCCACGGCGACGAGGGTGAGGACCGGCAGCACCATGTGGTGGGCCACGTCCGCCACGTACGCGAAGCCGCTCTCGTTGCCCGATTCCATGCCGCCGGTGGGGAACATACCGGGAATGGGACCGACGCCCACCGAGAACGTGATGATCAGCAGGAGACCGAGCCAGAAGCCCGGCACGGACCACAGGGTCAGCGCCACACCCGTGTTGAGCCTGTCGCCGAGACTGCCGTGCTGCCAGGCCGAGCGGGTGCCCAGCCAGAGCCCGATCGCCGAGTAGACGACGACCGCCACTCCGGTGAGCAGCAGCGTCGCCGGGACCTTCTGGGCGATCAGGTCACCCACCGGTGCGTGGAACTGGTACGACATGCCGAGGTCACCCGTCAGGGCACTCGCGCAGTAGTCGGTGAACTGCTGCCACATCGGCTTGTCGAGGCCGAACTGCCGCCGCAGCGTGGCCAACTGCTCGGCGGAGGTCGGCATGCCATGGGTCATGGCCTTGACCGGGTCGCCGGGGATGATCCGGAAGAGGAAGAAGCTGGTGACGAGGACGGCGAGCAGCGAGACCGCCGCGCCGCCGAGCTTGCCCGCCACGTAGCGGAGGTAGGCGCGTACGTTGCCGCCGCTCGCGGCGCGGGCCTCGGGGGCCCGCGCCACGGCGGTCGTGCCAGTGGTACTTGTGGTGCTCATCGACTATTCACGGTCTTCCGCGGTGGAACGGCGACGCCTCGCGACGAACAGCCCGAGAGCGGCGGCGAGGACCACGGCCGCGCCGACACCGATCACGACGCCCGAGGAGGAGCCGCTGTCGGAACCGCCGTCGGCCGCGGCCGGCTCCGCCGACCACCAGCTCCAGTAGCCGTCCTGGCCGTAGATGTTGCCGGCCGCTTCCGGCATCGTCGTGATGGACTTGATCTGGTCCGTACGGTACGCCTCGACGGCGTTCGGGTACGCGAGGACATTCATGTAGCCCGTGTCGTACAGCCGGGACTGCATCTGCTTGACCAGGTCGGCACGCTTGGCGGTGTCGTACTCGACGACCTGCTTCGCGTACAGCTCGTCGAACGGCTTGTCGCAGATGAAGTTGTCCGTCGCGCCGATGTCCTCGGGCGTGGCGGGCAGCGCCGCGCAGGTGTGGATCGACAGGACGAAGTCCGGGTCGGGGTTGACGGACCAGCCGTCGAAGGCCAGGTCGTAGTCACCCTTGAGCCACGGGTCGGAGACGTTGTCGAGGCACTCGACCTTCAGCCCGATGCCGAGCTCGCCCCACCACTCCTGGAGGTACTTTCCGATCGCCTTGTCGTTCGGGTCGGTGGCGTGGCAGAGGATACGGAGGTCGAGCGGCTTGCCGTCCTTGCCGAGTCGCTTGCCGCTGCTGTTCTTCTTGTAGCCGGCCTCGTCGAGGATCCGCGCTGCCTTGGCCGGGTCGTAGGCGATCTTCTGGTCCGCCTCCGGCTTCCAGAAGTACGAAGCGAAGCGCGGCGGGATGTACCCCTCGCCCTCCACGGCGTGGCCCTGGAAGACCTTGTCGACGATGGTCTTGCGGTCGGTCGCGTGGAAGAGCGCCTTGCGCACGGCCGGGTCGAGCACGGCCTTGTGGCCGTTGCCGAACTTCTGCCCGTCCTTGGACTGCGCGCCCGGGTTGGTGGCGAGCGCGAAGAAGCGGCGGCCGGGAGCGTCGTTGACCTTGATGTTCTCGGCGCTTCCCAGCGCCTTGGCCTGCGCCGGGGTCAGGCCCTGGACGAACGACACCTCGCCCTTCTGCAGGGCCGCGACCGCCGCGTCACCGTCCTTGTAGTACTTGAAGACCAGCTCGTCGAACTTGGGCGCGCCGCGCCAGAAGGTCTTGTTCGGCGCGAGCTTCACGTACTGGTCGACCTTGAAGTCCGTGATGACGAACGGCCCGTTGCCCACGATGGGGAACTGCTGGTCGTTGTTGAACTTCGAGAAGTCGCCGACCTTCTCCCACACATGCTTGGGAACGATGGGCACGTCCAGGGCCGTCATCGTGGCCTGAGGCTTCTTCAGCTCGATGACGAGCGTCTCGGGGTCGGGAGCGGTGACCTTCTTGAAGTTCGCGGTGAAGCTGCCGTTGGCGGTGGCGGCATTCGGGTCGGACATCATCTTGTTGAACGTCCAGGCCGCGTCCTCGGCCGTGGCCTGCTTGCCGTCCGACCACTTGGAGTCGCCACGGATGGTGTACGTCCACGTCAGCTTGTCCGGCGAGGACTTCCACTCGGTGGCGAGACCGGGGACGGTGTGGCCGTCCTTGGGGTCGTAGTTCGTCAGGTAGTCGTAGGCCAGTCGGTGGATGGACGTGCTCACCAGGCGCTGGGCCAGGAACGGGCTCAGCGAGTCGATGCTCTGCGACACGGCGACCGTGAGGACCTGCTTCTCGTCGCCGGCGGCCGCCTGGGCCTGAGTCTGTGCCTGCGTCTGGGTCTGTGCCTGCGCCTGTGTTCGGGGCTGCGCCTGGGCCTGGGGGACCACGGCGCCCGCCATCACCAGCGCGGACGCCGCGGCGCCAGTGGCGAGGACCAATCGGAGGCGGGGACGTTGCCGGTGGGTGCTCTGGGGTGATGCCGTTGTGACCATGGACAGTGACCTCGCGTCATTACTCGCACGGAGAGGGCGGGTTGGTGATCTCTGGTTCGCCAGCTGGTGAAGCGAAGGTTTATCAGGGTGGTCATGCCGCGTCAACGGCCGCTCAAACCCCGTGTGGGCTGCGGGAATGCGTCGAGGGCCCGCACCGGCGAGTCGGTGCGGGCCCTCATTGGTTCAGACCTCTGTTGCTTTACTGCTGAGGGGCTGGCGGTGCCTGCGGAGGCTGCTGCTGCGGCCATCCGCCGGGCGGGAACTGGCCGGGCGGAACCTGTCCCTGGGCATCGGGACCGCCGGCCGCCGCAGGCGGCGGGCCGGCCGGATTCGCCGGTGGCTGACCCTGGGCGGGAGGCTGCTGCCAGCCCTGCGGCGGGTACGCCTGCTGGGGTCCGCCGTACGGGGGCTGGGGATGCTGGGGGTTCTGGGGCTGCGGCGGGTACGGGTGACCGGCCCCCGGGGCGCCCGGTTGTCCGGGCATGTGCTGGCCGGGCTGGGCGGGTTGTCCGGGCATGTGCTGGCCGGGCTGGGGCCGGCCCTGCCACGGTCCCTGGCCCTGGCCCTGGCCGTGGCTCGGCATCGGCGGGGCGGACTGCGGTGGCGGGTTGCCGTCCGCCGTCCAGAGCCCCTGCTGCTGCTGGGCGCGTACGAAGTCCTCGGCGATCAGCGCGGAGAGGTTGAAGTACGCCTCACGGGTCTTGGGCCGCATCATGTCGAGATCGACCTCCGCGCCCGCGGCGAGGTGCTCGTCGAACGGCACGACCACCACACCGCGGCAGCGGGTCTGGAAGTGCTGCACGATGTCATCGACCTTGATCATCTTGCCGGTCTCGCGGACCCCGGAGATGACCGTGATCGAACGCTGCACCAGATCGGCGTACCCGTGCGCGGCCAGCCAGTCCAACGTCGTCGACGCGCTGCTCGCGCCGTCGACGGACGGCGTCGAGATGATGATCAGCTGGTCGGCGAGGTCCAGCACCCCGCGCATCGCGCTGTAGAGCAGGCCCGTGCCGGAGTCGGTGAGGATGATCGGGTACTGCTTGCCCAGCACGTCGATCGCGCGCCGGTAGTCCTCGTCGTTGAACGTCGTGGAGACGGCCGGGTCGACGTCGTTGGCGATGATCTCGAGACCGGAGGGCGCCTGCGACGTGAAGCGGCGGATGTCCATGTACGAGTTGAGGTACGGGATCGCCTGGACGAGGTCACGGATGGTCGCCCCGGTCTCACGGCGCACCCGGCGGCCGAGGGTACCGGCGTCCGGGTTGGCGTCGATCGCGAGGATCTTGTCCTGCCGTTCCGTGGCCAGGGTCGAGCCGAGTGCCGTGGTGGTCGTCGTCTTGCCGACACCGCCCTTGAGGGAGATGACCGCGATCCGATAGCAGGACAGCACCGGCGTACGGATGAGGTCGAGCTTCCGCTGCCGCTCGGCCTCCTCCTTCTTGCCGCCCAGCTTGAAGCGGTTGGCGGCCGACGGGTTACGGCTCGACTTGGGCTTCTGCCTGTTGTTGCGCAGCAGTCGGTCGGAGGACAGTTCGACGGCCGCCGTGTACCCGAGCGGCGCGCCCGGCACCGAGCGTTCACGCTGGTCGTGCGTGACCGGCGTGGGCCACGCGGCACCGGTGCGGGGGTCGACGGTGGGCCCGGAAGGCTGTCCGTGCGACTGCGCGGGGTACGGTCCGCCCTGCTGCGGAGGTGCTTGCGGATGGCCCGGCGCGGGTGCGCTCGGCTGTCCGTACTGCGCCGGCGGTTGTGCGGGCTGGCCGGGCTGGCCGGGCTGGCCGGGTTGTCCCTGGGGGAAGCCGTAGCCACCCTGCGGCGCGGGCGCGGCAGGACCGCCGTGCTGTCCGTGCTGCGCCGGCGGCTGCGCGGTCTGGCCGGCGTGGCCGGGCTGTCCCGGCTGTCCCTGCGGGAAGCCGTAACCGCCGTGCGGTGCCGCAGCGCCTGGTGCCGGAGCGGCGGGCTGTGCGGGTCCGCCCTGCTGCGGGAAGCCGTAACCACCCTGCGGCACAGAGGCGTCCTGGCCCGGCGCGGTCGGCATCGGGCCGGCCGGGGCGGGGGGAGTCTGCTGCGGGAAGCCGTAGCCACCCTGAGGCGCGGGGGCGCCCGGCCCGGCCTGGTGGGGGAAGCCGTAACCGGCCGGCTGCGCCGGTGCGGACGGGTCCGCTCCCGGTGTGGCGGCGGGCCACTGCGGTGCGGTCGTCGGTGCGGCAGGCTGGAACTCGGGCGGAAGCGGCGGCAGTCCACTGTCCTGGGCCGGGGGTGCGGGCGCCCAGGGGCTGCCGCCGGCCGGAGCGTCCTGCGGTGCGGTACCGGCGGCGGCCGGGACGGCGCCCTGGGGAACGCCCTGCGGGGCGACGGCGGCGGGCGGGTTGCCGGCCGGCGCGTCGTCCGCCGCCTGTACGGTGCCGGCGGCATTCACGCTCTCGGGGCCGGTCCCTTCCGCGGCGCCCGCGTCGGCGCTGTCGCCGTCACCGGCGGTCGGGGACTCGCCGAACGGCCTGTCACCCGCGGCATCCGCGTCGGCGTCCGCGTCGCCCTCGTCGTGCCGGGAGGTCTCGGTGTCCACGGCGGCAGGGTTCGCCGTGCCGCCGTCCTCGTCGTCGTGCTCCGCGGTGGAACCGCTGTCACCCGCCCCGGCGGCGTCCGCCGACCCCTGAGGGTCCGTGTCCGACGGGTTTTCGCCGGTGCCCGTGCTGGTGCCGGCGCCATCGCCTGCCGTGCCCGCCTCGGCGGCCGCGGCCAGTTCCGCCATCTCACGCTTCAGCGCGGCGGGGGAGAAGCGCATGGTGGCGCCGCTCTCGAGATCTCCGCCCCCGAAGGACGGCGACGACACCTCGGGGTCCTGCGGCCGAGGTGCCTGGGGCTGAGGTGCCTGGGGCTGAGCGGCGGCAGCCTGCGAGGACGTGTCGGACCCGGCGGGCACCGGAGCCTCGAAGGGCGCCGATGTGCCGTCCGCGGGCCGTGCCGGAACCGGCACGGAAGGCGCGACCGGGGGCGTCGTCATCGGCGCGGCAAGGGGCGGGACGGGCGCGGGTTCCTGCGGTGCGGGCTGTGCCTGCCCCTGGCCCGGTACCTGGGCCTGGGACCAATTCGGCTCGTACCCGCTGCCGGTCGGCAGGCCCGGCACGGCCACCGGTGCTCCCTGCGGCGGAGGCGGCGTGGGTGTCTGCTGCCCGGTGCCCCCGCCCGAGGTGTCGCCCGACGCGTTCTGCGTGTACCAGGCAGGCGGGGTGTAGTCGATGGTGAACTCACCCGTCAGCTCGGCGGGCTCCGCGTCGGACTCGTCGACGGGAATGTTCCAGCCCCCGTGGATGTCGTCCCGATCGCCGTTCACTTTGCCTCCTGGTGTGGTCGAGCACCCTTGTGCCGTCGTGGGTGGGGGCCACCGCCTTCTTCGGAACGGCCCGGCTCTCCCCCTGGGACGCGGCCCGCGTGCCCGCGGGTTCTCGTGCGGCCCTTACCCAACCCTAAACGCCGACGACGCCACTCCGGCAGGCCCGTCGGGCGGTCGGTCACTGTCCCCTTCGTCACGCCGTGCCCCGGGGTGACCCTGCTATGTCAGACGGTGAGAAATCCGGCGGTGCAAACCGGCACAACCCGCAACGGAACCCGCCTGCCCGGCCCATGTGCCGGGCGCTGCCCAACAATCCGGTCTCGGCACCGGCGGCATGACCGGCACCGCGGCGACGTACATTCGAGAACCGCCGAGGCCGCAGGCGGGCTGGAGGCCGGATCTCGGGTTACCGACCGACCGACCGACTGCCTGGGCCTGTCGGAGAGGGACGGAATGTCGCGTCGGCCGAGCCTCAGTGCAGGTCGAACTCGCCGTCGCGAGCGCCGAGCACGAAGGCGCGCCACTCGGCTTCCGTGTAGCGCAGCACCGTGTCGTGGTCCAAAGACGAGCGCATCGCCACGGCACCACCGGGCAGATGAGCGATCTCCACCCGCTCCTCGTCCGGGCTCGTGCCGGGAGCGCCGTGCCACTCGACTCCGGAGATGTCGAGGGCGTACAGCTCGTCCTTCTCCTGCTGGCTCCCCATGGGTCAACTTCCTTTCGGTACAGCCGAGATGGTCCTGCCCCCAGGTGCAGGGGGCCGAGGAATGCCTTGGGCCTCCACGTACCGCATCCTAGAGTCGGCACCGCCACAGGGGGCGGGCGTCGGCCGTACTGTCCACCTGCGGGTGAGACGACGAGCCCGCCCACCCCGTTCCCGAGGCGAAGCAGGCCGGCCAGGCCTCAGTCCATGCGGCGAGCAACGCCCAGCAGGCCGGTCTCCGCGTCCGTGGCGCTCGTGAGCACCCAACTGCGTTCACGTCCCGAGCACCAGAGCGTGACACCGTCCGCGAGCGTCGGCAGAGCGTCGCTCTCCGCCCTGGCCAGTCCCAGGATGCGTCCGATCTGGGCGGCTTCCTGCGGTGAGACCCGCTGGATGCCGACCATCGTCGAGTCACGCAGGAGCCGGGGCGCCACCGGGCTCAAGTACGGCAGCAGAGTCAGCACGGACTGCCACGGCGAGGAGACGACGCGACCGCGCGGCGGCCGCATGCCGCAGTCCCGCACCACGACCACCGGACTGCCGACCGTCGCGCCCATCGGCGGGACACGTCCCACGTCGTGGAGGGTTATGCACTGGAGACCGGCACCCGCGGCCTGCGCCAGCCGCGTCCACTCCTGCGGCCGACCGGTTTCCACCGCCACCCGCGCACCTGTGCCCGCCGCACGCAGCGCCAGGACCTGGGCCGTCCAGAGACCGCCGATCAGCAGTACCTCGTACGGAGTCGAACGGTGGAAGCCCAGCAGCTGCGGGCGGCCCTCCGCGTCGTCACCGATCACGACGCCGTCGTCCCCGACCGGGAGGGAAAGCGCGCCGAGGTCGTCGGCGGGCATCGTGTGCCCTGCATGACGCGGGCCGAGCACTCCCCGCAGAGCACGCTTCGTCGCGGACCGGGCCATCAGCGGGCACCTCCGAGGGGCAGGGTGGCGAGCACACCGGGCAGCTGCTCGCGGTCCAGACGTACCAACCCGACCTTGGCCGACCGCGCCGCCTGCTCCAGCACCCGGCGGACGCCGACCAGTTCGGTGTCGGAGCCGCCGGTGACCCGCACATGGCCGCTCACGTCGATGGCGCCCTGACGCGTGCCGCGGCGCACCGTCAGACTGAAGGTCGTGGCGTAGGCCGGGGCCGCGGTGAGCAGGGACACCAGCTTGGGCAGCGGCGTCGCGCCGCGGCCCAGTTCCGGCCAGCGGCCCACCGCGTACGTGGTGTGCCACCGGTCGTCGCACCGCCAGACGCGGGCCGTCTCCGCGGTACGGCGCTGCGGCGCCGCGTCCGCGCTGCCGGGACGCGCCGCGAGCCGGGGGCTCGCGCACGCGGCGGTCGCCATGGTGGAGTTCAGCTCCTCCTGGTCCAGCACCACCGCCTGGAAACCGGCGCCGGTGACACGGCTCGCGATGTGGTCGGCCATGCGGACAAGGCACCGCTGGGCGCCTTCGACACCCCCGCCGCGGGCCTCGACCGCCTCCCGGCAGAGTTCCGGATCGAGCTTGACCGCCACCCAGGTCATCCTCAGCGCGGGCGCGCCGGTCCGCTCCTGGAGCGGGGCGTAGGAGAGCCGGGCCATGGACTGCTGCGGCAGATGCGGTGCCGGTGCCGAACGCACCTGCTGGACCAGCTGCGCCGACTCCAGCACGATGTCGTCCACCTCGAGGGTGTCACCGAGCAGGGACAGGGGCAGTGCACGGGCTCCGGCAGCCGGACGCAGCGCGGCACCGCTCGCCTCCACGCGCACCACCGCGGTCAGGAAGGTGCCGTCGCCGAGCATTCCGACGGTTCGGCGCTCACGGTCGATGTAGGCGAACGGGCGCAGCCCGGGCGCCCCCTCGACGACCGGGGCGAGCGAGGCGTCCACATCCGCCGCGGCAGGCGCGGAGGGCTGCCGGCGGGAGCGGAGGGCCGCGACCGTGGAGAGCCAGTCGGGCAGTGCCTGACCGCGACGGCGTATCACGGTGAGCAGTATCAGCAGACCCCCGACGGTGCAGGTGGGGATCATCCAGAGGCCGCCGAGCGCGACGCCGACGGCCGCGAGTGCGAGCCCCGCCTCGATGAGGACGAGTGCCCGCATCTCGACGGGTCCGACCCGGCTGGTGCGGGAAAGAGCGCGCAGGGTGGTCGTGGCGGGGACGCCTCGGGGCGCGGTGGCCGCGGTCCCGTTGCGGCGTTGCCGGCGGGAATTGCCAGGGGCTCGAGCGGGAGTCCGCCCACTTCGCGTGCGAGTCGCGGTACTCATCGCCGCGTTGCCCCCTCGTGTCCGTAATTGCCAGAATCCAATGGACGTTGACCGGGCGATCACCCTACCTGAGCAGTAAGACACAAGCGCCGGCAGGCATAGTAGGGGCCGGCACGACGACAGGCCCCTCTCGATGAGTGTGGGAACCTGGTCGCTCAGCGGGGAGAGGGACAACGGACAGATGGCATCACGACGGGACGAACTCAACGCCTACACCTTCGCGAAGCGAAGGCTCATCGCGCAGTTCCTCCAGCCGAATGCGACAGGTTCCGAGGAGGGTGCCCCGCGCCCGTTGCGCGCGGTGCTGCCGGGAGCCATCGTCGGTGTGGTGATTCTGGCCGTCTTCGGGGCGTGGGGGATGTTCAAGCCCGTCGCTCCGAAGAACTGGAACGCGCCCGGCGAGAACGTGATCATCGCCAGCAAGTCGACCACCCGTTACGTGGTGCTGAAGACGGACGGCAAGACGCAGCTGCACCCGGTGCTGAACATGTCCTCCGCCAAGCTCCTTCTCGACCCCGACAAGGGCAAGGTCATCAACGTCGACGAGTCGGTGCTCGACAGCGGCAAGATCCCGCACGGCGCGACCCTGGGCATCCCCTATGCGCCCGACCGGCTGCCCGACGCGAAGCAGGCCGGGTCCGCCAAGCGGTGGGCCGTGTGCGAGCGGCCCGTCGAGGGCGGCCGTGCCATCCAGAAGGCGGCCTTCGTGTTCGCCGAGCGCGAGCAGGGCAAGACCGAGGGAGCCAACCGTCTGAGCGGCGGTGAGCTGATCTACGCCGAGGGGCCCGACAAGGTCCGCTACGTGATCGACGCCGGCGGCACCCTCTACCCGGTCGCCGACGACGAACTGCTCCTGCGCCAGCTGGTCGGCCAGGACCGGGCGCCGCAGCGGGTCTCCGCGGCCTGGCTCGACACCCTGCACAGGGGCGACGAGATCACGTTCCCCAAGATTCCGGGAGTACCCGGAGAGCCCGCCGGCGCCCCCCGCCTGCTTCCCGAGGTGAACAAGGTCGGCATGGTCCTCATCGCCACCGACGGGACCAAGAAGCAGCAGTACGTGGTGCTTCCCGGTCGGGTCGCGCCCGTCTCCGACCTGATGGCGAAGCTCCTCCTCAACAGCAAGGACCTCATCGGCCTCGGCCAGGCCGGCCGGGCGACCTCCGTGAGTGCCGCGGCCTTCGAGCCGGGCGGGCCCTTCGGGCAGGACAAGAAGTGGCCCCAACCGGCCCCGGAACCGGTGAACTCGGCGAGCACCGACGAAGGCAGCCGCAACACCGTGTGCAACGTCCTGCGCAAGGTGGACGGGGGCGACGGCTCAACCACTCTCAGCACCTGGGCAGGGACCGGCTTCCCGGCCACCCTCCCGACGGGATCGAGCAGCGCCTACGTCACCCCGGGATCCGGACAGCTTTTCCGCCAGTTCAAGGGATCCGACACCGGCTCCGGCTTCCTGTTCCTCGTCACCGACACCGGGCTGCGCTACGCGATGCAGTCCAACGGCGACACGGCGACCGACGACTCCGGCATCGGTTCCTCCGGTTCGCAGGAGGAGAAGCAGCGACGCCTCCAGGAGGCACAGCAGGCGCAGACCCGGCTGGGCTACAAGGACGTGCAGCCGCTCCCCGTGCCCGCCGTCTGGTCGTCCTTCCTGCCCACCGGGCCCCGGCTGTCCACCGGCGCCGCCCGTCAGCCGCAGGGTTCGTGAGGACCGTGGCCGACATGATGTCCACCAGCAGGCGCCCGCTCGCCGCCGCGGCCGCCACGGCGGTCGTCGCGCTCGCCCTCATCGGCGTGCCGGCGACGCCGGCCGCGGCCGACTCGCCCGGCCAGTGCACCTACCCCAACAAGAAGTACGAAGGACGCCCCTGGGCCCTGCAGCGCGTTCTCCTCGACGAGCTGTGGAAGCAGTCCACGGGCAAGGGCGTCCGGGTCGCCGTCATCGACACGGGGGTCGACGTCAAGCATCCGCAGCTCCGCGCCGCCGTCGACGCCGGCAGCGGCAAGAACCTGCTGCCCAAGGACCTGAAGGACAAGAACGGCAACAAGATCGAGCGCGGCAAGGAGAACGGCACCACCGACGTCGTGGGCCACGGCACCAAGGTCGCCGGGATCATCGCCGCCCGGCCGGACAAGGGCACCGGCTTCGTCGGCCTCGCCCCGGACGCCACGATCATCCCGATCCAGCAGAACGACGCCGACGGGCACGGCTCGGCGAAGACCCTGGCCGAGGCCATCGACTACGCGGTGGGCAAGAAGGCGGGCGTCATCAACATCTCGCAGGACACGGCCAACGCCGTCGAGCCGACCCCCCTCCTCAAGCAGGCCGTCGACCGGGCCCTCGCCAAGGAGGTCGTGATCGTCGCCTCTGCGGGCAACGACGGTCTCGGAGGCAACGTCAAGAAGACCTACCCCGCCTCGTACGAGGGCGTACTCGCCGTCGCCTCGTCGGACCGGAACAACGAGCGGGCCGCGTTCTCGCAGTCCGGGGACTTCGTCGGCATCGCCGCGCCGGGCGTGGACATGATCACAACCGTCCCCGGGGGCGGCCACTGCGCCGACAACGGTACAAGCTTCTCCGCTCCGTACGTCGCGGCCGTCGCCGCCCTCGTCAAGAGCAAGCACAAGGACTGGACGCAGGAACAGATCGTCGCCCAGCTCCAGCAGACGGCGGAGCGTTCCACCGCGGGCCACGACCGGCTGGTGGGCTGGGGCGTCATCGACCCGGTGCGCGCGCTGACGGAGGACGACAAGCCCATCGACAAGCCGGTCGCCGGCGGGGGCGTCACCAACATCGAGGCCCCGGCCCCGGCCGAACTCCACCTGGGCGAGACCCCGGAGGAACGCAACGCCCGCCTCGCGACATACGTGATCGTCGGCGGCGGAGTCCTGGTCGCGGCGATCGCCGGCGGCGCGGTGGCGCTGCGTGACTCGCGACGCAGGTCGGGGCGAGCGGCAGCAGGCGGCACACCGTGACAAGAACGATGCCTTCCGGTTGCAACCGCACAGAGGAGAGCGACGTCTCACCAAGGAAACGTTGTAGGGGGTAAGGCACTTGGGCCTGTCATAGCCAGTGGCTAGAGTGGTTGCAACGCAATCGCCGGGTCGGCGAGTCACCACGATCGCAATGTGTGACCAGGCTGGAGCAAACGGGGAGGAACGGGCATCGTGCTCGAGGCAGTTGGTGGGGGCGGGGCAGGCGACCTCGAGCGCGGACTTGGGGCACTGCAGGATTTCCAGAAGAAGGTGCTCGGGCTCCTCAACGACCTCGAGGGCGGTGACGCCAGCGGCACCAAGGTCGCGGAAGCCACCGTCACGCGGGCGTCCTTCGGAACAGGGAGTTCGTTCGCAGAAGCCGACGGCTTCTTCGATCAGTACCAGCGCGTGCACCAGGCAGTACTGTCGCTTTCCAAGCAGCTGAGTGACGAGATCGAGCTGCTGCGCATCGCCGTCCGTGGTGCGGACATCGGCTTCGACAACCTTGAGGAAGACCTCCGCCTGAAGTTCCATTCGATCAAGGCCCGACTGGACAAGGAACGCGACGGACAGGCGCAGGAGCAGCAGGAGCGGGAGACGAACGACTCCCGGACCGGCACGACGGACCTTGGGTGATCAGCGATGAGCGATGAGAAGCAGCCGAAGCCGGAGCTGACCCCCGAGCAGCTTCAGCAGCAGGAGCAGGCGGAACAACAGCAGGACGTCAGCGAGATCAAGCAGCAGTACGCCGGTACGGACATGATGTACTGGCTGAACGAGATACTGCCCTTCGGGCTGAGTGCCAGCGCGAACTACCTCGGCACCTCGAACTTCGAGGACCGGAAGCTCAACGAGATGCTTGACCTGCTGGACAGCGCCAACCCGGCTGACCTGGAGAACGCCGGAGACACGCTTGAGAAGGCGAACAATGCCCTCAACAAGGCGGCCAAGGAACTCAGCGACTTCGTCACTTCCACGGACTGGAAGGGCGAAGCGGCCCTGTCCTTCGAGTCGTACGGCCAGTCGCTTGTCACCTATGCCTGGGATGTCGGAAGGTACGCGAACGCCGTCGGCGCCCAGATGAAGGTCGCCAGCACGGGCCTGGCCTCCGTGCGCAACTCCAAGCCGCCGCGTGACGACAGGGTCGACCCGAAGAAGCCCGAGGCTTTCCCGGAGAAGGACAAGACGCCGGACAACCCGGAGTATCAGAAGGCCCTCAAGGCGGAGAAGGACCGCCAAGAGGCCATCAACCTGATGAACCGCCTGGCGTCGTACTACACCGTGTCCCACGCGAGTCTGGCCCGCGAGGAGATGCCGAAGCCGCCGAAGCGGCTGGACGTGGCGGTGCCGGCGCCGAGTGGCGGCATCCAGGACGGCGGGAGCGCCAGCGCAGAAGCAACTCGGTCTGATTCCATGCGGTCTGCACCGTCTCAGGCCATCGGCGCCGAGCCTGGGTTGCAAAGGCTTGATGCCGCGACGCCTGCCAAGGGACTTGGTGCAACAACACCGATCTCTCCTTCGAACACGTCGATGCAGATTGACACTGTCACCGCACCCCCGCCTCCGACCACCTCTCCCCCTTCGCCGCATGTTTCCCCGATCACCGGTCCCCCGACCAGCCAGAACGGTCCACTGTCGCCGATTCCGACCGCGACCGGGCCGATACGCAACTCCACCAGTCGCATCGGCGACCCTCCGGTCGCCAGGACGACGGGAAGGCCGGGCGTCGACAAGGTGGGACGCCCGCTGACGACCGGTCCAGGCCCTGCAACGGGCCGCCCCACTGGTCCCACTGGCGTGCCGCGTGTCAGTGGTGGCACGGGCGAAGGGCGCACGAACAGCCCCATGGGCCGACCGACCACCACCGGGCCGGTCAGTGGTCAATCGGGGCGAGGCGGGCAGCCCGTGACAGGCCGCGCTGGTACCCCGAACCAGCCCACGATGGGTCGTTCTCCCAGCGCGCCCTCCACCGGCCTGCGAGGTGGCCGCAGCGACGCCATCGTGGGAGGGACCCCGCAGCGCACCACCGCGGGGTCTGCCGGGTCCCGTATTCCGAGGGGCACGGTCGTTGGAGGCGAAGGAACGCCTCCAGGGCGTTCTCCGGCATCGCGGCCCGGCCAGGCCGGTGTCATCGGGGCAAACCCGAGTGGAGCTCAGCGCACCACCGGGCGTGGCCCGGCCGGTAATGACGGCGTTGTCGGCACTCCTCGCAATGCTGGACAGAGCCGACCGGTAGTCGGTGGGTACACGACCGGAGGTGCGGCCGTTGTTGGTGGCCGTCGTAGTCAGCGGTCAGTTGGTGACGATGAGCAGGAGCGCAGGGCGTCAGCACGGCCGGATCACTTGGCGGAAGAAGATGAGAGCTGGGTCGCCAGGCGACGCGAGCCCGCGCCACCGGTCATCGACTAGGCACACGGAAGGTTCGGAAGTCAGGATGACGGCACAATTGAGCCGATGTCGCATGCAGCAAGGGTCACATGTTTTGCGGCGCGGACTACTCGGCACGATGGCTGCGGTCGGCGTGTGGAGTATGGGCATCGCCGGTCTTGCCCCTGTTGCGGTTGCAGCGGACGTGCGTTCGAGGCAGTGGTATCTGGATGCCATGGACGCTGAGAAAATTTGGACGTCCACGACGGGTAAGGGTGTCAAGGTCGCCGTCATCGACACCGGCGTCAACCCGGATACGCCCTCTCTGAAGGGGCAGGTCCTGAAGGGAATGGATTCAGCCGAGGCCAAGGGCGACGAGACGGATGACTACACCGGCCACGGAACAACCATGGCGGAACTGATCGCCGGCACGGGTGCCGGTGGTGGTCTCAAGGGCCTCGCTCCAGACGCAAGGATCATTCCTTTCCGAGTAAGTGACACGGACTTCCAGAACGAGAACAAGGTGAACGCCTTCGATATGCAGGAGGCGATCAGGAACGCAGCCGACAGCGAAGCGCAAATCATCAACATCTCGTTTGCCAGTGAGTTCTACAGCACGGAAATCCGCAAGGCTGTGGAATATGCCCAGAGCAAGGGGAAGCTGCTTTTCGCCGGCACAGGAAACAGTGGCGACGAGGACAACAAACCGCAGTACCCCGGTAGTTACGTGGCCGCCATCGGCGTCGCTGCCACTGGCCGAGACGGCCGTGTCGCTGAATACTCCCAGCATGGCGACTTCGTCGACATTGCCGCACCCGGCAGCGACATTCCGTTTTGGTGCGACGAGACGTTCACGGCCTACTGCGACAGAAATGGAACCAGCGCCGCGACGGCCATCGCCTCAGCTTCCGCCGCCTTGATCTGGTCCGCCCACCCCGACTGGACGGCGAACCAGGTCCTCCGCGTCATGTTCGAGTCCGCCGGCCGTGGCGAAGACTGGAAGGAAGGCACCGTCAGTACTTACCTCGGCCACGGAGTCGTCCGCCCCGGCGCCCACATCAACCGCGGCCTCGGCAAGCCCGGCGATCCGGGCATCAGCCCGCTCACCAACAAGCCGACCGGCGACAGTTCGGCCGATTCCTCGACCTCTTCCAAGCCATCTGCACCAGCTTCGTCACAAGCCCCCGACGGCAAGCCCGGAACTGACGCAACCGTGGCAGGCTCCAGTACGGAGACCGAGGACGACAGTCAACTGGGCTTTGTCGTTGGCGGCGCGGTCGCTGCCGTCGTCCTTGCGGGACTCGTATTCGCTGTCGTGCGGAAGCGCCGAAGCGCCTGACCTGACATCAGGCCTTTCTCAAGTCCGGCGTCACCGGTCAACGCCGAGTGGCGCAAAACCCAGCCGGTCACCGAAGTAGTTCAGAAGGGAAACGCAACCGTGTCACAGGGCCAGCGGCTTTCAGACGAGCAAGTAGGTCTGCTTCAGAAGGAGCTCTTCGAGAAGTTCACTTCACTCAAGGGCCAGCTCCAGCAGATTCAGGGCACGATCGACAGCCTTGAGGGCCAGTGGAAGGGCATCGGCGCCGGAGCCTTCAACGATCGGCAGCAGAAGATCAACGAAGGCATGGTGAATCTCGGTAACATCCTTGCGAAGTTCCTCGAGGCTACGAGCCAGTCGAGGAAGATCAAGGACGGCACGGAGGACGACATCCGTGCTGCCGTGCAGGGCATCAACGTCGACCTTGGTGTCGGTACGACCGCGAAGTCCAACCTCAGCGCCCTCTAGTGCCAATGATGGCAGCTGGTGCCTGGCATGCCAGGCACCGAATGACAACGACAGGTGAGATGAGGGAATCATGGGAATGAACTCGTACGACGAGCTCGTCGTCAAGTACGGCGCTCTTGACGCGACAGCGACCGTACTCGGTAACCAAGCCAAGAAGCTTGAAGAGGACCTGGCGGCCATCAAGAGGGCCATGGCCAGCGTTGCTGCCGGCTGGGACGGCGAGGCCCACGCCGCCTACGTCCAGGAGCAGGTGAAGTGGGACGAGCAGGCCACGATCATCCGTGATGCCCTCGAGGGGATTGGTCGGATCGTTGCCCGCGCGGGTGGCGATTACATGGGTGGCGACAAGCGGGCTGCCAGTTACTTCCTTTAAGCGACTGGAAGCTGGACACCGATGCAGGGGGTGGGCACGCGCGAGGGGTGCCCACCCCTTTGCATGAACCATGCCCCTGCGATGCCAGGCCCGTCGGTGCGCACGAGCAAGGACCCATCTCGAAGTCAGTCGAAACGACCACATTGCAGGGTCGGGACTTCACTCATTCGAACACCGGTAGAGCCACCACCTCCGACCCCGCCCTGACGAAGAGGCGGTTGGCGTCCCCGTTCACCCAATAGGAGCCAGCGTCTTTCGGCAGCGGGCGGCTCCAGACGTGCTTGTTGCTGCGGCGCGACATCGCACGGACCTCCCAGCCGTCCTCAGTGTGTGTTGCAGGGCTGATGGCAGACACCATGTCGCCCTGAACGACCAAAGGGCTCTCCATGAACGAGCCCCTTGGTGATTTCCAGACTTCAGTGCCGTTCATGACGTCGAAAGCCAGTATGTACGGGCCTCGTGCGCTGTACACGAGGTTGTCGTGGATGAGAGGGGGGCCGTAGGGCCGCACATGGCCCCTGTCCGTCGTGGTCTGCGCCCACCGTTCGCGTCCGTCGCTCAGGTCGCGGGCGGTCAACGAGCCTCCGTTGACCAGAACCATGTCGCCGTGCAGCACGGGGCTGAGGCCCGCCTGCCCGATGGGCGTCTGGTCGTCGATACTCCACACTTCGTGCCCGTCGGTCGTGTCGACGGCCAGGACACGGCCACTGGTGGTCGCGACGACCAGTCGGCCGCCCCCTGCCACGCTCCGTGGACGGGTCTCGGCATTCAACAAGACCTTGGGGCGGACGGTCCACAGAATGCGGCCGTCGGAGTGGCTGATACTGCGGAGCCGGTCGGCCTTGGTGACAACGTAAAGGGCCGATTTGTCCGCGGCGAGGACATACTTGGCGTCTGCGGGGACCGACCAGCGTGGCTCGCCCGACGTGGCGACGAACGTCACGACGTCGCCCTTCTTGTCCACGGCTGCGACGAGCGCGTCCGACAAGGTGACGATGCCGGCTTCAGTGACTGGACCAGGGGTATGCCAACGGCGCCTTCCGTCGATGACGTCGTGTGCGGCCAGTCCCCCCTTTTTCGCGCCGAGGGCGAGCACGACATCGCGAACAGGCATGAGCCCTCCCTGGTTCTCGTTCAGCAGTTGCACGGGGCCCCAGAGCGGCTTGGGGTTCCGTGTCGCGGGGACCGGGTCGGCGTTCGGGGCATTGGCCGCCGGCGGCAGGGCATAGGGCCCGGAGTCACCACGGGTTCCCAACCACCAGGCTGTCGCCCCTGCTGCGGCCACGAACACCGAGCCGCCGCCCACCGCGAGCGTCTTGAGCAGGCGCCGCCGCGAGACCCCCGGGCTTGAGGGCGCGATCACCGTCGTCAGGTGGTGGATGGCGCGTTCCCGCTCCTGGATGTCCGCCGCCAGCGGCCCGTGGCGCCAGACGTGTTCAGTGCCACGAGGGGACGTGAACACCGCAGCCAACTGATCGGGCGTCGGCCGGTGGGCCGGGTCCTTGGCGAGGCACGGGCCGATCAGCGGAGCGAGATGTGGCGGAACCCTGTCCATACGCGGCTCTCCGTGCACGACCTCGTACTGCACCGCTGCGACGTGGGATCCCGTGAAGGCCTGATCTCCTGTGACGGCGTAGATCAGCACGGCACCGAACGAGAACACGTCCGCTGCGTGCCCGACACGCTGCCCCAACACCTGCTCGGGCGCGCCGAAGCCAGGGGTGACGGGAACCTGACCCGTCGTCGTGAGGGTGAGCCCGTGTTCGGGTCGGGCGATGCCGAAGTCGATGATGCGCGGTCCGGTCGCGGTCAGAACGATATTGGCGGGCTTGAGGTCGCGATGAATGAGACCAGCGCTATGGATGTCGGCCAGTGTGCGGGCCAGGGAGAAGGCCAGGAGGCGCAACTTCGGCTCGTCCAGCGGTCCGTGACTGCGGATCGCGTCGTCGAGCGTTGGACCGGTCAGAAATTCGGTGGCGATCCAAGGGCGCCCGCCTTCAGCGTGCGCGCCGAGCACGCGCGCCACGCCTGTGCTGGTGACGGCCTGCGCCATCTGGGCCTCGCGGACGAAACGCTGCGCCAAGCTCTGGTCGTGGGCCAGCTCAGGGCGGAGAACCTTTACGGCGGCATTCCTGCCGGAGGAGTCCTGGCCGAAGTAGACCTTGCCCATACCTCCTTGTCCGAGAACACCGAGGAGCCGGTACGGTCCGAGCCTGACAGGGTCGCCTGCGCCGAGAGGTTGCACGAGAGGGGCCGCCTTCTGCGTATTCGATGTCAGTTGTACGGGTAGGCGGCGAGGTAGTCCTCACCAATGGCGAGGATCGCCTCCGGGATGCCGTGGAAGCCATGAAAGCGGTCCCCCCGGGCCTTGCGGGTCGTGACAGCCTTGCCGGTGTCGGCGGCGAATGACCTCAACAAGCCGGATTTGGTGCTGTATGCGTAGACCTCGGTGACGCCGGGAGCCGGAGGGAGCGCTATGTCAAGATCGGCGCCGCTGCGATCGGGAGCCCGCCACCGAAGGTCTCCCGTGGTCGAGTCGAGGGCGACAAGACCAGAACCCTCCTCGACAGCGAACAAAGCACCTCCTCTCGCAACGGGCGGGCCCGTGCGTGCCTTCGCACGCCCTGGTCCGAACGACCAGGCCTCCTTGCCGTCCTTCAAGGTGAGGCCGCGCAGATGGCCCACCGGGGGATAGACCTTCCAGTCGTCCGCCTCGAGCATGCCTCGGATCGCGTCCGGTTCCGGCACGTCGAGTTCCTGCCGCCAAAGCTCCATTCCCCGGCGTGAGTCGCGGACAGACAGGAAGACTCTGCCGTCGGACGTCTCCTGCAGGACAACCAGATGGTCTTTGACGGCACGCGCCGCCAGGAAGTGCAACCGGGACGACGTTCGCGCACGGGAGGGGAGTGGCTGCCGCCACAGCACCTTGGCCGTGCGCGCGTCGACGGCGATCAGATGCCACTTCTGAGAAGTGTCGTAGCCGATACCGGTGCCGGAGTGCTCACCCTGCCCTGCCGCGACAAAGACGACTTGGGCGTAGGCAGTGAGCAACTGTGTGGCAGGCAGCGCTCCATTGTATTCGTTCAGCTCCGCGGCGAACGGCTTCGGCTCGCGGCCGGAGTTGATCGACGAGATGGTGAGCGGGTGGCTGCCAGCGGCCCCGGCCTCGGAGGCGTACACCCTGGACGTGTCGACATTCTGGTCGTATGTGCACCGGTGTGCCGGCCCCTTCAGCAGCGGCATATCGACTTTCCCGGTGTTGATGTCGATGGACCGCAGCCCGTCGTCGTCCGCGATGGCGAGGACCGGGCCGAACTTCAGAGGAACGGGCGGGGTCAGTGAGGCACCCTCGAGACGCAGTGGAAGCTCCCACAGCCAGTCGCCCGTCGCCGCCACCGGTGCGGGTGACGTGCTCTTGTCGTCCGGCCGGCCGCTGGTGCCGGCGCCGGTCCAGGCCCAGACGCCCCCGCCTACTGCCGCGGCGCCGACGAGACTCGCGCCCCCGATGGTGAGCAGCCCACGCCTGCTGTAGGTGCGGCGCTCGGCGGAAGAGGGGGTCTCGGCGGTGTGGGCGGAGGGCGCTGGGAGTCGCTGGGGGTGGTGCTGCCAGACCGTGGTCGCGCGGCGGGCGATGTCGGCGAGCAGAACATCGGGAAGGTGGTCGGCGAAGTGCCCGTGTCCTGAGTGGAGTTGACCGATCGCCTCGTGTGTCGTCGGCCGCCTGGCCGGGTCCTTGTCGAGGCACCGGCTCAGGATCGGCACCAGTGCCGCCGGTACTCCCGTCAGATCGGGTTCGGTGTAGCGGACGCGGTAGAGCAGGTCGGCGGCCTGACCGGTACCGAAGGGCGGGCGGCCGGTGGCCGCGTACACGAGGACGCCGGCGAGGGCGAATACGTCACCGGCGGGCGTGTGTTCCTGGCCGGTGGCCTGCTCCGGGGACATGTAGGCGGGGGTTCCGGCGGCAGTGCCGGTGCGGGTGAGGCGGTCGTCGCCGGCGGCGCGGGCGATGCCGAAGTCGATGATCTTGGGCCCGTATGCGGTGACCATGATGTTCGACGGCTTGAGGTCGCGGTGGACCACGTCCGAGGCGTGGAGTTGGGACAGCGCTCCGGCGAGGGCCGCGCCGATGGCCCGGACAGTGCTCTCGGGGAGCGGGCCGCAGAGTTCGACGGCGGCGTCCAGAGGGGGGCCGAGGACGTACTCGGTGGCGAGCCAGGGCGCCGGTGCCTTCGGGTCGGCGTCGACGACCACCGCGCCGTGGTGGCCGCCGATGATGCGGGCGGCGTCGGTCTCCAGATGGAATCGCGTACGGGCGGCAGGATCGGCGGCGATGGAGGCGTGCATCGTCTTGACCGCGACGGTGCGCCCGCCGGCGGTGCGCGCGAGATAGACGGTTCCCATCCCACCGTGCCCGAGACGGGCGAGCAGCCGGAAGCCGCCGACCTCATCCGGGTCGTCGTGTGCCAAAGGCGCAAGCATGGTTGTCGGTCCTGGTAGAGGTCGTGGGAGCCGGAGCTCAGCCCCGGGCAGCCGGCCGACTGGCGGCCGAGTGGCGCGACACCTCGGCGCGTGGGCCGGGCCGTTCACCGGTGGGAACTGCGGCAGGTCCGGCACGCGCGTCCCCCCTGTGCGACCTGCGCCCGGCGAGAACTCGGTAAGTCTACCGAGGCGGGTAGGGCCGTTCCGGGCACAGGCTTTGGAGGGAAGCGAGGGCCGTGCTTGCGTACGGGGCGTCACAGCCTTGCCCCTTGGGCCGAGAAGACCCGGGGAGCCGCACAGAAGGCTCCCCGGGGTCTCTGCCGCTCGCTCAGGCGAGCAGCCCGCGGCCCGGTCTCAAGAAGACGGGGCTCCTGTGCAAGCCTCAGACTCGGCGACGGACTTGGCGTACGCGAGCAGCAGTGCCTTGGCCGCGTCGGCGTCCGAGAACTCCTTGTCGTGGATGAGGAGTCTGATGAAGAGCTTGTTCCGGTCGGCGTGCTCCTTGGCGGCCACCGGGCACGGGATGCGACGCACGCCGCCCTTGCCGGACCACATGTAGGTCCCGTCCTCACTGGTGTGATCATCGACATCGATGAACGGATTGATGCGGGCCGCCTTGCTCACGGAGGGGTCCACCTGCCACTCGGAGATGGCGCTGAACACCGTCGTGCCGTCCACATCGACCTTGCACTGGGTACTGCCCACCTCGCGCGACGGCGCATGTGTCTTCACCGTCTTGCCACTCTTGGGAAGGACCGGGTCCACCACGGCTGCGGGAACCGAGGTGCCACAGAGCTCCGACGGCACGGCGAATGAGCGCTTCTCCTCGGGTTGCGAGCAGGCGCTGAGCACCAGAGTGAGGGTGACCACCGCGAGGGTGGAGGGCCGAAGCAGTCGGGCACTCCGGCGCGCTGGTGCCGGAGCCGATGCCGGGCCTGGCGTACGCTGCCCGGCGTCAGCGCCGGTGCGAGCAGTTGTCATGCGGCCGGAACCTCCGTGGTGAGATGGTCCGCCATCCGCTCGGCATTGTTCGCCGCGTCGTTGAAACCGTCGTCGCGCCCCTCGAGGACCCAGTCCGCCACCTGGTTCTGATAGGGAAGGTCGTGAGCCTTGGCCGCGTTGATGGCCGCCATCTGGCCGTGTTCCGCGCTCAGATCCCGGTTCTTCTCCCACAACTCGCCGGCCTCCTTGCTGGCCTCCGTCAACACGTCGGTCTCCGACTGCTGGAAGATGTGTTCGAGGACCATGCTGCTGACGGTCCCGGCGACACCGCCGGCGACTGCTCCGCCCACCGGCGTGGCGATGAAGCTGACGCCGACGCCGACGCCGGTTCCGATGGCCCCGGACCAAGCGTTCTTCTGCTGGGCGACCGAGTCGGAGAACTCCTTCGCCTCCTTCGAGGCCGGGCCCAGAACGGCTTCCTGCATACCGATGGCGAGTGATCCGCTGACTTCCCCGGAACGTCGGGTGATCGCTTGGATCGTCTCCTCGGGGGAGTGCGGATAGCGCTGGTCCGCCGGCAGATCCGGATTCAGGTGGTAGTCCATGAGACTTGCCATGTAGGCCTTCTGACCCACTTCGACGGCTGCGTGCCCGTCCGGGCTCTGCCCCACGGTGATCAGGAGGGCCGTCACGTCCTTGTGCTCGAGTTGGGCCTGGGTGCCCGCAAGGGGGAAGAGCTTGTCGGTGTTCCCGTGCGGATCGTCCGCGAGCGCGCGGTTGATGTCCGGCAGGTACTCGGAGGTGATCTGCCCCACGCTGTCGGACATGTGCGCATGGTCCGTGAGCCGCTTCGGGTCCTCGGACACCGATGCGACGAGGTCCGACATGAGAGTTGCCTGACCCTCGTTGTGGGGCTCCGTGTACTGGGTCGGCATCTCCCCCGCCGGATGGCCGGTCGTCGCCGCCTCCAGGGCCAACGCCATGTTGTTGCGGCCGGCGATGCTGTCGTCGCCCTTGTCGGTCCGGTCCTCGGGCCAGTCCCGCTCCTCGAAGAGGTAGTCGAAGTTGCTGAGCTCCCTCTTCTCGTTCTTGCCGTTGCCGTCGGCGTCCTCTTCGAACTCGTGGTCCTCGTCCTTCGTGACGAAGTCGGCGTTGAAGAAGTCCGTGGCGGCGTCGGGACTGTTCGACAGTGCCTTCATGAAGCCAGTCATCGGGTCGGACCCCGAGTCCGATCCTGTCCGGTTCAGCAGAGGGTCAATGCCCATGTGCTGCCACGCCATCGGAGGGTGGCTCCCATTGTTCGTGAGCTTCTTCTCCGTCTCGATCAGCTTGGTGCCGTAGCTGTTGAGGAACTGGTCGTCGAAGTCGCCCCACCGCATGAGGTTGCTCATGACCTGGAATCCCATGGTGGTGCTGTTCTTGGAGATGGGCTGGTCGCCGGCGCGCACCATGTCGCTCTTCCAGGTCGACATCTCCACGGAGTCGGCCTGCGTGGCGGTGGCGAGAGTGAGGCTCAGGTGCTTCTGCAGGTCCCCGTACTGCTCCACACGCTGGGAACCCAACTCGTATGCCAGGTGCGGGTTGTTGATGCCTGCCCAGAAGTTCAGCGTGCCCTGCGCCCCGAGTGTGGTGGCGAAGTGTTCGGCGAACAGTTCGTCGCCGGAGTACTTCTTCAGTCCGGCATTGAGGGTGTCGAAGTCGGCCGGGGTGAGGTCCTCCGGCTTCTTCTTTGCCAGCGAGGCGAGCTTCTCCGCCTCCTTCAGCGCGGCGTCCGCCGTGTCGCGGTCCTTGTACTTCGCGTCGGAGAATCCGTGGTCAGTGAGGTCGACCAGGGCCTTCAGCGTCTTCGAACCGGAGTTGTCGACCTCGGTGGCCGCGTTCAGGATGCCTTGCAGTTCGTCACGGAGACCGGTGACGTCCTGCTCGCCGTTGGGCGCCTTCTTGTCGGGGTTCTCCCGGACGGTGAAGCCGCCACCGTTCGCGGTGACCGTCAGGTTCTTGCCCCGCCCACGCTCGATGGCCTCCTTGAGAAGGCGCTGCTGGGTCTTCAGCTCGTCCCGCGTGTCCCGCAGGATGTTGTGGATCGAGGTCGCCTGAGTATGTGCGTCGCCGAATTCACCGGCCGACTTGATTATGAACTCCCGGGAGACTGTCGCGTTGTAGCCTGCCCAGTTCGCCTTGAGTGCCTTGCCCTGCAGGCCTTCTCTGGCGTCCGTCTCGAGCGTCTTCAGTTTGGTGAGCATGCTCGACCAGTCGGTTACCAGGTCGTCGAGCAGTGTGAATTTGGCGGAATGAAGATCTTCGAAGTCCATCAGTCGTCCCTTAGCCCCTAGCCCCTAGCCCTTAGCCCCTACCTGGCCCTAGTCCTTCTTTTCCTTCTCGCCGTAGATCGGGTTCTTCTCACCCGGCGGGGCGTACGACTCGTCGAATCCCTTGTCGAGGGTGTAGATGCTGCTCACATGACGCTCGATGAAGATCTCGTCGCCGGCGTGCGCGTTCTTGGTGAAGTCCATGTGGTTCGAGATCAGCGCGCAGGCGTCCATGACCGAACCGAGCTGCTTGTCCCAGCGTGAGGAGACGTGTGTCAGAGCGCCACCGAGAGCGAAGCCCTGACTCGTCAGGTCGCTGCCCGTGGAATAGGTGTCCGCGACTCGCGCCTCCTTCCACAGCCGGTTGTACAGCTTGAACGCCTCGTCACCGATGGCCGCCAGGTCCTTCTGGCTGACCTGGAGGTCCCCTGTCGCACTGCCGGCGTTCGGCCGGTCCTCCTCCGGGATGCCGTTCAGCTGCATCTGTGTCGAAGACTGCTTGTCAGCCGCCGACGCCTTCAATTGCTCCCACTCGTCCCAAGCCATGCGCGAGGCTCCTTTCTGACGCTGCTTGTTGGAATTGATGAAGCCTCCGGCAACCGGCAAGGCCTCCTGCTGTCACCCTTCCGTGCACACCCCGTCCGCGACCTCCGCCCGCAGATCGAAGTAGACCGGTCCCATGTGCTCCGGGACCGGCTGCTCGGCGGAGGGCTTGGCCGTCACCGTCAGGCAGACGGTGGTGTCCTCGCCGCTCACGTCGTAGCGCTCCTCGTTGCCCTCCGGCTGCAGCGGGCCCGAACTCCACGCGAGCGTGGCCGTGGGGTCGTCCTTCTCGGGGCCGCGGAGTTCGGGATCTATCCAGTCGCCCCAGGTTCCGCCTTCCTCAGTGCTCAGCACCGACGGCTTCGTCGCGCCGTCCAGCGTCTGCGTGACCGACTGGACCCGTTCGAGCAGCTCGTCCTGGCCGACTCCGTCCGGGGTGATGAGGCGGTACGTGGAGAACGACACCCAGAAGGTTGTGGCGGCGATCACGAAGCACACCACGCGCTGGACGGCGAAGCCCGCGCCGGACGGCTCGTGTGCCGCCGGGTCGGCGAACCGCCGGGCCTGGAACCGCCACCAGAGCGCTCGATGGTCGGCCAGCCCAAGGGCCACGAAGCCCAGGCCGAAGAGCACCATGAGAACGAGAAGCACTGTCATGGCGCCTGCCTCGTCGCGTGTGCCCGCGGTGCCGGAAATCGGTTCCGCGCCGGAAAACGGTTCCACGTCGAAAGACGGTTCCGCGCCGGAAAACGGTTCCACGTCGAAAGACGGTTCCACGTCGGAAAACGGTTCCACGTCGGAAGACGGTTCCACGCCGGAACACAGTTCGGCGCCGGGGCTCCACGGCCCGTCCGGGCGCTCACTCCGGGTCCCCCAGCCACCCCGTCTGCACCAGCGGGTTGCCGCGCTGGCGGGAGGCGAAGAAGCCACGGCCCGCCGGCATCGGGCGCATCCGCACGCCGAGCACTTCGCCTTCCTGCGGGTCGCCGGAGAGCAGCACGCCCTGCGCGCCGAGTTCCATCATGCGCTGCATGAAGGGTTCGTAGGCGGCGCGGCTGGCTCCGGCGCTGTTGCGGGCGATGATGAAGCGGACGCCCACGTCACGGGCGAACGGCAGGTGTTCCGCGAGCCGCCCCAGCGGGTTTCCGCTCGACGTGGACACCAGGTCGTAGTCGTCGACCACCACGTACACGCACGGTCCCTGCCACCAGCTGCGGTCGCGCAGCTGCTGGGCGGTGACGTCCGCGGACGGCGTGCGGCGCTGCATCAGGTCGGCGAGCGCGTCGACGTGGTGGTCCATGTTGTTGGACATGGGGACGTACTCCGCCAGGTGGGTGGCGGGGGTGACGTCCAGCAGCGCACGCCGGTTGTCGATGACGAAGAACTTGGCGGCGTTGCCGTCGTACCTCTCCGTGATCTGCTTGATGAGGAGTCGCAGCAGGTTCGACTTGCCGGACTCGCTCTCGCCGAACACGAGGAAGAACGGGTCGCGGTCGAAGTTGGCGAAGACCGGTTCCAGGTTGTTCTCGTCGATGGCGAACGCGACTCCGCGCCGGGGCTCCGCGAAGCCGGGCGGAAGGCTCTGCGCCGGCAGCTCGCGGGGCAGCAGACGTACCTCGGGAGCCGCCGGACCGGTCCAGTGGCGGTTGACCTCCAGCGCCATCGCGGCCGTGGCCTCGGACAGGTCACTGTCGGAGTTGATGGCGTCGATGCGCGGCACCGCGGCCATGAAGTGGAGCTTCTCCGGCGTCAGACCGCGGCCGGGAACGCCCGAGGGGACGTTGACGGCGACCTTGCGGTCCACCTCGGAGTCCATGGTGTCACCGAGGCGCAGTTCGAGCCGGTTCATCAGGTGGTCCTTGAGGTTGGACCGGACCTCCATCGAACGGGACGCGGTGAGGACGACGTGGATGCCGTAGCCGAGGCCGCGGGCGGCCATGTCGACCACGGCCGGCTCGAGGGCCTCGTAGTCGGAGCGGAAGGTGCCCCAGCCGTCGACGACCAGGAACACGTCGCCGTGCGGCTGGTCGGTCGGTGAGATCTCGCCGCGGGCGCGCAACCGGCGATAGGTGGCGATCGAGTCGATGCCGGCGCTGCGGAAGTACTCCTCGCGGCGCGCCATGATGCCGTACACCTCGGCGACGGTGCGCCGGACCTTCTCCGGGTCGAGGCGTGACGCCACCCCGCCCACGTGCGGCAGGCCCGCGATCGACGACAGTCCGCCACCGCCGAAGTCGAGGCCGTAGAACTGGACTTCCAGCGGGGTGTGGGTCAGTGCGAAGCTCGCGACGAGGGTGCGCAGCAACGTCGACTTGCCCGACTGGGGACCGCCGACGATCTGCATGTGTCCGGCCGCACCGGAGAAGTCCCGGAACAACGTGTCCCGGCGCTGCTCGAACGGCTTGTCGACGACGCCCAGGGGGACGACGAGCCGCCCCGCGCCTTCGTAGCCGGGCTGAGTCAGCCCCCGGCCCTCGACTCCGCTGAGTCCGGTGAGGAGCTCGTCGAGCGACGGCGGGTTGTCCAGCGGCGGCAGCCAGACCTGGTGGGCCTCCGCGCCGCGGCCCTCGAGGCGGCGGACGATCACGTCGAGGACTGTGTCCGCCAGTGCGTCGTCCTCGGCGCGGCGGGCGTCGGGCACCGTGCTCCGCGTGGCCGGCTCGACGTAGCGCACCGGAACCGGCGCTGCGGTGAACGGCACCGGCCTGCGGTCCACCGGGAGCGTGCCCCCTGAGTCCGCGCCGGCGTGGGCGCCGGAGCGGTACACGCCGGAGACGTAGGCCGCCTTGAAGCGGACCATCTCGTCCGTGCCGTACTTCAGGAAGCCGGAACCGGGGACGTTGGGCAGCGTGTACGCGTCCGGCACGCCGATGGCGGCCCGTGACTCCGCCGCGGAGAAGGTGCGCAGACCGACCCGGTACGAGAGGTACGTCTCCAGACCGCGCAGTCGGCCCTCCTCGAGACGCTGCGAGGCGAGCAGCAGGTGGACGCCCAGGGAGCGGCCGATGCGGCCGATCTGCACGAACATCTCGATGAAGTCGGGCATGGCGGTGAGGAGTTCGCTGAACTCGTCGATGACCAGGACTAGCGACGGGATGGGCTGCAGCGGAGCGCCCGCGGCACGCGCCTTCTCGTAGTCGTGGATGTTGGCGTAGTTGCCGGCGTCGCGGAGCATCTCCTGCCGCCGGTTCAGCTCACCGCGGATCGAGTCGCCCATACGGTCGACCAGGGTCAGGTCGTCGGCGAGGTTGGTGATCACCGCGGCGACGTGCGGCATCTGGGACATGCCGGCGAACGTGGCGCCACCCTTGAAGTCCGCGAGGACGAAGTTCAGGGTCTCGGAGGAGTGCGTCACGGCGAGACCGAGGACGAGGGTGCGCAGCAGTTCCGACTTGCCGGAACCGGTGGCGCCCACGCACAGGCCGTGCGGGCCCATGCCTTCCTGCGCGGCCTCCTTGAGGTCGAGCATGACCGGCGTGCCGTCCTCGCCGACACCGATCGGTACGCGGAGCCGCTCCGACTGCGAGCGGGGGCGCCAGGTGCGGCTGACGTCGATGGACCCGGCGTCGCCCAGGTTCAGAAGGTCGGTGAACTCGAGGTTGGCCAGCAGCGGTTCGTCGTCGTCCCCGCCCGTGGCGACGCGCAGCGGGGCGAGCTGCCGTGCGAGCGCCTCCGCCGCTTCGAGGCTGAGACGGTCGGGGGAGCCGTCGTAGACGTCGCCGTGTCCGGACTCCAGTCGCAGGGAGTCGGGCTGGACGACGATCGACAGACCGCCGCGAGCCCCGGTGAAGTCTCCGGGCACGATCTCGACGAGGGTCACGCCCTGAAGTCCCTCGGCCGCGGCGAGCGCCGACATGGCCGGGACCGACTGGCCGTCGAACACGACGACGACGTGGGGCTGGTCCAGGAGCGGGTGGTTGCCGCCCTGGAAGCGCGGGCGGCCATCGAGGTGCGTCGCGAGCATGTCCTGCAGGTCGCGGGCGTCCGTGGTGATGAAGCGCCTGCTTCCGGCGCCGTCACCCGGCCCGGAGGCCTGGACGTGCGGAAGCCACTTCGCCCATTCCCACTGGGCGGCCTCGCCCTCGCCCGCCGCGATCGCGATGACCAGGTCCTCGGGTGAGTGCAGCGAGGCGAGCGAGCCGATCATCGACCGGGCCGCCGACCGTACCGACGTGGGGTCGCCGCTGACCGTGAGGTGGTAGAAGGCGCGCAGCGAGAGGGCCATCGGCAGGCCGTCCAGGGTGCTGTGCGCCGCCAGGAAATGCTGCATCGCGCCCGCGGTGAGCGGCTCCAGGTCGTCGACCGGCGCGGTCTCCGCCGGTACGAGCGGGGTCGCGAGCTGCTGGCTGCCGAGCCCGATGCGGACCTGGGCGAAGTCGGCGTCGGCGGTACGGCGTTCCCACACGCGGCTGCCCTCGGCGACGAGCGCCCACAGCTGCTCGGGGGACGGGTGCAGGTAGTACTGGGCGTCCCGCTGGAGGCGCGCGGTCCGCAGCACGGAGCGCCGGGTCTGGTTCAGGTACTTCAGATAGTCGCGCCGAAGATCCGCCAGCTGACCCTGTGTCCCGCGCCGGTAGCGGACCAGCATGGCGATGGCCATGGCGACCGTCGACGCGATCATCACCATGCCCATGATCCGCATGATGGGGTTCGGGGTCATGAAGAAGAAGACGACAGAACCGCCCATACCGAGCATGGGCAGCAACTGCATGAGCGCGCCCTCCTGCTGGCCTCGCGGCAGCTCGGGCGGGGGTTGCAGTTGCACCTGCTCGCTGGGCACTTCGGACGGCAGGGCCCGTGGTGGGCGCTTGACGACGATCTGACTCACAGCTCACCAATTCCCTTGCCGGACGGAAATGTTCCTATCGGCGCCCCCGTGGCGACGGGTTCCATCCGCGGGGAGGGATCCTACTTGCGTGGCGGGTGGCAGGGGGGCGGTAGGGTGGCGCGACGTGTTTGCGTAACGATGAACTACCGCAAAAAAGGGGTCATTCGGAGCGCAATGCCGGTGACTGCGATCCGTCTGCCCGGCCCACGGTCCGACTGCCTGGCCTACGATCCCTAGGGCCCGGTTCCTGGGCGCGGGATCGACGAGAACCACGAGGGGAAGCAGCAGGTGAGTATGACGGCCCCAGCCGCGGCCAACGGTCGCGGCCAGACCGCTCCCGCGACTTTGTCCGGCGGCGGAACCGGTTTCTGCCGGGTCACGGTCGTCGCGCCGGACGGTCGCGTCGACGTGGCGTTGCCCGAGGACATTCCCGTCGCCGACCTCTACCCGGAGATCCTGCGCCTCTCCGGCCAGAGCCCCGCGCCGGGCGCCCCCGTCGGGTACCACCTCGTACGCCGTGACGGCAGTGTGCTGGAAGGGTCACGCTCGCTGGCCGTCCAGCGCATCCTCGACGGTGAGCTGCTGTCCCTGCGCCCGTTCTCCGAGTCGCTGCCGCCGGCCGTCTTCGACGACGTCTCCGACGCCGTGGCGTCCGCGGTCTCCCGTGACCGGACCCTGTGGACCGACGCGCTGATGCGGGCTTCCGGTCTGCTCGGCGGTTCGGTGCTGCTGGTCCTGCTCGCCTTCGTGCTGTGGACCTCGGACCCGCGGCACGACATGCACGGTCTGCCGGGAATCCTCGCGGCGGTCGCCGGCGTGCTGCTGCTGGCGCTCGCCGGTGTACGGGCCAGGGTCTACGACGACCGCGGCTCGGCCGTCGCCCTGGGCGCCGGCGCCATGGCGAACGCCGCCGTCGCGGGCGCCGGCCTGCTGCCCCTCGCCGCAGGGCAGGGCATCGGAAAGCTGCAGTTCCTGCTCGCCTGCGCGGCCGTCCTGGTCGTCTCCGTGATCCTCACCATCGTCGCCCCCGGCGGTGACGGACCCTTCGTGGCGTTCGTCTTCGCGTCCGCCGTCGGACTGCTGGTGACGTTCGTCGCGATCATGACGCGGATGACTCCGCGTGAGACGGCCGCGGTGTGCGCCCCGCTGTCGGTGGGTGCTCTCGCCTTCCTGCCGGGCCTCTCGACCCGCTTCGCCCGTCTTCCCATCGGCTTCGAACCGCCCCGGACCTCGGTCGGCGACTACGGGGACGACCCCGCGCCCCAGGGCCCCGTCGACGGTCGGCGTATCGCCGCCCAGGCCAGGCGCGGCCACGAGCTGCTGCTGGGTCTCGTGGGCGGCTGCGCTCTCGTGGCTGTGGGATCCGCCGCCGTACTGGGCTTCTCGGGCAACGTCTGGGGTCAGCTGCTGGCCCTCGCCACCGGCGGCGCCATGCTGATGCGGGCCCATCTGTTCCGCTACACGGCCCAGGTCGGCTGCTCACTGGCCGCCGGGCTCGGCGCCCTGGTGCTGCTCGGACTGGGGCTCGCCCTGAACCCGCCGACCGCCCTGTTCGTCGACGCGCTGAAGGGCGACTCCGCCGCCCTGGACATCCGTACGGTCTGGCTCACCGCCGCGATCGCAGGGGTCGCCGCGCTGATCGTCGCGATCGGGCTGATCGTGCCGCGCAAGGGAGTCACCCCCTTCTGGGGACGCTTCCTGGAGATCGCGGAGACCTTTGTGCTGCTGACACTCCTGCCGCTGTGCCTCGCGGTCTTCGACGTCTACCACTCCATTCGTGCGCTGACGTCCTGAACGGGCTGGTACGCTGTGTGACGGCCGTTTGTGTACGCGCCTCCGGATCATCTGGAGGCAGCGCCCATCGGACCTCCGCCTCCGAGTCACGGAAGCTCCCCTGAGACAAAGACCAGGGGCACTCGCGGGCGCATCGAACACCATGAGGAGTACCGAGTGTCTCTCGACGCCGCTACGAAGAAGCAGATCATCACCGAGTTCGGCACCAAGGAGGGCGACACCGGCTCCCCCGAGGTCCAGGTTGCGATGCTCTCCCGCCGCATCTCGGACCTGACCGAGCACCTCAAGACGCACAAGCACGACCACCACTCCCGTCGTGGTCTGCTGATCCTGGTCGGCCAGCGCCGCCGCCTGCTGCAGTACCTGGCCAAGAAGGACATCCAGCGCTTCCGTGCGCTGGTGGACCGGCTCGGTATCCGCCGCGGCGCGGCCGGCGGAGCCAAGTAAGACACCGTGAAGGGAGCGGTTCCCACTCTTAGGGGGCCGCTCCCTTTGCTGTACGTGCGCGATGTGCCGGACGCCAATTAGTCTGGTCGCACAACGCCACACCCGACGCGCGAGAAGCCGCCTCCTCGCCGCCGGTCCTCGGTAGTGGCCCCCGGACATTTCCCCGGGAGCTTCGATCGAAGACCGGCCCGCACACAAGGCGCGCTTCTCCGCCACGCTCCCCGGCCACACGGGCGCGGGGACGAAAAGACGAATGTAGGAGAAACCGCTGGTGGAGAACGAGACCCACTACGCCGAGGCCGTCATCGACAACGGCGCCTTCGGTACCCGCACCATCCGCTTCGAGACGGGCCGCCTGGCCAAGCAGGCCGCCGGTTCCGCCGTGGCGTACCTGGACGACGACACCATGGTGCTGTCGGCGACCACTGCTTCGAAGAAGCCCAAGGACCAGCTCGACTTCTTCCCCCTCACGGTGGACGTCGAGGAGCGGATGTACGCAGCCGGCAAGATCCCCGGCTCCTTCTTCCGCCGTGAGGGCCGGCCCTCCGAGGACGCGATCCTCACCTGCCGCCTGATCGACCGCCCGCTGCGCCCCTCCTTCAAGAAGGGCCTGCGCAACGAGATCCAGATCGTCGAGACGATCATGGCTCTCAACCCCGACCACCTGTACGACGTGGTCGCCATCAACGCCGCCTCCTGCTCCACGCAGCTGGCCGGTCTGCCCTTCTCCGGCCCGATCGGCGGCACCCGTGTCGCGCTGATCAAGGGCCAGTGGGTCGCCTTCCCGACGCACACCGAGCTCGAGGACGCCGTCTTCGACATGGTGGTCGCCGGACGCGTCCTGGAGGACGGCGACGTCGCGATCATGATGGTCGAGGCCGAGGCCACCGAGAAGACCATCGAGCTCGTCAAGGGCGGCGCCGAGGCGCCGACCGAGGAGATCGTCGCCGCCGGTCTCGAGGCCGCGAAGCCCTTCATCAAGGTCCTGTGCAAGGCGCAGTCGGACCTCGCCGCCAAGGCCGCCAAGCCCACCGGCGAGTTCCCGGTCTTCCTCGACTACCAGGACGACGTCCTGGAGGCGCTCACCGCCGCCGTCAAGAGCGAGCTCGCCCAGGCGCTCACCATCGCCGGCAAGCAGGACCGTGAGACCGAGCTCGACCGCATCAAGGAGCTCGCCGCCGAGAAGCTCCTCCCGGCCTTCGAGGGCCGCGAGAAGGAGATCTCGGGTGCATACCGCGCGCTGACCAAGAAGCTGGTCCGCGAGCGCATCATCAAGGACAAGGTCCGCATCGACGGCCGCGGCATCACGGACATCCGTACGCTCGCCGCCGAGGTCGAGGCCATCCCGCGCGTGCACGGCTCGGCGCTGTTCGAGCGTGGCGAGACCCAGATCCTGGGCGTCACCACCCTGAACATGCTCCGCATGGAGCAGCAGCTGGACACCCTCTCCCCGGTGACCCGCAAGCGCTACATGCACAACTACAACTTCCCGCCGTACTCCGTCGGTGAGACCGGCCGCGTGGGCTCGCCCAAGCGCCGCGAGATCGGCCACGGAGCGCTCGCCGAGCGCGCCATCGTGCCGGTGCTGCCGACGCGCGAGGAGTTCCCGTACGCGATCCGCCAGGTCTCCGAGGCGCTGGGCTCCAACGGCTCGACGTCCATGGGCTCGGTCTGCGCCTCCACCATGTCGCTGCTGAACGCCGGTGTGCCGCTCAAGGCCCCCGTCGCCGGCATCGCCATGGGCCTGATCTCCGAGGAGATCGACGGCAAGACGCACTACGTCGCCCTCACGGACATCCTCGGTGCCGAGGACGCGTTCGGTGACATGGACTTCAAGGTCGCCGGTACGAAGACCTTCGTCACCGCGCTCCAGCTCGACACCAAGCTCGACGGCATCCCCGCCTCGGTCCTGGCCGCCGCGCTCAAGCAGGCCCGCGACGCCCGCCTCCACATCCTCGATGTGATGAACGAGGCCATCGACGTCCCGGACGAGATGTCCCCCAACGCCCCGCGGATCATCACCGTCAAGATCCCCGTGGACAAGATCGGTGAGGTCATCGGCCCCAAGGGCAAGATGATCAACCAGATCCAGGAGGACACCGGCGCCGACATCACGATCGAGGACGACGGCACCATCTACATCGGTGCTGCCCAGGGCTCCCAGGCCGAGGCCGCCCGCGCCACGATCAACGGCATCGCCAACCCGACCATGCCGGAGGTCGGCGAGCGCTACCTGGGTACGGTCGTCAAGACCACCACCTTCGGTGCCTTCGTCTCCCTGATGCCCGGCAAGGACGGCCTGCTGCACATCTCGCAGATCCGCAAGCTCGCCGGTGGCAAGCGTGTGGAGAACGTCGAGGACGTGCTGGCCGTGGGTGCCAAGGTCCAGGTCGAGATCGCCGAGATCGACTCGCGCGGCAAGCTCTCCCTCATCCCCGTGATCGAGGGCGAAGAGGGCGACGAGGCGAAGGACGACGCTGCCAAGTGACGTCCCGTAGTTCGCAGGCGACGGCCCGCACCTCCTCGGAGGTGCGGGCCGTCGCCCGTACCCAAACCCTGCTCAAGGGCAAGGACGGCATCGGCACGGTCCGGCGCACCACCCTGCCCGGCGGTCTGCGCGTCGTCACAGAAGCGCTGCCGTCCGTCCGCTCCGCGACCTTCGGCATCTGGGCGAACGTCGGCTCACGCGACGAGACGCCCTCGCTCGGAGGCGCCACGCACTATCTCGAGCACCTCCTGTTCAAGGGCACGAAGAAGCGCTCCGCCCTCGACATCTCCGCCGCCGTCGACGCGGTCGGCGGTGAGATGAACGCCTTCACGGCCAAGGAGTACACCTGCTACTACGCGCGGGTGCTCGACACCGACCTGCCCCTCGCCATCGACGTGGTCTGCGACATGCTCACCGGGTCGCTGATCCTCCAGGAGGACGTCGACGCGGAACGCGGTGTCATCCTCGAAGAGATCGCGATGACCGAGGACGACCCCGGCGACTGCGTGCACGACCTGTTCGCGCACACCATGTTCGGCGACACGCCCCTGGGCCGCCCGGTGCTCGGCACCGTCGACACCGTGAACGCTCTCACCGCGGACCGAGTCCGGCGCTTCTACAAGAAGCACTACGACCCGACCCACCTGGTCGTCGCCGCAGCGGGCAACATCGACCACGCGACGGTCGTCCGCCAGGTCCGCCGCGCCTTCGAGAAGGCCGGCGCCCTGTCCCGTACGGACGCCGTCCCCACCCCTCCCCGCAACGGCAGCCGCGCGCTGCGCACCGCGGGCAAGGTGGACCTGCTGGGCCGCAGGACCGAGCAGGCACACGTCGTACTCGGCATGCCGGGACTCGCCCGCACCGACGAACGCCGCTGGGCGCTCGGCGTCCTGAACACGGCGCTCGGCGGCGGCATGTCCTCACGCCTCTTCCAGGAGGTACGGGAGAAGCGCGGTCTCGCGTACAGCGTCTACTCGTACACCTCGGGCTTCGCCGACACCGGTCTGTTCGGCGTGTACGCCGGCTGCCGGCCGAGCCAGATCCACGACGTCCTCAAGATCTGCCGCGGTGAGCTCGACCGGGTCGCCTCCGAGGGTCTGTCCGACGACGAGATCGGCCGCGCGGTCGGCCAGCTCTCCGGCTCCACCGTGCTCGGCCTGGAGGACACGGGCGCGCTGATGAACCGTATCGGCAAGAGCGAACTGTGCTGGGGCGAGCAGATGTCCGTCGACGAGATGCTCGCACGGATATCGGCCGTCACCCCCGACGAGGTGCGTGCGGTGGCGGCGGACGTACTGGGACAGCGACCGTCCCTGTCGGTCATCGGCCCGCTCAAGGACAAGCAGGCGGACCGCCTCCACGAAGCGGTCTCCTAACCCGAAGGAAGACGAAGCGATGAGCAAGCTGCGCGTGGCCGTTCTCGGTGCCAAGGGGCGTATCGGCTCCGAGGCCGTGCGAGCGGTCGAGGCCGCCGAGGACATGGAACTGGTCGCGGCACTCGGCCGTGGCGACAAGCTGGAGTCCCTCGCGGACGCGGAGGCCCAGGTCGTCGTCGAGCTGACCACCCCCGACTCGGTGATGGGCAACCTCGACTTCTGCGTGAGCCACGGCATGCACGCGGTCGTCGGCACGACGGGCTGGACCGACGAACGCCTCGCGCGGCTGAACACCTCACTCGCGGCCTCCCCGGAGACCGGTGTGCTCATCGCGCCGAACTTCTCCATCGGCGCGGTCCTCACCATGAAGTTCGCCCAGCAGGCGGCCCGTTACTTCGAGTCGGTCGAGGTCGTCGAGCTGCACCACCCGAACAAGGCGGACGCCCCCTCCGGCACCGCGACCCGCACGGCGCAGCTCATCGCGGCGGCCCGTGCGGAGGCCGGCTGCGCGCCGCAGCCCGACGCGACGGTCACCGCCCTGGACGGCGCGCGGGGCGCCGACGTCGACGGGGTCCCGGTGCACGCGGTGCGGCTTCGCGGGCTCCTGGCACACCAGGAGGTCCTGCTCGGCAGCGAGGGCGAGACACTCACCATCCGCCACGACTCCCTGCACCACAGCAGCTTCATGCCCGGCATCCTGCTGGGCGTCCGGCGTGTGGTGTCCGCTCCCGGCCTCACGTTCGGCCTGGAGAACTTCCTCGACCTCGGCTGAAGCGGACCATGCGCGCAAAGATCACGTACTTCGTCACGGCTGCCGTCCTGGTCGTCTACTTCGTCCTGGTCGGCAGCCGGGGCGTGATGCTGCTCAAGCAGGGCACCGCGCTCACCGTCACCTTCGGCGTCGCGGTGCTGATCCTGCCGGTGATCGGTGTCTGGTTCCTGTGGAAGAACACCCAGTTCGTCACGCGGGCGGGCCGGCTGGCGGCGGAACTGGAGGCGGAGGGCGGGCTGCCGGTCGACGAGCTGGTCCGCACACCGGGCGGACGCATCGACCGCGACTCCGCGGACGCGGTCTTCGCCAAGCGGCGTGCGGAGACGGAGGACTCACCGGACGACTGGCGCTGCTGGTTCCGGCTGGCCGTCGCCTACCACGACGCACGTGACACTCCACGGGCCCGGCGTGCGATGCAGCGGGCGATCGCTCTGCACGACGGCAGGCCCGTCGCCGGCTGACGCCCCTTTCCGACCCCGGCCGGGGAGGGCGACAGCCGCGCGGGCGGTGCGGGTCAGCCGGCGCGGTACTCCGCGCCCCACGCCTCGACCGTGTCGGCGGCGCGGTCGAAGGCCTCCGGCCGGGTCAGGAAGTCGGCGTTGTGGTCGGTGAGCAGTGTCAGGGCATCACCCTGTCCCGCGAGGACGAGTGCCTGCCCCTGAACCGTGCGGGGCAGCCCCAGCCAGCGGACCGGCTGCTGCACGGTGCGCAGTTGGGCGGTGTGCCGCCACTGGATGGTGCGTGTCGAGAAGAACGCCACGCGCCGCAGACCGTGCCGGCTGACCCAGACGCCCATGCGCAGCAGCCTCAGCGCGGCCAGGATCACGGCCAGACCGAGCAGGAAGCACGCCCCGGCGCCGGGCAGGGCACCGGCGAAGGCAATGATCATCGCCGCGATCAGCACGAACGAGGCGAGCAGCAGCATCAGGGCGGCGCTCCCCACCCGCCACGGCCCGGGACGGTACGGACGCCGCCACTGGTCATGATCGTCGAAGGGCAGCGCGACGTCGTCCGCTTGCGTGTCAAAAGCACGGTCGGCCGTCAGGAAGGGCAGGGGCACGACTGATCCTCACTCACCAGCACACTCGGTTGGGCTGTGCCCGGGTGAGGCTACCGAGGCCGCCGGACGGCGACCACCCCAGGGGGGCCATGGGGGTGCCTGCCGGGCCGTCGGACGACGAGACCGGGATCAGCGGCCCTGGGACGCCTCCGACTTCTGGGACTGCCCCGGCGCCTGGCCGGTCTCCAGCGCCGGAAGCCCGAAGAGCAGGGACCCGACCAGCCCGCCGACGACGGTCAGACCGACGAGCACCCTGCCCGCGAGCTGGGAGCGGCTGGGACGGACACGCGGCGGGGGAGTGACGTTACTGCGGAAGGCGTCGGCCTCGGCGACGAAAGTGAAGGGGACGGCCTCTCGCGAGGGGGCACCGCCCAGCGGTCGCCGGGGGAGGAACATCAGGGACTCTCCAAAGAACTCGTGGCGGACGCGGCTACTGGTACCGCTGCTACCTGTAGAGACGAGCGCAAGCGGCATCAGGTGCCCGAATTCCCCGAATTGACCAAAGAACACTCGCGCGGCCGTCATGGCCGGAGCTGTCGGTGCCGGGACGTAGAGTGGGCGCCGCCCGAGCGATGCAACTGGAAGGACCCCGCCGGTGAGTGAGATCCCCGCAGAGATGGCCAAGCCCAGCTTCCGGAGCGACGTGACCGTCGAACTGGTGAAGCACACCGCCGGAGACTCCGACGTGCTGTGGGCCGCCCGAGTCTCCACCGCGGGGGAGCAGTCCCTCGAGGAGCTCTCCAAGGATCCGGAGCGCTCCAAGGGCCTCATCAACTACCTGATGCGCGACCGCCACGGCAGCCCGTTCGAGCACAACTCGATGACCTTCTTCATCAGTGCCCCGATCTTCGTCTTCCGCGAGTTCATGCGGCACCGCGCCGGCTGGTCGTACAACGAGGAGTCCGGCCGCTACCGCCGTCTGGAGCCGGTCTTCTACATCCCGGACGCCGAGCGCAAGCTCGTCCAGGAGGGCCGCCCGGGGAAGTACGTCTTCGTCGAGGGCACCCAGGCGCAGCAGGAGCTGACCGGGCGCGTGATGGACGACTCGTACCGCCGGGCCTACGAGGCGTACGTGGAGATGCTCGACGCGGGCGTCGCCCGCGAGGTCGCCAGGGCCGTCCTGCCCGTCGGCATGTACTCCTCGATGTACGCGACGTGCAACGCGCGCTCGCTGATGCACTTCCTCGGCCTGCGCACCCAGCACGAGCAGGCGAAGGTGCCGTCCTTCCCGCAGCGTGAGATCGAGATGGTCGGCGAGAAGATGGAGCAGCACTGGGCCAAGCTCATGCCGCTCACGTACGCGGCGTTCAACGCCAACGGACGTATCGCCCCCTGAGACGCGGCTGAACCCGGACCCGCGGGCACAGATGTACGGCAGGTGTGGCGAAGTGTCCGTATTGCGGCGTTTCGAGAAGTTCATCTAGGCTGATCAAACGGACCCGGCACTGCTTGAACCCCCGAGCAGGCAGTGCCGGGCTCCGCATGCCACGTCGTACGTCACGTCCCCCAAGGGGACCCCCGGCGCTGAGCAGCGAGTAGCGTGTTACCCATGGCTCCGATCTCCACTCCGCAGACCCCCTTCGGGCGGGTCCTCACCGCCATGGTCACGCCGTTCACGGCGGACGGCGCACTTGACCTCGCAGGCGCCCAGCAACTGGCCGCCCATCTGGTGGACGCAGGCAACGACGGCCTGGTCGTCAACGGCACCACCGGCGAGTCGCCCACCACCAGCAACGCGGAGAAAGACCAGCTCGTACGGGCCGTACTGGAAGCGGTCGGAGACCGGGCCCACGTCGTCGCCGGTGTCGGCACCAACGACACCCGCCACAGCATCGAGCTCGCCCGCGCCGCCGAGAGCGCCGGCGCGCACGGCCTGCTCGCGGTGACCCCGTACTACAACAAGCCCCCTCAGGAGGGCCTGCTCCGCCACTTCACGGCCATCGCGGACTCGACCGAGCTGCCCGTGATGCTCTACGACATCCCCGGGCGCAGCGGAGTGCCGATCGACACCGAGACGATCGTCCGGCTCGCCGACCACCCGCGGATCGTCGCCAACAAGGACGCCAAGGGCGACCTCGGCCGCGCCAGCTGGGCCATCGCCCGCAGCGGTCTCGCCTGGTACTCGGGCGACGACATGCTCAACCTGCCGCTGCTGTCCGTCGGCGCCTGCGGCTTCGTCTCCGTCGTCGGCCACGTCGTCACTCCTGAGCTGCGCGCCCTGCTCGACGCCCACCGCGGTGGGGACGTCCAGAAGGCGACCGAGATCCACCAGAAGCTGCTCCCGGTGTTCACCGGCATGTTCCGCACCCAGGGCGTCATCACGACCAAGGCGGCACTGACCCTGCAGGGTCTGCCCGCCGGCCCGTTGCGACTTCCCCTCGTCGAGCTGTCGGCCGAAGAGACCGCTCAGCTCAAGGTCGACCTGGCCGCCGGCGGGGTAGAGCTCTGAACAGACTTCACAACTGAATAGGCGAGACCGGCCGAAGAGACCGCAATGGGCCGACCCACGGGGCCGGCCGACGGACCCGGCCGGACACAGACAACAGCAAGTGCATAAATGTCATGTACGCCACGCGCCCAGGAGGCAGATGTGGCGTACATGGTGAGGAGAGTCTTTTGAGTCATCCGCATCCTGAACTCGGCGCGCCGCCCAAGCTGCCCAAGGGCGGCCTGCGCGTCACCCCGCTCGGCGGTCTCGGTGAGATCGGCCGGAACATGACCGTCTTCGAATACGAGGGCCGGCTGCTCATCGTCGACTGCGGCGTCCTCTTCCCCGAGGAGGAGCAGCCGGGGATCGACCTGATCCTGCCGGACTTCACCACGATCCGGGACCGCCTCGACGACATCGACGGCATCGTGCTCACCCACGGCCACGAGGACCACATCGGCGGCGTCCCGTTCCTGCTCCGCCTGAAGCCGGACATCCCGCTGATCGGCTCCAAGCTCACCCTCGCCCTGATCGAGGCCAAGCTCCAGGAGCACCGCATCCGTCCGTACACCCTCGAGGTGACGGAAGACCACCGCGAGCGCATCGGTCCCTTCGACTGCGAGTTCATCGCGGTCAACCACTCCATCCCGGACGCCCTGGCCGTCGCCATCCGCACCCCCGCGGGCATGGCCGTCCACACCGGCGACTTCAAGATGGACCAGCTGCCGCTGGACGGGCGCCTCACCGATCTGCACGCCTTCGCCCGGCTGAGCGAGGAGGGCATCGACCTCCTTCTCTCGGACTCGACGAACGCCGAGGTTCCGGGGTTCGTCCCGCCCGAGCGGGACATCTCCAACGTGCTGCGGACGGTCTTCGCGAACGCCCAGAAGCGGATCATCGTGGCCAGCTTCGCCAGCCATGTGCACCGCATCCAGCAGATCCTCGACGCCGCGCACGAGTACGGCAGGCGCGTCGCCTTCGTCGGACGCTCGATGGTCCGCAACATGGGCATCGCCCGTGACCTGGGATATCTGCGGGTGCCGGCCGGTCTGGTCGTCGACGTGAAGACCCTGGACGATCTTCCCGACCACCAGGTCGTGCTCGTCTGCACCGGTTCCCAGGGCGAGCCGATGGCCGCTCTCTCCCGGATGGCCAACCGCGACCACCAGATCCGCATCGTCCAGGGCGACACCGTCATCCTGGCCTCGTCCCTGATCCCGGGCAACGAGAACGCGGTCTACCGCGTGATCAACGGACTCACCCGCTGGGGCGCCAACGTCGTCCACAAGGGCAACGCCAAGGTGCACGTGTCGGGCCACGCCTCGGCCGGCGAGCTGCTGTACTTCTACAACATCTGCAAGCCGAAGAACCTGATGCCGGTCCACGGCGAGTGGCGTCACCTGCGGGCCAACGCGGAGCTCGGTGCTCTGACGGGTGTTCCCAAGGACCACATCGTCATCGCGGAGGACGGCGTCGTCGTCGACCTCGTGGACGGCAGGGCCAGGATCGTCGGCAAGGTCCAGGCCGGGTACGTGTACGTCGACGGTCTCTCGGTCGGAGACGTCACCGAGCCCGCACTCAAGGACCGCCGCATCCTCGGCGAAGAGGGCATCATTTCGGTCTTCCTCGTCGTCGACAGCACGACGGGCAAGGTCGTGGGCGGGCCGAACATCCACGCCAGGGGATCCGGCATCGACGACTCCGCGTTCGCGGCCGTCATGCCCAAGATCGAGGAAGCGATCGCCAGGTCGGCCTCCGACGGCGTCGCGGAACCCCACCAGCTGCAGCAGCTGGTCCGCCGCACGGTGGGCAAGTGGGTCTCGGACACGTACCGCCGGCGCCCGATGATCCTGCCGGTCGTCGTCGAGGTCTGACGCCGCGTCCGACAGCGCCAACACCGGAGCGGGGCCCCCGATTTGCATCGGGGCGCCCCGCTCCAGTACGTTTACGGCTCCGCCTGAAGGGGAACCCAGCACACTCTTGTGTGCTCTGTGGTGCCCGAAGGGGGCGGGGAATCCCGACTCAGAACTTCTGATAAAGTCGGAGTCGCCGGAAAGGGAAACGCGAAAGCGGAGAACTGAAAGGCAGAGCAAGAACCCGCCGGCCGGGAATCGGACACGAAAGAGTCTGATAGAGTCGGAAACGCAAGACCGAAGGGAAGCGCCCGGAGGAAAGCCCGAGAGGGTGAGTACAAAGGAAGCGTCCGTTCCTTGAGAACTCA
>NZ_JBIAPL010000012.1:0-190627 GCF_042888225.1 Streptomyces sp. NPDC003023
GGGCGGACAAGAAACGCCATCCCCACGCCGCCCGCATCCTCGCCCGATCCTGGCTGCGCGTGATGTGGGCCTGCTGGCACACCGGAACCTGCTACGACCCCGAGATCCACCGAACCAACAACAAGATCAACGGCACGGAGACACCTCTGGCGGCCTAGAGGTTGACTCAGGGAACTCACAGGCGCCCCGCTTCGACGATGCGGTGCAGGAAGGCGCGGGTGCGTTCCTGTTGCGGGTCGCCGAAGATCTGCTCGGGCGGTCCTTCTTCCAGCAGGACTCCCTGGTGCAGGAAACACACTTTGTGCGACACCTCCCGGGCGAAGCCCATCTCGTGGGTGGCCAGCAGCATGGTCATGCCGGCGTCGGCGAGTTCACGGACGATGGCGAGGACTTCGGCGACGAGTTCGGGGTCGAGGGCGGAGGTGATCTCGTCGAGGAGCAGGGCCCGCGGTTGGGTGGCCAGTGCGCGGACGATGGCCACGCGCTGTTGCTGTCCGCCGGAGAGCTGGTCGGGCATGCGGTCGGCCTTGTCGGCGAGGCCGACGCGGGCGAGGAGCGTGCGGGCCCGTTCCTCCGCCTCGGCCCGGGGTACTCCCGCCACGCGCATCGGTGCGAGAGCCACGTTGCGCACGACGTTCATGTGCGGGAAGAGGTTGAACTGCTGGAATACCATGCCGACATCGCGGCGGAGCCGGTCCACGTCGGTGCCGCGGCCGGACGCGCCCTCACCGGCGACCCTGATCTCGCCCGCGCTGATGTCCTCGAGGCCGTTGATGCACCGCAGCAGCGTCGACTTGCCGCTGCCGGAGGCGCCGATGAGGGTCACCACCTGGTGCTGTTCGACTTCCAGGTCGATGCCGCGCAGTACCGGAGTGCCGCCGTAGCTCTTGTGCACGGCGTCGATCTCGATGAATGCCATGTCAGGCCCCCTTGCCACGCCGCTGCTGCCGGGCGGTGAGTCGGTCCACGAGCCGGGCCTGCGGAATCGTGATGAGGACGAAGAGCGCCGCGACCACGGTGACCGAGGACAGGTTGAAGTGGTTCGATGCGAAGATCTTCGACTGGTTGAAGGCGTCGATCGTGCCGATGACGTTCACCAGGGCGGTGTCCTTCTGCAGACTGATGAAGTCGTTGAGCAGGGGCGGGACGACACGGCGGGTTGCCTGGGGCAGTACGACGTGGCGCAGTGTGGCGCTCTGCGAGAGGCCGAGGGACCGTGCGGCGGCGCTCTGGCCGGGGGCGATGGATTCGATGCCGGCCCGGAAGACTTCGGCGACGTAGGCGCCGTAGGTGAGGGTGAGCGCGAGGATCGCGAACCAGACCGGACTCAGCGAACTGAGGAAGGGCACTTCGGCGAGGGGCAGTCCGAAGCCGATCAGGTAGATGATGATGATCGCCGGAACGGCGCGGAAGCCGTCGATGTAGGCGGTCGCCAGGAGGCGCAGCGGCCGGCCGGCCCGGCCCGGTGCCATGCGTGCGAGGGCGAGTGCCAGTCCCCAGGCGAGAATCAGCACCTGCGCGACAACGGCGATGTAGAGGTTGGTGCCGAAGGCGGACGCGATCTCCCGGAAGCTGAGACCGATGACGGAGCCGTCGAAGAAGGTGCGTTGCACGGCGCGGTCGTTGCTGCACAGGAACCAGACGGCGCCGAGCAGTACGAGGAAGGCCAGGCACCAGCCGAGCACGGTCCAGGCGTCCTCGCGTGCCTCGGACGCGGCCCGGCGGGCATCGGAGCGCCGGTCCTCGTTCCACGCCGTGGCGGCGGTGCGTGCCGAGCGGACCGCTCGCAACGCGGGTCTGAGCAGAGTGAGAACGGCTACGGTCACGACGGCGGCGCCGAGGATCACCGGTGTGCCGGGCAGCACCCGGCCGGCGGACTGGGCGGTGACCGCGGTCAGCGCCACGGTGGCCAGCACGGCCGTCACCGCCGCGCCGGCGAGCGGCAGGGCCGGCCGAGGCGGCGCGCTCTTCGACGGATCTCTCCGGCCGGCCGTCAGCAGGGGTGAGGTCACGGTCACTTGGCGCTCCACAGCGGGATCGCCTCGGGGTCGCCGCCGAAGGCCTTGGTCAGGTAGGTCGAGGCGAGTCTGCCGAGCGTGCCGTCCTTCTTCAGCTCCTCGATGGCCGCGTCGAGGGCGGCGGTGTTCGCACTGCCCTTGGGGTAGAGCGCTCCGTACGACTCCCCGGTCTCGTACTGGCCGATGACCTCGAACTTGCCCTGCGAGGAGTTCGCCTTGCCCAGCACGATCGCGACATCGGTGAGCGCGGCGTCGATCTGGCCGGCCTGGACGGCGGCCTGCAGTTCGACGTCTCCGGCGAACACCTTCGGCGGGTTCTTCGGGCGTACGTGGTCGCGGACGAAGTCGGCGCCCGTGGTGCCCTGCTTCACGCCGAGTCGCAGGCCCGCGATGTTCTCCTCTGTGACCTTGGATCCGGACTTCACCAGGACTCCGATGTTGGAGGCGAAGTAGGGCGCGGAGAAGTCGACGACCTTGCGACGGGCGTCGGTGATGGAGATCTCCGCCAGCGCCAGGTCGAAGCCGTCCGCCTTGCCTGCGACGAGTGCGTCGAAGGAGACGTTGCGCACGGTCAGTTTGGGCAGGCCGGCCCGGTAGGCGATGTTCGCGGCCATGCAGTACTCGTAGCCGTTGTCGATCTGACGGGCGGTGTCGCCGTTCCACCAGCCGGGACTGGGCAGGTCGCCGAGGACGGTGAGGGTGTCCTTCTCGACGGTCTTGAGGTCGATCGAGCCCCGGACGCCGGTCACCTCGCACTGGCCGTAGGTGCGGGACCCCTTGGAGTCGGTGGTGTGCGCCGAGGAGTCTGTGCCGCCGCCGGACGCGGAGCCGCCGCAGGCGGTGAGGGCCGTCAACAGCGCGGCGCTGAGTACGGGCATGGCGAGGGTACGGAGGGTACGCATGGAGCTCCTTGGGGAGTGCCGGGAACCGGTGGTGCGCTAGAGTGCCCAAAACGTTTTGGGCACGTCAATAGTCAGAGCTCGGCGAGACCAAAACGTTTTGGGCGCCGGAAGTCGGGAACGAACTCCGGCGGGCTCGTGGAGCATGGCCGCCGGGGAGCGCGGTCACCGGGGAGTGCGGTCGCTGCCGCGCCCGAGGACGACACGGAGGGACGGCACAGGCATGACCAGCCGCACACCGCAGCACGGCAGAGGACCGGGACGGCGCATCGGCATCCGCGACGTGGCCGAAGCGACCGGCCTGTCGATCACCACCGTGTCCCACGCCCTGCGCGGCAAGGGCCAGATCGCGCCGGCCACCCGTGACCGGGTGCGCCGCGCCGCGGCGGAGCTCGGCTACCGGCCCGACCCCGTGGCCCGCGGCCTGGTCTCCGGACGCACCGGCATCCTCGGACTCGTCGTCGGCCACATGTCGGACCTCCCCTGGGCCAGCACCTACCGCCCCTACTACGCCGCCTTCTCGGCGGGCGCCACCATGACCGCCGTGGAACACGACTACGCCCTCGTCGTCGTCCCCGGTGACCCGGCCTCCGGGCTGTGGGCGCGCGTCCCCACCGACGGGCTGATCATCGTCGACCCCGCGCTCGAGGACCCGCTGCTCGCCGACTGCGCGCGCCGCGGCATTCCTGTGGTCACCGACGGACGCCCCATCGACCCCGGATACGACGGCGTGCCCACCGTGGAGAGCGACCTCGAACACGGCATGGCCGACATCCTCGGTCATCTGCGGGAGTCCGGCGCCACCCGCGTCGGCCTCCTCTCCGGCTCCGAGCCCGACGCCTACACCCAGGACTGCGAGCGCCTCTACCGCCAGTGGTGCGCCGGGACCGGGCAGTCTCCCCTCGTCGAAACCCCCGCTGCCGCGGAGGATCCCGTGGAGGCAGCCGTACGCCTGCTGACCGGCCCCTCCCGCCCCGACGCGGTGCACGGCCTCAACGAGACCTACGGGCAGGCCCTGGTCGTCGCCGCCCGGCGGCTCGGCCTCGCCGTCCCCGACGACCTCATGATCAGCGTCATGCGGGAGAGCGACCAGTCCACCGGAACCACCGACTGGGATGTCCCCCTGACCGCCCTCAGCCTGGACGCCCGCAGGCTCGGCGCCGAGTGCGTGACGACACTGATCGACGTACTCGACGGCAAGGAGCCGGCCAACCTGGTCGTACCCTGCACCGTCGTCGTCCGCGGCTCCACACGCCGGAACTGAGCACGAGGCCCGGCCCGCCGGGTGCGGTCGGTGCCGGGCACCACGGCGGAGCCGTACGGACGCGACAGAAGCCCACCATGTGATGTGACTCACCCGTGGCCCGGGGAACTCCCGCACTCCCCGGCCCGACCTCTGGTGCGTACGGCCGTGTCCCGTTGCTCACGGCCCTTCACCGAGCCGGAGCCACTTCCATGAATCATCTTGTGCCGCCCCCCACCGGACGGCCTTCCGCTCCTTCCCTTCCCTACGCCGTTCTCGCGGGCTTCGTGCTGCTGCTCGCGGCTGTCTTCGCCCTCTCGTACGGCGTGGGCCGTCTCGCCGGTCCGGTCGCTCCGGACATGCGAGGGGTCTCGTCGGACCAGGACCCCGGCACGGGCGGCATGGGCGGCATGGGCGGCATGGGGCACGGTCGCTGATGGCACCGGAGACCGAGGCCGGCTCGCTCGTCACGACGGATTTGGTGGTGGGTGGCATGACCTGCGCCGCCTGCGTGCGCCGGGTGGAGAAGAAGCTCGAGATGCTGGAGGGGGTCAGTGCCGGCGTCAACCTCGCCACCGGCCGAGCCCGCGTCCACCACCCGGCCGGACTCGGTACGGCGCCGCTGCTCGAGGCGGTCGAGAAGGCGGGGTACACCGCGGCACTTCCCGAACCGCAGGCCGGCCCACAGAGCGGCCGACAGGACGCGGACGACGCCGAGGCCACGGGGCGGGCCGTCCCCCAACGCCTCGTCGTGACAACGCTGCTGTCCGTCCCCGTCCTGGTGCTCTCGATGGTGCCCATGCTCCAGTTCCGCAACTGGCAGTGGCTGTGCTTCGTCCTCGCCGCGCCCGTCGCCCTCTGGGGCGCCCGGCCCTTCCACCAGCGGGCGCTGCGCGGACTGCGGCACGGCGCGGCGACCATGGACACCCTTGTCTCGCTCGGCGTCCTGGCGTCCTTCTTCTGGTCCGCGTACGCGCTCTTCCTCGGCGGGGCCGGCGCCGCGGACATGCGAATGGAGTTCACCCTGCTGCCCTCCGCCTCGGAGGGCGCCGCCGGCATCTACCTGGAGGCGGCGGTCGGCGTCCCGCTCTTCGTCCTCCTCGGTCGTCATCTGGAGGCCCGCGCCAGGCGCGGCACCTCAGCGGCCCTGCGCTCGCTCGCCGAGCTGGGGGTCAAGGAGGTGACCGTCCGCGAGGGCGCTGCCGAGCGTCGTATCTCCGTCGAACGGCTGGCCGTGGGGCAGCACTTCGTCGTACGTCCCGGCGAGCGGATCGCCACGGACGGTGTGGTCGCCGAGGGCGCCTCCGCCGTCGATCTCTCCCTGGTGACCGGGGAGACGCAGCCCGAGGAGGTCTCGGCCGGTTCGCCCGTCATGGGTGGCGCCGTCAACGCGGGCGGCCTGCTGCTCGTACGCGCCACCGCCGTCGGCGCCGACACCCGGCTCGCCCGCATCACCCGCCTCGTGACCGAGGCGCAGGCCGGGAAGGCCCGCGCGCAGCGACTCGCCGATGCCGTGGCCGGGGTGTTCGTGCCCATCGTGCTGACCCTCGCCGTCACCGTGCTCGGATTCTGGCTGGGCGCCGGAGCCGACGCCCAGGCCGCTGTCACCGCATGCGTCGCCGTCCTCGTGGTCGCCTGCCCCTGCGCGCTCGGACTCGCCACGCCCACGGCACTCATGGCGGCCACCGGACGAGGAGCCCAGCTCGGCCTCCTCGTCAACGGCCCCCAGGCCTTCGAAACCCTGCGGCAGATCGACACCGTCGTCCTGGACAAGACCGGCACCCTCACCTCCGGCCGCCTCAGCGTGGTCCGGGTGACCTGCCGCGAGGACGGTCTCGTGGCAGACGAGGCGCTACGGCTGGCCGCCGCCGTCGAGAGCGGCTCCGAACACCCCCTGGGCCGCGCTGTCGTGGCGCACGCACAGCGGACCCTCGGCCCCGATGCCGTACGGCCCGGCTCGCTCACCGACTTCGCCGCCACTCCCGGCAGCGGTGTGAGCGGCCGGGTCGACGGCACCCTCGTCGAAGTCCGCACCCCCGCGGGCGAACTCCCCCAAGCACTCGGCGCGGCGCTCGCCGAGGCCCTGGCCGCGGCGCAGACCCCCGTAGTCGTACATGTCGAAGGCCGGCCCGAAGCGGTCGTCGCCCTCAGCGACGTCGTACGGCCCGGCAGCTACCACGCCGTGGACCGGCTGCGCCGCCTCGGCGTGCGCCTCGTCCTCGCCACGGGCGACCAGGCCGCCCCGGCCCACGCCGTCGCCTCCGCGCTCCACATCGACGAGGTGCATGCCCGCTGCACGCCCGAGCGCAAAGCCGAACTCGTCAGGGAACTGCAGGAGAAAGGGCTGCGGGTCGCTGTCGTCGGGGACGGGGTCAACGACGCGGCCGCACTCGCCGGGGCCGACCTGGGGATCGCGATGGGCACCGGCACCGATGTCGCCATCGGCGCCGCCGACGTGACCCTCGTACGCGACGACATCGAGGCCCTCGGCGACGCCGTACGCCTCGCCCGCCGCACCCTTGCCACGATCCGGGGAAACCTGGTGTGGGCCTTCGGCTACAACGCCGTCACCGTCCCACTCGCGATGGTCGGACTGCTCAACCCCATGCTCGCCGCCGTCGCGATGTCGCTCAGTTCCGTGCTCGTCGTCCTCGGCAGTCTCCGGCTGCGTCACTGGCAGCCCTCTCCCGACCGCGCCACCGCTCGGCCCGGGCACCGCCCGCACCGTGCTGTGACCTCCGACCCAGTCGACGTCCCCGCCTCCAGGAAGAACCGGCCGTGAAGAACTCCCTGCCCCCTCGGCTGCGCACCTCGCTCGCCGCCGTCGCCGCCCCTGTTCTCGCCTGCGCGCTCGGGCTCGTGGGGCTCGGGGTCTGGACCACGCACGGCAACGCGGGCAGCCCCTCACGAGTCGCCGTCAAGGGCGGGTACGTCTTCCTCAGGTTCGGGGCAACCCCGGAGACGGCGGCCTTCTTCACGATCACCAACACCGGTGGTTCGGCCGACCGGTTGCTCGCCGTCTCCTCGCCGCGCACGGCGGTCCCGCCCGAGCTGAGCCGCCATCGCATGACCGATTCCGGAGCCGCCTATCGCCAACCCGCGACGAGCGCCACGATCCCGGCCAGGGAGGGACTCACCATGGATCCGCACGGCGTCAACGTGACCGTCCGTCCGGACACCGACTGGCGTGAGGGCGAGCGCATCCCCTTCACCCTGCGCTTCGAACGCGGCGAACCGGTCACGGTCCTGGCGACCGTCGTACGGCCGGGCCGGAACACCGCCTGAGGACCCGGATCCCGGCCCACTCGCCCGTGCCGTCCCATGAAGCCCGAGCCGGTGGCCGCCCTTTCGCGTGACGCCGGACCCTGCCGCCGCCGTCCCAAGTGCCAGGGTTGCGCGGCTCGTCACCCGGGCGGCGGCACGGCCCCGGCTCGCCGATGCCGAGGACTGGTTCCTGCGCGCGGATACTCACCGACCTTCATGGTCACCGGGACTGGAACCCCTACTACCGCAGTGCCGAGGGTGTGGTCGCCGAGGGCGAGGTCATCACGCTGCACGCCGTACTGCCGGGTGGGCAGGCCGCGACCTCCCGGTGCCGCATCGTCCGGGTGAGCCCCGGCAGTGAACTGCGCTGGGCCTCGCGGCTGAAGGTGCCGGGGCTGATGGACACGGAGCACTGCTTCCGCCTGGTCGGCAACGCGGCCGGACGGACCGTTCTGGAACAGCACGAGACCCTCCGCGGAGTTCTCGTCCCCGTGACGGGCGGCGTCGTGAACCAGATCAAGGACGGATGCACGGCATTGGGTGAGGCCCTGAAGAAGCACGCGGAGAGCTGAACGGGGCCCCGGGGAGGGCAGGCTCGGCGTACGAGACGGCTGGGCGCGGTCTGCCTGCGCTGCCGCCGTGGCCCGCTGCCTGCCGGCGCGTCGCTGCCGAACGCTCGGCAGGCGGCCCGCCCGCCCGGCAACCGACGGCCCCTCGCGCGCACGGCTCTTCGCCCTGCCTGCCGACGCCTGTTCAACAGGTCCGGGCCATGGTGCGTACACAGGGGTATGAGCAGTCATTCCGAGGTGCCGGCACCTCTCCAAGAAGGCGATGCCGACCGCCGCGGCACCCCGGTGGGGCGGCGCGTCCTGCTCGGCATGGTCGGCCTGGGCGCTCTGGGCGTCGTCGCCGGCGGTCCCGTTCAGCGCGTGATCGCCGACGGCATCGACACCGTCGCGGAGAGGGATCCGACAGGGCTGTCGGGTCTGCTTCCGGGGAATCACTTCCGCTACTACTCGGTCACCGGTTCCGTTCCCGAGAAGAACGCGACGACCTACCGCCTCACGGTCGACGGGCTGGTGGACAGGCCCGCCACCTACCGGATGTCCGATCTGGCCGCGCTCCCTCAGGAACGGACCGTCCTCGACGTACAGTGCGTGACCGGTTGGCGAGTGCCGAAGACCCCCTTCGCGGGGGTGCGGCTGTCCACGATCCTCGATGCCGCCGGGGTGTCGCCGGAGGCCAAGGCGGTCCGGTTCACCTGCTTCGACGGCGAGTACACCGAGAGCCTCACCATGGAGCAGGCTCGCCGGCCCGACGTGATCGTCGCCACCTCCATGGAGGACAAGCCGATCACCCACGCCCATGGTGGCCCCGTACGGCTCTACGTGGCCCCGATGTACTTCTACAAGTCCGCGAAATGGCTCTCGGGCATCTCCGTCACCAAGGATGTGATCCCCGGCTACTGGGAGCGCCTGGGCTACGACATCGACGCGTGGGTCGGCCGCTCGAACGGACGTGACGATGCCCCGACCGTCTGACACCGCCGCACCCGCGGGCCCTTCCGGCCGGGCCCGGCTCCTGAGATTCACTCCGGCAGAACGCCGGGTCCACCAGAGCACCGCCGCCCTGGCCGCGGTGTGCGTCGCCACCGCGGCGTGCCTGTACATCGGGCCACTGGCCGAACTCGTCGGCCGACGCAGGCTGATGGTCGTCCTGCACGAGTGGTCCGGTATCGGACTCCCCGTACCGGTGCTGCTGGGGCTGGCCTCCCGTGCGCTGCGCTCGGACCTGAGCCGGCTGAGCCGGTTCGAGGACCATGACCGCCGCTGGCTGAAGGCCGCCGTGCGGCGGCGCGGCAGGTCGGACGTCCCCTCGGGCAAGTTCAACGCCGGCCAGAAGGTCTACGCGTCGTGGACGGCGGGTGCGGGCATCGTCATGGTGGGGACCGGACTCATGCTCTGGTTCCCACAGTTCTGGCCCCTGGCCCTGCGGATGGGGGCGACGTTCGTCCATGACTGGCTCGCGTCGGCGATCGTGGCGGTCGTGGCCGCCCACGTCTGGAAGGCGTCCGGTGACCCCGGGGCCCGTGAAGGCATGTGGAGCGGGACGGTGTCACCGGCGTGGGCGGACCGGGAACACCGGTTGTGGCGACAGGAGTCGGACGGCCGCCGCCCGGATCCCGGCAGGCCGTCGGACCAGTTGGTGAAGGCACCTTCCGTACGGGCCGAACCGGAGTGATCGGATACGGCATCGGCGGCACCGGCCCGGTTGTGAGCGTGGCACAGTCCGCCATGAAGTCGTCGAAGGACCGGGTGAGCACCCTCATCGACGTGCATCCGTGCGCCACCGACCGCGGATGACGACGGCTCTCCATGCGTGTGCGGGCGCCTGTTCAACACTTTCCTGCTGTGCCGCGTAGACCGGGCATGAGCAGTTGTCGATCCGACCGGCGGCGCCTCGTTCCGGGCACGGCCGGGCCATGCGCCGCGGGTGACGTCACCGCAACCCCGGTTCACTGTCTGTCCTCAGCTGCGCCCGGCGCCGTCAACGCCGTGCCCGAAGGATCGGTCACTCCTCGGATGCGGGACATCGTTGTCGCACCACGGACCGGCGGAGCCACTCGCCCCGGCAATGCACGCACCACGCCCACGCCCACAGCCACAGCCACAGCCACAGCCACAGCCACAGCCACCAACGACCACCGCTTCTGTCTTCACACTCTTGGGGGATCCTGATGAAGCGCCAGCCGCCGTCCTGGGAAACGGAGCCTGGATGCGACACCCGCCCGTCCGGTCCGGGCCGAGTCCGGTTCCGGCCCGGCCGCCTGTGCAGCGGGCTCGCCATCGCCGTACAGGACGCTCATTGGGCGAGGTGCACGCCGCGCCCTTGCCCTGTCCTTCAACAGAACGACCCGGACCCGCGTATCCCCGCGACGAGCATGTCGTCCCGAAAACGTGGCCCGCGCACAGCGTCGGCGGGAATCGAGCCGACCCGGTGAACGCGACCCAGGACCAATGCTTGTGGTACGGCGTGCTGGGGCCTGTCGTGGTGCTGCGGGGGCAGGACGCACTCGACCTGGGCCCGCGGCAACGCAGAGTACTGCTCACCCGCCTCCTCATCGAGGACGGCCGAGCCGTCTCCCTGACGGAGCTGCGTCACACCCTGTGGGGAAGCGACCAGCCCGCGGCAGCGGTGTCCTCCATCCGCGCACACATCAGCCGACTGCGCTCGGTCCTGGACCCCGTCCGGGAGGGCAGGTCCTCCGTGCTGGTCAGCGGCCCCTCCGGCTACGCCCTGCGCGTGCCCCGGAACGCACGGGACACGACAGCCTTCGAAGCCTCCGTGGTCAGGGCCCGCGATGCGCTCGGGCAGCAACAACTGCCGCGTGCTCGATCGGAGATAGACGCCGCACTCGGCCTGTGGCGGGGGGCGGCCCTGGGGGAGGCCGCCGAGCACTCCTTCGCCGTACGTGAGAGTGCCCGCCTCCACGCCGCCCGCCAGGACGCCGAGGAGCTCCGGACCACGATCCTCATCCGACAGGGCGACCTGGTGCCGGCCGTCGACGCCGCCGAGCAACTCACCATCGGCGCCCCGCTCCGCGAGACCTCCTGGGCGCTGCTCATGCGCGCCCTCTACGCCGCCGGGCGGCCGGTGGAGGCGCTCCGTCAGTACGATCGGTTCCGCGGCACACTGGCCCGTGAGCTGGGCCTCGACCCGAGCCCCGGCCTGCGTGATCTGCACCTCGCCGTCCTGAGGCACGACACCGCCGTTCTCGGTTTACCACGGCCGCCCCGGTCGGCCACGACCCTGTCCGGGGCTCAGCCTGTCGCCGGGATGCCTTTCGCGGGCCGCACCGAGGAGACCGGCCGGCTCCATGCCGTGCTGGAGGATGCGGCGGCCGGCGGCACTCGGTGGGCCGTGATCCGTGGCGAGCCGGGATCCGGCAGGACCCGGCTGCTCGACGAGTTCGCCGCGCAGGCCGCCGAGGCCGGTTTCGCCGTCACCCGGGCCAGCGGCGGACATGTCCTGGACGGCAGCCACGGAGTGACCTTCCGCTGCCCGATCACCCAGCTCCTGGACGGACTGCAAGAGCAGGGCCCCGACACCGGCACGAGGGACCGCAGCGACGAGGACGTGCTGACCACGCTCATCCGGGAGGTCGCGTGGGCACCCACGCTGTGTGTCGTCGACGACCTGGACTGGGCGACGTCCGACGTCTACGGCCGGCTGTGCCGGCTGGCCAGACTGTTGCGGGACGTACCGGTCGTCATCGTATGCGCCGTGCGGGACACGGAATGCCCTCCCGCCGGCGCACTGCTCGCGGAGCTGGCCCGGCTTCGTACGACCTGGCTGCAGCTCGAGCCCCTGAAAGCCGAGGACGTGGCCGCGATTCTCGCGGGCCGCGGCGAAAGCGGTTCGTCCGCCGAGGCGCAGGCGCTGCACCGGCGCAGCGCGGGCAATCCGTTCGTCCTCGGCGAGTTGCTGAAGCTTCCGCCCCGTCAACGCACCGGAGAGGGCGCGCGGGTGCCGGCCTCGGTCCGCAGCATCGTCCAGGCACGGCTGGCCGAGCGCCCCGATCCGGTGAGAACGATGCTGACCCACGCCGCCGTTGACGGAGGGCTGCTGGACATCGGTCTTCTCACGTCTGTTCTGGGCGTGAAGCACGAGCGGCTGCTGGAACTGGTCGACGGCTCGGTGGCCGGGAGGCTCGTCGTCTGGCGCTCGGATCCCGGAGTACAGGCCGGAGGCCACTACCTGCTGCCGGACATGGTCCGCGAAGTCCTGCTCGACGCGCTGAGTCCCTCGTCCCGGCAATTGCTGCACTCCGTGATCGCGCGGGAGCTCACCGGGCGGGACGTCACCGATCCGGGGCGCCTCGTCGGCCACCTGCGCGCGGCCGGCCCGATGGCACCGGTCACGGTTCCTTCCCGGACAGCTGCTTCGGAGCCGGAGGAAGAAGTGCATGTCTGAACAGCACGGTCACGAATGGTTCACCACGCTGCGCTGAACCGCCCTTGCCGTGCAGGCTGCCCCGGGCGGATTCAGCCCGGGTCGCCTCTGAAACCTGCCCGGCACAGCTTCGCGGGGACCCGCGCGCCGCGGTCGTCCCCCCTCGGCGCAGCCCTCAACGCAGCCCTCAACGCAGTCCTCGACGCAACGTAACGCGAAACCGACCGAAGGACGGAATCATGCCGCAGACACCACCGGCGCCGAAGACCATCCTCTTCACACAGGAGCTCCATCGCAGGTTCCACTCGCGAGGGCTGTCCGCGGCGGCGTTCCACCCGGGAGGCGTGTCCTCGAACTTCGCCCGGAGCAGCAGGAGCCCTGTCGGCACGCTGTTCAGGTCACCCGTTCCACGCCTCTTCTTCCAATCGCCCGACAAGGGCGCCCGGCAGATGCTGTGGCTGGCCACGACCGAACCGGGCCGGAGCTGGCAATCCGGCGGATACTACGAGAAGGGAAGGACGCGGATCGTCACATCCCAGGTCGCCGCCGCTGATCTGTGGAGCAGCAGCGCGCGACTGGTCGGCCTCGAGCAGTAGGGCCGAGCCCCGGCGGCCCCCCGGCGCCGGAGTTCGCCGGCTGTGACGTGCCTTTCTTCGTTGTGTCGTCAACACTGCGGCACTTCGGCGCGTATCCCCCGACACGTCATCGTCCAGCGCGCCGACGGGCGGAAATCGAGAGGAGATATCTGGTGGAGCAAGAGGACGTGTGGTCCCCTGGGCCCGCGTGCACCGCGCCGAGCCGCAGGACCGCGCTGCTCGGTCTGGGGGCGGTGGCCGGGGTCGGGGCGGTGGACATCGGGGCGTTCTTATACGCGGGCGGCCGGTTGCCCCCGGACGAGCTGACACCTGCTCGGCTGACGGATGGTTTCGAAAGCGTCTTCGGCAAGCATCCGGGGTTCAGAAGGAACCACGCGAAGGGTGTCAGCGTCACCGGTTCGTTCTCCGGAAACGGGGCCGGAAGCGCGGTGTCGGAGGCGGTGGTCTTCGAGGCCGGCAGACGGACGCCGGTGATCGGCAGGTTCTCGCTGTCCGGAGGGACCCCCGACGTGGCCGACGCCACGAAAACAGTGCGTGGTCTCGGACTGCGGTTCGACCTTCCCGGCGGTGAGCAGTGGCGCACCGCGATGATCAACCTGCCCGTCTTCCAGGATCGTACGCCTCGCGGCTTCTACGACCGGATGCTTGCTTTCAAGGTGGTACCCGGTACGGGTAGACCGGATCCGGCGAAGGCCGCCGCCTTCCTGGCCGAGCATCCCGAGACGGTGCGGGCGATGGAGCTGGCGAAGAAGCACCCGCCCACCTCGGGTTTCGCGGACAGCACGTTCAACGGGCTCAACGCCTTCCACTTCACGAACAGTTCGGGCGGTACCGTCCCAGTCCGCTGGTCGCTGGTCCCTCTCCAGCCGGTGCGTCCGGCCGTCGCGGGACAGCTCGGCAGGAATCAGCTCTTCGACACGCTGATCAGCGCATTCCACGGCGGCCCCCTGCGGTGGCGGCTGGTACTCACCATCGGCCGTCCTGAAGATCCCGTCGACGACGCCACCCTGCCCTGGCCGGGCACACGCCGCACGATCGACACCGGGGTTCTCACTCTCACATCCGTCAACACCGAAGCGGCGGGCAACTCACGGGACGTCAACTTCGATCCCACAGTGGTGCCCCGCGGGATCGCTCCGTCCAGCGACCCGCTGCTCAGCGCCCGCTCCGCGGCGTACGCGCAGTCCTTCGCGCGACGTGCCGGCGAGCCCGCGAGCAGGAGCGCGGTGCAGGTGTCCGGAGAGATCGATGACTGACACCGAAGACATCCCCGAGGTTCCCGAGGCCGCCGAAGCCCCCACCGAGGCCCGGGCACAGTTCACGTACTTCTCACGCTGGCTGCACTGGGTGATGGCCGTTGCCATTGTGTCCATGCTCTTCATCGGGGCGGCCATGGTGGCCTCGCTGGGCGACTACCGCCTTCTCCTCTCGGTGCACAAGCCGCTGGGTGTCGCCGTCCTCGCACTGGCTGTGATCCGGCTGGTGAACCGGTTCACCCACCGGGCACCCCCGCATCCCCCGTCGATGAGCCGGGTCGAACGCTGGTCGGCCACGGCGTCCGAGAGCCTCATGTACGGACTGATGGTGGCCCAGCCTCTGATCGGCTGGGCCATGGTGTCGGCGTCCGACACCCCGCTCGTGGTGGGTGGTGTACGTCTGCCCGCCATCGCGCCCGCGGATCCGGCGCTGTTCGCCGCACTGCGCGAGGCGCATCTGGTGTTCGGCTACGCGCTCTTCCTTCTCTTCACACTGCACATGCTGGCCGTGCTGTTCCACGTCCTGGTGCTGCGGGACGGTCTCCTCGGCAGGATGGCGCTGTGGACACTTCCTCGAAAGAGCCGGCTGCGCCGGGGCCGGCCCGCAGGGAGGTCGCCACGATGTGAGCCACCGGACGGGCGACGCGCCTGACACCTGGCCGGTCGCGCTTCTCCGCCTCGACGCGGAGCACGTCGAGGTCCGCCAAGAGCCCCCACCGGCTCTCGGCGGACTTCTTCATCCCTCAGTTCGTCGGCGGCCCCGCTCAGTGCTCTCGAGCAAGCCGGCCTCCTGGAGCCTCGGTTGCCCGCCGCCGGCCGCTCGGCGGCCCGGCAGCAGCCCGTTGCGGGTGGTCAGCGCTTGCCGAGGACACGGGTCACCTCGAGGTCCTCCGCGTCGACCTCGGCGACGGTCAGATCTTCGTTGAGGACCCACGCGGTCTTCGAGTCGGCGCTGAAGCCGATGGCCTGGCGGGAGCCCTTCAGGCCGCCGCCCTTCACGGTGCCGATCGTCTCGCGGGGGGGCGGGGTCGACGGCTGTCAGCGAGTTGCCCTCCAGGTTTCCGCTGAGCGGGACCGTCTCGTCCGGCGCGAGCGCGGCGGTCTCGCGCGGTACCCGGGTACGGCTGCCACCGACGGGTACGGAACGCGAAGTGAGGAGCGGGTGCTGCCGAAGCAGAGCGGGACCGCGCGCTTCACCGGCGTGGCCTGTCGTCGGATCCCCGCGCCGCGCGTCCGTGCCCACCAGGCGCTCGATGCCGTCGGCGTCGGCGTCTGCGCCTGCGTCAGCGCGATGAGGAGGGAGCGTTGACCTCGTCGAGGCTGACGAGGTCAACGCGTGTCGTCACCGTCGGGTGAGTGCGGTGGGCGCAAGCCCTGGAGAAGTGGCTCGATCAGCCGGCGGGGGTCGTAGCGGGGATCGGTGTCCTGCCCGATGCAGAGGTTGCCGATGCCGCGCATGAGTTCGTAGGGCTGGACACCGGGCTTGATGTCGCCGGCGGCGGCCGCGGTGTCGAGCAGTTGGGCGCAGACGGGCATCAGGCGGTCGAGGAAGTGGGTGTGCAGCGCGGCGAAGCGGTCATTGTCGGACTGCAGGGCGTCCGCGAGCCCGTGCTTGGTGATCAGGAAGTCGACGAACAGGTCCACCCACTGCCGCAGCGCGTCGAACGGGGAGGCCGCGTCGGCCAGGAGCTTCGGGCCGGCCTCGGCGCATGCCTCGATCTGGTGGCGGTAGACGGCGGTGACGAGGTCCGCCCGGGTCGGGAAGTGGCGGTAGAGCGTTCCCAGCCCTACCCCCGCCCGGGCTGCGATCTCCCGGATCGGCGCATCGATTCCCGAGGTCACGAACACCTCCGCGGCGGCGTCGAGCAGGGTCTGCTGGTTGCGTACCGCGTCCGCCCTCTTGCTGCGGGCGGACGCCCCCTTGGGTTGGCCTGCAGTCGGCACAACGCACTCCTTCCCGTGACGATTTACGAAACGGATCACCGTTCCGTATCGTAAGTGGAACATTGATCCGCTTTTAGCGTAGCTGAAGGCGGGCGCTCCGCCATACCCGCCGCCGCCGGCCAGGACCGGCGGCAGGGGTCGTCGAGAGGCACGCTCATCATGAATAATCCCGCTTACGCCACCGGCACTCCCGGCTCGCCCACACCTGTCCTGTCGGTCAGCCCGGTGGTACTCCCGGCTCCCGACCGCGCCGTGGACCTGCATCTGCGCGTCTCCGCCCCGGTGACCGGTAGCGAACTGCCGGTCATCCTCCTGTCGCACGGTCTCGGCTTCTCGAACAACCTCTCCTCGCTGAACGGCTACGCCCCTCTCGCGAACCTCTGGGCCGAACTCGGCTTCGTGGTGATCCAGCCGACGCATCTGGACTCCAGGACGCTGAGCCCGGATCCCGGGGCTCACGGGACGAAAGCGCACTGGCGCACCCGGGCCGAGGACATGAAGCGCATCCTCGACCAGTTCGACGTCATAGAGGCCGCCGTCCCGCAGCTCTTCGGGCGCCTCGACCACAGCCGGGTCGCCGTGGCCGGGCACTCGATGGGCGGGCACACCGCGAGCCTGCTGCTGGGCGCCCGCCTCACCGATCCGCACGACGGAACCGAGGTGGACCTGGCCGAACCCCGGATCAAGGCGGGTGTGCTGCTCGCCGCGCCCGGACGGGGCGGTGACGCCCTCACCGAGTTCACCGTCGAGAACTACTCGTTCTTCCTGACCACGGACTTCTCCACCATGACGGCACCCACGCTGGTGGTCGCCGGCGACAAGGACGACTCCGCCTTCCTCACGGTCGCCGGCCCGGACTGGCACGCCGATCCGTACACGCTCGCCCCGGGCCCCAAGTCGCTGCTCACCCTGTTCGACGCCGAGCACGGGCTCGGCGGGGTCTCCGGATACGACGCCGCCGAGACCACGGACGAGAGCCCCGAGCGGGTCGCCGCCCTCGCCCGTCTCACCGGGGCCTACCTCCGCAGCGAGCTCTACCCCGGGAACTCGGCCTGGAAGGCCGCACGCGACGCACTGGCCATCAGCCCCGACTCGCTCGGACGGGTCGACTCCAAGTAGGGCGAACAGGCCCGGCCGTGTGCCGGGCAGGCAGAACGCGCGGCCGGCGGCACCGGCGGAGCCCGGCGCAGAGACAACGCCCTGAGCCGACTGTGTCGAGACCACGGCCGTGCTCGTCGTCCGACAGCGGTGCGGGACGTGACATCGGCTCTCCGAGGTCCGTGACATCGATCCGCAGGGTCTCACCGACGAGGGCAAGTGCGACTGCCATGCCGGACCGCCCGTACTGCACCGCGTTGGTCGACATGACCGCTCCGGCTCGCCGGCCGGCGGAACTCTGCGGCGCGTCAGCTTCGGCGGGGGCGGGGGCGTAGAGCGTATCGGGCATCGAAGAGGCCCTTCCGAGGCGATGAGAGGCCGGGCAACGGCCAGTTGTCCGGCAGAACCGGCCGTCCCCGGTCACGCCGTCCGAGGGCCCAGGACACCGCCCACGGCGACACGTGTCATGACCGTGATGTCACGTTGTTCCGGCGCCGCCGGAGCCCGACGACGAGGATCGCGGCGACCGCGATGCCTCCCGCACCGATCGCCCACAGGCCGGCGGACGACTCCGTCTCCTGGGTGTCGCCCGAGGCGGTGGGCGCAGCTGCGACGGACGGTGCGGGTGCCGTCCGCTGCTCGGCCGGCGGCGGGGAGTCACGCGTCGCTGCGGGCGGCGGACTGGCACTGGGGTTGATGACGAGTACGGGTGCGGGGAACTCCAGCTCCTCGGAGCCGGTCTGCCTCTGATTCCACGCGGCGGTGGTGCCGTTGGAGTAGGTCTGCGCCGTGTCGAAGGTCAGGGAGTACTGGTCCGGTACGGGGCCGACCTTCACCTTGAACGTCTGGCTGGCGGCCGGCTCGATCGCGTGGCCGGACTCCGCCGTCCAGACCACCTGGGTGCCCTTGCCCGCGGGCCCGGCGACGGTCTGCTCCTTCCATCCCTCGAGGGCCGGCACGGCGGTGACCGCGAGCTCCGGCGGGACGGCGACGGCGATACGGACAGTGGTGGCGTCCACCAGCTCACTGGGGACACGGAATTGGAGGGTGGCGGGCTTTCCGGGGATGACATCGCCGATGACCCTGATGTGCGCCGCGGCCGACCCGGCCGAGAGCAGTACTGCTCCCGCCGCACCGGCGGCAACGGTGATCAAGGGGGAGATGTGCCGTCGGGTGCGGCGGGGCATGGGAACGTCCTCTCGGTCGAGCGCCGGGATCAGCAGCAGTCGCAGTACAGGAGGTCGGCGGTCTTCACCGCGTGACCGTGCATGCTCCCCTGAGCGGCGAACGCCGCCTTCTGGACCGGGGTCGCCTCGCCCTTCACCTCGATGGAGATGCTCTCGCCGTCGAAGGCGCCGAAGGCGAGTGCCATGGGCGTCTTGCCGTTCGCGTCGGTGGGGAACGAGCGCACGGGGGTCTTCTTGCCGTCGGCGGCCACGGCGTACGCCTGGTAGACGGTGTTCGGCTTCAGCCCGCGTGCCTGGAGCTGGATCATGTCGAGCCCGCTCACCGGGCGGATGGTCGCCTCCAGGACGCGGCCCTTGACCGGGTCGAGAGTGTCACCGGCCGTGCCGTCCGGCAGGACGGTGGGAACGTTGTGAGCCTGCTGGCCGAGGCCCTGACGGCCGAGGCCCTGCGCGCTGCCGGGGCGGGCGACCCGGGTGGCGTAGACGATGGCCTGCGGCTCCTGTCCCGTGGCGATGGTGTCGATCACCTTGCGGGTGGCCGTGTCGATGACGTCGACCGCGTCGGACTTCTCCAGGCCCACGTACAGACGGGAGCCGTCACCGCTCGCCCAGGCTCCGTGCGGTGCGTGCCCACGGTTCTTGATCTTGGTGATGAGCCGCGGCGCGCCATCGGTCCGCTGGTAGACCCAGGTCTGGTCCAGCCCTCCCATGGTCAGATAGACGAACTTCCCCTGGCGGTTGTCGACGAACTGCGGGTGGTTGGTGTCGGGGCCGGTGTTGAGGACCGTGACGGCCTTCTCGCGGACCAGGTCCACCACGGTGATCTTGCCGTCACGTTTGTGGGAGACCCAGATCCGCTTGCCGTCGGGGGAGATCGCCTGGTCGGAGGAGAACGTGGCACCGAGGCCGGTGATGGGCTTGTTGACCTTGCGGGAGCGCACGTCGATCACGGTGATCTCGGGCTTGCTGGTGTGGTTGACGTACGCCTTCCTGCCGTCCGGGCTCATGAGCACTTTCGACGGCCCCTCGCCCACGCGCACATTGGCGATGACGCCTCCGTGCACGGCGTCGACGACCGAGACCGTGTCCCTGCCCCGGTTCGCGACCCAGAACTGCCTGCCGTCGGAGGTGAAGCTGCCCTCATGGGCGGCACGGCCGACGTCGGTGGTGCTGAGGACCTTGTTGGTCCGCGTGTCGACGATGTGGACGGTGTTGCTCGACACGCTCACCACGGCCAGGCGCCGCTGGTCGGGCGAGATCGCCAGCCCGTGCACACCCGAGTCGCCGCCGTACTGCGGACTGAAAGCGCTGCCGACCCGCTGGTCGCCCAGCGCGATCGTCCCCAGCGCCTTGTTCGTGGAAGGGTCGATCACCGACACCGTGTTGGACGACTGGTCGGCGGTGTAGAGGCGGTCCCGGCCCGAGATCGGAATCGGGCGGTGCCCGGCCGCCTCGTCGGCACGGACGGTGCCGGCCTTCCCTGCGGGCTCGGCCTGCGCGATGGACGTGGCGGCCAGCCCGCCGGCCCCCACCCCCAGCGTGGCGACCAGCATCCAGGTGGCACGACGTGCAGAAGGCATACTCTTCTCCAAGGTGTTTCGGGTATGGCGGATCGCCTGACCGCCAGGAAAGTTCGGCGCCAGGTCGTGTTGCTTCGGCTGGTCAGGCCGGGGAGGGTCGCACGGGTACGCGGGTCACGATGCGCCCGTCCTCGTCCTCCACCATCAGTTCGGTGATGGTGTCCTTGTCCATGGCCGTCACCATGCGGAAGGAGAACTGCTCGCCGTTCTCGGCCCGTACGCTGCCGCCGGAGATGCGCCTGCCGTCGGCGTTGACCGTCACCATGTGATAGGTCTCCCCCGCCCTGAGACCCGACAGTGCCACCGGGACCTCGGTGCCGTACGGCCGGTCGATCATCTTCCCCTGGCGCACCAGCACGACTGACGTGGCCTCGGGCGCCCGGCTCTCCTGGTCCGGCATGTTGAGGGGAATGATCACCGCGGTGGCGGTGACGCAGGCAGCGGCGAGACCCAGAGCGATCCGCCTCCCGCGAGTGGTCCGGGCGGTCTTCCCTCCGGCCGTCTCCCGGCGGATCCGGTCCCCCAGTTCCCTCGACGGCCGCGCGTGCAGTTCCGGAGCCGGTGAACGGGCCCAGCCCGCCAACGGGTTCACCCGCTGCAGTGTCCGGACCACGTCTTCGGTCTCACCGGCTTCACGGGTGCAGTCGAGGCACTGGTCGAGATGCCGGGAGAGTTCTTTCGGCAACGGCGTTCCGAGCAGCAGATGCTCGGTCAGGAGGGGTCGGAAGGGGAAACATTCCTTGTTCATGGCGCCAGCCACCCGTTCTCCTCCAGGACAAGCCGCAGCGACCGCACACCGTAGTAGAGGCGACTGCGCATGGTGGATGCCGGAATACCCAGCTCCTCACCCAGTTCGGCGCAGGTACGACCGCCGAAATACACCTCCACCACCGCCTCCCTGTGCTGCGGGCTCAGCCGCTCCAATGCTTCCCCGAGCTGGATCCGGTCGAGAAGCTGATCCACGCCGTCGAACGCCGACGACGACTCGGACACGACGTCCCACGACGAAAGGCCCGGTCCTTCACGGACTTTGCGCCGCCGCATGGCGTCCACCACACCGTTCCGGGCGATGGCGAACAGCCAGGTCCGCAGACTGCCCTGGGCAGGGTCGTAGCCACGAGGCGACCTCCAGGCGCGGATGAAGGTCTCCTGCACCACGTCCTCGGCGAGCTGCCTGTCGTCCAGCGCCTTGAACGCGAATCCGAAGAGTTCGCCACCGTACAGATCGTAGGCGGACTGCACGTCGCGCTCGGTCCGGAATCCGGCGGGCTCCGGGTCGGTCGTCGCCGTCCGGCCGCGAAACCACCGCAGAGGGCTACCGCTCACAGCCACGTCCGCTCGCATCCGCTGCGCGCCAGGACTTCATGGTGCTTCCCCATCTCCGGAGACGACGTTCATCAGGGGATACGCGGGCCCCGCCGCATGTGTTGAAACGCGGCGGAAGGAATGTCGCCGCCGCCCGAGGGCCCCTGGCCACGTCCCTCTCCTTCCCTCTTGAAATGCTGCTCCCGGTCGGTGGGCTCACACCCACCCACCCGGCCGAACGGCGGGAGACGATCACCGTCGTACCGACGAGAGACGCAAACGGCGGATGACCCACACCACCAACCTCCGGGACACCGGCAGGACGGTCCCGTGACGCCGAGCGGCCGGCCCCGGGGGCGTCGGAATCGGCGGGCTGTAGCCTTCACTGCTGAGTTGACGGCCGACCGCCCCGGCGGTGCGGGATCGTCGCCGGAAGGACGCGCATGGTGAACCAGAGGGACGAGCCGGTGGCGGACGAACGGGCCGGTGCACACAGAGCCGGAACGGGACCGCACAGGCGTCGGGCACGGGAGGACCGTTCGCGGCCCGGGGGCACACATCGCGGCAGCACCCGCGACGCAGGCGGACCCGACTCCGGAATCAAGGCCATCGCCCTGCCCGCTTCGCTTGCCGCTCTCAAGTCCCTCAAGAGGCTGGTCAGTGGGCTGCGGACCGCGCTGCCGGCACTGGCCGCCCTGATCTGGCTGGCCGTGACCGCCGTCGCGTGCCTGGCCGGGGTGGGACTGCTGCTGGTACCGAGCGCGCTGCACGCCCTGCACGCCGTCGCCGAGCGCGAGCGCCGCCGGCTCACCCGCTGGGGGCCCGAACTGGTCGGCCCGGGACCGGCGCCGACCCGGCTGCGCGCGGCCGTCACGGATTCCACCACCCGCCGGGAACTGCGCTGGCTGGTCCGCCACGCGACGCTCGGCCTGCTCCTCGGCCTGCTCGGATTCCTCATGCCGGTCTCCGCGGTCCGCGACACCACCTTCCCGCTGTGGTGGTGGCTCAGCCCCGCGGACACCACCAGTACGTCGCTGGGGCTGGGCGTCGCGCACAACTGGTTCGACGCCCTGCCCGTGGCTCTGCTGGGAGTGGGCTGGATCGCCGTCATCGTGGGCCTCGCACCGGGAATGGCGGACCTTCAGGACCGGCCGGGGCGGCGGCTGCTGTCGGCGGGGCCCGACGCGGACATGTCCCTGCGGATCGCGGAACTCACCGCCACCCGGGCCGCCGCCCTGGACGCCCACGCCGCCGAACTGCGCCGTATCGAGCGGTCACTGCACGACGGCACGCAGAACCGGCTGGTGAGCGTCACCGTGCTGCTGGGTGCCGCCCGCCGGATGGTGGCCCGCGACCCGTCCGGCGCAGAAGAACTCCTCGAACGCGCGCATTCGGCCGCCGAGCAGGCGCTCTCCGAACTCCGGACGGTCGTCCGGGGCATCATCCCTCCCGTGCTGGCCGACCGGGGGCTCACCGGCGCGCTCACCGGACTCGCCGCGTCCTGCCCGGTGCCGTGCCGGATCGACGTCGATGTGCCGCACCGGTGCGCCGCGTCCGTCGAGGCGACCGCCTACTTCGTCGTGGCCGAGGCGCTGACCAACATCGCCAAGCACAGCCAGGCGAAGACGGCAATGGTCACCGTCCGCAGCACCGATGGCATGCTGCTCCTGGACATCACCGACGACGGCAGGGGCGGCGCGGACGAGAACGGCGGCTCCGGGCTCCTCGGCATCAGCCGGCGCATCGCGGCACACGACGGAACTCTCGACGTCTTCAGCCCTTCCGGCGGACCCACAACACTGAAGGTGGAACTTCCATGCGGATCGTGATCGCCGAGGACGACCCTCTGCTGCGGGAGGGACTCGCCCTGCTGCTGCGCGCGGAGTCCCTCGACGTGGTGGCAACCGCCGGCACCGCCGACGCGGCCCTCGACGCCATCGACGAACACAAGCCGGACGTCGCCATCCTCGACGTCCGGATGCCGCCGACCCACACCGACGAGGGGATCCGCGCGGCGGTGGAGGCCAGGCGCCGCAGACCGGACCTCTGCGTCCTCGTCCTGTCCGCGTACGTGGAACAGAGCTTCGCCACCGAACTGCTCACCGGCGGGGTCGTCGGCCTCGGGTACCTCCTCAAGGAACGCGTGGGCCGGGTCGAGGAGTTCCTCGAGGCGCTGGGACGTGTCGCGGACGGTGGTACCGCCATCGACCCGGAGGTCGTCGCGCAGCTCTTCACCCGCAGCCGTGACGACACCCGGCTGGAACGGCTCAGCCCGCGCGAGCGCGACGTCCTCGCACTGATGGCCGAAGGACTCGGCAACTCCGCCATCGCCGAACGGCTGTTCGTCACGGACGGCGCCGTCCACAAACACATCCGCAGCATCTTCGGCAAGCTCGACCTGTCGCCGACCGACCGGGTGGACCGTCGCGTTGCCGCGGTCCTGCGCTACCTCGAGAACGAACAGCGCCGCGCCTGAGGCAGGCTCCGGCTCGAGGCAGGGTCCACCGCCGCCCCGGTGGAGCCCGCCTCGAGCGCCGAGCAGGTCATGACCTATGCGCAGGACCTCACAGACTGACGAGCCGACTTCCTGTTCGTACTCTGACGCCATGAACGGACTGCCGGATGTGGAAGCGCTTCGGTGCGGGTGTGCACGTGACCGCTTCTCGTCGTTCACGGCACTTTGCCCCGCCGGATGAGATCCAGCGGGGCGAATGGACGGCGGGTCCACCTGCGGCGTTGTTCCGCGCGCGGGCCATCGGCCGTGCGGTGTGTCAGCTGCAGAGTGCGGTGTCGAGGGCCTTCTCGACGTGCTGCGCGGCGGGGAGCGATGTCGGGAGGGCGGTGACCGCGATGGTGGCGGCCCGGCCGTCCGCCGTGACCGCGTTGCGCGTGGTGAAGCCGGGAGCGTTGCCGCCGTGGGTCCAGGCGAACCCGCCGCAGCTCAGTTTGAAGGTGGAGATACCGAGGCCGTAGCGGCCGTCGCCGACCGTGTCGAGGTCGGGGGCCTCGACGGTTGTCTGCATCTCCTTGAGCAGCTGAGGCTTCAGCAGCTCGCCGTCCAGCAGGGCGGTGAGGAAGCGGTTGAGGTCGCTGGGGGTGCCGATCAGTTGGCCGGCGGCCCAACTCGCAGAGGGATCCTGCTCGGTGACGTCGGTGTAAGGGGCGTCGGGAGCGGTGGCGAAGTAGCCGTGCGGGTGCCGGCCCTTGATCGTCTGGTCGCCGACGCCCGGCCAGTACGTGTGCCGCAGCCCGATGGGCTTGATGATCCGGTCGGTGATCTCCTCACCGACCGGGCGGCCGGTGACCTTCTCCACGAGCAGGCCGGCCAGCACGTAGTTGGTGTTGCTGTAACTCCAGCCGGCGCCGGGCGCGAACAGCGCCTTCTTTTTCAGGGCCAGGCCGAGGATCTCACGGGGCTCGAAATAGCGGTGCCGTTGCTTGGTGAGGTAGTCCTGCACCACCTCCTCGTCGTAGTCGGCCAGTCCGCTGGTGTGCTGGAGCAGCTGCCGGACGGTGATGTTCCGGCCGTCGATCCCCTCACCGCGGACCAGACCCGGCAGATACGTCTCGACGCTCGCGTCGAGGTCGATCCTGCCCTCACCGACAAGCTGCAGGACGACGGTGGCGGTGAACATCTTGGTGTTGCTCGCGATCCGTACCTGACCGTCGAGCGGGACCCTGGCTCCCGTCTCCAGGTCGCCCACGCCGGCCGTGTAGTTGCGAGTGCGGCCTCTGCTGTCGGTCAGCGAAGCCAGTGCGCCGGGGAAGCCGTCCTCGGCAACCAGTGCGCGCAGGCTCTTGATCACCGCGGCGTCGCGGCGGCCCGTCAGTTCGTCCAGGCTCTTCTCCACAGCGTCGTCGTACCGGTCCGTCAGTTCGTCCAGGCCGTTCTCCACGGCGTCGTCGTACCGGACCGTCAGCGCGTCCGGGCTCTTCTCCACGCCGGCGCCCGGACGGTTCTCCGTGGCGTTCGCTGCGGGCACGGTCAGCGTGAGAGCTGCGACGACACCGCTCAGGACCAGCAGCTTGTGACGACGATCGGACATGGTGTTTCCCCTTGTGAGTAGCTGAAGTACGGGCGAGTGCGGAGGTGACGGAGGTCTGGTCAGCGAGCGCACAGAGCGGTGTCGAGGGCGGCGTTGACGTGCTCCGCCGCCTGCACGCCGGACGGCAGGGCCGTCACCGCGACCGTGGCCGCCCGGCCGTCGTCCGTGACGCCGTTGCGGTTCTCGTAGCCGTCGAAGTCGCCGCCGTGGCCCCAGGCGACCCCGCCGCAGCTCAGCGGCATCTCGACAATGCCCAGCCCGTACCGCCAGCCGTCGGGGAGGCCCTTGGCCGGGACGGTGGTCCGCATCTCCTTCAGCTGCCGCGGCTTCAGCAGCTCGCCGTCCATCAGAGCGGTGAGGAAGCGGTTGACATCGCTCGGGCGGGCGATGATTTGACCGGCCGCTCCGCCCCAGGAGGGGTCGGCCTCTGTGGCGTCCGACAGCGGCCCGCCGGGGGTGTCGGACGCGTAGCCGTGCGGGTGGCGTTCGCGGATGCTCCGGTCGCCGGCGCCTGGCCAGTAGGTGTGGCGCAGGCCGATGCGCTCGACGATCCGGTTGGTGATCTCCTCACCGATCGGGCGGCCGGTGACCTTCTGCACGATGAGCCCGGCGACGGTGTAGTTGGTGTTGCTGTACTCCCAGCCGTTGCCCGGAGCGAACGACGCCTTCTCCTTCAGAGCCATGTCGAGCAGGTCGTGGGCCGTGACGTAGGTGTTCCGCCACTTCGAGAAGTCCGGCATGGTCGCCGTGTAGTCGGGCAGTCCGCTGGTGTGCTGTAGCAGCTGCCGGACGGTGATCTTCCTGCCGTCGATCCCCTCACCGCGGACCAGACCCGGCAGATACGTCTCGACGCTCGCGTCGAGGTCGATCCTGCCCTCACCGACGAGCTGCAGGACGACGGTCGCCGTGTAGAGCTTGCTGGTGCTGGCGATCCGCACCTGTCCGTCCACGGGGACCTTGGAGCGGGTCTCCAGGTCGCCCACGCCGGCGGTGTAGTTGCGGAAGTTGCCCTTGGAGTCGCGCAGCGAGGCCAGCGCACCGGGGAAACCGTCGTCGCGTACGAGGCGGTCCAGGCTCTGCTGCACCGCCGCACGGGGCTTGGCCTGGTCCTGTCCGGCGCTCGCCAGGGGCGCGCCCACCGCGACGAGCCCGGCGATCGCCCCGAGCACGGACACCGCCAGGACCGTCTTGCGGTGGTTGCGGGACTTCGAGGTGCGATGCTGAACCACTGGACAACTCCCTGCTGGATGACTCCCTTTGATGGGCACCAGCCTGTCCTGGCGCCGTTCGCCCAGCGATCCCGTCCACTGCCCAGCCGGGGTAGCACAGGCACTACCGCCTCGAGTGGGGACTCCCCCGAGGGTGCCGTCCGGTGGCACCGCTCAGAGGCCCCGTACGTCCTCACTCCCCCGCTCGGCACCAGGCAGGAGGACCAGCGTGTCCGGCTCAGCCACCCGTGCGCGCACGGCGACACGCTTCACAACCGCGGACCGCCCATCTACGCTCCCTCCGTGGACATTGGCTGGCTCGAGAGCTTCCTCGCGCTCACCGAGCACGGGAGTTTCACACGCGCCGCAGAGGCGCAGCACGTGAGCCAGCCGGCCTTCAGCCGACGGATCCGGGCGCTCGAGATCTGGTTCGGCGAGCCTCTGGTGGATCGATCGACGTATCCGGCCGGGCTGACACCGGCGGGCGTCAAGGTGCGGGCCGGTGCGATCGAGGCCGTAGGCGCTCTCAGTACGGTCCGTGACGAGATCCGCGGTCGGCAGCGGTCACCGAAAGGATCGGTGCGTGTAGCGGCCACGCACACCTTGGCGACGACGTTCTTCGCGCAGTGGTGGACGGAGTCCGCCGATCAGCCGCCGACGCCATGCGTTCTGCTGCCGTCCAACACGCTGGACGCCTACGACGCCCTGATCCACGGGGGCTGCGACCTGCTGCTGGCCTACGCCGATCCGGCGCTCCCGTTGAGCGTCCCCGCCGTCGATGTCGAGTGGATCGTCGTGGCGGACGATCTTCTGGCTCCGTACTCGGCCGTGAGCGGCAGGCAACCGGACTTCGCACTGCCCGGCACCGCCGGTCGCCCCGTACCCATGGTCACTCACAGCCAGGGCGCTTTCCTCGGGCGGGTGACCGAGCGCGTTCTGGCGGAGCGGGATCTGCACCTCTTGCCCGTCGCCCAGAGCGACTTCACGTCCGCGCTGGCCGCTCTCGTCTGTTCGGGCATGGGTGTCGGGTGGTTGCCCGGGTCTCTGGTGGCCTCCGACCTCGCCGCCGGCACACTGAAGCAGGTGGGTGACCCGTCGCTGACGGCGAGGCTGGAGATCCGGCTCTACAGAGTCCGCCACGACAGGATGCCCGAGCGGGCGGCCGCCGTCTGGCACCGTGCCGCCGAACGTGCGGCGGCCGGCACCTGACCGAACGGCCATGCGCATGGCGGGCGACCGCGGCGCCGTCGAGGTGCGGCAACGCGGGCGGCCGCGCCGCGCCGGAGTTGGTCGACGGCGAGTCCGGTGCTGCCGAACAGTGCGGCCACCAGCAGCAGTACGGTGATCACGAGCAGCCGGCCGGCAGCGAGAGGCCCCGGATCCCGCGTGCCACGGGGCCGTTCACTGCGGGGCCTGCGCAGCACGTAGCCGGTTGTGCGCACCGTGTGGATCAGTTCGGGCTCATGGACGTCCACCTCGCGCCGCAAGTAGCTGATGTACGAGGCGAAGATGCTGTCGCCGCCGCCGAAGTCGTAGTGCCATACGGACTCCGGCAGTTGCTGCTTGGACAGCATCTGGCCGGCATGCTCCATCAGCACCCGCGGCAGGCCGAACCCGGTCGGAGAAAGCGGTATCACCCGTCCGCCACGCGTCACCTGATGGCCTTCGGGATCCAGGGTGAGTCACCGACCGCCAGCCGGTTCTCCGGCTGCCGGCCGGCGGTGCGGCGCAGGATGGCCCGGATACGCAGGTTCGCGGTGATCGCCGGCTTCGGGACGTCCGGCGCCGCCGTTTCGTGAAGGCGCGCGCTAACCGGCGGCCCGTGGGGTCCGGGCCGGACGTGTGCCGCGGCATTCGCGGATGACCGCGTCGGCTGCCAGATCGGTCGGATCGAGCAGAACCGAGTGCCGCGATCCGTACAGGTACCGTGCCGCCAGCGGGAGTTCGGTGCACGCGAGCACGACCGGGGAGGCACCGGCCCGCGCCATCGCCTTGAGCGCGGTGTCGAGGTTCCTGGCAGCCGCCATCGAGTCGCCCTGTTTGACCTTCTCGATGGCACGGTCCACCTGCACCTGCACCCACTCGGGCGGCAGCACGACGTCGAAACCCGCTTCCTGCAGACGGTTCTGGTAGAGGCCCGTCGACATCGTCCCGCGGGTGCCGAGCAGCCCAACGCTGCCGACCGCCCCGCCGCGCCTCTCGAGTTCGGCGACCGTCTCGGCCACCATGTCGAGGAACCGCAGGCCCGTGTCCCTGACGAGGGCCGGCAGAAACGCGTGCGCGGTGTGGCACGGCATGACCGCCACGGTCGCTCCGAGGGCGTACAACCGCCTGGCGCCGGCCAGCATCGCGGGGTAGGGGTCGCTGCTGCCGCCGAGCACCGCTCCCACCCGGTCGGGGACGGTCGGGTCGGCCCAGATCGCCACACGAAGATGGTCCTGGTCCCGGATCGCGGGAGTCCGCTCGACGAGCTTGGTGTAGAACGCGGCTGTCGCGGCCGGCCCCATACCGCCGAGGATGCCGACCAGGTGGTCCTCGCGGAATGTGCTCATGCCGTCTGGAACGTGGAGCGGTAACCGAACAGGGCCGCGCTCCCGCCTGTGTGCAGGAAGACGACGTTGTCGTCCGCGGCGAAGCGTCCGTCGGCGATGTTTCCCAGAAGGCCGGCGAATCCCTTGCCCGAATAGACAGGGTCGAGCAGGACACCCTCCAGGGACGCGACCAGGCGGACGGCCTCTGTCATGGCGTCGGTCGGAACCCCGTACCCGCCGCCGACCCAGCGGTCGTCGACCAGAACGTCCTTCCTCGTGACCGTGCCTTCGGCTCCTATGAGGTCGGCCGTGCGCTCGGCCAGGCCGAGCACCGCGTCGATCTGAGCGTCCTCCTTCTGCCGGACGCTGACCCCCAGCACCTTCGCCGGACTGTTCATCGCCCGGAATCCGGCGACAAGACCCGCCTGTGTTCCCGTGCTTCCGGTTCCGTGCACCACCCAGTCGACGGGAACGGGAGCCGCCTCGAGCTCCTGGGCGCACTGGACGTACCCCACCGCTCCCAACGGGTTGGACCCGCCGCCGGGGATGACGTACGGCCGCTTCCCGCGCACACGCAGCTCGTCCGCCAGCAGCTCCATCACCTCCTGCATGTCGGTCCCGGCCGGCACACGGTCGACGACCTCGGCCCCGAGGAGTTCGTCGAGGAGCACGTTGCCGGAGAGCTCGTACTCCTCGTCCCGTGTCTGGCGCTTCTCGAGGAAGAGTTTGCACTCCATGCCCGCGCGTGCCGCGGCCGCCGCGGTCTGCCGGGCATGGTTGGACTGGGTGGCTCCCTGGGTGATCAGCACGTCGGCCCCCTGCTGGACCGCCTCTCCCACCAGGAACTCCAGCTTGCGGGTCTTGTTGCCGCCGGTCGCCAGACCGGTGCAGTCGTCGCGCTTGATCCAGAGGTTGGGAACTACGGAATGGCTCTCCCGCAGATGCGCGGTCAGCCGCTCCATCGGCTCGAGCGCGGTCGGGAAGAGCCCCAGGGGAAAGCGAGCGAAACGTGCGGTCTGAACCATGGAAGATCTCCCCTGCTGCTTGCCTCCGGATGAATGTGCCGCCAGTCAATCCCCGGATGAATCAGGTGTCCAATGCCGTTTCCAGCAGGCGCTATGCACAGGACGCATGGGCTGCGGCAACCCCCTTGACGCGGGTCGCACCATCCCGCCGAATAGCACTCCACCGGAGACGGAAAGGACCTGTCCCTCATGTGGAATGCAAAAGCAGCCGCCGCGCCGGAGGTCGGCGGTGCCGGGAACAGCAGACGCAGGATATCGATGCCGCCTCTCGGCGTGCAGGTACTGATCGCGCTCGTGGTCGGAGTGGTGCTGGGTGACCAAGGGCATCGCGGGAGTGCCGTCCGCCTCGATCGTGGTGCTCTTCTCCGCTTCGACGGCCATCGGGCTGCCCGCGGAGGGCGTCGCCGTCCTGCTGGCCGTCGACTTCGTTGTCGACATGGCACGGACCGCTTTGAACGTGGCCGGCAACTCACTCGCCGCCGTGGCCATGGCGAGTTCGGAAGGCATGTTCACCGACCCGGAGAAGGCCCCGGAGAAGGTCCCGGCGAAGGTCCTGGAGAACGTGCCGGGCGGCAGCACCGAGGACCGGCCGACCGGCGATCGGGCGATGCGTCCATGACCAGGACGCGCCGGCCGCTCCGCCCGTAGCGGTGGCGGCCGGCCCGTGCGCTCCGATCACACGATCGGCTTCGGTGAAGACACCGGCAGCGGATCCCGCTACCCGCGCTCTGCCGGCGCGTGCGCCGGACTGGTGCGCAGGGTACGGCGGGTGGGCAGCTCGGTGCTGAGAAAGGCGACGGCCGCGACGGTGACCGCGAGCGCGGGCAGCAGCCAGGACGGGCCCGCCGGCCAGGGACGGTTCAGGAATCCGGTGCCGAGGAGGGCGAGGGGAACCGCGGACAGCCCCAGGCCCGCGACCAGGGCCGCACCGGCGATCACCGCCGCCTCGCGCCGCATCATCGCCAGGACCTGACGGGGTGTGGTGCCGGTGAGGCGGAGGATGGCGATCTCGTTCCGGCGCTGCGCGGTGGCGGCAACGATCTTGTTGGCGATGCTCAGGAGGAGGTAGCCGAGGAGGATCGCGATGGTGGCGAGGTTGATCCACACCTCGGGTGGGGCGTCGCTCAGGTTCTCGGGAGCGTCAGCCACCGCCGGCTCGAGCACCAGGCCCGCGTGGGAGGTGGTGAGAGCGGCGAGGCGGTCGTCGGTCATCGCGCTGCCGTCCGTGCGCACCAGGATGCTCTGGGCGAGACCGGTGGTGGTGTGACCGCGCACGAGGTCGTGGGAGAGCACCAGTGGGCCGAAGCCGAGGCCCCGGCTGTAGACGGCGACGACCCGGGGACTCACGAGGGTTCCGTCGCCGAGGACGAGACTCACCCGGTCTCCCACCGCAGTGCCACGGGAGCGTGCGACGTCACTGCCGATCGCGACGGTCTCCCCGGTGAGACCGCTCAGTGTCCCGGAACTCACGCCGAGGTCGAGGACACCGGACGCTGCCGGAGTGAGAATCATCGCGGTGGAGGACTCGGCCGCGGGGTCGCCCAGTTCCTCGAAGGACCAGATCGCGGTGGTGCTGCTGACAGGAGCCGCGGCCTTCACGCCGTCGGTGCGCCGGATGTCGTCGAGCGTGCCGTCGGGCAGACCGCCGAGGCCCGGTGCGCTCAGACGGTGCTGGGCGAGTGTGCCGGTGCGCACATCCTGCGAAGTGGCGGCCTGCAGGGTGGTCTGAGCGAGCGTGTACGTCAGGAGGAAGGCGACCATCATGGCCAGGGCGCTGACGATCCCGGCGAGACGCAGGGCGTACCCGCGGACGTTGGACACCGCCAGCCAGGTCGCCGCCGACACCCCGGGCCGCAGCCGCCGGGCCAGCATCTCGCCGCCCCCGCGGACCAGGGCGGGGCCCGCCATGGCCAGGCCGATCGCTCCGACGATCCCGGCCAGGGAGGCGGTGCTCGCGCCGAGGGCGGTACGGGACAGCAGCGGTGTGACGGAGAGCGTGGTCGCGGCGGCGACGAGCAGCAGACCGATGAAGGTGCGGGCACGCGAAGGGGTGGCGGGTTCGCTGCGCGACTCGGCCACGGCCTCGGTCGCCGGCAGCCGGGAAGTGCGCCTCGCGGCGCACCGGGCCGACACCTGCACGGCGAGCACCAGCAGCACGGCGGTGGCGATCGCGGGCAGCGGACTGACGGTCAGCGGCAGGTCGGCGGGAAGCACACCCCGGTCGGCCAACTGGCGGCGGAACCCTCCGGCCAGGAGGTGGCCGAGACCCGCACCGGGCACGAGGGCCACGGCCGCGACCACGGTTGCCTGGTCGGCGACGAGGCGGCGGATCTGCTTCGGGGTCGCGCCGACGGCCCGCATCAGGGCCAGCGCACGGCGCTGTCCGGCGATCGACACCCCCAGCGCGCCGGCTACGACGAATCCGGTGATCAGCAGGATGACGCCGGACAGGGAGCCGGCGAGAAGGATCAGCAGGGAGCGAGCCGCCGCCGCGTCGGGCGCCACGAGGTCGCCCCGCTCGGCACCGGTGGCCACCACCAGCCCCTTGCCGCGCAGCGCGTCGCGGACGTCGGTCGCGACCGTGTCCGCTGCGCCGGGGGCGGTACGGAGTCCGATCAGGTCTACGGTCCCGGCCTTGGGACCGCTGTCGCGGCCGGCGAGGCGGGCGGCTGTCCGATCGGAGAAGAGGAGGCCGGCTCCGGCGGCGTCCACCACAGCGGTCAGACGGTAGACGGCGGACCTGCCCGCTGCCACCACACGGATACGGTCCCCCGGTCGGACATCTGCGGCAGCGGCGACAGCGCTGTCCACGGCGACCTCGTCGGAAGCGGTCGGCTCCTTGCCCTCGGTCCCCGGCCGCTCCAGCAGCTTCAGGGAGGACCAGCCGTGCCCGGCCGTCCGAGGATCGGAGGTGGACACCGCGCGGCCCTCGGCGTCGACGACGCCCGCGGGGAAGCCGATGTCCCCCACGGCGGCGGTGACACCGGGCACGCCGGCCAGTTCGCCGGCCAGGTCCGCCGGTACGGTGCCGCGCTCCGGCAGCGCGATCGGCAACTCCCCTGCCGGGTGGACCGTCTGGTCGGCGGAGACCACGATGTCCGCGCCGCCGAACCGCCCGGGCGGCAGATGGGAACGCAGCCCCGACTCGGCCAGCACGCCGGTGGCCGTGAGCAGTGCTGCCGCGCCGAGCACCGCGCAGAACACCGCCAGTAGTGAGGTGATCCGGTCCTTGGCCGTCTCCACCGCGAGACGCAGCACGGTCAGCCCTCTCCCAGCGCGGCGAGACGGCCGGCCAGCTCGGAAGCGGTGGGCATCGGCAGACTGTCCACGACCCGTCCGTCCGCCATGACCAGTGTTTCGTGTGCCCGCGCCGCGGCGGCGGGGTCGTGGGTGACCATCACGACCGTCTGCCGCAAGTCGTCGACGAGGTCACGCAGCAGGTCCAGTACCTGGCGGGCGCTGCGCACGTCGAGCGCGCCCGTCGGCTCGTCCGCGAACACCACGGCCGGCCTCGCCACCAGGGCCCGGACCAGGGCGACCCGCTGCTGCTGCCCGCCGGAGAGCTCGGCCGGCCGGTGAGACAGCCGGTCGGCCAGGCCGACCCGCTCGATCAGCATCCGTACCCACTCGGGGTCCGGGGCTCGCCCGGCCAGTCGCAGAGGCAGGGTGATGTTCTCCGACACGCTGAGCGAGGGCACCAGGTTGTAGGACTGGAAGACGAACCCGACGCGTTCGCGGCGCAGTTCGGTCCGGCGGGTCTCGTTCAGCCCGCCGATCTCCTGCCCCTCGATGCGGATGCTCCCCTGCGACGGGGCGTCGAGGCCCGCCGCACAGTGCATCAGCGTGCTCTTGCCCGACCCGGACGGCCCCATTACGGCAAGGAACGTGCCTGACTCCACCGTCAGGGACACGTTGTCCAGGGCACGTACTCCGCCCGGATACACCTTGCTGACGCCCGTCATCGTGATGGCGGGATGCTGCGGCGTTCCGGTCCGGTGGAACCCGAGTCCTTCGACTGCCGTATTCATCGCCGCCGCCCCCGCAGACGCTGCGTCACGAGCGCGATCACACTGAGCCCGGTCACGACGCCGCAGACGAGGTGGACGAGTGCCGCCCTGTCGCTGTACGAGGCGACCATGTTGCCCACCAGGCTGATCACCAGCACGAGCCAGAGCAGAATGCGGACGGCTCCGATGCGGGGGCCGTCGTCCGACGGCCCCGCGGGGGGCCGGCCGACGCCGGCCAGGTGGTAAGGATCGGGGGTGATCACGGGGTGCTCCCTCGTCGTGGTGTTCCCAGGGGCTTCGTTGTCGCAAGCGACTCTAGGAACCGCCGTCCCCCGCCGCCGAGCCCGTCAGCCGCCCGGTTCGGGGTACAGCAGGCTGTACTTCCGGTGGTCCGAAGACGTCGCCGACCCTCGACTCGACGAGGCACACGGACTGCCGGGTGCCCAGTTCCAGCCGGCCGCCGACCACGGGGAGCGTCGCGTGCGGCGGGACGAAAAGGTTGAGCAGGTCGTCGGCACCGTCGGCGTTCTCCCTGAGGAAACGCTCAAGGCACCGGTCGGATCGGTGACCGTCTCGTCGGAGCCGGTGCTGATGGTCACGGTCGCGGTGGTGAAGGTTCCGGGATTGGCCCCCGACCTCTCTCCCCCCCGGCCCGGTCACCCGCCCCTCCGGCACGCCCGGGACCGGCGTCGCGGACGAGCCGTCGAGAGGCGGTCCCGCCGAGGTCGCTCGGTGTCGGCAGGTCCCGGGGCAGGGGGAGTCGCGGGACGGCCGGATGGCCGGTGCCGCCATTGCGCATCAATCTCAACTCTGCCTACGGTGAGGCCACTTGAGGCTCAAGATCGTGTCTCAGGGGTACGGGTACATGCTCTGGAACGTCCGGCGAAGCGACTGACGGAGGAAGCATGGAGATCAAGAAGGTCATCGTCCGCGAAGAGGCCAGGACCCGGGAACGGCACACCATCGAGAAGCGGCCGACACGCTGACCGGAGAAGGAGGGGGCGCCGGGCGAGGACCGGCGCCCCTTCGGCGCGAGGGGGACCGCATGCGCATCCAGCTCACGACCATGCCGTGGCAGCCGATCGAGCTGCCGTCACTGCAGATCGGCCTGCTCCACGCGCTGTTGGCCGAAGCCCGGCCGGACGACGAAGTGCTGGAGTTCCACGGATCACTGCGCTGGGCGGAGTTCCTGCTCAAGCGCACCGGGGGGCGGATCAGGCCGGACGACCACATCGTGGTGGGCAGCGAGTCGATCTTCGACGGGCTCGGGGACTGGGTCTTCTCCGGTGTCCTCCACGACGACCCGGACTGGGGAGTCACACGCTTGGCGGAGTACGCCGAGCGGCGGGGCATCGACATCGGCACCGCGTCCGAAATGCGGGAGCACGCCGCGGAGTTCATCGCGGAGACGGCCGCGGAGTTCCTTGCCGGGGATCCCGATGTCGTCGCGTTCACCAGTACGTTCATGCAGAACGTGTCCTCGCTCGCGCTGGCACAGGAGCTCAAGCGCCGCCGCCCGGCGCTCACGATCGTCTTCGGCGGCAGCAACTGCGACGGTCCGATGGGGCACGCCCTGCACCGCAACCACCCGTTCGTCGACTACGTCGTGCGCGGTGAGGGGGAGTACGTCCTGCCCGCGCTTCTGGCGCACATCGAAGCGCCGGACCGCGCCGCCGTGCCTAACGGGATACCGGGCCTGTGCTGGTGGGACGGCGCGACCTCGCGGGCCAACACGGAGACCCGGCGCACCGTCGCGCCCGCCGACATCCCCTCGCCCGACTACGACCTCTGGCAGGAGGCTCTCGACTCCTCCCCGGTGGCCGGGTACATCCACCCCAAGCTGGTGGTGGAGGGCGCCCGTGGCTGCTGGTGGGGAGAGAAGCACCACTGCACGTTCTGCGGGCTCAACGGCTCGGCCATGTCCTTCCGTGCCAAACCCGGCGAGCGTCTGTGGAGCGAGATCGACCGGCTCGTACGCCGTCACCGGATTCTCGACATCATCACCGTCGACAACATCATGGACATGGCCTATTTCAAGGACTTCCTGCCGAGCGCGGCAGAAAGCGGCTGGGACCTGCGGATGCACTACGAGGTGAAGTCCAACCTCACACCGGAACAACTGGCCCTGCTCGGCCGGTCCGGCGCGGTCCACATCCAGCCCGGTATCGAGAGCCTGGGCAGCAGAGTCCTCGACCTCATGGACAAGGGCGTCAGCGGCGCCCGCAACATCCGTACGCTCCGCGAGTGCGACAACCACGGGCTCACCTGCTCCTGGAACTACCTCTACGGATTCCCGGGCGAGCATGACTCGGACTACACCGCTGTGCTGGAGCAACTGCCCGCGCTGGTCCATCTGCAGCCGCCGGGTGGCGCCTTCCGCATCCAGCTCGAACGCTTCAGTCCCCACTTCACCGATCCCGCGCTCGGCTTCGCCGAGCGGCGTCCGGCCGAGATGTACGGGCATGTCTACGACCTCCCCGACGATGAACTCGCCGACCTGGTCTACCTGTTCGACACCCCGCCCGCAGGCATCGGGGGCGCCGTCGAGGAGCGGCTGACCCGGGCGGTCGGGGAATGGCGCACCGGCTATCCCACGTCCACGCTGGTCCTGGAGCTCGAGAGCGGCAGCGAGGACGTCCTCCTGGTCCACGACCGCAGGCACGGCTGGCCGCGGCGGAGCCACCGGCTGACCGGCTGGGAGGCGGCCGCCCTGCGTCATCTGGAGCACGGCAGGACAGCTCAGGCACTGCACCGGCTGCTGACCGACGGCGCGGAAGGGCCGACTCCCGACAGGCTCGCGCGATGGCTCGAGCAGGGCGTCCTTCTCGGTCTGCTCTACCGAGACGACCGGACGTACGTGTCGCTGCCGACCTGGCATGTCCCCGTCCGCTTCGCCGAGGGGGACGGACGGGCGATCGAGTGCGCGGCCGGGCCCGTCGAGCCCCTCCACCCCGCCGCGTCCGTCGAACAGCAGGAGGCTGTCGGATGACCGCCGTTCACCCGCCCCCGCCCCCGGCTCGTCCGGCCGCGCTCCGGCCGCCCCCGGCACCTCCGGCCCGTCCGGCCCGTCCCGCCGCGGCCCTGCCGGCGGAGGTTCCCCACCGGCTCACCGGACGACAGGTCCTGGTGGACCGCCCACTGCGGCTGGGCGCCGGCGGACGCCGGGCCGCGGTGGAGGTCCAGTTCCTGCGCGAGTGCCTGAGCCACGACCTGGCGGTGGTGTGGGAACCGGACCCCGGTGACCCGCTGTGCACCGAGTCCCGGGAGACGACGTACGACGTCACCTTGCTGCGGCACCTCCCGGCACCGGTGGCCCTGCCCGGGGAACCGCCCGCGGTGGCCGAGTGGCGGGCCCGGCGAGCGTACGGGCAGCTGTACCACCGCAACGGGCCCGGCTTCGTCACCGTCCTCGACCGCAGGGAACCGCCGGTCGCTGCACGGTTCACCCTCGACCACCCCGATCTGCTCGCCGCCTTCCGCACCACTCTGGACGCCACCGCCGTGGCGGGGCTGAACCAGGTCCAGCGCGAGGCCGTCGGCATTCTCGTCCGCGAGCGACTGGTGCTCGTCACCGACGGGTGGGCGGTGGCCCTGCCGCCCCGCATCCGGCACTGGCCGGCGCCCTGCACAGGGATCTGAGGGTGTGCGCCTCACGTCCGCTGTGGCGGCACCGGCCGTTCCTCCTGCTCTGCGCCGAGCAGAGCGCCAGCTCGGTCGGGCGGCAGATCACCACGCTCGCCCTCGCCCTGCTGGCCGTGACCGAGCTGCACGCCGGCCCGTTAGAGGCGGCGGCGATCATGGGGTTGTCCTACCTCCCCGGGGCGGTGCTGAGCCCGTTCGCCGGAGTCCTGGCCGACCGGGCCCGGCTGCGCCGGCTCACCGTGGTACTCACCTCGCTGCAGGCCGTGGTGGTCGGCTCGGTGCCGCTCGCGGGTGCCATGGGACAGATCAGCTGGCCGCATCTGTACACGGTGGCCGCCGTCTCCGGTGCGCTGACCTTCTCGCTCTCGGTGGCCCTGCAGGCGGCACTGCCCCGTGTCGTGGACCCCGGACAGCTTCTCTCCGCCAACTCCGTCCTGACCGGTGCCCGCACGGCGGGCCAGATCGGAGGACCTGCGCTGGGAGGCGTCCTCGTCGCCCTCACCGGTCCCGCGCCGGCGCTCCTCGCGGGCTCCGCGGCCTACACCGTAGAGGCGCTGCTGCTGCTCGCGCTCCCCGCCGCCCTGAACACGCCGGCCGAGCGGAAGCGCCCGGCGGACGGCACGGGTGCGGACGACACCAGTGCGAACGACACCGGTGCGGCCGCACTGCGGGCGGGCCTCGCGGTGGTCCGCGCCGAACCCAAGCTGCGCCGTCAGGTCCTGGCAGGCGCCGGCCTCAATCTGGGCAGCGGAGCGGCCGACGCACTCCTGGTGCACTACGCGACCCGTGAACTCGATCTCCCGGCCTGGCAGTTGGGGACGATGTATGCCATGCACAGCGTGGCCACCGTCCTCGGCGTCCTGCTGGCGGGCCGTTTCGCCCGTACCGTCGGACTGTGGCGGGCGACGCAGCTCTGCGCGGTCCTGGCGGGCGCTGCCGTCTTCCTGATCCCGACCGCCGCGCTGGGGCTCGCCTTCCCCGTACTCCTCGCCTACCAGTTCGCCTTCGGGCTGACCGCCACCGTCTGGGCGATCTCCATGACCACCACCCAGCAACTCGTCACTCCCGCCGGCCTGCAGGGCCGCGTCGCCGGTTTCGTCCAGGCCGCTCTGATCAGCACCGTACCGATCGGCGCGCTGGCCGGCGGCGCGCTCGCGGCCTGGCTCGGCAACGTGCCCGTGCTGACGGGATGCGCGGTGGTGGCACTGCTCGCGGCGGCGACCCTCTGGCTCCCCACCCGTGCGTCGGTCCGCCTCGAGGCGGACTCCGGCCCGGAACGCGGTGATGCCCGCGAGGCGGTGCGCTCCTCGTAGTGCTCGATGCCGCCCCAGGTGCACACATCGCCGCGGGAAGATCCGGGCCATGCCCCCTGTTGGTAGAAACGTGAACGACATGGTGGCTCGGGAAGTGGACGTGGTGGTCGTCGGCGCGGGGCAGGCAGGGCTGTCCGCCGCGTACCACCTGAGGCGCGCCGGCCTGACGCCGGACCGGGACTTCGTGGTGCTGGACCGGGCCCCGAGCGCCGGTGGTGCCTGGCAGTTCCGCTGGCCGTCGCTCACCTACGGCAAGGTCCACGGCATGCATGCGCTGCCGGGCATGGAACTGACGGACGCGGATGACGAGCGGCCCTCTTCCGAGGTCATCGGCGCTTACTTCACCGCCTACGAGGAGCGCTTCGACCTGCGCGTTCACCGGCCCGTCGCGGTGAGCTCCGTCCGGGAGGGGGACGGTGGGCGGCTGGCCGTGGAGACTTCGGAGGGAATCTGGTCGGCGCGGGCCCTGATCAACGCGACGGGGACCTGGGAGCGGCCGTTCTGGCCGCGGTACCGGGGCCAGGAAACCTTCCGCGGGCGGCAGCTGCACACCGCCGACTACCCGGGCCCGGCCGAGTTCGCGGGGCAGCGGGTGGTCGTTGTCGGCGGCGGGGCGTCCGGCACTCAGCATCTGATGGAGATCGCGGATGTCGCGGCGGAGACGACCTGGGTGACGCGACGGCCCCCGGTGTGGCGGGAGGGGCCGTTCGGTGAGGACGCGGGCCGGGCGGCCGTGGCTCTGGTGGAGGAGCGTGTACGGCGCGGACTGCCGCCGCGGAGCGTGGTGTCCGTGACCGGCCTGCCGATGACCGACGCGATCCGGCGGGCACGGGCGGCCGGAGTGCTGGACCGCTTGCCGATGTTCGACCGGATCACGCCGACGGGTGTCGCCTGGGACGACGGCCGGGTCGTGGACGCCGATGTGATCCTCTGGGCGACGGGGTTCCGGGCCGCGATCGACCACCTGGCCCCGCTGCGGCTGCGTGAGACGGGTGGGGGGATCCGGATGGACGGCACCCGGGCCGTGCGCGACCCCCGGCTGCACCTCGTCGGGTACGGTCCGTCGGCCTCGACGATCGGTGCGAACCGTGCCGGGCGGGCCGCCGTACGGGAGATCACCCGTCTGCTCGCACACGAACCGGCCCGGCCCGAGAAGTCGGAACCCGCCCTGATCTGAGAGATTCCCCCGGGCGGGCGGGCGGGTTCGGGGCGGGCCTTGCCGGGCCGACGGGTCCGGGGCGGGCCTTCCCGCGGCGGGCCTCCCGGGGCGGACCCGGCGACTGATCGGGGACGCCCGCAGGTGCTGTCAGCCGCCGCCTGCGCGCGCCTCGGCCCGTACGGCGTTGAACTCCGCGACATGGCGCTGATGCTCGTCGAAGTTGCTGGTGAAGCGGGTGTCGCCCGGCTTCACGGTCACGAAGTAGAGCCAGTCGCCGGGTGGAGGCGCGATCGCCGCGTTCATCGCCTCCTCCCCCGGGTTGTCGATGGGCGTGGGCGGCAGGCCCTGGCGCTCATAGGTGTTGTAGGGGCTCTGCAGGCGGGTGTCGGCGGTCGTGGTGTCCAGAGTGCTGCGACCCAGCGCGTAGTTGAGGGTCGAGTCCATTTGCAGGGGCATGCCCTGGGCGAGCCGGTTGTGGATGACGCGGGAGACCTTGCCCATGTCGTCCGGTGTGTCCGCCTCGGCCTGCACGATGCTGGCGATGTTCACCGCCTGATGCGGTGTCACACCGATGCCACGGGCCCCTTGGGCGATGCGGTCGGTACCGAAGCGCTGGTTGGCGGTGTTGACCATGAAACTCAGGAGACTCGCCGGGGTGGTCGTACCGTCGACGACGGGATACGTGGCCGGGAAGAGGTAGCCCTCCGGGTTTCCCCCGGCGTCGGCCGGGAGGTTCAGTTTCGTCGTGACGGCCGCCTTCCCGGTGGTACCGGACGCGGCCCCCAGCGCCTTGTCGACGGCCGTGTAGATCTGGGTGGCACGCCAGCCTTCCGGAATGACCAGCGTCCTGGTCTGCGGCGGAGGCGGGCGGTGCTGTTTCTCGGGCTCCGGCGTCAGCAGCGGCACCGCGACCGCGGCCACCGCCACCCCCACGGCGCCCGCCACCAGCACCAGTCGGCCACGGCGCGTCAGACGGGACGCGCGCCCGAACCGTCCCGGCGACGAGGGCTTGTTCGTCATGCGGCCAAGCTAACCCGGCGGGTACGCCGGAAACGGGACCTGACCGGCGACGACACGACATCCGGTACGCGACCGCTCCCCCGTCACACGAGCGGCGGCACCACCGTGCGCGGCTGCGGCGATCACGGACGGGTCGCTCGGAAGGAACACAGCGGGCGCTCAGGGGACGGCAGGCGTCAGTTGTGCGTCCCTGCGCACCAGGGCGGCATAGCGTCCGCCCTGTTCGAGGAGCTGCTGGTGGGTGCCGCGCTCGGCCGTGCGGCCGGCGTCGAGCACCACGATCTGGTCCGCATCCCTGACGGTCGAGAGCCGGTGGGCGATGGTGATCGTGGTCCGGCCCCGGGAGAGCGATTCGATCGCCTGCTGCACCGCGTGCTCGGTGCGCGTGTCGAGGGCGCTGGTCGCCTCGTCGAGGATGAGGACCGGCGGGTCGCGCAGGATGGTGCGGGCGATGGCGAGCCGCTGCTTCTCCCCGCCGGAGAAGCGGTAGCCCCGCTCGCCGACCAGGGTGCCGTAGCCGTCGGGGAGGGAAGCGATGTGGTCGTGGATCTGCGCGGCACGGGCGGCCGCCTCGATCTCCTCGTCCGTGGCGTCCGGCTTGGCGAAGCGCAGGTTGTCGGCGACGGACGCGTGGAAGAGGTACGTCTCCTGGGACACGACGCCGACGGCCCGGGCGAGTGTCTCGAAGTCCAGGTCCCGCACGTCGACGCCGTCGATCGTGACCCGGCCTTCGGTGACGTCGTACAGGCGGGGGACCAGATAGCTGAGGGTGGACTTTCCCGAGCCCGTCGGTCCGACGACGGCGAGCGATCCGCCGGCCGGGACGGTGAGGTCGACACCGTCGAGGGTCGGCCGCTCCTGGTCCGCGTCGTAGGCGAAGTCGACCTTCTCGAAACGGACTTCTCCCCGGATGGTGTCGAGCGACGCGGGCTTCGCGGGTTCGGTGATCTCGACCGGCAGATCGAGGTACTCGAAGATCCGCTGGAAGAGCGCGAGCGAGGTCTGCACCTGGACACCCGTGGAGAGCAGACTCACCGCGGGCCTGAAGAGGCCCTGCTGCAGCGAGACGAAGGCGACGAGCGTGCCGATGGAGATCGCGGGCCCGCCACCGCGGAGCGCGAACCCGGCGGCCCAGTAGATCAGCGCCGGCATGGCGGCCATGACGATCCCTATCGTCGACATCCGCCAGCGGCCGGCCATGCTCGAGCGCACCTCGAGGTCGACCAGTCGCTCGGACTCCTCGGCGAAGGCCTTGGTCAGGGAGTCGGCCCGGCCCATCGTGCGGCCGAGGAGGATGCCGCTGACGGACAGGGACTCCGTCACGGTGGCCGCCATGGCGGCCATCTGCTTCTGCCGCTGTGTGGTGATCTTCTTCCGCTCGCGACCGACCCGGCGGCTGATCCAGACGAACAGCGGCAGCAGCGCCAGCGACACCAGGGTGAGCCGCCATTCGAGTGCGAGCATGGCGACGACGGTCGCCACGACCGCCGTGAGGTTGGAGACGAGCGAGGTGGCGGTCGACGTCACGGTCGCCTGCATGCCGCCGATGTCGTTGGCGATGCGCGACTGGACCTCACCCGTGCGCGTGCGGGTGAAGAAGGCGAGCGGCATGCGCTGCAACTGGGCGTAGACCGCGGTGCGCAGGTCGTGCATCACGCGCTGACCGACGGTGGTGGAGATCAGCGTCTGGAGCACACCGAAGACGCTGGTCATCACGGCAGTGGCGATCATGCCGAGGGCGAGCAGGCTGAGCAGCCCGGTCCGCCCCTGGGGAATCGCGGTGTCCAGGATCTCGCGCAGCAGGAACGGCGACGCGACGGAGACCAACGACGAGGCGCCGACGAGCAGACCCACGACGGCGAGCCGGCCACGGTAGGGCCGGAAGAGCCGCAGGATCCGCCGCACCTCGGCGGGCGGCTGGTCGGGGTCCTTGGGCGGTGGTGTCCAGTTGGTGTGTTCGGGCCGCAATGGTCTCCTCGGTCAGGACGGTGTGATCTTTCGAGAGCCTAGCTCATTGTTACCTGTATTCACAATGAACAAGGTCCTGATATTGTTCCCGCATGCGCACTCCCGACGCCGACGGCCTGCTGGCCGAGCAGTTGCTCCGACTGACCCGCCGGCTGCACCGCAGCCAGAAGCGCCAGCTCGAATCGGCCGACATAGCGATCACCCCCGCCCAGTCGCGGCTGCTGCGCACCGTCGCGCACTACGAGGAGCCGCCCCGGATGGCCGATCTGGCGGAGCGCCTCGAGGTGGTGCCGCGCGCCGTGACGAGCCTGGTCGACGGACTCGAAGCCGTGGGCAGGGTGCGGCGGGTGCCGGATCCGACGAACCGCAGGGTGATCCGCATCGAGCTGACCGACACCGGCCGCGCCACCCTGCGCGCCCTCCGTGACGCGCGCCGGGCAGCCGCGGAGGACGTGCTCGCGCCTCTCACCGCCGAGCAGCGCGAGGTGCTCGCCGGACTGCTCTCCACTCTGATCGACAACCCGGGGCCGCGCTGCTGACCGACCCGTCCCCACCCGGCCGGAGCGCCGTAAATCGTTTGCAGCCGCCCACCACGGAGCGGGACTCTTGCAGATCTGTGCCGCCCTTCCGAACGATCCGGGACATCATGCAGATTCGCGACCTTCCGTACGTCGATCCAGGTCTGCCGGACGTCCGGTCGGGACCGAGATTCCTCCTCTGGCTGGGGCGCCGGCAGCTGCGCGGCCAACTCCGTTCACTGTCCTGGGGACTGCTGCACTTCGTGTCCGTGATGGCACTCCCGTTCGGCGTCGGCCTGGCGGTCCAGGCCGTCGTGGACGGGTCCGGACGCTCGCTCGCCGTGGCCGGCGGCCTGCTCGCCGTCGCCGCCGTCTGCATCGCCCTCGGGGACACGATGCTGCACCGCACGGCCGTCACCAACTGGATCGCCGCCGCGACGCGGGTCCAGCAACTGCTCATCCGCCGGACCTCGGAGCTGGGCTCCGCGCTCACCCGGCGGGTCGCCGCCGGTGAGGTGGTCGCTGTGTCCACCGGTGACGTGGAGAAGATCGGCTGGTTCGTCGAAGCGGTGTCCCGCTTCCTCGCCGCCGCCCTCACCGTCGTGATCGTCTGCGTCGGGTTGCTGGTCTACCAGCCGGCCCTCGGCATCCTGGTCGCCGTCGGCGTACCCGTGCTGGCCCTCGGCGTGCTGCCGCTGCTCCCCCGGGCGACCGCGCTCGCCGACATCCAGCGGGAGAAGGCCGGTCGCGCCACGGAGCTGGCCTCCGACACGGTCGCCGGCCTCCGGGTGCTCCGCGGCATCGGCGGCGAGGAACTGTTCCTGAAGCGCTACCGCCGGGCCTCGCAGGAGGTGCGCACGGCCGCTGTCCGCAGCGCCCGCATGTGGTCGGCCATCACCGCCGTCCAGGTGCTGCTGCCGGGGCTGCTGCTGATCGCGGTCGTCTGGCACGGGCTCGGACTCGTCCGCGACGGCCGGATCGCGGTCGGCGAACTGGTCACCGTCTACAGCGCGGTGATGCTGCTGAGCTACCCCTTGAGACACTTCGAGGAGATCGCCATGGCGTACTCCTTCTCCCGGCCGTCGGCACGACGCGCGGCCCGGGTGCTGTCGCTCGAACGGGCCGCCGCCGCGAAGGCCACGCCGGTCCCGGCCGCGGAAGACGCACCGGTCACCACCGGGGGCGACGGCACGCCCGCGGACGTTACGTGCGACCGGGTCACCGCCGACGGCACGCTCGCAGGCGACCTGTACGACCCGGCCACCGGGCTCCTCGCCCCGGCCGGGGTGTTCACCGCCGTGGTCTGCGGCGACCCGGACGCCGCGGGAAAGCTCGCCGAGCGCCTCGGCGGCCACCCGGCGGAGCCCGAGGGTCTGCCGTCCGTGCTGCTCGGCGGGGTCGCGCTGGACGCCCGGCCGCTCGACGAGGCCCGTACGGCGGTGCTCGTGCAGGACAAGGACCCCGTCCTGCTGTCGGGCACCCTCGCCGAGCTGCTCGACGTTCCGGCGTCCGGCGTGGTGGCGGCCGAACAGGCACTGACGGCGGCGGAGTGCGGCGATGTCCTCGACGCCCTGGCGCAGGCCTCCGTCGACCACGACCCCATGGGCGCCCCGATCACCGAGCGCGGCCGTTCCCTGTCGGGCGGCCAGCGCCAGCGACTGGCCCTGGCGCGTTCGCTGGTCACCGACCCGGAGGTGCTGGTGCTCGACGAGCCGACGTCCGCCGTCGACTCGCACACCGAGGCGCGGATCGCGGAGGGCGTGCGGAAACTGCGCGCGGGCCGCACCACCGTCGTGTTCACGTCCTCTCCGTTGCTGCTCGACCGCGCCGAGCGGGTCGTCCTCGTCCACGAGGGCGCGGTCACGGCGATCGGTGCGCACCGCGAACTGCTGCGCGCCGAACCCCGCTACCGCGCGGTCGTGACCCGCGAGACCGAAGCGGACCAGCAGCTCGTCGGCGCCCAGCGAGGTGCCACGGAAGCCGCTGTCACGAAGGCCGGCACCGACGACATCGAGGAGACCGCATGATCGGCCTGGCACCGCCGGAGCACGACCCGGCGGCCCTGCGCACGGCGACCACTCTGCCGGTGGGCACGCCGGCGACCGTCCGCGCCTACGTGAGCGAGCTGCTGCGCCGTCACCGCAAGGCGTTCGCGCTCCTGGTCACCGTGAACACCGTCGCCGTCGTCGCCTCGATGGCCGGCCCCTGGCTCCTCGGCTCCCTCGTGGAGAAGGCGGCGGACGGCGCGCGCGACCTGCACCTGGAGCGCACCCTGGCCCTGTTCGCGGGCGCCCTCGTCGTCCAGGCCTTCTTCGTCCGCCTGGTGCGGCTGCGCGGAGCGATGCTGGGCGAGCGGATGCTGGCCGACCTGCGCGAGGACTTCCTCGTCCGTTCGGTCGGCCTGCCGCCGGGCGTACTCGAGCGGGCCGGTACGGGCGATCTGCTCTCCCGTATCACCACGGACATCGACCGCCTCGCCAACGCGATGCGCGAGGCCGTGCCGCAGCTGACGATCGGCGTCTTCTGGGTGGTCCTGCTCCTCGGCGGGCTGACGGTGACCTCCCCGGCGCTCGCGCCCGCGGTGCTGGTGGCGGTGCCGCTGCTGGTCGCCGGATGCCGCTGGTACTTCAAACGGGCACCGTCGGCGTACCGCTCGGAGGCCGCCGGATACGCGGGCGTCGCGGCCGTGCTGGCCGAGACCGTGGACGCGGGCCGCACCGTGGAGTCGCACCGTCTCGGGGCGCGCCGGGTGGCGCTCTCCGACCGGCGGATCAAGGAGTGGACGGAATGGGAGCGGTACACCCTGTACCTCCGCTCGGTCCTCTTCCCCGTCATCAACCTCACCCATGCGACCGTTCTCGCCTCCGTGCTGATGATCGGCGGCGTGTTCGTGCTCCAGGGCTGGATCGGCATCGGCCAGCTGACCACCGGAGCGCTGATCGCCCAGATGATGGTCGACCCCGTGAACCTGATCCTGCGCTGGTACGACGAGCTCCAGGTGGCCCAGGTGTCCCTGGCACGGCTGGTGGGTGTACGGGAGATCGAGCCGGCGGCCGGTGACGACGGGCTGCGTCCCCGTGGCCGCGACGTCCGCGCCGACGAGGTCCGCTTCGGGTACCGCGAGGGCGTCGACGTACTGCACCGCGTCTCCATGGAGGTGCCGCCCGGCACCCGGTTGGCCCTCGTCGGTCCGTCCGGCGCCGGGAAGTCCACCCTCGGCAGGCTGCTCGCGGGCATCTACGCCCCGCGAACCGGTCAGGTCACCCTCGGCGCCGCCGAGTTGTCCCGGATGCCGGCGGAACGGGTGCGAAGGCATGTGGCGCTCGTCAACCAGGAGCACCATGTGTTCGTCGGCTCGCTCCGCGACAATCTGCTGCTCGCGCGGGCCTCGGCGGAGGACGCCGAGCTGTGGGCGGCGCTCGGGGCGGTCGACGCCGACGGGTGGGCGCGGGCCCTGGACGACGGGCTCGGCACCGAGGTCGGCTCCGGCGGCGTCACGCTGTCCCCGGCCCAGGCCCAGCAGATCGCACTGGCCCGCCTGGTCCTGGCGGACCCGCACACGCTCGTCCTCGACGAGGCGACCTCGCTCCTGGACCCGCGGGCGGCCCGCCATCTGGAACGCTCGCTGTCCCGCGTCCTGGACGGCCGCACGGTCGTCGCGATCGCGCACCGGCTGCACACGGCGCACGACGCGGACGTGATCGCGGTCGTCGAGGACGGCCGGATCAGCGAGCTCGGCGGCCATGACGAGCTGGTGGCGGCGGACGGCGCCTACGCGGCGCTGTGGCGCTCCTGGCACGGGTAAGGGTTGTCCCGTAGTCCCCGGCGGGCCGCGGACTACGGGACAAGCCCTTGGGCGCACGGCAAGGCGGCAGGGCCGCGAGGGCAGGCGCCACGACGGGCAGGGCAGACACCGCGACCGGCAGGGGGCGGGCGTCGGCGCGGCGGCCCCCGTCAGATGAAGTTCAGTGCCGCCGCGCCGCCGACTCCGCCCAGCAGCATGAACGCAGGCATCAGGACCTTCAGCTCCACCCAGCTGCCCGCACGGAAGCGCATCGGCTTCGGCGGTCCGATCGGGTACCAGCGCTTGTTGCCGACCGGGATCGGCCACAGGATCGGGCAGCCCGAGACGGTGAGCGCGTCGCCGATGTCGTGGACGAGGGCGCCGAGGACGATGGGGAGGCCCAGCCACAGGTACTCCTGGCCCGGCGCGCTGAAGAGCCAGTCCGCGCCGTTGCCGGGCTTGTCCAGGACGCCCGCCAGGATCCAGGCGCTGGTGGCGCCGAGCAGCCAGACCAGGATGTCGCTGGAGACCCGTGCGGCCCGCCACAGCAGACCTTCGACGGCGAGCACCATGTGGACGAAGAGGATCGCGAGGACCGCCCACCGCCCGCCGAGGATCGCCAGCGCGGAGGCTCCCGCGCCGATGAGGACGGCCCACAGCCAGGTGTGCGTCAGGGTCCGGTGTCCGCCGGTCCTGCGCTTGTCGCCCTGTTTCCTCGTCGCCTTGTAGACGGCGTAGGAGAGCTTGTCGACGATCTCGCACAGCCCGCGGGACACGGGTCCGAAGGCCCGCGAGATGGTCGCCGCCTTGTGGTCGAGATCGGGCGCCAGGGCCGCGCCCGCGCAGATCAGTGCTCCTACGACGAGGACGGGCCACGGCATCGGGTGGCCGGCCGCGGCGGTCGCCGCGCCCACCCCCAGCCAGGCGGCCGCCCCGGACAGCGAGTGTGCCGGTCCCATCATGTGCGTTCCCGCCCCATTGCTCTTGTGGTGAACCCCAGTTGACAGGGCAGCGTATCGGTCGTGATCTTGCCGTTCCCGGCCGGTTCCCTGATCCGGCCCGGCGACAGGCAAGATGGGGGTGTGACCCTTATCGATCAGCTCCCGCCGAACGCCGACCCCGATGCCCTTTTCGAGGCTTTCTCCTCATGGGCGGAGGGCCAGGGCATCACGCTCTATCCGGCTCAGGAGGAGGCGCTGATCGAGGTGGTCTCGGGGGCGAACGTGGTCCTCTCGACCCCGACCGGCTCCGGAAAGAGCCTGGTCGCGGCGGCCGCGCACTTCACGGCGCTGGCGAACGACCAGGTCACCTTCTACACCGCGCCGATCAAGGCTCTCGTCTCCGAGAAGTTCTTCGACCTGTGCAAGCTGTTCGGCACGGAGAACGTGGGCATGCTGACCGGCGACGCGTCCGTGAACGCCGACGCGCCCGTCATCTGCTGCACGGCGGAGGTACTCGCCTCCATCGCCCTGCGCGACGGCAGGCACGCCGACGTCGGACAGGTCGTGATGGACGAGTTCCATTTCTACGCGGAGCCGGACCGGGGCTGGGCGTGGCAGATCCCGCTGCTGGAGCTGCCGCAGGCGCAGTTCGTCCTGATGTCGGCGACGCTCGGCGACGTGTCGATGTTCGAGAAGGACCTGACACGCCGCACCGGCCGTCCCACCTCCGTGGTCCGCTCGGCGACCCGCCCGGTGCCGCTGTCGTACGAGTACCGGCTGACGCCCATCACGGAGACGCTGACCGAGCTGCTCGAGACCAAGCAGGCGCCGGTCTACATCGTGCACTTCACGCAGGCGCAGGCGGTGGAGCGGGCACAGTCGCTGATGAGCATCAACATGTGTTCGCGCGAGGAGAAGGACAGGATCGCCGAGCTCATCGGCAGTTTCCGTTTCACCACCAAGTTCGGCCAGAACCTGTCCCGCTTCGTGCGGCACGGCATCGGCGTGCACCACGCGGGCATGCTGCCCAAGTACCGGCGACTGGTCGAGAAGCTGGCGCAGGCCGGTCTGCTGAAGGTCATCTGCGGCACAGACACGCTCGGTGTCGGCGTCAACGTCCCCATCCGTACGGTGCTGTTCACCGCGCTGACCAAGTACGACGGCAGCCGGGTGCGGACGCTGCGGGCGCGCGAGTTCCACCAGATCGCGGGCCGGGCCGGGCGGGCCGGCTTCGACACCGCGGGGTTCGTCGTCGCCCAGGCGCCGGAGCACGTCATCGAGAACGAGAAGGCGCTCGCCAAGGCCGGCGACGACCCGAAGAAGCGCCGCAAGGTGGTCAGGAAGAAGGCCCCGGAGGGCTTCGTCGCCTGGTCGGACACGACGTTCGAGAAGCTGATCGGGTCCGAGCCGGAGCCGCTGACGTCCCGTTTCCGGGTCACCAACATCATGCTGCTGTCGGTGATCGCCCGGCCGGGGAACGCGTTCGAGGCGATGCGCCGGCTGCTCGAGGACAACCACGAGCCGCGCAAGGCGCAGCTGCGCCACATCCGCCGGGCGATCGCCATCTACCGTTCGCTGCTCGACGGCGGTGTGGTGGAGCAGCTGGACACGCCCGACGCCGAGGGCCGTACGATCCGGCTCACCGTCGACCTCCAGCAGGACTTCGCGCTGAACCAGCCGCTGTCGACGTTCGCTCTCGCCGCCTTCGACCTGCTGGACCCGCAGTCGCCCTCGTACGCGCTGGACATGGTCTCCGTCGTCGAGTCGACGCTGGACGATCCGCGCCAGATCCTGGCGGCGATGCAGAACAAGGCGCGGGGCGAGGCGGTCGGCAGGATGAAGGCCGACGGGGTCGAGTACGAGGAGCGGATGGAGCGGCTCCAGGACATCTCGTACCCGAAGCCGCTGGAGGAGCTGCTGTGGCACGCGTACAACGTCTACAAGAAGTCGCACCCGTGGGTCGGTGACCACCCGGTCTCGCCGAAGTCGGTGATCCGGGACATGTACGAACGGGCGCTGACGTTCACGGAGTTCACGTCCTGGTACGAGCTGGCCCGCACCGAGGGCATCGTACTGCGGTATCTGGCGAGCGCGTACAAGGCGCTCGACCACACCATCCCGGACGACCTGAAGACGGAGGACCTTCAGGACCTGATCGCCTGGCTGGGCGAGATGGTGCGCCAGGTCGACTCCAGTCTGCTGGACGAGTGGGAGCAGCTGGCCAACCCCGAGGTGGAGACCGCCGAGGAGGCGCAGGAGAAGGCGGACCAGGTCAAGCCGGTCACGGCGAACGCCCGCGCGTTCCGGGTGCTGGTGCGCAACGCGATGTTCCGCCGGGTGGAGCTGGCGGCCCTCGACCAGGTCGGCGCCCTGGGCGAGATGGACGCCGAGTCCGGCTGGGACGAGGAGGCGTGGGGCGAGGCGATGGACGGGTACTGGGACGAGTACGACGACCTGGGCACCGGCCCCGACGCCCGCGGCCCGAAGCTCCTCGCCATCGAGGAGGACCCGGAGCACGGTTTGTGGCGTGTGCGCCAGACGTTCGCCGACCCGAACGGCGACCATGACTGGGGTATCAGCGCGGAGGTCGATCTGGCAGCCTCGGACGAGGAGGGCCGGGCGATCGTGCGGGTCACGTCCGTCGGACAGCTCTGATCGGCCCGCTCCGCTTGAAGAGGAAGAGGACTCAAGGGATGACGAATCCGGCCGAGCGTCTGGTCGATCTGCTCGACCTGGAGCAGATCGAGGTCAACATCTTCCGGGGGCTCAGCCCGAACGAGTCGCTCCAGCGGGTCTTCGGCGGGCAGGTGGCCGGTCAGGCCCTGGTCGCCGCCGGCCGCACGACCGACGGCGAGCGTCCGGTGCACTCGCTGCACGCGTACTTCCTGCGGCCCGGGCGGCCCGGCGTGCCGATCGTGTACCAGGTCGAACGGGTGCGGGACGGCCGCTCGTTCACGACCCGGCGGGTGACGGCCGTGCAGGAGGGGCGCACCATCTTCAATCTGACGGCGTCCTTCCACCGGCCGGAGCCGGGCAGCATCGAGCACCAGTTGCCGCCGCGGCTCGACTTCCCGGCGCCGGAGACGCTGCCCACGGTGGCGGCCGAGATCCGGGAGCACCTCGGTGAGCTGCCGGAGGCGCTGGAGCGGATGGCCCGCCGGCAGCCGTTCGACATCCGCTACGTCGACCGGCTGCGCTGGACGTCGGACGAGATCAAGGACGCGGATCCGCGCAGCGCGGTGTGGATGCGCGCGGTGGGGCCTCTGGGTGACGATCCGCTGGTGCACACCTGCGCGCTGACGTACGCGAGCGACATGACCCTGCTCGACGCGGTGCGCATCCCTGTCGAGCCGCTCTGGGGCCGTCGGGGCTTCGACATGGCCTCGCTGGACCACGCGATGTGGTTCCACCGGCCTTTTCGGGCCGACGAGTGGTTCCTCTACGATCAGGAGTCGCCCGTCTCGACCGGCGGCCGCGGCCTCGCCCGTGGGCGGATCTACGACCGCGAGGGCCGACTGCTGGTGTCCGTGGTGCAGGAAGGCCTGTTCCGGCCGGTGTAGACGGCTGAAAGCGGGTCCGCCGCGCGGGAAGACAGCCGTGCCCGGCGGTGTTGTCGGACGTGACGACTGTGTCCCCTCCGAGGAGCTTCGATGACCTTGTACGACATCCCGCTGCGTACCCTCTCCGGCGAGGCGGCCTCGCTGGGCGACTACCGGGGCCGTGCCGTCCTGGTGGTCAACGTGGCCTCCAAGTGCGGTCTGACGCCGCAGTACGCGGGCCTGGAGCGGTTGCAGAAGGAGTTCGGCGACCGGGGCCTCACGGTGCTGGGCGTGCCCTGCAACCAGTTCGCGGGCCAGGAGCCGGGCAGCGCGGAGGAGATCGCCACGTTCTGCTCGGCGACGTACGGGGTGTCGTTCCCGCTGCTGGAGAAGACGGACGTGAACGGTGCGTCCCGGCACCCGCTGTACGCGGAGCTGACGAAGGTCGCCGACGCCGACGGCGAGGCGGGTGACGTGCAGTGGAACTTCGAGAAGTTCCTGATCTCCGCCGACGGCACGGTGACGCGCTTCCGCCCGCGCACCGAGCCGGAGTCCCCCGAGATCCTGGCGGCGATCGAGGCGCTGCTGTCCGCCTGAGGCGGTGTAGGGCGAAGGCTCCGGTCCCGTCGGGGACCGGAGCCTTCGCCGTGCGCGGGGCGGCCGTCAGCGGATGGGCATGCCGGCCAGGGTGCGGGCGATCACCAGGCGCTGAATCTCGCTGGTGCCCTCGAAGATGGTGTAGATGGCCGCGTCACGGTGCATGCGCTCCACCGGGTACTCGCGGGTGTAGCCGTTGCCGCCGAGGATCTGGATGGCCTGGCCGGTGACCTTCTTGGCCGTCTCGCTGGCGAACAGCTTGGACATCGACCCCTCCGCGGAGGTGAACTGCTTGCCGGTGGTCGCCATCCAGGAGGCGCGCCACACCAGGAGCCTCGCGGCGTCGATCTGGGTGCGCATGTCGGCGAGTTGGAAGGCGACGCCCTGGTTGTCGATGATCGGGCGGCCGAACTGCTCGCGGGTCTTCGCGTAGTCGAGCGCGACCTCGTAGGCGGCGCGGGCGGTGCCGACGGCCATGGCGCCGACGGCCGGGCGGGAGGCCTCGAAGGTGGCCATCGCCGCGTTCTTCACCCTCTCGCCGCCACCGGCCTTCGCCCGCTCGCGGGCCCTCGCCAGCCGCTCGTCCAGCTTCTCCTTGCCGCCGAGCAGGCAGCTGCCGGGGATCCGGACGTCCTCGAGGACGACCTCCGCGGTGTGCGAGGCGCGGATGCCGTGCTTCTTGAACTTCTGCCCCTGGGACAGGCCGGGGGTGCTGGGCGGAACGATGAACGAGGCGTGGCCCTTGGAACCCAGCTCGGGGTCGACGACCGCGACGACGACGTGGACATTGGCGATACCGCCGTTGGTCGCCCAGGTCTTGGTGCCGTTGAGCACCCACTCGTCCTTGGCCTCGTCGTAGACGGCACGGGTGCGCATGGAGGCGACGTCGGAACCGGCGTCCGGCTCGGAGGAGCAGAAGGCGGCGACCTTGACATCACTGGCGTCGCCGTACATCTGGGGGATCCAGGTGCCGATCTGCTCCTCGGTTCCGTTGGCGATGACGCCGACGGCCGCGAGGCCGGTGCCCACGATCGACAGGGCGATGCCGGCGTCACCCCAGAACAGCTCCTCCATCGCCATGGGGATGCCGAGGCCGGTGGGGTCGAAGAACTGCTGGGCGTAGAAGTCGAGGGAGTAGATTCCGATCTTGGCGGCCTCCTGGATGACCGGCCAGGGGGTCTCCTCACGCTCGTCCCATTCGGCAGCGGCCGGACGCATGACGTCCTTGGCGAATCCGTTCAGCCACTCACGGACCTGCTTCTGGTCGTCGTTGAGATCGAGCGTGAACTCGGTCATGTCCCCTCCAGCCCTACAGCGCCCACCAGCGCGTTACTTGCGGTAACGAGAGTCTGTTACCGGTAAGTAGCATCTGTCAACCGACCCCACCGGATCACGTATCCGCGCAGGTGGGTGTTACCTTGCGCGTCACGCATTTCGCAAGGGCGGGGAGAGACCAATCATGGAGACCACCAACCAGCAGCGGTCCGGGGACCAGCGGCGACGGGAGCTGCTCGAAGCGGCGGACCGGGTGGTACTCCGCGACGGACCGCAAGCCTCGATGAACGCCATCGCCGCGGAAGCGGGCATCACCAAGCCGATTCTCTACCGTCACTTCGGGGACAAGGGCGGGCTCTACCGGGCCCTGGCCAAGCGGCACACGGACTCCCTGCTCAGGGCGCTGCAGGTGGCTGTGGACGCGGACGTCGACCGCCGCGAGCGGGTCGCGGGCACGCTCGACACGTATCTGGCGGCGATCGAGGCGCGGCCGCAGGTGTACCGCTTCCTGATGCACCCGGCGGAGGACACCCAGCCCTCGGAGGCGGGCTTCGACGTGGGCCGCCACTCGGCGCCGCTGCTGCGTCGGCTCGGCGAGGAGCTGGGCACGGTCATCGCCGACCGCGTCGACCTGGGCCCGGGAGGCGACCTGGTGGCCCGGGTATGGGGCCACGGCATCGTCGGCATGATGCACGCGGCGGGCGACTGGTGGCTGGGAGAACGGCCGTGCTCGCGGGCGGAGTTGGTGGCGAGCCTGACGGACCTGCTGTGCGGGCGACTGTTCGCGGTCGAGGACCGTGTGGGGGGACCGGGGTTCTAGCGGGACGTGTTCCCCCACCCCGCCCCTTCCCGAACCGGGCAGCCCCCGGCGGCCTTGTTGCCGCCCTGACGGCCGTATACAGCGCTCCGCCCGGCGGCCGTGCGCAGGGGTCCGTGTGCCGCCTGCGGCGAGCCGTCCCCCCACCCCGCCCCTTTCCCGAAACCGGAGCAGGCCCCCGGCCCCGTCCCGCCCTGACGGGCGGTGCAACGCGCTTCGCGCGGTGGCCTCGAACTCCCCCTACGGCCTGGCCGCGGTGGGTGTTCCCAGAGCCGGGCCGGATTCGCCGCTGCGGGGCATCTTCAGCCTCGCCGGCGTTTGAGGCGCGGGGGTCCGGGGGCAGCGCCCCCGAATACACCGCGCGGAGCGCGGTACGGGTCCGGGCGGAGCCGGTTGTGGGGAGGGCGGGTGGGGAAAGGCCCGCCGCAGACGTCACGCGTCACGCGTCACGCGTCACGCGTCACGCGTCACGCGTCACGCGTCACGCGTCGCGCTCCCGCAACCGCAGCCGCCCCACCCGCTCCGGCGTCCCCCAGGACGCCTTCCGTGCCGCCCGCGCCAACCGCCCCCGTCGCCACGGCGTCAGCCGGTCCGCGTACACCAGGCCGTCCAGGTGGTCGCACTCGTGCTGCAGGCACCGGGCGAAGAAGCCGGTCCCCTCCACCCGCACCGGTTCGTCGTCCAGCGTCACACCCTCGACCACCGCACGGTCGAAGCGTTCCGTTCCGGCCTCCAGGCCGGGCAGGGACAGGCAGCCCTCCGGGCCGCGGACGGTGACGCCGTCCGCCTCGACCAGCCGGGGGTTGACGATGTGTCCGAGGTGGCGGACGTCCTCGTCGTCGGGGCAGTCGTACACGAAGACCTTCAGCCCCACGCCCACCTGGTTCGCGGCGAGGCCGACCCCCTGCGCCGCGTACATCGTCGCGAACAGGTCCTCGACGAGTTCCGCGAGGCGCGGGCCGAAGTCGGTGACGGTCTCACAGGGAGCGTGCAGCACCGGATCCGCGAGCAGGCTCATGGGCCTCACGCGTCCGGTACTGCCGGGGATCGTCCGGTTTCGCATGGCGTCAGAGTACGTTCCCCCCGCGTTCGTGCGTGACCTCCACCTTTTCCGACGGTGCCGCGGTACGGGCCGTCGGCCGGAGCTGGATAGGCTGAGTCCGGACCAATGCAAGGAGGATCAAGGACGATGTCAGGCAACTCGGAGCCCCTGACGCCGCGAGCCAAGCTGGCCGTGACGGCGGGCAAGGCCGCGGCAGCGGTGTCCCGCGCCGCCGGGCGAGGCAGCGGATCGGTGATCGGCGGCCGGGTGGCGCTCAAGCTCGACCCCGATCTGTTGGCGAAGCTGGCGCAGCACCTGGACGTGGTCCTCGTCTCTGCGACCAACGGGAAGACCACGACCACCAGGCTCATCGCGGAGGCCCTGCGGGCCAGCGGCCCGGTCGTGTCGAACGCGCTCGGCGCCAACATGCCCGCGGGCATCACCTCGGCCCTGGCCGGCGGCTCGGACGCCCGGTTCGGTGTGATCGAGGTGGATGAGAAGTACCTCGCCGGTGTGGCGAGGGACGTGACACCGAAGGCGATCGCGCTGCTCAACCTCTCGCGGGACCAGCTCGACCGCGCGGCGGAGACCCGGATGCTGGCCGAGAAGTGGCGTGAGGGGCTTTCCGGCTCGAAGGCCATGGTCATCGCCAACGCCGACGACCCGCTGGTCGTGTGGGCCGCCTCCTCCTCCCCCAACGTCGTCTGGGTGGCCGCCGGCCAGGAGTGGAAGGACGACGCCTGGTCCTGCCCGTCCTGCGGCGGTGTGATGCAGCGCCCCGGGGACGACTGGTTCTGCGGCGAGTGCGGTTTCCGCCGCCCCGCCCCGAGCTGGGTGCTGAGCGGCGACCACGTCATCGACCCGCACGGCAGCGCCTGGCCGATCCACCTCCAGCTGCCCGGCCGTGCCAACAAGGCCAACGCCGCCACCTCCGCCGCCGTCGCCGCCTGCTTCGGTGTGCCGCCGCAGGTCGCCCTGGAGCGCATGTACCAGGTGCAGGCCGTCGCCGGCCGGTACGACGTGGTCTCCTTCCTCGACCGTGACGTACGGCTGCTGCTGGCGAAGAACCCGGCCGGCTGGCTCGAGACGTTCTCGCTGATCGACCCGCCGCCGACGCCGGTGATCCTCTCCGTCAACGCCCGCGGGGCGGACGGCACGGACACCTCGTGGCTGTGGGACGTCGACTACACCCGGCTCGCAGGCCATCCGATCTTCGTGATCGGCGACCGCAGGCTCGACCTCGCGGTCCGGCTCGAGGTCGCGGGTCTGGACTTCCGGGTGTGCGAGTCGGTCGACGAGGCGGTGCAGAGCGCCCCGCCCGGCCGTATCGAGCTGATCGCCAACTACACGGCCTTCCAGGACGTGCGCCGCCGCGTCGGCAACTGACCGCGGACGGACGGAGAGGACTGATGAGAATGAGTGACAGCAGCCTGCGTCTGGTGTGGGTCTACCCGGATCTGCTCAGCACCTACGGCGACCAGGGCAACGCCCTCGTCGTGGAGCGCCGTGCCCGGCAGCGCGGTCTCGACGTGATGCGCATCGACGTGCGCAGCGACCAGCCGGTGCCGACGTCCGGCGACATCTACCTGATCGGCGGCGGCGAGGACCGTCCGCAGCGGCTCGCGGCCGAGCGGCTGCGCCGCGACGGCGGTCTGAGCCGGGCGGCCTCCAACGGCGCCATCATCTTCTCGGTGTGCGCCGGTTACCAGATCCTCGGCCACGAGTTCATCAACGACCTCGGCGAGCGCGAGCCCGGCCTCGGCCTGATCGACGTGGTCTCCACCCGCGGAGAGGGCGAGCGCTGTGTCGGCGACGTACTGGCCGACATCGACCCGAGGCTGGGGCTGCCCCAGCTGACGGGCTTCGAGAACCACCAGGGGATCACCCATCTCGGCCCGACGGCCCGCCCGTTCGCCCGGACCGTCTTCGGCCGGGGCAACGGCACGGGTGACGGCACGGAGGGCGCGTACAACGACACCGTCTTCGGCACCTACATGCACGGCCCCGTCATGGCCCGCAACCCGCAGATCGCCGATCTGCTGCTGAAGCTGGCCCTCGACGTGAACGCGCTGCCGCCGACCGACGACCGGTGGTACGAGGCGCTGCGCGCGGAGCGGATCGCGGCCGCGACACAGCCCGCCTGACGGCCCTTCCGCTCACCCGAGCACCCATTCTGCGGCCCCTTCGCTCAGCTGAGCGGAGGGCCGTGGAGGCGGTCCCACCAGGCGGACGCCCGTTTCGCCAGCCGCCGTCGTACGCCGGTAGGGTGGCCCGGAATCAACCGGACGACGTGGTCCGGGAGTCCGCCCACGTTGTAAAGGTTTTCGGGCAATGCGCATTGGTGTGCTCACCTCCGGCGGCGACTGCCCCGGTCTGAACGCTGTCATCCGTTCCGTCGTGCACCGTGCCGTAGTCGACCACGGTGATGAGGTCATCGGCTTCCACGACGGCTGGAAGGGCCTCCTGGAGTGCGACTACCGCAAGCTCGATCTGGACGCGGTGGGCGGCATCCTCGCCCGCGGCGGCACCATTCTCGGCTCCTCCCGGGTACAGCCCGCGCATCTGCGCGACGGTGTCGAGCGGGCCAAGGGCCATGTGGCCGACCTGGGTCTCGACGCCATCATCCCGATCGGCGGTGAGGGCACCCTCAAGGCCGCCACTCTGCTGTCCGATGCGGGGCTGCCGATCGTGGGCGTGCCCAAGACCATCGACAACGACATCGCCTCGACCGACGTCACCTTCGGATTCGACACCGCCGTCGGTGTCGCCACCGAGGCCCTCGACCGGCTGAAGACCACCGCCGAGTCGCACCAGCGGGTTCTGATCGTCGAGGTCATGGGCCGGCACACCGGCTGGATCGCGCTGCACTCGGGCATGGCGGCCGGCGCGCACGCGATCGTGGTGCCTGAGCGTCCCTTCGACATAGAGGAGCTGACGAAGCGCGTCGGCGCCCGGTTCGAGGCGGGCAAGCGGTTCGCGATCGTGGTCGTCGCGGAGGGCGCGAAGCCCCGCGAGGGTTCGATGCGCTGGGACGAGGGCGGCAAGGACATCTACGGCCACGAGCGCTTCGCGGGCGTGGCCCGTCAGCTCTCGGTGGAGCTGGAGGAGCGGCTCGGCAAGGAGGCCCGTCCGGTGATCCTCGGACACGTCCAGCGCGGCGGTACGCCCACCGCCTACGACCGCGTCCTCGCGACCCGGTTCGGCTGGCACGCGGTCGAGGCCGCGCACCGCGGCGAGTTCGGCATGCTGACGGCGCTGCGCGGCACGGACATCGTGATGGTGCCACTGGCCGAGGCCACCCAGACGCTCAAGACGGTGCCCGCCGAGCGCTACGACGAGGCCGAGACGGTCCTCTGACCCGGCCCGTCAACGGTACGGATCAAAACGAACCGCCCCCGGTCGCAGCGTCGGCCGGGGGCGGTTCTACTCTGGTGCGAGCAAGCGGACAACCCGTACGAATCACCAGTGCGGATCGGGAAGCCCTCCGGGAGTGGACAGATGGATCACAGCGGGCACGGCATGACGACGGACCTGCCGCCGTTCACGCTGGGGCGGGGGCTGGAGTTCTCACCGGACCTCTTCTTCCTCGTCGGCTGCCTGGTGGCGCTCGGTCTCTACGGCTGGGGCGTCGTGCGGCTGCGCCGCCGGGGTGACGAGTGGCCGGTGAGCCGGACCGTGTGGTTCACCGCCGGTGTGCTGAGCGTCGCGCTGATGATGTGCACCAAGCTCAACGACTACGGCATGGTCATGTTCAGTGTGCACATGGTGCAGCACATGGTGATCAGCATGCTGTCGCCGATCGTGCTGCTGCTGGGCGCCCCGATCACCCTCGCCCTGCGGGCACTGCCGGTCGCGGGCCGCGGCCGCAAGGGGCCGCGCGAGGTGCTGCTGATGCTGCTGCACAGCCGCTACATGCGGATCGTCACCCATCCGGCGTTCACGATCCCGCTCTTCATCGCCAGTCTGTACGGGTTGTACTTCACGCCCCTGTTCGACTTCCTGATGAGTTCGAGGACCGGCCACATCGCGATGATGGTCCACTTCCTCGCGGTCGGCCTGGTGTTCTTCTGGCCGATCATGGGTGTGGACCCGGGGCCGCACCGGCCCGGCTATGTGATGCGGATGCTGGAGCTGTTCGCCGGTATGCCGTTCCACGCCTTCTTCGGCATCGCGCTGATGATGGCGACGGAACCGATGGTCGGTGCCTACCGCAATCCGCCGGCCTCGCTCGGCATCGACGCGCTCTCCGATCAGAACGCGGCGGGCGGGATCGCCTGGGCGTTCAGCGAGATCCCGTCCGTGGTGGTGCTGCTCGCCCTGGTCTTCCAGTGGTACCGCTCCGACCAGAGGCTGGCCAAGCGCAGGGACCGGGCCGCGGACCGGGACGGCGACAAGGAGCTCGAGGCGTACAACGCGTACCTCGCGTCGCTGCAGGCCCGCAGCAGGTAGTACTCGCGAAACACTCGCGACTCGTCACCGGGCAGTAGCGCCGGGCCCCGGTCCGGGGGGACGATTGTCCTCGACGGCCCCCGCCGTCGAAGGAGGGCGCACATGTCCGGTTCGACGAAGACGATGGGTGTGCTGACCGTCGGGGCCCTGGTGGTCGTGACGGCGTACACGGCGGCACTCGGCGGCAGCGGCTGGCTCTGGTTCGGCTGGGTGGTGCTCGGGATGGTGACCATCGGCCTGGTCGCCTCCAAGGGCACCTGAGGCCCACGCCCGCGGCCGGTGCCTCGACCGGCCCGCCAGGCCCGGGTCCCTCGGGTCTCAGGGGTCCGTCCGGACGGGGCCCGTCCGAGCCCGTCCGGGCCGTCCGGCCCCGTCCGGTCAGAAGCGGAAGACGGCTCCGGTCGCCACCGCGAGCTCGCAGGCGTTCGGGAAGGTCTTGTGCCAGGCGGTCGGCCGCCCCCGGAACGCGCCGGTGGCGCTGACCGTGACCGGGTCGTACTGCTTGGTGCACGGGTGGCGCTCGCCGGTCAGCCGGTCCATGTCACCCCTGGCGGCGTCCAGTGCGGCACAGGCGGCAGCGGCCTCCGGATGCGGACCTGCGGGCACGGGGCTGCAGTGCAGCAGCACTCCGCGGATCCAGGTGTTCTCGGAACCCGACACGGTCAGGAACAGGCCCCGCGACGGCGACGGCTTCCCCGGCCCGCCCTCGTTTTCGGGACCGGCCGCCGCCGACGCCGAACTGGACGGCACGGCGTCGGGCGCGGGGGACGCGGACGACGCCGTGGCGGGGAAGGCCACGGCGACGGCGACTAGAGAGGCTGCGGCGAAGGCGGCACTGCGGTGCATCCGGTGCTCCTGGCGGGGAAGCCGACTCGCGGCCGGCACGGCTGGTCCTGTCCGGCGGATCAGGGTCGGACACGCCCATAGAGCACTCTCCGGCGACGGCGCGGCGCAGTGCGCCGCGCCGTCGGTTAGCACGTACGGGTGCGCCGTGTTGCGCCGTACGGCGTCGCCGGGCGGCGCCCCGCCGTGGTCGCCCCGTACGGCGGCGCCGAGCGTGGGCGCCGCCTACCCCGCGCCGTCGGACGGCAGGGATCGCGCCGCTTCAGCTGCCGGACAGGGCGAGGGTCAGCCCCGCACGCTCGAGGCAGTCCGCGATCACCGCGGCCTCGCCGTCGTCCAGACGCCGCATCGGGGCGCTGACCGCGTTGGTGGCGATCACGCCGAGCAGGGTCAGCGCCGTCTTGAAGGCGCCGATACCGGCCGCGCTCGCCGAGGCCGTTCCCGGCCGTGCCGCCCGCACGATGTCGAAGAGGGCCACCAGCCGGTCCTGCTCCGCCTTCGCGGCCGCCCAGTCGCCGCGCACGGCCGCCTCGTGGAGCCGTACGTACCCGTGCGGGTCGACGTTGCCGAGGCCGGGCACCGCGCCGTCCGCGCCGCCGAGCATCACGGCGTCAACGACCAGTTCGTGTCCGGTCAGGGCGGAGAAGCCGGGCAGCTCCCGCGCACCGAGGACGAGCCGGCGGAACGAACCGTCGTCACCGCTGGAGTCCTTCACTCCGGCGAGCACCCCGTCCGCCGCGAGCCGGAGGAGCATCTCCGGTTCGAGCTTGCTGTGCACGCAGACCGGCACGTCGTAGGCGAGGAGGGGCAGGTCGACGGCTGCCGCGACGTGCCGGAAGTGCCGTTCGATCTCGGCGGCGTCGGTGCGGGTGTAGTACGGCGCGGTGGCCACCACTGCGTCCGCGCCGAGTTTCTCGACGCTCCGGGCCCGCTCGACCGCACGGTCCGTGGTCGTCTCGATCGCCCCGACGACGACGGGGACCTGGCCTCCGGCGGTGCCGGTGACGATCCGTACCACCTCGTCCTGCCGGTCGGGGGTGAGATAGGCCGTCTCCCCCGAACTGCCCAGTGTGAAGAGGCCGCTGACGCCGGCACCCAGCAAGTGGCCGACCAGTCGCTCGAGCGAGGCCCGGTCGATGTCGCCGTCGTCGGTGAGCGGGGTGACCACGGGCGGGATCACACCGGAGAAGCTGGGGTGGCGGTCGTTCCCCTGGCGGGCCGGCTGCGCCTGTCGGTCGTTCACGTGGTGCTCCCTGCTGCCGTCGTCCGCGCGGACGACCGGCTCTCGGCCGGCCGGCTCTCCGACGGATCGTTCCGGGACGGCCGGTTCTCGGACGGATCGTTCTGGGACGGCTGGTTCTCGGACGGCTGGTTCTCGGACGGCTGGGGGTGGACGCAGTGCCAACGGTGTTCGCCCGATCCCAGGGTCTGGGCCGGGAAGACGGCGGCGCACTCGTCGTCGGCCTTCCAGCACCGGGTGCGGAAGGGACACCCGGTGGGCGGATTCGTCGCGGAGGGCACCGCCCCCGTCAGCACGATCCGCTCGGTCGTCTCGAGCAGGCTCGGCGTCGCGGAGAGCAGGGCCTCCGTGTACGGGTGCCTGGGCGCCCGGGTGACCTGGGCGGCGCGGCCCTCCTCGACGATCCGGCCGAGGTACAGAACGGCGAGCCGGTCGGCGATGTAGCGCATGGTCTGGATGTCGTGCGAGATGAAGACCATGCCGAGGCCGAGCCGTTCGCGCAGCTCGACCAGGAGGTTGAGCACCTGGGCCCGTACGGACACGTCGAGAGCGCTGGTGGGTTCGTCGGCGACGATCAGCTCGGGTTCGAGAGCCAGGGCCCGGGCGATGGCGACCCGCTGGCGCTGGCCGCCGGAGAGCTGGCCCGGCAGCGCGCCGAGGGTGTGGCCCGGCAGGCCGACCAGATCGAGCAGTTCCTCGACGCGCTCCTCGCGCTCCTGCCGCGTGCCGCGGCGGTGGACGTCGAGCGGGTCGCGCAGGATCTGGCGTACGGACAGCCGCGGGTTGAGCGCGGTGGACGGGTCCTGGAAGACGACACCGACGGCGGAGCCGAAGTCGGTGCGCCGTTCGGCGGCGGACATCCCCCACAGGTCGCGCCCGCGGAAGACGACTTCCCCCTCGGTGGGGCGCTGCAGGCCGGTCAGGACGCGGGCGAGGGTCGACTTGCCGCAGCCGGACTCGCCGACGAGGCCGACGATCTCACCGCGGTCGACGTGCAGCGAGGCGTCGGTGAGGGCGTGGACCGAGTCCCTGCGCCAGATGCCGCCGCTGCGGGCCTTGTGACGTACGTGCACATGGTCGAGCCGGATCACAGGGCACTCCTCTCCAACTGGGCGGCGGCCGCCGGGTGATGGCAGGCGAAGCCGTGGTCGTCTCGTTCGCCGCGCCCGGTGAGGGCCGGCCTGGTGGTCTCGCAGAGCTCGGTCGCCGCCGGGCAGCGGGACGCGAACCGGCAGCCCGCACCGAAGCCCCTGGGTGCGGGGACGACGCCGCGGATCTGGTGCAGCCGCTGGGCGCCGGCCTCCAGCGAGACGACCGAGCCGAGGAGTCCTCGGCTGTAGTGGTGGGCGGGGTCGCCGAGTACGGAGCGGGTGCCGCCGATCTCGGCGATCTGGCCCGCGTACATGACGGCGACACGGTGCGACAGGTCACCGACGAGGGCCAGGTCGTGCGAGACCAGGACCATGGCGAAGCCGAGCTCGTCGCGCAGTTTCACCAGGAGTTCGACGACCTGGGCCTGGACGGTGACGTCGAGGGCGGTCGTCGGCTCGTCGGCGATGAGCAGCCGGGGGTCGCGGGACAGCGCCATGGCGATCAGGACGCGCTGGCGCTGGCCGCCGGAGAGTTCGTGCGGGTAGCTGCGCAGGGTGCGCTCGGGTGACAGGCCGACCAGCTCGAGGAGTTCGGCCGGGGTCTTCGTACCGCCGCGCGAGGTGAGCTGCCGCAGCTGGGTGCCGACGAGCACGGACGGGTTCAGGGAGGAGAGCGCGTCCTGGTAGACCATGGCGATCTCGGGGCCCATCAGTTCCCGCCGCTGCCGCGGGTTCAGGGACAGCAGGTCACGGCCGCGGTAGAGGATCTCGCCGCTCACCTCGGCGTTGCGGGCGAGCAGGCCCATGACGGCGAGGCTGGTGATGGACTTGCCGCAGCCCGACTCGCCGACGAGGCCGAGCGTCTCGCCCTCGCGGACGGTGAAGGAGATGCCGCCGACGACCTGGGTGTCGCCGTAGCGGTCGGGGAAGCGAATGGCGAGGTCGCGTACGACGAGGAGTTCGGTCGCGTCCTCCCGTACCGGGGTGATGGTGGGCTCGGTGGCCTCGATGCGGGCGGCGAGTTGCGCGAGCGACGCGTCGACGGCGGCGGTGTCCTCGGCGACCGCGACGGTCTTCGTGGCCGGGGCGGCGGCCGGCGTGCCCTGGCCGCCGTCGCGGGGCTTGTCGGGTGCGGCGGAGGCGTCGGTCATGCCCTCGGAGAGGATGTTGAGCGCCAGGACCGTGACCAGCAGCGCGAATCCCGGGAAGAACGTGGCCCACCAGCCGCCGGCCAGCAGAATCTGCCGGCCGTAGGCGAGCACGCTGCCCCAGCTGGGGTCGGGATCCTGAACTCCCGCTCCGATGAAGGAGAGACTGGCCTCGAAGATGATCGCGTCGGCGACCATGACGGTGCTGAACACCATGACGGGCGCGGCGCAGTTGATCGCGACGTGGCGCGCGACGATGTAGCCGCGGCGGGCGCCGATGACCTTCTCCGCGGCGACGTAGTCCTCGCCGTACTGGGAGAGGACGTTGGCGCGTACGACGCGGGCGAGCGACGGGGTGTAGACGAAGGCGATCGTGAAGATGATGACCGGGATGCTGGTGCCGAACACGGCCACCAGCACCGCGGCGAGCGCGATCGGCGGGAAGGACATCACGATGTCGAGGGTGCGCATCACCGACTCGTCACCGAGCTTGCGCGAGGTGGCGGCCAGCGAGCCGAGCACCGCGCCCACGACGAGGGCCACGGCCGTCGCGCCGAGTCCGATGATCAGTGAGTAGCGGGCGCCGTGCACCACGCGGGCGAAGACGTCGCGGCCTGCCCGGTCGGTGCCGAACCAGTGCTCGGCGCTGGGGCCCTGTACCGGAGTTCCGGTGGCGAGCGGGCTCTGGGTGAGGAGCGGGGCGAGTACCGCACCGAGGACGACGACGAGCAGGACCGCGAATGCGACCTTGGAGGTGGTGGGCAGTGTCCTGAAGTGGACGCCGGGGCGGGAGAGTTTCTTGGCGAGTCGGCCGGGGGCGAACATCTCACACCGTCCTGATGCGCGGATTGACGAGCAGGTAGAGCAGGTCGACGATGACGTTGACGACGAGGAAGGCGATGGCGATCATCAGCACGGTTCCCTGGACGAGCGCGGTGTCGCCGCCCGTGACGCCTTCGAGGATCAGCTTCCCCATGCCGGGCAGGTCGAAGATCGCTTCGATGACGACGGCGCCACTGAGCAGGTAGCCGACCTTGATGCCGAGCACGGTGAGCGGGGTGACGAGGGCGTTGCGCAGCACGGAGCGCACCACCAGGAACGGCGGCAGGCCGTTTCCGCGGGCGGTGCGCACGTAGTCGCGGTCGAGTTCGGCGACCATCGAGGTGCGTACGAGGCGGGCGAGGGACGCCGCGACCGGTACGGCGAGGGAGACGGCGGGCAGGGCCATGGTCCGCAGCCAGCCGGTGAACGAGTCCGCGGGGTTGGTGTAGCCGCCGGTCGGGAAGACCGGCATGTTGAGCGCGAACTGCTGGATGAGCAGCACACCGAGCCAGAAGGACGGAATGGCGACCCCGGCCATGGAGAGCACGCGGAACACCTGGTCGGGCCAGCGGTCCCGGTACATCGCGCCGGTCACGCCGAGCACGACGGCCAGGATCACGGCGAGGGCGAGTCCGAGGATCGTCAGCTGGAGGGTGAGCGGGAAGGCGGCGGCTATCCGGTCGGCGACCGGCTGGCCGGGCGGCACGGTGACGCCGAGGTCGCCCTGGAGCAGCTGCCCGAGGAAGTTGATGTAGCGCAGGGGCAGCGGATCGTCGAGGCCGTGCGCGGCCGCGAAGGCGGCGCGGGCCTCGGGGCTCGCACTGTCGCCGAGTGCGTTGTACGCCGGGTCGACCGGCGAGAACTGCATGACGACGAAGACGAGCAGGGCGATACCGAGGATCATCACCGGCATCATCGCGAGACGCCGCAACGCGAGCCGGAGGAAAGCAACCATGGTCGGGTTCCTAGGAGTTGGTCGGCCGGACCGGGTGCCCGCCCGTCAGGAGGCGGGCACCCCGGCCGGTCATGGAGCCGGTTCAGGCGCGGCCGACGTCGACGAACGACAGGCCGGTGGTCGGCAGCGGCTTGAATCCGGGCAGGGCCTTCTCGTCCCAGGCGGTGGGCAGCTTGCGGTGCAGGATCGGGTAGAGGGCGGCCTCGTCGGCGACGAGGTCGGTGATCTGGCCCCACAGCTGCTTGCGGACGCCCTCGTCGGCGGCCTGGGCGGCCTTGTCGAGCAGCGTCTTCACCTGCTTGTAGGCGGCGGAGCCGCTCCAGCCGTAGCGCTTCTCCGGCCAGAAGCCGTAGTAGAACCAGCGCAGCAGCAGGTCGGCGTCGTTGCCGAAGACGGACGGGTCGCCGGGGGCGACGAGGACCTCGAAGTCGCCCTGGTCGACCTTGGCGTACTGGGCCGGGGACTGGGCGATGTTGAGCTTCACCTTGACGCCGATCTCCTCCCAGCTCTCCTGGATCAGCGGGGCGATGTCCTTCACCCAGCCGGTGTCCGTGGTGAGCACGGTGAAGGAGAGGCCCTTCACGCCGGCGTCGGCGAGGAGCTTCTTCGCCTTGGCCACGTCGCGCGTGTAGACGGTGGCGGCCTTGTGGTAGTCCGGGTGGGTGGACGGCACATAGCCGGTGGCGGGGGCCGCGTTGCCGACCAGCGCGGTCGAGATGATCTTCTCGGTGTCCAGGGCGTAGTGCAGCGCCTGGCGCACCCGCTTGTCGGCGAACCGCTTGTCGGCGGTGTTGAACATCAGGAAGAGCAGTCCGAAGGACTGGACCGACTCGACCCGGTGCTTGGCGGCGAGGCCCTTGATGTCGATGTACGGCACGTCCTCGATGGCCTGGACTCGGCCGGACTGCATGGCGCTGACCCGGGCCGAGGGGTCCGACATCAGACGCCAGATCATCTTCTTGGCCTTGGCGGGCCGCGGACCGTTGTACTTGTCGTACGCCTCGAAAACGATCTTGTCCTCGCGGGTGGCGGAGACGAAGCGGTACGGGCCGGTGCCGACCGGCTTGGCGTCGAAGGCCTTGGCGTCGGCGCCGGCGATCTTCCTGGGCACGATCCGGACCACGGATATGCGCGAGGGGAAGAGCGCGAAGGGGTACTTGAGCTTGAATTCGACAGTGGCCGGGTCCACGGCCGTGACCTTGTCGACGAACGGCACGAACTGCGCCATGAGGGAGGCGTTCGCGGGATCGAGGACGCGCTCGAAACTGAAGACGACGTCGTCGGCGGTGACCGCCGAGCCGTCGTGGAAGGTGGCACCCTTGCGCAGGGTGGCACGGTAGGTGGTCGCGTTGATCTTCTTCGGCATCTCGGTGGCGAGCGCCGGCCGGGCCACGAGGGTGGCCGGGTCGAGGTCCACCAGGCCCTCGAAGATGTGCATATTGGCGGCGTAGGGGGTGGCACCGGATGTGATCATCGGGTCGAAACCGGTGGACAGGGCGTAGGAGAGGCCCGCCTCGATGGTGCCGTTGCCGTCGGCCTGCGCCGCGCCGCCGCCGGTCGACGCCGGCCCTCCGCAGGCGGACAGGCCCGCCGTGATCGCCGTCGCGACACCGATGGCGCTGGTGTATCGCAGGAAGGTGCGGCGCTCGACGCCGGCTGGTCTCCGCTCGGACACGGGTCCTCCAGGCAGGAAAGAGAATGAGGGGCGGGATGCGGGAAACTGGTCGCTCTGTGACGAGCATCCATCAGACGTCAGATGTCCGATGCCTTGATAGCGTTGGAACGTAGCTTGACAAACGAGAGGGGTCAAGAGGTGGGGAGTTCAGACATGCCGGGCGCACGGGTCGGCCGGCAGCTGCTTCGGCAGGAAGTCGTCGACGGGATCAAGCGGTACATACTGGAGAACAAGCTCCGCCCGGGCGACCCGTTGCCCACCGAACCCGCCCTCTGCGAGGCTCTCGGCGCGAGCCGGTCGAGCGTCCGCGAGGCGGTCAAGATCCTCAACGCGCTCGACATCGTCGAAGTACGCCACGGGCACGGCACCTACGTCGGCCGGCTCAGCCTGTCCGCCCTGGTGGAGAGCCTCACCTTCCGTGGACTGCTCAGCCCCGACGACGACTTCCAGGTGCTGGCGGACCTGGTGGACGTGCGCGAACTCTTCGAGCGCGGCATGGCCGACCGGATCGTCTCCTCACTGAGCTCGTCCCAGCTCGACACCCTCGACGACCTCGTCGAGCGGATGCGGCAGGTCGGCGCGGGCGAGAGCGAGAGCTTCGTCGAGGCCGACCGCGCCTTCCACGCACTGCTGGTCGCACCGCTCGGCAACCAGCTGATCGGGCAGCTCTCGCTGGCCTTCTGGGACGTCTACTCGATCGTCGCCCCGCACCTCGACGGCTTCACACACGCCGACGAGACGGCCACGATCGCCGCACACCAGCGCATCGTCGACGCCGCCAGGTCGAACGACGTCCCCGGCTTCACCAAGGCTCTCGGCGACCACTACGCCCCGGTGCGACGCCGCATCGCGGAGGCGCAGGCCCGCCGGACCTAGGGTCCGTGGCGAACGTCCCGCCCGGCCCGCGGGCGGACGGGGCCGCTTTCGCGACACGCCCTGGCGGACCCCGGCCGGCCCGGCACCGGCCCACTCCGGGAGGGGAACCCGACCGCGACCCTTGACGACCGCCCACGGTGGTCCTTAGGGTCCGTGTCACAACAGGACATCTGACGTCTGCTGTCAGGTCATCCTCTCGTTGCACTTTCCTCTTCGTCCCTGGGGCTTCTTTCATGCCGTTGACCGACCTCTCACTCGCCGACTGCCTGGCGATGCGGCCGGAACTTCCCGAGCCCGCGGACCTCGACGCCTTCTGGGCGAAGACGCTGCGGGAGGCGGCCGCCGCGGCGGGTGACCCGGTCTTCAACCGGATCGACAACGGCCTGGCCCACGTGGACACCTACGACGTGACAATTCAGGGCTACGCCGGCCAGCCCGTACGCGGGTGGCTCCACCTGCCCGCCGGCACGGCGCAGCCCCTCCCCTGCGTGGTGGAGTTCCTCGGGTACGGCCGCGGGCGCGGCCTGCCGCACGAGCAACTCCTGTGGTCGACCGCCGGGTACGCCCATCTCGTCATGGACACCCGCGGCCAGGGCTGGTCGACGGCCGGGGGCGACACCCCCGACCCCTGCGCGGTCACCGGCGCCGTACCCGGATTCCTGACCCGCGGCGTCGAGAGCCCGGAGGACTACTACTACCGGCGGCTGTTCACCGACGCGGTGCGCTTCGCCGAGGCCGCACGGTCGCACCCGGCGGTCGATCCGGACCGGATCGTCGTCACCGGGATCAGCCAGGGCGGCGGCACCGCCCTCGCCGTCGCCGGCCTGGTGCCGGGCCTCGCGGGCGTGATGCCCGACGTCCCGTTCCTGTGCGACGTCCGGCGCGGTGCGGAGGTCGCGCCGAGCCCGCCGTACACCGAGATCGCGGAGTACCTGAAGCTGCACCGCGATCGCACCGAGACCGTCTTCACGACCCTCTCGTACTTCGACGCCGCACTGCTCGCCACACGCGCCACCGCTCCCGCGCTGTTCTCGATCGCCATGATGGACGACATCTGCCCTCCGTCCACCTGCTTCGCGGCGTACCACCAGTACGCGGGGCCGAAGGACGTACGTGTCTACGAGTTCAACGGGCACGAGGGCGGCGGCGGTCACCAGCAGCGGGCACAACTGGCGTGGCTGCGCGAGCTGTTCGGCGGCACACCGTCCGTCTAGGGGTGCCCCGGCGCGCGCCGCCGGCCATCCCTGGCTCGCCGCTCCCCTTCGGAGGCATCCTGTGCGCAGACGTTCCCTGCTCCTCGCCACCGGCACCACGGCACTGGCCGCAGCACTGGGCGGCCGGGCCGCGGCCGCCGCCGGCTCCCCGCCCCTGGTGGACCACACCACACCCGTGGACCTGGACGGCACCGGCTACGTGGACCTGTCCGCCGACGCCGCCCGGGTCGCCCGCCTCAACACCGGGACGATTCTCGTCACCTTCCGCACCACCAGCCACCGTCAGGCGATGACCCTGCTCAGCGCCTCCAACCCGGCAGAGCCGTCGAGCAACATCACGCTGAACCTCAGTGCGGGCTGCGTCCAGTGGTCGGTGCGCGAGAACGGTGCCGTACTGATCGACGTCAGGACCCGCACCCGGTACGACGACGGTGCCCTCCACACCGCCGCCGTCACCGTCGACGGCACCCGCACCACCCTGTGGGTCGAAGGACGGGCCGTGTTCACCACGCAGCAGCGGTACTTCTTCAGCGCCGTGGGCGGACTGGACGCCCTCGGAATAGGGCGCAACGTCGACAGCGACCATCCCGGCGGCGAGTGGTTCTACACCGGCAGGATCGAGCGGGCGGCCGTGTGGGACCGGTCGCTGGGCGAGGCGGAACTGGGCGCGCAGAGCGTCCGCGTGGACGTCCCGGACATGGGCCGCATCGCCACGATCCTGAACAGCGACACTCCCGCCACCTGGCTCTTCACCGGCGACAGCATCACCCACGGAGCCCTGCACACCCACGGATGGCGCTCCTACCCGGAGCACTGGACGGAGCGGGTCCGCTGGGAGCTGGGCAAACCGAAGAACCGCGACTTCGTGATCGACACCGGGGTCAGCGGAGCCACCAGTGCCGATCTGATCAGCGAGTTCGACCGCCGGATCAGGGCGTTCTCGCCACAGGTGGTCTCCGTCATGATCGGCACCAACGACATCGCCACAGCCGGTCTCGACCCGGAGACCTACCGGCAGAACCTGCTGCGGCTGGTCCGCTCCATCCGCACGCTCCCCGGCACGCCGCCCGTGGTGCTCCAGTCACCCAACCCGGTGGACCCCGCCCGCTGGCCGGGCCGGGTGGGCCTCGACCGCTACGCGCAGGTCATGGGGGAAGTGGCCGAACAGGAGCGGACCGTCTTCGTCGACCACTACCGGCACTGGACGGCCGGCGGCCAAGTGCCCCTCGAACTCCTTGCCGACGGGCTGCACCCCGACGAGCAGGGCCATCTCCACCTCGTGCACAAGATGATCCGGGATCTGCGCGTCTTCGACGCCGACAGCAAGGTCTGCTCGCTCGTCATCCCGTAACCGCGCCGCCCTCCCACCCCCCACTTCCGAAACGAGGACCCGTTCATGCAGCGCAGAATGCCGTTGGCCGTGCTGTCCACCGCGATGGTCGTACTGAGCACCACCGGTGTGGCCCACGGAGCGGAACAGCCCGCACCGGGCGTGCTGTACTCCCAGGACATCGCCACCCAGGGCGCCGGCTCGCCCTACTACCGCATCCCGGCCCTGACGAAGACGAACGCGGGCACCCTCCTCGCCGCGTACGATGCCCGGCCCACACTCGCCGACCTGCCCGGCGACCTCTCCGTCGTGGTGCGGCGCAGCACCGACAACGGCGTGACCTGGCAGGCGCAGCAGGTCGTCCGCAAGGAGGCCGCGCCCAAGGGCTTCGGCGACCCGAGCCTGCTCGTGGACCGGGAGACCGGCCGCGTCTTCGTCTTCTACGCGGCCTCCGTGAACCAGGGCTTCTTCGGCTCCGCGACCGGCAACGACGAGAGCGACCCGGACGTCCTCCAGGCCGACTACAGCTACTCGGACGACGACGGGCTCACCTGGAAGCACGAGCGGATCACCGCGGAGATCAAGAACCCGGCATGGGCGGGGATGTTCGCCGCCTCCGGCGAGGGCATCCAGCTGCGGCACGGCACGTACAAGGGCCGGCTGATCCAGCAGTACGCCATCCGCAACAACGGCGCCAACTACGCGGTCAGTGCCTACAGCGACGATCACGGCGCCACCTGGAAGATGGGCAACCCGGTCGGTCCCGGCGGTGACGAGAACAAGACCGTGGAGCTGTCCGACGGGCGGATCATGCTCAACAACCGCTCCAGGCCGTACCGTACGGTCGCCCACTCGACGGACGGCGGCGTCAACTACACCCCCTTCCAGCAGGACACGGAGCTGCCGGACCCGGCGAACAACGGCTCCGTCATGCGCTTCGCGCCGAACGTGGACGCGAGTCATCCGCGGGCGAAGTGGCTGATGTTCAGCAACACGGCCACCACCGACAGCCGCAGCAGACTCACCGTCCGGCTGTCCTGCGACAACGGCGTGAACTGGCCGGTCAAGAAGGTCGTCGAGGCGGGCTCCGCCGCGTACTCGACGCTCACGCCGCTCAGCGACGGCACCAGCAGCAATCCCCGGACGGGCATGCTGTGGGAGCGGGACAACTACCGCCACATCACGTACTCGTCGTTCGACCTCCAGTGGCTCGGCGGCGTGTGTGCCCCGGTCACCGTCACGCCGCCGGCCTCGCTCCCGGCGGGGAGGACGACCGAGGTCACCGTGCGCGTCGTCAGCCAGAACGATGTGGCGCTGCCCGGCGGCTCGGTGTCGCTCAGTCTGCCGGCGGGCTGGAGCGCGCCGACGGTGGCCGTGCCCGCGCTGAACCCCGGCCAGGGCGCGAACATGAAGATCCCGGTCACGGTCCCGGCGAACGCCGCCGCGGGCAAGGTCCCCTCGACGGCGACCTATCTGGTGCGCGGCTGGCAGCGCTCGTACGGGGAGACCTCCCTGACGGTCACCGCTCCGTAGCGCACCCCCCACACCACGACCCGGCCGGCCGACTCCACGTCCCGGCCGGGTCGTGCCGTCCCTGACCGCCCACGGACCGAGGACCACGGACCACGGGCTGCCGGCCACGGGCCACGAGCTGTGGCCGCGTGGTCATAGCCGCGGGGTCACGGGCTACCGGCCGGGCTCGAGCCGTGTGCGCAGGGCGTCGAAGTGGGTGCTCATCGCGAGCGTCGCACGGGCCCTGTCACCTGCCGCGACCGCTTCGACGATCTCCCTGTGGTGGGCACAGGTCTCCGCCGGGTCCTCGTGGGTGTCGCCGAGTACGCCCCGCACCTGGTCCATCGCCGCCCAGAAGGCGTCGAGCACCTCGCTGAGCAGATGGTTCTCCAGGGAGCGGTACAGGGCGAGGTGGAAGGCGCGGTCCGTCGCGCGGTCGATCTCCCCTCCGGCCGCCTCCACCTCCATGGTGTCGACGAGGCCGCGCAGCACGTCGAGGTCCTCCCGCGGCACGCGGGCGGCCACGCTGTCGATGAGACCCGTCTCCAACGCCTCGCGCACACGCATCAGTTCGTACAGGCTCGGTTCACCGTTGCGATGCCGTACGGCCGCGCGGAAGGCGAGCCCCTCGACGAACGGGGCGAGCGAGAGCGATCCGACGAACATGCCGAACCCCCGCCTGATCTCGACCACATGGAGGGCCTGGAGCGCCTTCAGCGCCTCGCGTACCGAGACCCGGCTCACCTCGAAGAGCTCCATCAGCTCCGACTCGGTGGGCAACGGGCTGCCGGGGCCGAGTCCCTGATCGACAATCAGCTGTCTGATCCACGCCTGAACGTCCTCGCTGACCGTGCTTCGCACCAATGTGGAACTCCTTCCGGGGGCGGGACCTGGCCAGAAGCGGGCCAAGAGGGCTGTTGCCTCTTGACCGGACGCGCGGGGTCCTGCGTAAGGTGGCCTCGACGTAAGACATCTTACGTCTCATGTCATGGCTGAAGTCCATGCCCCGTCCCTCTGGAGTTGCTCCCATGCCTCTGACCGCCCCCCTCCGTGGCGTCGTGCCGCCCGTCTGCACCCCGCTGGCACCCTCCGGAGAGGTCGACACCGCCTCCCTCGCCCGTCTGGTGGAGCACCTCGTCGCAGGAGGCGTGCACGGCCTGTTCGCGCTCGGCTCGACCAGCGAGATCGCATACCTGACCGACGAGCAGCGGGCCACCGCCCTCGAGGTCGTGGTCAATGCCGCGGACGGTCGCGTCCCGGTGCTGGCGGGCGTCATCGACACCACCACGGCCCGCGTGGTGGAGCACGCCCGGGCGGCTGCCGAGTTGGGCGCGGACGCCGCGGTCGCGACCGCGCCCTTCTACACCCGCACGCACCCGACGGAGATCGCGCGCCACTTCCGTCGCATCAGGGCCGCCGTGGACCTCCCGCTCTTCGCGTACGACCTGCCGGTGTCCGTGCACACCAAGCTCTCCGCCGCGCTGGTCCGCGAGCTGGCGGAGGACGGCACACTCGCCGGCCTCAAGGACAGCAGCGGTGACGAGGGCGGCCTGCGCCGCCTGATCGTGGCGCTCGGCGGCCGTGAGGGCCGCGACGGCGGCCCGGCCCCGGAGTTCTCGATCCTGACCGGCTCCGAACTCACCGTGGACGCGGCGCTGCTCGCCGGCGCGGACGGTGTCGTACCGGGCATCGGCAACGTCGACCCGGCGGCGTACGTGCGTCTCTACGACGCGGCGCGCGCCGGCGACTGGGAGACGGCGGCCAAGGAGCAGGAGCGGCTGATCGACCTGTTCGGCATGGTGGACGCCGGTCCGGAGAGCGACATGGGCCGCAGCTCGTCGGCGCTGGGCGCCTTCAAGCACGCGCTGCAGCTGCTGGGCGTCATCCAGCACGGCGACACCGCGTTCCCCCAGATCCAGCTGAGCGCGGAGTCCGTCGCCGTCGTCTCCCGGCACCTGCGCGCGGCCGGCCTCCGGCCGGTCCGATGACCCCGCGGACCCGCTCCTCGGGCGGGGATGCGGGCGGCCGGGCGGCCACCACGCCCGGCTCCGGGACGGCCGCCCGGGTGGCGTCAGGTCCGGTCGCCGGTCCCGTCGTCGCGCTCGACCTCGGCGGGACCAAGATCGCCTCGGCGCTCGTCGGGCAGGGCGGGGAGATCCTCGCCCGGCACACCCGGCCCACGCCCGCGACCGCCGGAGCCGACGCCGTGCTCGACGCGCTCGCCGACGCCGCCCGGACCGTGGCCGAGGGCCATGCGCCGGTCGCCGTGGGAGTGGCCGCCGCAGGAGTCATCGACCCGCTCACCGGGACGGTGACCAGCGCGACCGATTCGCTCCGAGGCTGGGCCGGTACGGCCCTGGGCCCCGGCCTCGCCGACAGGTGCGGGCTGCCCGTCGCCTGCGACAACGACGTACGCGCCACGGCCGGACCTGAGCTCGAGGCACTCGGATCGCCGCACGCGTCGCTGCTGTTCGCCGCCATCGGTACCGGCGTCGGGGGCGCGGTCGCGGCCGACGGCCGGATGCTGCACGGCGCCGCCGGCATCGCGGGGCACCTGGGGCACATGCCCAGCCCCGAGGCGGAGGGCCTGCCCTGCACCTGCGGCTCGGCAGGACATCTGGAGGTCATCGCCTCCGGTCCGGCGATCACCGCGCACTACGAACGGCTCAGCGGCCGGCACGCCGGCCGGCTCGAGGACGTGGCGGCGCTCGCCGCCGACGGCGACGAACCGGCGGTTCGCGCCGTCACCACCGGCGCGACGGCAGCCGGCCGCGCCCTCGGCGGACTCGCCAACGCCCTGGGCCCCGACCGGGTCGTCGTCGCCGGCGGTGTGACCCGCATCGGCCGGCTGTACTGGTCGGCCCTGACCGCCGCGTTCACGGCGGAACTGATGGCGCCGCTGCACGGCCTGCGCCCGGAGCCACCGCGCTTCGGCCACGACGCGGCCGTGGTCGGCGCCGCCACCCTCACCCGTACACTGCCCCTCCACTCCCCCGGAGCCCCGCGATGACCACGAACGCTCTCACCACGGCACTCGAAGGCCGGCTGATCGTGTCCTGCCAGGCGCCGCCCGGTGATCCCATGCGGCACACCGCGACCCTGGTGCGCCTCGCCCGCGCCGCGGAGGCCGGCGGCGCCGCCGCGATCCGTGCGAACGAACCGGAGGTCGTCGCCGCGATCCGGGCCGAGGTCGGCCTGCCGGTGATCGGGCTCTGGAAGGACGGTGACACCGGCGTCTACATCACGCCCACCGTCCGGCACGCCCTCGCGGTCGCCGAGGCCGGCGCGGCGGTCGTGGCGGCCGACGCGACCGACCGCCCCCGCCCCGACGGCAGTTCCTTCGCGGAGCTGGTCGCCGCGGTCCACGGTGCCGGTGCCCTCGTCATGGCGGACGTGGCCACCCTCGCGGAAGGGGTCAAGGCGGCGGAGGACGGCGCCGACTTCGTCTCCAGCACGCTGTCCGGCTACGTCCCCGGCTCTCCCGCCCAGCAGGGTCCAGACCTCGAACTGGTCGAGGCGCTCGCCGCGGCGATCAGCGTGCCCGTCGTCGCCGAGGGCCGTGTCGCCACGCCGGAGGAGGCCGCCCAGGCCCTCGCCCGCGGTGCCCACAGCGTCGTAGTCGGGACCGCCATCACCGCCCCTACCGCCCTGACCAGGCACTTCGCCAAAGGCATGACTCGGCCGTAACGTACTGCCCGCGGGCGCGGCTCATTGTCGAGCCCCGCTTCGCACTCTGGAGAGACCGTGCACAACACCGCAAAGCCCTCGCTCCCCTGGTACCGCGAGGTCACACCCACACAGTGGAAGTCCTTCACCGCCGCCTGGATCGGCTACGTCCTCGACGGCTTCGACTTCGTGCTGATCACTCTGGTGCTGACCGAGATCAGTGACGAGTTCGGCCTGAGTACGGTGCAGGCCGCCGGCCTGGTCTCCGGCGCCTTCATCACCCGCTGGCTCGGCGGCGCGGTACTCGGCGCGGTCGGTGACCGCTACGGTCGCAAGCTCTCCATGGTGCTGAGCATCCTGCTGTACTCGCTGGGCACCTTCGCCTGCGGCTTCGCATGGGACTACACCAGCCTGTTCGTCGCCCGCCTCGCCATCGGCATGGGCATGGCCGGCGAGTACAGCGCGAGTGCCACCTATGTGATGGAGAGCTGGCCGGCCCGCGTCCGCGGCCGGGCGAGCGGTTTCCTCATCTCCGGCTTCTCGATCGGATCCGTACTCGCCGCCCAGGTCTACAGCTGGGTCGTGCCCGCGATGGGCTGGCGCTGGATGTTCTACATCGGACTGGTGCCGATCGTCATCGCCCTGTGGATGCGGCGGGCGCTGCCAGAGGCGGCCGAGTGGAGCGAGACCGTCGAGGCGCGGGGCGCACGGCCCAACCCGTTCCGCCCGCTGTTCCTCACCCCGGCCCGCGCCACGTCCAACGTCGCCCTGGCGGCCGTCGCCTCCGTCGCCCTCTTCGCGGTCTTCACCCCGCTCGGCGACGGCCTGGTCCCGGTGCTCTCCGTGGCCGCCGGTCTGTGCCTGGCCGCTTTCGCGGTACAGCTCGGCGGCCGTCGCAACTGGGTGCTGTACGTGTCGATGATCGTGACGATCTTCTTCGCGTTCCTCTACTCGTGGCCCATCCAGGCCCTGTTGCCCACCTACCTCAAGACGGAACTCGGTTACACGGCCGACCAGGTCACCGACGTTCTCTACTTCGCCGGCTTCGGCACCATGGTGGGCTGCTGGGCGGCCGGCTTCCTCGGCGACCGGATCGGTGCCAGGAAGGCGTACGCGATCACCCTTCTCGCGTCGCTCGCCCTCGTCTTCCCGGTCTTCGCCGTCGAGGACAACCTGCTGCTGCTCGGCTCGCTGCTGTTCGTGCTGCAGGCCACCAGCTTCGGCATCTCCGGCCTGCTGCCCCGCTGGATCGGCGGTCACTTCCCGACCGAGAGCCGCGGCGCGGCTCTCGGCTTCACGTACAACGTCGGCGCGCTCGGCGGTGCCGTCGCGCCGGTGCTCGGCGCGCATCTCGCGTCCGGCATGGACCTCGGACGCTCCCTCGCGGTGCTCACCTTCTCCGGAACCGTCATCGTCGTGCTGCTCGTCGGATTCGACGTGCCCGGCCGGCTGAACCGGCTGACCGATCCGCACAGTCCCGCCGACCACCTCGCCGGAACCGCTGCGCATGACACGGCCGACGACGCGAAGGCGGCCACAGCGCGGCTCTGAGCTGCACCTCGATGTCCGGTTTGCCCCGGTGCCGTACGGGCAGTCGGCCCTTGCCGGGGGACTTGCCCGTACGCCCTCGGGCGGCAGCGGGTCGCGGACCGGAGGAGGACGTCATGCCGGAGCAGGACAGTCACCGCACGCACGCGGAGCACGACAGGGACAAGGCGGAGCAGCTGCTCCAGCAGGCCCGGCGCGTCGAGGACCCGGAGCAGTCGGAACGGCTCCGGTACCGGGCCGAGCGGCTGCGGGCGCGCAGCGAGGCGGAGCTGCGCCGGAACTCCGGTGCGGGATTCGACGCCGACGACATGGACGAGGAGGGTCCGCAGTGACGGTGACCCACCGGCCTCACGCGTCGCGGTCGGTGTAGTAGTCGCCGATGAGCCGGATGTATCCGGCGTCGTCCTCGTGCCTGCCGCTCTCGAAGCCGGGGGAGTCCTTGACCTCGGCCTTGGTGCATGCGACCCGCACCGTTTCCTCCCCGGTGTCGATCCGGGAGACGAGACCCGCCGGCAGCAGGACCCGCCTCCCGAGGATCCACGGCCCGGTGTCGACGACGAGGTAGGACCGGCCGACCTCCTCCGTGTGCTTGTCGACCTTGCCGATCGGCCCGTCGGACGCCTCCACCGAGTAGCCGACGAGCTGCGCCCCCGGAACGTACTGGGCGGTCTCCGGGTAGCCCCAGATGTCGCCTGCCATCGTCGCCTCCTGTCGTCTGCGCACGGTCCCCCGCGGCGCCGGGCGCGGGTACCCGGGCTTGTGACGGCGACACACCCCGGCGCGCCCGGCCGCTGGACGGTGGTGCGCCGCCCCCGACGACGGGTCCGCTCACGGCCGGTTCGCCGACACCATGTGGGCGAAGACGACCACGTTCTCCTTGTAGTCCTTCGTCTTCTTGTCGTACTCGCCGCCGCAGGTGATCAGGCGCAGTTGCGCGTCCGCGGTGTCCGCGTACACCCGGTCGTCGGGGAAGGCCGTCTTGCTGAAGCTCTCGACGGAGTCGACCACGAAGGTGACCGTGGAGCCGTCCTCCCGCGCGATGTCCACCAGGGTTCCTGGCCTGACCGAACCGAGGTACAGGAACACGCCGGGGCCGGTTTTGGTGTCGACGTGGCCGGCGACGATCGCCGTGCCCCGCTCCCCCGGCGTGACGCCCTCCCGGAACCAGCCGACCAGGTTGCTCTCGTCCGGCGGGGGGACGTCGAGCTGACCGGACGCGCCGATGGACAGCGGGGTGAACGGCGCGTCCACGGCGATCGCCCGGATCTTCAGGCGGGTCGGTGCGGCGCGCGGCAGTGTCACGCCCGCGCCGGAAGTCCGGCCGGGACCGGCGGCATCGGGAACGGGGGACGCGGGTGACGCGGGGGCCGCGGCCACCAGCGGTGCAGCGGGCTTGGCGTCCGACGTCGTACCGAAGGAGTTGTAGATGAGCAGGATGCCCAGGCCCACCGCGGCAAGGGGCCAGAGCAGGGCACGCCCCGGCGAACGTTCGGCGGGCGACTCGTCGGACGTCTGCTGATGGACCATGGGATCACCTTTCACTGCGACGGCGGGAACGACGGGTCGGCCCGTGGGAGCCCACGGGCCGACGTGGTGGCGTGTCCGACGGGACGTCATGGGGCACGTCCGCCGAGCGACTCGACAGCCGCGATCATCCGGTCCCAGAATCTTTCGACGTCCAGCTCGACGGCGACGTTCGCGTTGACCGGGCGGTCCAGGTACTGGTGCAGGTCCACCACGGTCGCGCCGCGCGTGAACCGGCCGTGCAGTTCGACGGCCACGTTCGCCTCGACGCAGCGCACGATCTCCGGGTCGATGACACGGGCCACGGCGACCGGATCGTGCAGCGGAGGCGCGGCGAACCCCCACAGCCGTCGGTAGGCAGCCGCGAAGTACGTCATCAGCTCCGCGCAGGTGCGTGAGAGCCGGGTGTCGAGGCGTTCGAGTCGGGCCAGCACGTCAGGCGTGACGAGCGCCTGGTGGGTGACGTCGAGACCGCACATGGTGACGGGGAGCCCGCTCCCGAAGACGACGGCGGCGGCCTCGGGGTCGACATGGATGTTGAACTCGGCGGCCGGTGTCCTGTTCCCGCGCCCGGTGGAGCCGCCCATGAGGACGATCTCCCGGATGCGGCGGGCGCTGTCGGGGTGGCGGGCCAGGAGAAGCGCCACGTTGGTGAGCGGCCCGGTGGGCACGAGGGTGACCGGCTCGGGATGCTCCGACAGGATCCTGTGCAGGAGGTCGACGGCGTGCTCCGGCACGATGTCCACGGTCGGTTCGGGAAACCGCGGCCCGTCCAGCCCGGACTCGCCGTGCACGTCGTCCGCGACCAGCAGCGGCTGGACGAGCGGGCGCGCACAGCCCGCGGCGATCGGCACGCCTCTGATACCGGCGACGGTGCAGACCCGGCGGGCGTTCAGAGTCGTCCGTTCGAGGGTCTGGTTGCCGGCGACGGTGGTGATGGCGAGCAGGTCGACCGCCGGGTCCGCGGCGGCCAGCATGATGGCGAGGGCGTCGTCGTGCCCGGGATCGCAGTCGAGGACGACGGGTACGGCCATGGTCGTCACCGCCCCTTCCGGCGGGGGCGCCGCATCACTTCGGCGCATCGAGGTGGGCGAAGACGACGAGGTTCTCGGTGTAGTCCTTGGCCTTGCGGTCGTAGCTGCCGCTGCAGGTGATGAGGCGTACCTGGGCGTCCGGGGTGTCGGCGTAGACCCGCTCGTCCGGGAAGTCGTCCTTGTGGTGGCTCTCGACGGCGTCGACGACGAATCTCGCCGTCGTGCCGTCCGCACGCCGCACGCCGAAGCGGTGGCCGGGCTTGAGTTCGCTCAGCTCGGCGAAGACGGCCGGCGATGCGGCGGTGTCCACGTGACCGGCGATGATGCTGGTTCCGGGTTCACCCGGTGACACGCCGGCGGCGAACCAGCCGACGAGGTTGACGTCGTCCGCCGGCGGCGGGTCCAGGGCGCCGGACGGCCCGATGGCCAGGTCCGTGAAGGGCGCGTCCACCCCGATCTGCGGAATGACCAGCCGCGTCGGCGCCGAACGCGGCAGCCCGGCGGCCGAGGGTGCGGCCGAAGGCCCTGCCGTCCCGGAGGTCTTTGCCGGACCATCAGCGGGGCCGGGAACGGGAGCGACAGCACCATGCCCGCCGCTGTCCTTGCCGGGCGCCAGGGACGGTGGCGCACCAATGCCGTTGACCAGGCTCAACGCCAGTACGGCCAGCGCCAGCGACCACAGCAGCAACGGCACCGCACGACGGGACGCGCGGACGGTCCACGACGAACCTGATGCACCGGTGGATCGAAGAAACATGCGGCCAGGCCTCCACACCTTGCTGTTGCACCTTGCTGTCAGAAACAGCGGCCGCCACCCGTCCGGGCAGCGGCCGCCGTCGTGTCACCCTGGGAGCGGGTCAGGCCGCGGAGCCGTTCGCGTTGCGGCGGCGCAGCATGTAGGCACCGGCGCCGAGGCCACCGAGGAGGAGCAGGCTCCCCGCCGCCATGCCGCCACCGGAGGAGGCGAGGCCGCCACCGCCGGTGTGCATGCCGCCACTGGGCTTCTCGCCCTTCCAGCCGTCCGACTTCTCGTGGTCGCCCTTCTCGGACGTGCCGGAAGCTTCCTTGTCCTTGTCCCAGTCGTCGTTGGTGACCGTGGCGAGGGCGCCGCCACCGGTGTGCATGCCACCGTGCGGCTTGTCACCCTTCTCCCACTTGCCGTGGTCCTTCTCCTCGTCCTTGTCCTCGTGCCTGCTCTCGTCCTTGGCCTCGTCCTTGGCCTCGTCCTTGGCCTCGTCCGTGTGGTCGTTCGTCAGTGACGCCAGGGCACCGCCACCGGTGTGCATCCCACCGTGCGGCTTGTCACCCTTCTCCCACTTCTTCCCGTCCTTCTCCTTGTCCTCTTCCTCGTGGTCGTTCGTCAGCGAGGCCAGGGCGCCACCGCCGGTGTGCATCCCACCGTGCGGCTTGTCACCCTTCTCCCACTTGCCGTGGTCCTTCTCCTCGTCCTTCTTCTCGTCCTCTTCCTCGTGGTCGTTCGTCAGCGAGGCCAGGGCGCCGCCACCGGTGTGCATCCCACCGTGCGGCTTGTCACCCTTCTCCCACTTGCCGTGGTCCTCGCTGCTGTACGACGAGTCGTCCTTGTCCGAGTCACCGGCGGTCAGGGCGTAGGCGCCCGGCGCTGCGATGACGAGGGCGGCCGTTGCCGTGGCCGAGGCGAGGAGAATGCGGGCAGAGCGCATTGCGAGTTCCTTTCGTCGCGGCTACGTCAGCTGACATCCCGTCGGCTCGTCGGTCCGCAGCGGCGACATGATCCACCGTCAGCCCGTCGCGCACTCCTCACCACTCGGGTTGGTGCATGCGTGGAGGGAGGTCGCTCTTCAGTTCTCGTCGCGCCGGGCTCAGTTCGTCGCGCCACGCCGGTCGGCCACCCGGCTTGCCCTGGAGGTCTTCCTCGTCCACGTGTGTCGGCGGCGCAGGCCACGAGGGTTGCCTGGTACGAGCGGGTGAGTGCGGTGCGGCTCGCCCCGGCGCCGCGGACCCGGCGCGGGCGGAACTGCACCGGTGCCCATTCGTCCTCCCCCGATCGGGGCAAGGACCAATCCGGCGGCGGCCGGGGTCCGAATGTGGGATGTGAGGATCTTCGGCACGACATCGACCCGCGGCGCGCTCGCCGCCATCAGCGGCCTGCTGGCCGGTTTCGCCGCACTCGCCGTGGCCGAGCTGGTGGCGGCGCTGGTCCGCCCGCAGGCCGGGCCGGTCACCGCGGTGGGCGGCGCGGCCATCGACCGTACGCCCGCGGCCGTGAAGGACTGGGCGATCCGCAACTTCGGCACCGACGACAAGCTGGTCCTCCAGCTCGGCATCCTGGCCACGCTGGCCCTGCTCGCGGGGCTGCTCGGCCTGGTCGCCCTGCGGTACCGGCGGGCGGGTTCGGCCGGTGTGCTGCTCTTCGGCGTGGTGGGTGCGGCGGCCGCGCTGAGCCGACCGGACTCGACGTCGTTCACCGATGCCCTGCCGTCCCTGGTGGGGGCGGCAGTGGCGGCCGTGCTGCTGTGGGTGCTGATCGGACGGCTCACCGCCCGCCGCGACGCGCTCACACCGGAACAGGATCTCGGCTGGGACCGCCGGGGCTTCCTCGTCGCCGCCTCGGCCGCGGCACTCGCCTCCGCGGGGGCCGGTGCGCTCGGCCGCGGTCTGAGCGGCAGTCGTGGCAAGGAGGCGGCCGCCTCCCGGAACTCGGTCGTACTGCCGCGTCCCGCGTCCCCCGCGCCTCCCACGCCCGCCGGTGCGCAGTTGCGCGTACCGGGGATCAAGCCGTTCGTCACCCCCAACCAGGACTTCTACCGGGTCGACACGGCCCTGGTGGTGCCGAAGGTCGACGCCATGAGCTGGCGGCTGCGGATCCACGGCGCGGGGGTGAAGCGCCCGCTGACGCTGACGTTCCAGGATTTGCTGGAGCGTGATCTGGTCGAACGCACCATCACGCTGACATGTGTCTCCAACGAGGTGGGCGGACCGTACGTCGGCAACGCCCGCTGGATCGGCGTCCGCCTGGCGGACCTGCTCAAGGAGGCCGGGGTCAGGCCTCCGTCACGGGGCGGGCCGGCGGACCAGCTCGTGGCACGCTCGGTGGACGGCATGACGCTGGGCACTCCCGTCGAGGACGTCATGGACGGTCGCGACGCCCTGCTCGCCGTCGGCATGAACGGCGAACCGCTGCCCTTCGACCACGGCTTCCCGGTCCGGATGGTCGTTCCGGGACTCTACGGGTACGTTTCCGCGTGCAAGTGGATCGAGGACATCGAGCTCACCACGTTCGACGCGTACGACCCGTACTGGGTGAAGCGGAAGTGGGCCCGTGAGGCGCCGATCAAGACCCAGTCCCGCATCGACACCCCCAAGCCCTTCGCCCGCCCGAAGGCCGGAACGGTCATCGTCGCGGGCGTCGCCTGGGCCCAGCACCGCGGCATCGACAAGGTCGAGATCCGTGTCGACGACGGCCCCTGGCGGCCGGCCGATCTCGCCGCCGAGGACACCCGGGACACCTGGCGCCAGTGGTCGTTCCCCTGGAAGGCCACCGCCGGCAGCCACACCCTCACCGTCCGCGCCACGGACCGCACCGGCGAGGTGCAGACGCAGCAGCGGACCAAGACCGTCCCCGACGGGGCCAGCGGCCGGCACTCGGTGGTGATCACCGTCGAATAGCCGACATCTGCCTGTTCCCATGCCGTTCTCGAATTCCGAGCACGACTGCAAAGAGTACCGATCAGCTACACCAGGAGAAGATCATGAATGCATTCCGCTTCCGTCGCGCCGCTGTCGCTGTCGCCGCCGCGGCGGCTCTCCCTCTCGCGCTCACCGCCTGCGGCGGTGACAACAGTTCCTCGGACGCGGCGGCCGACAAGGCCGCCACGTCCGCACCGGCCATGGACAAGTCGACCCCGGCCGAGGACGCGGGCATGACGGACGGACCCTTCGGTCCGGCCTGCGCGTCCGTCCCCGCGGACGGCGCCGGCAGCTTCGACGGCATGGCCCAGGACCCCGTCGCCACCGCCGCCTCGAACAACCCGGCCCTGTCCACGCTGGTCACCGCCGTCAAGACGGCCGGCCTCGTCGACACCCTGAACAACGCGGAGAACATCACCGTGTTCGCGCCGACCAACGACGCCTTCGCCAAGATCCCGAAGGCCGACCTCGACAAGGTCCTCGCCGACAAGGAGATGCTCACCAACATCCTCACGTACCACGTCGTCGGCGAGAAGCTGACCCCGAAGCAGCTCGAGAAGGGAACCTACGACACGCTCCAGAAGTCCACTCTCACCACCGCCGGGTCCGGCGAGGACTACACCGTCAACGACAACTCCAAGGTCGTCTGCGGCAACGTCCCCACCGCCAATGCCACCGTCTACATCGTCGACACCGTCCTCATGCCGAAGTAGCCACCAGGCAGCTTCCGCCCACGCACCACCACATGCCGCTGTGCGGCCCCGGCGAGATCGTTCGGTCAGATCGCCGGACGCTCCAACGCATCTGGCCTCCCTTGCCGACGTGATCACCGCCGTCCTGGCACGACTCGAAACCCTCCCGAACCCTGGCTGACCAGCACGTTCCCTTCCTTGCGAGCAGCACCACCCGACCACCACCGTTTGCGTGACGGCAGACCGGCTGGCGTGTTGTGCTGGTCATGGGGTGGGAGAGTGTGCGGGCGGGTGTCCGGGAGTGGTCGGCGGGGGTGGTCGAGCTGCATGAGCGGTTCCTGCATCGGTTCGCCAGGACTGAGCCGCGTGAGTCGGCGCTGGCCTATATGCGGGGGCTGGTCGCTCCGTTGGAGCGGAAGAACGGCTGGACGCTTGCCGAGGAGGCCGGTCATGCCGGCCCGGACCGGATCCACCGGCTGCTGAACCGGATCGAGTGGGCCGCGGACGAGGTCCTGGACGACGTGCGCGATTACGTGGTCGAGCACCTCGGCGACCCGGATGCCGTCCTCAAGGCGATAGTCCGACGCGCGATCGCGGAGAACATTCCGTTCCGGTGGGTGACCGCGGACGATGTCCGTTCTCAGATCCTCAGGATCCAGTGTCTCGTGTGTCCAGGATCAAGGGTCAAGGCCCGTCCCGCTTCTGGTACAGACATGCGCGTCGTGGAAGAGGTGGGCGGTCTGGTCGTCTCCGCCGACGGTGCCTACGGCTCGTACACGGGCAGGAAATGGATGACCGCTTGCTCGTAGGGGTGGGCATCGCGGACAGCCTGCTGGACGGCGCCGGCCTGATCCGCGTCGCAGACCGATTCGATCCGGCACTCTTCGCTGTGCTGAACGATGCCCACCTCGCCGTCGTACGGCTGCGCGCCAGGCAGGGCCTGCCAGTTGCCGGTCACCTTCCAGATGCTGGAACACCGTGCGTACTCGCCCACACGTCCCGCCCCGGCCGCGTGGAGAGCTTCGACCACAGCCTCCACATGACTCTCGGGGACAGATATCTCGATCTTCAGCCGCGTCATGCTTGAACCCTAACAACCCGCGCGAGACCGGCATTTTCGCAACAGGGCCCAGCCTGGTCTTCAGCTTCGGGCACCCAACGGCTTCTCGTAGTTGATCACCTGGTCCGGTAACCGCGCGGCGTGCAGGCGGCCTTCGGGTGAGCACCTGTCGCGCGGGTGCGTTGTTCGAGCTCTCGGACGCCGTGTTGTGTGCGGATGGCCCGGTCATGGGACTGCCTGAGCGTCAGTGGGGCCGCTCAGCGCCACTGCGGTACGACTGTGACCGGGCAGGCGGCGTAGTGCAGGAACGCATGGTTGACCCTGCCGAGGTGCAGTCCGACGCCATTGACCCGGCGCCGGGCTCCCACGATCAGCAGGTCGGTCGTCTCCGAGTATCTGAGGAGCAGGTCCCGCGCCGGCCCTTCAACCACGATCCGGTGGACATCCACTGCCGGAAATTCATCGGCACATCCGGCAAGGGCCTCATCGAGCAGGGCCTTCGCCCTGTGTCCTGCCTGGTCATCATGGTCTGACTGATCCAGCACCCTGCTGACGGGCGTTCTCACGGGACGGTGCCAGGCCATCACCGCGTCGAGGGAACAGCCGCGTGCTGCCGCGATCTCGAAGGCGAAGTGGACGGCCGCCGAGCTGGACGTCGCGTCCCGGACGCCGACCGTGATCTTTCCAAACCCTGCATCGTCCAGACCGGTCCGGTTTCGGACGACCACGACGGGGCACTGAGCGCGGGCGGCTACGACCATGCTCACAGACCCGAGCAGGAGGTCCTTCAACTCACCGCGACCACGCGCCCCGGTGACAAGTGCCGAGGTGTTGCAGCCCGCGTTCAGCAGAGCGGTGACCGGCTCTTCGTGGACGACTTCAGTGGTCACCTCGACGTCCGGGGCCTGCCGTCGTGCTCGTAGCTCCGCCGCGTCCACTGCATGCCGGGCTGTGTTCTTCCCGAACGGCTCCGTCGCCCAGTCGCCTTCCGCCGTCGCAAGCACGATTTTCAGGGGCAGGGCAAGCCGGGCTGCTTCCCGTACGGCCCAGTCGAGCGCGCGCATGCTCGAGTCCGATCCGTCAACTCCCACAACCAAGGGCAACCACATGCTCTTCACCTGCTTGTGCTGGTGTCGAATCCTCACCTACGGCAACCGTCGCACTTGTCGTCGTGCCGGGGCGAGGGGCCGACGGGGCAGAGCGGAGGGCCGTCCAGCCCTCGTCGGGTTCGAAGGACCGTTCGACCCCCTGGCCTCTGCCTCACGGTCCCTTCAACACCCCGTGCCGGTGGAGCACGCTCGAAAGTGGAACCGCTCGCACGTCGTGCGGGCATCACGCTCGGGGTCCTCCCGGCGTTGCAGAAGGGCGGTGGCGGCCGTGCCGCTGCGGGTGCTGATCGGGCGGCTCACCGCCCGCCGCGACACGCTCACCGGAACGGGGTCTCGGCTGGGACCGGCGGGCTTCCTCGTCGCCGCCTCGGCCGCGGCACTCGCCTGCACGGGAGCCGGTGCGCTCGGCCGCGGTCTGAGCGCCAGTCGTGGCAAGGCGGTGGCCGCCTCCCGGAACTCGGTCGTACTGCCGCGCCCCACCCGGCAGCGAACGAGGACCGTCCCCGACGCGGCCGGCGGCCGGCACCCGGAGGTCGTGACCGTCGGCCGGCCGCGCCCGGCCCCGCCTCCGCCGCCGTCACCGGCTCGGGGGCGGGCCGGGTCGGGCCGGGGCACTGCCGGGACCTCGGGCTCCGCACCACCTCAGGCTACGATCGGTCATCGCCCCGCACCGGGCGCGCGCCTCACGGGAGCGAGACGTGATGGCCTGTCAAGGAAGCCGGGAATGGGTCACCATGAGTCGGTCGGCCGCGACGGCGGCCGACCGCGCACGCGGATCGGACGGCGTGTGAGTGCGTGTTGTGACCTGGCAGAACGCGGCCGTCGGGCCGACCCCGGTAGAGTTGGAGAGATCCCGTGTTCTACTACGTGCTCAAGTACGTCCTCCTCGGGCCGCTGCTGCGGTTGCTCTTCCGGCCCCGGATCGAAGGACTGGAGCACATCCCCTCCGAGGGTGCGGCGATCGTCGCGGGCAACCATCTGTCGTTCTCCGACCACTTCCTGATGCCGGCCATCATCAAGCGCCGCATCACCTTCCTCGCCAAGGCCGAGTACTTCACCGGGCCCGGCCTCAAGGGCAGGCTGACGGCCGCGTTCTTCCACAGTGCCGGACAGATTCCCGTCGACCGGTCGGGCAAGGAGGCCGGGCAGGCGGCGATCCGTGAGGGGCTCGGGGTGCTGGAGAAGGGCGAGTTGCTGGGCATCTACCCGGAGGGCACCCGGTCGCACGACGGCCGGCTCTACAAGGGCAAGGTGGGTGTCGCCGTCATGGCGCTCAAGGCCGGCGTGCCCGTCGTGCCGTGCGCGATGGTGGGGACGTTCGAGATCCAGCCGCCCGGACAGGTGATCCCGAAGATCAAGCAGGTCACGGTGCGCTTCGGTGAGCCGCTCGACTTCTCCCGCTACACGGGCATGGAGAACGAGAAGGCGGCGATCCGTGCCATCACCGACGAGATCATGTACGCGATCCTGGAACTCTCGGGCCAGGAGTACGTCGACCGCTACGCGGCGGAGGTCAAGGCCGAGCAGCAGGAGCAGGAGCAGCGCGGCGTGAAGAAACGGTTCCGGAAGCAGCAGGGCTGAGCAGCGGATCTGCGCTCGGCTAATTTTCCGTCCAGCGCCCTGCCACCGGCCTAGCGTGCCTCGTATGACCAGAGGAAACGTGTTCGTGCTCGGCGCGACAGGACAGGTGGGGCGGGCCGCGGTCGCCGCACTCACCGCGGACGGATGGGACGTGCGCGCGGCCTCCCGCGGCGGTACGGGAGACGGGTCCTGGCCCGAGGACGTACGAAGAGTGCCGGTGGACCGTGAGGACGACGCCGCCCTCGCGGAGGCAGTCGGCGACGGCTGCGACGTCCTCGTCGACATGGTCGCCTTCGGCCGGGGACACGCCCGGCAGTTGAGAGCGCTGTCGGACCGGGTCGGATCGGCCGTCGTCATCTCCAGCGGCGCGGTCTACGAGGACGGGAAGGGCCGCGGCTTCGACACCCAGGACCGGCCGGACGGCTTTCCCCGCTATCCGGTGCCGATCCCGGAGGAGCAGGCCACGGTGTCCGCCGGGGACTCGACGTACGCCACCCGGAAGGTGGCACTGGAACAGGAACTGCTCGCGGCCGGTGACGAGTTGCCGGTCACCCTGCTCCGGGCGGGCGCCGTCCACGGACCGTACTGCCGCACGCCGCGCGAACTGTACTTCGTCAAGCGGGCGTTGGACGGCCGCACGGTGAGTGTGCTGGCGCACGGCGGTCGCAGCAGGTTCCATCCGGTCCATGTGTCCAATGTGGCCGAGCTGATCCGGCTGGCGGCGCTCAGGCCGGGGTCGCGGGTGCTGAACGCCGCCGATCCGCAGGCGCCGACGGTCGCCGAGATCGGTGCCGCCGTCGACGCGGTGACGGGGCGCGTGAGTGAGACCGTCCTGATCGACGGTGAGCCGCCGGCGCCGTCGGTCGGCGTGACACCGTGGTCCGGCAGGCACCCCGTGGTGTACGACATGAGCGCCGCGGAACGCGAGCTGGGATACCGGCCCGTCACCGGGTACGCCGAGTCGCTGCCGGCGACCGTGGAATGGCTCACGGCGCGGTTGCAGGGCCGGGAGTGGACCGAGGCCTTTCCCAAGATGGCGGCGAACTACGGGAAGGACGTCCTGTTCGACTACGCGGCCGAGGACGCATGGCTCGAGCAGCACGGGTCCGGCTGACCGGACGCGAAGGAGGGGCGGCCGGGTACCGGCCGCCCCTCCCCCGTCACCGCTGTGCGCCCTACGGCTTCGGCGTGGCGTGCGGCTCGCACGTCACGTCGCGGCTGTCGAGCGTGCCCTCGAGGAGATAGGCGTCCACCCGGTCGTTGACGCACGGGTTGACCAGACCGGTCACGCCGTGCGAGCCGGCGTCCTTCTCCACGATCAGACGTGAGCCCTTGAGCCGCTTGTGCAGCTCGACGGCACCGTGGAACGGGGTGGCGGCGTCACGTTCCGACTGCACGATGAGCACCGGCGGCAGGCCGCGGCGCGTGCGCACCTCGACCGGTGTCCGCTGCTTGACGGACCAGGTCGCACAGGGAAGGTTCATCCAGGCGTTGGCCCAGGTCATGAACGGGTGGTCCCTGTGCAGCCGGGTGTTGTCGCGGTCCCACTTCTTCCAGCTCGTGGGCCACTTGGCATCCGTGCACTCGACGGCGGTGTAGACGGCGTTGCCGTTCTCCGCGGCCGCGTTGCCCGCCGTGTCCGACAGGTCGGGCGCGGCGGCGTCGACCAGCGCCTGAGTGTCACCCGCGAGGTACTTGCTCCATGTCCGGGCGACGGGCACCCAGGCGGAGTCGTAGTACGGCGCGCTCTGGAAGAAGCCGATGAGTTCGGCCGGTCCGACGACACCGCCGAGCGGATCCCTCTTGGCGGTGGCGCGCAGCTTCAGCCACTGCTGCTCGACCTTCTCGGGGGTGTCACCGATGTGGAAGGTGGCGTCGTTCTTCGCGACCCAGGCCTTCCAGTCGTCCCAGCGTGTCTGGAAGGCGACGTCCTGGTCCAGGTTCGCCTGGTACCAGATCTTCTCCCGCGACGGGTCGACGACGCTGTCCACGACCATGCGACGGACATGGCCGGGGAACAGTGTCGCGTACACGGCGCCGAGATAGGTGCCGTAGGAGACGCCCAGGAAGTTGAGCTTCTTCTCACCGAGCGCGGCGCGGATCACGTCCAGGTCGCGGGCGGTGTTCGGCGTCGTCATGTGCGGCAGCATCCAGCCGCTGCGCTCGGCACAGCCGTCGGCGTACTCGGCCGCGAGCTTCCGCTGGGCGCGCTTGTCCGCCTCGCTGTCGGGGACAGGGTCCGGCTTGGGCGCCTTGACGAACTCCTGCGGGTCGGCACAGGAGATGGGCGTGGAGTGGCCGACTCCGCGGGGGTCGAACCCGACGAAGTCGTACGCCTTCGCCAGGTCGGCGTAGATCGGGTTCTTGCCGGTGACCCGTACGGGGAAGCGCATTCCGGAGCCGCCGGGGCCGCCCGGGTTGTACAGCAGCGCGCCCTGACGGTCCGTCGGGGTGCCGGTGTTGCCGATGCGGTCGACGGCGAGCCTGATCTGCTTGCCGTCGGGGCGCGAGTAGTCGAGCGGTACGCTCACCCATCCGCACCGGATGGGCTCGGCGAGCCCCCAGTCCTTTGGGCAGTCGGCCCAGTCGATGCCCTTCTCGGCGGCCCGCTCGGCGGCGAGCCGCACGCCGTGGGCCTCGGACGAGGCGTGGTCGCCGCCCCGGTCGCGGCTGTCGGCGTTCGCCGCCGGGGCCGCTATCGCGCCTGCTATGAGGGTGCCCGCGATCAGAGTGCCGGCCGAGCCGAGCACTGCTGTGCGTCTCACAGAGAACCTCCCCCTGATGTGGTCGAGTTGTCCGGGGGATCCTTTCGTCTGCGGGAGAAGCGGAACAGTCCGTACAGGTGTTCTTTACCGAACAAATACCGGTGCTTCGCATACCGCTCAGCGGTACGGCGGGCCGAGCACGTCCTGCCGGGCTCCGTCGAGAACGCGGCGCAGGGCGAGGCGTCCTCGGCGAGCGCGGTGACAGCACGGCGGGGCCGGCGGAGTCGTCCCAGCCGGCCGCAGCGCGCCGGGGCCGCAGGCGAGTTCGGTGTCGAGCAGGGGCCCGCGGGTGCGGGAACGGTGAGCCGGGCGGCGAGTGCGCCCGGTCGCTCCCCGTACCGGCCGAGATGCTGCTCCTCGCGCAGCACCGGCCGGTGCGGTGGCGGCGAGCCGGGCACGGGTGCGCGTCCGCAGGTCGCCGCCGCGTGCGGCGTTCAACTGTGCCAGGAGCCGGTGCGGTTCGGCCTGCTCGCCCACGTCCTGTGTGATGTCGTACCGGGGTCGGGTCCGCTCGGGGCACGGGAGGGCGATGCCGGCGGCGGCCGAGTCGACGGTGCGGCGCGCACTCCCGGCGGCGACCGCCTCGCGGTCGAGGCCGACGTACGCGACAGGCGCAGGGCACGCGGAGCGAAACCGAACCACCCCGAGTCCGTCGCCCTCCTCGCCTCGCACATCGGGCAGGAACGGGTGCTTTCCCGGCGCGTCAACCGATCTCGGGATCGCGCATCGACATCAGGGCACGCAGACCGTCCTCGAGGACCTCGACACGCACGTCCCCGAAGAGGGCCTGTTGCGCGATGAATCCCTGGGCCGTGGCGATGAGGGTGCGCGCGACATGGTCGGGGTCGACGTCGGCCTCCATCTGCCCGTTCGCCCGATAGGCGTCGACGAGCCGGGCCCAGGCATGCCGCATGCCTTTGTAGCCCTCGCCGAGGACCATGGCCAGGCGTTCGTTCCGCAGGGTCTCGGTCCACGCCTGGACGATCAGCCGGGCGAAGGCCTGCCGGTCACCGCCGGGGACCTCCTCGATCAGCATGCGGCGCAGCACTCTGCCGAGGAGCACGTCCGGAGTGGGCGGCGGGGTGGTGGCGGCCGCTTCCTCGAAGGCGGCACGGATGCTGCTGAACGCCTCGTCGGCGATGGCCGCGATCAGCTCCTCCTTGCTCCGGAAGTACCGGTACACGGCACCGGCCGAGAGCTCGCTCTCACGCAGGATGTCCTGCATCGACGTGGCGTGGAAGCCGTTGCGGGAGACGCAGCGGGCGGCGCCGTCGAGGATCTGACGGCGGCGGGCGTCGAGGTGTTCCTGGGATACGCGAGCCATTGCCCAAAGTTAAAACGAACATTCATTCTTGACAAGGACCGACAGCGGCGGGACATTGGGTCCGAGCGATAAAACGAACGATCCTTCTCTTTAGGAGCACCTCATGTCCGCTGCACCCGGCCGCCGCATGATCGCGGTGATGGCCCTGGTCCCGATGGTGGTGGCGCTGGCCCTGTGGGCCTTCGCATGGCCGGCCGCCAGGACGGCGCCACGCGATCTGCCCATCGGCCTCGCAGGGCCGGCCACCGCGGTCGCCCAGCTCGAGCAGCGCTTCGAGCAGCAGGACGGCGCGTTCGACATCCACCACTACGACAACGAGGCCGACGCAAGGGCCGCGATCGAGGACCGGGTCGTTTACGGCGCGGTGGCGGCAGGACCCAAGGGTCCCGAACTGCTGAAGGCGACCGGAGCGAGCCCGGCGGTCGCCCAGCTTCTGGAGCAGGCGGTGACCGCGCAGGCTCCGGCGGGAACCCCGGTCCGGGTGACCGACATCGCGCCGCTCCCCTCGGAGGACCCGCGGGGCAGCGCCCTGGCGGCGAGCGTGCTGCCGCTCGGCCTCGCCGGGGTCGCGTCGGGAGCGCTGGTGACACTGGTCGGCCTGCGCGGTGTCCGGGCGGTCGCCACGCTCGCGGGCGCGGCCGTACTCGTGGGCATCACCGCGACGGCCATCGCCCACAGCTGGCTCGGAGTGCTCGACGGCGACTGGTGGGCGGAAGCCGGCGCGTTGAGCCTGGCGGCCGCCGCTCTCGGCGCGGCCGTGGCCGGACTCGCCGCCCTCATAGGCACCCCGGGGATCGGGCTCGGAGGGCTGCTCATGGTGCTGCTCGGCAATCCGTTCTCGGGCGCGTCGTCCGCGCCCGAGATGCTGCCGGAGCCGGTCGGCGCCATCGGCCAGTTGCTGCCGCCGGGCGCGGGCACGACGCTGCTTCGCTCAGTGGCGTACTTCGACGGACACGGCGCCGCGGCACCACTGCTGATCCTCTCCGCCTGGGCCGCGCTGGGCCTGGCGGCGGTGGCCGTCGGCGGGCGGCGCCGGGCAACGGCCACCGACAACGCCGTCCGCCCCTCCCCCGTACCGGTCGCCTGACCGCCACGAACCGGCCGTGCGCCCCCGCTGTAGCGGACGGGGGCGCACGGCCTTTTTCATGCCGCGGGCGGCCGACACCTCCGGGCCCTCCCGTTCATGGCCCCGGAGGCGGACGCCGGTCAGGTCCTAGGCGTCGCGCTCCGGGCGGCGATGCTCCGCGGCCAGGCCGAAGCGGCCCTGGGCGCCGGAGACCGAGGAGGCCGAGCCGAAGGAGGAGACGGAGCTGATCACCTGCTCCTCGGTCGCCTCCGCCGCGCTCTCGAGCCGCTCCAGGTCGGCGGCGGAGACCAGCGCCACGAGGGGCTTCCCGTGCCGGGTCACCACCACGCGTTCCCCGCCGTAGACGACACGGTTGATCAGATCGGCGAGCTCTGCGCGGGCTTGCGTAACCGGAATCTCGTAGGCCATGCTCCCATTCTAACGCCCTGTACATCCTGTACATTTTTTACAGAGCGAGAGCCGTCAGACCGAGGAGAGGCACGCCGTGAACCGACCTTCCGCCCGCCATGTCCTGCCGGAGTTCACCGAGCGCACGTTCTCGGGAACGCGCACCGTCGACCCGTACTCGAAGCTGATGGAGGAGCGAATCGTCTTCCTGGGGACCGCGGTCGACGACACCGCGGCGAACGACGTCATCGCGCAGCTGCTGCACCTCGAGTACACGGCCCCCGACCAGGACATCTGCCTCTACATCAACTCCCCCGGCGGATCACTCAGCGCGATGTCCGCCATCTACGACACGATGCAGATCGTCACCTGCGACGTGGCGACGACATGCCTCGGCCAGGCGGTGTCGACCGCCGTCACCCTGCTCGCCGCCGGCGCGCCCGGGAAGCGCATGGCCCTTCCGGGCGCGCGCATCGTCATGCAGCAGCCCGCGTACGAGGAGCCGTTGCGCGGACAACCCTCCGATCTGGAGATCCACGCCGCGGAGTTGCTGCGACTGCGCGAACAACTCGCCGGAATGCTCACGCGCCACACCGGCCGGAGCCCGGAGCGCATCGCGGCCGACCTGGAGCGGGACAAGATCTTCGACGCCCCCGCCGCCAGGGAGTACGGCCTGATCGACCACGTCGTCGCGAGCCGCAAGATGCCGACCACGCCGCCGCACGGGGGCCGGTGAGCACCGGATGCTGCCGCCGGAACTGCCCTCACTGCCCGCGCTGACCCGCGCGGAGGCCGAGTTCGTCGACGCCTACCTCGAAGTCGTCGACCTGCTCGGCCGGATCAACCCGGTCCGCGGCCACCACACCTATGGAGCACTGCGCGCCGCGCAGGCGCTGGTCGGGCGGGCCGCCGCCCTCAAGGACGCCCTGACGCTCATGCACATACGGGGCGAGAACGAGGTGTACACGCACACGCTCACCGAGGCACTGCGCGTCCTGGACGGTGAACGCCGGGCGAAACGCGTGACCATTCCTCCCGGTCAGACGAGCTGACGGTCGTTCCGCGGCTGTCAACCGCCGACGGGGTAGCGGTATTTGTCCCCCGTTCGGTGGAGCTTCCCCGAAGTTGTTGCGTGTCGCAGGACTTGCGCCGCGCAACCACCGATCTGGCCCAATGGGCCGCTTCGTCGCTGGTACGACGATGCTTCCGGGACACGCGGGAAGCGGCCCCACAGCCCTGCCCACCCGAAAGGTCCAGTCGTGATCGGCTTCACAAAAGCCGTTTCAACTCGGAAATCGGACATGGGTGGGTAACGATCCGTGGGACGACAAGCCCCCGCCACCTTGACGGGGCGGTCCGGGCGGACGCTGAGTCCTGCCGCCGCACCGGATGCCTGGTCGACAGAAGTGCACCGGCAGGAGTGGAGGACCCGAGCAGTACGGCGCGTCCGGCGATCTTGGACACGCCTCGGGGTGAAGCCGCTGCGGCGGCCGGGCGTCTTCGCCGGTCCGAACCCGACAGGTCATCCTTCACAGGCGGCTGACGAAGGGTTGCGCATGACTGCGCAGATGCATCTCCCGCTCCTGTTCTCGCGGGCGGGCGCCGTATCGGCACTGACCATCGCCGCCGTCGGCGGCACCGTCCTCGCTCCGGGCAGCACTGCCGAGGCGTACGCGATCAGCAGCTACGCGAGCAAAGCGCTCAAGGTCGCGGCGTCGAAGCAGGGAGCGCCGTACCGGTACGGCGCCACCGGACCGAACCGCTTCGACTGCTCCGGGCTGACGCTCTATTCGTACAAGAAGGCGGGCAAAATACTGCCTCGTACGGCCCAGCAGCAGTACAACCGGACCCGCCATGTCTCCGCCGGCAACAGACAACGTGGCGACCTGGTCTTCTTCCACTCCGGCGGTGCCGTGTACCACGTGGGCATCTACGCCGGTCATGGAAAGATCTGGCACTCGCCCAAGACGGGCGACGTGGTCCGGTTGGCCAAGATCTGGACGCGGAGCGTCAAGTACGGCCGCGTGAGCTGACACACCGCCGCCGCCGCTGAGCTGACGTCCGGTCAGCACGCCGCCGACCGGACGAGCAGAGTCGCGCCGAGCATGGTCAGCGCCTTCCAAAGACGCCTTGGACGGCGCGGGGTGCGCGGCCCGCGCAACCACCGCCCTAGCCGGTCGAGGCCGCCGTCGAGCCCGCTCGCGCCGGTCGCGTCCTGTCGCGCCCCCGGAGTGCGGCGTGCACCGGGCGGTCACCCCGCACCGCGACGAGCTGGCGCGCCGGCCGTCCGGGCCCTGATGCGCGGCATGTTCGGCAGGGGCCGGTGCCGGGCAGGGAAGGCCCTGCCGTGAAGCGACCGCCCGTCCGGTCGGGACATGCGGTGGCCGTCCGCCGTCACGCGACGTTTCCGTCCGCAGTGGCCGCGCGTTGTCAGTTCTGTACCGGAACCGACCAGGGCAGCGCGATCCAGACGGTCTTGCCGCCCTCCGGGGTGGGCGTCACGGAGAGCCGGCCGCCCCGCTCCGCCGTGAGGGTGCGGATGATGACCATGCCCCTGCCGTTGTCCTGGCGCACGGCGGCGGGCAGCCGCCGAGGCCAGCGCGGATGGCTGTCGGTGACTCCGATGCACAGTTGCTCGTCGCGCTCCAGGCGCAGGTCCACCGTGAACGTCGGGGACTGCCCGAAGGTGTGCTGCACCGCGTTGGTGGCCAGTTCGGACACGATCAGCCGCACCGTGTCCACGGCATCGGCACAGGGCTCCAGCCCCCATTCACAGACGGTCTCCGTGACGTATCTCCGTGCGGTGGCAACCGACGCCGGATCACTCGGCAGAGTGATGGACGCTTCTTGGTGGTCTGCCATGGCGGCGCTGTCCCTTTCCCACCGGGCCGGCTCCGACTCGTAGCGGATGAAACGCGGGAACGGCCACGGATTACGCTTCCGCGTCAGACTGCCACTTATCGTGCTTCAGGGTCGGTGATCCACCAGATACGTACATATCTGTCGCTCGATGCGGTGAACTCTGCTACGGACGACCGTATTTACGGCCCCTGGAACGGGGCCCGGAGAGCGCCCGTCGCCTCAACGGGCCGGGGCGGTCGCGATGATCGTGGCGACCGCCGTGTCGATCTGCTGCTCGGTGAGATCCGCCCTGGCGGTGAGCCGGATCCGCGAGATCCCGTCGGGCACCGACGGGGGCCTGAAGCATCCGACGACCAGCCCCGCGTCCCTGCAGTCCGCCGCCCAGCGCAGTGCCGTGTCCGCGGAGGGCGCCTGCACGGAGACGACCGCGGCGTCAGGCCGGGCAGCGGTCAGCCCGGCGTCCGTCAGGCGACGGTGCACAGTCGCGGCCACTTCGCGTGCCCGCCCGGCGAGCCCGGGCTCGCGGCGCAGGATCCGCAGGCTCGCGAGCGCCGCGCCGGCCGCCGCGGGTGCCAGTCCGGTGTCGAAGATGAACGTGCGCGCGGTATTGACCAGGTGCTCGATGACGCGTGCCGGGCCGAGGACCGCGCCGCCCTGACTGCCCAGGGACTTGGACAGCGTCAGTGTGGCGACGGTGCCGCGCGCGCCGGCGAGCCCGGCGGCGTCGAGCGCGCCGCGACCGCCCCTGCCGAGGACCCCGAGTCCGTGCGCGTCGTCGACGACGAGCGCCGCGCCGTACTCGCGGCAGGCCTCGGCGAGACCCGGCAGGGGTGCGGCGTCTCCGTCGACGGAGAAGACCGAGTCGGTGACGGCGACGGCACGGCGGCCGGGATGCGCGTCGAGCGTCTTGCGCACCGCTTCGACATCGCTGTGCGGGACGACGGCCGTCTCGGCCCGCGAGAGCCGGCAGCCGTCGACGATGGAGGCGTGGTTGCCCGCGTCGGAGACGACGAGGGCGTCGCGGCCGCTGAGCGCGGTGACCGCGGCCAGGTTGGCGGCGTAGCCGGAGGACAGCACGAGGGCCGCCTCGAAGCCGCAGAAGTCGGCGAGTTCACTCTCCAGTTCGGCATGGAGTTCGGTGCTGCCCGTGACGAGGCGGGACCCGGTGGCCCCCGCTCCCCAGCGGCGGGCCGCCCGCACGGCGCCCTCGGTGACCTCGGGCCGACGGGTGAGCCCGAGGTAGTCGTTGCTCGCCAGATCGAGGAGATCGCTGTCCGCGGCGCGCGGACGCAGTGTGCGGACCAGGCCGGCGCGCTCCCGGCGGCGCGACTCCTCGTCGATCCAGTCGAATGGATCCTGCGGCATGCTGGTCCGCTCCTTTTGTAGGCAGCGGACAGACCCTAGCTCGATGCGGGCGAGCGTCGGGTGTGGCCATGCACACACCTTGAAACGCCCCTGTTGTGGAGTTCCTCCTTGGCCGAGGCACGTGCCGTACGCAAGGATCTGCGCCATGGACCTCCTGAACACGCTGGTGGAGAAGGGCTTGCGGCGCGAGCTGCCGACCCGCGAAGAAGCGCTCGCCGTGCTGGCGACCTCCGACGACGATGTGCTCGATGTGGTGGCCGCTGCCGGCAAGGTGCGCCGGCAGTGGTTCGGACGGCGGGTGAAGCTCAACTATCTCGTCAACCTGAAGTCCGGCCTGTGTCCGGAGGACTGCTCGTACTGCTCCCAGCGGCTCGGGTCGAAGGCGGAGATCCTCAAGTACACGTGGCTGAAGCCCGAGGAGGCGTCGGAGGCGGCGGCCGCGGGTGTGGCCGGCGGTGCCAAGCGGGTCTGCCTGGTGGCGAGCGGGCGCGGCCCGACGGACCGGGACGTGGACCGCGTCTCGAAGACCATCGAGGCGATCAAGGGCCAGAACGAGGACGTCGAGGTGTGCGCCTGCCTCGGCCTGCTCTCCGACGGTCAGGCCGAGCGTCTGCGCGACGCGGGGGCCGACGCGTACAACCACAACCTGAACACGTCCGAGGGGACGTACGGGGACATCACCACCACCCACACCTACGCGGACCGCGTGGACACGGTCAACAAGGCACACGCCGCCGGACTGTCCGCGTGCTCCGGGCTGATCGCCGGCATGGGCGAGAGCGACGAGGACCTGGTCGACGTCGTCTTCGCGCTGCGCGAGCTCGACCCGGACTCCGTCCCGGTGAACTTCCTGATTCCCTTCGAGGGCACCCCGCTCGCCAAGGAGTGGCACCTCACCCCGCAGCGGTGTCTGCGCATCCTCGCGATGACGCGGTTCGTCTGCCCGGACGTGGAGGTCCGGCTGGCCGGCGGGCGCGAGGTGCATCTGCGCTCGATGCAGCCTCTCGCGCTGCACCTGGCCAACTCGATCTTCCTGGGCGACTACCTCACCAGTGAGGGCCAGGCCGGCAAGGCGGACCTGGAGATGATCGCCGACGCCGGTTTCGAGGTGGAGGGCACCGACACCACGACCCTGCCCGAGCACCGCGGGACGGCCGGCGGCGGCTGCGGTTCGGTGTGCGGCGAAGGCGGCGAAGGCGGTTGCGCGGACGACACGGCGGCCCAGGCCACTGCGGCACCGGCGGTTCCGGCAGCCGCCCGTACCGATCTCGTCGCGGTGCGCCGCCGGGGCGCCGGCACCGATGTGGCGCCGAATGCCTGAGTTCGCCCCCGACGAACTGCGTGCCCTTGACCGGGCACATGTCTGGCACCCGTACGGCCCGATGCCGGGCCGTACGGACCCCCTCGTCGTCGAGTCGGCCGCCGGGGTGCGCCTGCGGCTCGCCGAGGAGGTCCACGGACAGCGCGAGCTGATCGACGGCATGTCGTCGTGGTGGTCCGCGGTGCACGGCTACAACCACCCGGTGCTCAACGCGGCGGTGACCGAGCAGCTGGGGCGGATGAGCCATGTGATGTTCGGCGGACTCACCCACGAGCCGGCCGTCCGGCTGGCCACCCGGCTGGTGGACATCACGCCGGAGCCGCTGCGGCACGTCTTCCTGTGCGACTCGGGCTCGGTGTCCGTCGAAGTCGCGGTGAAGATGTGCCTGCAGTACTGGCGCTCGGTGGGCCGCCCCTCCAAGCAGCGACTGCTGACCTGGCGCGGGGGCTACCACGGCGACACCTGGCAGCCGATGGCGGTGTGCGACCCGGACGGCGGGATGCACCAGCTGTGGCAGGGCGTCCTGCCCCGGCAGATCTTCGCGGAGGCGCCACCGGCCGACTACGAGGAGTCGTACGCGGCCCATCTGCGTGAGCTGATCGCCCGGCACGCGGACGAGCTCGCGGCGGTGATCGTGGAGCCCGTGGTGCAGGGGGCGGGCGGCATGCGCTTCCACTCCCCCGAGTACCTGCGGGTGCTGCGCGAGGCGTGCGACGAGCACGGGGTGCTGCTGGTCCTCGACGAGATCGCGACCGGCTTCGGCCGGACGGGGAAGCTGTTCGCGTCCGGGCACGCCGGGATCGCGCCCGACGTGATGTGCCTGGGCAAGGCCCTGACCGGCGGCTATCTGTCGATGGCGGCGACGCTGTGCACACCGCGGGTGGCGGAGGGGATCTCGCGCGGCGAGGTCCCGGTGCTGGCCCACGGTCCGACGTTCATGGGGAACCCGCTCGCCTCGGCCGTCGCCTGCGCGTCGATCGACCTGCTGCTCGGGCACGACTGGCAGCAGGAGGTCGAGCGTGTCGGGAGGGGACTGCGCGAAGGCCTCGCGGAGGCGGTGGAGCTGCCCGGCGTGAAGGACGTCCGGGTCCTCGGCGGCATCGGCGTCGTCCAGCTCGACCACGAGGTCGACATGGCCGCGGCGACGGAGGCGGCGGTCCGCGAGGGCGTCTGGCTCCGCCCGTTCCGCGACCTGATCTACACGATGCCGCCGTACGTGACGAACGACGAGGACCTGGCCCGGGTGGGCCGCGCGGTCCTCGCGGCCGTCGCGGCGGGGTGACGCGCGGGACGCGCCGCGGGCGCGGCAGGTTGCCGCCGCGCCCGCGGGCGCGGCGGCAGAGTCCCCGGTGAGCAGGGCCGGCGGCGGGTGGAGCCGCGTGGAGCGGGGACCGGGGCGGACGTCCCCGGTGGAGCGAACGAAGGGCGGGCAAGCACATGGCAGTGATCGTCGTCACCGGGACGGGTACCGAGATCGGCAAGACCGTCGTCACCGCGGCCGTCGCCGCGGCGGCTCTCGCGGCGGGCCGGTCCGTCGCGGTGCTGAAGCCCGCGCAGACGGGGGTCCTGCCGGGTGAGGACGGCGACGTCGACGTGGTGGCGCGGCTCGCCGGCGACGTCACACGGGCCGAACTCGCGCGCTTCCCCGACCCGTTGGCACCTGCCACCGCCGCCCGGCGGGCCGGACTGCCTCCGGTGCGGCCGAGGCAGGTGGCCGAGGCCGCGGCCGAACTGGCGGCCCGGCACGATCTGGTGCTGGTCGAAGGCGCGGGAGGCCTCCTCGTACGCCTCGACGACAGCGGTGCCACCCTCGCCGACGTGGCCGTCGAACTGGCCGCGCCGGTGCTCGTCGTCGCCCCGGCCGCCCTCGGCACGCTGAACATGACCGCGCTCACCGCGGAGGCCCTGCGCGCAAGGGACTTGACGCAGCTGGGCGTCGTGGTCGGGAGCTGGCCGGGCGAGCCGGATCTCGCCGCGCGCTGCAATCTGGCGGATCTGCCGGAGGCGGCGGGTGCGCCACTGCTGGGGGTCGTGCCCGAGGGGGCCGGCGCGCTCACGCCCGTCGAGTTCAGGGGGCGCGCCACCGCGTGGCTGGCGCCGGGCCTCGGCGGCCGGTGGGATGCGGAGGCGTTCACCGCGGCCGTAGGCTGACGGCCATGCGCGCCAGGATCGACGAGATCGTCTTCGACTGCCACGACCCGGCCCGGCTGGTGCGTTTCTGGGCCCAGCTTCTCGGCGGCGACCCGGTGGACCGCTCCGACGACTGGTCGTACGTCGATCCACCCCTGTTCGTACGCATCGCCTTCCAGCGCGTACCGGAGGGGAAGACGGTCAAGAACCGGATCCATCTGGATCTGGACGCGGGTGACGTCGACGCGGCGGCACGGGAAGCGGTACGGCTGGGGGCCGAGCGGGTCGGTGCGACGGTCACCGACGACCACGGCCGTTTCCAGGTGCTGCGCGATCCCGAGGGCAACGAGTTCTGCTTCGTGGTGCCGGTCGGCGGCTGATTCCCGCCGTCCGGGGGAGAATGGCGGTGTCCGGCCCGTCCTTCACAGGGAGGCACCGATGGCCTCGATGGATCAGCGCGGCTCGAAGGTCCGCGGGGATGCCGTCCACCACCCTCTCTTCGCCCGTTTCTACGCGAAGATGAGCGTGAGCGCGGACGTGAAGGGTGGCATCGCCGCCTACCGGGCCGAGCTGCTGGACGGACTGTCCGGCCGGGTGATCGAGATCGGCGCGGGCAACGGTCTGAACTTCGCGCACTACCCGGCCGCTGTCCGTGAGGTCGTCGCGCTCGAACCGGAGCGCTCGCTGCGGAAGTTGGCGGCCGACGCGGCGCTGCGCGCCGAGGTCCCGGTGGACGTGGTCCCGGGTGTCGCCGAGGCGCTGCCGGTCAAGAGCGAGGGGTTCGACGCGGCGGTCGCGTCGCTGGTGCTGTGCACCGTGAGGGACCTGCCGCGAGCGCTCTCGGAGATCATGAGAGTACTGCGCCCGGGTGGCGAGCTGCGGTTCTTCGAGCACGGCAGGGCGGACGGCCGTGCTCTCGCCGGTGCCCAGCGGGCGCTGGACCGTACGGTGTGGCCGCTGCTGTTCGGGGGCTGCCACACGGCGCGGGACACCGTGGGCGCGATCGAGGCCGCGGGTTTCGAGCTCGGCCCCTGCCGCCGGTTCCGGGTACCGGCCGGCGGACCGCAGCTGCCCACGTCGCCGTGTGTCCTGGGGGTCGCCCGCCGTCCGCGGGAAACCGCCTGAGTCACGCGCTCCAGTTGCGCAGTTCCTCCGCGATGCGTCCGATGTCCGCCTTGCCGTCCTTGACCAGCCTGGCCAGGTCCCGTACCTGTTCGGGCGAGGTGACGACCTTCAGGCCGCAGGCGACGAGATAGCCGTACGCGACGGCCGAGGCGAACATGGCGTTCGAACGTTCGAGTGCCGGCACATGGAGCAGCAGCTGCAGCAGCGCGGCGGCCCGGGAGGCCGGGTCCGCGTAGACGGGAACACCGAATATCTCCGCCTCGTGGCGGCTGACGGCGGCGACGAGCGCGCCCCAGTCGGTGACCTGCGGGTCGCCGGGGGTCTTGTGCTCGGCGACCATGAGCAGCCAGGCGAGGTCGATCCGCAGGCTCAACGCTTGTCGCCGAACTCCTCGGCGAAGACCGACTCGTACTGCTTCATGAAGTCGGCCGCCGCGTCGACGAATGTACGTCCTGCCTCGCCCGCGTCCTGTTTGACGAGCTCCTCGATGTAGCGGTTCACGCTCACGCCGCGTTGCAGCGCCCGCTGCCGGGCGGTCTCCGCGGTGGTCTCGTCCACGCGTACGTTCAACTGGGTCTTCGCCACACTTCGAAGCTAGCGCAGAATTGCTAGCGTCGGCAAGGGGGGGCACGGCGGGCGCCCGTCGCCTGGTGAGGCGGCACCGCCCGGCCGACGCGGCCGCACTGCCCGGCACCGGTTCGCGACATGACCCACCGTCTCGCACGGCGGAAGTCGATGGCGAAGCCCGCGGCCCGCGTGCTTGGCTCGTGGTCATGACAGAGCGAGTGCCCGGCGAACTGCCCGACCTGAAGATCCGCCATGCCGCACCGGACGACGCCGAGGCCGTTCTCGCCTTCTGGAAGGAGGCGGCGGAGGGCATCAGCATCACGGACGACGTGGAAGGCGTCACACGGCTCGTCACGCACGACCCGCACGCGCTCATCCTCGCCGAGTCGGACGGCGTGCTGGTGGGTTCCGTCATCGCCGGTTACGACGGCTGGCGCTGCTCCCTGTACCGGCTGGCCGTGCTGCCCTCCCTCCGCCGGCGCGGTATCTCGGCGGCGCTGCTCGAAGCGGCGGAGAAGCGGTTCGTCGCCGTGGGCGGCCGACGCGGGGACGCGATGGTGCTCGAGGCCAACGAGCGGGCGCACCGGGCCTGGGCGTCCGCCGGGTATCTGCGCGAGGACCACTGGCGGCGCTGGGTCAAGCCCTTGGCATGAGACCCGTGCCCAGGTGCCCGGGCACGGGCCGCTTTGCCCGTCCTTTACCATGGATGCACTGTCCACTTCTGTATCGAAAGGTGTGAGCGTCCGCCCATGGGCGAGCCTCCCGATAGCCGACATCGCGCAATCCTCCTCCCCCTGTCCGATCATGGGACGGAGGTGAACCGATGACCGAAGTGCTTCTGCTCGTCGTGGCGGTGCTGCTCTCAGTCGCCTGCGGAGCCTTCGTAGCGGCGGAGTTCTCCCTGACGACGGTCGAGCGCAGTGATCTCGAGCGGGCCGCGGAGCGCGGCGAACGCGGCGCGGCCGGTGCGCTCAAGGCCGCGCGCAGCCTCACGTTCCAGCTCTCCGGAGCGCAGCTCGGCATCACCGTGACCAACCTGGTCGTCGGCATGCTCTCCGAGCCCTCGATCGCCAAACTGATTCGCGGGCCCGTCGAGGACCTCGGCGTCTCGCCCTCCGTGGCGTCGTCCGCGGCGCTGGTCATCGGCACCGCGATGTCGACCGTGGTGCTGATGGTCGTCGGCGAACTGGTTCCCAAGAACTGGGCCATCTCCTCCCCGCTGGCCGTCGCCAAGGTGGTCGCCACTCCGCAGCGGATCTTCACGGCGGCCTTCCGGCCGCTGATCGCCCACCTCAACAACACGGCGAACCGCATGGTCGTGCGCCTGGGCATGGAGCCCACGGAGGAGCTGGCCTCGGCACGCAGCCCCAAGGAGCTCGTCGCGCTCGCCCGCCACTCGGCGAAGGAGGGAGCGCTCGAGGCCGACACCGCCGAACTGTTCGTCCGGACCCTCGGCCTCGGCGAGCTCACCGCGGAGAACGTGATGACTCCGCGAGTGCAGGTCACGGCCCTCGAGGTGCACGCCACGGCAGAGGACGTCGCCAACGCGACCCGGGCCACCGGCCTGTCCCGCTTCCCGGTCTACCGGGGCAGCCTGGACACCGTCGTCGGTGTGGCCCACATCAAGGACGTACTGGCCGTACCCGCGGAACGCCGGCCGCGTCTGCGCGTCTCGGAGCTGCTGCGTGAACCGGTGCTCGTGCCCGAGTCGCTGACCGTGGACCGGCTGCTCGACCGGCTGCAGGGCAGGTCCACCATGGCGGTCGTCATCGACGAGTACGGCGGCACCGCCGGTGTCGTCACGATGGAGGACATCGTCGAGGAGGTCGTCGGCGAGGTCCGCGACGAGCACGACCCGCACGAGACGCCCGATCTGGCGCCCGCCGGTGAGGACGCCGACGGCCGGGCCCTGTGGTCCGCCGACGGTGCCGCCCGCACCGACCAGCTGGCAGCCATCGGGCTCAAGGTGCCCGACGGGCCCTACGAGACGCTGGCCGGGGTCGTCGCCACCGAGCTCGGGCGCATCCCGGCCGAGGGCGACCGGATCGACGTCACCGGCTGGCAGCTCGACGTCGTCGACGCCTCCGGACGACGGGCGGCGAGGGTGCTGCTGCACGCGCCGCTCGTGACCGCAGAAGAGTCCGACGAGATCGAGGAGGCAGGACGATGATCGCGATCCAGCTCTTCATCGGCTTCCTGACCCTGGTCCTCAACGCCTTCTTCGTCGGCGCGGAGTTCGCACTGATCTCGGTGCGGCGCAGTCAGGTCGAGCCGGAGGCCCAGGCGGGGAACCGCCGGGCGCGCAGCGTCATGTGGGGCCTCAAGCACGTCTCGGCGCTGATGGCCGCCGCCCAGCTGGGCATCACCCTGTGCACGCTGGTCCTCGGCATCGTCGCGGAGCCGGCCATCGCGCATCTGCTCGAGCCGGCCTTCGACGCGGTGGGCGTGCCGCACGGCCTGGTCCACCCGATCTCGTTCGTCATCGCCCTGTCCGTAGCGACGTATCTGCACATGCTGCTGGGCGAGATGGTGCCGAAGAACATCGCGCTCGCCGAGCCGCTGCGCAGCGCGCTGTGGCTCGGGCCGCCGCTGGTGGCACTGGCTCGGGCCCTGCGGCCGGTGATCTTCATGATCAACGCGTTCGCCAACGGTCTGCTCAAGCTCCTGCGGGTGGAGACCAGGGACGAGGTCTCCGCGACCTTCTCCGACGACGAGCTGGCGACCTTGGTGCAGGACTCCGGCGAGGCCGGACTCCTCGACGACCGCTCCGCGGAACGGCTGCGGGACGCGCTGGAGCTCGGGCGCAGGCCCGTGCGGGACGTGGTGATGCCCATCGAGAGGGTGGTGTACGCCCAGGCCGGCACCACTCCGGAACAGTTGGAGAGGCTCTCGGCGGAATCGGGATTCTCCCGTTTCCCTGTGGTGGACGCCGGCCGGCGCATCCTCGGCTACCTGCACGTCAAGGACGCGCTGGACGCCGCGCCCCGCGACACGGCGTTCCCCGTGTCGGCGATGCGTCCGATCGCGCGGGTGCGGGCGACGACTCCGCTGGACGACGTGCTGACGGCCATGCGCCGCAGCCGTACGCATCTGGCCGCCGTCCTCGACGAGGACGGCAGGCCGGAGGGTCTGGTCACGATGGAGGACATCCTGCGGGAGCTCGTGGGGAAGCCGGGCTGAGACCGGCGGGGCGGGTGTCCACCCGCCCCGCCGTGCCCCGCGTGCCGTGCCGCGCCCCGCGTGCCCCGTCAGAACGCGGTCACGCGCACCCACGCGTCGAGCAACTCGCGGCGGCCCGTGACGGTGAAGCGGTCCTCGTCCGCGCCCCGCCGCCCGTAGAGGAGCAGGAGCAGGTCCGCGGTGTCCGCGGTGACGGTGACGGACGGCGCGGCCGTCACCGTCTTCGTCCACGAGAAGCCGGCCCCGCCGCAGGTGACCGTCCACGCGGCGCCCGTGTCCGCGGCGACGAACGCGACCGAGCCGTCCTCGAGGGCCTGGACCGGCTCGACGATCCACGAGTAGAACGGCATGTTCTCGAGGAACTCCTCGATCCCGTCGGCCGCCGTGCCCGGCGCGATCCGGGGCGCGTGCCCGAGGGCCAGCTCCGCGTCCGCGAGGTGGATCACCCCTTCGAAGAGCAGCCTGCGGGGGTAGAACGCCACCCGCTGGTCCGCCCCGTAGGACCACATCGGCAGATCCGGGTCGGTCTTGCGCACGGTGCGCAGCGCGGCTTCGGCGCTGCGCACCATCCAGTCCGGGTACGCCGCCGGCTCGTCCGGCAGGTCGAGGCCGACCTCGCGGGCCCAGACGCGTTCCGTGGCCCGTGTCCGCACCACGTGTTCCGCCCACCGGTGGGTCGTTCCGTGGTGCTTCACCAGGTCGGCGACGGTCCAGCCGGGGCAGGTCGGTACGGGGGTGGCCAAGTCCGCGTCCCGTACCACCGCGACGAACTCCGCCACCAGGTGCTCGATGGCGTCGCAGTACCGTTCGTGCTGGTCGTCGTCCAGTCCGAAGCCGTCCGGCACCCGGAGCAGGTCGTCGCGCAGGCCGCCGTCGCCTGTCCGGGCGGCCGCCCGGCGGACGAGTTCCGCGAGCTCGCCGCGGTCGGAGGGCGGCAGTCTGTCCAGCAGGAAACCGGTGGACTCCAGCCACTTCACCGCGGTGTCCGGGTCGAGCACGTCGTCGTCGCAGGTGTCGATCAGGGTCACCACTTCGGCCAGCGCTTCGGCCAGCGCGTTGAGCAGTGCGTCACTCACGAAAGCTCCCCTCCGGGTACGGAACCGAGGGACACTACCGCGCGGTACCATCGCTGCGCCATGGAGATGAATGCCAACTACACCAGCTTTGTCGCGGTCGGTGACTCGTTCACGGAGGGCATGTCCGATCTGCTGCCCGACGGTTCCTACCGCGGCTGGGCGGACGTCCTCGCAGGCCGGCTGGCGGCGCGCGGTCCCGACTTCCGGTACGCGAACCTCGCGGTGCGTGGAAAGCTGATCGGCCAGATCGTCTCCGAGCAGGTGGACGTCGCCGCCTCGATGGGGGCCGATCTGGTCACCCTCGTGGGCGGGCTGAACGACACCCTGCGGCCCAAGTGCGACATGCCGCGGGTGCGCGATCTCCTGGAGGAGGCGGTGGAGAAGCTCGCGCCGTCGTGCCGGCAGCTCGTGCTGATGCGCAGCCCCGGTCGCCAGGGGCCGGTGATGGAACGATTCCGCCCGCGTATGGAGGAGCTCTTCGCCCACGTCGACGCGCTGGCGTCCCGGCACGGCGCGCTGGTCGTCGATCTGTACGGCTCCCCCGCACTGGGCGACCAGCGGATGTGGGACGTCGACCGGCTCCACCTGACGGCCGAGGGCCACCGCAGGGTGGCGGAGGCGGTCTGGCAGACGCTCGGCCTGGACGCGGAGGACGACTGGCAGGCACCGCTGCCGCCCGCCCTGCGGACCAGCTGGGCGACACGGCGGGTGGCCGACGCGCAGTTCGCCCGCCGTCACCTGGGACCGTGGATCGGCCGACGGCTCACCGGACGGTCCTCCGGGGACGGCCGGCCCGCGAAACGGCCGGATCTGCTGCCGTACGAGCCCTACGAGCCCCCGCCGACCGGCGTCTGATCCCCTCGTAGCAAGCTACAACCACGGGCGGAGCGCTGAGCTGCGCAAACCCACAGTAGAATCTCCTCACGTGACTGCTGTGTCTGCGAAGCCTCGCATCCCCAACGTTCTTGCCGGCCGCTACGCCTCCGCGGAGCTGGCCGTGCTCTGGTCCCCCGAGCAGAAGGTCAGGCTGGAGCGTCAGCTCTGGCTCGCCGTGCTGCGTGCGCAGAAGGACCTCGGGATCGATGTGCCGGACGCGGCGCTCGCCGACTACGAGCGGGTGCTCGACCAGGTCGACCTCGCGTCGATCGCCGAGCGGGAGAAGGTGACCCGCCACGACGTGAAGGCACGGATCGAGGAGTTCAACGCCCTCGCCGGCCACGAGCACGTGCACAAGGGCATGACCTCCCGCGACCTCACGGAGAACGTGGAGCAGCTGCAGATCCGGCTGTCGCTGGAGCTGATGCGTGACCGTACGGTCGCGGTGCTGGCGCGGCTCGGCAAGCTGTCGGGCGAGTACGCGGAGCTGGTCATGGCCGGCCGCTCGCACAACGTCGCCGCGCAGGCCACCACCCTCGGCAAGCGGTTCGCGACCGCCGCGGACGAGCTGCTCGTCGCCTACGGGCGCCTCGAGGACCTCCTCGGCCGCTACCCGCTGCGCGGCATCAAGGGCCCGGTCGGCACCGCGCAGGACATGCTCGACCTGCTGGGCGGTGACGCGTCGAAGCTGGCGGACCTGGAGCAGCGCATCGCGGGCCACCTGGGCTTCGCCAACGCGTTCACCTCGGTCGGTCAGGTCTATCCCCGTTCGCTGGACTACGACGTGGTCTCCGCCCTGGTGCAGCTCGCCGCGGCCCCCTCGTCGGTGGCCAAGACCGTACGTCTGATGGCCGGACACGAGCTGGTCACCGAGGGCTTCAAGCCGGGCCAGGTCGGTTCGTCCGCGATGCCGCACAAGATGAACACCCGCTCCTGCGAGCGCGTCAACGGCCTGATGGTCATCCTGCGCGGGTACGCCTCGATGACGGGCGAGCTCGCCGGTGACCAGTGGAACGAGGGCGACGTGTCCTGCTCCGTGGTGCGCCGCGTGGCCCTGCCGGACGCGTTCTTCGCGCTCGACGGTCTGCTGGAGACGTTCCTTACGGTGCTCGACGAGTTCGGCGCATTCCCCGCGGTCGTCGCCCGCGAGCTGGACCGCTACCTCCCGTTCCTCGCCACCACCAAGGTCCTGATGGGCGCGGTCCGCGCCGGTGTGGGCCGTGAGGTCGCGCACGAGGCCATCAAGGAGAACGCGGTCGCCTCCGCGCTGGCCATGCGTGAGCAGGGCGCGGAGCGCAACGAGCTGCTGGACAAGCTGGCCGCCGACGAGCGGATCCCGCTGGACCGCGCTCAGCTCGACGAACTGATGGCGGACAAGCTGTCCTTCACGGGTGCCGCGGGCGACCAGGTGACTTCGGTGGTCTCCCGTGTCGAGGAGATCGCCAAGCAGCACCCGGCGGCCGCCGCCTACACCCCGGGCGCGATCCTCTGACCCGCCCCACTCCGGCCGCCGGCGACCACGTCGTCCACGACGTGGTCGCCGGCGGCCTTTCCGCGCTGTTCCGGGCATCCACCCGGGCCTGACTTCCGGGGCCCCGGCCATCACCAACGTGGTGGCACGGACGACGGCACGGACGACGGCACGGACCGACGAGCTCGGCGACCAGGGTTCCCCGAGGACGGACGGCTGCCGGCGTCCGCGGTGGAGCGGCTGGAGCCCGGTGGCCGGCCGTTGTCGGTGTGACCGCCTGCCGCACCGCGTTCGGCGAGCGCTGCGCCCGGACCGGCCCGCGGCAACGGACGTTCGGCACCGCCCGGCTGTGATGCTGCCCGACCCGCCCGACCCGCCCGGGCCGGACGCGCGTCGGACGCGCGTCGGGCGGCGCGGACGACGGCCCAGGAGCGGGGCAGAGCGGCGGCCCCCGCCCCTGGGCGGACCGCCCTGATGTCTCCGGGACCGTGGGAGGAGTCGCTCAGCGCCGGCGCCGGGGCGCGACGGTCCCGGTGAGGAACTCCTCCCAGGTGCGCCTGCCGACCGCGTGGTCGGGCGCGGTCAGCGCCCCGGAACGGAAGCCCGCGCCCGCCTTCCCCGGAAGGAGCACCGGCAGGACCGGCCGACGCCTGCCCGTAGCCCGGAGCCAGCTTTTCGCCAGCTCGTCCACCGTGTGGACCGTCGGACCCGCCATGTCGGGCACCCGGCCGGCCGGTGCGTCCAGTGCCAGCTCCACGAGACGGTCCGCGACTTCGGCCGGGTCGACCGGCTGACAGGCGGTACGGGCCGGCACGACGACCACGGGAAGCCTGGACACAGCGGTGAAGGCCCAGTCGAGCAGCCCGTGGAACTGCGTGGCGCGCAGATTGGTCCAGCCGAGGCCGGAGGCCGCGAGCAGCCGCTCCCCCTCGAGCTTGATCCGGTAGTAGGGGTACGGGATCCGGTCGATGCCGACGATGGAGATGTTGACGACGTGCTCGACCCCGGCACGCTTCGCGGCCTCCAGCAGATGACGGAAGGCCGGGATGTCGTTCTTGACGTGCCGGACGTCGGTCGCGCAGTGAATGACCGTGCGGACCCCGGCGAACGCCTCGTCCAGCCCTGTGCCGCGCGCCAGGTCACCGGTGAACCAGTTCACCCCCGCGTCGTCCGGCGGCACGGAACCGCGGGTGAGGGCGCGCACCGGCGATTCGGTGCGGCGTGCCCGCTCCAGGACCTCACGGCCGAGTACACCGGTCGCGCCGGTCACCATGATCCCGTCGTTGTTCATGAGTCAGCCTTTCTCTTTCGCTGTCACTCATGAAGAACCGGCGACTCTGCCGTTCTGTGACGGCTCCCGCAACTGTTCGGTCAGAAAGGCGAGCTTGTCCGGGTTTCGAATGATCCGGATGCCGGTGACCCCTGCCTCGCCGAACTCCAGCGCGCCCACCGAGGTCACCCGGCCGCCCTCCCTGCCGAGCAGCACCGCGCCGCCGTTCGCCTCGGCGATATCCATCTGCACGCCGTCGGACCAGCGGGCGAGCACACCGGACAGGAACCGGAGCACCTTCTCCCGGCCCACGACGGGGCGCCTGGCCGCGACCACCTTGCCGCCGCCGTCCGACCAGGCGACCACGTCGTCGGCGAGCAGGGATTCCAGCCGCTCCATGGCGCCCTGAGCCGCCGCGTCCAGAAACCGGGCGAGCAGGTCGTTGCCGGCCGCCGCGGGCGGCACGAACTTCCGCCGACCGTCCGCCAGGCGCAGCTTCGCCCTGCTGTACAGCTGCCGGGCGTTGGCCTCGGAGCAGTCGATCACACCCGCGATGTCCCGGTGGCTGTAGCCGAACGCGTCACGCAGCACCACCGCCGCTCGCTCCGGCGGTGTCAGACGCTCCATCAGCACCAGCACGGCCAGGGAGACCGCCTCTCGCTGCTCCGCCGTCTCCATCGGCCCCAGCGAACCGTCGTCGGTCCGCACCGGTTCCGGCAGCCACGGCCCCACGTAGTCCACGCGCCGCGCCTGCGCCGAGGTCAGCCGGTTCAGGCACAGATTCGTGAGCACCTTCGCCAGCCAAGGCCCCGGCGCGGTCACCTGCCCGGCCGCGGTCCCGTGCCACCGCAGGTATGCGTCCTGCACGGCGTCCTCCGCCTCCGCAGCCGAACCGAGCATCCGGTACGCCAACGAGAACAGCCGGGGGCGGTGCTCTTCGAACTGCTGCGCCTTGTCCATGGGAGCGAACGCTAGAAGATCAGCCGCTGGGCGGGGACAGCGGCTCGACGGGCAGGGTCGTGACCAGTACAGCTAGGGCGGGTCGACCTCGGTCACGACAGCGATCAGACGGAATTCGTCCTCGCCCTCCGACCGTGAGACACCGACGGCTATCCAGTGGCCCTCGGCACGCCAGATCCGCAGGTCCTCGACGCAGTGGCTCAACTCGTCCCACGGCTGGGGGATCTCCTCCCCGCAGACGCTCCCGATGAACACCGACCACAGGGCGAACCACTGGCCCTCACCCCATCGTCTGCTCAACGCGACCACCAGCGCCTCGCACTCCGCCTCGTACGCCTCGCGGTGCGCCTCGCGCGCGCTGCCGGCCGCGCGATCGGTCGCCGCCACCCCGTCCGCCGGCGTGGGCAGCCTGGCCAGGTGGTACCCGGGCCCGCTGTCGCCCAGCCGCGACCGCTCGCGCTGCGCCGGGAACGCCCGGTCGCGCAGACGGTCGATCGCAGCGAGGTGCCGTGCCGTGGTCATGTCCTCATTGAACCCGTTCGCACTGACAGTTGGCACACCGTCACCCGTCCCGCGGCTCCGCAGCACCGGGCCCGTGACCCGACGCGGCCCGGAGAGAGTACGATCCGGCCAGACAGGGGCACGAGCCGGGAGGACACACGTGGGGCGGCTGACCGGCGGGGATCCCTCGCTGCTGCGGCGGATCAACTCCGCAGTGGTACTCCATTCCCTGCGCGGCACCGATTCCTCCACGCTGACTGACCTGACCCGGATCACGGGTCTGTCGCGGCCCACGGTCGAGGGTGTCGTCGAGGGCCTGATCGAGGCGGGCCTCGTCGTCGAGAGCGTGCCGGAGGAGGGCGAGGCGCGCCGTCAGGGGCGCCCCGCGCGGCGGTTCAGGTTCCGCGCGGAGGCCGGGCACCTGCTGGGCATCGAGATCGGGGCCCACCGGGTGGCCGCGCTGCTGTCCGGGCTCGACGGGCGGATCATCGGGGCGGGATCGCGGGATGTGTCGGAGACGGCGGGCGCCGACGACCGGCTGGAGCGGGTGCGGGCGGTCGTCGCCGATCTGCTGCGGCGGACGGGAGTGGCCAGGAGCAGTCTGCGCGCCGTGGGCGTCGGCTCACCGGGGATCGTGGAGGCCGACGGGACCGTACGGCTGTCGACGGCGCTGCCCGGCTGGACGGGGCTGCCGCTGGGCGAGCGGCTGCGCAGGTCGTTCCGGTGCCCGGTGCTGGTGGAGAACGACGCGAACGCCGCCGCGGTCGCCGAGCACTGGAAGGGTTCGGCGACGGACTCGGACGACATCGTGTTCGTACTGGCGGGTCTGAGCCCGGGCGCGGGTTCGCTCATCGGCGGGCGGCTGCACCGCGGTTACGGCGGGGCGGCGGGCGAGATCGGTGCGCTGCACCTGCTGGGCCGTGACGAGACGCCGGAGAAGCTGCTGTCGACCACCGGCGAACCGCTGCATCCACTGGACGAGCAGGCGGTGGCCGATGTCTTCGCCCTCGCCAAGAGCGGTGACGAAGGGGCGCTCGCGGCGGTCGACCGTTTCAACAAGCGCCTGGTGCACGATGTGGCGGCGCTGGTGCTGGCACTCGATCCGGAGCTGGTGGTGATCGGCGGCTGGGCGGCCGGGCTGGACGGCGTACTGCCCCCGCTGCGCGACGAGTTGTCCCGCTACTGCCTCCGTCCGCCTCGGGTGGCGCTGTCCTTGCTGGGTGAGGCGGCCGTGGCGACGGGTGCGCTGCGGCTGGCCCTGGATCACGTGGAGGAGCAGCTCTTCGCCGTCGAGGGAACGGTGACGGCCCGCCGTTGAGTGATACGGCGGGCCGGGCCGGTCGCTTCGTTCCGTCGGTCGCGTCCTTCGGTCGCGTCCTTCGGTTCACAGGGTCGCGGCGGGCGGTTGCGTCAGGCGGTTGCGCCGGGACGCTTCAGGACGCGTGGCGCTCCTGGCCGTGGTGGCTTATCTCGACGTCGCCACCGAAGGTGAGGCGGCAGGTGTCGGCGCGGTACGTCGCGACGGAGACGGCCGCGGTGCGGCCCCCGGAGAAGTACCGGGTGGTGACGACGAGGACGGGAGCGCCGGGCAGGCGGTCCAGTTCCTTCGCGTCGACTGCGCCCGCGGAGCCCAGCTCGACGGTCCGGTCCTGACCCTCGAGGTCGAGACGCTGCAGCTCGCGCAGGACGCTGCGAGCGAGCGCGGGACCGGACGGTGCCTCGATGGCGGGGAGGTCGGGCACGGAGACGGACGGCACATGGAGCAGTTCGGCGGCGACGGGCTGGCCGTGGCTCATCCGCAGCCGGCGCACCGTGTGCACCGTTTCGTCGCTCTCGGTGTCCAGAAGCGCGGCCACCGGTGCCGTCGGTACGGCCACCGTGCACTCTGCCGCCTGCCAGGCGTCGTGCCCCGTGCCGGGCCAGTCCTGGCGTGAGGAGGCCACGTCGACACCCACACGCGGCGGCGCGACCGTCGTGCCGACGCCTCGGCGGCGCTGGAGACGGCCTTCGAGTTCGAGCTGTTCGAGCGCCTGCCTGAGGGTGGCGCGGGCGACGCCGAACCGGGCGGCGAGGTCGCGTTCGTTCGGCAGGATCTCGCCGACGGTGAAGTCGGTGTCGAGCGCCTCGGCAAGCACGGTCTTGAGGTGCCAGTACTTGGGCTCCGGCACTGATTCCAACTGCGTGGTCCCCACCCTGATCCTCCGCAATCGCCGTGTCAGCGGCGGCTGTTCCGCGCCCTTGTTTATTAAAGGTTCCTGCACTATCCCCTGTGACGATAAGACGGGCCTCCCCCTTGGTCAAGACCAATCCCGCGGCAGTCACGCTGTGGAGCGGCACGGATGCGCAGCGCGTACGCGCGACCTTCGTACTCAACCCCGTTCGCACAGCACAAGACCCCGCGGCCGAAAACGGCTGCGGGGTCCTGACGTGCGGCGCGTAAGGACTCAGTCGGCGCCGAGCGGAGCGAGCGCGGCGAGCTTGTCGGGGTTCCTGACGATGTAGACGCATTGGATGCGCCCGTCCAGCACCTCGATCTGCACGACGCTGTCCGGCCTGCCCGCCGAGAGCACCAGCAGCGCGGGGGCTCCGTTGATCTCGACGAAGCGGAAGTCCGCGTCCGGAATCGACTGCCGCGCGACCGCGAAGAAGAAGCGGCCGACCTTGTCCGCGCTCTCGATGACGCGCAGGGGCGCCTTGGACTTGCCGCCGCTGTCCCCGACCAGCCGGACGTCCGGGGCGAGCAGGGAGAGCAGCCCCTCGAAGTCGCCGCCCGCGGCAGCGGACATGAACCGTTCGGTCAGGGCGCGGCACTCCGCCGGGTCCACGTCGTAGCGGTGCCTGCGTTCCTCCACGTGCCTGCGCGCCCGCCCGGCAAGTTGACGCACGGCCGGCTCCGACTTCTCGAGCGTGGCGGCGATCTCCGCGTACGGGAAACCGAATGCCTCCCGGAGCACGAACACAGCGCGTTCCAGCGGCGAGAGCGACTCGAGGACGACCATGACGGCGAACGACACTGAGTCGGCGAGCACGGCCTGTTCGGCGGTGTCGGGTGTCTGGCCGAAGTGGGTGGCGACGGGCTCGGGCAGCCAGGGGCCCACATAGGACTCACGACGGGACCGGACGTGCCGCAGCCGGTCGATGGCCAGCCGTGTCGTGATCCGTACGAGGTAGCCGCGCGGCTCGTGCACGCCGTCGCGTTCCTCTGCCGACCAGCGCAGCCACGCCTCCTGGACCACGTCCTCGGCGTCGGCGATCCGCCCGAGCATGCGGTAGGCGACGCCGGTCAGGACGGGACGGTGTTCTTCGAAGACGTCGGTCACGGTGTCTGTTGCCACTCCCCAATCCCAGCCGACGGCGCGTCCGCTGTCCAGCCGGTTCGGGTGCGGCGCGCGGCACATCGCGGCGGTGGCGCGACACAGAAGGGGCCCGGCCTATTGAACTGTGAGCTACTGGGCGGTAATCATTACTGACAGTCTGTCTACTCGGTGCAGTCCAGGGAGCGTGCAGCATGGCCGCAGAGATCTCGTTCGCCGTCGAGACCCCGCGGGGCAGCCGCACACTGTCCGTCACGTACGAGCGCAGGGGCTCCGGCGATCCGCTGCTGCTGCTCCACGGCATCGGCCATCACTGGCAGGCCTGGGAGCCCGTGATGGACATCCTCGCCGCCAACCGCGACGTCGTCGCCGTCGACCTGCCGGGATTCGGCGTCTCCCCCGCACTGCCGGACGGTGTCCCCTACGACCTGCGAACCGTGTGCACCGCGCTCGACTCCTTCTGCGAGGCACTCGGCATCGACCGCCCCCACGTCGCCGGCAACTCCCTCGGAGGGCTGCTCGCCCTGGAGTTGGGACGGGAGAAGCGGGTCCGCTCGGTGACGGCCCTCTCCCCGGCCGGCTTCTGGTCGGAGGCCGAGCGGCGCTACGCCTTCACCACCCTGCGCACGATGCGGGTGGGGGCCCGGTCCATGCCGCTGCCCCTGATCGAGCGGCTGTCCCGCTCGACGGCTGGGCGTACGGCGCTGTTGAGCACCATCTACGCACGGCCGGGCCGCCGTTCACCGGAGGCCGCCGCGGCCGAGACCCTCGCCCTGCGCGGCGCCACCGGCTTCCACGAGACGCTCGCGGCCGGGGGAAGCACCCTGTTCACGGACGACGTGCGCGACGTCCCCGTCACGATCGCCTGGGGCTCCCGGGACTGGCTGCTGCCGCGCCGCCAGGGTGTGCGCGCCAAGCACGTCATACCGCTGGCCCGCCTCGTCCGCCTTCCGGGCTGCGGCCACGTCCCGATGAGCGACGACCCCGCCCTCGTCGCCCGCGTCCTGCTCGACGGCAGCCGCTGACCGCGACCGGTGGCCCCGCCTCCCACCGCACCCGGTCCGTACCGCGGGTGGACGCGTGGTGACGCATGCCGTGGGCGCGGCGACGACGAGGCTTGTGCGGGCACAGCCGCCGTCGCCGCCGCCTCCGGTTCACCCGGGGTTCGCCCGGCGGTCTCGGCCTGCCGCTAGGCATGGCTCGGCACACCGGCCAGAACCGCCTGGAGGCGCAGAAATGTCACGGACCGCACCGAGTTCCTCCCCTGCCCGCCGTTCCCTCCTGCGCGGCACGGTCGCCGCCTCCGCCGCGCTCGCGCTGCCCGCCGCCGGCGTCGCGGCGGCACCCGCGTTCGCCCTGTCCGGGCGGCCGCGCGCCGCGTGGGGCGTGCAGACAGGCGATGTCACCTCCTCGTCCGGGCTGGTGTGGGTGCGTTCCGACCGGCCCGCCCGGATGATCGTGGAGACGTCCGCGACCGGCTCGTTCCGTGGCGCCCGCCGCCTCGATGGACCGCTGCTCGGGCCGGGCACCGACTTCACCGGGACGACGGCGCTTCGGGGGCTGCCCCCCGGTGAACAGGTCCACTACCGGGTCACGCTCGCGGACCCCGACGACGACAGGCGTACCGGCGAGCCGGTGTACGGAACGTTCCGCACCGCACCCGCGAACCGCCGCCGGGGGGTGCGCTTCCTGTGGTCGGGCGACATCGCGGGACAGGGCTGGGGCATCAATACGGACATCGGCGGCTACCGGGCGTACGAGGAGATGCGCGCCCTGGACCCGGACTTCTTCCTGTGCAGCGGCGACACCGTGTACGCGGACGGCCCACTGGTGCCGAGCGTGACGCTGCCGGACGGGCGGGTGTGGCGGAACCTCATGACGGAGGAGAAGTCGAAGGTCGCGGAGACCCTCGACGAGTACCGGGGCAACTTCCGCTACAACCTGCTCGACGACAACGTCCGCCGGTTCAACGCGCAGGTGCCGACGATCGTGCAGTGGGACGACCACGAGGTGCGCAACAACTGGTATCCCGGTCAGATCCTCGACGACGCCCGGTACTCCGAGAAGGACGTGGACGTCCTCGCGCGGCGCTCGATGCGGGCGTTCTCCGAGTACTTCCCCGTCGGCACGCTCTCCGCGCGCCCCGGCGGCGAGGGCCGCGTCCACCGGGTGGTGCACCACGGTCCGCTGCTGGACGTGTTCGTCCTCGACATGCGGTCGTACCGCAACGCGAACTCCCCGAACCGGCAGGCGGACGACGACCAGGGCATCCTCGGTGCCGAGCAGCTCGCGTGGCTCAAGCGTGAGCTGATCCGGTCGCGGGCGGTGTGGAAGGTGATCGCCTCCGACATGCCGATCGGGCTGGTGGTGCCGGACGGTTCGGCGAACTTCGAGGCCGTGGCGCAGGGCGACCCCGGGGCGCCGCTCGGGCGTGAGCTGCAGATCGCCGATCTGCTGCGGCACATCAAGCACCGCGGGATCACCGGCACCGTGTGGCTCACCGCCGATGTGCACTACACCTCGGCCCAGCACTACGCGCCCGAGCGCGCGGCGTTCAAGGACTTCGCGCCGTTCTGGGAGTTCGTGTCGGGCCCGCTGGCGGCCGGCGGCTTCCCGGCGAACGCGCTGGACGGCACTTTCGGGCCCGACCGGGTCTTCGTGAAGGCGCCGCAGCGGGCGAACGTGTCACCGATGGAGTCCTCTCAGTACTTCGGGGAGGTCGACATCGACGGCGGCAGCGGCGAGTTGACGGTCCGGCTTCGCGCGGAAGGTGGAACGGTTCTGTTCAGCAGGACGCTTCAGCCGGGTCGCGTGGGCCAGTGAGGGAAACGGTCTTGGCCACAACCGGCGCCGGGACCGTCGCCCGGCGGGGCCGTCTGTCAGCCTTGCGCCATGGATGCGAACACTCCGCGCCAGAAACGGTCAGAACCATCCGATAGCGTTCCAGATCGGCGCTTAACCCATCAGTCACAAAGCGTTCGTGATCACGCAACACCGGTCGGTCACAGTGAAGCCATGACAGATGTGACTTCCGCGAAGAGCTCCCGCCGCCCGCACCACTGGCGGCGGGATCTCGTCGAACTGGCCGCCATGTTCACCGCCGTCGCGGTCGCCGACACCATCGCCAAGCTGATCGGGCACACGCCCGACGGGCCGTTCCTGCTCGTGGCCTCCGCGGTGACGCTGGCCGCGACGGCGGCCTTCCACACATGGTGGGCACGGCGCCACAGTCATTCCCCTCCGCCGAAGAAGCCGAAGAAGCCGAAGGGGCCGAGGAACCCGGCCGAGCCCGCGGGCGACACCCGCGGCACCGAACACGACGAGCCCCGCGAGACCGTCCTGTGGCGCATGCGCACCACCGTCGAGGACACCCCCGGCAGCCTCGCGGCCCTCTGCAACACCCTGGCCGGGCTCGACGTCGACATTCTCACCCTGCAGACGCACCCGCTGGCCGCGGGCACGGTCGACGAGTTCCTGCTTCGCGCGCCCGCCTCGCTGCAGGCCCAGCAGCTGGCCCATGAGGTCGCCGCGGCCGGCGGCAGCGGCACCTGGACCGAGCGGGCCGACGCCCACGACCTCGTCGACACCCCGACCCGGGTTCTGGGACTCGCCACCCGTACCGCCCTGGACGCGGCCGAACTGCCGCTGGCGCTGCGGCAACTGCTCGGCCGGTGCACCATCCGCTCCCGTCCCGCCGTGTCACCGACGGGACGTCCCACCGGCGACATGCCCCCGGTCGAAGGGGTGCTGGAGGAGACCGTGATGCGGCTGCGCGACCCCAACGGCGGCGCGATCACCGTCGAGCGCGCGTATCTGCCGTTCACGCCGACCGAGTTCGCCCGCGCCCGGGCCCTCGTCGAACTGGACGCCCGCCTCGGCCCCCGTGTCCCGCGCAGCCAGGACGTCCTCACCCTGCCCGAGGGGAACGAGCTCACCGTGCGCCGCGCCGACCAGGAGGACGTCGACGCGGCGCTCGCCATGCACGCACGGTGCTCCGACCGGACGCTCTCACTGCGCTACCACGGCCCGGTCCAGGACGCGGACCGCTATCTCAACCATCTGCTGAGCCCGCGCTTCGGCCGCACCCTGGCGGTGGAGACGGCCTCCGGACGGCTGGTCGCCCTCGGCCATCTCCTGTGGGACGGCGAGGAGACCGAGGTGGCGCTGCTGGTCGAGGACGCCTGGCAGCGCCGCGGCATCGGCTCGATGATGCTGGAGCGGCTGGCGGGCATGGCGGCCGAGGCCGGCTGCGACAGCGTCTATGCCGTCACCCAGGCGTCGAACACCGCCATGGTGGCCGCCATGCGGGGCCTCGGCCTGCCGCTGGACTACCAGATCGAGGAGGGGACCCTGGTGGTCACAGCCCGACTGGACGCGGCTCCCGTCCCTCCGCCTGCCCGTCACGAGCGTGCGGAGCGGACCGGGCGGTCCGGTCGGACCGAGCACTGAGTGCCTCGGTCAGATCGCGCCACAGATCCTCGACGTCCTCGAGCCCGACGGACATCCTCAGCAGCCGGTCGCTGACCCCGGCCGAGCGGCGGTCGTCGGCGTCGACGATGCGATGGCTGATGGAGGCCGGGTGCTGGATCAGGGTGTCGACGCTGCCGAGGCTGACCGCCGGCGTGATCAGCCGTACACCGGCGATCACGTCGTGCGGGTTGCCGTACACCTCGAAGGAGACCATCGCCCCGCCGATGCTCGGGTAGTGGACCCGGGCGACGCGCGGGTCGGTGGTGAGCCTGCGGGCGAGGTCGGCGGCGGTGACGGACGCGGCCCGCACCCGTACCGGCAGCGTGGACAGCCCGCGCAGCAGCAGGTATCCGGCCATCGGGTGGAGGACGCCGCCGGTCGCGAAGCGCACCTGGCGCAGCTTCCGGGCGAACTCCTCGTCGCAGGCTACTATGCCGCCCATGACGTCGCCGTGGCCGCCGAGGTACTTGGTCGCGCTGTGCAGGACGAGGCGGGCGCCCTCCTCGGCGGGCCGCTGGAGCACCGGGGTGGCGAAAGTGTTGTCGACCAGCAGCGGCACCGAGCCGCAGGCGTGGCGCACGGCCCTCAGGTCGACCTCGGCAAGCGTCGGATTGGCCGGCGTCTCCACCATCACCAGGCCGGTGTCGGGCCGCAGCGCCTCTCCGATCCCGGCGGGGTCGGTCCAGGTGACCTCCGTGCCGAGCAGCCCGGCGTTCAGCAGATGGTCGCTGCAGCCGTACAACGGCCGGACGGCCACGACGTGGCGCAGACCCATGCTCGCCCGTACCAGCAATACGGCGGTCAGGGCCGCCATGCCGCTGGCGAAGGCGACGGCGCTCTCGGTGCCCTCGAGCTTGGCGAGCGCCGTCTCGAAGCGGGCGGTGGTGGGGTTGTCCAGCCGCGCGTAGACGGGCGGCCCGTCCGGCTGGGCTCCGGTGGTGGCGAACGCGTCGATGCGTGCGGCCTCACCGGCCGCGTCGTGCGACGGGTAGGTGGTCGAAAGGTCGAGCGGCGGGGCGTGCACACCGAGCTCTACGAGATCCTCGCGTCCGGCGTGCACGGCGTCGGTGGCCAGGGCCCGGGTCACGGGCGCGGGCGAAGCTGCGTTCTCCATGGCCGCACTGTGAACAGTTACGGGGAGGTAGCGATACTTCTCCGTGCTACGTTCGGCAGATGGCCGATTCCGTCGCACTGGACCCGATCGATCTGCAGATTCTCCGCCTGCTGCAGAACGACGCCCGGACCACCTACCGGGACCTGGCGGCGGAGATCGGCGTGGCTCCGTCGACATGTCTGGACCGGGTCACGAGGCTGCGCCGCTCCGGGGTCATCCTCGGCCACCGGCTGTCCCTCGACCCGGCACGGCTGGGCCGGGGGCTGCAGGCACTGCTGTCGGTCCAGGTTCGGCCGCACCGGCGGGAACTGATCGGCCCGTTCGTCGAACGCATCCGGACCCTCCCGGAGTCGCTGGCTCTGTTCCATCTCACGGGCCCCGACGACTACCTCGTCCATGTCGCGGTCACGGACATGGCGGACCTTCAGCGGCTGGTGCTCGACGAGTTCACCTCGCAGCGCGAAGTGGCGCGGGTGGAAACGCGGTTGATCTTCCAGCAGTGGGAATGCGGCCCGCTGCTGCCGCCGGCGGCATCTGCCGACCGGTGAACGCGGACGGTACCGGCCGACAGGCGACCGGGGCCGGATGGTGGTGACGTGGGGCCCTGGTTCGTACGAGGATGGGCGCATGCCAGAGACTTCCAGCAGCCCGCTGCCCCGTCAGGTCGCCGACTCCTACGTCGACGCACTCATCGAACTCGACCCGGCCCTCGGGACCTACCTGGGTATCAGGGAGAGTTCGGCGCTCCTGCCCGACTACTCGCCCGCCGGCCAGGCCGCACTCGCCCGACTCGCCCGTGAGACCTTGGCCAGGCTCGACGACGCGGAGAAGCTGCCGGGTGCCGACACCGATGCCGAGCGGCGCTGCGGACGGTTGCTGCGGGAGCGTCTCACGGCGGAACTCGCCGTCCACGACGCCGACGAGAGCCTGCGCGCGGTCAGCAACATCCACTCCCCCGCCCATTCGGTGCGCGAGATCTTCACCGTCACCCCGGCGGAGACCGAGGAGGACTGGTCGGCGATCGCCGAGCGGCTGCGCGCCGTCCCGCGGGCGCTGCGGGGCTACCGCGAATCGCTCGCGCTCGGGCTCGAGAAGAAGCTGTACGGCGGCCCGCGCCCCACTGCCACGTTCATCGAGCAGTTGACGGAGTGGAGCGGCGGCGCCGGGCTCGGCTGGTTCCAGGAGTTCGCGGCGGACGGTCCCGCCTCGCTGCGGGTGGAGCTGGACGTCGCGGCCCGTGAGGCGACCCGGTCCGTGACGGAGCTGCGTGACTGGATGCGCGACGTGTACGCGCCCGCGGTGGCGGACGCCCCGGACACGGTGGGCAGGGAGCGCTACGCGCGCTGGTCCCGCTACTTCAACGGCACCGACCTCGACCTCGACGAGGCGTACGCGTACGGCTGGTCCGAGTACCACCGGCTGCTCACGGAGATGAAGAAGGAAGCGGAGAAGATCCTTCCGGGTGCCGGCCCCTGGGAGGCGCTGGCCCACCTCGACGAGCACGGCGAGCACATCGAGGGCGAGGAGGAGGTACGGGTCTGGCTGCAGAACCTGATGGACGAGGCGATCGAGGCCCTCGACGGCACGCATTTCGAACTCGCCGAGCGCGTACGGCGGGTGGAGTCCCGTATCGCCCCGCCCGGAGGCGCGGCCGCGCCGTACTACACCGCCCCGTCGGAGGACTTCTCCCGGCCGGGCCGGACCTGGCTGCCGACCATGGGAGAGACCCGCTTCCCCGTGTACGACCTGGTGTCCACCTGGTACCACGAGGGCGTCCCCGGCCACCACCTGCAGCTGGCCCAGTGGGCGCACGTGGCCGACCAGCTCTCGCGCTACCAGGCGTCGGTCGGCCAGGTCAGCGCGAACGCGGAGGGCTGGGCGCTGTACGCGGAGCGCCTGATGGACGAACTCGGTTTCCTCCACGACGCGGAGCGGCGCCTCGGCTACCTGGACGCGCAGATGATGCGGGCCTGCCGGGTGATCGTCGACATCGGCATGCACCTGGAGCTGGAGATCCCGTCGGACTCGCCGTTCCACCCGGGCGAGCGGTGGACACCGGAGCTGGCGCAGGAGTTCTTCGGCATGCACAGCGGCCGGCCGGCCGACTTCGTCGAGAGCGAGCTGACCCGCTACCTGTCGATGCCCGCCCAGGCCATCGGATACAAGCTGGGCGAGCGTGCGTGGCTCCTGGGCCGCGAGAACGCGCGGCGAGCCCACGGGGACGCGTTCGACGCGAAGGCGTGGCACATGGCGGCGCTGTCGCAGGGGTCGCTGGGGCTGGACGACCTGGTGGAGGAGCTGTCTCGGCTCTGACGTGACCGGGGTTGGGGGTGCGGGGCCGCGGCGGCCCCGCACCTCACTCCTGACCCTGCCGAGACGGGGGCCCGCCGCGATCCGGGACGGCACAGAACGGCGGGCCCGTCAACGCCGTCGTCCTGTGGAACACCCGCTGCCTCGACGCCGCCGTCGCTCCACGGGTGCCGCCTGCCGGCCGGTCAGGCCTGATCCGCGGCGCGCAGGGCCCGCGCCAGCCACTCCAGCTCCTCGGTCGCGTCGGGCGCCGAATCCTGCCCGCGCACGCGGGCGACAAGCCTGCGGTAGCGCTCCGCCCCTGCCTCGATCCCGGCCTCCAGGCTGCGCAGCACGGCGGTCCGATCGGTGTCGCCGAACAGCTCGGACAGCACCTCGACCGCCTCCGGTCCCTCGGGAGCGACCCCGCGTATTCTGACCTCCGCGACGGTCTGCACGACTTGCCTGGCCCACCAGATGGACGCCCCGGAGGGACGACCCTGCCCCGGTACGGGAGTGTTGAGCTCCATCCATGTGCGCAACCGGGCGCGAAAGCCGGGGTCCCGCACCAGTTCGGCCAGTTCGATCCAGGCGTCGACCTGCTCGGGTGTGGGATCGTCGGGCAGTTCGATGCTGAAGGCGTGTATGCGGTCGTGCAGGCGCGGCCCGACGTCGAGACCGCCGAACACCTCCTCCTTGAACTCGTCGATGATCTGCTTGCGTTCGGCGGCGGAAAGCCGCGCCAACCGGTTCATCAGTGCTGTCTCCTCAGCGGTGGAGCCACGTGTCGCCACGGTGGACAGGACGGCCCGGCTCACCTTGAGCGAGCGGATCTGCGCGTCGAGCGCGGCCACGTGCGCGTTGGCGACCTCGGCGACCGTGGTCCGACCGCTCAGCACCTGGCACACGTCGTCGAGCCCGAGGCCCAGCTCCCGCAGGGTGCGGACCAGCTCGACGCGGGCCACGGACTCGGCGTCGTACAGCCGGTATCCGCTCGCGGAGCGGGCCACGGGCGGCACCGCTCCCTCGTCCGACCAGAAGCGCAGGGTCCGCACGGGAAGTCCGGTGCGGTGCGCGAGCTGTCCGATGGTGAGTACGTCGGGGCGTTCGTCGTCCATGGGTGAGATCCTGGACCCTCCAGCCGCTGCAGACTCAAGCGCCTCAGTACGACGTTGCGTAAGTTCTCCGGAGTTCTGCTGAGTTCCCTCACCACCGCCGGCCGAGAGAGAGGCCCCGGGCCAGGGGCTCCGGACCCCGGCAGGGGCCACCGGAACTCAGGGGCTGTCGCACATCAGCAGCCGCAGTCGGCGGCGTCGACGGGGGCGGTGAGCGGGTCGGCCGCCCGGACGGTGCGGCCCTGCCAGGTCTCGTACTCGAAGCCCTCCCTGACCCAGTACTCGAAGCCGCCGAGCATCTCCTTGACCGTGAAGCCCAGTTGGGCGAGGGTCAGCGCCGCGCGGGTGGCGCCGTTGCAGCCGGGGCCCCAGCAGTAGGTGACGACCGGTACGGACTTGTCGAGAAGCTGCTCGGCCTGCTCGGCGATCAGCGCGGTGGGCAGGTGCACGGCACCAGGAATGCGGCCCTGGTCCCAGGACTCGGTGGAGCGGGAGTCGAGGACGACGAATCCCGGCTCGCCGTCGGCCGAGAGCGCTGCCCACACGTCGGACACGTCGGCGTGAAAGGCGAGGCTCGCGCCGAAGTACGCGGCCGCGGCGGTGGGTGAGGCGGGCGGCACCCGCAGGACGGCGTTGGCGGCCGGTGCCGCGGAGGTGTTGCTCTGCGTCATGGTCATGTCCAGAAATCTACGGTCGGTGACCGCAGCCGGGAACGGAGATTCCCCGGCAATGCCCTTGATCTGCCGGGGATTCCCCTGTTGTCTGTCGGCCATGACCGCGTATTCACCGGACGCCACGGACTGGCGCATAATCCAGGCTCTGCAGGCCCAGGGCAGGGCGAGCTTCGCAGAACTGGCCCGGACCGTCTCCATGTCGGCGAGCGCCGTCACGGAGCGGGTGCGACGGCTGGAGGAGGTGGGTGTCATCAAGGGGTACTCGGCCGTCGTGGACGAGGAACGGCTCGGTCTGCCGATCCTCGCCTTCGTACGGCTGCGCTATCCGAACGGCAACTACAAACCGTTCCACGATCTGCTGGACACGACGCCCGAGATTCTCGAGGCCCACCACGTCACGGGCGACGACTGCTTCGTACTGAAGGTCGCGACGCGCTCGATGAGCCACCTCGAGGAGGTCACCGGGAAGGTCGGCACCCTCGGTTCCGTGACGACGAGCGTCGTGTACTCCTCTCCCCTGCCGCGCCGTGCGGTCAGTCGCTGAGCGCCGCTCCGGCCCGCAGCCGCACCGCGGAGCCGGCGCGGTCCTTGACGACCTCCAGCTGCGCCGGGATGCGGCGGCGCAGGTCGGCGACATGGCTGACGATCCCCACACTGCGGTCCCGTTCCCGCAGCGAGTCGAGGACGTCCAGCACCTCGTCGAGGGTCTGGTCGTCGAGACTGCCGAATCCCTCGTCGATGAAGAGGGTGTCGAGCCGTACCCCTCCGGCCTCGTCGGTCACCACGTCGGCCAGGCCCAGCGCGAGAGCCAGCGAAGCGAAGAACGTCTCGCCGCCGGACAGGGTCGCCGTGTCGCGTTCGCTTCCGGTCCAGGCGTCCACGACGTGCAGGCCGAGGCCGGCCCGTTTCCCGCCCGTACGGGCGTCGGAGTGGACGAGGGTGTACCGGCCTGAGGACATGCGCCGCAACCGTACGGTGGCGGCCGCCGCGACCTGTTCGAGGCGGGCCGCCAGCACATACGACTCGAGGCGCATCTTGCGTTCGTTGTCGGCGGACGTTCCCGCGGTGAGACCGGCGAGGCCGGCCACCCTGTCGTACTCCTCGCGCAGCGGGCCGAGCCGCGTGGTCTCCGCCGTGGCCTGCCGGGACAGCCGGTCGAGTTCGGCGCAGCGGGCGTGTGCGGCGTCCACCGCGGAGGCGGCGTCCCGCAGTTCCCGTTCGGTGGCGTCGTGGACGGCACGCGCCGCCTCCGGTGCGGCGGGCGGGCGGGCGGCGGCCGCGCGTGCGTCGTCCTCGGCCAGCCGGTCGGCGACGGCGGCGGCCTCCGCCTGCCAGGTGTCGATCCGGTGCTGGATGTCGCGTTGCCCGGTCTCGGGGACGAGCGCGGCGGCCGCCTCCTCCGGCGTGCGGAAACCGGCCCGGAACGCGGCGTCGGCGAGGCGGTCGTCGGCCTCCTTCAGCCGCTGGGCGGTGCTCTCGACGGCGCGTACGGCGTCCGCCGCGGCGGCCAGCAGACCGACCTGACGCTCCAGCAGCGCGGCGCGCTCCGCGACGCTGCGGGCACCTCCGCGGGCCCTGCGCACGTCGCTCTCCAGCGCGAGGAGTTCCTGGTCGAGGGCCTCCCTGCGGGAGGTGCGGGCGGCGCTGCGCCGCTCGGCCTCCTGCCGGGCCCCGGACCGCTCCTCGTACTCGCGCTCCGCGTGGGCGAGGGCCTCGCGGGCGCTGTGGATTCCGGCCGCGAGGTGGCGCGCGTCGGCGTACTCGTGTTCCAGTTCGTCGACCGCGGCGCGCAGTCCGGCGACCGTGGGGTCCTCACCGGGCCTCGGGCCCGGCACGGCGGCGCCGTCCGACTCCACCGCGTGGCGATCACCGTCCCAGCCGGCGGGACCGGGGCCGGCGGCCGCGGGTACGGCGGCCGCGGGTGCGGAGTTCTCCTCTCGGGCCTCGGCTGCCCGCCGGGCGTCGGCGCCGACCAGGGCGCCGCGTGCGCCGCCGTCTGCCGCGCCGCCGGCGGACTCCCCGCTCGCGTCCGCGGGGGCCGGGACCACTCCTCGGGCCCTCGCCGCCGCGGACGCGCGGGACTCGTGGAGGACCGCCAGTTCCCGCTCAGCCTCCGTCCTCGCCTGCTCCGCACGCGCGTGTTCCGTGTATGCCGCGTCCTCCGCGGCACGGTCCACGTGCCCGGCGCCGGCCCGCGCGGGCGCCGGGTGCTCGGCGGAGCCGCAGACCGCGCAGGCCTCGCCGGGAACCAGGGCAGCGGCCAGCTCGGCCGCGATTCCGTGCAGACGCCGTTCCTTCAGGTCGAGCCACGCGGCCTTGGCGTCGTTGGTCCGCTCGTGCAGGGTGCGCAGTTGCCGGGCGGCCCGCTCGGCGCGGGCGGCCAGGTCGTCGCGGTCGCGGGCGGCGCGCAGCCGTTCGCGGGCGGGTTCGAGCCGCCCCGCGAGGTGCTCCGCGCGGGTCGCCGCCTCCTGCGCGGCGGTGATCCGCGCCTGGTGGTCGCGCCGGACGGCGTCCCATTCGGCCAGCCAGTCCGCCGCCTCGCCGAGGATGTCGTCGTCCGCCCGTGCCTGCCGGTCCAGGTCGGCGAGTTCACGGGTGATGGCGGCGGCGCGCGTCTCGGCGCGGCGGGCGGCGTCCAGGCCGCCGGACTCCTCGCGCAGCGCCCGTTCGGCACCGGTGAGCCGGTCGGCTCCCGCGTCGGCGAGTTCGGCGGGCAGCACGGCGCGTGTCCGCTCGCGCTCGTCGGCCGCCGCACGGTGCTCCCGTTCCGCTGCGTCACGGACGCGCAGGGCGGGTTCGACGAGTGCGGCCTTCCGGCCGCGCTCCAGCCGGTTTCGCAGGTTCTCCTGCTCCGCGCGCCGGGCCTCGAGGGCTTCGGAGCGCGCCTGGGCGTCCGCGTGACGCCGCTGGAGCCGGTCGAGTTCGCGTTCGGCGTCGAGTGCCCGCAGGGAAGCCGCGTGCCGGCTCTCCTCGGCGGCCAGCCGGTACTCCGCGATTGCGAGCCGCTCGCGGGCGCCGGACCGGGCCACCGCCGCCCACTGGAGGACGGCGGACGCGAGACCGGGGTCGCCGGGCTGCTTCTCGGGGCGGGTCCACTCGGCCGCCGCCGGGCCGGCGGCCTGCTCGATCCGGTGTGCGACCGCGAGGATGCGCTCGTCCCCGGTTCTCACCTGCTGCTCGGCGGCGCGCCGGAGCTCGGCGAGACGGTCCTCGACGGCCGCGAACCGTCGTGTGTCGAAGAGTCGTCCGAGGAGCTTGCCGCGTGCCTCGGCGTCGGATCGCAGGAAGCGGGCGAAGTCGCCCTGGGGCAGCAGCACGACCTGGCAGAACTGCTCCCGGCTCATCCCGAGGAGCTGGGCGATCTCCTCGCCGATCTCCTGGTGCGACTTGCTGAGCGCCTGCCACTCACCGCTCCCGGCGTCGTACTCCCGAAGGGTGCTCTGCGCCCGCTCGGTGACGAAGCCCTTGCCGCGCGCCTTGGGACGCGGCTGTGCGGGCCGGCGGACGACCTCCAGCCGCCGCCCGGCGACGGTCAGTTCGAGCCGGACCTCGGTCGGTGTGCCGACCTGGGCGTGGTCGCTGCGCAGTGACGCTCCGGGGCTCTGGCGCGCGCCGGGCACCGCGCCGTACAGCGCGAAGCAGACCGCGTCGAGGACGGAGGTCTTGCCCGCGCCGGTCGGCCCGTGCAGCAGGAAGATCCCGGAGCTGGCCAGCGCGTCGAAGTCGACTTCCTGGGTGCCGCCGAACGGGCCGAAGGCCGTGACGGCCAGTGTGTGCAGCCTCATCCGGCCACCTCACGGACTCCGGCGTCCACCCGCACGGCCTCGAAGGCGGCCCGCAGCACTGCCCGCTCGCCGTCACCGGGGCCGTTCCCGCCCCTGACGTGGGTCACGAAGTCCTCCGCGATCTGCTGGTCGCTCCGCCCGCGCAGTCGCTCCGCGTACGAGGCGTCGGTGTCCTGCGCCGTCCGTTCCGGCTCGAAGACCAGGTTCAGCGTGTGCGGGAAGCGTTCGGTCAGCCGGGCCATCGGGTCGGCCGGCCGCACGGCGTCGGTGAGGGTCGCCTCCACGAACGACTGCTCGTGCAGGTCCAGCGCCGGGTCCTCGAGCAGGTCCTCGATCGGGCCGCGCAGCCGGGCCAGCGGACGCGGTACCGGGCAGTCGATCCGCTCGGCACGGACGTCCCCGGACGCGTCCAGGTCGATCAGCCACATCGTCTTGCGGTGGTCGGTCTCCGAGAAGGAGTACGCCAGCGGGGATCCCGAGTAACGGACCCGTTCACCGATGGTCTGGCAGCCGTGCAGATGTCCGAGGGCGACGTAGTCCACGCCGTCGAAGACGCCGGAGGGGACGGCGCTGACGCCGCCGACGGTGATGTCCCGTTCGCTGTCGCTCGGCTCGCCGCCCACGACGAACGCGTGGGCCAGCACGACGGAACGGGTGCCCGCACCGCGTGCGGCGAGGTCGTCGCGCACCCGTTCCATCGCCGCGGCCAGCACCGTCTCGTGGGCGGTCCTCTCCGTCCTGAACTCGTTCCTGACCAGCGCCGGTTCCAGGTACGGCAGTCCGTAGCAGGCGACCTGGCCGTGTTCGTCGGCGAGCAGTACGGGGGTGCCGCAGCCCGCGGGGTCCGTGCGCAGATGGATCCCGGCCCGCCCGATGAGTCCCGCGCCGACACCGAGGCGGCGTGCCGAGTCGTGGTTGCCGGAGATCATCACCGTCGGCACACCTGCGTCGGCGAGCCGGTGCAGGGCGTCGTCGAACAGCGCCACGGCGGCGAGCGGCGGCACCGCCCGGTCGTAGACGTCTCCCGCGACCAGCACCGCGTCCACGTCGCGCTCGCGTACGGTCGCCACCAGGTGGTCCAGGAACGCGGCTTGGGCGTCGAGCATGCTCACCCGGTGGAACGACCGTCCCAGGTGCCAGTCCGACGTGTGCAGGAGTCTCATGATCCGTGAGGGTATCGACGGGGTCGGACAATGCGGGCGGCTTCACGCATCTCCGTACGCCTCGCCACCGAGCTCGAGTGCCGCCGTGCCTGCCGTGACGTCCGCCAGCCAGGCGCGGAAGGCGTCGACGTCGGCGTCCGGCAGGCCGATTCCGATCCTCACCGCGTCCGTGTACGTCACCTCGCGCACCTGACGGCCGGTGGCCCGCAGGTCGTTCTCCAATTTCCCCGCCCGCTGGTGGTCGACGGTGACGGTGGCGAGCCGGAACCGTCTGCGGGTCACCGTGCCGAGCGTGTCGAGTGCTTCTCCGACCGCTCCCCCGTAGGCCCTGATCAGTCCGCCCGCGCCGAGTTTCACGCCTCCGTAGTACCGGGTGACGACGGCGGCGACGTAGCGGACCTCCCGCCGCATCAGCATCTGCATCATGGGGACGCCGGCGGTGCCGCCGGGTTCACCGTCGTCGCTCGCCTTCTGCACATCGGCGTCGGCGCCGACGACGTACGCGTAGCAGTTGTGGGTGGCGGTCGGATGCTCCCGGCGGATGCGCGCGACGAAGGCCTGCGCCTCCTCCTCCGTCGCGGCGGGGGCGAGCGCGCAGATGAAGCGCGATCGGTTGATCTCGGTCTCGTGGACGCCCTCGCGGGCAACCGTCCGGTACTGCTCCTGCATCCGGCCACCCTATGCGCCGCCCGGAGCGGGAGCCCCCACCGGGGAATCCAGGAGGGCTCCCGCCCGTTCTCCCGGCATGTACACAGACGCAGAGACGGTCCGCAGGGTCCTCACCTCCACGGGCGACACCTGGGCGGTGGTCGGCCTCTCCAACAACGAGGCGCGCGCGGCGTACGGAGTCGCCGAAGTGCTCCAGCGCTACGGGAAGCGCGTCGTGCCGGTGCACCCCAAGGCCGAGACCGTCCACGGGGAGCAGGGGTACGCGCGCCTCGCCGACATCCCCTTCGCGGTCGATGTCGTGGACGTGTTCGTGAACTCGGACCTGGCCGGCCCGGTGGCCGACGAGGCAGTGGCCGTCGGTGCGAAGGCGGTCTGGTTCCAGCTCGGTGTGATCGACGAGGCGGCCGCCGAGCGGACCCGGGCGGCCGGACTGGACATGGTCATGGACCGGTGCCCCGCGATCGAGATCCCTCGGCTCGGCTGAGCGGCCGGGCCGGTGTCAGACGCCGAGCCCTTCGACGACCACCGCGCCGGGCCGGTGTCAGACGCCGAGCCCTTCGACGACCACCGCGCCGGGCAGGGAGGCGAACGCCTTGCCCGGCACGATGAGCTTGCCGCGCCTGCGGCCGCTGCCGACGAGCACCCATGGCGTGTCGACGACGGCGGAGTCCACCAGCAGCGGCCAGCCGGCGGGCAGACCGATCGGCGTGATGCCGCCGTACTCCATGCCGCTCTCGCCGGTCGCGGTGTCCATCGACGCGAAACTGACCTTGCGCGCGCCGAGTTGCCTGCGCACTGTGCCGTTGACGTCCACACGGGAGTGGGACAGGACGAGGCATGCGGCGAGGGTGGTCCCGCCGCCGCGCTTTCCGGCCACGACGACACAGTTGGCGGACTGCTCGAGCAGTTCCCTGCCGTGGTGCTCGACGAAGGCCGCGGTGTCGGCGATCTCCGGGTCGGTGTCGACGTAGACGAGCTGCTCGGCGGGGACGTCGCCCTGCCAGCCGCGCACGGCCGCCGCGACGGGCCCGACCAGGCGGTCGAGGCAGTCGGGCGCGGGTACGGCGTCGTCGAAGTTCCCGATGGGTGCACGCATGCGCCGCACGTTAACACCGTGGCCAGGGGCGGTCGTCGGACGTCTCAGCGTACGGGCGGGACGGAGACCGCCATCATCACTTCGACGGTCTCCTCGCCGTCGTTGCGGTAGGCGTGCGGGACGTTCGCCTCGAAGGTGGCCGACGTGCCGGCCGGTACGGGGTACCGCTGTCCGTCGACGACGAGGGTCAGCTCCCCCGCGGTGACGTGCAGCAGTTCCGTCGTGCCGTCCGGGTGCGGGTCGGAGGCGCTCTCGTCGCCGGGCATCAGGCGCCACGACCAGAGTTCCAGCGGGCCGCCGCGCTCGTTTCCGACGAGGAGGGTGGTGGAGCTGCCCGTGGACGTGGACCACATGCGGACGGCCTGCTCCGGCGGGACCAGGCGCACCTGCGGGCCCTGCTCGTAGTCGAGGAGCGTGGTGATGCTGACACCGAGGGCGTCGGCCAGTTTGACCGTCGTACCCACGCTGGGATTGGTGCGCGCCTGCTCGATCTGGATGATCATTCCGCGGCTGACGCCGGAGCGTGCGGCGAGTGCGTCCAGGGTGAAGCCCCGCTCTCCACGCCAGTGCTTGAGGTTGCGGGCGAGCGACCGGGTGAGCTGGTCGAGGTCCGACACGTTCCGTCCAATGGTCCGGTCGTCCAATATTTTGGATGACAGAGTCGAATAAACTATACTACCGTGTGGTGCACCAAATCGTCCAGCACACTGTACTGCGAGGCCTCGCATGACCGCACTCTTCGCCCTGGCCACCAGCCTGCTCTGGGGACTGGCCGACTTCGGCGGCGGACTGCTCACGCGACGCACGCCCGCCCTCACCGTCGTGGTCGTCTCCCAGTCGGTGGCCGTGCTGGTCCTCGGCGCGGTCGTCGTCGCGACAGACGGCTTCTCCGAGACTGGACCACGGCTCTGGTACGCCGTGGCGGCCGGAGCCGTCGGGCCGGTGGCGATGCTCTGCTTCTACAAGGCGCTCGCCCTGGGGCCCATGGGCGTGGTGTAACCGCTCGGGTCGCTCGGCGTCGCCGTCCCCGTCGGCGTCGGCCTGCTGCTCGGCGAGCGGCCGGGACTGCTGCAGTTCGCGGGCATCGCCGTGGCGGTGGGCGGCATCGTCCTCGCCGGCGGCCCCGAGCTGCGCGGCGCGCCCGTGCAGCGTCAGGCGGTCCTGCTGACGCTGGTCGCGGCCTTCGGCTTCGGTGCCGTACTGGCCCTGATCGCCGAGGCGTCCACCACTCTCACCGGACTGTTCCTCGCACTGTTCGTGCAGCGTGTCACCAACGTCGCCGTCGGCGGAGCCGCGCTGTACGTGTCGGTGAAGCGCGGAGCCCGGGCCCTCCCGGAGGACGGTGGCCTGCGGACCGTGCTGCGTGCTCTGCCCGCGCTCGCCTTCGTCGGACTCGCCGACGTCGCGGCCAACGGCACGTACTCGATCGCCGCACAGAACGGGCCGGTCACGGTGGCCGCGGTGCTCGCGAACCTGTACCCGGTGGTGACGGTCTTCGCGGCGATGCTGCTCCTCAAGGAGCGGTTGCGCATGGTCCAGGCCACGGGCGCCGGGCTGGCGCTGGTGGGCACGGTCCTGCTGGCGAGCGGCTGATCAGCTGTCCTCGCGCTCGGCTGCGGCCTCCAGCGGCCGCCCTCCGGGACGCCCGTCCGGACGCCGCCCCGACAGGTCCTCCTCGAGTTCGGCCAGCGCCTGCAGCTGCTCGGGGGTGACGCCCTCGGGGATCGGAACCGGAGCGGGCGTACGCAGTGGCGGCTGCCAGCCGCCCACCGCGTCCCAGCTGCGTACGACACGGGCCGGCGCGCCCGCGACCACCGAGTGGTCCGGCACCTCACCGCGTACGACCGCGCCCGCCGCGACCACGACATTGCGCCCCAGCCGGGCGCCGGGCAGGATCACCGCGCCCGTACCCAGCCAGCAGCCGGGCCCGATCTCCACCGGATCCGTTCGCGGCCACTGCCTGCCGACCGGTTCGTGCGGATCGTCGTAGCTGTGGTTCGTCGACGTGATGTAGACGTACGGACCGCAGTACGTGTCCGAACCGATGGTCACCCGGGTGTCGGCGATGACGTGGCTGCCGCGCCCCAGGACCACCCCGTCGCCCAGGGTGAGAACGGTGTCGGCGCCGAGATCCAGGCCGGGCATCATCCCGGCCGTGAGGGTCACCTGCTCGGCGATGATGCAGTGCTCGCCCAGTTCGATCCACGGCTCGCCGAAGACGGTGCCCTGGGGGAAGGCCAGCCGTGTGCCGGCCCCGATCCGCCGGAAACGCAGCCGCCCGGGATTCTCGGCCGTGACGGCGCCGGCGTGCTGCGCCAGCCGCCAGCCGCGGTGCACGGCGCGCGACAGCAGGCGGCGCCACCAGGAGCCGGGCTTGGGCTGCGTGTTTCCGTTCTTCGGCACCCGCACACGGTAGACGGCCGCGGCCGCGACAACGGGTCCGACCGGCTGTGATGTTTCCCCCAGGCGCCGAGCGCGCCCCCGCCGGACCCGCCGGACGGCGGGCGGCTGCACGGGCTCAGCCGCCGACCGGTGTGAACCGCACGGGCAACGATGTGGTGCCGCGGGTGAACAGTCCCTGCTCGCTCGGCACGAAGCCGTCGGCGAGGCGCATGTCCGGCATGGCGTCCAGCAGTTGGTTGACTGCGCTCTCCACCTCGGCCCTGGCCAGCAGGGCGCCCACGCAGAAGTGCCGCCCGAGCGCGAAGGCGAGGTGATCGGCGGCCGCGGAGAAGGCGGTCGTCGCGTCGAGGTCGTCCCGGAAGATGTCGAACCGGTCGGGGTCGCGGTACCGCTCGGCGTCCCGGTTCGCCGCTCCGATCAGACAGGTGACCGTGGCGCCCGCCGGGATGGTGCCGCCGCTCACTGTGACCTCCCCCGCCGTCTGCCGCATGATCATGTGCACGGGCGGTGCGAAGCGCAGCGTCTCGGCGAACGCACGGTCGACAAGGCTCCGGTCCTGCCGCACGGCCGCCAACTGTTCCGGATCGGCGAGCAGGTTGGCGAAGATTCCGGCGATGGCCTTGTCGGTGGTCTCGCCGCCCGCCGCGAGCAGCAGACTGCAGAACGCCTTGATGTCCTCGTCGCTCATCCGCACGCCGTCCACCTCCGCCGCACAGAGCGTGGACAGCAGGTCGTCACCGGGGTTCTCCCGGCGCGCCCGGATGATCGGGATCATGTACTCGGCGAACTCGACGCGGGTCCGCCTGCCGGCCGCGTCGACGTCGGGGTCCTGGGCGAGATTGCCGAAGAAGGCGACGACGGAGGTGTACCAGCCGTGGAAGCGGTCGTGGTCCGCCTTGTCCAGACCCAGCATGTCGGCGATGACGTTGACGGGGAAGCGGGTGGCGAAGGAGTCGACGAGGTCCACCTCGCCCTTGTGCCGGAAGACGTCGATCAGTTCGCGGGCGTTGCGTTCGATGACGGGCAGGAACCTGTCCCTGAGATCGCTGCCCCGGAAAGCCGGCGCGACCAGCGCCCTGCGCACGGCGTGCTCGCGTCCGCTGAGCTGCACGATCGTCTTTCCGTGGACGGGCTCGAGCTGCCAGTCGTAGTTCTCCGTGGTGAACACCGACTCCTTGTCCTTGAAGGCACGCTCCACGTCCTCGTAGCGGGAGACGAGGTAGCTGCGGGTGGGTTCGTGCCAGATCAGCGGGCGGTGCTCGCGCATGAGCCGGTAGACGGAGTAGGGGTCGGCGGCGAACTCGGGCGACAGGATGTCGGGGATATCGGGGATGTCGGGGATCTGCTGTGCGGTGGCCATGGCGCTCCCTCGTCTGCAACAGACAGTGCGGGCCAGCCTATTGACGGCCTCCGAGGGGCGAACGGGCGACAAGGGGGCGCAGTACGGCGCGGCCACGGCGCACATCGGGGCCCCTGCCTCGTTCCGTGCGAGGCGGGGGCATACGGTGCGGGTAGGCGCGACGGACCGTGAGTGACGAGGAGCAGTGATGACGGAGCAGGCGTTGGTTGCGGGCGTGGGCGGCAAGGAACCCGAGATCGACCCGGAGGCGTTCGTCGCACCCACGTCGGTGGTGATGGGCGACGTCTCGCTCGCCGCGGGGGCGAGTGTCTGGTACCAGACGGTGCTGCGGGCGGACTGCGGGCCGATCGTGATCGGCGCCGGCAGCAACATCCAGGACAACTGCACCGTCCACAGCGATCCGGGCTTCCCCGTCACCGTCGGCGCACGGGTGTCCGTCGGCCACAACGCGATCCTTCACGGCTGCACCGTCGAGGACGACGTCCTCGTCGGCATGGGCGCCACGGTCCTCAACGGTGCGCGCATCGGCGCGGGATCGCTGATCGCGGCGCAGGCTCTGGTGCCGCAGGGCATGCAGGTGCCGCCGGGCTCGCTGGTCGCGGGGGTGCCCGCGAAGGTACGCCGCGAACTGACGCAGGAGGAGCAGGAGGGCATCAAGCTCAACGCGGCCGTGTACCTGGATCTGGCCGCGCAGCACCGCGAGGCGCACAAGGACTGATCTCCCTGTGTGTACGAGGGCGGCGGCCGGGTCGGTCAGCGGCGCCGGGGTCAGTCCGCGACGGGGACCGGCTCGGCCGCCGGGGTCGCCGTGTGCTGCGCCGCGGCCTTCTTCGCCCGGCTCTTGAGCACGAGCATCGAGGTGACGCCGACCAGCACCGCGAGGACGAGCCCCAGCCAGGAGAAGCGCTTGAGCCAGGCCTCCGCGACGATGCCCACGGAGTAGATGACGGCCGTCGTGCCACCCGCCCACAGGATGCCGCCGAAGACGTTGGCGATGAGGAACTTCCAGTACGGCATCCGCAGCACACCGGCCAGCGGCCCGGCGAAGATCCTCAGCAGGGCGACGAAGCGGCCGAAGAACACGGCCCACATGCCCCACTTCTCGAACGACCGCTCGGCCATGGCGATCTGCGCCTCGCCGAAGTGCCGGGGGAACCTTCCGCCGAGCCAGGCGAGCAGTGGCCGGCCGCCCCTGCGGCCGATGGCGTAACCGATCGAGTCGCCGATGATCGCGCCGGCGGTCGCGCACGCGCCGAGGACGTACGGGTTGATGTCACCGTGCTGGGAGGCGAGGAGCGCCGAGCTGACGAGGACGATCTCTCCGGGCAGGGGGATGCCGAGGCTCTCGAGCCCGATGACCACCCCTACCAGGATGTAGACGCTGACCGCCGGGACGGTTTCGAGCCACTCCTGCACGTGCAACGCCGGTCCTCCTGGTCTCACCGGGCCGTCGCCCGCCGCGCGCCCCGACGACGCACGCCGGGCAGCCTACCTGGTCGGGCGCGGGCGCCCCGGTGCGCGAGGGCCGCCCCGTCACCTCGGGGTGCCGGGGCGGCCCGGTCCGGCCGGACGCCGTCTCAGTCGTTCGGGCGCAGGGTCCAGACGATGTGCATCTCGCCGGTCACGGCGCCGTCGGCGCGCTGGATGGCGACCGTCACGGGGAACTCCGGGCGCTGTCCCGCGTCGAGTTCCTTCACGACGTCGGCGACGGGGCGACCGAGCGTCGCGGTGGCGGTGAGGACGCCCTTGGCGAGCTTCTTGTAGCTGGTCTCCGCCTTCACCGGCAGCGGGACCGCGCGGCCGAGCTGGTCGCCGAAGGCGGCCAGGACGATGGCACCGCTCGCGGACTCGGCGAGGGTGAACATCGCTCCGGCGTGCGGCCCGCCGACGTGGTTGTGGTACTCGGGGTCGTCCGGGAGGCGGAGGACCGCTCGCTCGGCCGTGGTCTCGAGGTACTCCAGCTTGAGAGTCCTGACCATCGGGACGGTGGCGGCGAGCAACTCGCCGATGGACATCTGGTCTGCGCTCATGACCGAATGTTACCCGCGAGTAGGACGGCTTGGCCATCCCCTGCGGGGACCGGACGTAGAAGTGCCGGAGCCGCACCTCTATCGTTACTCGCCATGTGGCCAGGACAGCAGCCGCCCGGGGGCGAGCAGAACCCGCAGGACCAGAACCCGTACCAGCAGCAGGGGTACCAGCAGCCGAATCCGTATCAGCAGCAGGGGTACCAGCAGCCGGGGTACCCGCAACCGGGACATCAGCAGCCCAACCCCTACCAGCAGCCGACCGCGCCGCAGTACGCCGTGCCCGGCCAGATGCCGGGCGCGCCTCAGCCGCCCGGTGACGAGAAGAAGAAGACGACGATCATCGCGATCGTCGCCGCCACGGCCGTCGTCGCGACCGCGGTCGTGACCGGCGTCATCGTGCTGCCCGACGACGGCGGAACGACCGACAAGGGCGGCAGCGCCGGCGCCTCGAAGTCGCCCGCACCGGAAAAGTCCGAGGGCGAGGACCCCGCGCCGGCACCCACCGGGAATCCGCGCGGCGGCGAGGCCAAGCCCACCATCGCCGGCTGGAAGGTCGTCACCAACCCGAAGCACGGCACGCAGTTCGACGTGCCCGCGGAGTGGGAGGTCGAGAGCGCCGGCACGGCCACGGGCTTCGAGAACGAGAAGAAGGGCGACGGTTCACTCGCCGTCATCATGTCCGCCCCGGCCCATCTGAAGAGCAAGTGGTGCCTCTTCGACTCCGACAAGGACGGCAGCGAAGAGGACTACGGCCTGGCCAGCACCGGCACCAAGGGCGGCAAGGGTGCCAAGAACACGGCGGAGGCCGCGTACAACGAGGCCGGCAACTGGGTCTGGGCCGCCTTCGCCCAGACAGAGCCCAAGGGCACCGTGAAGGTGGCCGCCGCCAAGGACTACACCACCAAGTCCGGCCTCAAGGGCAGCGTCTCCACCGCCACGGCCAAGGGCGTCAAGAAGGAGAACAAGTGCGAGACCGACGGCAAGTCGATCGCGTTCAGCTTCAAGAACGCCAAGGGTGACTTCGCCAGCTGGGTGCTGTACTCCAACACCGGCGTACCCGACGAGGTGCCCGACGCCCTGATGCAGCAGATCCTCAGCACGGTGCGTCTGGCCGGAACCCCAGGCGCCTCCTGAGCAACAACAAAGTGGGGCTGCAGTCCGCTGACTGCAGCCCCACCTCCTTCAGAAACCTACTCCGGCGCAGGAAGCGTCACCGCATGATGTACCAACCAGTGGGGTTCTCCCACTGGTTACTCTTCCGGATGTACACACACTTGCCCTTCCATCGCTGCGCCATACAGTCTGACTTCGACATCGGCCCCTCCCAAGTACGCAGGGGCGCAGCTTGAGCCGATCCAACGGCGGTCAGGAGGCTCGCGAGCGTAGCCCCCGTCAGTGCGAGCACTGCAAGTCTTGTGCGCATCTGCGCTCCTTCATCCACTTGAGCAATCGAACGAATGCTGGTCAGACATTCGTCCAGCACCCTACCTCTGATCGAATTCGTTCAAGTCCGCACCCCTGTAACGTAATTACGCCAAGTACGAGGGGCGGGCCGCAACCACACACAGCTGACCGACGACGCCGCGATCATCACCTGGGAGCCACGGTGGCCTGATCGCGCCGGCGTTCACGGGCTACGGGCCGACGGTAACGGCGACGGCAGCGCAGGCCTGACGGGGCGCTGTCACTCCCGCGTAACCCGTCACCCGGTCGGACCGTCACCGGGTCCGCCGCGTCACCCCACGGTGAACGCCCCCTCCGGCGGCACCGGCGACGCCACGGCCGACGCGTCGTCCACCGGCCTGGCGTCCCCCCGCAGCCGGGCCACCGCCGCCCCGTCCTCGACCCGCGCCGGGAACGCGTCCGACGCGGTCCGGCGCGCCAGCGCCCCCGTGTCCAGCGGCGACCGCGAAGCCAGCAGAAGCGCGTTGCCGAAGCGACGGCCCCGCAGCACCGAGGGTTCCGCGACGAGCGCCAGCTCGGCGAACACCTCGGCGAAAGTGGCCAGTTGTGAGCGGAGGAAGGTGAACGGCGCGCCGTCCGCGAGGTTGGCGGCGTAGAGACCGCCCGGGCGAAGTACCCGCTCGACCGCTCGCGCGTACGCGACCGTCGTGAACCGCGCCGGGATCCGAGCGCCTCCGAAGACGTCCGCGATCAGCAGGTCCGCGGAGTCGGCGGCCGCGCCCTCCACCCAGGCCCGCGCGTCGGCGCGGTGCACGGCGATGCCGGAGCCGTCAGCGAGGGGAAGATGCTCCGCGACCAGGTCGACGAGCCCGGCGTCGGCCTCCACGACGTCCTGCCGGGATCCGGGCCGGGTGGCGGCGACATAGCGGGGCAGTGTGAGTGCCCCGCCCCCCAGATGCACCACGGACAGCGGCGCCCCGTCCTCGGCGGCGCAGTCGACGACGTGTCCGAGCCTGCGTACGTACTCGAACTCGAGGTGCGTGGGCTCGTCGAGGTCGACGTACGACTGCGGTGCGCCGTCGACCGTGAGGAGCCAGGCTCGCTCGCGGTCCACGTCGGGCATGAGCTTGGCGGTGCCGCCGTCGACGGCGCGCAGGACGGGGATGGGCTCGTTCACCGTCCCATTGTCCCCGCCCCGCGCGCCCTCACCGCACGCCCACCGTCACGGCGTCGTCGTCACAGCACCGCGTCACGGCAGCGGCGTCACAGCACCGTCGTCACCGTTCCCGCGCCCACCGTGCGGCCGCCCTCACGGATCGCGAAGCCGAGCCCCGGCTCCAGCGGCACGTCCCGGCCGAGCTCGACGGTCACACAGACCGTGTCGCCGGGCCGTGCCACCGCGGCCTCGCCGAGGTCGATGTCACCGACGACGTCAGCGGTGCGGATGTAGAACTGCGGCCGGTAGCCGGTGGAGACCGGCGTCGTCCGGCCGCCCTCCCGGGCGGAGAGCACATGGACCTGCGCCGTGAAACGCCGGCTGGGCACCACGCTGCCCGGCGCCGCGACCACATGGCCGCGCCGGACCTGGTCGCGGTGGAGGCCGCGCAGCAGCAGCGCCACGTTGTCGCCCGCCTCCGCCGACTCCATCGGCTTGCCGAAGGTCTCCAGCCCCGTCACCACTGTCCCGGTGTCCGCGCCGAGCACCTCCACCCGGTCGCCGACCCGCACGGTGCCCCGCTCCACGGCCCCGGTGACGACGGTTCCGCGCCCGGTGATGGTGAGGACGTTCTCGACCGGCAGCAGGAACGGTGCGTCGGTGTACCTGACGGGCATCGGCACGTACGTGTCGACGGCGTCGAGCAGCGCCTCCACGGCAGCCGTCCAGCGCGGGTCGCCCTCGAGCGCCCGCAGCCCGGACACGCGCACCACCGGCGCCGCGTCCCCGCCGTAACCGTGGGCGGTCAGCAGCTCACGCGTCTCGAGCTCCACGAGGTCGGTCAGTTCGTCGTCGCCGGCGTCGGCCTTGTTGATGGCGACGACGATGTGGTCGACACCCACCTGACGGGCGAGCAGGACGTGCTCCGCGGTCTGCGGCATGACACCGTCCGGCGCGGAGACGACGAGGATCGCCCCGTCGAGCTGCGCGGCGCCGGTGACCATGTTCTTGACGTAGTCGGCGTGGCCCGGCATGTCGACATGGGCGTAGTGACGGGTGTCGGTCTCGTACTCGACGTGCGCGATGTTGATGGTGATGCCGCGCGCGGCCTCCTCCGGCGCACGGTCGATGCGGTCGAACGGCACGAACGTGCCGGCCCCCCGCTCGCTGAGAACCTTGGTGATGGCGGCGGTGAGGGTGGTCTTGCCGTGGTCGACGTGGCCCATGGTGCCGATGTTGAGGTGCGGCTTGGTCCGCACGTATGCCGTCTTGGGCATGGCGAGGTGGTTCCTTCCCGGAACTCGGAGTGTGTCGGGACCCCTGGGCCTGGCCGACCCTCCCCCTGCGGGGTCCGCGGACGATCCGGGAAGAGTCAGCTTCGGGCGCCGCCGAGGGGCGCCGCGACCGCCGTCGTGACCGCGTCGGCCGCTGTGCGAGCCGCGGCGGCGCCGACGGCGGCTGCGGCAACGGCGAGTGCGGTGACGGCGGTTGCTGCAGCATCGGGTGTGGGAAGGACGGCAGCCTTCGGCGCGTCCGCGACTGCGGACCGCGCTGCGAGGAAGGCGTACCGGAACATGCGTCGATGATCGCCCACACGCCGTACGGCGTCGAACGGTTTTCAGGCGGAGGGCAGTGCGCGGCGGCGCTGCCGTGTCACAGGTGCTTGAGCGCCTCGCGCACGGAGAGCGGCGACAGCCGGTCCCGCGCCCCTTCGACGAAGTCCCGTACCGCGCCCGGTTCGGTACCGGCGTACTCGCGCAGCGCCCAGCCGATCGCCTTGCGGATGAAGAAGTCCGGATGGTCCGCCCGGCGGAGGCAGTAGCGGAAGAGCCTCTCGCCGTCCGTCGCTCCCCGGTGGCGCAGTTGGTGGAGGAGTGCGGTGCGGACGATCCACAGGTCCTCGTCCTCGATCCACTCGTCCATGACGGGCCGCAGGGCCGGATCCGCGGCGACGAGCGGTCCGACGACATGCACGGCGAGCATGTCGACGGTGTCCCACCAGGGGACGGTGGTCACCAGCCGGCGCGTCACGGGCAGGAAGCCGGAGGAGCAGCGGCCGACGTGGCGGCGCAGGTAGTCCGTGGCGAAGTAGTGGTACTCGCGTTCCCGCAGCGCCCAGCAGCGCAGTGCGACGGCCGCGCAGTCCGCCTCGCCCGGCGCCGGTGTGCCGTCGAGGACCGTTCGGGACAGCGCCCGGCGCCGGGGCGTCGGGATGCCGAGGAACGGAGCGACGTCCTTCATGTACGCGGCGGCCCGCGCGGCCCTGCCGGCGTCACCGGCGGCCGGAAACACGGTGACGAGCCGTTCCACGACGGTGTCGGCGAGATCGCTGCGCGGTACGGCGTGCGTCATGCGGCACACATTACGGCGATCACATGCCGGTGTCGGTTAGTCTCCCCGGATGCTCGACCTCGTCCCCGGGCCGGCATCCGGTCTCGCCGTCCGCTGCACCAGGGCCCTGTTCTCGCCCTGGTCACGGCTGTCCCTCCTGGCGGTGCTGCTCGCCTCCGCCGCGGTGGCGGTGCTGCTCTACGAACCGCAGAGAGTGCTCTCCCAGGGCTGGCCGCAGCTGAGCGGCGCGGCGGCCGTCGCGCTGTTCGCGGTCGGGTACGGGGTGTGCACGGCCGCGTTCGTGCCGCGGCCGATCCTCAATCTGGCGGCGGGCGCGCTGTTCGGCTCACAGGCCGGACTCGTCGCGGCGATCGCCGGCACGGTGCTGGGCGCCGGGATCGCCTTCACCCTCGGCCGTCTGCTCGGGCAGGACGCGCTCCGGCCGCTGCTGCGGGGCCGCTGGCTGAAGGCGGCCGACGGTCAGCTCAGCCGGCACGGCTTCCGTTCGATGCTGGCGATCCGGCTGTTCCCGGGCGTGCCGTTCGCGGCGGCCAACTACTGCGCCGCCGTGTCCCGTATGGGCTACCTGCCCTTCCTCCTCGCGACCGGGCTCGGTTCGATCCCCAACACCGCGGCGTACGTGGTCGCCGGCAGCAGGGCCGGTTCCCCCACGTCGCCCGCCTTCCTGATCGCGATGGGTTTCATCGTGGTGACGGGTCTGGCCGCCGCCGCGGTCGCCTGGACCAAGCGGCACCGGCTGCGCGGCACCGGCGGCTGACGTGTACTCACGGCGGCTCGCCACGCCCGCCGACGGGCCCGGGCGGCGGCCCCTGCCGCAAGCCCTTCATTTTGGGGCGCTACGCTGCCACCCGGCGCCGGCCCGATGACGTACGTGAGTCGTGTCTCACGGGTCATGCCTTCGCGCGCGCCTGACAGACCGTGATCAGCTCTTGGGTGGCGTAGCTTCATGTCTTGGTTCGAATCATTCATCCTCGGGCTCGTCCAGGGGCTGACGGAGTTCCTTCCCATCTCCTCCAGCGCGCATCTGCGGCTCACGGCCGCGTTCGCCGGCTGGCACGATCCGGGGGCCGCGTTCACCGCGATCACCCAGATCGGCACGGAGTCCGCCGTCCTGATCTACTTCCGCAAGGACATCGCCAGGATCCTGTCCGCGTGGTTCCGCTCGCTCACCGACAAGGCGATGCGCGGCGACCACGACGCGCGGATGGGCTGGTTGGTGATCATCGGCTCCATCCCGATCGGTGTGCTCGGTGTCACGCTCAAGGACCAGATCGAGGGCCCGTTCCGTGATCTGCGGCTCATCGCCACGACTCTGATCGGCATGGGCATCGTCCTCGGCATCGCGGACCGGCTCGCCGCGCGGGACGAGGCCGGGGGCAGGCACCGCGTGGTCAAGGAGCGCAAGACGCTGCGGGACCTGAGCGTGCGCGACGGACTCGTCTACGGCGTCTGCCAGGCGATGGCCCTGATCCCGGGTGTCTCCCGCTCCGGAGCGACCATCAGCGGCGGTCTGCTGATGGGCTACACCCGTGAATCGGCGGCCCGTTACTCGTTCCTGCTGGCCATCCCGGCCGTGCTGGCCTCCGGCTTGTTCGAGCTGACGGAGGCGGGCGAGGGCCATGTGTCGTGGGGGCCGACGATTTTCGCGACCTTCATCGCCTTCGGCGTGGGCTACGCGGTGATCGCCTGGTTCATGAAATTCATCACTACGAAGAGCTTCATGCCGTTCGTGATTTACCGCGTGCTGCTGGGAATTCTGCTGTTCATCCTGGTCGGAGCCGGTGTACTGAGCCCGCACGCGGGTGAGTCGGGCGGCTGAGCCGCCGGTTCGCGGGGACGACGGGCGTCCGACCGAGGCCGTAGCCTGGGGAACATGTCCCCCTTTCCCCGCGAGTCCGAAACCGAAACCTTCATGTCCGCCTCCGAGCTGAACGCCCGGATCCGAGAGCTGTGGGCCGACGGCGCACTGCCCGAGGACCGCCGCCCGGAGTACGAGGCACTGGTGGTGGAGTGGGCTGCCGCGGCGCGCGAGGACGTACGGCCGGCCGCGTAGCACCGGCTAGCCTGGGCGCACGATGAACCGTTTGACCACGTCATGGGGCGCCTACGAGCTCGCCCGCTTCCCCGAGGACCCGCGCGACACGCTCCGTGCCTGGGACGCCGCGGACGAGTACCTGCTGCGGCATCTGCACGGCGTCGACGACGCGCCGCCCACCGACCTGTCCGGGGCGGTGACCGTCGTGGGCGACCGGTGGGGCGCTCTGGTCACCTCGCTCGCGGCGCACACCGCGGGACCGGTCACCCAGATCTCCGACTCGTTCCTCGGCCGGCAGGCGACCCTGGGCAATCTCGCCCGCAACGGCCTCGAGCCGGATTCCGTACGGCTGCTCGACGCCCGGCAGGACCCGCCGGAGCGCGTCGACGTACTCCTGGTGCGGGTGCCGAAGAGCCTCGCACTGCTGGAGGACCAGCTGCACCGCCTCGCGCCGGCCGTGCACGAGGACACCGTCGTCGTCGGCACCGGCATGGTCACGGAGATCCACACGTCCACGCTGAAGCTGTTCGAGCGCATCCTCGGCCCGACCAGGACGTCGCTGGCCGTGAAGAAGGCCCGGCTGATCTTCTGCACCCCCGATCCGGCTGTCCCCCGGACTGTGAGCCCCTGGCCGCTGCGGTACGCCCTGCCCTCCGACACAGGCGTCCTCGCGGGCCGTCCCGTGACCAATCACGCCGGGATCTTCTGCGCGGAGCGCCTCGACATCGGCACCCGTTTCCTCCTGCGCCACCTGCCACTGCGCGAGGGCCGCGAGCGGGTCGTCGACCTCGGCTGCGGCAACGGCGTGGTGGGTACGGCGGCGGCGCTGGCCAACCCGGACGCGGTCGTGACGTTCACCGACGAGTCGTACTCGGCGGTGGCCTCCGCGAAGGCCACCTTCGGCGAGAACCTGCCCTCTGGAACGGCCGAGTTCCTGGTCGGTGACGGGCTGTCCGGGCTCGAGGACGGATCGGTCGACCTGGTGCTGAACAACCCGCCGTTCCACTCGCACCGTGCGACGACGGACGCGGCGGCGCGGCGGATGTTCGCCGACGCTCGCCGTGCCCTGCGTCCCGGCGGCGAGTTGTGGGTCGTCGGCAACCGTCACCTCGGCTACCACGTCCGGCTGAAGCGGCTGTTCGGCAACTGCGAAGTGGTGGCGAGCGACCCGAAGTTCGTGGTCCTGAAGGCCGTACGGCGCTGAGGCCGGGCGACGCCGAGCGGGTGACGGACGTGCACGGCTCTTGGCCCGGCAGGCCGTCTCACCCACACTGAGCCGATGACGCAGCGCGTGGATCTCGCGACCGTGATGGACAGACTCCGCCTCGACGACCTGGTCTCCGCCTACGCGGCCGCCGTCGACGACGCCGACTGGGACACCTACCGAACACTGTTCACCCCGGACGGCCGGGCCGACTACCGCGCCTCCGGCGGCATCGAGGGCCCGGCCACCGACGTCGCCCGGTGGCTCGCGGAGGCGATGCGGCTCTTCCCCGTGCGCCAGCACCTCATCGTGAACCGGCGGGTGTCCTTCGACGGCACGGACGGGTATCCGGGCGACCTCGCCGAGGTGCGGGCTGACTACTTCAACCCGATGCGCATGGGGTCGGGCGAGGACTTCCTGTCCGGCGGCCGCTACCGCTTCGACCTGACGCGCACGGCGGACGGCTGGCGGCTGCGGTCCGTGACGATCGAGGAGAAGTGGCGGCGCACGGGCACGGGTGGGGCTCCGGAAGGCGGCTGAGGCGAGCGAGGCGCACTGTTGCCCGGCTCCGGTCTTCGCGCACACTTGGGGTGAACGGCTCGTGGCCCCTCGAGGCCGGACGAGGAGGCGCTGCATGCGGATTCCGGTCGGCACGCGGGTGCGCGGGACAGCGCACCGGTGGCGGCGGGGCGAGGTCCTGCGGTCCCGGGGCGCGCGCGGCACGGCCGCGCTCGTGTTCGGGGCGCTGCCGGCCCTCGCCTTTCCCGAGCCGTCCCTGTGGTGGTTCGCCTACGTGGCCCTGGTGCCGTGGATGCTTGTGCTGCGCACCGCCCCCACGGCCCGCCGTGCGGCGGTCGAGGGCTGGCTCGGCGGCGCCGGATTCATGATCGCCGTCCATCACTGGCTGCTGCCGAGCCTCCATGTCTTCCTGCTGGTGCTGGCTGCGCTGCTCGGGCTGCTGTGGGCGCCGTGGGGCGCGCTGGTACGCCACATGCTCGGCGGCCGGCCGTCGGCGGTCCGCGCGGCGGCGTCCGTCGGCGTCGTCCCCGCGGGTTGGCTGATGGTGGAACTGGTCCGCTCCTGGGAGGGCCTCGGCGGCCCCTGGGGGCTGCTGGGAGCGAGCCAGTGGGAGGTGTCGCCGGCGCTGCGACTCGCCTCCGTGGGCGGCGTGTGGCTGGTGAGCCTGCTGGTGCTCGCCGCGAACACGGTGGCGGTGCTCCTCGTCGCGGTCCGGTCGGCGCGTACGCCGGCGGTGGCCTGGGCGGCCCTGTGCGCGACGGCCGTCGCGTCGGCGTGGGTGTGGGCGCCCCAGCCGCGCGAGTCGGGCCGGATGCGGATCGCGGTGGTCCAGCCAGGTGTCGTGGGGGGCATGCTGAGCGTGGAGCGGCGCTTCGACCTCGGCGAGCGGCTGACCCGCGAACTGGTGGGCCGTGAAATCGACATGGTGGTCTGGGGCGAGAGCAGTGTCGGCGCCGACCTGGGCGGCCGGCCGGACCTGGCGGATCGCGTCGCTGCGCTGTCCCGTGATGTAAAAGCCCCTGTCCTGATCAACGTGGACGCCCGCAGCGAGGGCGCGTCCGGCCCGGCCGGCATCTACAAGAGCTCGGTACTCGTCGGGCCGCAGGGCCCGACCGGCGACCGTTACGACAAGATGCGGCTCGTCCCGTTCGGGGAGTACGTTCCCGCCCGGTCCGTACTGGGCTGGGCCACGTCCGTGGGCAGGGCCGCGGGCGAGGACCGGCTGCGCGGGACGGGCCCGGTGGTGATGCGACTGCCCGACGACGGTGCGCGGGTCGGGCCGCTGGTGTGCTTCGAGTCGGCGTTCCCCGACATGAGCAGGCGGCTGACCCGGGACGGCGCACAGGTGCTTCTCGCCCAGTCGGCGACCTCGTCGTTCCAGGGCAGTTGGGCGCCCGAGCAGCACGCGTCGCTGGCGGCGCTGCGGGCGGCGGAGAGCGGCAGGCCGATGGTCCACGCCACGCTCACCGGGGTGAGCGCCGTGTTCGCGGCGGACGGCGGCCGGATCGGCGCCCCGCTCCCCACGGACAGCAGCACGGCGGCGGTGTACGACGTACCGCTGGCGACCGGCACCACGCTCTACGTCCGTCACGGCGACTGGCCGGTGTACGGATCGCTCGCCCTGCTCGCGACGCTGGCCGCCGCCGGCGGCGTACGAGCCCTCAGGCGGCCTGTGCCAGGGCCAGCCGGACCACCCGCTCGCACAGCTCGTGAGTCCTCAGCGCGTCCTGTGCACTGATCAACCTGCCCGCGCGCACGTCGTCGAGGAAGGTGTGCACGGCCTGCTCGATGCCACGCTGGCGGGCGACGGGCACCCAGTCTCCGCGCCGCCGGACGCTCGGCTGCCCCTTGTGGTCGACGATCTCCGCGAGGTTGCGGACCTCGCGCTTGAAGTCCTGTCCGGAGACCTCGAGAATCTCCTCCGTCGAGCCGCTCATCCGGTTCATGGTGCCGATGGCGGTGAAGCCGTCGCCGGACAGCTGGAGCACGACGTGGTGCATCAGCCCGTCGACGATCCGCGCGCGCACATCGGTGTGCTCGACGGGCCCTGGAGCAAGGAACCGCAGTGTGTCGACGACATGGATGAAGTCGTCGAGAACGAGGGTGCGGGGGTCCTCCGGGAGGCCGACGCGGTTCTTCTGCATCAGGATCAGGTCGCGCGGGTGCTCGAGGCACTGCGCGTAACCGGGGGCGAGCCTGCGGTTGAAGCCGACGGCGAGGCTCGTGCCGCGCTCCTGCGCGAGCGCCACCAGCCGCTCGGAGTCGCCCAGTTCGTAGGCGAGCGGCTTGTCGACATAGGTGGCGACGCCTGCCTCGAGGAGCCGGGTGACGATCTCCGCGTGCGCGGACGTCGACGCGTGGACGAAGGCGGCGTCCAGCCCCTGTGCGAGGAGCGAGTCGAGATCGGCATGGCAGCGACCGGCAGGGATGTGGTGGGTCCGCGCCGTACGGGTCAGGGTCGCCGGTGTCCGGGTCTGGAGGTGGAGTTCGACTCCGGGCAGGGTGGTGAGCACCGGCAGGTACGCCTTCTGCGCGATGTCGCCGAGACCGATGCAGCCGACCTTCACGGGGATCCCCTTCGCATGCCCGGACGGCTCGGTGCCGTGCCGGTCGTTGCCGTGCGCGCCTCGGTGCCCCGGGCGCGTCCTGCTGTGCCGTGCGCGTAACGGTGCTCCGTGTGCGTGCCGGTGCTCCGAGCGCGTCCTGTTGTTCCGGCAGCATACGTGCGCCGCCACGGGCGCCGGCCGGTGACGCCGTGTGCCGGTGGTCCCGGCGCACACCTCGTGACCTGCGCCGTCCCCCGCGACGGGAATCACTCAACGCGTGGCACCGCCGTCACGCGTGGCGCAGGATGACTGCCATGACGACCGATGAACGCACCGAGCCCTCCACCGTCGCCGCCGAACGGGACATGCTGGAAGGCTTCTTGGACTACCAGCGCGAGACGCTGATGATGAAGTGCGCGGGTCTCGACGACAAGCAGCTGCGCACGGCGGCGCCGGCGCCCTCCGGGCTGACGCTGCTGGGCCTCGTACGGCATCTCTCGGGGGTCGAGCGCTACTGGTTCCGCGAGGTCATGGAGGGCGCGGACCTGCCTGGCCTCTACGCCACCGAGCAGGACCGGGACGGGGACTTCCACGTCACGGACGAGGACACCTGGGCGCGGGCGCACGCGACCTGGCTCACCGAGGTCGCCGAGGCCCGCAGGGTCATGGCCGCTCACGGACTCGACGATGTGAGCGTCTCCCGCAGCCGTCAGGCGGATGGCTTCAGCCTGCGCTGGATCCTCACTCACATGCTCGAGGAGTACGCACGCCACAACGGCCACGCGGACCTGCTGCGGGAGCACATCGACGGCGTGACCGGCGAGTGACCGCCCCCCGCCCGGGGCCTCAGCCCGTCCGCAGCCTGCGCTCCAGCCGGTCGATGGCCGCGCGTACCCCGTTTGCGTAGCCGTCGTCCCCGAGCGCGCCCGCCGCGGCGCGCGCCCGGTCCAGGTGGGCACGCGCCTCTTGTGGCCGGCGCAGTCCGGCGTAGTCCGCGGCGAGGTTGAGATGGAGTGAGGGATACAGGGCGCGTACGGCCATGTCCTGCTGGTGCCGGGCGAGCCGCGGCCCGCCCGGCCCGTCGGCCGCCGCGAGGGCACGCAGGTCCCAGGCCAGTTCGTCCGCCGGGTCGTCCTGGACGTCCGCCATGCAGTGGGCGAGGGTGCATCGGTGGAGGGCGTCGCCGTCCTCCCCGATCTCCGACCACAGCAGGGCGAAACGGTTGCGTGCCTCTTCACGGTCACCGCCGTGCAGCAGCATCATCGCCTGGCCGATCCGGGTCATCACGACGTCCTCGGACGCCTCCTGCTGCTCCATCACTGTGCCCTCCACGTCCGCGCTGCGGAGCGCTGCTCCCTGGGCACCGACGCTAACCGCAGAGTGGGCCGATGCCTCACAGGCTCGGGCACCGGCCCGAGCCTGTCAGCCAGGTGCGCCAATCGGTCGGCCCGTCAGCCCAGGTCGGGGATCCGCCAGTCGATCGGCTCGTGTCCCTGAGCCGCGACCGCCTCGTTGATCTGGGTGAAGGGGCGGGAGCCGAAGAACCGCTTCGCCGAGAGCGGCGAGGGGTGCGCGCCCTTCACCACGATGTGCCGCTCCTCGTCGATCAGCGGCAGTTTCTTCTGTGCGTAGTTGCCCCACAGGACGAAGACGGCCGGGTCCGGCCGGTCGGCCACGGCGCGGATGACCGCGTCCGTGACCTTCTCCCAGCCCTTGCCCTTGTGGGAGTTGGCCTCGCCCGCCCGGACGGTGAGCACCGCGTTGAGCAGCAGGACGCCCTGGCGGGCCCACGGCATCAGATAGCCGTTGTCCGGGACCGGGTGCCCGAGCTCGCTCTGCATCTCCTTGTAGATGTTGCGCAGGGAGGGCGGGGTCTTGACGCCCGGCCGCACGGAGAAGCAGAGGCCGTGGCCCTGTCCCTCTCCGTGGTACGGGTCCTGACCGAGGATGAGCACCTTCACCCGCTCGAACGGCGTGGCCTCCAGTGCGGCGAAGACCTCCGCGCTCGGCGGGTACACCGGACCGTTCGCCCGCTCCTTCTCGACGAACTCGGTGAGCTCCTTGAAGTAGGGCTTGCGGAGCTCTTCGCCGAGGACGCCGCGCCAGGCCTCGGGCAGCATGTCGGTGTCGGTCACGTCAACAACCTCCGTCGATGGGTCGGTTCCGAGATCGAGGGAACCGAGATCTCAGAACTTACCGGGGGCCACTGACAGTCGGCTTGCCGGGCGGCCCGCCGGACGACGGGTCCGGGCGCCCGGACCGGGCGACGCGCGGATCGGCCCCGGCGCATGGATCGGCCCCGACGCGCGGATCGGCCCGGCGCCGAATTGTCCCGGCGCCGGGCCGGCCTGCGGATCCGGTTACCAGCTGGCCTTGCGGTAGAGCTCCCACACCTGCATGACGGTCTGCGGGTCGAGGGCGCGCTCGCCGCCGCCGATCTCCTCGCTGGCCGCCACGTACAGCTTGCCCTGCCAGAGCGGCAGCAGGCGGACGTCGTCGACGAGGAGTTCCTGGGCCTTCTCGAACTGCTTGGTGACCGCTCCGCGGTCGCTCTCGCGACGCGACTGCACCAGCTGCTCGGTGATCTCCGGCGCCTCGTACGGGGTGCCGAGGACGTTGTTCGCGCCGACGAACGGGGCGATGAAGTTGTCCGGGTCCGGGAAGTCGGGGAACCAGCCACGGCCGAAGACGGGGTACTCGCCGTTCTGGTAGCCCTTCTGGAACTCGTCCCACTGCTTGCCCTGGATGGTGACCTCGAACAGTCCGGTCGCCTCGAGCTGCCGCTTGAGCTCCTGGAACTCGGGCGCCGTCGCGGAGCCGTAACGGTCGGTGGTGTACCAGAAGCTCAGCGGCACGGGCTCGGTGATGTCCGCCTTCTCGAGGATCTCCGCCGCCTTGGTCACGTTCGGCTCGCCGTACCGGTCGAAGAACTCGGTGGTGTGTCCGGCGATGCCCTTGGGGACCATCGAGTACAGCGGCTCCGCGGTGCCCTTGTAGACCTTCTCCACGAGCGCGTCGCGGTCGACGACCTGCGCGATGGCGCGGCGCACGGCCAGCTTGCCGGCATTGGGGTCGGCGGGGTTGAAGACGAGGTAGCGGATGTCCGCGCCGACGGTCTCGACCAGCTGGAGGTGATCGTTCTCCGGCTTCTTCTCCTGCAGTTCGACGACCTGCTCCGCGGTGAGACCACGGTTGATCGCGTCGATCTCGTGCTTCTTGAGGGCCGTCATCATGACGCCGGAGTCCTCGAAGTAGCGGATCGTGACGGAGTCGTTCTTGATCTTCGCGAAGCCCTTGTACTTGGCGAACCGGGTCAGCTCCGCCCGGTCACCCTTCTCGTACGAGTCGAGGGAGTACGGCCCCGAGCCGGTCAGCTTGCCGTCCTCGCGCAGCTTGTCGGCCGGGTACTCAGAGGGCGGCACGATCGACATGGCCGGGGTGGCGAGGATGAACGGGAAGGTGGCGTCGGACGTCTTCAGACGGAAGGTGACGACGCGGTCGCCGGTCGTCTCGATCTTGTCGAGCGACCCGAGGAGTCCGTTGGGACCGCCCTGCACGTTGATGGTCCGGATACGGTCGATGGAGTGCTTGACCGCCGCGGCGTCGAGCTTCTCGCCGTTGGTGAACGTGAGCCCCTCGCGGAGCTCGCACTCGAAGATCTTGTTCGTGGCGTCGGCGAAGCGGCACTCGGCGGCGTCCGACTGCGGCACGGTGCTCCCCGTCGGGAAGCTCACCAGGGTCTGGAAGACGTTCCGGTACAGCTCCCACGAACCGTCCCAGGCAGCGGCCGGGTCCAGCGTACTCGGCTCACTGGTCGTGCCGACGGAGATCTTCTGCTCACGGTCGGCGTCCTCGTCCGCGAACAGGCCGCACCCCGCCAGCAGAGATATGGACGCTAGGGCTGCAGCGGCCTGCAGACAGGTCCGGTAGAACACGTGCACGCTCCTCGTTCAGCCATGGGTCGGCGAACCATACCGCAGCGCCCCGCCGGGTCAACCTGAAGGCCCGGCGGGGCACTTGGATCATTCAGGAACAAACCACCTCACGGCGGTCCGCTGCGCGTCAGTGGACGCCCGCATTGAGGAAGATACCGCCGTCCACGACGAGCGTCTGCCCCGTGATCCAGTCCGACTGGTCGGAGGTCAGGAACGCGGCCGCGCCGCCGATGTCCGAAGGCACCCCGAGGCGCCCCAGCGGGTAGGCGGCGGCCGCCTCGGCCTCCCTGCCCTCATAGAGCGCCTCGGCGAATTTTGTCTTGATCACCGCGGGCGCGATGGCGTTGACCCGCACGGACGGCGCGAGCTCGTGCGCCAACTGGAGGGTCAGATTGACCATGGCCGCCTTGCTCATGCCGTACGCCCCGATGAAGGGCGAGGCGGAGACGCCGGCGATGGAGGCGATGTTCACGATCGCACCGCCGTTGTCCTTCTGCCACGCCTTCCAGGTCTGCTGCGCGAACCCGAGCGCGGAGATCACGTTGGTCTCGTAGACCTTGCGCGCCACGTTCAGGTCGAGTTCGGCCATGGGGCCGAAGACGGGGTTCGTGCCGGCGTTGTTGATCAGGTAGTCGACGCGGCCGAACGCCTCCATGGCGCGCTCCACGGCGACGGCCTGGTGGGCCTCGTCGTGGGCCTTGCCCGCCACCGCGACGACCCGGTCGGCACCCAGCCGCTCCACGGCCTCCTTCAGCGCCTCCTCACCACGGCCGGTGATGCACACCCGGTCGCCGCGGGCCACGAGGGCCTCCGCGATGCCGTACCCGATACCGCGGCTCGCCCCGGTGATCAGCGCGACCCTGCCGCTGTCCTGGACCTGGTCCGCCCCTGCTGCCTGTTCTGCTGCCATGTTCCTCGAACCCCGATTCAGTTGAGCGGGCCGCCGGCCACGTACATGACCTGGCCGGAGACGAAGCCGGCGTCGTCGCCCGCGAAGAAGGCGATCGCATTCGCGACGTCCTCGGGCCTGCCGACGCGCTGGACGGGGATCTGGGTCGCCGCGGCGGCCTGGAAGTCCTCGAAGCCCATGCCCACGCGGGCCGCGGTCTGCGCCGTCATCTCGGTGACGATGAAGCCGGGGGCGACGGCGTTGGCGGTGATGCCGAACTTGCCGAGCTCCTTGGCGAGGGTCTTGGTGAAGCCCTGGAGGCCCGCCTTGACCGCGGCGTAGTTCGCCTGGCCGCGGTTGCCGAGCGCAGAGGAGGAGGAGAGGGAGACGATCCGGCCGAAGCCGGCGTCGACCATGTGCTTCTGGCACGCCTTGGCCATCAGGAAGGCGCCCTTGAGGTGCACGTTCACCACGGTGTCCCAGTCGGACTCGCTCATCTTGAAGAGCAGGTTGTCGCGGAGCACACCGGCGTTGTTGACCAGGATCGTCGGCGCGCCGAGCTCGGCGGCGACGCGCGCGACGGCGGCCTCCACCTGGGCGGCGTCCGAGACGTCGCAGCCCACCGCGAGCGCCTTGCCGCCGGCCGCGGTGATCTTCTCGACCGTGTCCTTGCAGGCCGCCTCGTCGAGGTCGAGTACCGCTACGGCACGCCCCTCGGCCGCGAGCCTGACGGCGGTGGCGGCGCCGATGCCGCGCGCGCCTCCGGTCACAACAGCCACACGCTGCTCGGTGGTGGACATTCTGATTCTCCTCGCCCTTGAAGCCGTCGATCCCTGTGCCGGCGACTGCTCGCGACGCTCTCCACTGAGCGACCGCTTAGTACCTTCGGCAGACAGGACGCTAGAAGCCCTGGCACTCGGTGTCAACGGCCCCGGGGATCAACGGCGCATGTCACATCGGCCGCTTCGGCGCCCCTCATCGCACCAGCAGGTCGAGCAGACGCTCCACCTCCGCCTCCGGGTCGAGGGTGAGACCCGTGTGCACCGGCCCCGGCTGCACGACCGTGGACCGGGGCGCGATCAGCCAGCGGAAGCGCCTGCCCGCGTCGTCCCGTGCGGCCTGACCCGCGTCCGCACCACCGCGGCAGACTCCCTCCACGGCGCGCAGCGCCGCCCGTACACCGGTCACGTCGGCCTGCGGGTCGAGCGCCCGCAACTTCGTCTCGTCGAGGTGGGTGCGGGCCGCGACGAACGTCCTGGCGCGGCAGTACACGACGACGCCCGCGTTGACGAACTCCCCGCGCTCGACCCGCGGCACCACGCGCAGCAGTGCGTACTCGAAAACGTCGCGGTCGTTCACTGGTCGGCGTCCTTCGTGCTCTTCTTCGTGGGGTGCGGCCAGGGGCTCAGGTGATCGGTCAGCCAGCCGGGCGCCTGGGACGGCCTGCTCTTCGTGGGGGCGTCGAGCGTGATGCGCTCGTGGATCGTCGCCGCACGCGGCAGCAGCGCCTCGACGTAGGAGCGGCGCAGGGCGTCGGTCGAGTCGAAGCCGGGCTCGTCGACGAGCCACTCGTCGGGCACCTCCGCCACGATCTCGGTGAGCAGCGCCCTTGTGACCTGCGGGGCCAGCTCCGCCGCGGCGGCGGCGATGTCCGGGCGGAAGGGGGCGAGCGCATGGTCGGAGGCGTCGTACGCCTTGGCCGCGGAGGCGGCGGCGCCGGGCCAGTTGTGGTGCCAGATCATCGTGGCCCCGTGGTCGATGAGCCACAGATCGCCGTGCCACACCAGAAGGTTGGGGTTGCGCCATGAACGGTCGACGTTGTTGATCAGCGCGTCGAACCAGACGACCCTGCCGGCCTCCGCGGCATCGACCTCGTAGGCGAGCGGATCGAAACCGAGCGAGCCGGGCAGGAAGTCCATCCCCAGGTTGAGCCCGCCACTGGCCTTGAGCAGTTCCTGCACCTCCTGATCCGGCTCGGAGAGTCCGATGACCGGATCGAGCTGAATGGTGACGAGCTCGGGCACCCTCAGCCCGAGCCGCCGCGCGAGCTGTCCGCAGATGACCTCGGCGACCAGTGTCTTGCGCCCCTGTCCGGCACCGGTGAACTTCATGACGTAGGTGCCGAGATCGTCGGCCTCGACGATCCCCGGGAGCGAACCGCCCTCACGCAGGGGCGTCACGTAGCGGGTTGCGATCACTTCTGTGAGCATTTCGCCAGGTTATCCAACTTCTCGCCTTGCAATCGAAGTTCGGCTCGGGCGGTGCGACCTGGCAAGCGGGTCGGCGTACACGGCCGAGGACCGGGGCGGCGCTCCACCGCACCGGCCACGTTCCGCTTTTCTTCTGCCCCGCCCCTTGCGGGCGGCAGCCGGACGCCAATAGAAAGGAAAGGTTCCTAACAGTGGGCTCCGGCCCCACCTTCCGTCTGGTTCGCGCTGCCGACCCCTGCCCGACCCCGGTGCGTCATGGCACGGCCCAGGCGAGAAAGCGGAGAATCACATGCCCCTGCTCTCTCTCCGAAGGCACTCACCCCCGACCCGCCGCCGCTCCCGGCGCAAAGGACTCAGGATCGCCCTGGCGACGGTGCTCGCCGCTGTCCCTGCCGTGGTGGCCTTGAGCGTCAGTCAGGCCGCCGAGCCGGCCGGTCTCGACGATCCGGCGAAGAAGGAGATCGCCATGCGGCTCGTCTCCAGCGCCGAGAACTCGTCGCTGGACTGGCGCGGGCAGTACGACTACATCGAGGACATCGGCGACGGCCGCGGCTACACGGCCGGGATCGTCGGCTTCTGCTCCGGCACCCACGACATGCTCGAACTCGTCGAGCACTACACCGGGCAGGTGCCGGACAACCCGCTCGCCGAATACCTGCCCGCCCTGCGGGAGGTCGACGGCAGCGACTCGCACGAAGGTCTCGACCCCGGCTTCACCGACGCATGGGTGGAGGCCGCGCGGACTCCCGAGTTCCAGGCGGCACAGGAACACGAGCGCGACCGGGTCTACTTCGACCCGTCCGTCTCCCGGGCCAAGGGCGACGGTCTGCAGGAACTCGGCCAGTTCGCGTACTACGACGCCTTCGTCATGCACGGCGAGTCGGGCTTCGAGTCGATCCGCGCCGACGCCCGCGGCAACGCCGACACCCCGGCGGAGGGCGGCGACGAGACCGAGTACCTGCACGCGTTCCTGGACGCACGGGTGGAGGAGATGAAGAAGGAGGCGGCGCACGAGGACACCAGCCGCGTCGACACCGCGCAGCGGGTCTTCCTGAACGACGGCAATCTCCGTCTTGAGACTCCGCTGACCTGGCACGTCTACGGCGACGAGTTCCACATCGCGGACGACCCGGCCCCCGGCCCGGAGCCCTCGGAACCGGGCGGCGGTGACGAGCGGTTGCTCTCGCGTGACAGGCCCGCCTCCTCGTCCTCCGACGAGGACTCGTCCCTGACCCCGGACAAGGCGGTCGACGGCAACGCCTCGACCCGCTGGGCCAGCGCGGAGGGCTCCGACCCGCAGTGGCTGCGGATCGATCTCGGCGCGGATTCAACCGTCTCCAAGGTGAAACTGACCTGGGAGGCCGCGTACGCGACCGGCTACCGGATCGAGATCTCGGCGGACGGCTCGAACTGGACCCGGCTGGCCGGCACGACGTCCGGCGACGGCGGCACCGACGAGTGGGCCGGTCTGACCGGCAACGGCCGCCACCTGAGGGTCTACGGCACGGCTCGCGGCACCGACTACGGATACTCGCTGTACGAGGTCGAGGTGTACGGCACAGGCGGCTCCGGCCCGGGCCCGACGGACCCGCCCGACCCGGCCGGTGCGTTCTCCGTGGTCGGAGCGGGCGACATCGCCGCCCAGTGCGACAAGGGCGACGCGGGCTGCCGGCACTTCCAGACCGCCGACCGGGCCATGGCCATCAACCCGGCGTTCTACATCACCATGGGCGACAACCAGTACGACGACGCCCACATCGAGGACTTCCGGAACTACTACGACAAGTCCTGGGGCCGCTTCAAGGACCGGACCCACCCGGTGCCCGGCAACCACGAGTCCTACGACGACTGGGAGAACAGGGACGAGAAGGCCTACCGCGAGTACTTCGGGAGCCGCGCCACCCCCCAGGGCAAGATGTGGTACTCGTACGACCACGGCAACTGGCACTTCGTCGCGCTGAACTCCAACCGCTTCGACGAACGGGAGCAGTTGGACTGGCTCAGGGCCGACCTCGCCGCCAACAGCAAGAAATGTGTGGCCGCCTACTGGCACGAGCCTCTGTTCAGCTCGGGCAGCCATGGCAACGTCCCGGTCAGCAGGCCCGTGTGGGACCTCCTCGAAGGCGCCGACGCGGAGCTGGTCCTCAACGGGCACGACCACCACTACGAGCGGTTCGCCCCGCAGACCCGTGACGGCCGGGCAGACCCGAACGGCATCGTCGAGATCATCGGCGGCGCCGGGGGCAAGGACCTCTACGGCGAGGGCGACACGGTCCAGGCCAACAGCGAGAAGCGGATCTGGGACAAGTTCGGGGTGGTGAAGCTCGACTTCACCGACACCGGCTTCCGGTCCCAGTTCGTCGAGACGGACGGAACCGTCCTCGACACCAGTCCCACCTACTCCTGCCGCTGACCCGCATCCACCAGCGTCCGCCGGTGTGTCCGCCTCCCGCCTCGCACACAACGGGGCTCCGGCCCGCACCGACGCCACCGGTCACGCCGGGACACCGGCCCGACCAGCCACACCGGCCACACCGGCGGGCGCGTCCCAGGAGCCTCCATGTATCTCGCCGCCGGCAGGGGCAGCCCATCGCACACCCCCGACCCCGGACCCGCCCCCGCCACTTCCGAACGAGCCACCGGCCGGACGCGCGTCGCCTCCACGGTCGTCGCGCTCGGCGCGGTCAGTCTGGTCACCGACATCTCCTCCGAGATGGTCACCGCCGTCCTCCCCCTCTACCTCGTCCTCGGCCTCGGCCTCAGCCCGCTCCAGTTCGGCTTTTTCGACGGGCTCTACAACGGCGTCACCGCGTTCGTGCGGCTCGCCGGCGGGCACGCCGCGGACCGCTGGCGGCGTCACAGGCTCGTCGCCGGTTCCGGATACGCCCTGTCCACGGTCTGCAAGCTGGGTCTGCTGCTCGCCGGCAGTTCCACCCCGGCGCTGACGGCGGCACTCGCCGCCGACCGCGTGGGCAAAGGTGTCCGTACGGCACCGCGCGACGCTCTGATCTCGGTCAGCTGCGAGGAGCGGGACCTCGGCCGCGCCTTCGGCGTGCACCGCGCGATGGACACGACGGGCGCCCTGCTCGGCCCTCTCCTGGCGTTCGCCCTGCTCTGGGCGACGGCGGACGCGTACGACGCGGTGTTCGTCGTCAGTTTCTGTTTCGGCCTGCTCGGCGTCGTGCTGCTGTTCGCGTTCGTCCCCGGCCGCGGCATCGCGCCCGTCCGGGCGGGCAGCGCCACCACCCTGCGCTCGACCCTGGCTCTGGTGACGGCTCCGGTCTTCCGCCGGGTTCTGGGGGCGGCGACCCTCCTGGGAGCGGTGTCCGTCGGCGACGGCTTCCTCTACCTGGTCCTGCAGAAGCGTCTCGACCTGGACGCGGCCTGGTTCCCCCTGCTGCCGCTGGGCAGCGCGGGCGTCTATCTGCTGCTCGCCGTACCCGTCGGCAGGGCCGCCGACAGGATCGGCCGCCGCACTCCTTATCTGATGGGGCACGTTGCCCTGCTCGGCGCGTACGTCGTGCTCTTCTCCCCCGCCACCGGCTGGCCCCTGACCGTCTCCGTGCTGATCCTGCACGGTTCCTTCTACGCGGCCACGGACGGTGTGCTGATGGCGCTCGGCGGTCCGGTGATCCCCGAGGAGCAGCGGGCGGGCGGACTGGCGCTGCTCCAGTCCGGGCAGGCGGTCGGCCGACTGCTCGCCTCCGTGGCGTTCGGTGCCGTGTGGACGCTCTGGAGCATGCACGCGGCTCTGGTGACGGCGTCCGCCGCTCTGGCCGCCGCCCTGTTCGCCGCCCGCCTTCTCGTTCCAGCCGCTCTTCCGGAGTCCCGATGACCTCGATGTCCCTGCGTGCCCGCGTCACAGCCGTGACCGTCACCACCGCGGTGCTGGCGACGATCGCCGTCGTGTACACCGTCCGTGCCGCCGACCGGAACGGGAGCGCCGCGCCCAGGTCCTCCGGCGTCACCCTCGACAACACTCCCGGCCTGTACTTCCGTACCGCCGACGGCACGATCACCGCTCAGGCGGGAAGCGGGCGCAGGGCGACGGGTCTGACGTGCAGACGCTTCTACGCGAGTGGTGGCAGCGCGGTCTGTCTGACCACGGAGCCGGGCATCCCGCCGAGGGCCCGGGCCGTGGTCCTCGACCGCTCACTGCGCCCGAAACGCACCGTCACCTTCGGCGGAACCCCGGACCGGGCGCGGGTCTCCCCGTCCGGACGGATGGTCTCGTGGACCGTCTTCGTCAGCGGCGACTCGTACGCCGGCTCGTCGTTCTCCACACGCAGCGGCATCCTCGACACCCGGACCGGCTACCTGATCAAGAACGTGGAGACCGTCCAGCTCTCCGTCGACGGCAAGCGCTACAGCGCGCCCGACGTCAACTACTGGGGCATCACCTTCGGCCGGGACGACAACCGTTTCTACGCGACCGTGTCCACCCGCGGCCGGACCCATCTGGTCGAAGGCGACCTGAGCAGGTGGACGGCCCGCACCGTCCGCGAGAACGTCGAGTGCCCCTCACTCTCCCCGGACGGCACGCGCATCGCCTACAAGAAGCGTGTCCGTGAAGGGACCGAGAACCCCTGGCGGCTGCATGTCCTCGACCTGACGACAATGCGCGACACCCCGCTGGCCGAGGCGCGCAGCGTCGACGACCAGGCCGCATGGCTGGACGACTCGACGGTCGCCTACGCCCTCCCGGCAGCCGCCGGGGGCTCCTCCGACATCTGGTCCGTACGGGCCGACGGCACGGGCGCGGCGGAACTCGTGGTCCGCGGAGGCTCATCGCCCAGCAGGGTTCGGGCCGCGGGACGGCCGGCAGCGTGAAAATTTCCTCAACTCGTGAACGGCACGGCCCATGGTCTCGTACAACATCACGAACCGGCCGGTACCCGGGCCGGACGACATGAGGGAGCCAGCATGACCGCATCGCAGGGGACCACGCGGACCGTGGCGCGCCGTACCGTCGTCGCGGCGGTGGGCGGAGCCGGTCTCACCGTCGCGCTGACCGCGTGCGGCGGCTCGGAGGAGACGGCGCAGACCGGGTCCGGCGAACCGGCCGGCGAGGGCGCCGCCACGTCGGGAGGCGGTACGGGCGGCGCGGGCGGCGCGGGCGGCGCGGGCGGTACGGTGCTCGCCAAGACCACCGACATCCCGGCGGGCGGCGGCAAGGTCGTCGGCGACGTGGTGATCACTCAGCCGGTGGCGGGCGAGTTCAAGGCCTTCTCCTCCAAGTGCACCCACCAGGGCTGCGCGGTCAAGGACGTCTCGAACGGCATCATCAACTGCCCGTGCCACAACAGCCGGTTCGACGCGTCCGACGGCAGTGTCAAGGGTGGCCCGGCGACCGCTCCGCTGCCGCCCGCGTCGATCACCGTGGACGGGGACTCGATCAAGCTCGCGTGACGCGGCGCGGCCCCTTCCAGCAGGACACCACCTCGTCGGTGGTGGCGATCGTCGCCACCAGCGAGAGGGTGTTGCGGATCATCGCGGGGGTGTACTCGGCGGGCACTCCCGCGATGGCGTCGGACACGACGACCGCGGTGTAGCCGCGGTTCACCGCGTCGAACACCGCACCCGGGACGGCCACGTTGGCCGAGACGCCGGTGACGACCAGGGTGCGGCAGCCGAGGTTGCGCAGGATCGGATCGACGTCGGTGCCGGCCAGCGGTGAGAGTCCGTGCAGTCTGCGTACGACGATGTCCTCGGGAGCCACCTCGATGGGCGGGGCCACGCGTACCGCGGCCGTTCCGGTGTACTGCTGCACGGGCAACCGTTCCGCGGCCCTGAACAGCCGCGCGTTGCGGTTGGCCCCTCTGCCGTCGGGACGCCGCTCGGCCACCGCGTGCAGCACCTGCACACCGGCGTCGTGGGCGGCGGCGACCAGCCGTGCGACGTTGCGGAGCGCGCCGGAGGAGCTGGCCTGCGCGGCGAGTTCCGGCAGGGCACTGTCCTTCCCGACGACGCCCTGCTGGCATTCGACGGTGAGGAGCGCGGTGGTGGGCGCCTCGAGTTGCTCCATCAGCTGGGGGAACGACGGCATGGGGCTCCTCCTCGGTGTCCCGCCCCGCCTCGGTGTCCCGCCCCTCGGCGGGAGGTCCTGGCACGCGCGGCGCGGGGGCGCGACGGTAGTCCCCATTGCGCGGCGAAGGAAGAGCCTCCATGCTGGCCGGACGAGTTCTACTGACGGCCAGTCAGCCGACCTGCGGAGGAACACGGATGACCGCCACCCAGCGCCGGGGCCGGCGCATCATGATGACCCCTGGCGAGCTGGACGCGTTCCTGACCGAGCAGCGGACCTGCCGGGTCGCCACCGTCTCCGCGGACGGTCGCCCGCACGTCAGCGCGCTGTGGTTCGCCTGGGACGGTACGTCGCTGTGGCTCTACTCCCTCACCCGCAGCCGGCGCTGGGCGGATCTGCGCCGCGACCCGCACATCGCCGTGGTGGTCGACGACGGCGAGGAGTACGGGGAGCTGCGGGGCGTCGAGCTCTCCGGCACCGCCGTGTTCGTCGGGGAGGCGCCGCGCACCGGCGAGGAATGTCCCGAACTCGTCGTGCCGGAGGCGCTGTTCGCCGCCAAGAACTTCGACCTGGACGCGATGCCGCACGACGGCCGGCACGCCTGGCTGCGGCTCACCCCCGAAGCGGTCGCGTCCTGGGACTTCCGCAAGATGTCAGGCGTCTGACCCGGCCGCCCCGCGCAGCGCCTCGACCGCCGCCCTGATGGACGGCCTGCGGTCGGCGTCCGTGCGCCACACCGCGTGGACGTGGCGGCGCATCTTCTGCCGTACGGCCACCATCGCGACACCGTCCGGCACCGCCCCCCGCCCGAGCCTCGGTGCGATGCAGACGCCTAGCCCCGCGGCGATCAGGGCGAGCTGCGTGTGCAACTCACCCGCCAGGTGCGCGATCCGCGGCTCGACACCTTTGGAACGGAGGGTGAAGACCAGCCACTCGCGGCATCCCTCACCCTCCGGCCAGGACACCCACTCGTCGTCGGCGAGCTCCTCGAGGTCGATGTCCGTGCGGCCCGCGAGGTGATGGCCGGCGGGTACGGCGACATCGGGGATGTCGTCGAGCAGATGCGCCTGCGTGAGTCCGCTCGGCACGGGCAACCGCCTGTTGCTCCAGTTGAGCACCACGGCGAGGTCGAGATCACCGCGGATGACCGCTCTGACGGAAGCCTCCGGTTCCAGTTCCCTCGACAGGACCCGCAGTTCAGGATGGTCGCGACGCAGGGAGGAGAGTGCGACCGGATACAGTCCGCGGGCCGCGGTCGGGAACGCCCCGATACTGACCTCGCCCACCGCCTGCCCGCGCCGGGCCTCTATGTCGGACTGCGCGAGCTCGACCTGGGAGAGGATACGCGCGGCATGGTCGGCGAGGAGCCGGCCGGCGTCGGTGAGGCGTACGCCCCTTCCGTTCTTCGCCACCAGTTGCTGCCCGACCTCGCGCTCCAGCTTCGCCATCTGCTGGGAGACGGCCGACGTGGTGACATGCAGGCCGTCGGCGGCCGCGCCGACCGAGCCGTGCCTGGCCAGCGCGTCCAGCGTGCGCAGCCGCTCCAAGTTCAACATGTAAGCGATGCTAAGCGATTGAGTCGAGAAATTCTCGCTTGTCCTAATAGGTGGGGCAGGTCATCGTTGACCCCATGAGCACCGCAACCACCGGGCCGGACAACGCCTCCACCGCCGTCGCCCCCGCCGTTTCGGACCTCCCGCCGAACACCACCGACGCCCTTACGACTCCCGCCGCCGCCCCCGTCACCCCTCCGCGCCGACGCGCCGTCGACTGGCGCATCCGCTTCGCGGTGCTCTCGGGGGTCTGGGGCTTCAGCTTCCTTCTCATCAAGGTCGGAACCGGCGCGTACGCACCGTTCCAGGTGACGTTCGGACGTCTCTTCTTCGGAACGGCGGTGCTGGCCGTCGCCATGGCCGTCCGCCGCGACCGACTGCCGCGGGGCCTGCGGACCTGGGGCCATCTCACGGTCGCGGCCTTCCTGCTCAACGCGCTGCCGTTCTCGCTCTTCGCCTACGCGGAGCTCACGATCCCGTCGACCCTGGCCGGCATCTGCAACGCCACCTCTCCCCTGTGGGGGATGCTGCTGTCGCTCGTCGCCCTGTCGGAGGACCGGCCCACCCGCCGCCGCGTCGCGGGACTGGGCATCGGATTCCTCGGAGTGCTCACCGTCCTCGGCGCCTGGCAGGGCTTCTCCGGACTGGACTTCGGCGGCACGGCCATGGCGTTGCTCGCCTCGCTCAGCTACCCGATCGGCTGGATCTACGTACGCCGCACGCTGGCGGGTTCCGGCGACTCGCATCTCTCGCTCATCGGATCCCAGTTGGGGCTGGCAACGGTCCAGCTCGCCATCGTGACACCGATGTTCACCACGCTGCCCGCCTCGTTCCCGCTGGTCCCGCTGCTCGCGGTGGTCACCCTCGGCGTCATCGGCACCGGGCTGGCGCTCCTCATCCAGTACGGGCTGGTCGCCGAGGTCGGACCGACGACCGGACAGATGGTCACGTACTTCGTCCCCGTCATCGCGACGGCGGCCGGAGTGGCGATCCTCGGCGAGCACCTCAGCTGGAACACACCGGTGGGCGCGCTGATCGTCCTGGTGGGCGCGGCACTGACACAGAGCCGGCCGAAGCGGGCGCCCGCGGTGGACGCCCGGTCGTGAGAGCTGCCCGGGCTCAGCCGTAACTGCGGGCCGGCATCGGGCCGCTCGCCGAGGCGACCGCTTCGGCGAGCGGCCCGATGTCGTCCGGTGTCAGGTTCGACACGGTCAGCCTGACACCCGGTGGCGAGGACATCCGGAAACGCGCACCCGGCGCCACCGCCCAGCCGGCGTGCAGCAGCCGTGTCACGGCGCCCGTCTCGTCCTGCACCGGCACCCACACGTTCATGCCACTGCGGCCACGGGCCTCGACCCCCCTGCGCGCCAGCGCGTCGATGAGTGCGTCACGCCGCTCGCCGTAGGAGCGGGCGACGGCGCCCGGATCGACGGCGTCGGCCGCCCACAGATGGGCGACGGTGTGCTGCAGCAGCCGGCTGACCCAGCCCGGCCCCAGCCCGAACCTCCCCTGGACGCGGTCGACGGTGACGGTGTCGCCCGTGAGGACGGCCACCCGCAGGTCCGGCCCGTACGCCTTGGCCACGGAGCGCACGAAGGCCCAGTTGTCGGTCACGCCGGCGAGGGGGTGGAGCGGCTGGTCGACGATGGCGTGACCGTGGTCGTCCTCGATGAGCAGAGTGCCCGGGAACCGCCCCAGCACGGCCCGTAGTTGATCCGCGCGGCGGCGGCTCACGGCCGCGCCGGTCGGGTTCTGCGCCCGGTCGGTGACGACGACGGCGCGCGCCCCCGCGATCAGCGCACGCTCCACCTCGCCGTGCAGCGGCCCGTCGTCGTCGAGCGCGACGGGGAGGGGTTTGAGGCCCAGCGCCGAGACCAGGTCGAGCAGACTCCCCCATCCCGGGTCCTCGACGGCGACCGCGTCCCCCGGCCGCAGGTGCGCGACCAGGACCCGTTCGATGGCGTCAAGGGCTCCCGATGTGGCGGCGAGCGGCCCTGCGGGAACCCCGTCCGCGTCCATCGCGGCACGCGCGAGGCGCACGAACTCGGGGTCGAGCGGCGCCCTGCCGTACAGACCGGGCTCCCGCGCGTGCCGCGCGGCGGCGGCGGCGAGCGCGTCGCCCAGCGATGGAAGCAGTGCGGTGTCGGGGTTGCCTTCGCCGAGATCCCGTACGCCGGGGGGCGCGTCGACCCGGATGGATCCGCGCGCGGTGCTCGCCGGGCGCGGGCGTACGCGACTGCCTCTGCGCCCGGCCGTCTCGATCACCCCGCGCTCGCGCAGGGTGCGGTAGGCGGCGGCGACGGTGTTCGGGTTCACGCCCAGTTCGGTGGCCAGTTCGCGCATGGGCGGCAGCAGCCGGCCCGGCTCGAGGTCGCCCGCTCCGACGGCACGCTCGATGCTCGCCGCGATCTCCGATGCACGCCGCCCGATGATCCGATAGTCTCCTAGCACAAAACACATTATGCACTAGTGCAATGGAGGGCGCAATGCCGGAGACAACGGAAACCACCTACGAGCAGACCGCGCGGACGATTCCCACGCGTTCTCGTGAGCGCGCGTCGTACGACCGCACCCTGGTGCACTCGATACTCGACACGGCCTATGTGTGCCACCTCGGCTTCGTCCGCGACGGAGCGCCGGTCGTCCTGCCGACCCTGTTCGCCCGCGTCGGTGAGCGGCTGTACGTGCACGGCTCGACGGGATCACGTCCGCTGCGCATGGCGGGCGAGGCGGACCCGGGCCTGCCCGTGTGTCTGACGGTGACGCATGTCGACGGCCTGGTGCTGGCCCGCTCCGCCTTCCACCACTCGCTCAACTACCGCTCGGTGGTGGTCCACGGCACCGCCCAGCAGGTCACCGACCCGTCGGAGAAGCGCATCGCGCTCGACGCCCTGGTCGACCATGCCGTTCCCGGCCGTTCCACGGACTCCCGCCCCGCCGACGCCAAGGAACTGGCGGCGACCGCCGTGCTCCGCCTCGACCTCACGGAGGTCTCGGCCAAGACCCGCACCGGCGGGCCGAACGACGACCCGGCCGACCTTTCGCTCCCTCACTGGGCCGGAGTCGTTCCCGTCACCGTCACCCAGGGCCTCCCGGTGCCTGCGCCCGATCTCGCGCCGTCGACCCCGGTGCCGACCTACCTCTGAGCCCGCCCGGCAGGCCCGGCCCCGCACGGGGTGCGGGACCGGGACGGACGCGGGACCGGGAACGGACGCGGGACCAGGGAGAGACGAGTACCCGGTCACGGGACGACGAGCGCCGCGGATCCAGGTCCCCGCAAGGGCCGCCCGGCGGCGCGTCAGGCCGGTGCCGGCAGTCTCCTGCGGACCGCAGCGCCTCGCGCCTCCGCCGCCGCCAGTCCCGTGACCGCCGTCAGCAGCAGCAGCGTCCCCACGACCGTCGCCGACGTCAGGTGCTCGCCCAGCAGGGTCACGGCGATGACCGCCGCGCTCACCGGCTCCAGCAGCATGATCACCGAGACGGTCGCGGAGCGGACGACCGCCGCGCCCGCGAAGTACAGGGCGTAGGCGAGCGCGGTCGGCACGGCGGCGACGTACACCAGCAGAGAGACGACCCGGAGCGGATCCGCGGTGTGCGGCAGCATGCCCTCGGCCAGCGCCATCGGCAGCAGACCCACGCATCCGATGGCGAATGCCCAGGCAGTGGTGGACAGCGAGTCGCCGCCGCCTCCGCCCCGGCCGAGCCACCTCGTCAGCAGGGTGATCGCCGCGTACCCGGCGGCCGACAGCAGGGCGAGTGCGACACCCAGCGGCCGCACGGCCGCGCCCTCGCCGCCGAGTACGAGTACGCCGAGCCCGGCCAGCGCCCCGACGACGGCCAGGGCCCCGCCGCGTCCGAGCCGTTCACCCATGGTCAGCCGTGCGCCGAGGGCGATGAGCACGGGACCGGCGCCCAGCGTCACGACGGTGCCCACAGCGAGACCGGTCGCTTCGACGGCCCCGAAGTACGCGCTCTGGAAGACGGTGAGCCCGACGCCCGTGGCCAGAATGCGCAGGATCCGACGCCGCCTCGGCTCGGCGGGCAGCGCGGCGTCGCCCCGGCTCCGCGCCCGGAGCGCGAGGACCGGAACCAGCAGCAGGAGCCCGCCGACGCAGCGCCAGAACGACAGGGCGAGCGGCCCGAGGTCGCTCACCTGGAACACGAGGGACGCGGCGGCACCGGCTGTCCCCCAGGCGAACCCGGCGAAGACCAGGCAGGTGAGACCTCGTCCGACGGACATACCGGCAGGCAGGCCGACGGGCATGCCGACAGCGGGAGTTGAAGAGGAATTCGACACGTGACTTCTCCGTGTGAAGATACGGACGGCTGATTGCTCGGCTCAGTCACGCGGGCAGCACCGACCCGCTCGGGGACACCCCGAGCACGGTCTTCTTGGAGTACGTCCGCCCGCGCTAGGCGGCAGGCGGCGGAAGTACGGTCGAATGCATGATCGCCACCTTACGGCGCACGGTGCCCTCCGGACAACTCCCCCGTCGCGCCGGTACCCCCGGCCGCCGCGGGCAGCGGCTCCGGCCCGCCGGCCGCCACCGGCCCGGCCGGCGGCCTGGGCGCCTGGGACTGCGCGATGAACGCGCCCACGAGGACCACCGCGCCACCGGCGATCTGCGGCGCCGACAGGTGTTCATGGAGCAGCACCCACGCCAGTACCGTCGCGATGACCGCCTCCAGGCAGGCGACGACCCCCGCGACCTGCGGTGACAGCTTGCGCACGGAGATGACACCGGTGACGTACGCGAGCACGGTGGCGATCAGCACGATCCACACCAGCAGCAGCGCGGCGGGCACGCCCGCGCCCCCCATGTCGACGGCGCCGGCCAGCAGCGACCAGTCCATGCCCCAGGGCCTGGCCACGACCGTGAGCACCGCCGCGCCGATGAGCAGTCCGAACGCGATCACGCCCAGCGGGTCGGGGGCGTCGTCGCCGTCACCGCCCTGGTCGGACAGGACGAAGTAGCCGACCTGGCAGCAGGCGGCGCCGAGCGCCAGCACGAGTCCGAGCACATCGAAGCTCAGCCCTGCCCACACCTCCACGACGCACGCGAGGCCCGCGACCGCCAGGACGACGCCGGCAGCGGCCGCCCTCGTCACGGGGCGGTGCTGGACGAAGCGGACCCAGCCGAGCACGAGCGCCGGTGCCAGGTACTCGACGAGCAGGGCGACCCCGACGGGGATACGGGAGATCGCGGCGAAGTAGCAGGCCTGCACGCCGGCCACGGCCAGCAGGCCGAATCCGGCCAGCAGCGCCGGCCTGCGCCGCAGGAGTGCCCGGTGGTGCCAGGCCACCGGGAGCATGACGAGCGCCGCGCCCGCGACGCGCAGCCACACCACATGAAGCGGATCGAGACCCGCCTCGATCAGCGGCTTGGCCGCCACACCCGATCCACCGAACGCGAAGGCCGAGCCCAGGGCGAGTCCCAGGCCGGCGTTTCTTCCCCGAGACGCTTGCATCGGCCCATCATGTCAGCGTCGGTCAGCACCGTCACCCTTGTGACACATGTCGAGACAGTAGCGAGATCCAGCCTCTCCGATGACCGCCGAACAGAGCTGACTGTTCGTCAGTATTGAATGTTCGCCCACTCACGGCTACGGTCCGCGACACCCGAACCCGACTCGAAGGGGTGGCCGCATGGCCGAAGTCAGCGCGGAGGCACGCATAGAGGCACCGGCCGCCAAGGTCTGGGCCCAGCTGACCGACTTCGCCTCGTACGACCGTTGGAACGCGACCCACACCAGCTTCCCCAAGGGCGGCCCGGCCCCTCTGGAGACCGGGGCCGCCTTCGCGGAGAACATGAAGCTGATGGGCTTCCCCGCCGAGGTGACCTGGACGGTGGAGGAACTGGAGACGGAGCGGGTGCTCGCCATCAAGGGCAAGGGTCCGATGTCCGTCACCGTGGGCACCCGCTACTCGCTCACCCCGGCAGGCGACGCCACGGTCGTGCGGATCGACGGCGAGTTCACCGGGGCGGCCGTGTCACTGATGGCGGGCAAGCTCAAGGACTCGGCGACGGCGGCACTCGACGAGTCCCTCCGCAGGCTCGGCGGACTGGTCTCCTGATCGGCGGCGCAGGTGGCGCGAAAGGGGCCCCGCGATCACGCGGGACCCCTCCACGGCCGCACCTCGGCGGTCGGCTCAGTGCTCGTCGGCGAGGATCAGATAGAGCTTCTTGCGGGCCTCGTTGATGACGGCCACCGCCTTCTGCCGCTGCTCGACGTCGCCCGTCTTCCAGACCTGGCCGAACGCCTCCATCAGACCGAAGCCGGCCTGCCGGATCTCGTTGAGGGTGTCCCAGTCGACACCGCGCCCCGCTTCCTCCCAGGGTGCCTCCGGGCCCGACTCGGCCTCGGTGCGACCCGTATCGGTCAGCGTGAACAGCTTCTTGCCGCCCTCGCTCGCACTGACGATCAGCCCTTCGTCCTCCAGCAGCTGAAGCGTCGGGTAGACCGAGCCCGGACTGGGCTTCCACGCCCCGCCGCTGCGCTCGCCGATCTCCTGGATCATCTCGTAGCCGTGCATCGGGCGGTCCTTCAGCAGGGCCAGGATCGAAGCACGCACATCACCGCGCCGCGCCCTGCCCCGGCCACCACGCCCGCGCCCGTCGCCGAAGGGCCCGCCGCCGAACGGCGGTCCCCACGGTCCGAACGCCGCGCGCCGGCCATCGTGGTCACCCTGACCCCGATGGCCGGGCCCGCAGTGCCCATGACCGTGGCCGTGGTCGTGTTCCGGTCCGAATCCATGTGAACGCATCGCTACGCTCCCTCCATCGTTGATCTGTCGTGATGCATCAACGATATATCGGAAACAATCGAACGACAAGGCTCTCCCGGTCCAACCGTCCCGAATTGGCCTTGGCCCGCCGCTTCACCGGCGCTCTACGGTCACGTCATGCGGATCCGAATCGTCGACGCCTTCACCGACCGTCCCTTCGCGGGGAACCCCGCCGGGGTCCTCCTCCTGGAGCCGGGCGGCTTCCCCCCGGACTCCTGGCTCCAGCAGGTCGCCACCGAGCTGAACCTCTCCGAGACCGCCTTCGCCCACCCTCTGCCCGCCGGCGGTGACGCGGACTGGGCACTGCGCTGGTTCACCCCCGCCACGGAGGTCGACATGTGCGGCCATGCCACGGTGGCCACCGCGCACGTCCTGCACACCACGGGGACGGCGACCGGCACCGTGCGCTTCGCCGCACGCTGCGGGACCCTGACCGCCGTCGCGCACGAGGACGGCACGCTCACGCTCGACTTCCCCACCGCCCCGCTGACACCGGTGGAGATTCCGGACGGCATCGCGGAAGCGCTCGGCGCGAAGGTCCTCTCCGCGCACGACACCGGGCCGCACGTCGGCGACCTGCTGGTCGAGCTCGTGGACGAGGAGTCCGTACGCGGCCTGACCCCCGACTTCCCCGCCCTCGTGGCCCACTCCGCACGCGGCATCATCGCCACCGCCGGCGCGGCGGATGCGTCGTCCGGCTACGACTTCGTCTCCCGCGGCTTCTTCCCCCAGGTCGGCATCGACGAGGACCCGGTCACCGGCAGCGCCCACACGGCGCTCGCCCCCTTCTGGTCGGCCCGCCTCGGCCGCGCCGAACTGACCGGGCTCCAGGCATCCGCCCGCTCCGGACTGGTCCGCACCACGCTGCGCGGCGACCGGACACTGCTCACCGGCCGCGCGGTGACCGTGATCGACGGCGAACTGCTCGTCGCGCCCTGACCCGCACACGGGTGAGGGGGTGTGCGGCACGTGCCGCACACCCCCTCACCCGTTCCGCGCGCCGCGCCACCACGTTCACGCGGCGCGACCTCTACACGGTGGGCAGCCAGTCCACCCTTCCGGCCAGCAGCCCGTATCCGACGAAGGCGACGATGTCGAGCAGCGCGTGGGCCGCCACCAGTGGCCCGACCCGGCCCCACCGCCGGTACAGGAGCACGAAGACCACACCCATGACCATGTTGCCGATGAACCCGCCGACGCCCTGGTAGAGGTGGTACGAGCCGCGCAGCACCGAGCTCGCGACCAGGGCCGCCATCGGCGTCCACCCCAACTGACCGAGCCTGCGCAGCAGATAACCGACCACGATCACCTCCTCCACCACCGAGTTCTGCACAGCGGAGAGGATCAGCACCGGGTACTTCCACCAGACGTCGGGCAGCGACTCGGGCACCACCGTGAGGTTGAATCCCGAGGTCCGCGCCAGGAGGTAGAACGCCAGCCCCGCGCCGCCGATCCCGGCGGCGACCAGCGTGCCGCGTCCGAGGTCGTACCAGGGCCTGCGCCGGTCGAAGCCGATGGCACCGAGCCCGGCACGCTCCCGGATCAGCAGATGCGCGACGAGTGCCACCGGCACCAGCGCGGTGGCGATCCCGAAGAGCTGCCAGGCGAGGTCGAGCCACGGCCGTCCCGGCGCGTAGGACCCGTTGAGGGTCGCCGCCTGGTCCTTCAGCCCACCGGGTTCGGTCAGCGAGCCGATGAAGCTGATCAGTGCGGAGACTCCACTGGCGCCGAGCGACAGTGCCAGTACGAGCACCGTCTCCGAGCGCAGGATCCCCCGCCGCATCGCCTCCTGCGGCAAGGGTCCGGCCACATCTCCCGCCTCCGCGTGCACACCAGCCTCCAGTCGTTCCACCGCATGGGACGTCACAGCTTGCCCGACGAACCTACGGCGGAATCAGCCAGGTCCGTCAGGACGCGGCCCCCGGGAAGCCGACCGGCCAGGTGTGCACGGGCTGTCCCTCACGCATCAGCTCGCAGTAGCGGCGGGTCATCGCCGCCAGGGCGGCGTCCCGGCCCAGACCGGCCTCGAGGGCGCGGTGATAGGTGTCCGCCTGCCAGGAGGCCCCGTTGGCGCCGCGCCGGCACCGCTGCTCGATCACTCCCAGATACAGGTCCCGGTCCGCGGGCGCCACGTTCCAGGCGTCGAGGCCGGCCGCCGCCAGCGGCAGCAGTTCGTCCCGGACGAGTTTCACGACGGGGACCCGTGTGACACCTCCGCGGCCGGGCCGGGGCCACTGCAGTTCCGCGTCGATGCCGTGCCGGCACGCGGTGTCGAAGTTCTCCTCCGCGGCGGCGAAGGGCAGCCTCGTCCACACCGGGCGGGCCTCCTCGGCGAGCGCGCGCACCAGACCGTAGTAGAAGGCCGCGTTCGCGATCACGTCGGTGACCGTCGGGCCCGCCGGCAGCACCCGGTTCTCCACGCGCAGATGGGGAACGCCGTCGACGACCTCGTACACCGGTCGGTTCCAGCGGTAGATGGTGCCGTTGTGCAGAACCAGTTCCTGCAGCCGCGGAACTCCGCCGTCCGCGAGCACGCGCAGCGGGTCCTCCTCGTCGCAGAAGGGCAACAGCGCGGGGAAGTAGCGGACGTTCTCCTCGAAGAGGTCGTACGCCGAGTCGACCCACCGCTCGCCGAACCAGGTCCGCGGGCGCACCCCCTGTGCCTGCAGTTCCGGAGGGCGGGTGTCGGTCGCCTGCTGGAAGAGCGGCGGCCGGGACTCGCGCATCAGCTCCTTGCCGAACAGGAACGGCGAGTTGGCCCCGACGGCGACCTGAACCGCCGCCACCGCCTGCGCGGCGTTCCACACATCGGCGAACCGGCCGGGCGTGACCTGGAGGTGCAACTGCACCGAGGTGCAGGCCGCTTCGGGCGCGATCGACGCCGAGGTGCACTCCAGCCGCTCCACGCCCTCGATGTCGAGGGAGAAGTTCTCGCCGCGCGCCGCCACGATCTGGTCGTTGAGCAGCATGTAGCGGTCCACGTCGGAAAGGTTCGCGGAAACGAGGTCCTGCTGCACCAGGGTCGGCAGAATTCCGACCATCACGATCCCCGCGCCGATCTCCTGCGCCTTGCGATCGGCATATCCCAGCCCGGTGTGCAGCTCCTCTGCCAGCTGATCGAGTACTCGGCCGTCCAACCGGTGCGGAACGATGTTCACTTCCAGATTGAACATGCCGAGCTCGGTCTGGAAATCGGGACTGGCGATACGCGAGAGAACTTCGGCATTCATCATCCTCGGCATGCCGTCCGTGCCGGCGAGATTCAGCTCTATCTCCAGCCCCATCAGATTCCTGGGCCGTTCGAACCGCTTCTCCGCCAGCAGTTGCCCCAGGCCCTCCAGGCACTGTCGCAGCTTCTCCCGGTACCGTTGCCGATCGGACAGGTCGAACCCGCCTGCCACGATCTTCTCCCCCATCGAAGCGTCCCTCCTCGAGTGGGCACCACGCAGCGCGGACCGCTGACGTCATGGACGATAATGCCCAGACTCATTGATCCATAACGTCCCCGCGCGAGGGCCCGGCCCGATAGGCTGGAGTCAGCATCCGGCAGGCACATTCCCCGGGCATGACGCACAGGGCATTTTCCAGCACTGGCAGCGCCGAAAAAGACAGTCCTGATTCGGCCTACCACGCGGGAGTCGAAACCGCAGGCCGCAGCCGCGAAGGCGTGCAAAATCGCCGGAATGAGAGCAGGAAACGGGCCGATTCCGGCCTTGCTCGAAATACCCGCGACGGCTAGCGGAAACATTGAGTGAACACGTGTCGTATAAACTCCGCGAGGGCAGTGAGTTGGCATCCGGTGTCTTCCGGCCGCTCACCGCCCCGCACGCAGACAGCGCCGTCCGCACCTTCACGCTTCACCGTGTCTCCTGAGTGAGAGGCGACCCATCATGCCGCTGCATGTCCCCCCGGCTCCCGCGCCTGCCTTGCGCAGCGTTCTCGCAGCACTCGGTTCCCCCACGGCCGTCCGCGAGGCCCGTACACCCGCTCTGAGGTCCGTCCAGGGACCACTGAGCGCCGAACTGCCGCTGCCGGTCCATGTGCTGGACCAGATCGTGCCGACCGGCGAGACCCCGTGCACCCGGCTCGCCGGCTGGCGGTTCCTGATCCGCAGCGGCGAACGCGCCGTGGCCGCCGCCGACACCGTGCTCACGCCGGACGGCTGGGCCTTCTCCCACTTCTTCGAAGGCCCCTATCTCGACTCGACCGAACGCGCCCTGCGCCAGGCCGAGTCGACCGGCACCCCGTTCCAGCCGAGACTTCTGTCCGTTCCCGAGCTCTACATGCTCACCCTCTGGCTGCACGGCGACCCCGAGGCGGACGCCTCCACCGGTACGCCCGCGCCGTCCGACCTCCTGGTGCCCCTGGCTCCGGCACCGCCGGGCATCGCGGCCCACCTGCCGCACCGGGTCTCGGATCTGCTGCCCGTCCTGACCCTGCGCCTTGCCCCGGGTCCGCTTCTCGACTCACCCGCCGCCTGACGGGATCCGCCGCCGGCCGGTCTCAGAGCGCCCTGTACGCCCCGCGACCCACCGGTCGCGGGGCGTACTCGTGGACCGGCACTGGCCCGTTGTGACTAGCCCGACCGGGCCACTGCGAACCACCTGAAAGGACAGCCCCGTCGAACTGAACCGTCCGGGCGGGTGACACGTCATCAATCAGTAGGAAGAGCTGCCGTGAAATCCCTGCGGAGCGACGCCCGTGGGGGAACACTGGGACCGACAGATACGGGGGGCGGCCATGAACAACTCATCGAGCCGCACGACACTCACCACATCGCAGCGAAAGAACCCATCCATGTGCCAGCACCAGCCATCCTGCCCCACTTCCGACTCCGCCGACCGTGAGGCGGCCCGCCTCGTGGCGCACCATCCGGAACAGGGCTGGAGCCTGCTGTGCAACGGCGTGCTCCTCTTCGAGGACACCGGCGAACTGCTGCCCGACGGACAGATCATCGCCCCGCGCCGACCGCGTGACGCGGGCCCGCTGGTGACGGCGGCGTAGAACCGTCCGTACGGCGAAGGAGCCGGCCCGGGGGAAGCTCCCCGGGCCGGCTCCTTCGCATCCGCCGTGCGTCGCGCGTCAGTTGTCGTACTCGTCCAGCGGCGGGCAGGAGCAGACGAGGTTGCGGTCGCCGAAGGCTCCGTCGATACGGCGCACCGGCGGCCAGTACTTGTCCGCGGCACTCACCCCGGCCGGGAAGACTGCCTCCTCGCGGCTGTAGGCGTGGTCCCAGTCGCCACCGAGCGCGGCAGCCGTGTGCGGCGCGTTGCTCAGCGGGTTGTCCTCCGCGGGCCACTCGCCCGACGCGACCTTCTCGATCTCGCCGCGGATCGCGATCATCGTGTCGCAGAACCGGTCGAGCTCGTTCAGGTCCTCGCTCTCGGTCGGCTCGATCATCAGCGTGCCGGCCACCGGGAAGGACATGGTCGGCGCGTGGAAGCCGTAGTCGATCAGGCGCTTGGCGATGTCGTCGACGCTGACACCGGTCGCCTTGGACAGCGGACGCAGGTCGACGATGCACTCGTGGGCGACGAGCCCGGCGGGCCCGGTGTAGAGCACCGGGTAGTGCGGCTCCAGGCGCTTGGCGATGTAGTTCGCCGCGAGCACGGCGACCTGGGTGGCGCGCTTGAGGCCCTCGCCGCCCATCAGGCGCACGTACGCCCAGGAGATCGGCAGGATGCCCGCGGAACCCCAGGGGGCCGCCGAGATCGGTCCGACGCCCGTCTCGGGACCTGCCGTCGGCTGGAGCGGGTGGTTCGGCAGGTACGGCGCGAGGTGGGCGCGCACACCGACCGGGCCGACGCCGGGACCGCCGCCGCCGTGCGGGATGCAGAAGGTCTTGTGCAGGTTCAGGTGCGAGACGTCGCCGCCGAACCGGCCCGGCTTGGCCAGGCCGACGAGAGCGTTGAGGTTGGCGCCGTCGACGTACACCTGACCGCCGGCGTCGTGCACCTGGGCGCAGATGTCGGCGACGTGCTCCTCGAACACACCGTGCGTCGACGGGTAGGTGATCATCAGCACGGACAGCTCGTCGCGGTACTGCTCGATCTTGGCGCGCAGGTCCTCGACGTCGATCTCACCGTCGTCGGCGGTCCTGACCACGACGACCTTCATGCCCGCCATCACGGCGCTGGCCGCGTTGGTGCCGTGCGCGGAGGACGGAATGAGGCAGATGGTGCGCTGCGCGTCGCCATTGGCACGGTGGTAGGCGCGGACGGCCAGCAGCCCGGCCAGTTCGCCCTGCGAGCCGGCGTTGGGCTGGATGGAGACCTTGTCGTAGCCGGTGACCTCGGCGAGACGCTCCTCGAGCTCGTGGATCAGGGTCAGGTAGCCCTGCGCCTGCTCCACCGGGGCGAAGGGGTGGATCTGGCCGAACTCCGGCCAGGTGACCGGCTCCATCTCGGTGGTCGCGTTCAGCTTCATGGTGCAGGAGCCGAGCGGGATCATGCCGCGGTCCAGCGCGTAGTCGCGGTCGGCGAGCTTGCGCAGGTAGCGCAGCATCGCGGTCTCGGAGTGGTGCTGGTGGAACACGGGGTGGGTCAGGTACTCGTCGTCCCGCAGCAGCGCCGCGGGGAGCGCCTCCGCACCCGCGGCGTCCAGGGCCTCGACGTCGCCCTCGACGCCGAACGCCGCCCAGACGGCCGTCAGCTGCGCACGGCCGGTGGTCTCGTCGCAGGCGGCGGAGACGTGGTCGGCGTCGACGAGGTGGAGGTTGACCCCGGCCTCACGCGCGGCGGCGACAACCCCGGCCGCCTTGCCGGGCACACGGGCGGTCACGGTGTCGAAGTACGAGCCGTGCACGACCTCCACGCCGCCTGCCCGCAGGCCCTCGGCGAGGATCGCGGCGTAGCGGTGGGTGCGCCGGGCGATGTCCCGCAGCCCGTCGGGGCCGTGGTAGACGGCGTACATGCCCGCCATGACGGCGAGCAGCACCTGCGCGGTGCAGATGTTGCTGGTGGCCTTCTCCCGGCGGATGTGCTGCTCACGGGTCTGCAGCGCCAGACGGTAGGCCTTGTTGCCGTCCGCGTCGACGGAGACGCCCACGAGGCGGCCGGGCAGGCTGCGGGCGAACTTGTCGCGCACCGCCATGTAGCCGGCGTGCGGTCCGCCGAAGCCCATCGGGACGCCGAAGCGCTGGGTGGTGCCGACGGCGATGTCCGCGCCGAGCTCACCGGGCGAGGTGAGCAGCGTCAGCGCCAGCAGGTCGGCGGAGACTGTGACGATCGCGCCGAGCTCGTGGGCCTGTTCGATCACGGGCTTGAGGTCGCGTACGGCGCCGGAGGCGCCCGGGTACTGCAGCAGCACGCCGAACACGCCGCGCTCGGCGATCTCGGCGGGGATGCCGTCGCTCAGGTCCGCGGTGACGACCTCGACACCGGTGGGCTCGGCGCGGGTCTCGATCACGGCGACGGTCTGGGGCAGGGCGTCGGCGTCGATGAGGAAGACGCCGCCCTTGACCTTGCCGACACGACGGGCGAGCGACATGGCCTCCGCGGCCGCGGTGCCCTCGTCGAGGAGCGAGGCTCCGGAGGTCGGCAGGCCGGTGAGGTCGGCGACGACGGTCTGGAAGTTCAGCAGCGCTTCGAGCCGGCCCTGCGAGATCTCCGGCTGGTACGGCGTGTACGCCGTGTACCAGGCCGGGTTCTCCATCACGTTGCGCAGGATGACCGGCGGCGTGAAGGTCCCGTAGTAGCCCAGGCCGATCATGGGCGCGAGCACCTGGTTGCGGTCGGCCAGCGAGCGCAGCTCGGCGAGGACGTCGGCCTCGGTGCGGGCGTCGGGGAGGTCGAGGGCCTCGGCGCTCTTGATGACGTCCGGCACGGCGGCGGCCGTGAGCTCGTCGAGCGAGCCGTAGCCCACGTGGGCCAGCATCTTGGCCTGGGCACCGGCGTCGGGGCCGATGTGCCGCTGCTCGAACGGGATGCCCCGCTCCAGCTGGGAGAGCGGAATACGGTTGGCGGTCATGGTGGGAGGCCTCCTGGTCTTCGCGACCTGCGAGGGGCATCACGGCGCGGATGCCCGGACGGCCTCCCCCTCTGTCATCTCGACCTGAGAGCTTCACCGGGACGTCGCGGAGCGACCTCCCGGCTTTCACCGTCGGTGAGAGCGGATGCCGTCCGACGCCCGCCCTGCTTTCCAGAGTGACCTCGTCCGTGCGGTACAGGTGCCTGAGAGATTCCGGGGAGGATTTGCTCCTTCGGCGCCTCCGGGTTTCTCTCCGGAGGACTCTCCCGCACGGGGTCAGCAGCCGCTTGCCAGGGTACCAGCGCGTCCGGCGCGCGATCGCTCGAGTGGCCGACACCCGGTTTGTGGACTTCTGTAGTCCTTGGGGAGCAGTTGCGACCAATTGGAGGGACCGTGCAGACCGACATCGATCCGCGCAGCCTGATCGGCCGCAAGGCGTTCGACCGCAACGGCACCAAGATCGGGACCGTTGACGAGGTGTACCTGGACGACGCGACGGGAGTGCCCGAATGGGCGGCGGTGCGGACCGGGCTGTTCAGCCGGGACGCCTTCGTACCGCTCGAGCCGAGCGAGCTCGTCGACAACACCCTGCACGTTCCGTACGAACGCGCGCTGATCAAGGACGCCCCCGACTTCGGCGTGGGGCGCCATCTCTCGCCCGAGCAGGAACTCCAGCTCTACCACCACTACGGCCTCGACCTTTCCGGTCCCCCAGCAGCTGCTCCCACCTCGGGCGACCGGTCGTTCGGCCGCGTCGCGGGCCAGGAGGACTGACCCACCGGACCGGCCCGAGGCCGCCGCGTCCGCCTCGGGCCGGTCCGGAACGGCAGCCCGCCCCGTCCCTGTCCGCCGGCCGGCGTGCTTCGGCCACCACTGCGACACGGGGCGCCCCACGATCCGAAATCCGGGCACGGCCGTGCACCGTGCCCACAGAGGCGGCCGCTCACCGCGGCCTCTTCCTCGCTCACCCCGCGATCGAGGGCCGACCGACCAGGGCATGATCCGTGATCGACCGACGCTCGAGTTCCGCCCCGCGCCCGAGACGGGACCGGCGAAGGACGGTCACCACCGGCCGACCGAGGTCGACTCCCGTCACACCGCCCGCGGCCGAGGGCGGGCAGGGCTCACAACGGGCGGAGTGTCCGCCGCATCCGTAGCGCTCGGGGCGCGGTCAGGGACGGGCGATGCAGCGGCCCCGAGCTCCCCCGCCTCGTGCTCGGGCGCGGAGGACTTCGTGGCCCGGCCGGAGGCGGCCGGGCCGGACGGCTCCGTCGAGGTGGTGTCGCCTGAGTCCGCCGGACCGGCCGCGGGCGGCGCGACCAGCGGCAGCGGGTCCGAGGGCTCGAGCTCGCCGTCGTCCACCCGGAACGTCCGCACTCTGCCCGGCGCCGACCAGGGCGCCTCGAACCGCACGGTGACCCGCCCGACCCCGCTGCCCTGGACCCAGCCCGGTCCGTACTCCGCGTGTCGCACGTCCTGACCGGCGGACCATCGTCGCTCCGCCGGCTCCGGGGGTGCGGGCGCTCCCGGCTCGGGGGACTCGGGCACGCCCGGCTCGGGCGCGGTGTCGGGCGGCGCGTCGGCCGGATCCGGGGCCGCCTGGCCGTCGGCCGCGGCCGCGCCCGCCGCGGCCTGGGCGAACAGGTCCTCCTGTGTGTAGTCCGCGAGCCCTGTGACGCCCACTCCCAGCAGTCGCACCCCGCCGGTGGTGTCCACGGATTCCAGCAGCCTGCCCGCGGCCTCCCGCACCACGGCGGGATCGTCCGTCGGTCCGCGGAGCGTCTCCGACCTCGTCAGCGTCGAGAAGTCGTAGCGGCGTACCTTCAGCACGATCGTCCGGCCGGAGTGCCCGCTCGCCCTGAGCCTGTGCACACACCGCTCGGCGAGCCGCTCCACCTCGACGCGTACCCGCACTCTGTCGTGCAGATCCGTGTCGAAGGTGTCCTCCACGGACACCGACTTGGCGTCCCGCTCTGCGACCACGGCCCTGTCGTCCTGCGCCAGCGCCATCCGGAACAGCGAGGTGCCGTGCGACCTGCCGAGGAGCCGCACCAGTTCGTCCTCGCCCGCCTCCGCGAGGTCGGCGACCGTGGTCATGCCCGCGCGCCGCAGATGGTCACCGGTGGCCGGCCCCACACCGGGCAGCGTCCGGACCGGCATCGGCCCGAGCAGCTCCCGCTCCGTCCCCGGCTCGATCAGTACCAGGCCGTCCGGCTTCGCCTGCTCTGAGGCGATCTTGGCAAGCATCTTCGAGCCGGCCAGCCCGACCGATCCGGTGAGACCCGTGACCGCCCGTATGTCGGCGCGCAGCCTCTCACCGGTCGTGCGGGCGGACGGGGCGTCGTGGGCGGTTCCGCCCGCCTCGAGGTCGACGAAGGCCTCGTCCAGGCTCAGTGGCTCCACGAGCGGGGAGAGCCGCCCGAGGAGCTCCATGACCTGCTCGCTCACCGAACGGTAGAGGGAGAAGCGCGGTACGAGATATGCCGCGTTCGGCGCCAGCCGCCGGGCCTGCGCCATGGGCATCGCCGAATGCACCCCGAACCGCCTCGCCTCGTACGACGCGGTCGCCACCACACCTCGGGGACCTAGCCCGCCGACGATGACCGGCTTTCCGCGCAGCGACGGCTTCGACGCCTGCTCGGCGGCGGCGTAGAAGGCATCCATGTCGAGATGCAGGATCGTCGGAGCGGTTCTCACATCTTTGATGCTCCCGCACACCTCTGACAACGGGGAGCGCCGGCCGCCGGCGTCAGACGGCCCGGTCGCGTCTGCGTCTGGCCAGCTCGTCGGCGGGGTTGTGGCCGACCAGGGTCTCCCCCGTGTCGATCCGTTCGCCGTGCAACTGCGACAGGGCCGTCTCGACGTCCCGCCACACCACACCGACCGCGATCCCGAACACTCCCTGGCCGCCCTGCAGCAGGCCGACCACCTCGTCTGGCGAGGAGCACTCGTAGACCGTCGCGCCGTCGCTCATCAGCGTCATGCGCTCGAGGTCGCTGAATCCGCGGGCGCGCAGGTGCTGGACGGCCGCGCGGATGTTCTGCAGGGCCACACCGGTGTCCAGGAAACGCTTGACGATCTTGAGAACGACCACGTCGCGGAAGCTGTAGAGCCGCTGGGTGCCGGACCCGTACGCCGGCCGCACGCTCGGCTCCACCAGCCCTGTGCGCGCCCAGTAGTCGAGCTGCCGATAGGTGATGCCGGCGGCCGCACACGCGGTCGGCCCCCGGTAACCGATGGTGTCGGTGGAGGACACGGCCGCGCCGTCGTGCAGCGGATACGGCCCGCTCTCCACCGGACCGGGTCCGGGGCCGCCCCCAGCCGTACTGTCGCCGCTGCTTCTCACGCCGACCTCCGTCCTTGACCTGCCACCTCGAAGGTAGGGAGTCACCAGGGGTGCGTCAACGATCGCCACACTCGGCACGCCGAGTGATAATCACCCTGAGAGTGGTTTCTCGTGCCCCGATCCGGGGAAAGGCTACTCGAATGCGCTGAAGCGGACCGGGTGAGCGGCGGCGATCGCCGGAACCGTCACCGGCCCGCAACCCTCACTGGTTGCTGGAGCCGAAGTCCTCGGGCGAGATCTGATCGAGGAACTCGCGGAACTTCTCCACCTCGTCCTCCTGCTCGTCCGGGATGGCGATTCCCGCGTCGTCCAGCACCCCGTCGCTGCCGAAGATGGGTGTGCCGGTGCGCAGGGCCAGCGCTATCGCGTCCGACGGCCGTGCGCTCACCTCGACCCCGCTCGCGAAGACCAGCTCCGCGTAGAAGACGCCTTCGCGCAGGTCGGTGATGCGCACCTGGGTGAGCTCCTGGCCCACCGCCTCCAGCACATCCTTGAACAGGTCATGGGTCAGCGGCCTGGCCGGTGCCATGCCCTGCTGTGCGAAGGCGATCGCGGTCGCCTCCCCCGGACCGATCCAGATGGGGAGGTACCGATCGCCTCCCACTTCACGCAGGAGCACGATCGGTTGGTTCGAGGGCATTTCGACCCGGACACCCACAACGTCGAGCTCGTTCACACAGCAACCCTAGGACGTGCGCGACCGGTTTGGGTAGTCGGGCTGGTCCAAGATCAGTGGAACCGCACTCCAAGGGCGTTCTGCACGAGCGCCGCATGCAGCTTCACGGAGAGTGTCACCAGCTCCCGCGCCGTGGCCTCCGCATGCGCCCTGGTCTGGGGATTACGATGCCTGCGCAGCGGTGCGACAAGCTGTTCGACCAGTCCGGCGTCCCGCTCGGCCGACGCCTTCATGGAGCGCAGATGCCGGGGTTCGAGACCGAATCTGCCGAGGTCTGCCACCAATCGGGCGACCGTGACCGCCTCAGGGGCGTAGGCACCGTTCCCGTCGGGCGTGAGCAGGCCGTACGACTCCCATGCGACGAGCTCCTCCTCCGAGACCTCGGCGGCGGCCAGCAGGGCCGCCCGGCCGATGCGCCCCGCCGTCGGACCGACGGCCTCCGGGTCCCAGGCTCCGTCGAGGAGCTGTCCCTGCGGTGCCTGGGCGGGCAGCTGGACCTGCTCGCCCCGCTCGAGGGCGTCCAGCTGCTCCCGGATGACCTTCAGGGGGAGGTAGTGGTCACGCTGCATCCGCAGGACCAGCGCGAGACGCTCCACATCCGCGGAGCTGAATTTCCGGTACCCGGAGGGCGTTCGGCTCGGCTCGACCAGCCCTTCGGCCTCCAGGAAGCGGATCTTGGAGATGGTCACTTCGGGGAACTCTTCGCGCAGGTGATCGAGCACCGCGCCGATGCTCATCGGGCGGTCACCCGCGGCGGCGGTGCCGTTACCGGCACCGCCCGTCGGTGTTCGCAGCATGTACCTTCCCTGAAGTCCCCCCGGACAGGGCCCGGGGGAGGGTCACACGCCCCGCTGGCTCGCGTAGAAGACCAGCCGGTACTTGCCGATCTGAACCTCGTCGCCGTTGGCCAGAACCAGGGAGTCGATCCGCTCACGGTTCACATACGTGCCGTTGAGGCTTCCGACGTCGGAGACGGTGAAACCACCGTCCGCGCCCCGCCGGAACTCCACATGCCGCCTCGACACCGTGACGTCGTCGAGGAAGATGTCGCTCTGAGGGTGACGGCCGGCTGTGGTCAGCTCGCCGTCCAGCAGGAAGCGGCTGCCCGAGTTGGGTCCGCGGCGGACGACCAGGAGCGCGGAACCGAGAGGCAGGGCCTCGACGGCGGCCTGCGCCTCCGGCGAGAGTGACGGAACGGCGGTCTGGCCGGTCATCTCGGAGTCGTACGCCTCGATACCGGAGATGGAGATCGTCGACGTCGTTTCCGAGGCTCGCTCGGCCGGAGCCCCGCCCCTGAGCGGCGCACCGCAGTTGGAGCAGAACCGACCGGCCTCGGTGTTCCGGTGGCCGCACCTCGTACAAACCGGCAAACCCGCCATGGACGGATCCTCCTGCCGCGGTTGTCCCGCGTGGGGATTGGTCGCATACGGGTCGGAGGAAAACCCTCCACCCGTACTTGAGGTTGATGGTTCCCCGAAACCTATGCCGCCTGCACCGGCAGGGTCAACAGACGACGCGCCCTGTCCGCCCGAATTGTCACCACCGGCGACTTCGTCCCGGAACAGCGGCCGCTCGGCACCCTGCTCCTCGCTCTGGCCATGACGCGGCGCGCGATGCCGGGCGTTGCCCTCCTCGCGTGCGCTCTTGCCGAACCACTTCGAAAACAACTTCACGGGCGTTTCCCCTTGACCGAAATAGACCCGCCCGTGGGGCAGGACGAACCCTCAACCAACACACCTGCCGACCCGGACACCCTCACAACGTCCGTGTCCTTCGGACAGTTTCCACCACGCACCACCTGTGGGATGCGTCGCCCCCCTGCAATCTTCTGCCCTTGTCCGGCAGTCCCCATGTTCCCCCGCTTCACTGCGGTGACGACCGAGCGTAGTCAGGCCGCTCCGCCGGTCGCAAGGCATCGACGATGATCTTCTCGGAACGCGCCACGGTGGCCGTGGCCTGCTCCTTCTCCAGGGTCTGCACCACACCGCCCGGGATGTTCAGGGCGGGCTCCAGGTCCTGCGGCTTGCCGATGACCTTGAAGGTGTACGGCGCGCTGATCCGCTTCCCGTCCACCTCGATGTCGCCGGCAGTCCCTGAGAAGAACGTGTCGGCGACCACTCTGGTTCCGTTGACCTGGATCGCCTCGGCACCGGCGGCCCGCAACTCCTGGATGGTGTCGAGGAGCATGTCCGACTCCACGGTCCGGGCCGGGTCCTGGATGTCGAGCGTGATGCCCGGTCCCTCCGCCGCAACCGTGCCGGCCAGGATGCCGAGCTGCTGTTCCTTCTGCAACGTCTGCTTCCGCGCCTCCTCGGCCTGATCCGAGCTGTTCTCCAGCTCGGTTCGCTGGTCCTCGAGGCGCTGCTTCTCGTCCTCCAGCCGCTGGGTGCGGTTGTCGAGTTCGTCGAGGATGCGGACCAGGTCCTCCTGGCGCGCGCCGCGCAAGGCGCTCTCGTCACTGTTGGAACGGACCTGGATCGCCAGACCCAGTCCGAGGACGAACAGCAGCACGGCGACGATCAGTTGGGCGCGCGTCACACGCGGGGGCCACAGCACCGCGGCCAGTCGTTGACGGCCGCTGCGCGACGCGGCGCCGGACGACTCGTCCTTCTGCGGCACGGGCGGTGTGGGTGGCTGGGCCGGCGGCAACGGCTGCGAGTGCGGCGGTCGCGCCTCTTCCCTGGGGTTCTCTTCGCTGTTCATTCGTCACGCCCGGAAGACATGCCGGCGGATGGCGGCGGCGTTGGAGAAGATCCGGATACCGAGCACGACGACCACGCCGGTGGACAGCTGGGCGCCGACGCCGAGTTTGTCGCCGAGGAACACGATCAGGGCGGCCACCACGACGTTCGACAGGAAGGAGACGACGAAGACCTTGTCGACGAAGATCCCGTCGAGCATGGCCCGCAGACCGCCGAACACGGCGTCGAGCGCGGCGACGACGGCGATGGGCAGATAGGGCTCGACCACCGCCGGTACCTCGGGCCGGACCAACAGCCCGACCACGACTCCCACGACGAGGCCCAGTACGGCGATCACGATGTGTCCTTCTCTGTCTCGGCCGCCCCCGGCCCGCCGCCCTGCCCGGCGCCGGCGGTCTTCGGCTCTGCTGTCCTTACGATCAAGCTGGGTGCCGCGGGCAGTCGCACCGTCTCCTCGTCGGAGATGCTGGTACGGATCCCGAAGTCCTCTTTCAGGACCCGGAGATACTGCCCGTCGGCACTGTCCTGGAAGGCGGCGCGCAGTTTGCTACCGTCCCCCACCGCGAGAACCGTGTAAGGCGGAACCAGCGGCCTGTTGTCGACCAGTATGGCGTCGCCGGCCGCGCGGATCGCCGACAGGGCCGTCAGCCGCTGCCCGTTGATCGCGATCGCCTCGGCGCCGGACTCCCAGAGTCCGTTGACCACACGCTGCATGTCACGGTCCCGCACCCGGCCGGTGTCGGAGAACCCGCTGCTCTCCCGCGGACCGCCGCCTCCCTGGTCGGTGTTCTTCGCGTCGTCCACGACGAGTTTCACACCGGGCCCCTGCACGGCGGTGGCTCCCGCCAGCAGGGAAACGGTCGCTCCCCCTTCCCCGCCCTGCACGTTGAGGGCCTTGCGCTGCCGCTCCTCGACGTCGGCCCTGAGCGTTTCGACGTCCTGCTCGAGCGCGTCCGCTCCCTCGGTCTGCGCCTGAACGCGGTCGATGAGTTCCTCGCGCTCCTTCGCCAGCACGGGGGCGGCGATCCTGGCCTCGGCGGCTCCGAGCGTGACGATGGCGGCTGCCACTACGAGACCCGCGGCCAGCCCGAGCTTGGCGCGCAGTGTGCGGGGCATTCCCCCGCCCTCGGCTCTGCGGGCCGACGCCTCCGCGTAGCCGTCGTCGAGGCTGTGCTCCATCACGTTGGTCAGCAGCGACATGGACGCGTCTGGGCGCGCGGGTGGAGAACTTGTGCTCCGAACGGGGGGCGGCTGCGACATGCCGCACATCGTCGCACGTCGCAGCCGCTACCGCCGAATGGCCCCACCGGTGTGCCGGCGGGCGCCCGCGGGCACCCGCCGGCCCGCCCGTGCGCCGGGTCAGTGACCTGCGCTGTCCACGACCGACGACCATTCGTCGAGCAGTGCCTGTGCCGACGCGTCGTCCGGACCTTCCGCCCACAGATGGGTGACCGCCTCCGAGGGGTCCGGAAGCACCATCACCCACCGGCCGTCGGCCTCGACCACTCGCACTCCGTCGGTGGTGTCGACGTGCCGGTCCCCCGCGGCCTCGACCACGCGCCGCATCACGAGTCCCTTGACGGCCCAGGGAGTGGCTAGATCCCGTTTGATCACATGGGCGCGCGGGATGCGGGCGTCGATCTGGCTCAGCGTGAGCTGCGTGCGGGCGACCAGGCCGACGAGCCGTACGAACGCCGCCGTGCCGTCGAAGACGCTGCTGAACTCCGGCACGATGAACCCGCCGCGGCCGTCACCACCGAAGATCGTGCTCTCCTCCCTGCCCACCCTGGTCAGATCGTCGGGAGACGTGGTCGTCCATTCCACCTGCGTCCCGTGATAGGCGGCCACCTGTTCGGCGATCCTGGTCGTCGTCACCGGAAGCGCCACGCTGCCGCTGCGCCGCTCGGCAGCGACCAGGTCCAGCAGGACCAGCAGCGCACGGTCGTCCTCCACGATCCGGCCGCGTTCGTCGACGAGCGACAGCCGCTCGCCCACAGGGTCGAAGCGGACGCCGAAGGCCGCACGCGCGGAGGCCACGATCTCCCCGAGACGAACCAGTCCGGACCTGCGGGTGTCGGCGGTCTCCGTCGGCCGCGACTCGTCGAGACCGGGATTGATGGTCAGGGAGTCGACGCCGAGACGTCCGAGGAGGCTCGGCAGTACCAGGCCGGCGCTGCCGTTGGACGCGTCGATGACGACCTTGAGACCCGAGTCCGCGATCCCTGTGGTGTCAACGTTGCGCAGCAGGGAGCCCGTGTAGGAGTCGAAGACGCTGGACGGGAAGTGCAGGTCGCCGATCTCGCCTGGGAACGCGCGGCGGTACTCCTGACGTGCGTACACCCGGTCCAGTTTGCGCTGCCCGCCCTGAGAGAGGTCTGCTCCACGCTCGTCGAAGAACATGATGTCGACGGAGTCGGGCACGCCCGGCGACGTACGGATCATGATGCCGCCGGCGCTTCCTCTGGCCGTCTGCTGACGGGCCACGGGCAGTGGCACGTTCTCCAGGTCGCGTACGTCGATGGCGCTGGCCTGAAGGGCCGAGATCACGGCCCGCTTCAGGGCGCGCGCACCGCGGGAGTGGTCGCGTGCCGTGGTGACCGTGGCACCCTTCTTGAGCGTGGTGGCGTACGCGCCGGCCAGGCGGACCACGACTTCCGGGGTGATCTCCACATTGAGGATTCCGGAGACGCCTCGTGCGCCGAAGAGATGCGCCTGACCCCGGGACTCCCAGATCACCGACGTGTTCACGAACGCGCCGGCTTCGACGGTCTTGAACGGATAGACGCGGACGTTGCCCTGGACGATCGATTCTTCTCCGACCAGACACTCGTCACCGATCACCGCACCGTCCTCGATGCGGGCGGCTCGCATGATGTCGGTGTTCTTGCCGATGACGCATCCGCGCAGGTTGCTCTGCGGCCCGATGTAGACGTTGTCGTGGACCACCGCCTTGTGGAGGAAGGCCCCGCTCTTGACGACGACGTTGGAGCCGACCACGGTGTGCTCGCGAATCTCCACGCCTGCTTCGACCTTGGCGTAGTCCCCGATGTACAGCGGCCCCCGCAGCACGGCGTCCGGATGTACTTCCGCGCCTTCCGCGACCCATACCCCCGGGGAGATCTCGAAGCCGTCGAGTTCGACGTCCACCTTCCGTTCCAGGACGTCGGCCTGTGCCTTCACATAACTCTCGTGGGTGCCGACGTCCTCCCAGTAGCCCTCGGCGACATAGCCGTAGATCGGCTTGCCTTCCTTCATGAGCTGCGGGAACACGTCGCCGGACCAGTCCACCGGCACATCGGCCTCGACGTAGTCGAAGACCTCGGGCTCCATGACGTAGATGCCCGTGTTGACCGTGTCGGAGAAGACCTGCCCCCAGGTCGGCTTCTCGAGGAAGCGTTCGACCTTCCCCTCCTCGTCGACGATGGTGATGCCGAATTCCAGTGGATTCGGCACGCGCGTCAGACAGACGGTGACCAACGCGCCTTTTTCCTTGTGGAAGGAGATGAGGTCGGTCAGGTCGAAGTCCGTGAGGGCGTCACCGGAAATGACGAGGAAGGCGTCGTCCTTCAGTGCTTCCTCTGCGTTTTTTACGCTGCCGGCAGTACCTAGGGGCTTCTCCTCGTTCGCATAGGTGAGCTCCATTCCGAGCTCTTCGCCGTCACCGAAGTAGTTCTTGACGAGCGAGGCGAGAAATTGCACGGTTACGACGGTCTCGTTGAGCCCGTGCCGCTTGAGCAGCCTGAGCACATGCTCCATGATCGGCCGATTGGCCACTGGCAGAAGCGGCTTGGGCATGCTCGAGGTCATGGGGCGAAGTCGAGTACCTTCGCCACCAGCCATCACGACGGCCTTCATGTCGGAAGCGTCCTCCTTGAAGAGACGACGGTCTTGCCGACTGCCCCGCCCAAGTGACTACTGGTGACATGTGGTGACACGCGCGGCCGGCGATACGGCGCGGTACCACACCGACGAGGTCAATCGGCCGTTCTGTCCGCCTTGACTAGGCGGCGGACCTGAACCACATAAAGGATTCCTGCCCACCAATACAGAGTTGTACCCCATCCCGCGAACGCCCATCCGAAAATCGCCGCGAGTGACGCAAGCCACCCTGTTCCGTCACTCAGGAGCAGCAAGGGGAAGGCGTACATCAGGTTGAACGTGGCAGCCTTCCCCAGGAAGTTCACCTGCGGCGGCGGATAGCCGTGCCGGCGGAGGATTCCCACCATCACGAGCAGCATCAGCTCGCGGGCCAGAAGTGCGGCCGTCAGCCAGAGCGGCAGAATCTCCCGCCAGGTGAGCCCGACGAGGGTGGACAGGATGTAGAGACGGTCCGCGGCAGGGTCGAGGATGCGCCCCAGGCTGCTGATTTGGTTCCACCGGCGGGCCAGCTTGCCGTCGAGGTAGTCGCTGATACCGCTGAGCATCAGTACGAGCAGGGCCCAGCCGTCGCTCTTGGGACCGCCGAACTCGGGACGGAGAATCAGCCACAGGAAGAGCGGCACGCCGACGAGACGCGCCATGCTGAGAATGTTGGGGATGGTGAGTACCCGGTCCGTTTGAACGCGGGTCTCCTGGACCTCCACCCGGGGGCCTCCTGTGTGGAACGTGCCGACGATGCCCCCTGACTTTACCCGCACCGGATGGCGGGACTGCGCACGGGGTGCCTGAACGCAGGAAAGCCCCGCACCAGAGGTGCGGGGCTTTCCCACAATGATTGTTCGGCGGCGTCCTACTCTCCCACAGGGTCCCCCCTGCAGT
>NZ_JBIAPL010000013.1:0-58874 GCF_042888225.1 Streptomyces sp. NPDC003023
TGCGACGTCTCACGCACCATGAACACGAAATCGGTCAGCGCCGGACTGTAGGCGGCGCCACCCGCGCACGGGCCGAGCATCACCGAGATCTGCGGGATCACCCCCGACGCCCTCGTGTTCCGCTGGAAGATACCGCCGTAACCGGCCAGCGCCGAGACACCCTCCTGGATCCGGGCACCCGCACCGTCGTTCAACGACACCAGCGGCGCACCCGCCGCGATCGCCATGTCCATGATCTTGTGGATCTTCGTCGCATGCGCCTCACCCAAAGCGCCGCCGAAGATCCGGAAATCATGCGCGTACACGAAGACCGTCCGGCCCTCGACCGTCCCCCACCCGGTGACCACACCATCGGTGTAGGGCTTCTTCGCCTCCAGACCGAAACCCGTCGCCCGGTGCCGGCGCAACTGCTCCACCTCACGGAACGAACCCTCGTCCACCAGCAACGCGATCCGCTCCCGGGCCGTCAGCTTGCCCTTCGCATGCTGCGCCTCGGTCGCCCTCTCACTCGGGCCCCGCAGCGCCTGCTCACGGATCTCGTGCAGCTCGGCCACCCGGCCCCGTGCGTCACTCGGCTCGCTGGTGGTCTCGTCCAAAACGGTCATGTATCGACCCTACGGATCGGACCGAGGAAACCCTGCCGTCGACTCCGTACAGTCTCGCGCCCGTTCTCCTGTCGCCCTTCGACAGAACCATTCCGCACAGAGCGCCAACCACCAGCTCAGGACCATTGTGCTTTGTGGGGGTCCGACAACCCTGTCGGTTGAGAGTCACCTCACAGCAGCCGTCGGCCGTGTGCGCTGCTCGGGTTAATCCGGTGGGCGGCACCAACCGTACCGGGCCGCCCACCGGACGGGTCAGCGCGCGCAGTGGAAGCGGGCGGCGCCCCAGTCGGCGTGATCGTTGCCGTTGCCGTCGCCGCCGTCACCGACGACCAGCTCCACATAGTCTGCGCCGGTGACGTCGGCGGTCAGCGACCAGGCCGGGGCGGCGGCCCCGAGGACCGGGGAGGCGGCCTTCTCCGCACCGTCCGCCAGGACGCTGAACCGCACACTGCCGCGCGAGGTCTGGGCGTCGTCGACTCCCACCTGTGCGGTGAAGGAGGCGCACTTCCCGCCCAGGTAGTAGCGGATCCTGGCCGGGGCGTGGCTGCCGAGGCCCTTCTCGTAGGTCACTCCCCCGATCCGCAGCGGGCCGCCGTCTCCGGTGCCGGTCTCCCCGTTGGACAGGTCACGCTCGACGGGTCCCCAGCCGTTCGTGGCGGACGTCCAGTCGAGGTCGCTCGCCCAGGCGTCGGCGGAGGGCGGCGGCGGAAGGGTGCGGACGGAGGTGACGGCGGTGAGCCCGCGCGCCGAGCCGGCCACGGTGTAGGCCGCCGTCGCTCCGATGCTGTGCGTCCGGTACTCGGCGTCGGCCGGAGGCGTCACCTGCCACGTCCCGGTGACCTTCGCGCCGGGCGCCACCGCCTCGAACGCCACGGGTCCCGCGGGCTCGGCGGTCCAGCCCTCGGGAAGCCGGAGAGCGAGCCGCACACCGTCGGCGGCGGACGCCTCGTCGTTGGTGAAGACGGCCTTGACCTCATTCTCGGCACCGGGTTCGAGGGTCTGTGCCGCTGTCACCGCGAGCGTGCCGCACGCGGTCCGCTCCGCCGCGGGGCCGAGGTCGGTCACGGTGAAGCCGTCCATGACGAAGTCGGCGCCGTCGGGTGCGTCCGCGCGCTTGCGCAGTCCGACCCAGGTGTCGCCGCAGCCCGCTGTCACGGTCTCGGAGAAGTGCCCGGTGGTCCGCTGCTGTCCGACCGGTGTGCGCCGGGTCTCCACCGAGCCGCCGCCGGCCCGGTCGTAGCCGGTCACCCACTCGTAGGCGCCTGCGTGGCCGGACTGGTAGTCGTACTCGACGCGGTAGCTGTGGCCGTCCTTCATCGGGACGGTCCACGGGGCGGTGCGGTACACGAGGCCGGTGTTCTCGTCGTGCGCCTTGAGGGACTCCTTGCCGCCGAGCACGTCGTCGATCAGCTTTCCGTTCCAGCCGGCCTGGGTGTACGGCGCGTGCAGCTGGCTCACATGGGTGCGGGGATCGGTCACGCCGCCCGCGTCCCCCTTCAGGAACGGCCCCCAGCCCTGGTCGACGGCCTCGAAGTCCTCGTAGACGAGCGCTCCCGGCTCGGTGGCCGGGGCGCCCGCGACGACTCGGACGTCGTCGATCCGCACCCGTGCGTCGCTGCCCGCCTCGGCGTCGATCCTCAGCGTGGCCGTTTCGCCCGTCGCCGTGAAGTTGACCTTGGCGCGCTGGAAGTTCGTGCTGTGCCAGTCGGAAGCGGCCACCTGGTTCCTCGCCGTGGAGCGTTCGACGCTCACCGACTCGCCGGCGACCGACAGCGTGGTGCGGCGGGACTCGCCGGGCTCCACCTCGATCCACGCGGACGCGCTGTACCGCTCGCCCGCCTCGAGACCCTTGATCCGCTGGGAGAGGGACACGGCGGCGGGCCCGTCGAGTGCGGCGCTGTTGCGGCCGTGGTCGTCGGTGTCGCGGACGGCGGTGCCCGAGGTGGTCCAGTCGTCGAGACCTGCGTCGTTGAAGCCGGGGTCGGCGACGGGGCCGCCCTCGCCCCAGCGGGCGTCACGCTGCTCGGGGGCGACCTGCGGGTACAGCACGTACGGCTGTCCGGCGGCCGCGTCGAGCGTGATCCTGCCGCCCTGCGGCTGTACGGTGCCGGTCTTCACCCGGCCGTTGTCCGTCAGCTTGTAGACCGTGTACGTGCCCTTGCCGTCCACCGCCCAACTGCTGGTGCCGCCGGTCTTGTTGTAGTGGTACAGCTTCTTGCCGCCGTCCCAGGGAAGCAGGTAGCGGTCGCCGTCGAGAACCTTGCGGTCACCGTCGTAGAAGGTGCGGCGGCCGTCCTCGACGGTGCCGCGGATGCCGCCGGTGAAGCGGATGTCGTCGCCGTTCCAGCGGGTGATCCGTTCGTGCTGGAGGTACTTGGCGGGCAGGTCGCGCTGCCAGACGTTGTCGTAGAAGGTGTTCCAGTCGGTTTCGCCCGTCCAGCCCTCGAAGTCCTCGAGGGCGGTCTGGCCGAGGACCGGGTGGTTGTTCCAGATGTCCTTCTCGCCGTTGCGGATGAACCGGATGATCTGCGAGTTGAGGCCCTTGTTGGTCTTCCCGCCGTAGTCGAGGTCGTTGGCCCAGTGCGACCAGAGGGAGGCCCGCTCGAACTTGTCGGCCCACTCGGTGCCGACGGTCCAGCCCTGGTCCTGAACGGCCTTGACGGTCCTGTCGGCGATCCAGCCGTGGGTGTAGTAGACGTCGATGTAGAGGAAGTCCAGGTTGGGGTGGGTCTCGTCGCGCAGCTGCTGGAAGCGGCGGGCGAGGTCGCCGCTGTTGATGTCGCGGCGCTGGTCGATGTAGTAGCTCTGGTTGAGCCAGTTCCAGCCCGGCTTCGTCCTGTCGACGAGCTCCTCGTCGAAGGCCTTCGCCTCGGGGTAGGACTCGGTGGCGTTGACGTGCACGCCGAAGCTCGCGCCCCACTTCTCGCCGGCCTCGAGCAGCTTGTTGAGGTCGGTGAGCCCGCCCGCGCGCTTGTTGTAGTTGCCGCCGTAATCCGGGTGGGCGGAGTCGTGGCCCTCCGAGCCGTAGCCCTTGAGGACGGCGAGCTGGCCGAGGCCGTCGGTCGCGAGCGAGATGCGCTTGACGTCGTCGAGGGTGCGCAGGAAGGGGTGGGTGGCCTGGCTCGCGAAGTTGAACGGGATGTGGGTGATGACCCGGTCCGGGGTGTCCTCGCTGCCGGGGGCGGTGACGCCGATCGTCCGGAAGGCGATCGCGCCGTCCTGCCAGTCGACGCGGCTGTCGCCGTTCGCGTCGGGCGTGACGACGACCTTCGCCCAGGGCAGGTCGCCGCCGCTCTCCGGCTGCGGCGCGCCGTCACCCCGGTAGGTCCACTGACCGGACCAGACGCCCACGCGCGTGGAGCCGTCGGCCTTCTTGCGGGCCTGGTGCCAGAGGCGCGCGTCGTCGCCTCCGGTGGGGCCGCTGGGTCTGTCGTAGGAGGAGTTGGACTCGACGGCGGCGGCGAGGGAGCCGGTGTTCACGATGGCGTAGGACGCGCCGACGGGGGACGCCTGCGCGGGAGTGGCGCCGGTGACGTCCGTGAACACGTCGGCGGTCCGCGTGGAGTCGGGGTCGAGCCGGGTGAACGCGGTGGCCGCGCCCGCTTCCGTACTGCCGACGGACACGAGGTCGTGACCGGGTATGTCGACGGTGCCGAGCCGGAACGACCCGGTGTCGCGCACCGCCGTGATCCTGAAGGTCACGGAGCGGCCGGAGACCGCCAGCACGGCGTCCATCTCGACGCCGGGCAGTTCGGGGAAGACGAGCGTGTAGTGCGCGGCGGACTCCTCCACACGGGGTGCGGAGGCGAGCCGGACCTTGTACGGCTTGCCGTTGAGGACCACGTCGGTGACCGGGGCCGTGCTGCCGAGCAGTGACGCGCCGGATGCACGGTCGGTGTACGACAGGACACGGGGGAAGTCGTCGGCGACGGCCACCGACAGCCGGCCGGAGCTGATGACGGGCCCGGCGCCGGAGGCGGACACGGCGCCGGGCCCGTCGGCCGGTGGGGCCGGATGCGCGGGCCCGGCCAGGGCGAAGACGGCACAGGAGGCGGCGGCCAGCGCGCAGGCCGCACGGAAGGTACGAGGCATGGGGACTGGGTAGCCCCCGGCTCTCGGGGGCGTCAACGAAGTCGGCGGCCGGGGCGCCCGGCAGTCCAACAACCGGCGCGCGTTAGTCCAAGTCGTGGTCGGCCGTGACGACTTGTGAAGACCCGACCACTCTGAGAGCGCTCTCAGTCACAACTCTTGACGTCGGCCGTACCCGGTGGCAAGAGTGGAACTCCCCCACGAATCCCCCCACAGCAGCAGGAGTTCATCCCGTGATATCCCGTCGCATGTTCCTCACCGGTGCCGCCGCGACCGCGACCGCGCTCACCCACCCCGCCTGGGGGAGCGCTCTCAGCCCCGGCGCCGGAGCCGCGCCCGTCACCTGCGAACTGGCCCTGGAGAACAAGTCACTGCCCGGCACGGTCAACGCCTATGTCACCGGCCACGAGGACGGCTCCGGCGACTGGGTGCTGCTGCGCGCCGACGGCAGCCTCCACAAGCCGGCCAACCCCTCGGCGCCCCAGACCCCGCTTCCGGTCGACTGCGCCATCCCGCTCAAGGGAGCGGGCGAGGGTCCGGTCGTCCTCACGCTGCCGCGGATGTTCGGCGCCCGCGTCTACTTCGTGCGCGACGACAAGCTGGACTTCTTCGTCAACCCCGGCCCCTCGCTGGTCGAGCCGGCCTTCGCCACCCCCGCCGACCCCAACTACGGCCGGACCTGGTCGTTCTGCGAGTTCACCTTCAACTCCCAGCAGCTGTACGCCAACATCAGCTACGTCGACCTGGTCACCGCGCTGCCCATCGGCCTGACCCTCACCGGCGACGCCACCCACGCGGTCGCCCCGCTCCCCGAGGGAGCGCTGGAGAAGATCGCGAACGACCTCGTCGCCCAGGCGGCGAAGGACGGACAGCCCTGGGACAAGCTGGTCATCCGCGGCGACGGCGGCAAGGTGCTGCGGGTGACCTCGCCGCAGACCGTCATGGCGCCCTACTTCGACCGCCCGGACGAGATGCCCTTCAGGGACGCCTTCGCCGGCTACATCGACCAGGTCTGGCAGAAGTACCGCTCCGAGGACCTGCGGGTGGACCTGCAGGGCGGCCGGGGCGTGCTCGCCGGACGGGTCAGCGGCGACGTGCTCACCTTCGCGGGCGGCCACACCTTCACCAAGCCGTCGTCGCGGGACGTCTTCACCTGCAACCACGGCCCGTTCGCCAACAACCCGGGCGACTCCGACGACAAGAAGGCGCTGCTGGCGCGGGTCTCGGCCGCGTTCAACCGTTCGACCCTGCTGACCCACCCCCACCAGCCGAACGGCGCGACGGCGGCCGACTACTACCGCGACCCGTCCACGAACCACTGGTCGCGTGTCGTCCACGCCAACTCCCCCATCGGGTATGCCTTCCCGTACGACGACGTCCGCCCCGACGGGCAGCCGGACGTCTCCGGCGCGGCGCACGACGGGAATCCGAGGCGCTTCACGGTGAGCGTCGGGTCCTGATCGTACGTATTCCGATCATGCGTGCGGGCGTCCGGTCCGGGGGGCCGGACGCCCGCATGCCTTTCCCCGGGGCGGCTCGGGTCAGCAGCCGCCGCAGTTGCAGTAGGTCACGTCCCAGCGGGTTCCCTCGTCGGCGTAGATGTTTCCGGAGCCCGAACCCTTCTACTGGTGACCGTTGCGGACCGTACTTCCGGTGGGACGGCTGCGCAGGTGGAGCAGGGAGATCGCGCCCGAGTTCTACGCGCGTCCGCCAGACGGCGTCGCCAATTTCCCGTCTCTGCTTCCAGAAGTAGTTGAAACTTTAAGAGAATGCCCCTACAGTCGATGTCGTTGAAGCTTAAACAACAGCGCGAGGGGGCAACCCCGCGCCCCGTCCCCAAGGAGCAGTCATGGGCCTCTTCAACCGCAGGAACGACACCGCCGCCACCGCCACCGCCGTCGCCACCGTGGACCCCGCCCTCGCGGCGCTGACCGGCGAGTACACGATCGACCCGGCGCACAGCAGCATCGGATTCACCGTGCGGCACGCCATGGTCACCAACGTGCGCGGCAGCTTCGGCGAGCACGAGGGCACGCTCCAGCTCGACGGCAGCGACCCGTCCCGCTCCAGCGCCTCCATCGCCGTCGACATCGCGTCCGTCGACACGGGTATCGCGGACCGCGACGGCCACCTGCGCAGCGGTGACTTCTTCGACGTGGAGAACTTCCCCAAGATGACGTTCCGCTCGACCTCCGCCGAGCAGCTCGGCGGCGACAAGTACCGGATCACCGGCGACCTGACGATCAAGGACGTCACCCGTCCGCTCGCGATCGACCTCGAGTTCCAGGGCTCGGCCACCGACGTCTACGGCAACGAGCGCGTCGGTTTCGAGGGCGGCACCGAGATCCTCCGCTCCGACTGGGGCCTGACCTGGAACGCGGCACTGGAGGCCGGTGGCGTGATGGTCAGCGACAAGGTCAAGCTGACCTTCGACATCTCCGCGATCAAGGCCGCCGCCCGGGCCGCCTGACCGCACCACGCACACCGACCGCTTCGCCGACCGCACCCAGGGCGGCCGACGCGGACCGTGCACGCACCGCCGCGGCGGGGCCGGGACTCCCGGCCCCGCCGGCTGCGTCCGGTCAGAGGCCGCCGCTGTAGAGCAGACGGTTGGGCGACCCGGGACTGATGCCGGCCACCACGTCCTTGGTCGACTCCGCGACGAGCCAGTCGGCCACCTCCTCGGCCTGTGCCGTGGGGTGCTTCGACTTGTACAGCGCCGCGACGCCCGCGACGTGCGGCGATGCCATCGAGGTGCCGTTCAGGGAGACGCTTCCGCCATCGAGCCTGGCCGAGACGATCGCGGCCCCGGGGGCGTAGAGCGACAGACAGGCGCCGAAGTTGGAGAAGTCCGTCTCCTGGTCGGAGGAGTTGACCGCCCCCACGGCGAGTACGCCCTCCGCCGACGCCGGCGAGACGTTGCAGGCGTTCTGTGCCTCGTTGCCGGCCGCGACGACCGGCAGGACACCGCTGGCGGCGAGGGCGTCGGCCGCGTTGTTCACGGCCGTGGACTTGTTCCCGCCGAGGGACGCGTTGAGCACGGCCGGCTGCTTGGCGTTCGCCGCCACCCAGTCCATGCCGGCGATCACCCCTGACAGGGTGCCGCCCCCCTCGCAGTCCAGTACGCGCACGCTCACCAGCGACGCCTTGCGCGCCACACCGTACGTTCTGCCTCCGACGGTGCCCGCGACGTGCGTGCCGTGTCCCTGGCAGTCCTGGCCTCGGCGACCGTCGCCGACGGCGTCGTAGCCGAAGGTGGCCCGCCCGCCGAACTCGCTGTGCGCGTAGTCGATGCCGGTGTCGAGGATGTACGCGTTGACGCCCTGGCCGCTGCCGGCCGCGGTGAAGCCGTCGTCGAGCGGCAGTTTCCGCTGGTCGATCCGGTCGAGGCCCCAGGACGCCGCCGGGGCCAGGGACGAGGCGGTCCCGGTGCTCGCCTTGACCGTGGCGTCCTCCTCCACGGCGAGGACACCGGGCATCAGCCGGACCTGCTTCAGCTGGTCGGCGGTGAGGTCTGCGGCGAACCCGCGGAGCGCGGAGGTGTAGGTGAAGAGCGCCTTTACGCCCGCCTCGCCCGTCATCGCGGCGGAGTCCGCGGTCTGCGCGAGGGTGACGATGTAGCGTCCGGGGACGGCGTTCGCCGCCCGGTGCAGTGGAGCCAACTCGGGGGCGGGGGCGGCGGACCGGGCGGTCTGGGACAACGGTCCGGCCGTCGCCAGCAGGGTCGTGACGGCCACGGCGGCAAAGGCTTTGAGCCTGGTTCGTTTGCGCATGCCCACGAGACAAGCACGCTGCGTTACGATTTCCTACTGTCGGTAGCGGTTACGAATCGCGCCCCCACTGTTGCCGTAAAGCGGGCCCGCGCGGTCCGGCCGATCGTGGAACAACCGAGGGAACCGGTCCGCCGTGGGCGCCCTTCAGAAGCCGCCGCCGCCGTCGAACCCGCCACCCCCGCCGAAGTCACCGCCGCCGAAGCCGCCTCCGCCGCCCCAGTCGCCGCCTCCTCCGCCGAAGTCGGACGAGTCGAAGTCGCCGCCGGAGAAGTCGCCGCCGCCGTATTCGTCGCCGCCGAACTCACCCGCTCCGTAGTCGGCCGCGTACGCGGGGGTGGCCAGCATGTGGCCGAGCATGGTGCCCATCAGCAGGCCGGGAAGGATGCCGCCGCCGAAGTAACCACCCGCCCAGGGACCGTACGCCGGCCCGGCCTCCCAGTAGGGGCGGCGGCCGTACCCGGTGTCGACGGTGCGTGCCATCGGGTCCAGGCCGTCCTCGACACGGGCCGCGTCCGCGGCGCACACGGGGACGTCTCGGGCCGCGCCGCCCGACGGAGCCCACGAGATGTCCTTCACCGAGAGGCCGTGGCGCGGATCGAAGAAGCAGGGCGCGCGGCGCTGTGGCACGGGCCGCCCCTCACGGCGGGCGGCGAGCAGAGCGAGCGAGAACCGGCCGTCGTCCAGCGCTTCCGTGACCCCGCGGACATCGCCCGGGTGCCGCGCGGCGCCCATACGGGACTTGGCGGTGTCGTACGAGTCGAGGGCGCGCTCGTAGTCGGCGCGCATCGTGTCGTCCGCGCCCTTCTCCGAGGGGTGGAAGTCCAGCCGGTCGAGCTCCTCGCCGAAGGCGGTGATGTCCTCGTCGACGACGACACGGAGCCGCTCGAGGGCCGCCCGCTCCTCCTCCGCCTTCCGGCGGCGCTTGTTGCGGACGATCGCGTAGGCACCGGCACCGCCGGCGGCCACGACCGCGCCGAGGACGATCAGGGAGCCCGCCCCGGTGTCTCCCCCACCGTCGGGGCCGGAGTCCCAGGAGGCCGGCGCGCCACCCCTGACCTGGGGCAGCGCCTGGTCGACGAACGAGTCGAGCTGGACCGCGGCGTCCTCAGGTCCGGGGCCCTTCACCGCGCCGGTCAGATTGTCGACGGCCCGTCCGGACATGACGGCCGCGTCGGCCCCGGCGTCGAAGCCGTCGCCCAGCCTGACGGCGTAGAGGCCGGTGATGCCGGTCTCCGTGCGCAGGTCACGCAGCAGGTCGCCGGGCGGGAACTCCGCGGTGGCGGGAAGCACCGCCACGAACACGGGTTTGTCGGCGTCCTCGATCCGGTTCGCCAGCGAGTCGGCCTCGGACTGCGACACCTGACCGGACATGGCCGGATGGACGTACACCGGGCCCTGTCTCAGGGCGGCGGCGGCGTCTGAGAGCCCCGATGCCCGGGGTGCCGCACCGGAGGCCGGTGCCAGGATCAGGAGCAGCAACAGGGTCAGCCCCGCGAGGGCCGACACCAACGTGAACGGCCGTGTCCTCATACCACGACGCTACTCCAATCGGTTCGAGCACGACATGTCCGGCGGACGTATCCGGCGGACGTGTCCGGCGGACGTGTCCGGCGGACGTGTCCGGCGGACGAGGGGAGACACGGCTCGGCGGCAGCATCCGCCCTGCCGGATGCTGCCGCCGAGGTGGGCCGGTCAGCCGGCCCGGTACGCGGCGGTCAGCTTGCCGACCGCGGCCGCCGGATCGCCGGTGAGCAGCAGATGGTCCGCATCGGCGAACGGCTTCGCCGATGCCTCCGTGATGTCCGAGCCGATCTTCTGCTGGACGATCAGACGAGCCTTGCCCACCAGTTCGCGTGCCTCGGACGAGCTGCCGCGACCGGTGGCCCGGAGGACCCTGGCGGCGATCTCGATGGCCTTGAGGGTGAGTTCACCGCCGCCGGGGGTCCGCTGCAGCGTGGTCAGGCCCCAGCCGTAGGGGAACTGCGGGTCGTACGCCGTGTCGCCGACGTTGATCGGCAGCTGCGCCTCGGACTTCGGCCAGGTGACCGGGAGCTGTCCGGTGAAGGGGCGCTTGCCGTAGAGCACGTCCGCGACGCCGTCGCCCTCCGTGCCGGGCAGCCAGGACGCGACGAGCGCGTCGATCCCGGCGAGTCTGTCGCCGATGAGCTGCGGGCGGCCGGAGACGACCAGGACCGCGCACTTCATCGCGGAGCACACCTTGTCGACGGCGGCCTTGTCAGCGGCCGTCAGCTCCAGGTCGTTGCCGTTGCCGACATCGCCGAAGCCTTCGGCGTAAGGAGTCTCGCCGACGACGACCACACCGACGTCATAGCCCTCGGTGGCCGCGGAGGCGTCCTTCGAGTAGTCGATCACGGCGTCGGGGGCGGCCTTCCTCATGCCCTCGAGGATCGTGGTGCCGGGGGTGATCGCGCCGGAGGAGCCCTGCCAGCTGATGGTCCAGCCACCGGCCTGGTTGCCGAGGTCGTCGGCGTTGGACCCTGCCACGTACACGTTCTGCGACTTCTTCAACGGCAGCACGGCGCCGTCGTTCTTGAGCAGCACCTGGGACTTGGCGACCGCCTCACGGGCCACCGCGCGGTGCTCGGCGGAGCCGACCTCGTCGAGGTGGGTCGTGTCGGCGTACGGCTGCTCGAAGAGGCCCAGCCGGAACTTCTGGGTCAGGATGCGGGACACCGCGTCGTCGATCCGCTCCTCGCTGATCCGCCCGGCGTCCACCTCGTCCTTCAGGGTCCTGATGAACTCCTGGTAGTCGGTCGGCACCATGATCATGTCGAGTCCGGCGTTGACCGAGGTGCGGACGTCGCTCGGGTAGTCGCCGGGGATCTGGTCGATGGCCTGCCAGTCGCTGATGACGAAGCCGTCGAAGCCCATGCGGTCCTTGAGTACCCCGTTGATCATCTCGGCGTTGGCGTGCATCTTCACCGGGCCGGCGTCGTCACCGATGATGTCCAGCGAGGAGTACGAGGGCATGACGGTGCCCGTGCCGCGCTTGACTGCCTCCGCGAACGGCGCGAGGTGCACCGCCTCCAGCTCCTCACGGGTGACCCTCGTGACGCCTTGGTCGATCGTGTACGAACCGGTCCTCGACGATCCGAACTCGGTGCCGCCGTCGCCGACGAAGTGCTTGGCGCTGGTGAGCACCTTGTCGTTGCGGTCCAGGTCCTTGCCGTTGCGGGCGCCCTGCATGCCCTGGATCACCGTCTCCATGGCGGTGACCAGCGCCGGGTCCTCACCGAACGCCTCGTACGAGCGACCCCAGCGCTCGTCGCGGGTCACGCACAGACAGGGCGCGAAGTCCCACGGGATGCCGGTGGCGCGCACCTCCTCGGCGGTGACCGCGCCGGTCCGCTCGGCGACCTTCGGGTCGCGTCCGGCGCCGATGCCGATGTTGTGCGGCATGATCGTCGAGCCGATGACGTTGTTGTGCCCGTGGACGGCGTCGACACCGTAGATCAGCGGGATCTGGAACCGGGTGGCCTGGGCCCGCAGTTGGTACGCGTCGACCATCTTCGCCCATGCCTCTGGCGCGTTCGGTGTCGGAACCGAACCACCGCCGGAGAGCAACGAGCCGAGGTCGTAGGAGGCGATGTCACCCTGCGACTTGAGGGCGTTGCGCTCTGCCTGGGTCATCTGGCCGGCCTTCTCCGCCAGGGACATGCGGGACAGCAGGTCGGCGACGCGCTTTTTCACCGGCAGCCGGGGGTTCTGGTACGGCAGGCCGTGGGCGTTCACGACGACCTGCGGCGTCTCGGCGGGGGCCTTGGCCCCGCTGACCGCCAGGGTGAGCGGCACGGTCTCCGCGGACTCCGCCGTCCCGTCCTTCTTCGTGGCGACGGGGACCGTGCGGGAGGTCCCGGACGCGGTGCCCGCCGGGAACGTGACGGACCCGGTGACCGGCTCGTAGTCCTTGCCGGACTCGGCGCTGCCGCCGTCGGTCGTGTACTCGACGGTGACCGGCTCGTCGGTCGGGACGGATCCGGTCGTGGCGACGGAGACCTTCACGTGGGCGGTGCCGCCCTCGTCGACCGGGTAGACGGCGGCGTCGGTCAGGACCTTGGCCTTGAGGGCCGGGTCGGCCTTGCCGTACAGCTCCATGCCGTCGACGGCGAACGTGCCGGGGGCGCCGGTCGGCAGGGTCAGCGCCCAGCCCCACATCTCGTTGAGGCCGAGGACCTGGTCGATGCCGCCGACGGGCTGGTAGTCGGCACGGTAATGGAAGTCGGCGAACGGGATCTCGACGAGGTGCCAGCCCTCCCAGTCGTCGGTGAACGACATCGTCCACAGCTCCGACGCCTCGCCGTTCGCGCCGCCGTCCTTGATCTCGAAGTTGATGCGCTTGCCCGAACCGGGCGGCAGGGGCGCGGTGTTCTGGCCGTACCACCAGAAGCGGATGCCCTTGGAGGCGGTCCAGTCGTGCGCGGGCCGGTCGAAGGCGAAATCGTGGCTGATGCCGCCCCAGCCGCTGATGTCGTAGGAGCCTTCGAGGACCTTGCCGCCCTCGGGCGCGTCGGCGCGTTCCTCGATCCGCAGCGTGGGCTGGTCGTCGGCGTCGCTGCCCCAGGTGAAGATGCCCTCCGCGGGCGGGTTGGCGAAGGGGACCTCCCCTTCGAACCGGTCGACGGGCACGGGCGTCGGCTCGTCGGCGGCGGACGCGCTGCCGGGCAGCGCACCGGCGAGCAGCGATCCGATCACGGCGGTGGCGGCGGCCAGTGCGGTGCCGGCCCGGCGGCGCCCGGGTCGTGGTCTTGGCCGAGGGGGTCTGGGCATGTGCGGCTCCTTCGGTGCGGGGCGGCCCTGGCGGGCCGGTGACGGTGTGGGGCGGCCCTGACGGGCTGGTCTGGCACGGTCTTGACGGGGGCCGGATGGCGCGGGACGGGCGGTGGTGCGGGACGGGACAGGCCGGGTGGTGCGGGACGGCCCTGACGGGCCGGTGACGGTCTGGCACGGCCCTTGACGGGCCGGGTGGCCGGGGCCGCCGCGGGCGGGGGGCCTGCGGCCGGTGGTACGGACGACAGGTGGTGCGGGACAGGCCAGGTGGTGCAGGGCGGCCGGTGGTACGGACGACAGGTGGTGCGGGACGAGCTGCAGTGCAGGTCAGGCCGGGTGGAGCGGGACGGGGCGGATGGCCGGGGCCGCCGCGGGCGGGGGGCCTGCGGCCGGTGGTGCGGGACAGGGCAGGTGGTGCGCGGCAGGCCGGTGGTGCAGGGCCGCCGCGGGCGAGGGCCTGTGGCAGGTGGTCGCGACGGACGGGCAGGGGTGGGGCGGGTGCCTGCCGTCGTCCCGTGCCCCGGGTCGGGTACGGGGCGGGCAGGCCCCGTTCGGTGGCCGGGGCGGCCGAGCCCTCCGGCAGGGTCCGGGCGGAGCGGCGGGCGGTCAGCCGTCGGGCGCGGAGGCTCGGACGACGAGTTCCGTGGGCAGCACGACCAGAGCGTCACCGATCGGCTCGCCCGCCAGTCGGGCGAGCAGCAGTCGCGCCGCGGTCTCCCCCATCTCCCGCATCGGCTGGCGCACCGTGGACAGCGGGGGCTCCGTGTGGCGGGCCATGGGGATGTCGTCGAAGCCGACGACGGCGATGTCGGCCGGGACGCTGCGGCCCGCGTCCCGCAGAGCGCGCAGCACGCCCGCCGCGATGAGGTCGTTGTGCGCGAAGACGGAGTCGAAGGATCTGCCCTCCGCGAGTGCCTGCTCCACGGCGCGCCGACCCGACTCCTCTGTGAACTCGCCCGTGATGACGAGATCCGTGGGGAGGACACCGACGAATCCCTCCGTCCGCTCGCGTACGCAGCCGAAGGCGGCGGGCCCCGTGGCGACGAGGGGGCGGCGGCGGCCGCCCGCGAGCAGGTGCCGGGCCGCCGACGCCCCGCCCGCCCGGTTGGTCGTGGCGACCGACGGGAATTCGGGGTGGTGGCCACGGTCGTCGATGAGGACGACCGGCAGACCGCGGCGGTGCATGGCGGTGATGGTGTCGAGGGTGTTCTCCGGTTCGATGACCAGGAGCCCGTCGAACGCACGGGCGGAGACCTGGCTGATGAAGTGGTCGACGGACTCGGCTCCCCGGTTGCAGGTGAACAGCAGCAGGCCGTACCCGGCGGCCTCCACCGTGTCCACCACGCCCTGCAGCACCTCGCCCATCCAGGGCCAGGTGAGCGGCGGGGTCAGCATGGCGACCGTACGGCTGGTGCCGCGGGCCAGGCCGACCGCGCCGGAGCTGGGTACGTAGCCGAGCGAATCGATCACTTCACGAACACGGGCGGCGGTGCCCGCGTCGACGTCGGCCTTGGTGTTGAGCACCCGGGAGACGGTGGTCTTGCTGACACCCGCCTCACGTGCGACGTCGGCGATGGTGACACGCATCGAGGGCCTCCGCGTCGATGTCTGGTACCGGTACCGGAACCGCTGCCGGAACCGGTTCCGGCGGTGTGCGGTGAGTCAACCGTCACGCCGCTCCGGCGTCAATACTTCACGCTGAGATCCACAGAATCCCAAGTTCTGGGCCGCTGAGGCGAGTTCTGTGTTCAGAGTCTGAATGCGCGAGGTCTTGACGGGCGCGCACGGCGGGAGTTCACTCACGCCCCGTCCCCCACACCTCAGCCGAGAGGGCCATGTCCATGGCACGACCGATGAGAACCATTCGCATTCTGCTGGCCGGCGCGCTGGCCACGGCCGGGCTGACCGGCCTGACCGCCGGCACCGCCCAGGCCGTGGGCGAGCAGGTGAACATCTGGCTCACCACGACGGACGACAGCGGCGGCCGGCATGTCACCCGCGGGCTGCAGCAGCAGACACCCGTCAACTTCCAGGCCGGCACCGGCGGTGGCGGCACCGTCGTCAACGTCGACGAGAACACCCGCTACCAGACCTTCACCGGCGGCGGCGCGTCCTTCACCGACACCGCCGCCTGGCTGATGAAGGGCAGCGGCGCGCTGTCACAGGCGACGCGTGACGCGACGATGAGGAAGCTGTTCTCGCCCACCGACGGCATCGGACTGTCCTTCGTACGGAATCCGATGGGCGGCTCCGACCTGGCGCGCTTCGGCTACACGTACAACGACCTGCCGGCCGGACAGACCGACCCGTCGCTGTCCCGGTTCTCCATCGCCCACGATCTCCAGGACGTCCTGCCGCTCACCAAGCAGGCCCGGCAGCTCAATCCGCAGCTCACCCTGGTGGCCTCCCCCTGGACGGCACCCGCCTGGATGAAGGACAGCGGACAGCTCAACGGCGGCTGGCTCAAGGCGGAGAACTACGGCACGTACGCCGACTACTTCGTGAAGTACCTCCAGGCCTGGCGCGACCAGGGCGTCCCGGTCGACTACGTCACCGCGCAGAACGAGCCGACGTGCTGCAGCGGCTACCCGTCCATGAGCTGGAACGCCTCCGGGCTCGCGTACTTCACCAAGAGCGAGTTGCTCCCCAAGCTCGCGAACGCCGGTCTGCCGGCCAAGGTGCTCGCCCACGACTGGAACTGGGACACCTACGACGCGTACGCGGCGCAGACCGTGAACGACGCGGCGGTCCGCAGCCACCCGAACTTCGGCGGTGTCGCCTGGCACGGCTACGGCGGCAACGTCTCCAAGCAGACGGACGTCCACAACCAGTATCCGCAGCTGGACGCCTTCCAGACCGAGCACTCCGGCGGCACCTGGATCGCGAACCAGCAGCGCGAGGACATGATGAACATCATCGACTACACCCGTAACTGGGCGAAGTCGGTGACCAAGTGGTCCCTCGCGGTCGACCAGAACCGCGGCCCGCACAACGGCGGCTGCGGCACCTGCGACGGACTGATCACCGTCCACAACGGCGACTCACGGCACGGTCAGGTGGACTACACCATCGAGTACTACACGATGGGCCACCTCACGAAGTTCGTGAAGCCCGGCGCACACCGGATCGCGTCCACCGGCAGCTCCACCGTCCCGAACGTGGCCTGGCGCAACCCGGACGGCTCGAAGGCCCTCATCGCGTACAACGACTCGTCGAGCGCTCGGACGATGTCCGTCAACTGGGGCGGGCAGCACTACACGTACTCGCTGCCGGGCAGGACGTCCGCGACGTTCACCTGGTCCGGCACCCAGTCGGGCGGCTCCGAGCAGACCGGGACGCTGGTCGGCCTCGGCGGCAAGTGCCTGGACGTGGCGGGCGGCTCCTCTGCCGACGGCACGGCGGTCCAGCTGTGGGACTGCAACGGTTCGGCCGCCCAGCGCTGGACCCTCCGCTCCGACGGCTCCGTCCAGGCGCTCGGCAAGTGCCTGGACGTCACGTCGGGTTCGACGGCGGACGGTGCGAAGGTCCAGCTGTGGAGCTGCAACGGTTCGGGCGCACAGCGGTGGCGTCACGAATCGTCCACCGCGGACCTGGTGAACGTCCCGGCGGACAAGTGCCTCGACGCCTCTGACAACTCGTCGGCGAACGGGACCCGGGCGCAGATCTGGTCGTGCACCGGGGCCGCGAACCAGAAGTGGCGGCTGCAGAGCTGATTGATTCGGGAGGAGCGCGGGCGGGGCGGGCCGGTGGACCGGCCCGCCCCCGCTCGCGGCTGCCGCGTCGCGCGGCTGCTCCGTCGCGGGGCCCGCGCCGGCTACTCCGTCGGTTCGACGCCCGCGCGCAGCAGGCCGTAGGTGTAGGCGTCCTCCAGTGCCTGCCAGGACGCGGCGATGATGTTGTCCGCGACACCGACCGTGGCCCACTCCGCCGCGCCGTCGCCGGTCGTGATCAGCACGCGCGTGGTGGAGCCGGTCCCGTGACGGCCCTCGAGGATACGGACCTTGTAGTCGATCAGCTCGAACTTCGCGAGCTGCGGGTAGATCTTCTCCAGCGCCACCCGCATCGCCCGGTCCAGCGCGTTGACCGGGCCGTTGCCCTCCGCGGTGGCCACGATGCGCTCGCCCTTGGCCCACAGCTTCACCGTGGCCTCGTTGGCGTGCGTGCCGTCCGGGCGGTCCTCGACGATCGCCCGCCACGACTCGGTGCGGTAGTAGCGGCGGGCCCTGCCCTCCGCCTCCGCGCGCAGCAGGAGTTCGAAGGACGCGTCGGCGGCCTCGTAGGTGTAGCCCTTGAGCTCGCGCTCCTTGACCCGCTCGACGACCCGGCCCACCAGCTCGCGGTTGCCGCCGAGGTCGATGCCGAGTTCCTTGCCCTTGAGCTCGATCGAGGCGCGTCCTGCCATGTCGGAGACGAGCATCCGCATGGTGTTGCCGACCTGCTCGGGGTCGATGTGCTGGTACAGGTCGGGGTCGACCTTGATCGCCGAGGCGTGCAGGCCGGCCTTGTGGGCGAAGGCGGAGACTCCCACGTACGGCTGATGGGTGGAGGGCGTCAGGTTGACGACCTCCGCGATGGCGTGCGAGATGCGGGTCATGTCCGCGAGCGCGCCGTCGGGCAGCACCTTCTTGCCGTACTTGAGCTCCAGCGCGGCGACGACCGGGAAGAGGTTGGCGTTGCCGACCCGCTCGCCGTAGCCGTTGGCCGTGCACTGGACGTGCGTGGCACCGGCGTCGACGGCGGCCAGGGTGTTGGCGACGGCGCAGCCGGTGTCGTCCTGGGCGTGGATCCCCAGGCGGGCGCCGGTGTCGGCGAGGACGGTGGAGACCACGGCCTGGACCTGGGCGGGCAGCATGCCGCCGTTGGTGTCGCACAGGATGACGACGTCGGCGCCGGCCTCGTACGCGGTCGTGACGACGGCCTTGGCGTACGCGGGGTTCGCGCGGTAGCCGTCGAAGAAGTGCTCACAGTCGACGAACACCCGGCGGCCCTGTTCGCGCAGATAGGAGACGGTGTCCCGGACCATCTCCAGGTTCTCGTCCAGGGTCGTGCGCAGGGCGAGCTCGACGTGGCGGTCGTGCGACTTTGCGACCAGGGTGATCACCGGAGCGCCCGACTCGAGGAGTGCCTTGACCTGGGGGTCCTCGCTCGCCATGGCACCGGCGCGGCGGGTCGCGCCGAACGCGACGAGCTGGGCGTGCCGGAAGGTGATCTCCTGCCGGGCGCGCGCGAAGAACTCGGTGTCCCGCGGGTTCGCCCCCGGCCAGCCGCCCTCGATGAAGCCCACACCGAAGTCGTCGAGGTGCCTGGCGATGGTCAGCTTGTCCGCGACCGTGAGGTTGATGCCCTCACGCTGGGCACCGTCACGCAGTGTGGTGTCGAAGACGTGGAAACCGTCGTCGACGTGCTGGGTCCGGTCACCTGCGTTGGTGGTCATGCTGTCCTGACTCCTGTCGGATGAGTGGCTCCGGAATGTCTGGCTCCACTTGCCCCCATCATCGCGCGCTGCTCGCCTCCGGCCGCGGGTGAGGCCGTAAAACGAAAAAACCCCTCGCGGGTGCGAGAGGTCTGCGCGCGGGTCTGGGGCACGGTGCCGCCTGCCGCGGGATTTCTGTCCACGGGTCAGCGGTCACTGCGGACCGGCGCGCTGCTGCCGATAATCATGGCGAACGAGAGCACGGCCGAAGTCTGCCACAGGTTCGTCCGTGTCTGGACGGGAGTCTCACGATGCGGTCGGGGCGCGGCCGGGGCCGCTGCGCGGGGCGTGTTCCCCGCCCGTTCCCGCTGTACCGATGTGCGGCTCCCCGCGTGGCGGGCTCCGCGCGGTGTTTCCGGGGGCCCTGCCCCCGGACCCCCGCGCCTCAAACGCCGGCGAGGCTGTAGTTGCCCGCCGGCCGGCTGACGTCGCGCAGCGGCATCTCAGCCCGCTGGGGGCACCACCCCCGGCCACCGCCCGTCAGGGCGGCGCACGGGGGACGGGGTCGGCCCCGGTTTCGGGAAAAGGGCGGGGAGGGGGACGGCGCCGCAGACGCCCACTACCGCAGCAGCGTCTCCGTCACGAACTCGTCCACATGCGCCAGGACCTGCTCGCGCCCCGCGCCCGGTATCCCCACGGCGACGTGGACGCTGAAGCCGTCGAGCAGCGCCCGCAGTCTCGCGGCGAAGCGGTCGGGGTCCACGCCTGCGCGGAACTCGCCGTGTGAGATGCCCTCGGCGAGCAGCGCCACCAGGTCGCGGTGCCAGGCGCCCTCGATCGCGGCCTGGCGGCCGCGCATGTCGGCGTCGGTGTTCTGCGAGCGGTTCCAGACCTCGAGCCAGAGCGTCCAGTGGGGGTCGCGCGGACCGTCGGGCACGTACAGGGCGATGTACGCGTCGAGCCGCTCGCGGGCCGGTGCCTGCCCGGAGAGCAGCGCGCCGCGCTCCAGGCCGAGGCGGCCCTCGCTCCATTCCAGGGTCTGCAGCAGCAGCTCGTCCTTCGTACGGAAGTAGTACAGGAGGTGCCCGCTGCTCATTCCGACCTCGCGGCCAAGTCCGGCCATGGTCAGCCCGTCGAGCCCGCGCTCGGCGATGGTCGCCATGGCGGCGGCGAGAAGCGCCTCACGCGGCGGCGCGGGCTGGTGGCGGCGGCGGGGGCCGGCGGGGCTGGTGCTGGTCACTCGTACGTTCTACCCGATCGGGGGTGCTGAACGGCCACGGTCAGACCTTCGGCTGCTGCTGCGTGATGCAGTGGATGCCGCCTCCGCCGGCGAAGATCGCCCGCGCGTCGACCAGGGTCACGGTCCTCTCGGGGAAGAGGCGCCGGAAGATGCCGGCCGCGATCTCGTCCCTCGGGTCGTCGAAGCCGCACAGCACCACACCGCCGTTGCAGATGTAGTGGTTGATGTACGAGTAGTCGACCCATTCGCCCTCGTCGTCGACGAGGACCGTCGGGGCGGGGACCTCCACGACCTCCAGGCGACGGCCCTTGGCGTCCGTCTGGGCGGCGAGCAGGGCGACGTTGGCCTTGCACGGTTCGTGGTCGGGGTGGGACGGGTCGGGCTGGGTGTGGACGACCACGACGCCGGGGCGGGCGAAGGCCGCGACGATGTCCACGTGGCCGCGGGTGCCGTACATCCCGTAGTCGCCGGTGAGACCGCGCGGCAGCCAGATCGCCTTCTTCGTGCCGAGCCGGGCGTGGATCTCCGCCTCGACCTCGGCGCGGGTCCATTCGGGGTTGCGCTCCGGGCCGAGCTGCACCGTGTCCGTGAGCAGGACGGTGCCCTCCCCGTCGACGTGGATCGCGCCGCCCTCGTTGACCAGCGGGGAGGGGTGCACGGGGACGCCTGCGAGGTCCGCGACGTGACGGGCGATCTTGGCGTCGTGCTCCCAGCGCGCCCAGTCCGCCGCGCCCCAGCCGTTGAAGACCCAGTCGACGGCGGCGAGCCGCGAGCCGTCGGTGACGAACGTGGGGCCGATGTCGCGCATCCACGCGTCGTCCAGGTCGCGTTCGACGATGTCGATGTCCGGGCCGAGGAGTTCACGGGCGGAGGCGGACTGGCCGGTACCGGCGACGACGGTCACCGGCTCGAAGCGCCGTACGGCACGCGCCACCGAGGCCCATGCGCTGCGGGCCCCGGCGAGTTCGGCGTCGTCGGTGAACGTGGGGTTCGGGCCCGGCCAGGCCATCCAGGTGCGCTCGTGCGGGGTCCACTCGGCGGGCATGCGGAAGGTCATCGAAGGATCCTCAGAGGAAGTAGAGGCGGTTGAGGGAGATCGACTCGGCCGGCTCGGAGCGGACGGGGTCGCCGTCGAGCGTGACGAGTCCCGTGCGGCCGTCCACGGACACGTCTCCGACACGGGAGTTGAGCAGCAGGTCGCCGGGGCCGATGCCCCGTGTGCCGCGTACGGCGACACGGCGGCGGCGCGTCGGCATCAGGTCGGACCCGAGGTCCACCGCGGCCTGCGCCACGAAGGCGACCGAGATGTCGGCCGGGGTCGCCCCGTACGCGCCGAACTGCGGCCCGAGGACGAGCGGTTCGCAGGTGTCCGTCGCGGCGTTCGGGTCACCGGTGACTCCGTACGCGGGGAACCCGGACTTGAGCACCAGTTGCGGTTTCGCACCGAAGAACTCGGGCCGCCACAGGACGATGTCGGCCATCTTGCCGACCTCGATGGAACCGATCTCGTGGGCCAGTCCGTGGGCGATCGCCGGGTTGATGGTCAGCTTGGCCATGTAGCGCAGGACACGCGCGTTGTCGTCGTGCGCGCCGTCGCCTTCCATCGGGCCGAGCTCGGCCTTCATCTTCCCGGCCATGGCGAAGGTGCGCCGCACGGTCTCGCCCGCGCGCCCCATGCCCTGCGCGTCCGAGGAGGTGATGCCGATCGCGCCGAGGTCGTGCAGCACGTCCTCCGCGCCCATGGTCCCGGAGCGGATCCGGTCCCGCGCCATGGCCGCGTCACCGGGGAGGTCGGTCTTGAGGTCGTGGACGGAGACGATCATCCCGTAGTGCTCGGCGACGGCGTCCCGCCCGAAGGGCAGGGTCGGATTGGTGGACGAGCCGATGACGTTGGGGACGCCGGCCATCTTGAGGACGTTCGGGACATGCCCGCCGCCGCAGCCCTCGATGTGGAAGGCGTGGATCGTACGGCCGTCGAGGACCCGCAGGGTGTCCTCGACGGACAGGCATTCGTTGAGGCCGTCGCTGTGCAGCGCGACCTGGACGTCGTGCTCGTCGGCGACCCGCAGCGCGGTGTCGAGGGCCCTGGTGTGCGCGCCCATGTCCTCGTGGACCTTGAAGCCGGAGGCACCGCCCTCGGCGAGGGCCTCCAGGAGGGGTGCGGGGTCGGAGGAGGAACCGCGGGCGAGGAAACCGATGTTGACGGGCCAGGCGTCGAACGCGTTGAAGGCGTGCCTCAGTGCCCAGGGCGAGTTGACGCCGACGCCCCAGACAGGGCCGAACTCCTGGCCGATGACGGTGGTGACGCCGGAGGCGAGCGAGGCCTCCATGATCCGCGGGGAGAGCAGGTGCACATGGGTGTCGACGGCGCCCGCCGTGGCGATCAGTCCTTCGCCGGAGACGATCGACGTGCCGGTGCCGACGACGACGTCCACCCCGTCGAGGGTGTCCGGGTTCCCGGCGCGCCCGATGGCGTGGATACGGCCTTCCCGGATGCCGACGGACACCTTGCGGATGCCCTGGACGGCGTCGACGACCAGCACGTTGCTGATGACGACGTCGCAGGTGTCGCGGACGGCGGCGGCCTTGAGGTGCAGGCCGTCGCGCGCGGTCTTTCCGAAGCCGGCCAGGAACTCGTCGCCGGGCTTCTGCGCGTCCGACTCGACCCGGACGACCAGGCCGGAGTCACCGAGGACGACCCGGTCCCCGGCGCGGGGCCCGTGCACGGACGCGTACTCGTACGGGTCCATCAGTTCTCCTCCGCTCCGAGGTAGCCGCAGGCCACGGCCCTGCGCAGGGCTTCTTCCTTCGCGCCGGGCGCGTCCAGCGGGCCGTCGACCAGGCCGGCGAAGCCGATGGCGATCCGGTCGCCGCCGATGGGCACGAGCCCGACCGCCACCTCGCCGCCGGGGTCGAAGCGGACCGAGGAGCCTGCCGGGACGGCGAGGCGCATGCCGTAGGAGGCGGCGCGATCGAAGCGGAGCCGCGGGTTCGCCTCGAAGAAGTGGAAGTGCGAGGTGACGCTGACGGGCACGGTCGCGGTGTTGCGCACCGTCAGCCGCAGCGCGGGTGCGGCCTCCTCGTGCGGCGGCGCGGGCAGTACCGCTCCCGGTGCCCGCTCACCCAGTCCCCCGCCGCCGATCGGGTCGGACACGACCGCGAGACGGGACCCGTCGTCGAAGACGGCCTCCACATGGACCTCGGTCACCACGTCCGCGACGCCCGGCAGGACGTCGTCGGGTCCGAGCACCGAGCGCGCGGCCTCGATCGCCTCTGCGAGCCTGCGTCCGTCGCGGGCCGCCTCGCAGACGGTGTCGGCTATGAGCGCGGTCGCCTCCGGCACGTTGAGCCGCAGGCCCCGGGCCCTGCGTGCCCGTGCCAGCTCGGCGGCGCCGAACAGCAGCAGCCGGTCGCGCTCGGTCGGGGTCAGTCGCACGTCACCACACCTCCAGATTTGAGTGTCACTCTAACAATGCCCCTCTCGGATCGAAACCATTGACTTCACACGAGGCATGGCTCACATTGAGCAGCACTCAATTAGAGCGTCACTCAAACCACAAGGAACAGGGGCAGCCCATGCCGGTGGAACAGCGCGGAGTCGACACCGTCCCCGAAGCGGAGCGCACCAGCACTCCGCGCGACCTCGTCGCCATCCTGCTGGGATCGAACCTCTGCCTGGGCGTGATCGTCTTCGGCTGGCTCCCGGTCTCCTTCGGGCTCGGCCTGTGGCCGTCCGTCACCTCCGTCGTCGCCGGCACGATCGTCGGCGTGGCCGTCACCGCCCCGCTGGCGCTCGTCTCCCTGCGCACCGCGACCAATCTGTCCACATCCAGCGGTGCGGCCTTCGGGGTGCGCGGCCGGCTCGTGGGGTCCGTCGTCGGCCTGCTGCTCTCGCTCGGCTACACCGCCCTGACGCTGTGGATCGGCGGCGACGTGGTGATCGGCACGCTGGCGCGGCTCGCCGGACTGCCCACCGGCGGCCTCGCCCACACCCTCGTCTACGCGCTGCTCGCCGCCTGCACCGTCGTGGGCGCCGTGTACGGCTACCGGCTGCTGCTGCGGCTCAGCAAGATCCTCGCCGTCGGCATGACCGGACTCCTGCTGCTGGGTGTCGTCGCCTACGCACCCGACCTGACCACGGCCGCGCCGCCGGACACCCCGTACCTGCTCGGCTCGTTCTGGCCGACCTGGGTACTGTCCGCCGTGGCCGCCGGGCTCAGCGGGCCGATCGCCTTCATCACCCTCCTCGGCGACTACACCCGCTACATCTCGCCGCTGCGCCACAGCTCCCGCCGGGTACTCGGCGCCACCTGCCTCGGCCTTGTCGCCGGACTGCTCGTGCCCCAGCTCTTCGGTACGTACACGGCGCTGGCGGCCCGCGCCGGACTGGACTACGCCGAACCGCTGGTCGCCGCCTCTCCGGCCTGGTACCTGGTCCCGCTGCTGGTCGCCGCCGCGGCCGGCTCCGTGGGCAACGCGGGACTGATGCTGTACTCGATGGGCCTCGACCTCGACGCGATCCTGCCGCGCGCGACCCGCACCCGGGCCACCGTGGTGGTGGCGGCGGTGGCGACCGCGTTCGTCTTCCTCGGCCACTTCGTGTGGGACGCCCAGTCGGCGATGACCTCGTTCGTCCTGCTGCTCACGGCGGTCGGCACGCCCTGGGCCGTCATCACCCTGATGACGCACGTCCGCTGCGGCGGCTCCTACGACGCGGAGGCGCTGCAGGTCTACAACCGCCGCGCGCGGGGCGGCGTGTACTGGTTCCGTGCCGGCTGGAATCCGCGGGCCACGCTCTCGTGGGCGCTCGGCGCCGCGGTGGGGCTGGCCGCCGTCTCCACCCCGCTGTACGAGGGCCCTCTGCTCGCGCTGACCGGCGGGGTGGACTGCAGCTTCGTGCTGTCGGGGCTGGTGGGGGGTGTCGTGTACGCGGCGCTCGCGGTGCGGAGGGTGGGGGCGGGGTCAGGGGCCGCCGTGCGGGAGCCTGCGGTGCGGTGACGCGGGGCCGCGCCGGGGCCGCCGCGCACTACGGCGGTGACGCCGGACCGCCCCCGGGCCGCCGCGCACTACGGCAGTGGCACCGAACCGCCCCCGGGCCGCCGGGACCACTGCCCGCCTGCGGCGGCGGCCCCGGACCACGCCCGGGCCGCCGCGCACTACGGCAGTGACGCGGGACCGCGCCCGGGGTGCGGTGACGCGGGGCGGCGCCGGGGCCGCTGCGCGGGCCAGTCCCCTACCCGCCCCCTCCTGCTGCACCACTTTGCGGCTCCGCCGCGTGGCGGCTTCGCCCGGACCCGTTCACCGCGCTGCGCGCGGTGTTTCGGGGGGCCGGGCCGCTGTACCGCCCTGGCGGTTGGTGTACCGCGCTTCGCGCGGTGGCCTCGAACGCCGGCCGGGCTCCAAGGAGAGCGGGACCGGAGCCCGAGGCGTCGCAATCGCACCTGCCCCTGGGTCAGGCCAGTTCGTGGGACCAGCCGTGGACGTCGGCCGCCTTGCCGGTCTGGATGTCGAGCAGCGCCTCGCGGAGCTTCATCGTGACCTCACCCGGCTCGCCCCCGGACTGCTCCCACTCGCCACGGGCGCTCTTGACCGTGCCGACCGGGGTGATCACCGCGGCCGTGCCGCAGGCGAAGACCTCCTTGAGGGTGCCGTTCTCCGTGTCGGCCTGCCACTGGTCGATGGAGATGCGGCCCTCCTCCGAGCCGTAGCCGAGGTCCTTGGCCAGGGTGAGGAGCGAGTCGCGGGTGATGCCCGCGAGCAGCGAGCCGGTGAGCTCGGGAGTGACGATCTTGAGGTCGCCGCCGGAGCCGGTCTCGTAGACGAAGTAGAGGTTCATGCCACCCAGCTCCTCGACCCACTTGTGCTCGACGGCGTCGAGGTAGGCGACCTGGGCGCAGCCCCTCTGCGCGGCCTCGGCCTGCGCGAGCAGCGACGCGGCGTAGTTGCCGCCGGTCTTGGCATCTCCCATGCCGCCGGGGACGGCGCGGACCCGGTCCTCGGACAGCCAGATCGAGACGGGCTTCACGCCGCCGGGGAAGTAGGCGCCGGCCGGGGAGGCGATGACGAGGAAGAGGTACTCGTTGGCCGGCTTCACACCGAGGCCGACCTCGGTCGCGATCATGAACGGGCGCAGGTAGAGCGACTCCTCGCCGCCGTGCGCCGGAACCCATGCCTTGTCCTGCTGGACCAGGGCGTCACAGGCGGCGATGAAGGTGTCGGCCGGCAGCTCGGGCATCGCGAGCCTGCGGGCGGAGCGCTGGAAGCGCTCGGCGTTGGCCTCGGGGCGGAAGGTGGCGACGGAGCCGTCCGGACGGCGGTAGGCCTTGAGCCCCTCGAAGATCTCCTGCGCGTAGTGCAGGGTCATGTTGGCGGGGTCCATGGACAGCGGCCCGTACGGAACGAGCTGGCCGTCGTGCCAGCCACGCCCCTCCGTCCACTTGATCATGACCATGTGGTCGGTGAAGTGGCGGCCGAATCCCGGGTTGGCCAGGATCGCCTCGCGCTCCGCGTCGGACAGCGGGTTCGAGGAGGGCTTGAGCTCGATCGTGGGCGTCGTCATGAGTGCAGTGTCCTTCACCGGTTGTCTGTGACGGACCGCGCTCACGTCGACTGCTTGGACGTCCGAGCATCGCCTGGCATCACGGTCCACGTTCGATTATCGCGCGTGGGTGACCGTGCATGGAACGGCGTGAATGCGGCCCAGGTTCGATGGTGGCACCCGGAGGCCGCACAGCAAAAGCCGCCGGGCGCGGTGTGGGATGCGACCCGGCGGCTTCAGGGGGTGTCCGGGGACGCCCCCGGAATCGACTTCCGGCGGGTCAGCTCGCTACTCGTACCGCGAGCGCGTCGCCGATCTCGTCCGTCGTGCGGACGGCGTTGGGGGCCCCTCCCGTGCCCGAGGGGCTACGGGGGAGCTCCGCAAGGTCGGCGGCGACCGCGTCCTCGATGCGGACGGCCTCGTTCTCGTGTCCGAGGTGCCGCAGCAGCAGGGCGACGGAGAGCACGGTCGCGGTGGGGTCGGCCTTGCCGGTGCCCGCGATGTCGGGCGCGGAGCCGTGCACGGGCTCGAACATCGACGGGAACTCACCGGTCGGGTTGATGTTGCCCGAGGCGGCCAGGCCGATGCCGCCGGTCACGGCGGCGGCGAGGTCGGTGAGGATGTCACCGAAGAGGTTGTCGGTGACGATGACGTCGAAGCGCTCCGGCTGGGTGACGAAGAAGATCGTCGCGGCGTCGACGTGCAGATAGTCGGTGGTGACCTGGGGGTACTCCTGGCCGACCCGGTCGAAGATGTTCTTCCACATGTGGCCCGCGTACACGAGAACGTTGTTCTTGTGCACGAGCGTCAGCTTCTTGCGGGGGCGGGAGGCTGCGCGCTCGTACGCGTCGCGGACGACGCGCTCCACGCCGTACGCGGTGTTGAGGCTGACCTCGGTGGCGACCTCCGCGGGCGTGCCGGTGCGCAGGGAGCCGCCGTTGCCCGTGTACGGGCCCTCGGTGCCCTCGCGGACGACGACGAAGTCGATGTCCGGGCGGCCGGCCAGCGGGGTGGCCGTGCCCGGGAACAGCTTCGACGGACGCAGGTTCACGTAGTGGTCGAAGGCGAACCGCAGCTTCAGCAGCAGACCGCGCTCCAGCACACCGGACGGCACCGACGGGTCGCCGATGGCGCCGAGGAGGATGGCGTCGTGGCCCTTGAGGGAGTCGAGCTCCGCGTCGGGGAGTGTCTCTCCGGTGCGGTGCCAGCGCTGGGCGCCGAGGTCGTACTCCTTGGTCTCCAGCTTCACATCCTCAGGCAGGACCGCGGCAAGGACCTTCAGGCCCTGCGCCACGACCTCCTGGCCGATGCCGTCACCGGGGACAACTGCGAGATTGATGCTGCGTGACATGTCGGCACCCTACTCCCCGTCCCATCCAATGACATGAGACGTCCATCATGTGGACTTGCCATGGGTGGGACGGGGCCGGTGGTCGTCAGTGGCCGGTGGAGCCGCCGTTGTCACGGCGGTCGAGGGCGCGCTGCAGGGCGGCGGCGGCGTTCTTGCGGTCGGACTCGCCGGTGCGGGAGGCGTGGCGGACTCGGCGGACGGTCACAGCGGTCATGGTGATCGACTCCTTGAGATCAGAAGAGATTTCGAGGCGCCGGAAGGGGCGGGGAGTGGTGCCGCAGGGATTGCCTGCCAGGGGGCACGGACTCACGGCCGCCATTCGCTGGATCGAGCGAGACGTTCGGCTTCTACAAAGTTAGGACAGCTCGGCCGCTCTGTCTCCACAATTACTCGGACTTCCTACTATCTGAGACGCGATCACCGCGGCCGCACCTCGCGGGGGCCGGCGAGGTGCGGCCGAGTCCTGTCGTCCGTCGTTCAGAGCCTGCCGCCCGTGAGGCGGGACAGCGGCCCGCGCTGCCGGAGGCCGACGCGGCGGCCGAGCGCGTACGAGCCGACGACCGCGGTGGCCACCCCCGTACCCGCCCCGGCCACCACCGCCTTGCGTGCCTTCACCAGGGACCAGACCACGCCGGCCCGGCCCGCGGCCGTCTCCGCCGCGGAGACGGCTGTGCGCCGGACGGTCCTCGCGGCGGCGGCCGCCTTCCGGGTGGTGGCGTCGCCGATGTCGCGCACGGACCCCACCGTCTGCCGGCCGGCGTCCGTCGCCGTCTCCTCGGCCCGACGTGCCGCTCGCGTTCCGGCGTTGCCGGTCGTACGTGCCCTGGTCGTGTTCTTCTTGGTCTCAGCCATGCGTCTCGGGTATCCGGCATACGCCGCCGCAAACTGAGCCCTCGTCAAGCCCGTTCCGCCGCGCACATGGAGCCGCCCCCGTTGCGGCGTGGGGGCCGGGACGGGGGCGGAGCCTGGGGGCGACCTGTCGGTCAGCCCATGTGCGGGTACGTGTAGTCCGTCGGCGGGACCAGCGTCTCCTTGATGGCGCGGGTCAGCGTCCAGCGCATCAGGTTCTGCGGGGCGCCGGCCTTGTCGTTGGTGCCGGAGGCGCGGCCGCCGCCGAAGGGCTGCTGGCCGACGACGGCGCCGGTCGACTTGTCGTTGATGTAGAAGTTGCCCGCCGCGTAGCGGAGCTTCTCCATGGCGTCGGCCGCCGCGGCACGGTCGCCGGCGATGATCGAGCCGGTCAGCGCGTACGCCGACACCGACTCCATCTGCTCCAGCATCTCCTCGTACTTGTCGTCCTCGTAGACATGGACGGCGAGGATCGGGCCGAAGTACTCGGTCGTGAAGACCTCGTTGTCGGCGTCGGAGCACTCGATGACGGTCGGGCGGACGAAGTAGCCCGTGGAGTCGTCGTAGCTGCCGCCGGCGACGACCGTGCAGGTCGGGTCGGACTTCGCCCGGTCGATCGCGGCCTTGTTCTTCGCGAACGCACGCTCGTCGATGACGGCGCCGATGAAGTTCGTCAGGTCGGTGACGTCACCCATCCGGATGGCGTCGACCTCGGCGGCGAACTCCTCCTTGAAACCGGAGTTCCAGATCGAGGCGGGGACGTACGCGCGCGAGGACGCGGAGCACTTCTGGCCCTGGAACTCGAACGAGCCGCGGGTCAGCGCCGTCTTGAGGATGGCGCGGTCGGCGCTCGGGTGGGCGACGACGAAGTCCTTGCCGCCGGTCTCGCCGACGATCCGCGGGTAGGAACGGTACTTCTCGATGTTGTTGCCGACCGTCTTCCACAGGTGCTGGAAGGTGCGGGTCGAACCGGTGAAGTGGATGCCGGCGAGCATCGGGTGCTCGAGGGCCACCTCGGAGACGGCGATGCCGTCTCCGGTCACCAGGTTGATGACGCCCTTGGGCAGACCGGCCTCCTCCAGGAGCTGCATCAGCAGCACGGCGGCGTGGGTCTGCGTCGGGGACGGCTTCCAGACGACGACGTTGCCCATCAGGGCGGGCGCGGTCGGCAGGTTGCCGGCGATGGCGGTGAAGTTGAACGGGGTGATCGCGTAGACGAAGCCCTCGAGCGGGCGGTGGTCCATGCGGTTCCACACGCCCGGCGAGTTGGCCGGGGGCTGCTCGGCCAGGATGTCGCGGGCGTACTTGACGTTGAAGCGCCAGAAGTCGATGAGCTCGCAGGGGGTGTCGATCTCGGCCTGCTGGGCGGTCTTCGACTGGCCGAGCATGGTGGAGGCGGCCAGCGTCTCGCGCCACGGGCCGGACAGCAGCTCCGCGGCGCGCAGGATGATCGCGGCGCGGTCGTCGAAGGACATCGCGCGCCACGCGGGCGCGGCGGCGAGGGCGGCGTCGATCGCGTCCTGCGCGTCCTGCTGGGTGGCGGCGGCGAAGGTGCCGATGACGGCCTTGTGGTTGTGCGGCTGCACGACGTCGACGCGCTCGCCGCCGCCCATCCGCTTCACTCCGCCGATCGTCATCGGCAGCTCGATCGGGTTCTCTGCCAGCTCCTTGAGCTTGGCTTCGAGGCGGATGCGCTCGGGCGAGCCGGGGGCGTAGCCGTGCACCGGCTCGTTGACCGGGGCGGGGACCTGGGTCACAGCGTCCATGGGTTACCTCTTCCGAGTGATGTGCCGACTTCAGCCGGGAGGAACTGAAGTCCTGTACGTATGTTGGGCTGCGGTCAGGGCTTGACCGTCACGAGCTCGCTTCGGCGAGTGACCGAGAAGCCTCAAGGGGCGGAGTCACGGGTTCCGTTGCTCCTTCGGGAAACAGATCGGAACGGGTCCGGCGCAGCCGGGCGGAGAGCGGTGGTTGTCGCTTCCCAGGATGCACCTGGAAAGGCGACAACCACCGGTCACCCTCTTGTGATCATCGAGCGGAGGAAGAAGAGCAGGTTGGCCGGCTTCTCGGCGAGGCGGCGCATGAAGTAGCCGTACCAGTCGGTGCCGTACGCGGTGTAGACGCGCATCCGGTGGCCCTCTGCGGCGAGCCTGACGTGCTCGTCGCTTCGGATGCCGTACAGCATCTGGAACTCGTACTCGTCGAGCTTGCGCCCGGCGCGGTGGGCCAGGTCCTGGGTGATGGCGATCAGGCGCGGGTCGTGCGACCCGATCATCGGGTAGCCGTCGCCCTCCATCAGGATCCTGAGGACGCGCACGTACGCCTTGTCGATCTCGGCCTTGTCCTGGTACGCGACGGAGGCGGGCTCCTTGTACGCGCCCTTCACGATGCGGACGCGACTGCCGGCGTCAGCGAGCCGGCGGGCGTCGTCCTCGGTGCGGAACAGGTAGGCCTGGATCACACAGCCGGTCTGGGGGAAGTCCTTGCGGAGCTCCTCGTGAATGGCAAACATCGAGTCGAGGGTGGTGTGGTCCTCGGCATCCAGCGTAACCGTCGTGCCGATGGCCGCGGCGGCCTCGACGACGGGGCGGACATTGGACAGCGCGAGCTCGTGCCCGCCCTCCAGTGCCTGGCCGAACATCGACAGCTTGACCGACATCTCGGCCTTCGTGCCGAGCCCGAGGCCCGCCAGGTGCTCGATCAGCTCGAGGTAGGCGTCGCGGGCGGCCGCGGCCTGCTCGCGTGTGGTGATGTCCTCGCCGACGACATCGAGGGTGACCTCGAGGCCCTTGGCGGCGGCGTCCTTGACGACGGGGACGACCTGCTCGACCGTCTCGCCGGCGATGAACCGGGCGACGACCTGCTTGGTCCCCGGTGCGGCGGACACGAAGCGGCGCATCTTGTCGCTGCGCGATGCGGCGAGGATCACGGGACCCAGCACGGGCACCTCCACGGAACAGGTGTTGAAGTGGCCGAAACCGAACGGTCCGGAAACGGCACGAAGAACCACCCTGAAACTAAGGATCGCGCCGAGCCCCTGCCATCGACAGCTGTCACGCATCCGTGTCCCGGATCTCAGACATATGTCTGAGAGGTGCGAGAATGGCGGGGTGAAGGGCGACTACCAGGACCTCGTCGACGAGATCTCCGCACTGCTGGCGACACCCGCGACGCTGGAGAACCGCGATTTCGGACTGATCGCCTTCGGCGCGCACGACAGCGACGACGACACGGCGATGGACCCCGTACGGACCCGTTCGATCCTGACCCGGAAGTCCACTCCGGCGGTGCGCGCCTGGTTCGAGGGCTTCGGCATCACCCGCGCGACAGGGCCGGTCCGTATCCCCGCCACGCCGGAGGCCGGCGTCTACCGTGACCGGATCTGTCTGCCCGTGCGGCACCACGGAGTCGCGCTCGGGTACGTGTGGCTGCTCGACGCGCGGCCGGGGCCGTCGGCGGCCCAGCTGACCGCCGCGATGGAGGTCGCGGACCGGATCGGCACGCTCCTCGCGGACGAGGAACGAGTCGGCGCCGACCTCTCCCGTGAACTGCGGGCGGCGCTCGCGGCGGAGCGTGGCTGGCAGTACGACATGGCGGTGGCCGAGCTGAGCACGGGACTGGGCGCGGGCGCGGAGGGACTGCACATCCTGGTGTGCGTGATGCCGTGGACCGCGCAGGACGCTCCGTCGGTACGGTCCCTGCCCGGCACGGCGGCACTGTGCACCCTGCCCCTGCCGGCCTCGACGGCCCCCGGGCCCGACGCACCCGTCGGCCCGGACGCCGTGGCCGCGCTGGTCCGGCTGCGCTCGGCCGGCAACCCCTCCCCCGCCAAGACCGTCGCGGCCCGGCTGAGTGCGGCCGCGGCGGGTGGCGCCGTCGTCGGCGCCGAGGGCCCGCGGACGGCCGGCGGCGCGGGCGCGGCCCGGCAGCCGGCCGGCGCCGCGGCGGGACTGGCCGCGCCGCGCCGCGGTCTGGGGGAGCTCGGCAGTGCCTGGCGGGAGGCGGTGTCGGCCGCGCGGGCCGCGCGGGCGGAGTCCCGGCTGGGGCCGGTCGCCCGGTGGCCGGACCTCGGGCCGTACCGTCTGCTGACGGCCCTTCCCGCGGACACGGCCGACGACCCGGCGGTGCGGGATCTGCTGGCCCCTTCGCACACGGAACTGGCCCGCACCGCCGAGGTGTTCCTCGACTCCGCGGGCCAGGCGGGCCGCACGGCGGCGGCACTCGGCATCCACCGCCAGACGCTCTACTACCGCCTCTCGCGCGTCGAGCAGCTCACCGGTCTGGATCTCGACGACGGCGAACACCGGCTGCTGCTGCACATGGCCCTCAAACTCGCACGGCTGTGACACCGACGGGCCACCGAGTCCCTTCGGCCGCGTTCATCACCTGCCGCAGCCCCTCGGCGGGTTCGTCCCCCACGGATCGCGGTCGCCGGGTCGAAGGTCCACTGGGCGGTCAGGCCCGTCATCAGCGTCATGCGGATTCGCCCAGCGTGTCGACGTCCTCCTGGAAGACGTCGGCCTCCTCGCCGCCCATGAGCATCGGGATGATGCCGCGCGCCCTCGCGCCGGACCTGGCCGGATGGTCGCGCACAGCGGGCACTTGGTCGCCCGTCACCACGATCTCCGGGCTCAGGCGCCACAGGGAGCCAGCGGGCCCGCCCCGGAAACGTCGCGGTCCCGGGCGACTTCTGCCCGGCGACGCGCACCGGCCCCCGGTCGCGGGCACAGGGCGGGCGACCGGGGGCCGGGCGGTGGGTCGTACGGGTCAGTCGGTGAGGTTGACCGAACGGGCGGACGCCGCGCCGATCTCCTCGGCGATCTCCGTGAGCACGGTCGCCGGGACCGTGTCGTCCACGGTCAGGACGACGAGCGCCTCGCCGCCCTCCTCGGCACGCGACACCTGCATGCCGGCGATGTTGAGACCGGCCTCGCCGAGGATGCGGCCGACGGTGCCGACGACACCCGGACGGTCCTCGTAGCGCAGGACGACCATGTGGTCGGCGAGGGCCAGATCCACGTCGTGCTCGCCGATGGCGACGATCTTCTGGAGGTGCTTGGGGCCCGCCAGCGTGCCGGAGACCGCGATCTCCTCACCGCCGGAGAGCGTGCCGCGCACGGTGACGACGTTGCGGTGGTCCGGGGACTCCGAGCTGGTCGTCAGGCGGACCTCGACACCGCGCTCCTGCGCGAACAGCGGCGCGTTGACATAGGAGACGGTCTCGTCGACGACGTCCTCGAACACGCCCTTGAGCGCGGACAGTTCGAGCACCTTGACGTCGTGCTGGGTGATCTCGCCGTACACCTCGACGTCGAGACGGACCGCGACCTCACCCGCGAGAGCGGTGAAGATGCGGCCGAGCTTCTCGGCGAGCGGCAGACCGGGACGCACGTCCTCGGCGATGACGCCGCCCTGGACGTTGACCGCGTCGGGCACGAGCTCACCGGCGAGCGCGAGGCGCACCGAGCGGGCGACGGCGATACCGGCCTTCTCCTGGGCCTCGTCCGTGGACGCCCCGAGGTGCGGGGTGCAGACGACCTGGTCCAGCTCGAACAGCGGGGAGTCGGTGCAGGGCTCCTTCGCGTACACGTCGAGTCCCGCGCCGGCGACCCGGCCCTCCTTGAGCGCCGAGTACAGCGCCGCCTCGTCCACGATGCCGCCGCGTGCGGCGTTGACGATGCGGACGGCCGGCTTGACCTTGTGGAGCGCCTCGTCGCCGATCAGGCCGAGCGTCTCGGGGGTCTTGGGCAGGTGGACGGTGATGAAGTCGGAGACCTCGAGCAGCTCGTCGAGCGAGAGCAGCTTGACACCCATCTGGGCGGCGCGGGCGGGCTGCACGTACGGGTCGAACGCGACGATCTTCATGCCGAAGGCCGACATGCGCTGCGCGACCAGGACGCCGATGCGGCCGAGGCCGACGACACCGAGGGTCTTCTCACTGAGCTCGACGCCCGTGTACTTGGAGCGCTTCCACTCGCCGTTCTTCAGGGCGGTGTTGGCCTGCGGGATGTTGCGCGCGGTGGCGACGAGCAGGCCGCAGGCGAGCTCGGCGGCGGTGACGATGTTGGACGTCGGAGCGTTGACGACCATCACGCCGGCCTTGGTGGCGGCGGAGACGTCCACGTTGTCCAGGCCCACGCCGGCGCGGGCCACGACGCGCAGCTTCCTGGCGGCGGCGATGGCCTCCGCGTCGACCTTGGTGGCAGAGCGGACCAGGATCGCGTCGACGTCGGCGATGGCGGGCAGGAGCTCCGCGCGGTCGGCGCCGTTGCAGTGCCGGATCTCGAAGTCCGGGCCCAGCGCGTCGACGGTGGCGGGCGACAGCTCTTCAGCGATGAGTACGACAGGTTTCGAGCTCACGTGAGTCCTCACATGTCCGGTGCAGACGGCCGTCCCGACGGCCGCAGCGGTGGAGGGGGCTAGCCGCGTGGAAGACGCACGACACTGTGGGCCTGACGCGTGTGTTGATGAGTGTAGTGGTGCCGCGCAGTGCGCCTTGCGCCTCGGTGGCAGGATCACTCGTCCGTGGCTGGACGAAGTGGCGGGGCGAGGGGGCCGGTGCCGGCCCCCTCGCCCCTGAGGATCACGCCTCGTCGTTGTCGACCCAGCTCATGAGCTTGCGCAGCTCCTTGCCGGTGGTCTCCAGCAGGTGCTCGGAGTCCTGGGTCTTGTACTCGTTGTACTTCTTCAGACCGCCGTGGTACTCGTCCATCCAGTTCTTGGCGAAGGTGCCGTCCTGGATCTCGGTGAGGACCTTCTTCATCTCGGCCTTGGTGGCGTCCGTGATGATGCGGGGGCCGGTGACGTAGTCGCCCCACTCGGCGGTCTCGGAGACCGACCAGCGCATCTTCTCCAGGCCGCCCTCGTACATGAGGTCCACGATCAGCTTCAGCTCGTGGAGGCACTCGAAGTACGCGATCTCCGGCTGGTAGCCGGCCTCGGTCAGGGTCTCGAAGCCCGCCTTGACCAGCGCCGCGGTGCCACCGCAGAGGACGGCCTGCTCACCGAAGAGGTCGGTCTCGGTCTCTTCCTTGAACGTCGTCTTGATGACGCCGGCGCGGGTGCCGCCGATGCCCTTGGCGTACGACAGCGCCAGGTCGAAGGCCTTGCCCGTGGCGTCCTGCTCGACGGCGGCGATGCAGGGAACGCCGCGGCCCTCCTCGTACTGGCGGCGGACCAGGTGGCCCGGGCCCTTGGGGGCGACCATGGCGACGTCGACACCGGCCGGCGGCTGGATGAAGCCGAAGCGGACGTTGAGGCCGTGGCCGAAGAACAGCGCGTCGCCGTCCTTCAGGTTGTCCTTGATCGACTCCTCGTAGACCTGGGCCTGGATCGGGTCCGGGACGAGGATCATGATGACGTCGGCCTCCGCGGCGGCCTCGGCGGGCGTCACGACGCGCAGGCCCTGCTCCTCGGCCTTGGCCTTGGACTTGGAGCCCTCGTGCAGACCGACGCGGACGTCCACACCGGAGTCACGCAGCGACAGCGCGTGGGCGTGGCCCTGGCTGCCGTAGCCGATGACCGCGACCTTGCGGTTCTGGATGATGGACAGGTCGGCATCGTCGTCGTAGAACAGCTCGGCCACTGGGATATCTCCTTGGTGTGCACGTCTTGGGATGACGCAGTTTGCGTCCCACCGTACGGCGGGATGGATCGGGGGGTCTCGGGGTCTCGCCAGGCGAGAAACGGTGCTACGCGCTGCGTTCCAGCGCGCGCAGCGACCGGTCCGTGATGGACCGGGCACCACGCCCTATGGCGATCGTGCCGGACTGCACGAGCTCCTTGATGCCGAACTGCTCCAGCATCTTCAGCATCGCCTCGAGCTTGTCACTCGAACCGGTGGCCTCGATGGTGACCGCGTCGGGTGAGACGTCGACGGTCTTGGCGCGGAACAGCTGGACGATCTCGACGATCTTGGAGCGGGTCTCGTTGTCGGCGCGGACCTTCACCAGGACGAGTTCGCGCTGGATGGCGGAGCCCGGTTCGAGTTCGACGATCTTCAGGACGTTGACGAGCTTGTTGAGTTGCTTGGTCACCTGCTCGAGCGGCAGGTCCTCGACTCCCACCACGATGGTGATGCGTGAGATGTCGGGGTGCTCGGTGACACCGACGGCGAGCGAGTCGATGTTGAAGCCGCGGCGGGAGAACAGGGCGGCGATCCTCGCCAGGATGCCGGGGGTGTTCTCCACCAGGACGGAGAGCGTGTGCTTGGACATGTCTTGTATCGCTCTCTCTCAGTCGTCTTCGTTGTCGCCGAAGTCGGGGCGGACGCCCCGGGCGGCCATGACCTCGTCGTTGGAGGTGCCTGCGGCGACCATGGGCCACACCTGGGCGTCCTCGTGGACGATGAAGTCGATGACGACCGGACGGTCGTTGATCGAGTTGGCCTCCGCGATGACCTTGTCGAGGTCGTCCGGGGACTCGCAGCGGATCGCGTGGCAGCCCATGGCCTCCGACAGCTTGACGAAGTCGGGGACCCGGGTGCCGGCGCTCTTCTCCAGGCCGGTGGCCTCCGGGCCGGAGTGCAGCACGGTGTTGGAGTAGCGCTGGTTGTAGAACAGGGTCTGCCACTGGCGGACCATCCCGAGGGCGCCGTTGTTGATGATCGCGACCTTGATCGGGATGTTGTTGAGGGCGCAGGTGGTGAGTTCCTGATTGGTCATCTGGAAGCAGCCGTCGCCGTCGATCGCCCAGACGGTGCGCTCCGGGGCGCCGGCCTTGGCGCCCATGGCGGCGGGGACCGCGTAGCCCATCGTTCCGGCGCCGCCGGAGTTCAGCCAGGTGGCCGGCTGCTCGTAGTCGATGAAGTGGGCGGCCCACATCTGGTGCTGACCGACGCCGGCGGCGAAGATCGTTCCCTTGGGGGCGAGTTCGCCGATGCGCTGGATGACCTGCTGCGGGGCGAGGCTGCCGTCGCCCGGCTGCTCGTAGCCGAGCGGGTACGTCTCGCGCCAGCGGTTGAGGTCCTTCCACCAGGCGCTGTAGTCCCCGGTGTTGCCCTCGCTGTGCTCGGCCTGGACGGCCTGGACCAGGTCGGCGATGACCTCGCGGGCGTCACCGACGATCGGGACGTCCGCGGTGCGGTTCTTGCCGATCTCCGCCGGGTCGATGTCGGCGTGGACGATCCTGGCGTACGGGGCGAAGCTGTCCAGCTTGCCGGTGACACGGTCGTCGAAACGGGCTCCGAGGGCGACGATCAGGTCGGCCTTCTGCAGCGCGGTGACGGCGGTGACCGCACCGTGCATGCCCGGCATTCCCACGTGCAGCGGGTGGCTGTCGGGGAAGGAGCCCAGCGCCATCAGGGTGGTGGTGACGGGGGCGCCGGTGAGCTCGGCGAGAACCTTCAGTTCGGCGGTGGCGCCGGCCTTCATGACACCGCCGCCGACGTACAGCACCGGGCGCTTGGCGCCGGTGATCAGCTTGGCGGCCTCGCGGATCTGCTTGGCGTGCGGCTTGGTGACCGGACGGTAGCCGGGCAGGTCCGTCTGCGGCGGCCAGCTGAACGTGGTCTTCGCCTGGAGGGCGTCCTTGGCGATGTCCACGAGGACCGGGCCGGGGCGGCCGGTGGCCGCGATGTGGAAGGCCTCAGCGATGGTGCGCGGGATGTCGTCCGCGTGCGTGACCAGGAAGTTGTGCTTGGTGATCGGCATGGTGATGCCGCAGATGTCCGCCTCCTGGAAGGCGTCCGTGCCGATGGCCTTGCTGGCGACCTGGCCGGTGATCGCGACCAGCGGCACGGAGTCCATGTGCGCGTCGGCGATCGGGGTGACCAGATTGGTGGCGCCGGGGCCGGAGGTGGCCATGCAGACACCGACCTTGCCGGTGGCCTGCGCGTAGCCGGTGGCGGCGTGTCCGGCACCCTGCTCGTGACGGACGAGGACGTGGCGGACCTTCGAGGAGTCCATCATCGGGTCGTACGCCGGGAGGATCGCACCGCCCGGAATGCCGAACACCGTGTCGGCCCCTACTTCCTCGAGAGAGCGAATGAGGGACTGCGCACCCGTGACGTGTTCGACGGCGGCGGACGGCTGTCCGCCGTTACGGGCCCGCGGCTGCGGATGGTGGGCCCCGGAGGCCTGCTCGGTCATCGAAGTTCTCTTCTCGAAGCTGAGGGTTTTTGCGGTGGTTTGGTGGGTTCCGGTGCAACAAAAAACCCCTCGTGCCGTGAGGCAAGCGAGGGGAGCGCGTCGGGAGTTGTCTGCAGAGCTGTCTTCGCGGCTCTGCTAGCCGACGCGCTTTCCAAGTACGAGAATTCGGGTGCGCATGGCAATGACCCTCCCCCCGGCGCGCCATCACTGTCAAGTGGGTGGGACGCGCGTCTCATTATTTGAGCCATTCCGGGCAGGGGGGATGCCCGCCGTCAGCACCGGCAGCGCGATGCCCCTCGGTACGGGGTACTCGCCGCGGACCAGGGACCGGCGCAACCGGTACTCGTCCAGGGGCCCGGAGAAGGCCATGCCCTGCCCGTGCGTGCAGCCCATGGCGCGCAGCGCGAGCACCTGTTCCGGACCGTCGACGCCGTCCGCCACCGACTGCAGTCCGAGGTCGCCCGCGATCCGCAGCAGACCACTCGTGATCTTGTGCAGCCTGGCCGATTCGACGATGCCCTCCACCAGCCCCCGGTCGAGCTTGAGCACGTCCACGGGGAGTCTGCGCAGCGCGTTGATCGCCGCGTAGCCGCTGCCGAAGCCGTCCAGCGCGATCCGCACCCCCATCCTGCGCAGGGCGGTCAGCCGCTGTTCGAGCTCGTCGAAGGAGATGCGCGGGTCGCTGTCCGCCAGCTCGATGACGAGTGCGCCGGAAGGCAGCTCGTGCCTCGTGAGGAGCGCCTCGATGGAACCGAGGGGCAGCGACCTGTCCAGCAGCAGGCGCGCGGACAGCCGTACCGACACCGTTGTCGTATGACCGAGGCCGGCTCGTTCCGCCGCCTGCCCCACGGCCTCCTCGAGCAGCCAGCGGCCGAGTTCGGCGCTGCGGTCGCCGTCGTCGGAGACCCTCAGGAACTCGGCCGGTGTGAACAGGATGCCCTGGGACGAGCGCCATCGGGCCTGTGCCGAGACGGCCGCGATCCGGCCGGTGGCGAGGCTGACCACCGGCTGGTGCAGCAGCGCGAACTCGCCCTCGTGCAGGGCGCTGCGCAGCCGGGCGGCCAGTTCGGTGCGGCGGACCACCTCGGCCTGCATCTGGGGCACGTACATCTCGACGCGGTCCTTCCCGCCGGCCTTGGCCCGGTACATGGCGAGGTCGGCGTTGCGCATGAGGTCGGTGGGGCTCATCGCGGGCTCGGCGAAGGCGACGCCGATGGAGGCCGCCACCCGGACCTCGCCGCCGTCGATGCGGTACGGCTGGGAGAGCATGAGCCGCAGCCTGTCGGCGATCTCCTGGACCTGGGCCTCGCGGGCCGAGCGGTCCGTGGAGCCGTCGCCGACGATCAGGGCCGCGAACTCGTCGCCGCCGAGCCGCGCGGCGGTGTCACCGGTCCGTACGGAGTCGGCCAGCCGCCGGGCCGCCTGGATCAGCAGCTCGTCGCCCGCCTGGTGGCCGAGGCGGTCGTTGACGCCCTTGAAGCCGTCGAGGTCGATGAAGAGCACGGCAGTGCCCCCGTCGCCCGCCCTGCGGCCGGTGAGGGCGCCTCTGACCCGCTCGGTGAACAGGGCGCGGTTGGGCAGATCGGTGAGCGGGTCGTGCTCCGCGTTGTGCTGGAGCTGGGCCTGGAGCCGCACCCGTTCCGTGACGTCGCGGCTGTTGAAGATCAGGCCGCCCTGGTGGCGGCTGACCGTCGACTCCACGTTGAGCCAGTCGCCGGTGCCGGACCTGAACCGGCACTCCATGCGTGTGGTGGGCTTCGCCGAGGGGTCGGCGGCCAGGAAGCGGCGCAGTTCGTGGACGACCCGGCCGAGGTCCTCCGGGTGGATCAGCGCCGCCAGCTCCGTTCCCACCAGTTCCTCGGCGTCGCGCCCGTAGACGCCGGCCGCCGCGGGGGAGACGTAGCGCAGCACCCCGGAGGGAGCGGCGATCATGATGACGTCGCTCGAACCCTGGACCAGGGAGCGGAAGTGGTTCTCCTTCTGCGCCAGTTCGTGGGTGAGGGCGATGTTGTCGAGGAGCATGATGCCCTGCCGTACGACGAGGGCGAGGACGACGGTGCAGCCGGTGAGCACGACGACCCGGTCGACCCGGCGGCCCTCGATGACGCTGTAGAGGATGCCGAGGGTGCACACGGCGGCGGCGAGGTACGGAGTGAGCGCCGAGAGCGAGCTGGTGATGGGGCGGCTCGGGTGCGTGGGGCCCCGTGGCGGCCGGACGGAGTCTGGCATCCTGCGCGCTCCCCAAGGGGCGTATGCGAGCAGCAGCGAGCCCGCGAACCATCCGGCGTCGAGCAGCTGGCCTGAGCGGTAGCTCTCGCGCAGCAGCGGTGAGGTGAACAGGGCGTCGCACAGCACGGTGAGCGCGAGTCCCGCGATCGCGGTGTTGACGGCCGACCGGTTGGCGGAGGAGCGACGGAAGTGCAGCGCGAGGACCATGCTGACCAGGACGATGTCCAGCAGCGGATAGGCGAGGGAGAGGGCCGCGGGGGCCACGCTCTCGCCCTGCGCGTGGGCGGTGTGGGCCAGCGCGAGGCTCCAGGAGAGTGTGAGCAGCGAGCCGCCGATCAGCCAGGCGTCGAGTCCGAGGCAGACCCAGCCGGCCTTGGAGACGGGCCTCTTGGCGAGGACCAGGAGGCCCACGATGGCGGGCGGTGCGAAGCAGAGGAAGAACAGGTCGGCCAGGGAGATGTCCGGTACGTCGCGGCCCAGCACCACCTCGTACCAGCCCCATACGGCGTTCCCCGCGGCCGCCATGGCGGAGGAGAGCGCGAACAGCATCCAGGCGGGCCGGAAGCGGCATTTCGGCGTACGCGCGTAGAGCAGGCAGGAGACGGCGGCGACGAGAGCGGCGGCACTGAGACCGAAGTCGCCCATGATCAGGGCCAATTGGCGGGAACCCCAGCCGAAGGCGGCGCCGGTCGCGTAGGAGGCGCAGACGAACGCCAGGACGAGCTGGTGAACCAGCCCGGAGTTGCCACCCAGCACGACCTTCCGGATCACCAATGCCCCCGGCGCGCTCATCGCGCGGTCCGGGGGTGCGTCGGCCGGATGCGCCCCGGGCAGGGGCCCGTCGGCCGGATGCATGTCAGCCGGATGCGCCCCGGACAGGGGCCCGTCGGCGGGCGGTCCGTCGACCGGCGGTCCGTCGGCGGGCGGTCCGTCGGCCGGCGGTCCGTCGGCCGGCGGTCCGTCGGCGGGACGCACGGCGGCCAAGGGCCCGGCGGCCGGGGAGTTGCCGGCGGAGGAGATGTCGGAAGCGGCCTGCGCAGCACGGTGCGCAGGGCTCGCAGGCGGCTGCCCCGCCGCGTCGGATCGTAGGTCCATCGACCCTGCATCGCCCGTCGCCCCCCTCACGTCTGATCGGCAATCAGTTCGCGCCACAGCACCACCCCTCGCACGGTGCAGCCCCCAGGTCGGGACGATACACCAATATCGTCACTCAGGGACATAGCCCCTCTACTCTCCGTGACCACCTGCGACGATTAAGGCACGCGGTGCATTCGAGTGACTTCGCTCCGTGTTCGCAGCCGATTGCTCTGGGGTCGTTATTCGGTCACTACGGCGACATTGCGCAACGCGTCCCCGGCCGCGAAGCGGGTGATCTGCGCGGCGAGCAGTCGCTTCGCGCGGGGCATGAACGCCGAGGTCGAGCCGCCGACATGGGGACTGATCAGAACGCCGGGCGCGTGCCAGAGCGGATGCCCGGCGGGCAACGGCTCCGGGTCCGTGACGTCGAGCGCAGCGGTGATCCGGCCGCTCTCCAACTCCGCGAGCAGCGCCTTCGTGTCGACGACCGGCCCACGGGCGACGTTGACCAGCAGCGCACCGTCCTTCATCCGGCTCAGGAAGTCGGCGCCCACCAGTCCCTTCGTCCGCTCGGTGAGCGGAGTCGTCAGAATCACGACATCGGCGTCGGCCAGCAGGACGGGAAGCTCGGTGAGTGCGCGCACTTCCCCGCGCTCCGTAGTCCGTGCGGAGCGCGCGACGCGCGCCACCCGCGCACATTCGAAGGGCGCGAGCCGGTCCTCGACCGCCGCGCCGATGGCCCCGTACCCCACGATGAGCACCGACTTGTCGGCGAGCGACGGGTAGAAGCCGGCGCGCCACTGCTCCGCCTGCTGACCGCGTACGAATCCGGGGATCCCCCGCAGCGAGGCGAGGACCAGCGCCAGGGCCAGCTCCGCGGTCGACGCCTCGTGGACGCCCTTGGCGTTGCACAGCCGCACACCGGCGGGCAGCGACGCGAGTCCCGGCTCCACATGGTCGATTCCGGCGGAGAGCGTCTGCACGACCCGTACGGAGCGCATGGCCGCGAGGGGCCGTATGGCCACCTCCATGCCCCGCATGTAGGGGACCGTGTAGAAGGCGCAGTCCGCGGGATCGGCCGGGTACTCGGGCCCGCCGTCCCAGAAGCGGTAGTTCAGGCCGGTCTCCGACGGCGCGGGAAGCCCGTCGATCTCGTCGGCCGGAATGGGAAGCCACACATCAGCAGTCATGGTCAGGAGGCTATGCGAAGGCGGCCGCCGGTCATTGGTTAGTTTTGGGGAGCGGCCGAGGGAGAGGTACGGGGAGTTGGAGCGCAGGTCTATCGGTGCGGCGGGTCTCGAGGTGGGCGCCGTCGGACTCGGCTGCATGCCGATGAGCTGGGCCTACAGCAGCTCCCAGCAGCGCGGGGAACGGTCGCTCCGTACCGTCCACAGCGCTCTCGACGCGGGTGCGAGCCTCCTGGACACGGCGGACATGTACGGGCCGTTCACCAACGAGCTGCTGCTCGGGCGGGTGCTCAAGGAGCGGCGCTCCGACGCCTTCGTGTCGACGAAGGTGGGCCTGCTCGTGGGAGACCAGCACATCGTCGCCAACGGGCGGCCGGGATACGTGAAACGGGCCTGCGACGCCTCGCTGCGCCGTCTGCAGACCGATGTGATCGACCTCTACCAGCTGCACCGCGCCGACCCCGAGGTCCCTGTGGAGGAGACCTGGGGCGCGATGGCCGAGCTGGTGGGCGCGGGCAAGGTGCGTGCACTCGGGATGTGCGCGGTCGGTGCGCGGGCGTCACGCCGTTCAGGCGGTCATCTGTACGAGGGAACGATCCGCCAACTGGAGCGGGTGCAGCAGGTGTTCCCGGTCAGCGCGGTCGAGGCGGAGCTGTCCGTGTGGTCGCCGGAGGCGCTGGAGCGGCTGTTGCCCTGGTGCGAGGCGCGGGGGGTGGGATTCCTGGCGGCCATGCCGCTCGGGAACGGGTTCCTGACCGGGACGCTCACTCCGGGACAGGGGTTCGAACCGGACGACGCTCGGGCACGCCATCCGCGGTTCACCGCGGAGATGATGGCGGCCAACCAGCCGGTCGTGGCCGGGCTCCGCCGGGTCGCGGAGCGGCACGGGGCGGGCGCGACGCCCGCACGGGTGGCGTTGGCCTGGGTGCTGGCGCGGGGGCGGCATGTGGTGCCGGTGCCGGGGACGAAGCGGCCCGAGTGGGCGGTGGAGAACGCGGGCGCGGTGGAACTGGAGCTGAGCGCGTACGACCTGGCCGAGATCGCGTCGCTGCCGGCGGCACTGGGGTCGTGGGACTGAGCGCTTCCCGCGCCAGGGGGCGTGGGCCCGGGTACGGCGTACGCCGTCGGTCGTGGGCCTGGGCACTGCCCGCACCACGGCGTTCACATGACGGGCCGCGCCAGGGGCGCAGGGGCCGGCACGGCCCCACGCCTGGGCGCGGCGCGGCGCCGGCTTCTCGGCAGGATCGGGAACCTCGGCGCCGCCTGCGGTGTAAGAAGAGGAGAAGGCAGCTCCAGCCGCCCGTCGAAGGGATCAGAACCGTGCACCGTCCTGCAGTGACGGCCGTAGTGGCCGCCGTCGCGCTCCTGTTCGCGGCGGGGTGCTCTTCGGGCGGAGAGAAGCGTCCGGCCGGCGGCACCACCGGCTCCTCCGAGAAGACAGCGTCCCCCTCGGCCGCGGCGTCGAGCACCTCCCCCCGCCCCGCCGGGCCCCCTGCCAAGGGGTCGGTGAAGGTCGTCTCCACCCTGGCCGAGGAGCTCAAGTCGCCCTGGGGCGCGGCCGCGCTGCCGGGTGGTGACCTGCTGATCGCCTCGCGCGACGAGGGGACGATCACCCGCGTCGACGCGAAGACCGGCAAGAAGACCGAGATCGGTTCCGTGCCCGGTGTCGCGCCGGGCGGCGAGGGCGGTCTGATGGGCCTCGCCGTCTCTCCCTCGTACGCCTCCGACCACCAGGTGTACGCCTACTTCACCACCGCCTCCGACAACCGCATCGCCCGGCTCATGTACGACGAGCAGAAGCCGGCCGGCCGGCAGCTGGGCGCTCCGGACACGGTTCTCCGGGGCATCCCCAAGGGAGTCGTCCACAACGGCGGAAGGATCGCCTTCGGCCCGGACAAGATGCTGTACGCGGGCACGGGAGAGACCGGTGAGACCGGCCTGGCCCAGGACAAGGACTCCCTCGGCGGCAAGATCCTCCGCATGACCCCGGACGGACAGCCGGCCCCCGGCAATCCGGAGTCGGGTTCCGTCGTCTACTCGTACGGTCACCGCAATGTGCAGGGGCTCGCGTGGGATGCGGAGAAGCGCCTGTGGGCAGCCGAGTTCGGGCAGGACACCTGGGACGAGCTCAACCTGATCGAGTCCGGCAAGAACTACGGCTGGCCGGAGGTCGAGGGCAAGGGCGACGGCGGGTCGGGCTTCGTGGACCCGGTCGCCCAGTGGAAGACGGCGGACGCCTCACCGAGCGGTATCGCGTACGCCCAGGGGTCGATCTGGATGGCGGGGCTGCGCGGTGAGCGCCTCTGGCGCATCCCGCTCGCCGGAGCGGAACCTTCCGCGGACCCCCAGCCGTTCCTCGAGGGGGATTACGGCCGCCTGCGCACGGTTGTGTCGGCGGGCGGGGACAAACTCTGGCTCGTCACCAGCGAGACGGACAACCGGGGCACACCCGCGGCGGGTGACGACAGGATCCTCCAGCTGGAGGTGCGATAAGGGGTTGGTGATCGGTCCGTGTTCAACGCCTTCGACGAGATGTTCGCACCCGGCCGCAAGCACACCGACGACGAGCGCAACCGACTGGCGCTGACGCGGGTCGACGTCGGCGACGGCGACCCCGGCCGGGGACCGATAGACCTCGACTCGGGCAAGGTCACGGTCAACCCGCGCACGGCGCGGTCCACGGAGGTGGAGGTCGAAGAGACGGACACCACGGAGGCAGACACCACGGAGACGGACACCACGGCGGCAGACACCGTGAAGGCGGATGTCACGCAGGCGGGCGCCGCCGACCAGCCCGCCGGAGAGTCACGCGTCGCCCCCGTCCCCGAGCCGGGCCGCGCCCCCGAGCACAGCGTCCCGCCGCCCGGACCGAGCCCCGGCGGGGACGGCGTCAGGTCACGTCGCCCGCCAGGTCGGTGAAGAGGCGAAGACGGTGGGCCAGGGCGGCGGCCTCGCCACGGCCGGAGACACCCAGCTTCGCGAGGATGTTGGAGACATGGACGCTCGCCGTCTTCGGTGAGATGTAGAGCTCCTCGGCTATCCGGCGGTTGCTGTGACCGGCCGCGACCAGGCGCAGCACATCCTGCTCGCGGCGGGTGAGACCGAGATCGGGACCGGCCTGCGCATCGTCCACCGGCTCGGCGGACTCCGTGAGGGTGACACGGGCACGCCTGGCCAGCAGGTCGATCTCCTCGCCCAGTGGACGTGCGCCCAGTTCCCGGGCGACCTCCCGGGCCTGGCGGAGCAGTTCCGTGACCTGCTTGCGGTCGGGGTCGCCCGCTCCGGTGGCGGACCGCAGCAGGCACTCGGCCCGTCTCAGGCGCACGACCGCGAGATCGTGGGGCCGCTCCAGCGCCTCGAACGCCTCCGCCGCCTCCGTCCAGTCGGCGAGGGTGTCGCCTCCCTCCGCGCGCCGCAGCTCCGCTCGGACCAGGAGTTCGTAGGCGCGCCACAGCGGTACTCCGGTCACCAGTGCCTTGGCGGCGGCACGGATGCGCCGGACGGCCTCGGGGCGGCCCGGTTCCGCGGCCGGCAGCCCCCGGGTGTCGGCCTCCAGGGCGGCGGCCGCACGCAGCAGCGGCCAGGCATAACGCTGGGTGCCGAGGGGGAAGCCGGACGCGGCGGCCCGTTCGAGCTCGAGACGGGCGTCGAGGACCCGGCCCTGTGCGGCGGCGATCCGCAGGGCGATCGTGGTCGAGGGAAGCGTGGCCTGCAGTACCGGATCATTCGTGCCGAAGTGCCTTTTTGCCACCGCGAGTTGTTCGACGGCCCTGGCGATGTCGCCTCGTTCGACGGCGATCCCGGCGAGCAGCACGGCGGCGCGGCCGCTCGGCCTGGGGCTCAGAGCGACGCGGAGGGCGTGCGTCGCCGCCTCCTCCGCCTCGTCCCACCGGCCGAGGGAGAAGCAGGAGGCGGCCAGGTTGTTCCTGATCCAGGCGCGGCTGTCCAGCAGCCCGTACCTGCCGACCATCGCCATGCCCTCTTCAAGGATCCGGATCGCTTCCTGTGAACGGCCGACGCTCTCCAGCACGGAAGGCAGGTTCGTGTAGATGCGGCCGATGTGCGCGGTCAGTCCGAGGCTGACTGCCCGGTCCTTGACGGCGTACATACCGGCCACACCGCCCTCGACGTCGCCCGCGTCGGCCATCAGGCTGCCGAGCGTGAGACGGGCGCGGAGCTCGATGTCCTCCGCGCCGACCATGCGCGCGTACTCCACGGCCTGCTCTGCCGTCGCGAGACTCTCCGCGCCGGGTGCGTGCTCCCTGCGCCAGGCCGCGGCCTCCGCGAGTACTTCCGCGTGCACGGCGGACGGTGCCAGGCCTCGCACCAGGTCCTGGGCGGCGCCCAGTTCGGCCCATCCGTCGCCGCGACCCAGCGCGGAGACCAGCCGGGACCGCTGCACCGAGAACCAGGCGGCCCGCAGCGGATCGTCCTCCGCCTCCGCCAGCCGCTGGCCGCGCTTGGCCGTCTTCAGTGCCCGTTCGCGTTCACCGCAGAGCCGGCCCGCGACGGCCGCTTCCGCCATCAGGTCGAGATAGCGCAGCGGTGTCGTGGCCGGGTCGCAGCCGCACGGAGGGTAGACCTCGGCATGGTCCAGTGGCCGCAGCTCGGAGCGGACGCCTTCGGGGGCGCCGTCCCACAGCTCCATGGCCCTTTCCAGCAACCGCAGTTGCTCGGCATAGGCGTGGCGCCGCCGCGCCCCGACGGAGGCCCGGAGCACGGCGGGCAGTGCTTTGGCGGCGTCGCCCGCGCGGTACCAGTAGGTGGCCAGGCGGGTGGCCCGCTCCGCCTCCCGTACGAGCGCGGGGTCGGTCTCCAGCGCCTCGGCGTAGCGGCGGTTGAGGCGGGAGCGCTCACCGGGCAGCAGATCGTCGCTCACGGCCTCACGGGCGAGGGAGTGCCGGAAGCGGTAGCCGTCCCCGTCCGGTGCGGCGAGCAGGATGTTCGCGCCGACCGCGGAGCGCAGCGCGGCGATGAGGTCGTCCTCCGGCAGACCGGCGACCGCCTGCAGCAGTCCGTGCTCGACGGTGGAGCCGCCCTCGGCGACGATCCGCACCACGCCCTGCGCGTCCTCCGGCAGTGCCTCCACACGAACGAGCAGGATGTCGCGCAGGGAGTCGGGCAGGGCGGGGCAGTTGTCGGCGCTGAGGCCGGTGGCGAGTTCCTCCACGAAGAAGGCGTTGCCGTCGGATCGGTCGAAGACCTGGTCGACCAGGGCGGGGGCGGGCTCCGCCGCCAGGATGCCGGCCATCTGGCGGCGTACCTCGGTCCGGTTGAAGCGTGGCACCTCGATGCGCCGCACCGTGCGCATGCGGTCGAGTTCGGCGAGGAACGGGCGCAGCGGGTGGCGCCGGTGGACGTCGTCGGAACGGTAGGTGGCGATCAGGACCAGCCGGCCGCGGCGCAGGGTGCGGAACAGGTAGGCGAGGAGATTGCGGGTGGAGGCGTCGGCCCAGTGCAGGTCCTCCAGTACGAGGACCACGGTGCGGTCCGCCGCGATCTGTTCCAGTAGTCGTGACGTGAGTTCGAAGAGACGGGCCATGCCCTCCTCGTCGTGCCGGCCGTGTTCGCCGCCGGGGGCGGCGAGCTCGGGCAGCAGCCGGGCGAGTTCCTGCTCCTGGCCGCCGGCCGCGGCCAGAAGTTCCTCGGGCAGCCTCCGGTGCAGGGAGCGCAGCGCGGTCGAGAAGGCGGCGAACGGCAGCCCGTCCGCGCCTGTCTCGACGCACCCGCCGACCGCGACGACGGCGTCGCGGCGGCAGGCTTCGCTCAGCAGTTCCTCGACGAGCCGGGTCTTCCCGACCCCCGCCTCACCGGCGACGAGCAGTGCCTGGGGCTCGCCCGGTGCCCCGGCCGGCGTCGGCGGGCCGACGCCGGCCGCACGGGTGAGCGCGTCGGTGAGCACCCCGAGCTCACCGGTTCGGCCGACGAACACCGGGCTGACGGACCTTGTCTCCACGTCGCCGAGCATCGCACAACCGTCCGGGAGCGCGGCAGCCGTGATCGACGCGCCGGTCACGGTACGGGTCAGGCGGCCGGTGTGAAGTGGCGGCTGTCGGGCCGGCTCACCCGCCCCTTCCCTTCGTCGCGGGAGGACGGGCGGGAGCCTCGGCGGATGCGCGTCGCGCGGGGGACGCGACGCTCGGCGTCGGCCTCCCGGATCAGATCGGCGTGACGCAGTTGCTGGATGGCGTAGTCGAACATGGTGTTCCTCCTGTGTCGGGGGCGCTCGGCCCCGGTCGGTGTGTCCACCCTCGTCCCTCGATGCGGTCGGCCGCATCGGGCGACTGCCGGATCTCCTGGCGGTCGGCGGCTTAGTCCCGCGTCCGCGGGCCTTAGTTCTGGTCCGCGGGCCTTAGTTCTGGTCCGCGGGGCTTGGTTCCTGTCCGCGGGCCTTAGTTCTGGTCCGCGGGGCTTGGTTCCTGTCCACGGGCCTTGGTTCTGGTCCGCGGGCCTTGGTTCCTGTCCACGGGCCGCGGTTCCTGTCCGCGACTTCATGTCCTGGTCATGTCCTGTCCGCGTCCGACGCGTAGGGCAGCAGGTGCGGACCGCATCAGTCCGGGTGCCAGGGCGAGGGTGACAGCGGCCGACGCGGCGGCCATCAAGGTCATGGCCGTCGCGGGTGAGGTCAGTTGCGCGATGCCGCCCGCGAGCGCCGCGGCGACACCCTGCATCGTGAACATCCCCGAGGAGTGCAGTCCGAGGGCATGCCCCCGCAACTCGCTCGGGACCAGCGACATCAGGCGCTCCTGGAGAAGCAGGTTGGCGGAGAACCCGACCGACCCCACGGCGACGGCCGCGAGCGCCACAGGCAGCGCCGGATGCAGGACGAAGATCAGAAACGGGACTGCGAGCAACAGCAGCAGTGGCGGCGCACCGAACCTCTGCCGCCAGTGCGCGGGCAGGAATCGGCCGGTCAGCATGTCCCCCGCCAGCATGCCCACCGCCGCGGAGGCGAACAACAGCCCCGCGTGGCGTGGTGCGTAGGAGACGAACAGGGACTCGCAGCCGACGACGAGCCCGTTGGGTACCCAGAGGGCGAGATAGACGCGGCGCCGCGGCTTCTCCGCCCAAAGGCGCGCGTTGGTCCGCCAGGTCTCGCTCACGGACGGACGGCCTTGCGCGCGGGCCGGCCGTCTCGTGAGTCCGGCGCGGGCGACGGCCGCGCCCACGACGAACAGGGCGGCCCCGGTGAGCAGGGCTCCGCGCGGCGACAGCACGACGACGAGGACGCCGCCGACGGCGTACCCGCAGATCTGCAGGCTTCCCGCGCACATGTTGAGGACCGACCGGCCGAGCAGGTAGCCGTCGGCGGGAAGGATCTCGGTGAGCAGTCCGAAGCGCACCCCGCTGCCGATCGAGCCGAGCATGCCCTGCACCGAGAGGATCGCGAAGATCGCTCCCATGGACAGACCGGGCAGGGCCAGGGCGGTGGTGGCCACGGCGAAGAAGAGCGCCAGGCCGACGGTCGCGGCGCGCGGCGGCAGACGGTCCGTCGCCGACAGCAGGAACGTCGCGCCGACCATCTGTGCCAGCAGGGGGCCGAACATGCTGAGGGCGGTGAGGAGCGGTGAGCCGGTCGCGTCGTGGACAAGCGTCCCCAGAGCCGTTCTGCTCACCGTCTGTGCCGCCACATGTGCCGCGGAGGCCGCGAGCAGCGCCGTGAACTCCGCGGCCCTGAAAAGCTCTTGATACGTACGCATGGCCGGAGTCTCGGCAGGCGTTCGGGCGCGGAGGTAATGTTTCGCGAGGAGGCGAAACCATTGGGCTGGTGGGAAGTCAACGCGGATACGCTCGCGAACAGCCGTTTCGTCGTGTCGCCCCTCTGCGAGACGACAGCGAGCCTGATGACCCTGGAGACGGACTCCCCCGCCCATCCGGCCGAGCGCCGCTGGCTGGACGCTCACGGGCCCGCCTACCGCAAACGCCTGGCCGCCGATCCGGTCACCGCCCTGCTGGTGCGCGTCGCACTGGGCCGGCACCGGTGGATCGCCGACTTCCTGACGCCGGTGCCGTCCCGCGAGGGTCAGGCACAGGGCGGTACGGAGTTCTACGACGAGCTGGCACGGATACGTGAGACGCCGGCCGGCACCGCTCACGCGGACCTCGAGGTCGCTCATCGCGGATCCCTGCCGGACCCGTTGCGACGGCCCGATCTGCCGGGCCGTGTCGCGGACCTGCTGGAGTGGGTGTGGCGGGAGGCCGTGGCACCCGACTGGGCGCGGCGACGGCGCGTCATCGAGGCGGATGTGATCGCGCGTACGGGCCAGTTGAGCCGGGCGGGCTGGGCCGCGACCCTGGACGACATGCATCCGGAGATGCGGTGGCTGGGTGGCAACCGGCTGCAGATCAACACCCGTGCCTTCCCGCCGCGGCGACTGATGGGAGCCCAGCTGCTGCTCGTGCCGGTCACACCGCGCAGGGGATGGATCTCCACGGACCGGCCGGGCTCCGACGGCTCGGTTCGCCGGAACGCCGTGGTGTACCCGTGCTCCGGCACGCTGGCGGAGCCGGACCTGGCCGCCGCTCCGGAGGCGCTGACCAGGCTGCTCGGTACCGGGCGGGCGAACGTGCTGGTGCTCCTGGACAGTCCGATGAGCACCACGCATCTGGTGGCGACGACGGGCCAGGGTCTCGGCTCGGTGGGCCGCCACCTCAAGGTGCTGCTCGACGCCGGGCTGGTGGGCCGCCGCCGCGCGGGCCGGTCGGTTCTCTACTACCGCACCGACGCCGGGGACGTGCTGGTCCGGGCCCAGGGCGCGTAAGGGAAGGCGCCGGACGGCTCAGGCCTCGTGGACGTACGGCGTCGTGGTGCACAGCGCCGTGAAGCCGAGTCGTTCGAGGATGGGCCTGCTGTCGTCCGACGCGTCGACCTGGAGATGGCGCACCCCCTCGGCCACGGCGAGCCCGGCCCGGTGGGCGACCAGGGCGCGGTAGATGCCGCGGCCCCGCCAGGCGGCAAGAGTGCCACCGCCCCACAGACCGGCGAAGTCCGTTCCCGGGTACCGCTCCATGCGCGCGGAGCACACCGGAACCCCGCCGGCCATGGCCACGGTGATGTCGATCGTGTCGGGCTCCTTCGCCAGCTGTACGAGCAGTTGCTCGCGCAGCCGGTCGCTGCCGGTGCCGAAGGCCTGTTCGTGCACCTGTGCCACGAGGTCGACGCCCGCCTCGTCGGTCACCCGCTCCAGCCGTACACCGTCGGGCAGTTCCACCTCGACGGCCATGCGTGCGGCCTCGCCGACCATCACCGTCTCGTCCGGCTCGGGCACGAACCCGGCGTCGAGCAGCCGGCGGCCGAGGTCGCCCGGCGTGTCGTAGCTGTACAGCTTCCATTCGAAGGCCCGGCCCAACGCCGAGAAGTGCCGCACCTGACGGGCGATCGCTGCGTCGGCCGTCTCCGGTCGCAGCGAGGACCAGAGGACGCCGCTCCAGTCACCGTCGGCGCCCGACTGCCGTACGACGTCGCCGTCGCGTTCCCCGTCGCGGACATCGCGCCGCAACTGGCGGTCGAACAAGGCGAGTACGGCTGCGCGCTCATGAGGGCCCATCCAGGCATTGCAGCACTTGCCCACTTCCACGCACCAACGGTTTTCAAGCGGGTGCTGCGGCTCAGTCGCCGGAGAAGCCCCAGAAGTAGGTCTCCTGTGGCTCCCCCTGGTCGTCATGGAGCACGGCGCACCGCCCGTACCAACGCCAGTGGTCGAACTCCTCGAGCCTCTGCACGTGCGCCCGGGTTAGCTTCCGCGTACCCAGGAGGCGAACCGGTTGGTGCAGACGCGGCACTATTCGTCAGCCTGACATGAATCCTGATCGAACCTCGCCTTGGTCAGCCGCTGTTCTGGGATGCTGGAGGCCGATCGAGAGGGGCCGCAGCGATGCAGTGGAAGATCCACGGTGAACGTTCGATCTACGAGAACAGCTGGGTGAACCTGTGGCTCACCGACGTCGAGACGCCGGACGGGAACCGCTGGGAGCATCACGTCGTCAAGCTCCGCCACCTGGCCGTGGCTGTCGTGCTCAACGAGCGGCGTGAGGTTCTGATGATGTGGCGGCACCGCTTCATCACGGACGCCTGGGCGTGGGAGCTGCCCATGGGGTTGGTCGAGGAGGGCGAGAGCCCGGCGGATGCAGCCGCCCGTGAGGTCCTGGAGGAGACCGGCTGGCGCCCCGGTCCGATCAAGCCGCTGATCTACGCAGAGCCGGCCAACGGCATCACCGACTCCCAGCACCACGTCTTCCGGGCCGACGGGGCGACGTACGAGGGTCCGCCGACCGAGAGGAACGAGTCGGACCGGATCGAGTGGATCCCGCTGACCGACGTGCGGGGCATGATCGACCGGCGCGAGATCGTCAGCAGCGGCTCGCTCGTCGGGCTGCTCTACGTACTCATGGACGAGGCGATCCGCTGACCTGGCGGGGCAGCACCGCCCGGAGCCGGGCCTCGAATGCCACTGCGGCCGGCTCCAGGCGGAAGGGCTTCAACTGTTCGTAGAACTCCCTCAAGTGACCGACGACTCGTTGCGAGCTGACGGCCGCTGCCGGGGTCAGGGCGTCCATGGCCGTGTGGCACGCCTCGTCGAGTTTGCCGCGCTGGAGCTGGGTGCGGGCGAGCCAGAAGGCGTGGAAGGCCCGGCCTCGGTGGTTCGACTGGTGTTCCCGTTGAAGAGCGTCCGCGATGAGGGGTTCTGCCAGGGCGGCTTCGCCCAGGCGACCGTGCGCGATGCCGGTGTCCACGATCAGCTTCGGCTCATCGAAGTAGGCGACCTTACATCGACAGGGCGGTGCAGTGTCAGTTGTCCGCGCACGGCGGTGAGCACTTCGGTCTCCTCGCCGACGCCGGCGCGTACGGGACCGCGCTGTGGCTCCGCTGGCATGGGACGGACGAGGCGGAACTTGTCGTGCTGCCGGACTGCCCGGTGGCCGCTCCGGGTCCTGACGGTGAGGGCTGCTGTCTGTTCGCCGACCACGCCATGCAGCACACCTGGGAAGACGCCCTGGAGGAGGTCTCGTGCACCAACTGATCGCGAGCCCGCGCAAATCCCGGCCCCTCGCTCGCCTCGCAACGAACAGTGCGGGGACTGCGGTGGCAGCGGCACCAACTCGTCCAGCAAGACCTGCGGCACCTGCAACGGGCTGGGCGAGATCCACTGCCGCGCCGGTCGCCAGGAGTCCCACTCGCTGTCCCGCTCAGTGATCCGGAAGGTGGGCCACCGATGGCCCACACTCTGATCGCCTCCCCGCTCCTCGACGGACGCCTTCTCCTCAAGCCGGGAACACGGGCCGGCGCCCGAATCTCCGCCGACCATTTCGAGGGCCTGCGCCAAGCCGCCACCGACGGTGGGTCGCTTCCCGCCTTGGCGGTGCAGACTGCCGCCGAAGTGTGGGGTATCGATCTGAGCGGGCGGCCCGCGCAGGGCACGGTGCTGGTGCGCGAGCGTCCCCGTACGGCTACTGCCGCACCTCCTGGGAGATCAACCTCGGCTGCAACTTTGGCTGCATTTATTAGGCAAGGGGGTTGTCGGAATCAAGGTTGTCGGGCAGTTCCGGAGTCTCGAAGAGAGCCCGGGATCTTCTGGGGTACCGCCGGCGACTCTCGTCCGCTGAGCTACGCTGCGCGGCATGACTACCGGGACGGCATCGCGCCACACACGGATTGGTGACCCGGCGCTCCTCTGAGCGCCGTACGGGCCGGTGCTGGCCCGCTGTTGGATCGAGGATCTTGCGCTGCTGCGCGGGCTCCGCCTCCTGTCGTTTTGATCACAGCTCGACACGTCAACCACGACAGGAGAACTCATGCCCACCAAGACGCTGCACATTGCCACCGCGGACGGCCAGGCCGACGCTTTCGCCGCCTTCCCCGACGATGGTGAGCGGCGGCACCCGGGGGTGCTGATGTACGCGGACGCCTTCGGCATCCGGCCCGTGCTGCGGGAGATGGCCCGCGAACTGGCCGGGCACGGGTACTACGTGCTCGTCCCCAACTACTTCTACCGGCACGGCCCTGCACCGGTGATCGAACTTCCCGAGCACATCGGAGAAGAGGCCCGGCCCGCGGTCATCGCCCAGCTGATGCCCTTGATCGAGGCGCACATCGCCGACGAACGTGTCCTGAGCGATGCAGACGCCTACCTCAGGTTCCTCACCGCACAGCCCGAGGTCGGCGCCGGACCGGTCGCGGTGACCGGCTACTGCATCGGCGGCCTCCAGGCGATGCGCACGGCCTCGGCCCACCCCGGCCAGGTGGCCGCCGTCGCCGGATTCCACTGCCCCGTGGTCGCAGACGGGCCCAACGGCCTGCACGACCTCCTCTCCAAGATCACCGCCCAGGTCTACCTCGGCCACGCCGAAACAGACCTGACACCCGAGGCCCTCGGCGAGCTCAACCAGGCCCTGGACGCCGCGGGTGTCGACTACACCTCCGAGATCTACCCCGGCACCATCCACGGCTTCACCATGGCCGACACCGACGCCTTCAACCTCGCCGCGCTGCAGCGCCACTGGGACCGCCTCCTGCCCCTCCTCGACCGCACCCTGGCCAACCGCTGAGGCTCCGGCTCGGAAACCAAACCTGAAGTACACGGCTCCGGAGTCCAAGGGTTTAGAAGCCGGTGTGAGGGCGGGCTGAGCCCGCCCTCACGTCCCCGCTGCACCTGCCGAGGAAAGGACCCCAGGGGCCTGCAGGTTGATCAGCGCTGCCAGGATGGGGAGTTGGTGCGGCTGCCAGGCAACCGCACCACATCCGCGTTCTGGGTGAGTTCCTCCTTCGCCTGCTCCAACTCCAGCGACAGTTCGACGGCGACCCTGGTCAGGGTTTTGTTCCTCTCTCGCTCGGCGGCCATGTCGGTTTTGAGGGCGGCGTTCTCCTCTTTGAGGGCTCGATTCTGCTCGGCGATTTTCTCGGCGGCGTTGGGTCCGTGTGCTGGGCTTTGCGCGGGCCTGGAACTCCTCGGCCAACTCGTTGTGGTCGCCGTAGACGACATCGCGTCGCAGACCGGACTCGGTGATCAGCTCGGTGCCGGTGAGCTTGCCTCTTGTGGACCGCAAGGGGGTGCCCGCGAGCAGGCGGTCCGCAGCGGCGCGGAGGGCCGTGCGTTCGGGCGTTGTGGTCACGGGGCTGACGGCTCATGAGGTGCTCTTCTCGGCGGACTCGGTGGCAGGAGTGACAGCGTTGTGGCGGTCCAGGACCTTCCGCACTTTGGCGGCCCGGGCGGCAGCGCGATCACGTAGGGGAAGGGGAGCCAGCAGGTCAGCAGCGCCCGTTGCCAACACAACCAGCCGCGCACGGAGTTGGGTGATGTCGCGGTCGGTGTAGGCGAGGTTCTGGCACGACGACTGGCACTCGGCCTCGTCGCGGGCATCGTTGGCGGGCTGCCACGCGATCGGCCGCGGCCGCTTCGACCAGTGTCCTGCTCGGCGTCGAGGCAGGGCATGCTCAGCCGTACGCCGGCACGGCAATGCGGGCGGGCTTTGCTCCCGGGGCGCGTTTGAGTCAATCTCTCGGTGCGGGGCACCTGCAGCGAGCTCGGGTGAGATCATCCGTCCATGAGCAGCGACCTGGAAGTGAGTGCTCTGGCGATCAACGTCACGATCCCTCAGGCGCTCCGCTGGACGGACACCCGACGCGGCGAGGCGTTCACCCTCACCACACTCAACGTCCGGCTTCTCCCGGATGGTCACCTCGCCGTCAAGGCTTACGGCCGCCCGGTGGGCGGTGGTCGGGGCGCGTACGTCTCGTTCCCCGTGCCCGACAAACCCGAGCTCGCGGCGCTGGTCGCCGACGCCGCCGGCCGAGCCGGGGAGTTGTGGGCCGCCCATCGTGGTCTCGGCTGAGCCGAGTTCGATCCGAGGACGGACGGTGACAGGCCGTGTTTCACCCTCGCACGGGCCGCCGCGACGGCAGATCTTTCCACATGACGCAAGCGCAACTGGCGCAGCCACAGGGGAAGTCATCGAGCCGTACCTGCCACAACCGTCTCCGGCAGTGGCGCGACGCCGATGTCCTCAAGTCCCTCTTGGAAGGCTGACAGCCCGGCCGCCGAGCAGGGCAAGGTGACCTGTCGCCGGTGAGCGTCGACCCCACCAATACCCGGGCCTACCACGACACCTCGGGGATGCACCTCGATGTGGTCAGCATGTCAAGAGAGTGCGGATCGCGATCCGTTGACACGCCCGGTTAGGCTGCCGCCGGGGTCGCGCGCCGGGCCGCCAACGAGCCTCGTGATCTCACGAGGTGGGCTGTCCAACAGGCGATCAGGACGGCAGAAGGTGCCTCTCTCCGGCGAGATCAGGCGCAGATTCCGTGTAGGCCAGGCGGTGAGCCCACAGAAGCAGACCGGTGGCCGACGCCGACCCGACGGTCTGGCCGCCACCAGCCCGAGACAGCTCACCGGAGAAGGCGACGAGCCCTCACAAAGTGCGACGCGAGGGCCACGCGTCCCCCTATGTGCCCGTGCGAGACTCTCCGCATGAGCCATGGACTTGCCATACGCCGTACTCTGCTTGCTGCCGGAACCCTGTTGGCTGCCGTCTCCGTTTCGGCGTGCAACGCGGAGCCCGACACGAAGGCCGGTGGTAACGATGCCAACTTCGTAACAAGTGAAGGCGGCATCTCCACGGTCGCCAACGGCAAGCGCAAGTCACCTGGCGACCTCACAGGTGAGACACTGGCTGGTAAGCCACTTGACGTCGCCGACCTCAAAGGCAAGGTCGTTGTGCTGAATGTCTGGGGTTCTTGGTGCCCGCCGTGCCGGGCCGAAGCACCGTACTTCGTCAAGGTGGCGAACGACCTCAAGACGCAAGACGTGGAGTTCGTCGGGATCAACACCCGTGACTTCAACAAGCAGCAAGCACTTGCTTTTGAAGAGAACTTTGAGGTTCCCTACCCGAGCCTCTATGACCCACACGGCAAGCTGATCATCAAGGGTTTCCCAAAGGGCACGCTCAATCCCAACGGCATCCCCTCGACGATTGTTCTTGACCGGGAAGGCAGGGTCGCCGCGCGGGCGCTCCAGGCGCTCGACGAAAAGAAGCTTCGTTCCATGATCGACCCACTCGTTGCCGAAAGGTGAACCGTTCCGGGTTTGATCGAGACTCCAGGTCGTGACTGTAACCTGGGGTTTCGTGGTTTCGCGGTAGTGGTTGGCTTCGCATTCGACCGGTGGAATGTGCCCTATCTCACTGTGGAGTCGGCGGTGGCAGTACCAGTCGACCCACTCGGCGGTGGCGAGCTCGACCTGGGAGAGCGTCTTCCAAGGCCGGCCGGGTTTGATCAGCTCGGTCTTGAACAGGCCGATCGCGGACTCCATCAAAGCGTTGTCGTGGGCGTCGCCGACCGAGTCGATCGATGCCGCGATCCCTGCACGGTCCAGGTGCTCGGCCAGCGCGAACGATGTGTACTGCGAACCGGCGTCCGAGTGATGTATCAACTCGCCGTGTCCGTGCGGGAATCCGTCCCGGTCGCGCTGCCACAGCTCCATTTCCAGGGCGTCCAGGACGAGCCTGGTCTCCTTGGCCTCGAAGTTTCGTGGGGGGGGGCCCCCCCCCCGGGGGGGGGGGGCCCCAAAAAAAAGTTTTTTTTGGAATTTTTTTTTTGGGGGGCCCGGTTAAAATATAAACCCGCGGCCCCCAGGGGAAAATAGGCAGTTGGG
>NZ_JBIAPL010000013.1:58884-68151 GCF_042888225.1 Streptomyces sp. NPDC003023
GGGGGGTTCAGCCGCCCCGGGCGGCGCCCCCCCCCCCCTAGCGCGGGGGGTATGGCCCCCCCGGGGGGCGGGGGCCCGGGGGGGGGGGGCCCGCCCCCCGGGGGGGGGGGGGGCCCCGCCACGAAACTTCGAGTTTAGAGGCATTTGGATGTCTGCGGCGCCTGTGAAACTGCTTCTCCGAGAGCCACGAGTTCCATTGCCGCTTGAGTCGAGCTGCCGAGGAACGTCACCTCTACAGCAGGCTTGCGGCCGTAAGTGGTGAGTGTCGTGATCCCTTCACGTTCCTTCTTCTTCTCGCCGAATACCCATTGAATCCCATTCACCTCGACACAAGGATCGATGGTGGGAGCTGGCATGGCCACTCCACACCGGAGAATGATCGAGGGCTTCCCCCATGCCGCCACACCTGGAGAGTCAACGTTGTAGCGTGACTCTCCTTCCATTTCAGGTGGAGTCTTGGAGATGATTTTGACACACAGTGGATTGCTGGAATTCTGGGCGGGCGAGATCTTATATCCAGAATCTATTACCATGAAAGCGAGGAGCACCCCTCCTGCGATCATCGAGGCCCCGGCAAGCCACAAGATTTTACGCGGCTTGAATATTCGCACGAGCACCTTCAACTCCCCTCCCTTAAGTTATTGATCAACCCAGGATACCCGTTGGGTGCTATTTCTGGCCATTCCGGAACTCGCCGAGATCCTCTAAGGGTTGTCCGCCCTGTCACGCCGGGAGCGTCTCACTCATGGTCAGCGGTTACGGGGACGCCGTCCTGATCGCGGACGGAACCCTGGCCCCCAATCCGGAGCCCTTGGTGAGGGTCTCGGATCCTGGAAGAAGCATGAGGAATGACTGTTGGACGTAGTGCTGGTGCAGGCGACACATCAGGGGACGAGCCATAATAAAAGGCGTCGGCCAGCAGTTAGTACAACGTAAGAATCCGAGAATGTGTGGTCGTTCAAGTGTCTCGGGGTGGGCAGCGCGACCGGAAACGGAGCTGAGGGCGATTCAGTGGGATTGCAACAACTCTCAAGACGAGCGATGGAACATCATCCAGAGACCAGTGGCGTGCGAACCTACGATGCCGGCGGCGGGCAGTGGTAGTGATCTGGGCAGCGGAGAAGAGATAGAGCCGGAGGCGGCGGGGCTCCCACTTGTGGGTTTCGCTTAACAGGGCAAGCATGAGCGTCCACGCAAGGAGGTCGAGGGTGATCTGAACGATCTCCAGCCATCTCGTTCTGCGCGCTGTCGTGCAGGAGCAGGTTGACAGGCCGGTGGCCCACGCGGCACGGATGCGGTCCTCCTCGCCGGTGGTGCCGCAACTCAGTGCCGCGATCGGCATGTCGGTGGTGCTGGTGGCAAGGCAGGTCAGCCTCAGTCCGTCAGCGTCGGTGATGCGCAACTGGACGCCGGGGTAAGTCCGTTACTTTCGGGCGATCAGCCGCAGTCCCTTCGGTCAGCCCTTGAGCAGTCGTCGGCTCTCGGCGCCCCAAGCCCCGTCCCGGATCTCGCCGCCGGGCTCGGTCGCCGGTGTCCAGGCCGGGGCGACCGCCTGCTGAATCTGTTCTGGTCATGCCGCCCGAATACAACAGCCGCCAGCAGCGCTTCGCGAGCCAGGCCACGAACCCATGGGTGCCGCCTCAGGAGTCGGTGCGGACCAGCGTCCGCCGACCGCGCCGGTAGGTCTTCGGCAACCGGGCCAGGGCCAGTTGGATAGTGATGATGCGGTCTGCGGCGGTGTTGCTGCCCGCGTTTCCGAACCGCAGCACAGTCGGCCACCGGCTCGCCGGACCCGTCGATGCCGTGGTCACGAACCCCATACGCGGGTGGTGCCCGAAGGTCTTCTTCCAGGTGGCGGCCGCGTCCTGCTTATCAGGGTGGGAGATCACCATGGCACCGTCCAGGTCCACGGTCACCTGCCCGTCTGCGTTCGGCACCGGCGACGAGCATGTCGATGAGCCCGAGCGCGACCGCGAGCGCCACATCCAGCAGCCTTGGCAGGCTCGTGCACCGATCGGGGCTTCCGCCAGGGCGTCGGCGCCGCCGGTACCGCCTGACCCAGCCCGGACTTGCGGACCGTCTCCACCAGCAGCACGGCCCCGGCCTACGAGAGCACTCCGCGACCACCGCCGTCGACGCGGACACGCGGGGTACGACCCGATACACAACCCTCGTACTCGTTGGTCGGAGGCACTTTGCGCTTGCCTGCCCCCCTCGGGGCAGCCCGCTTCATGAAAGCGCAAGGCCAAAGGCAGATCGGGGGACGCGACCCAGTTCTCGCCGTCGCCGTCGAGATCCGCATCGTGGGTGCGAACGGCCCCCCTGGAAGTAGGCCCCGACGCGGACTCATGCCTCAACCCTTCGGCCGTTCTGCCCGAGACTTGCGGCATGGCCTGGGCCGCCCACCAATTCTTACAGGCCGAGGTCGGCGGCCCTCCAAAGGACTGTGCAAGACCGAGGGACTGTCCTCCGCCGGCTTCAGCCGCACCACGCGGGTGCAACCGCCAAAATCTGGGCCTGCGGCCCGACGACACCAAAATCCCCGGCTACACCCGCCGCTTGCGCCACTCCGGTGCCAGCACCGACCAGATCTGCTCGTCGTGCCGCTCGCCGCGGTACAGGTAGACCTCGCGCCGGGTGCCCTCGTGGGTCATGTCCAGACGCTTGGCGACGTTGATGCTCGCCTCGTTGCCGGCGGCGACGATCCACTCGACGCGGTGGATCCCGCGGACCTCGACCGCCCAGTCGACGAGGGCCGTCACGGCACGGGTGACGAGGCCGCGGCCGGTTGCCGAGGGCTCCAGCCAGCAGCCCGCCTCGCAGGTGCCCTGGGCCACGTCCATGGTGCGGAACATGACGCCGCCGACGAGGGTGCCCTCCAGCCGGATGCCGAGGAGGCGTCCGGTGTCCGCCGCGGTCTTGTCGGCGTAGACCTGGAGCCAGGCGCGGGCAGCGGCGACGTCCTCGATGATGTCCGGCAGCCCGACGTAACGGCCGATGTGCTCGCGGCCGCGCTCGATGTGGTCGAAGAACTCCTGTGCCTGCCAGGGCTCCAGCGGTCGCAGCTGTGCTCCGTCGTCGCCCAGGGTTGTCGCGAACACGGTGCTCCTTCGGTGGCTGCGGGCTGCTACGGCACGAGCTCGCCGTCCTCGCTCGCGCGTTCTTGCGGGATCCTCGCATGCGCGGCCTCGCGGGACGCCGGCTTCTCGATGCTGATCCGCGGCAGCAGGCGGTCCAGCCACCGGGGCAGCCACCAGTTCGCACCGCCGAGCATGTGCATGAGGGCGGGCACCAGGAGGGTGCGCAGGACGAACGCGTCCAGGGCGACCGCCGCGGCGAGACCGATGCCGAACATGGCGATGACCCGGTCGCCGCTGAGCACGAAGGCGAGGAAGACCGAGATCATGATGACCGCGGCGGAGTTGATCACGCGGCTGGTCTCGGCGAGGCCGACCCGTACCGCGCGCCGGTTGTCGCCGGTCTCCAGCCACTCCTCGTACATCCGGCTCACCAGGAAGACCTGGTAGTCCATGGAGAGCCCGAAGAGCACGGAGACCATGATCACCGGCAGGAAGGGTTCGACGGGCCCCGCGCTGCCGAGGCCCAGCGACTCGCTCCCCCAGCCCCACTGGAAGATCGCCACGACGACACCGAAGGCGGAGGCCACGGCGAGGACGTTCATCGCCGCGGCCTTCAGCGGGATCCCGACGGAGCGGAACGCGAGGAGGAGCAGCACGCAGCCGAGCGCGACGACGACCCCGACGAAGAGGGGCAGCTTGCCGATGATGACGTCCGCGAAGTCGTCGTAGCCGGCGGTGACGCCGCCGACGTGCACCTGGAGCGAGGTGCCGTTCTCCGCGACCGGAATGACGTCCGAGCGCAGGCGGTCGACGAGCTCGCTGGTCGCCTTCGACTGGGGCGCGGACTCGGGCACGACGGTGAGCACCGCCGTGTCACCGCTGCCGTTGTACGTGACCGGCCCGACGGACGAGACACCGTCGGTGGCCTGGAGGTCGTGGCGGAGCCGGTCCATGGCGACGTGGTCGTCGGGGCCCTCCAGGTCGGCGACGAGAGTGAGGGGCCCGTTGACGCCCGGGCCGAAGCCCTCCGCGAGCAGGTCGTACGACTGCCGGGTGGTGGCGGTGGCGGGCCCGTTGCCCTGGTCGGACGTGCCGAGATGGAGCGAGAGCGTCGGCAGCGCGAGCACCAGCATGACGGCCGCGGCGACGGCGCCCAGCAGCCTGGGCCGGCGTTCGACGAAGGCGGACCAGCGGGCGGCGAAGCCGGTCGGCAACTCGGGCCGGGGGCCCAGCGCGGCGAGCCGGCGCCGCTCGCGACCGCTCAGGGCCCGCATCCCGATGAACGAGAGCAGGGCGGGCAGCAGCGTGACGGAGGCGACGACGGTGAGGACGACGGTCAGGGAGGCGGCGATCGCGACGCCGTTCAGGAACCCGAGCCGCAGGATCAGCATGCCGAGCAGGGCGATGCAGACGGTGGCGCCGGCGAAGACGACGGCCCGGCCGGTGGTGGCCACGGCGTCCAGTGCCGCCCGCTCCACCGGCATGCCGCTCCTGAGCCCCCTGCGGTGTCTGGTGACGATGAAGAGCGCGTAGTCGATGCCGACGCCGAGGCCGATCAGCAGGCCCAGCATGGGCGCGAAGTCGGCGACGGTCATCACATGGCCGAGGAGCACGATGCCGGCGTAGGCCGTGCCGACGGACACGAGGGCGGTGGCGATGGGCAGCACGCTGGCCGCGAGGGAACCGAAGGCGAGGAAGAGGACGACGGCCGCGACGGCCACGCCGACGGTCTCCGCGAGATGGCCGCCGGGGGCCTCTGTGAGGGCGATGGCGCTGCCGCCGAGTTCGACGGCCACCCCGTCGCTCCGGGCCGCTTCGGCGATGTCCACCACGGCACGGGCCTGTGCCTCGGGGATGTCCTCGACCGGCTGGTCGAAGGTCACGTGCGCGAAGGCGGTCCGTGAGTCGGGGCTGATCTGCGAAGCGCCCTCGCTCCCGTACGGACTCGCGACGAAAGAGATGCCGTCGAGCTCGGCGACGTCGTCGAGCATCGCCGCCATGCGCTTCTCGATGTCGGGGTCCCTGACACTGCCGCTGTCCGTGTGCCAGACGATGGTGTCGCTGTCGCCGCCCCGCCCGTGGAAGCCTTCGTCGAGCAGGGCGGTGGCGCGGCCGGACTCGGTGCCGGGGACCTCGTAGTCGTTGGAGTACGCCGTACCGGCGACTGCCGCCGCGGCCGCCGTGCCGCCGAGGGTGAGGAGCCAGAGCAGGACGACGACGAGGCGGTGCCTGACACACCAGCGGGCAATTGCTGCCAACGGACCGGCTCCCTGGGTGGTTCGTGGATCTTTGTAGGGTAAACAGCCCGCAAAGAACTCATGACCTGTATAAGGCCACTCTGACATCCAATCGTGTTCATTTGACCGTTTCGTGGGGTTAGTCACACCCCGACCACCCCGGTACCGCGACTGCGTGGACGCTGAGGGCCCGGGGCCCCCCGCGGTCCGGCGCGGCGGCTCCGGTGCGATGCTGATCGGTCGCCGGCCGGCCGGGAGGACGACGCGCCGGTGGTCACCCCGAGACGCTCGGGTGGCCGTTCTCGATGTGCCCCATCAGCCGCCGCCGGAAGCCGTCCTCCTGCTTCGCTCCCTCGGCGGTCACCTCGATGTCGTACCAGCCGTGGGCGTCGGCGGCCGAGTGGACCACGGTGCGGCTGCGGCCCGCCTTCACGGTGATCCGGCGGGTCCAGCCGTGCAGGTCCGCTTCCTCCACGTAGCCCAGGGGCCGCACCGTGAAGGTGAGCGGCGAGCCGCCGTTGTTGCGCAGGGTGAGGTGCACGTCGCGGTCGTGGTGGTCGACGGCGGAGACGACTTCCGCGGTGCCCAGCGCGGGGCCGGCGAACTCCCGGCGGAAGCCGTTCGGGCCGGTGATCGTGAAGCGGTACGTGTCACGGGTAAGGGGTACGGTCCATTGCGCCTTGCCCCTTACATCCCGGTGCTGCGGGACGTCGAACTCGCCCGCGTACGGGTAGAGCGCGAAGTGCGCGCTCGAACGCCCCGTGTTGTGGAGCGCGACGGTGACCGCGTCCCGCGACACCGTGGCGTGGGCGTCGGGCTGGTACGGCAGCGGGCGCGCGGGACGGGAACCCGGCTCCTGGACGGGCATCGACTGCACGGCGGGCGGCAGCGGCCGCCAGCGGCCCGTGAACGGGGGAATCGCGCCCGGCTGCGCCACATCGGGCTGCGGCCGGCCGCGCCCGAAGTCGAAGGCGGAGGTGAGGTCGCCGGTGACGGTACGCCGCCACGGGGAAATATTGGGCTCCGCCACCCCGGTCCACTCCTCCAGCAGCCGGATCACCGACGTGTGGTCGAAGACCTCGGAGCACACGTACCCGCCGACGGACCAGGGGGACACGACCAGCATCGGGACACGGACACCGAGGCCCGTCGGGAGCCCCTGCCACCGCTCGTCGGTGTCGTCCGCGGGCGGGACGGGCGGCGGGACATGGTCGAAGAAGCCGTCGTTCTCGTCGTAGTTGATCAGGAGGACGGTGCGCCGCCAGACCTCGGGGTGGGAGGCGAGGGCATCGAGGATCTTGTAGACGAGGGAGGCGGACGCGACCGGCGAGGAGGCGCCGGGGTGCTCGGAGTCCACGGCCGACGGCACCAGGTAGGAGACCTCGGGGAGCCGGCCCGCGGCGACGTCGGCGCGGAAGCTGTCGGCGAGCGTGCCGGACTCCACACGCCGCAGACCCCGCTCGAAGAGGGACCGCTCGCCCTCGGTGAGGGTCGCGACGCCTTCCTCCAGCGCCGCGAGCAGCGCGGCCCGCTCAGCCGGGTCCCGGGTGTCACGGACCCTCGCGTAGAAGGCCTCCATGTAGGTGAAGTCGTCGGACGCGACCTCACGGGCCCGGGACAGCGCCTTGCGCGCGATCTCCTTGAAGGTCGTGAAGAACTCGATGTTGTTGTCGGTGAAGTTCTCCCACTCCGTGTACGTCTTCCAGCTGCGGCCCGCCTTCTCCAGGCGCTCCGCGTACGTCGGCCACGGGTAGCCGGGGTGCGTGCCCTCGTCGTAGGCGTCGTTCGAGACGGCACGGCTGCCGTCGGCCTCGTAGCCGGTCCAGCCGCTCCACAGGTGGTTGCGGTTGGGACTCGTCGAGGTGTGGACGGACGAGTGGTAGGCGTCGCAGATGGTGAAGGTGTCCGCGAGCTCGTAGTGCAGAGGCAGATCGCGCCGGTCGTAGTACGCCATGGTCGCGGCGGTCTTCGCGGAGACCCAGCCGTCCATCCAGCCGTCGTGCCACGCCCTGGCGCCGCCGCTCCACGAGTGGTCGAGGTCGCCGATGTACTGGAGGTCCTTCTGCTGCGTCTTCGCGGCGTCGCGCACGGGGAAGGGCAGGACCGCGCCATCCGCGGACGGCTGCTCGAACACCGTGCTGCCGGAGGGGAGTTCCACGGCGTTGCGGTCGCCGAAGCCGCGCACACCGCGCAGGGTCCCGAAGTAGTGGTCGAAGGACCGGTTCTCCTGCATGAGGATCACCACGTGCTCGACCGCGCGCAACCCGCCGCTCGGCGGTTCGGCGGCGAGGGCCTGCCGCAACGACGGCGGCAGCACCGAGCCGGCCGCCGCCGCGCCGAGTGCGCCCGTGCCGAGCGCGAGGATCCTCCTGCGCGAAATCTCCGGTGACATCCCGACCTCCCGTCGACGGACAATGGTTCGTCCTCGACCCATTGCTCGGCAGGGACGGTAGCCAGAAGGGATGTCGGCGAGAAGGCCCGGCGACATCCACGTGGTGAACGTCCAAGAGGCCGGGCCGTGAGTCCAAGCGGATTCCGGCCACGGCAATGCCGTCCGGTCCGGCCCGACCGTGGCTGCCACCGGCGCGAGGGACCGCCGCGAACCGTTACGGCGGGAATCGGCCGTGGTCCACAAGACCGGGAGAATTGTCGGTGGCGACTGGCACGATGGCCGACATGGAATACAGGGGGATCCATCAGACGGCCCTGACGCCCGCGGACGCCGCGGAGTTCGCCCGCATGCTCCACGACGCGCCCGGCCCGCACCTGGGCCGGGCCCCCGTACCCGTCCTCGTCCACGACGCGGGCGCGACCCCCGCGGAGCGACGCGGCGCGCTTCAGGTGGTGTACGACGCGATCGTGGACCGGATCGGCGAGCCGACGCTCTACGGGGGCTCCACGGGCGGCCCCAGCGTCCGGTGGCGTGACAGCCGCCGCGTCCTGCTGCTCGCCGGGGACGGTCAGCAGGTGGGCCTGTCCGTCCACGAGACCCGGGCCCTGGAGACCGAGGAGCAGCGCTCCTTCGAGTGGGGCGGCGCGTGGTCCGGCGACGAACCGCAGAACCCGGCGCTGCTGCCGTACGTGTGGCAGCTGGACCGCAGCGGCCCGGGCGTCCGTCCGACGTCGCGGCCGAGCGGCCGGCTCGCCGCGGACCTGGCCCAGTTCCAGTACGGACTCGAACTGCTGCTCGCGGCCTGGGTGGAGCAGTTGCCGGTGCAGGTCGGCACCGACTGGGCGAGCTTCTGTCTGACCAGCGCCGCCGACCGCGGCCGTCAACTCCTGGTGTCCTACAGCCTCGAGGACGGTCTGCACGCCTCGATCGACGACCGTGACGGGCAGAACAACGAGGACCGCGCCCGGATGATGCTCGCGCGCGGCTGGCAGTGCAGGGACCGCGGCTGGTGGCAGACGGACTTCCTCGACCCGGGGCACGACTGCGCCGCGGCCCTGGCCTCCCTCGTCGTCACCGAGCTGTACGCCCGCGGCACCCGGGGGCCGGAGGAACTGCGCGCACGCGACGTGAGTTGCAAGGACCGCGGCGAGATGTGGCTGCCTGGCCTGGGCATCCGCCACTGACCGGCGCCCTGCCCAGGCCCTGCGGCCGCTCGGTCAGGCGCCGAGCAGGCCCACCACGGGCGCGGCCTGGCTGGTCAGCGGGTCGAGGTCGCCGGGCACCCCGGCCAGCCGGTTGAGCCCCGCCAGCTGCTGGGAGGCACTCGGCACCTCGTCGCGGTGCTCCGGGGCGACCGAGCTCTCGGTGAGCGTGTCGACCGTGTCCATGACGGACAGCGTCCCGACGGGGAGCTCAGGAGAGGCGGCGCTCGCGGCGGGAGCCGCGAGGGCGGAGGCACCGGTGGCGAGGGCGAGGGCGGCGAGTACACGCTTTGCTTGGGTCATGCTGTGACAACGGCCCTCCCCGGTGATCGGTCACGGTGCCGCGGGAGCGTACG
>NZ_JBIAPL010000013.1:68156-188672 GCF_042888225.1 Streptomyces sp. NPDC003023
GCCGGCGGGCGCCCCCCCCCCGGGGGGGGGGGGGGGGGGGGCCCCCCGGGGGGGGGGGGCGGGGGGGGGGGGGGGGGGGGGGGCCGGGGGGGGGGGGGGGGGGGGGGGGGGGGGGGGGGCCGCCCCCCCCCCGGGGCCCCCCCCCGCCCCTCGGGAGCGAACAGCCGTCAGCCCTCGACACCGAGCTTCTGAAGGATCAGTTCCTTCACCCGTGCCGCGTCCGCCTGGCCGCGCGTGGTCTTCATGACCGCGCCCACCAGCGCGCCGACCGCCGCGACCTTGCCGCCGCGGATCTTGTCCGCGATCGCCGCGTTGCCGGCGATGGCCTCGTCGACGGCCGCGCCGAGCGCGCCCTCGTCGGAGACGACCTTCAGACCGCGCTTCTCGACGACGGCGTCCGGGTCGCCCTCGCCGGCGAGGACGCCCTCGATGACCTGTCGGGCCAGCTTGTCGTTGAGCGAGCCCTCCTTCACCAGCGCCGTCACCCTGGCGACCTGCGCCGGGGTGATCGCCAGCTCCTCCAGCGCCTTGCCCGACTCGTTGGCGTTGCGGGCCAGTTCGCCCATCCACCACTTGCGCGCCTGGTCGGACGGGGCACCCGCATCGATCGTGGCGACGATCAGGTCGACGGCGCCCGCGTTGAGGATCGACTGCATGTCGTGCTCGGACACGCCCCACTCCTCACGGAGCCGGTTGCGCCGCAGGCGCGGCAGTTCCGGCAGCGTGGCGCGCAGTTCCTCGACCCACTCGCGCGAGGGCGCGACGGGGACCAGGTCGGGCTCGGGGAAGTAGCGGTAGTCCTCCGCCTCCTCCTTGACCCGGCCGGACGTCGTGGAGCCGTCGTCCTCGTGGAAGTGACGGGTCTCCTGGACGATCGTGCCGCCGGACGAGAGCACCGCGGCGTGCCGCTGGACCTCGTACCGCGCCGCACGCTCGACGCTGCGCAGCGAGTTGACGTTCTTCGTCTCGGAGCGCGTGCCGAACTTCTCAGTGCCGTTGGGCCGCAGCGACAGGTTCACGTCGCAGCGCATCTGGCCCATCTCCATGCGGGCCTCGGACACGCCGAGGGCCCTGATGAGCTCGCGCAGCTCGGCGACGTACGCCTTGGCGACCTCGGGAGCACGCTCGCCGGCGCCCTCGATCGGCTTGGTGACGATCTCGATCAGCGGGATGCCGGCCCGGTTGTAGTCCAGCAGGGAGTGGGACGCGCCGTGGATTCGGCCGGTGGCGCCGCCGACGTGGGTCGACTTGCCGGTGTCCTCCTCCATGTGGGCGCGCTCGATCTCCACGCGGAAGACCTCGCCGTCCTCGAGCTGGACGTCCAGATAGCCGTTGTAGGCGATCGGCTCGTCGTACTGCGAGGTCTGGAAGTTCTTCGGCATGTCCGGATAGAAGTAGTTCTTCCGGGCGAAGCGGCACCACTCGGCGATCTCGCAGTTCAGCGCGAGGCCGATCTTGATGGCGGACTCGACGCCGATCGCGTTGACGACCGGGAGCGAGCCGGGCATGCCGAGGCAGGTCGGGCAGGTCTGGGAGTTGGGCTCGGCGCCCAGCTCCGTGGAGCACCCGCAGAACATCTTGGTCTTGGTGCCGAGCTCGACATGGACCTCGAGGCCCATGACGGGGTCGTAGGACGCGAGGGCGTCCTCGTACGACACCAGTTCAGTGACGGTCACGATGAAACTTTCCCTCTCAGCCCATCAGGACGTCTTCGTCGCCGAGCCGCTTCAGCTCGCGATAAAGAATGGCCAGGCCGGTGACGATCGCGGCGGCGGACACCGCTGCGTCGATCAGCCGGAGCATGTCGCCGTCGGTACGGGCGAGCTTGGCCTGCTTGGCCACGCTGATCGCGCCGAACGCGGTGGAGCCGAGCGACACGTACAGCCCGGTCTTGGACTTCTTGAAGTTCTTGGCCTTCTTTGCCATGGCACTCACAGTGAAGGAGCCTCCTCGAGCAGCGGGTGTCCCCAGCGTTCCACGAACGCGGCCTCGACGGCGGCACCGACCTTGTAGAGCCGGTCGTCCTTCATGGCCGGGGCGATGATCTGCAGGCCGACGGGCAGGCCGTCCTCCGGCGCGAGGCCGCAGGGCAGCGACATGGCCGAGTTGCCGGCCAGGTTGGTCGGAATGGTGCACAGGTCCGCGAGGTACATCGCCATCGGGTCGTCGGCGCGCTCGCCGATCGGGAAGGCGGTGGTCGGCGTCGTCGGGGAGACGATCACGTCGACCTGCTCGAAGGCCTTCTCGAAGTCGCGGGTGATGAGGGTGCGGACCTTCTGGGCGGAGCCGTAGTACGCGTCGTAGTAGCCGGAGCTGAGCGCGTACGTACCGAGCATGATGCGGCGCTTGACCTCGTCGCCGAAGCCCGCCTCGCGGGTCAGCGCGGTGACGTCCTCCGCCGACTTCGTACCGTCGTCGCCGACCCGCAGGCCGTAGCGCATGGCGTCGAAGCGGGCGAGGTTCGAGGAGCACTCGGACGGCGCGATCAGGTAGTACGCGGAGAGCGCCAGGTCGAACGACGGGCAGTCCAACTCGACGATCTCGGCGCCGAGCTCCTTCAGCAGCTCGACCGACTCGTCGAAGCGCTGCACGACGCCGGCCTGGTAGCCCTCGCCGCGGAACTGCTTGACGACGCCGACGCGCATGCCCTGGACGGAGCCGTTGCGGGCGGCCTCGACGACCGGCGGGACCGGGGCGTCGATGGACGTCGAGTCGAGCGGGTCGTGCCCGGCGACGACCTCGTGGAGCAGGGCGGCGTCGAGGACCGTACGGGCACAGGGCCCGCCCTGGTCGAGGCTGCTGCTGAACGCGACCATGCCGTAGCGGGACACCGCGCCGTAGGTGGGCTTGACGCCGACCGTGCCGGTGACGGCGGCGGGCTGGCGGATCGAGCCGCCGGTGTCCGTGCCGATCGCGAGAGGCGCCTCGTAGGAGGCGAGCGCCGCGGAGGACCCGCCGCCGGAGCCGCCGGGGATACGGGTCAGGTCCCACGGGTTGCCCGTCGGGCCGTACGCGCTGTTCTCGGTGGAGGACCCCATGGCGAACTCGTCCATGTTGGTCTTGCCGAGGATGACGACGTCGGCGGCCTTGAGCCGCTTGGTGAGCGTCGCGTCGTACGGCGGGATCCAGCCCTCGAGGATCTTCGAGCCGACGGTGGTCGGGATGCCCTCCGTGGTGAAGATGTCCTTCAGCGCGAGCGGGACACCGGCGAGCGGGCCGAGCTTCTCGCCCTTGGCGCGCTTCTCGTCGACGGCGCGGGCCTGCGCGAGGGCGCCCTCGCGGTCGACGTGCAGGAAGGCGTGGACCTTCTCGTCGACGGCCTCGATCCGGGCCAGGTGGGCCTCGGTGACCTCGACAGCGGTGAGCTCGCCGGCGGCGATCTTCGCGGCGATCTCCGCCGCGGTGAGCTTGATGATGCTTTCCGTCATGACTTTTAGTCCTCCCCCAGGATCTGCGGCACCTTGAAACGCTGCTGCTCCTGGGCCGGGGCGCCGGAGAGCGCCTGCGCGGGGGTGAGCGACGGACGGACCTCGTCCGCGCGCATGACATTGGTCAGCGGCAGCGGGTGGGAGGTCGGGGGTACGTCTTGGTCGGCGACCTCGGAAACGCGGGCGACCGCGCCGATGATGTCGTCGAGCTGTCCGGCGAAGTGGTCGAGCTCGTCGCCGGACAGCTCCAGACGCGCCAGCCGGGCGAGGTGGGCGACCTCCTCGCGCGTGATGCCAGGCATGCAGCGATCCTCAGGGGTTAGTGGCTTCTGGGGTTTGGACCCAATCCTATGGGGTGCGGGCCGATCTCCAGGCAACGCCCGGTTCGTCCCCGCGGCAGGCGGGGAGCTCGGTCGCCGGCGAAGTACTCGGCCTCGCCGTCCGGATCGGCGGCCGATGCCCCTGTCCGGACCGACGGCCGATGACCGCCGGGCGACGACCGATGACCGATGACGGGGCGTCGTCCGCCAGGATGGACGGCCGAGGACACCGTCTGGACCGACGACCGACAACGTCCGACAACCGGCGACCGCCGACCGCCGACCGCCGACCGCCGACCGCCGACGGACCCTCGCTCCCCCTGGCCTCGCGAGCGGTCAGGAGACGTCCGCCGCACCGATCCGCGAGCGACCACAGGACGTCCGCCGTCCGGATCGGCGGCCGGCGACCGGACCGGGCCGCGGCCCGGTCCGGCAGCGGGGGCGCACGACGGGCGCTTCGCCTGCCCGGCACACTCCCGGCCGCACGAGCCGGGGTGCTCCCTGCGCCGGTGCCCCGCCAGGGGCTACGTCACCGCGCGGCCCGAGGCGCGGTCGGCGCGGGGCTGGGACGGTGGGAGCTCGCCTGCCGGGAGCGCGGGCCGGTGCCAGCCGCGTTCGCCACGCGCCAGCAGCCACGCCGTCATCTCCTGCGGCGGCATCGCCGCGGCGACCAGCCAGCCCTGGACCGCGTCGCAGCGCAGGTCGCGCAGCCGCTCCCAGGTCTCGTCGTCCTCGACACCCTCCGCCACCACCAGCAGGCCGAGCGAGTGGGCCAGGTCCACGGTGCAGCGGACGATCTCCGCGTCCTCGGTGTCGACGGCCAGCCGGGCCACGAAGGAGCGGTCGATCTTCAGTTCGCTGACCGGCAGCCGCCGCAGGTGCACGAGCGACGAGTAGCCCGTGCCGAAGTCGTCGAGGGACATCTTGACGCCGTGGTCGGCCAGGCCGGCGAGCGTGTCCGCGGCGCGCTGCGGGTCCTCCAGCAGCACGTGTTCCGTTATCTCCAGCTGGAGCGCCCCCGGCGGTACCCCGTGCCGGGCGAGTCTCGCGGCGACGGCCCCGGCGAAGCCGGGTGTGTGGACGTCGCGGGGCGAGACGTTGACGGCGACCGGGACCATGAGTCCCTGCGCGCGCCACCTCGCGACCTGCGCGAGCGCCGTCTCGAGGACGTACTCGGTCAGGTGCGGCATCAGCCCGGAGGACTCGGCGATCGCGATGAACTCGTCCGGGGGGACCCGTCCGCGCTCGGGGTGGACCCAGCGGACGAGCGCCTCGAGGCCGGACACGTGCCCGTCGAACCGGACCTTGGGCTGGTAGTGGAGCTCGACCTCGCCGGCGTCCAGTGCCCGCCGCAGGTCGCCCAGCAGCCCCAGCCGGTCGGGGGTGTTGCTGTCGCGCTTGGACTCGTACACCTCCACGCCCGTACGGTCCCGTTTGGCCTGGTACATCGCCACGTCGGCGCGGCGCAGCAGTCCTTCGGCGTCCAGGGCGTGATCGGGGAAGACGGCGAGTCCGGCGCTTGCCTCGAGGACGAGAGTGAGCCCGTCGAGGTCGAGGGGCGAGGAGAGTTCGGCGACGAGGTGCCTGGCGATGCGCTGCGCGGACGTGGTGGAGTCCGCCGTGGGCAGCAGCACGGCGAACTCGTCGCCGCCGAGCCGTGCCGCCTCCGCGCCCCGCGGCAGTGCGAGCTTCAGTCGCTCGGCTATCTGAAGCAGGAGCCGGTCGCCCGCCAGGTGACCGAGGGTGTCGTTGACGGACCGGAAGCGGTCGAGGTCGATCAGCACGAGGGCGGCCCGCGCGCTGCTGCTCTCGGCGTCCTCGAGTGCGGACCAGGTGCGTTCGAGCAGCCACTGGCGGTTGGGGAGCCCGGTGAGCGGGTCCCGCAGCTGCTCCTCCGCCCTGGCCCTGGCTATCCACAGGGTCGAGTCCAGGGCGATCAGCGGCACGGCGAACAGCGGCAGCAGCAGCGGCATGGCGACGGCGACCACGCAGATCAGCGGCGCGATGCCGACGAGCGCGACGGCCACGAGGCCCTGCCTGAGCAGGGCGGTGCGGGCGACCGTGGGCAGGCCGCCGGCCTGCGGGGCCAGTACGTACCAGAGGAGCAGCCGTGTGACGACGAGGTACACGGTGGCGGCGGCCATGACCTCGGGCGCGGCCTCGAGCTCCCAGCGGAGCGGGTTCCAGGGCCGCTCGACGGTGGGCACGACGCCGAAGAGCGCGAGCGTGAGCGCGGCCGCGCCGATCCCCAGGATGTCGACGGCCCCGTGCAGCAGGCCGTGCCGCCAGCGGTTGCGGCAGGCGGCGCCGACGAGTGCGACGGCGGCGAGGCTGACGAGTCCTGCCGGGACCCAGCCGAACAGGAGCAGTGTGGCGAGCGTCAGCGCGGTTCCGGAGCCGGTGCCGCCCCACCAGCGGTCGCGGCCGAGGGCGACGAGATGACCGACGATGATCCCGGTGAGGACGGCGAGCGACCAGCCGACGGTCTCGGCCGGGAAGAGCGCGTGACCCTCGCGGACGGTTCGTACGACAGTGGTGGCGAGCAGGAGTGCGGCGCCCGCCACGACCACCGCGGGCAGGCCCGGTTTCCTGCCCACCAGGGCCGCGCGTGCCCGCGGCCGCGGGACCGGGGCGGCGCTCTCGGTCGGTTTCATTCCCGTCCCTCTCACAGCCGGCGGTGCCTGGCGATGGCTCCCGTTGTCATGCCACCACGACTGAAATCCCACCGCGCAGCCGTGCACGACAGGCGCACACCTCAACACTAGGCGGCAGAAGGCTCGTACGGGCAGCGCTCTACAGCTCTTGCCCGAATGCGACCCGGCCACCCTTATCCATCTGGTATGCGCTGAACGGGTGACCTGTACTGGGCGTTCCACCGGCGCTCGACGCGTCCGGATCCCGCCCCTCGTGATGCGAAAGTGCGCCGCGCGCGCCCCCCTCGAGCGCCCGCCCGAGCCCCTTTTGTCATGCCTCCTGAGTCACAGCTGCCTCACGAGCCGCATCCGGCCCCTGTTCGAGCAGGACAGCGAAGCCCGCCTCGTCCAGAACCGGCACCTTCAACTGCACAGCCTTGTCGTACTTCGAACCAGGGTTGTCACCCACCACGACAAAGCTCGTCTTCTTCGATACGGAACCGGCCACTTTCGCTCCGAGGCTCTGGAGCGCCTCTTTTGCGCCATCCCTGGTGTGGTTCTCGAGCGTTCCGGTGACGACGACGGTCAGCCCTTCGAGCGGCCGGGGCCCTTCGTCGCCGCCGGCCTCCTCCTCCAACCGGACACCGGCGGCACGCCACTTGCGCAGGATCTCCTGGTGCCAGTCCTGTGCGAACCACTGCTTGAGCGCGGCGGCGATGATCGGCCCCACACCGTCGGTGGCCGCCAGTTCCTCCTCAGTCGCCTGCTCGATCCGCTCGATGGAGCGGAACTCCCGCGCGAGCGCTTGGGCGGCGACGGGTCCGACATGGCGGATGGACAGACCGTTGATGATCCGGGCCAGTGGCGCCTGCTTGGCGGCCTCGATGCCGGCGAGCATCTTCAGCGCGTTCGTCTTGGGCTCGCCCTGCTTGTTGGCGAAGACCGTGGCGATCTTCTCCTCGCCGGTCTTGGGATCACGCTTGGGCAGCCCGCTGTCCTGGTCGATGACGTACGCCCTGATGGGCAGCAGCCGCTCGATGGTGAGGTCGAACAGGTCTCCCTCGTCCGTCAGCGGCGGCTCCGCCGGCTGCAGCGGCCGGGTGAGCGCCGCGGCCACCACCTCGCCGAAGTGGTCGATGTCCAGGCACTCCCGCCCTGCCAGATAGGAGACCCGCTCCCGCAGCTGCGCCGGGCACGAGCGGGCGTTGGGACACCGCATGTCGATGTCCCCCTCCTTCATGGCCTTCAGCGGCGTCCCGCACTCCGGGCACTCGGAGGGCATCACGAACTCCCGCTCGCTGCCGTCCCGCAGGTCCGCCACCGGCCCCAGGATCTCGGGGATGACGTCACCGGCCTTGCGGAGCACCACCGTGTCGCCGATGAGGACGCCCTTGGCCTTGACGACGTCCTGGTTGTGCAGGGTCGCGAACTCCACCTCGGAGCCCGCCACCGTCACCGGCTCGACCTGCGCGTACGGCGTGACACGGCCGGTGCGGCCGACGCCCACGCGGATGTTGACCAGCTTGGTGTTGACCTCCTCCGGCGCGTACTTCCAGGCGATCGCCCAGCGCGGCGCCCGGGCGGTCGAACCGAGGCGCCCCTGCAGCGGGATCTCGTCGAGCTTGACGACGACGCCGTCGATCTCGTGCTCCACGGAGTGGCGGTGCTCACCGAAGTACGCGATGAACTCCCGCACCTCCTCCATCGAGCCGACCACCTTGTTGTGCCGCGCCGTGGGCAGCCCCCACTCCCGCAGCAGGGCGTATGCCTGCGAGAGACGGTCGATGGCCAGTCCCTCGCGGGCGCCGATGCCGTGGACCACCATGTGCAGCGGCAGCTTGGCGGTGACCTTGGGGTCCTTCTGCCGCAGCGAACCGGAGGCGGAGTTGCGAGGGTTGGCGTAGGGCTGCTCACCGGCTTCCACACGGCTGGCGTTGAGCTCCTGGAACTGCTCCATGGGGAAGTAGACCTCGCCGCGGATCTCCACGAGGCCGGGGATGCGGTCGCCCTTCAGCCGGTCGGGGATGCCGGCGATGGTGCGCACGTTCGGGGTGATGTCCTCGCCGACGCGGCCGTCGCCGCGGGTCGCCGCGCGGGTCAGCCTGCCCTTCTCGTACGTGAGGTTGACCGCGAGGCCGTCGACCTTGAGCTCGCACAGGAAGTGGTACCCGGGGGCGCCGACGTCGCGGGCGACGCGCTCCGCCCAGGCGTCGAGCTCCGCGTCGTCGAAGGCGTTGTCCAGGGAGAGCATCCGCTCGCGGTGCTCGACCTTGGACAGCTCCGTCTCGTAGTTCCCCGCGACCTTCTGGGTCGGCGAGTCCGGCGTCCGCAGCTCCGGATACCGCTCCTCGAGCCCTTCGAGCTCGCGCAGCAGCTTGTCGAACTCCGCGTCGGAGACGACGGGGCTGTCCTTCACGTAGTACCGGAAGCGGTGCTCCTCGATCTGTTCCGCGAGGAGTGCGTGCTGCTCCCGTGCGTCCGCGGGCAGGTTCGTCTGCTGTTCGCCGGCCACCGTTTCGTCCTCCCGTTGTCCGTGCACCCGTTACTCAGGGTTGTCCGCGAGTGATCTCGCGGCACGGACGCAGTGGGCGAGCGCGGCGCGCGCGTACGCGGGCGAGGCGCCCGCGAGTCCGCACGCCGGGGTGATCACCAGCGACTCCGCGAGAGTCCCCGGATTCAGCCCCAGCCTGCGCCACAGTGTCCGTACACCCTTGACGATATCGGCGCCCACCGACAATCCGGCCGACACGTCGTCGGTCGGGGGGACGACACCCGCGAAGAGCTTGATGCCGGCTTCCACGGCTTCGCCGATCGACTCCTCCTCACGCTCGGTGAGCAGAGAGAAATCGAACGAGATCCCCTGCGCCCCGGCTCGGCGCAGCAGCGCGAAGGGCACGTCGGGTGCGCACGAGTGCACGACCACCGGGCCGTCCGCCACCGCCATCACGTCGCGCAGCGCGCTCTCCACGACCTGGCGGTCCACGGCCCGGTAGGTGCGGTAGCCGCTGGCGGTCCTGATCTGCCCGCGCAGCACGGCGGTGAGGGACGGCTCGTCGAGCTGGAGCACCACCTGGCCGCCGGGCACCCGGCGGCGTACCTCCGCGAGGTGGCCGCGCAATCCCTCCGCGAGCGATCCGGCGAGGTCCCGGCAGGCCCCCGGGTCGTTGAGCAGCGCCTCGCCGCCCCTCAGCTCCAGCGCGGCGGCGAGCGTCCACGGGCCGACCGCCTGCACCTTCAGCGGACCCTCGTAGCCCTGGGTGAACTCCTCCAGTGCGTCGAGGTCCTCGCCCATCCAGGAGCGGGCGCGGCGGGTGTCGCGGCCCGGCCGGTCGCTGATGCGCCAGCCGCTCGGCTCCACATGTGCGTACATCTCGACGAGCAGCCCGACGGTCCGGCCGATCATGTCGGCGCCGGGCCCTCGGGCGGGCAGCTCGGCCAGGTGCACAAACTCCTCGAACGTCCCGCTGACCGCCTTCGCGGCCTCGCGGGCGTCACCGCCGGGCATGGACCCCACACCGGTGGCGGGGCCCCAGGGGAACTCGCTCTTCTCACTCACCCGGGAAGCGTACGTGCCGCCCCGCGGGTCACGGACCGTCCCGGCGTACGGCCCTGCCGGTCAGCGCCCCGGCCGCACCGTCAGGTCGTTGATCTCGGCGTCACGCGGCAGGTCCAGCGCGGTGAGGATCGCGGTGGCGACGGACTCGGGGTCGATCCAGCGGGAGGCGTCGTACTCCTTGCCCTCCTGCAAGTGCACCTTCGCCTGCATCGGGCTCGCGGTGCGCCCCGGGTAGACGGACGTCACCCGCACACCGGAGGCGTGCTCCTCGTGCCTCAGGGAGTCGGCCAGCGCCTTGAGGCCGTGCTTGGAGGCCGCGTACGCGCCCCACTCTGCGTGGGCGTTGAGTCCGGCGCCCGAGTTGACGAAGACCACGTGCCCCTGGACGGAGCGCAGTTGGGGCAGGAACAGCCGGGTCAGTTCGGCCGGCGCGATCAGGTTGACGTTGAGCTGCTGGTGCCACGTCTTGGGGCGCAGCTCGCCGACCGGTCCGAGGTCGACGATGCCGGCGATGTGCAGCAGCGAGTCGACCGTCTCCGGCATCGACTGGTGCCCGAGGGCCCAGGAGATCCGGTCGGGGTCCGCGAGGTCGGCGACGATCGTGCCGGCTCCCGGGTACCGCGCCTCGAATTCCTTCGCACGGCCCGCGTTGCGGGCGACGAGGACGAGGTCGTCGCCCCGTTCGTGGAGACGGCGCGTGACGGCCGCGCCGATGCCGGATCCTGCGCCGGTGATCAGATGGGTGGTCATGCCCGCCATGCTCGCACTAACGAATGCCGGCGGACTCCTCGAGGTAGGCCATCGCGCCGGCGCCGTCCTCGGCGAAGAACACCAGCTCGGTGAGCGGCAGCGGCAGGAATCCCTCGTCCTCCATCCGCTGGAACTGCTGCTTGAGACCGTCGTAGAACCCGGCGGCGTTCAGCAGGACGACTGGCTTGGTGTGGTGACCGTGCTTCTTGAGCTCCAGGATCTCGGTCGCCTCGTCGAGCGTCCCCGTCCCGCCGACCATGATCACCACGCTGTCGGACCTGGCGAGCAGCAGCGCCTTGCGCTCGGCGAGATCCTTCGCGACCAGCATCTCGTCGGCGTTCCGCCGCGCCTTGTGCCGCAGGAACTCGACCGACACCCCGACGAGCCTGCCGCCTGCCTCCTGCACACCGTCCGCGACGACCTTCATCAGCCCGCTCTCCGAGCCGCCCCACACGAGGGTGTGCCCTCCCTTGCCGATGAGCTCGGCGAATTCACGGGCCGGGCGGGTGTAGCGCTCGTCGAGATCGGCGGCGGAGAGGAAGACGCAGATGTTCATGGGACCACGGTACGGGGGGCCGCCGACACCGCGGCGAACTTTTCCCGCCCGCGGCGATGAGTTCTCCCGGCGTCCCCGGTCAACCCTCCTATGGACACCACGGGCACCGCAGTGAAGAAGGCCGAGTCGGCGGACGGCACCCTCATCGCTTACGAACAGCACGGCGAGGGCACCCCCTTGGTCCTGGTGAGCGGCGCGCTGTGCACGTCGGCGTCCGAAGCGCCCCTGGCGGAACTGCTCGCCCCGCACTTCACCGTGTTCACGTACGACCGCCGGGGCCGTGGCCAAAGCGGTGACACGGTGCCGTACGCGGTGGAGCGCGAGATCGAGGACCTCGCGGCAGTCATCAGAGCGGCGGGCGGCAGTGCCGCCGTCCACGGCACGTCCTCCGGAGCCGCCCTGGCGGTGCGTTCGGCGGCGGCCGGGCTCCCGATCACCCGGTTGTCGCTCTACGAGCCGCCGTTCGAGACCGACCCCGCGGCCCGGGACCGGAACACCGAGTACGTCGCCCGTATGACGGCGCTGCTGACCGGGGGCAGGCCGGGCGACGCGCTGGCCGAGTTCCTGGGAACCGCCGGCATGCCCGCACAGGCGCTGTCCAGGCTCCGACTGCTGCCGATGTGGGCGGACATGCAGGCACTCGAGCACACGCTGGCGTACGACCACGAGGTGATGGGCGACGGCCTGGTGCCGAGCGGCCTGCTCGGCACGGTGACCGTCCCCGTGACGGTCGTGGACGGCGGCGCGAGCCCGGCCGGTATGCGGGAGGCGGCCCGCGCGGTCGCCGCGGCCCTCCCCCGGGGCCGCCACCACACCCTCACGGGCCAGACCCACGAGGTCGCCCCGCACGTCCTGGCACCGGCACTGGTGCGGTTCTTCGGCGTGTGAACGGGGTGTGCACGAGCCCGACTTCCTCGTGCGAGGTCGAATCCGCGGGGCCGTTCACTCCGACGCCGTGAAGAAGGGTCACGCCGCTGCCGTGCAAGCGGACGCCCCGCATCCCGTCCTCCCCCGGTGACCTCGGCTTTTGCGGCCTGCCGCAACAGCATGGCCGGGCGCGGTGCCGGTCGGCAGAGTTGGTCTCGCCTTGCACAACAGTCCTAGGGGGAAACCGTGCAGAAGAACCTCAAGAAGCTCGCCGTGGCCGTCAGTGGTCTTGCTCTGGCGCTCGGCGGATCGACGGTGGCTGTCGCCGCTCCGCAGGGCGACGTGAGCGTGCAGGCCACCTGCTACGGCGGGGCCTCGTCCTTCTCGAAGGCGTCCGGCCGGTACACGACGAGCGTCTACAAGACGTCGACCCGGTGCAACGACATCAACATCAAGATGGGCTCCAGCGGCCGGTACGTGAAGGTGTGCTTCAAGCTCAGCAGCGGCTCCTTCGACTGCCAGAGTGACTACAAGTGGGCCTCTTCGGGCTCCTGGAAGGTGATCGCCACCAACGTCCGCGACTACCAGGAGTTCGTGTTCTTCTTCCAGACCACCGGCTCCGCGTCGGGCTCCTACGCCGCCTGACCGCGACAACCGCACGACATGTCGGTACACGAGGAGCGGGCCCGCCGGTGGACAACCGGCGGGCCCGCTTCACGCTCGTGCGCCGACGCGACGAACCGCTGCCGGTCACTGCGTCGCACTCACGGCGCGCAGCAGGGACGCCCCCGCCGGGGTCAGGGTGTGCAGCACGGTCGGGCCGTTCCGGACGGTGGTGATGAGGCCCGCGTCGCGCAGCACGGTGGCGTGTCTGCTGGCGGAGGATGCCGAGACTCCGGCGGCACGGGCGATCTCGCCGGTCGTGGCACCGCTGGACGCGGCGCGCAAGGCGACCGCTCGGGCACGCCCGAGCAGGGTGACCAGGGACTTCCCGGTGGCGTCGACGCCGTGCGGGGTATCCGGGGGGCTCTGCTCGTGGAGGAGCGAGTACCAGAGCACGGGCGGCATCTCCGGGTCGGCGAAGGCCACCGGCTCACCCCAGTTGAAGTACGAAGGCACGAGGGTGAGCCCACGTCCGTTCAGATACAGGTCCCGGTCCTCGACCTGCCGGGGATAAACGGCCTCCAGTACGGGAGGGCGCCAGCGCAGCATCGGCCCGAGTCCCGAGAGCATGCCCTCGGCTCCGCCGTCCAGGAACCCTCGGGCACGCGCCGCTCGCTCCGACTCGATCCGGGCCTGTACCCGTTCCTCGTACGGGGCGATCACCGCGTCGTGGTAGGCCCGCAGCACCCCCGTGAACTCCTTGCGCGCCTCCAGGTGGGCCAGCCGACCGGCCCACGTGGGAGCGCCGACGGTCCGGTCGAGGATGGTCACTTCCTTCAGGACCTGTCGCGCGGGCGTGGCCAGAATCGACTCCAGTCCGGCGTCCAGATCACCTACCGCATCAGCGGGCGTGAGAAAGTCCGGAAAATAAGCGGCCCTTGGATACAAGGGCAGGAGAACGCTCTGCAGGGCACGCCCCAGTCCCTTCTCCCTCATCTGCTGTCTTGCCGTGCGGTACCACCCGGCGTAGGCCCACCGCCCTCTGCGCGACTGCAGTCGGTGCAGACTCGCGGCGACTTCCCAGAGCGGATCGGGCGCGGCGGCAATCGTGGTTCTCGCCAGATCTCCATCGCTGAAATGGATGCGGAGCATGTCCCCCCCTTTGGGCATGGCCGGCGGGGAGAGCGTAGGTCGCGGAGATCAGCGCTCGATGAACAAGGGCTCAACACATGTGAGGCGCCCGTCCGGTTCCGCCTGGCCGCAAAGGACGGGTGCCTTTGGCCGCGCGTGGCGTCGGATGCTCCGGCCGCCGACTCGACCTGCGCGGCAAGGACGGGGCCCGAGGCGAGTGGCGGCTGCCTGCCACGGCGTCCGCGGGGTCTTCCGGCACGCCGGAACCGCAGGACCCGCCGCGGCGACCGCGGGACGGACTCACCACCGATCTCTGCCCGGTCTCTGTCCGGTCTCTGTCCGGGCCGATTCCGGGATCCGCGGGACCGGCGCGACCGGCGGGCGGTCCCACCGATCACGGCCACTCGGCAGGTTGCCCGTCACCGAGAGATCTACTGGGCGACCGCGGCCGGCCGGCGGGTCGTCGTCGCGATGGTCGCGGAACCGACCACGCGCGTGCCGTCGTACAGCACGATCGCCTGGCCGGGGGCCACGCCGCGTACCGGCTCGGTGAAGGCGACCCGCAGCTCCGAGCCGTCGACCAGCTCGGCCGTGACCTCGGTCTCGCCGCCGTGGGCGCGGAGCTGGGCGGTGTACGTACCGGGGCCCGCGGGGGCCGTGCCGCACCAGCGGGGCCTGATCGCGGTCAGGGCGGTGACGTCGAGCGCCTCGGCCGGACCGACGGTCACGGTGTTGTTCACCGGGGAGATGTCGAGGACGTAGCGCGGCTTGCCGTCGGGTGCCGGGTGGCCGATGCGCAGGCCCTTGCGCTGGCCGATGGTGAAGCCGAACGCACCCTCGTGGGTGCCGACCTTCGCGCCCGCCTCGTCGACGATGTCGCCCTCCGCCCGGCCGAGGCGGTTCGCCAGGAAGCCCTGGGTGTCGCCGTCGGCGATGAAGCAGATGTCGTGGCTGTCGGGCTTCTTCGCGACCGCCAGGCCGCGACGCTCGGCCTCGGCCCGGATCTCGTCCTTGGTGGTGAGGGTGTCGCCGAGCGGGAACATGGCGTGGGCGAGCTGCTTCTCGTCGAGCACACCCAGTACGTACGACTGGTCCTTGGCCATGTCGCTGGCGCGGTGCAGCTCGCGGGAGCCGTCCTCGCCCACCACCACGGTGGCGTAGTGGCCCGTGCACACCGCGTCGAAGCCGAGCGCGAGCGCCTTGTCGAGCAGCGCGGCGAACTTGATCTTCTCGTTGCAGCGCAGGCACGGGTTGGGCGTGCGGCCCGCCTCGTACTCGGCGACGAAGTCCTCGACCACGTCCTCGCGGAAGCGCTCGGCCAGGTCCCACACGTAGAAGGGGATGCCGATGACGTCCGCGGCGCGGCGGGCGTCGCGCGAGTCCTCGATGGTGCAGCAGCCGCGAGCGCCGGTCCGGAACGACTGCGGGTTCGCGGAGAGCGCCAGGTGCACACCGGTGACGTCGTGCCCCGCCTCGGCGGCGCGGGCGGCGGCGACGGCGGAGTCGACTCCGCCCGACATGGCGGCGAGGACACGGAGGGGGCGCGGGGAGGTCTCAGTCATAGCGGTACCAGGGTACGGGCCCCGGGGAACCGAAAGCTCGCGAGTATGCGTTGTCACCGGCATGGGGAGCGAGAGCAGGCACGGCGGCGGCAGGAAGAGCGGCATGACCAGACGGGCCGTGCTGATCGGCACCGGCGCGGTGGTCGTGGGCGGCGGAGTGCTGGCCGAGGACGAGATCCGCAGGCTGTGGCGCGGCATGCCATGGGCGCGCAAGCCGCGCAAAGAAGGAGAGATCGATCATGCGGGCGCCCAGTGGGTGGCGGCGAGCGCCTCGAACTGGCGGCTGGCCGACCGGCCCGACGACTTCGGCATCGACCGGGTGGTCATCCATGTCGTCCAGGGCAGCTACCGGACCGCGCTGAAGGTCTTCAAGGACCCGACGCACGGTGCGGCGACCCATTACGTGGTGCGCAAGGACGGCCATGTAGCCCAGATGATCCGCGAGCTGGACGTGGCGTACCACGCGGGGAACCGCTCGTACAACGAGCGCAGCGTCGGCATCGAGCACGAGGGGTTCGTGGACCGTCCGCAGGACTTCACGGACGCGATGTACGGCTCGTCGGCGAAGCTGACGGCCGACATCTGCGCCCGCTACGGCATACCCGTGGATCGCGAGCACATCGTGGGCCACATCGAGGTCCCCGGCACGGATCACACGGACCCCGGTCCGCACTGGGACTGGCCGAGGTACATGAAGCTGGTCACGGCGGCGATGCCGGCGGCGCGCAAGGCGGTGGAGGCGGCCGGAGGCCGGGCCCAGGGCCTCTCGGCCGGTGAGCCCCTCCGGTCACGCCGCTGAGGGCTGCCGTTGCTGTCGTCGTGCGCCCAGCGGGGATCGCGGGACAGCCCTAGCTGAGGCCCGCCGTGCGGGCGCGTTCGACGGCCGGGCCGATGGCCTGGGCGACCGCTTCCACGTCGGCCTTCGTCGAGGTGTGGCCGAGGCTGAAGCGCAGGGTGCCGCGGGCGAGCTCGGGGGCGGTGCCTGTGGCGAGGAGGACGTGGCTGGGCTGCGCCACGCCGGCCGTGCACGCGGAGCCGGTGGAGCACTCGATGCCCTGGGCGTCGAGCAGCAGGAGCAGGGAGTCGCCCTCGCAGCCCGGGAACGTGAAGTGCGCGTTGGCGGGGAGCCGGTCGTCGGGGTCGCCGCCGAGGACGGCTTCGGGGACCGCGGCGCGTACGGCCTGCACGAGGTCGTCGCGCAGGCCGCCGATGTCGCGGGCGAACTCCTCGCGCCGCTCGGCGGCGATCCGGCCGGCCACCGCGAACGAGGCGATGGCGGGGGCGTCGAGGGTGCCGGACCGTACGTGGCGTTCCTGGCCGCCGCCGTGCAGGACGGGGACGGGGCTGTACTCGCGGCCGAGCAGCAGGGCCCCGATGCCGTACGGCCCGCCGATCTTGTGGCCGGAGACGGTCATGGCGGCGAGGCCGGAGGCGGCGAAGTCGACGTCGAGCTGACCGAATGCCTGGACGGCGTCGGCGTGCAGCGGGACGTCGAACTCCGCTGCCGCTTCCGCGAGTTCCCGGACCGGCATGACGGTGCCGATCTCGTTGTTGGCCCACATGACGGTGGCGAGGGCGACGTCGTCGGGATTGCGTCCGATGGCCTCGCGGAGCGCCTCGGGACGCACTCTGCCGTAGGCGTCGACCGGCAGGTACTCGATGTTCGCGCCCTCGTGCTCGCCGAGCCAGTCCACGGCGTCGAGGACCGCGTGGTGCTCGACGGGGCTGGCCAGCACCCGGGTTCTTGCCGGGTCGGCGTCCCGGCGGGCCCAGTAGAGGCCCTTCACGGCGAGGTTGTCGGCCTCGGTGCCGCCCGAGGTGAAGACGACTTCGCTGGGCCTTGCGCCGAGGGCTTCCGCGAGGTTCTCGCGGGCCTCCTCGACGGTACGGCGGGCCCGGCGCCCGGCGGCGTGGAGCGCGGAGGCGTTGCCGGTGACGGCGAGCTGGGCGGTCATCGCCTCGACGGCCTCCGGCAGCATCGGAGTGGTCGCGGCGTGGTCGAGGTAGGCCATGGTGGCCCCGATTCTACGAGGCCCGGAGGGGGCGCGGACGCGGCGCAGGGGTGCACGACCGTCCGGCGTGCGCCCCAGGGGCGGGTGGGGGCCGGGAGCGGCTCCGTCCCGGCCGGTCCGGCGTCCTATCCGCCGAAGCCCCAGACGACCGCTCCGTTGACGGTCACGAGCACGGCGAGCACCACGAGGTCGGCCACGCCGAGGGCGAGGCCGAGCAGGGCGCGGCCGCGGCGTGCGGTCCCGCGCCGCAGGGCGAGGGCCGCGAGTACGACGGCTGTGGGGCCGAGCACGATGTTCATCACGAGGAGCCCGACGAGACCGAGCACGAACGCGGCGACGGCCATGCCGTCGGCGTCCGTGCGGCGCTCCCGCACGGACCCGTTCACGGGCTCCGCCGGTTCGCCGGGTCCTTCCGAGCCGGTCGTGGGGCCGGGCAGGTCGCCACCCCGGTGCCTGCGACGTACGAGGTCGGTGAGGTGCATGACGTCTCTCCCTCCGGTGCCGGTACGGGGTGGGGCGCTCGGTTCAGTGGCGGCGGGCCCGGCCGCGCTCGCGCACGGCGAAGACGAGCAGCCAGCAGCCGATGGCGGAGGCAGCCACCAGTGAGACGGACACGGGGAGTTGGACCACTGCGCCCAGCATGATTCCCATCAGGAGGAGCGCTGCGACGAGGGCGATCATCGTCATCCTTTCGGCGACTTCTCGGTGAACACTTGTAGGTACGACTGTTCACTGACTGCCGAGTCTAGTCTTCCTCAATCCGGGGAACGGTTGTTTACTGAATGTCATGAGTCACACCGTGGCCAGCCGCACGGCCCAGAAGCAGAGGACCCGTCAGGCCCTCCTCGACGCCGCGCTTCACCTGCTGGAGGAGCAGAGCCTGAGCAGCCTCGGGCTGCGTGAGGTCACCCGCGGCGTGGGCGTCGCCCCGACCGCGTTCTACCGGCACTTCCGCGACATGGCCGATCTCGGTGTGGCACTGGTGGAGGAAGCGCTCGGCAGCCTCCACGTGATGATCGGGGAGGCGCTGCGGGAGCCGCACGACGAGGCCCGGATCGTACGCACCGTCGCGCTCGTGGCCGAACTCGTCCGCACGTCCCCCGCCCACGTCCGGTTCATCGCCCGCGAACGGCACGGCGGCGTGGCTGCCGTCCGGGCGGCGATAGGCGAGCAGCTCGACCGGTTCGGCGACGAGGTCGCGGCCGCGTTCGCCCGCGAACCGGAGTCGGCGGGCTGGAGCGAGGAGGACCTGCGGATGCTCGCGGGCGTGTACGTCGACCACATGGTGATGACGGCCTCGTACTTCCTGGAGGCCGGGCCCGGCGGCGAGGAGCAGGTGGCCGCGTCGGCGCGCCGCCGGCTCCGGCTGATCACCCTGGGGCGCAACCACTGGCTGGACTGACCGGCGTACCGTCGCCGCGGTCCCCCGGCACGGGGTCACCACCGGTGCCGCCCCGGTCCCCCGCCACGGGCTCACCACCGGTGCCGCCCCGGTCCCCCGCCACGGGCTCACCACCGGTGCCGCCCCGGTACATCTCCACGACGGCGGCGGCCGCCTCCGCGAGGATCTCGCGCGCCTCCGCCGGTTCCAGTACCTCGACGCTCTCGCCGAACGCCAGCAGTGTGCGCACCGCCCCCGGAGCCGGCAGCAGGAGCGGCACCCTCGACCAGCCGTCCCCGTGCGGCTCCGCGACGCCCGCCACCTGGGCCGCCTGGATGCGCAGGAACAGGTCCAGCCGCTCGTCCCTCACCAGCACGACGACCCGCTCCCCTGCCGGGCGCTCCTCCACCTGGCGGCGCAGCACCTCCCACACGTCCGCCAGTTCGCACCCCGGCCGGCGCCGCACCGGCTCCTCGGTCGCCCGTGCGGAGCGCACCCGGTCGACGCGGTACAGCCGGGGCTCGCCCCGGTGGTCGGCCACCAGGTACCAGACACCCGCCTTCACGACGAGGCCGTACGGATCGACGGTGTACCCGCGGGGCCGGGTCGTACCGCTGTGGCGGTAGTGCAGCCGCAGCCTCCGGTCGGCGAAGACCGCGGGGCTGAGGGTGTCCAGCTCGACCGCCGTCCTGGGGGCGGCCATCCAGCGGTCCGGGTCGACGAGAACGCGACGGCTGGTCAGCTCGGCGGCGGGCCTGTGCGGCTCCGGCAGCGCCGCCATCACCTTGCGCAGCGCGGAACCGAGGGCCTTCTGGAGTCCCAGGGCGTGGTGAGCGCCCTGCGCGGCGAGGACGAACAGCGCGCGGGACTCGTCCGCCGTCAACCCGGTGACATCGGTGCGGTATCCGGGCAGCAGCGCGATTCCGCCATGCCGGCCGCGTTCGGCGTACACCGGGACCCCTGCGGCCGACAGTGCCTCGACGTCGCGGTAGACGGTGCGTACGGAGACCTCGAGCCGCTGGGCCAGTTCGGAGGCCGGGACGAGGCCGCGGGTCTGCAGGAGCAGCAGGATCGACAGCAGCCGGTCCGACTTCACGGGCCCTCCGAATACCTGACGGGGGGTGTCAGGTTAACCGGGCATCGTGCCTCCCGTAACCCGCACCGACCGAAGGAGCCGGACATGACGAACGACCCGCGCACCCAGTACGCCCGCGCCGCCGCCCAGTTCACGGGCCTGCTCAAGACCGTCACGGCCGAGGATCTCGACCGGGCCACCCCGTGCGCCGAGTTCGATGTACGGCAACTGCTGTCCCATGTCGTCGGCGCCACCCGCCGGTTCGCGGTGATCGGCGAGGGCGGCGACGGCATGGCGGTGCGGACACAGACGGACGGCGTGGCGGACGACGGATGGAACTCCGCCTACGAGGACATCCAGCGGCGGGCGACGACGGCCTGGGCCGACGACGCGAAACTCGCCGGTGAGTACACCGCCCCGTGGGGCCGGGTGCCGGGAGCGGCGGTGGTCGGGGGCTATGTGATGGAGACCCTGACGCACACCTGGGACCTGTCCCAGGCCCTCGGACACCCGCTGCCGCTGGACGAGGAGTTGGCCATCGCCGTCCTGCCCATGGCACGGCAGGCACTGCCCGAGGACCGGCGCGGCGAGGGTGTGCCGTTCGCGGCGGTGCGCGAGGCACCGGCGGACGCGGACGCCTATGGCCGGCTGGCGGCGTGGCTGGGGCGCGCGGTGTGATCCGGCCGGCGCGCTCGGGGCCGTCGCGTCAGCTCCGGGGGGCCTTCGCGAGCTGCCGGGACTGGGCGACGAGACGGCCGGCCGAGTCCCAGACGTCCGCGTCCTCCTCGAGGAAGCCGCCCGCGAGGTTGCGCGTAGTGATCGAGACACGGAGGGGACCGGGGGCCGGGCGGCAGCGGATGTGGGCGGTCAATTCGACCGTCGGGGTCCAGCCGGTGAGGCCCAGTTCGAACGAGGTCGGCGGCAGCGCGTCCACGGTCAGCAGCAGCGACAGCGGGTCCGCGTCGCGCCCGTCCGCGAGGCCGAACCAGCCGCGCATCTCGCCCTTGCCCGACGGGGCGCCGATCGCCCAGCCGACCGTCGCCGGGTCCAGCTTGATGTCCAGCCGCTCGGTGATCGCCGAACTCCCGGGGATGGGCGCGGGACCGTCGGCCGGGCCGAGGCAGTGCTCGTACGGCGGGATCAGCGGCGGCTCGGCGGCGGTGCGGACGTCGTCCGGCAGCGAGTCCAGATCGCCGTACGTCGCCAGCACCCGGATGCGCTCGACCTCGGTGCCGTCGTCCTCGTACTGGAAGAGGGACGCCTGGCCGGTGGAGAGGGTGCGCCCGGTGCGGACGGTCTCGGTGCGGATCACCGCGGGGCCCGGCCGGGAGGCCGTGAGGTAGTGCGCGGACACCGAGAACGGGTCGGGGTGCGGCAGCGCGTCGCCGAGTGCCCGTCCGAGCAGTGCCAGCAGGTAGCCGCCGTTGACGGCGTGGATGATCGTCCAGCCCGCCGAGAGCTCCGCGTCGTAGACGCCCGCACCGCGGGGGGTGATCGCCGTGTCGCGGTCGAACTCGCTGTTGCCGACGGTCGCCCGGGTCGCTGCTTCTGCCATGCCGGTACCGTACAACAAACAACTACTAAGCGGTAGCTTTGCCCTGCTCCTCCTCGCTCGCCGCCGAGCGCCGGTTCCAGGCCCTCGGAGCGCGCCAGTGGTAGCGCATCGCCAGCAGCCGCAGGGTGAACGCGGTCACCGCGGCCAGCCCGCTCGTGAACGGGTTCAACGCCTCGAACCGGATGCACACCACGACCATCGCCGCGCCCACGATCGCGGGCACCGCGTACAGATCGCGGTCCCAGCGCAGCAGCGACGGCACCTCGTTGGCGAGCACGTCGCGCAGCACGCCGCCGCCGACGGCCGTGGCGAGCCCCAGGGTGGCGGAGGAAGTCAGACCGAGGCCGTACTCGTACGCCTTGGTCGTTCCCGTCACGCAGAACAGACCGAGGCCGGCCGCGTCGAAGACGCCTACGGCCACCTGGATCCGCTCGACATGCGGGTGGAGGAAGAACACCAGGCCGGTCGCCACCAGCGGTGTGACGAAGTAGCCGAGGTCGGTGAAGGCGGCCGGCGGTACGGCCCCGATGATCAGGTCACGCAGCAGACCGCCGCCGAGCGCCGTGACCTCGGCGAGGACCGCCATGCCGAAAACGTCGAAGTTCTTGCGCACGGCGAGCAGCGCGCCGGAGATCGCGAAGACGAAGATGCCGACGAGCTCGAGCGCGTGCTGGACGGAGGGCGTGAACAGTTCTTGGAGCACCGGACAGTTCTACAACGCCCGGTGCTCCAAGATGTGCGCGCGTCCGTCAGGCGGTCGTGCCGGACTTCGCCTCGGAGGCGTCCGACTCCGGAGCGTCGGCGGGGTCCGAGGCGTCGGCGTCGTCGGCCGGCGCATCGGTCGCCGCGGCCTCGGAGGCGTCCGGCGCCTCGCCGTCCGCGTCGGCCTCGCCGTCCCGGCCGGGAGACGTCGCTTCGGTCTCCGAGTCCTCCGCCGGGGCGTCGTCCGCCGACCCGGCGTCCGAGGAACCGCCGTCGGCCGACGCGGTCGACCCGTCCGACTTCTCCGACTCCTCGGACTCGTCCGACGCCTTGTCGTCGTCCGACGCCTTGTCGTCGTCGGACGCCTCCGCGGACGCGTCCTTCGGCGACGCCTGCCTGGGCACCTCGGCCGCGGGCACCTCGGCCTCGGGCTCCTCGGGGCCTTCCGCGGCGACCGTCTCGGTCTGCGTCACGGCCTCGATGCCCGTCGGGCGGGTCAGGCCGATGGTGCCGTCCTCGATCTCCGCCGCGAAGTGGCAGGCCACCTTGTGTCCGTCACCGACGTCCGTCAGCACAGGGCGTTCGACGGCGCACTTGTCCTGCGCCCACGGGCACCGGGTGTGGAAACGGCAGCCCGTCGGCGGGTTGGCCGGCGAGGGCAGGTCGCCCTGGAGCAGGATCCGCTCGCGGCGGTCCTCCACCTCCGGGTCGGGCACCGGAACCGCCGACATGAGCGCCTTGGTGTACGGGTGCTTCGGCCCGGCGTACAGCGCGTCGCTCGGCGCCTCCTCCACCAGGGAGCCCAGGTACATGACCCCGATGACGTCCGAGATGTGCCGGACGACCGCGAGGTCGTGGGCGATGACCAGGTACGTCAGGCCCAGCGACTTCTGCAGGTCCTCCAGCAGGTTGATGACCTGCGCCTGCACCGACACGTCGAGCGCCGAGACCGGCTCGTCGCAGATGATCACGTCGGGCTCGAGCACCAGCGCACGCGCGATGCCGATGCGCTGGCGCTGACCGCCGGAGAACTCGTGCGGGTAGCGCGACAGCGCGTTGGTCGGCAGGCCGACCTTGGCGAGGATCGCCTTGATCTTCTCCCGGCGCTCGTCCTGGTCCTTGCCGATCCCGTGAGCGGCCATGCCCTCGCTGAGGATGGACTCGATGTTCTGCCGCGGGTTGAGGCTGCCGAGCGGGTCCTGGAAGACCATCTGCAGACGCCGGCGGTACCGGCGCATCTCCTCCTCCGGCAGCTTCGCCAGGTCGGTCCCGTCGAAGACGACCTCGCCGTCGGTGATGTCCACCAGACGCAGCACGCTGCGGCCGAGCGTCGTCTTGCCGCAGCCCGACTCGCCCACGAGCCCGTACGTCTGGCCGGCCTCGACCTTGAGCGACACGCCGTCGACCGCGTAGACGTGGCCGACCGTGCGGTCGAAGAGGATGCCCTTCTTGACCGGGAAGTGGACCTTCACGTCGTCGAGTTCGAGCAGACTCATGCCGAGACCTCCGCCTGGGGCTTGGGAAGGACCGGGTTGACGCACCGGACCTGGTGTCCGGCCGCGCGTGGTTCGGTCAGTTCGGGTGTGCCGGTCAGGCACTCCATCGTGTAGTGGTCGCAACGGGGCGCGAAGGCGCAGCCGTCGGCCCAGGCGATCCGGTCGTTGATGGATCCGCGGATGGGGCTGAGCGGTTCGCCGCGCGGCGCGTCGAGGCGCGGGATGGACCCGAGCAGTCCGTGCGCGTACGGGTGGGTGGGGTGCGCGAACAGCTCGCGGCGGCCCGCGGACTCCACGGCCCGGCCCGCGTACAGGACGTTGACCTGGTCGCAGAGGCCGGCCACGACACCGAGATCGTGGGTGATCATCAGCAGGGCGGTGCCCTCCTGGTCGACCAGTTCCTTGAGCAGTTCGAGGATCTGGGCCTGGATGGTCACGTCCAGCGCGGTCGTCGGCTCGTCGGCGATGAGCAGCCGGGGTGCGCAGGCGACCGCCATGGCGATGAGCGCGCGCTGGCGCATTCCGCCGGACAGCTGGTGCGGGTACTCCTTGAGCCGCCGGTCCGGGTCGGGGATGCCGACCCGGTCCAGCAGGTTGGCGGCCTCCTTGCGGGCGGCCTCGCCCTTGAGACCGCGGTGGCGCTCGAGGATCTCCGTGACCTGGACGCCGATGGGGACGACCGGGTTCAGCGAGGACAGCGGGTCCTGGAAGATCATCGCCAGCTGGCTGCCGCGCATGTCCCGCAGCTTGCCCGGGTTCAGGCTCAGCAGGTCCTGGCCGTCGAAGACGGCACGTCCGCCGATCTTCACGCCCTTGGCCGGCAGCAGGCCCATCAGTGCGAGCGAGGTCACGGACTTGCCGCAGCCCGACTCGCCCACGAGGCCGACGACCTGACCCTGGTCGACGTCGAAGGAGACGCCGTCGACGGCCGTGGAGTCCTTGCGGCCCTTGGCGGTGAAGGTGACGCTGAGTTCTTCAACAGAGAGCAGTGCCATGGGACTTCAGCCTCGCAGCTTCGGGTCGAGGGCTTCGCGCATGGCCTCGCCGAGCAGGGTGAAGCCGAGGGCGGTGATGATGATGCCGATGGCGGGGTAGGCCGCCATCATGGGCGCGTTGTCGAAGAACCGCTCGGCCTGGGCGAGCATGACGCCCCACTCCGGGATCGCCGGATCCGGGTTGCCGAGGCCCAGGTAGGACAGGGCAGCCGCCTCGATGATCGCGGTGGCGAGGCTGAGCGTCGCCTGGACGATCACGGGGCTGAGCGAGTTCGGCAGGATCTGGGTGAGGACGATCCGCTTCTTCCTGATACCCAGCGCCTTGGCCGCGAGGACGTAGTCGGAGCTGCCCTGCACCAGCATCGAACCGCGCAGCAGTCGCGCGAAGATCGGGATCTGGACGACACCGACGGCGATCATCACGGTCGTCAGGGACTGGCCCATGACCGCGGCGATCGAGACCGCCAGCAGCAGCGACGGCAGCGAGAGCATGATGTCGGTGAAGCGCATGACCACCGTGTCGATGCGCTGCCCCGACCTGCCACCGAGGGTGGCGGCGGCACCGGACAGGACGCCGACGATCGCGCCGACGATCAGGCCGATGAGCATCGACACCACGCCGACCAGCAGGGTCTGCCGGGCACCGACGAGGATCCGGGAGAACATGTCGCGGCCCAGGTGGTCGAGGCCGAACCAGTTCCCGTCGCGCGCGCCGACGAACTCGCCCTTGTTGGCGAACACTTCGCCGCGCCAGGTCTGGACGGACGGGCCGTACGGCGCGATCCAGGGTCCGACGATCGCGAGGACCACGAACAGCGCGATGATCACCGCACCGATGATCGCCATCTTGCTGGCCCGCAGTCGCCGCATGGCCTCGCGCCACAGACTGGCGCCGCTGGTGGCCTCCGACGTCTGCATCAGCTCGGCGAGCCGATCGATCTTGTCGGCCTTCTTCGTCATGGTCGTCACGTCAGTGCACCCGCACTCTCGGGTCGATGATGCTGTACGCGAGGTCGACCAGCAGGTTGATGAGGACGTACACCATCGCGATGAAGAGGATGAACCCGACGAGCACCGGGTAGTCGCGGGCGTCGATCGAGGTGCGGATGAAGTTGCCGATGCCGTTGAAGGAGAAGACCGACTCGGTCAGCACCGCACCCGACAGCAGGCTTCCGGTCAGCAGACCAACGGCGGTGACGACGGGCAGCAGCGCGTTGCGCAGCACGTGACGGCCGCGCACGACGCGCTTGTCGAGGCCCTTGGACTCCGCCGTGCGGACGTAGTCCTCACCGAGGACCTCCAGCACGCTGGCCCGGGTCATGCGCACGATGACGGCGAGCGGGATGGAGGAGAGCGCGATGGCGGGCAGGACCAGATGGTGGAGCGCGTCCAGGCTGGCGTCGAACTCACCGGTGAGCAGGCCGTCGAGGACCGCGAATCCGGTGACGCTCGTGGCGTCGAGGCCGGTCTCGAGACGGCCGTAGCTCGGGAACCAGTTCAGGCTGACGGCAAAGACGCCCTTGAGGATCAGGGCGAGGAAGAACACCGGGATACAGATGCCGATCAGCGACCCGGAGACGGAGGCCACGTCGAGCCAGCCGCCACGGCGCTTGGCCGCCAGGTAACCCATCGGGATTCCGACAACGATGGCAATGATGATCGCGACGATGCTGAGTTCCACGGTCGCGGGGAAGCGCGTCGCGAACTCGTCCCACACCGGCTGGCCGGTCTGGGTGGATGTGCCGAGGTCCAGCTCGAAGATGCGCTTGATGAAGCGCCAGTACTGGACGTAGACGGGCTGGTCGAGCCCGAGGGCCCGGTTGATGCGCGCCACTTCGGCTTCGGTCGCCCGCTCGCCCAGGATCGCTGAGGCGGGTCCGCCGGGCAGCCGGTTCAGCCAGAGGAAGAGCAGAACCGACAGGCCGAGCAGGGTGGGTATGAGCTGAAGCAGTCTTCGTACGACGAGTCGCAGCACCCCGCGTGCCCCTTTCTTACGTGCGTCGATGCGGGTCCGCCCGGCCACCGAGGTTCTGTGGCCGGGCGGACCCGCTGGTGAGCGATTACTTGAAGGAGACCTCGGCGAAGTTCTCCTGCGTCAGCGGGGAGACCTTCGGCGGGTTGACGTTCTTGGCGAAGGCGATCGCCGGCGGGGAAGCCGAGATCGGGACGCCCGGGACGTACTCCATGATCGTCTCGTTGGCCTTCTTGTAGGCGTCGACGCGGGCGGCGGGGTCGGTGACCTTCGAGGCGGCGTTCACCGCGTCGAAGACCTTCTTGTCGTTGAAGCCCCACTGCTTGTCCGGCCCGGCGAACCAGGTGCCGATGAAGTTGTAGCCGTCGTTGAAGTCACCGGTCCAGCCGAGCATGTGCAGGGCGCAGGAGCCGGCCTCGGTGGCGTCCAGGTAGTCCGGGGCCCACTTCATGGCCTTCGGGGTGACCGTGATGCCGGCCTTCTCGAGGTCGGCCTTCATGCGCTCGAACATGTCCTGCGGAGCAGGCATGTACGGGCGGGTCACCTCGGTCGGGTAGCAGAACTCGAGCTGGAGCTTCTCCTCACCCGCCTGCTTGAGGAGCGCCTTGGCCTTGGCGGTGTCGAACGGGTACGTCTTCACCTTGTCCGAGTAGCCGGCGACGGTGTCGGGCATGAACTGGGTCGCGACCTTGCCGCCCTCGGGCAGCTGCGTCTTGACGATGCCCTCGCGGTCGATCGCGTGCGAGATGGCCTGACGGACCTCGGGCTTCTTCAGCGCGGGGTTCTTCGACTGCGTCATGCCGACGTAGAAGATGTTGAAGACGTCACGGGTCGGGACCTGGTAGCCCTCGCCCTCGAGCGTCTTGATGTCGGCCGGCGCGACGAGGTCGTAGCCGTCGATGTCACCGGCCTGGAGCGCCTGACGGCGACCGGCCTCGGTGTCGATCGTGCGGAAGACCAGGTTCTTGATCTTGGCCTTCTCGCCCCAGTAGTCGTCGAAGCGCTCAAGGGTGACTTCCTTGTTGCCCTTGTTCCACTTCATGATCTTGTACGGGCCGGTACCGGCGACCGTGCCGGCCTCCTGGCTGTACTTGGGGTACGTGATCGCGTCGCCCTTGGCGGTCGCGTCCTGCTTCTCGTACTCCTTGATGGCCTTCGGCGAGTGGATCGCCAGCGCCTGGAGGGAGAAGCCGCCGGGCAGGTTCGCCGAGGGCTCGTTGACCTCGATGACCGCCGTGTTCTCGTCCTTCGCCGTGCAGGACTTGTAGTTCGGCTTGGGGGCTTCCTTGTCCTCGTTCTTGGCGAAGCCGCCCATGATGGTCTGCCAGTAGTAGGAGACCGCGCTCGACTGGTAGGTGCCCTTCCAGTTGAACCAGTGGTCGTAGTTCGCGCAGACCGCGGCGGCGTTGAACGCCTCTCCGTCGTGGAACTTCACACCCTTGCGCAGGTTGAACGTCCACACCTTGCCGGCCGGGTCGCTCGACCACTTCTCGGCGAGGCCGCCGACGAGCTTGCTGCCGCCCGACTCGTGCTCGAGCAGGGCCTCGAAGGCCTGACGGGTGACCCGGAAGGTCTCACCGTCGCTCGCGAGCGCCGGGTCGAGAGAACCGGGGTCGCCGGCGCCGGCGAACACGAAGGTGTCCTTGGCGCCCCCCTTGTCCCCTTCGCCCCGCTCGCTGGCACAGCCGGTGGCGATCAGGCCGACGGCCACCGCCGCCGTGATCGCCCGGACAGCTCCGGACTTGAATATTCGCATGGGTCCACCCCGAGGTTCCGCCGTGGGAGAGGTCTTGACGGCCGAACACTACAGACGGGAGACACTTGGGAGAACAGTCCGGATAGCGGTGATACCTACTCGAGACCCGGACACTCAACAAACCGGTCAGATACGGGACATCCTTGCCCGTCGAGTTGACGCCCTTGACATCTGGCGGCGTTCGTTTCCGGCCGTCCGATGCGGCGTCGCAGCTCAGCGGGTGTGCGGGGGCGGGTAGCCGTAACCGCCGGCGACCGGCGGCCCGGCGTGGGCGTCGCGGTCGTAGAACGGCCGGGCGTTGACCCGCATCCACATGGTGACCGGGTCGTACTCGTCGGACATGGCGACCGTCGACACCGGCAGGCCGTCCGGCACCGCGGCGACGGACTGCTGCATCATCGCGCGCACCGCGTCGACCGACTGCGGCGCGGTGTCGTACAGGTCCAGGCCGATCGCCAGGTACGCGGGGCCGATCGCGGGCTGCACCCAGGCGCGCCGCAAGGAGCGGACGGCGGGGGTGCGGTGGGCGTTCTGCGTGAGCAGGGCGTAGAACTGCGGGATCTCGATCGCCGGGTCGGACAGCCGCAGCGGTCCCGCCGGCATCCGGTCCAGGCCCGTGGCGATACGGCGCAGATCCAGCCACGGAACTCCGACGCCGCCGCCCGGGGCGTGCGGGTTGAGCCAGATCCCCCAGCGGTCCGGGTAGAGGGCGCGGGCGATGTCACGGCCGCTCGTCACCTCGTGGGCGCGGTTCCAGCCGGAGACGGCGAGCTCCTGTGCGGAGGTGACGCACGGCGCGTAACAGACGCCGTCGACCTCCATGTTCCCGTACTGGGCGTCGGTCGAGCCGGGCTGCCCGTGCCACAGCAGCATCCAGATCCGGCCGCCCGAGGGGTCGGCGAGGGCGTGCAGCAGCGCCTCGTACGCGTCGTAGCGGCCCGGAGTCACCTGGCGCAGCATGTGCTCGACCTGCCCGGCCGCCGCGGTGCCTGACGCACTCACCCTGTTCCGCCCCTCTTCGGTCCCACCGTTTCACCCGACGCCACGCGCAGCGGCTCCGCGCGGCGTTCCGCGCGCGGCCCCTGTCAGGCTGGTCAGGCCATCAAACCAGCTTAATCGGCCGTTACGGCAATGACTTGACCACTACGCGTGCTGTCGTTGATAGAACGGCCGCACGCGCTCGAGCATCCAGTCGCCGACCGGATCCTGCGCGACGTCGAGCAGCACCAGGTTGACCGGCCACGGGACCTCGACCCGGCCCAGGGCCCTGCCCAGGGCGTCCATGGGGGCGTTGCCGTCGACGCCCGTCCACAGGAGCTGGACACCGACGAAGAGCGTGGGCGCGCCGCCCTCGATGGACGCCAGCGCGCGACGGGCGGTCGACACGATGCCCGTGCTCTCGAACTCGCCCGCGGCCGCGGCGAGGAAGTCGACCGGCTCCTCCTTCCAGTCCGGCTCGAACAGCCGGACCCGGCCGCCGGAAGCAGCACCGTCGAGGGGCGTCCGCCCCGCCCGGCACAGCTCCGCGACGGCGGGCGGTGGCAGGGGGACGCCGACGGCGCCGCCGGGGTTGACCGCGATGCCGAGCTGCGGGGGCAGGCCGCGGGCGAAGTCCCTGGCGGGGGCGACGGTGAACGACATCTGCGCGCCGGCGCACTGGAGGAACTGCTGCTCGGAACTGAAGACGGGGACGAAGGCGCCGCCGTCGATCTCCATGGTGGGGAGATCGAGGTCCCGGCTGTCCGGGCCGCCGCCGTTCGGGAGCGGGATCCATATCGGGCTGCGGCCGAGCACCTCGACGAGGCGGCCTCCGGCCGCGGGATTGCCGAGGGAGGCGGCGAGCACCTCTTCGAGCTCGTTGGCGGGCCAGGCGGGGGGCGGTATGTCCATTGCGCGCGATCGTCCTTCGTACGTGCGTAGGTGCTGTTGCTGCCCCTGCCCGGTCGCGCGGGGCATGCCCGCCCCCGACCTTAGCGCCGTGGGAGGTCGCGGGGGCCGCCGCGGTCCCCGCCCCGCCCCTCTGATCCGGAGGCGCCGCCTGGAACCCCACACCTCGCCAGGCGCAGGAGCGGCACCACCGGCGAGGCAGGGTGCGCCTGCGCCGCGGGGCTGGACGCCGCGCAGCGGCATTCAGCCCGGCCGGCGATCGAGGCCACCGCACCCGGGCACACCGCTGAGGGGCCGGTCAGGGCCTCTCGTTCGGATCACGTCGGGCTCGCGCGCCCGGCCTTCGGCACGGGAGGTACCCCCACGCCGCGTTGCCGCCCGTCGCCGACTCCTCAGTAGCCCTCCGGGCACGAGAGATGCGCCCTCCGCGTGGACTCCGCCCTCCGCCTCGCGGTCGCACGCACCAGAGCCTCCGCCTGCTCACTGATCGGGCCCGATCCAGACCGGGGCGCGGCGGTCCGACCGTCCACGGCCGGGTGAAGGGCCGGGCGGCCCTGCGATCACCACGACCACGGGCCACGGCGACCCGGCCGGGTAATCCGCGAGTCGCAGCCCGACATCGCGGATCGGACGCAGGCACCACGATCGTCCCGCGTCAACGGACCCGCACCGCCCGCCTCGCGCTCACCCGAACCCCAACCGCCTCAGCGCCCCCGCCGCGTCACGGTCCAGCAGGACCGCCGACGCGCACCCCCACGGCAGCCGCCCCGCCTCCGCGTCCGTGACCAGACGGGACACGGCCCGGCGGTGGCGGGCGAAGGCGTAGCCGGAGACGCCGCGCCCGCGCTCGCGCTGGCCCGCGCGGGCCACCTGGGGGGTCACGTCGAGCAGCACCAGGTGCAGGGACGTGCCGCGCCGCCGCGTCTCGCGGGCGAGCCAGCGCCGGACCCACGCCTGCGTGCCGCAGTCGTGGACGACGACGCTCTCGCCCGAGCGCAGGGCGCGCCGCAGTCCCGCGTAGTGCGCCAGCCGGACCAGCGGGCGGTAGACCGCGTACGGCAGGAAGCGCGGCGCGACCGCGTCCCAGCGGTCGCGGGTGTCCTGCGAGTCGATGCCGCGGCCCTGGGCGGCGCGCCGCATCAGCGTGGACTTGCCGCTGCCGGGAAGACCCGACACGACCACCACGTCACCGGCGGCGAAGAGCAGGCTGTGCGGGCCGCGCCCGGCGCGCTCACGCAGGTCCCGCAGAACCGGGACGAGTGACGGCGGCGCCGCCTGGGCCGGTGCTGGGACGGCCTTCATGCCCGGCGGCGCGGGCGCCCCCGTGGTCGTGGCGTATGCACCGGACGGCTGCAACGTCATGCCTCCCCCTTCGGGTCATCCCACACCCTTGCCCATGAAGTGTAAAGAATTGGTAATGCGGCTCAAGTGATTTCAGGGCGGCCTCTCGCTCCACTCTTCCCCGATGCGTGCAATGATGTGCGCGCCAACTGCATACCGGCCGCTTGAATCCGCGCGGGAGAGTCCCGGCCACCCTGTGGCGGGCGCCGAAGGAGCAAGTTCCTCCCTTGAATCTCTCAGGCCCCGTACCGCGTAGCGATGAGGCAGATCTGAAAAGCGAGCCGTGTTCGAGCGGCTCCACCCAAGGTGCAAGTCACGACTACCCGTACGCGTAGTCGGGGCGAACCTCTCAGGTTCCGATGACAGATGGGGAGGATTGTCCTCGTAGCCATGCCCTGGGAGCCACATCCATGAGCAATGCCCCCCGTCTGACCGCACTCGACGCCCTGCACAGGTCGCTGGGCGCGACCATGACCGACTTCGCCGGCTGGGACATGCCCCTGCGGTACGGCAGCGAGCGCGACGAGCACCTCGCCGTCCGTTCCACGGCCGGCCTCTTCGACCTCTCCCACATGGGCGAGATCACCGTCATCGGCCCGCAGGCCGTCGACCTGCTGAACCACGCGCTGGTCGGCAACATCGGCACCGTCGGCCTCGGCCGCGCCCGCTACACGATGATCTGCCGGACGGACGGCGGCATCCTCGACGACCTGATCGTGTACCGGCTCCAGGAGCAGGAGTACATGGTCGTCGCCAACGCCGGCAACGCCCAGATCGTGCTGGACGCCCTGACCGAGCGCGCCGAGGGCTTCGACGCCGTCGTCCGCGACGACCGTGACGCGTACGCGCTGATCGCCGTCCAGGGCCCGCAGTCCCCCGGCATCCTGCAGTCCCTCACGGACGCCGACCTGGACGGCCTGAAGTACTACGCGGGCCTGCCCGGCACCGTCGCCGGCGTCCCGGCGCTGATCGCCCGTACCGGCTACACCGGCGAGGACGGCTTCGAACTCTTCGTCGAGCCGCAGCACGCCGAGAAGCTCTGGCAGGCGCTGACGGAGGCGGGCGCGCCCGTCGGCCTGATCCCGTGCGGCCTGTCCTGCAGGGACACGCTGCGCCTGGAGGCGGGCATGCCGCTGTACGGGCACGAGCTGACGACCGCGCTCACCCCGTTCGACGCGGGCCTGGGCCGGGTCGTGAAGTTCGAGAAGGAGGGCGACTTCGTGGGCCGGGAGGCGCTCACCGCCGCCGCCGAGCGCGCCGAGACCGCCCCTCCGCGCAAGCTCGTCGGCCTGATCGCCGAGGGCCGCCGGGTCCCGCGCGCAGGGATGCAGGTCGTCGCCGGCGGCGAGGTCATCGGCGAGGTCACCTCGGGCGCCCCGAGCCCGACCCTGGGCAAGCCGATCGCGATGGCGTACGTCGACGCCGCCCACGCCGCGCCCGGCACCGCCGGTGTCGGCGTCGACATCCGCGGCACCCACGAGCCGTACGAGGTCGTGGCGCTGCCGTTCTACAAGCGCCAGAAGTGATCCCGTGGTGACGGACGTGATCGTCCGCACCTTGGTCCCGTTCAACACCATCCCCCCGCGTACAGGAGAATTCACGTCATGAGCAACCCCCAGCAGCTGCGCTACAGCAAGGAGCACGAGTGGCTGTCGGCCGCCGAGGACGGCGTGTCGACGGTCGGCATCACGGAGCACGCGGCCAACGCGCTCGGCGACGTGGTGTACGTCCAGCTCCCCGAGGTCGGTGACACGGTGACCGCGGGCGAGACCTGCGGCGAGCTGGAGTCCACCAAGTCGGTCAGCGACCTGTACTCCCCGGTCTCCGGTGAGGTCATCGAGGCCAACGAGGACGTCGTCAGCGACCCGTCACTGGTGAACTCCGCCCCGTTCGAGGGCGGCTGGCTGTTCAAGGTGCGCCTCAGCGAGGAGCCGAAGGACCTGCTCTCCGCGGACGAGTACACCAAATTCGCCGGCTGACCAAGCGCTGATCAAGACCCTAGGGACCGAGTGATGTCGCTTCTCAACACCCCTCTCCACGAGCTGGACCCGGATGTCGCCGCCGCTGTCGACGCCGAGCTCCACCGCCAGCAGTCCACCCTCGAGATGATCGCCTCGGAGAACTTCGCTCCGGTCGCGGTCATGGAGGCCCAGGGCTCCGTCCTCACCAACAAGTACGCCGAGGGCTACCCGGGCCGCCGTTACTACGGCGGCTGCGAGCACGTCGACGTGGTCGAGCAGATCGCGATCGACCGGATCAAGGCGCTGTTCGGCGCCGAGCACGCCAACGTGCAGCCCCACTCGGGCGCGCAGGCGAACGCTGCCGCGATGTTCGCGCTGCTCAAGCCGGGCGACACGATCATGGGTCTGAACCTGGCCCACGGCGGTCACCTGACCCACGGCATGAAGATCAACTTCTCCGGCAAGCTCTACAACGTGGTCGCGTACCACGTCGACGACGCCACCGGCCAGGTCGACATGGCCGAGGTCGAGCGGCTCGCCAAGGAGTCCAAGCCGAAGCTGATCGTGGCCGGCTGGTCCGCGTACCCGCGCCAGCTGGACTTCGCGGCCTTCCGCCGGATCGCCGACGAGGTCGGCGCGTACCTGATGGTCGACATGGCCCACTTCGCGGGCCTGGTCGCCGCGGGCCTGCACCCCAACCCGGTGCCGCACGCCCACGTCGTCACCACCACGACGCACAAGACCCTCGGCGGCCCCCGCGGCGGCGTGATCCTCTCCACGGCCGAGCTCGCCAAGAAGATCAACTCCGCGGTCTTCCCCGGCCAGCAGGGCGGTCCGCTGGAGCACGTCATCGCGGCCAAGGCGGTCTCCTTCAAGGTCGCCGCCTCCGAGGACTTCAAGGAGCGCCAGCAGCGCACGCTGGACGGCGCCCGGATCCTGGCCGAGCGCCTGGTCCAGGCGGACGTCACCGAGCACGGCGTCTCCGTCCTGTCCGGCGGCACGGACGTGCACCTGGTCCTGGTGGACCTGCGCAACTCCGAGCTGGACGGCCAGCAGGCCGAGGACCGTCTCCACGAGGTCGGCATCACGGTCAACCGCAACGCCATCCCGAACGACCCCCGGCCGCCGATGGTCACCTCGGGTCTGCGGATCGGCACCCCGGCACTCGCCACCCGCGGCTTCCAGGACGAGGACTTCCGCGAGGTCGCGGACATCATCGCCGAGGCGCTGAAGCCGTCGTACGACGTGGCGGCGCTGCGTGCCCGGGTGACCGCCCTGGCCGAGAAGCACCCGCTCTACCCTGGACTGTGACGGATCTCCCGTAACATCCCGGAGCAAAACAAAAGGGGCACCGCGCACACTGGATCGTGAGCGCGGTGCCCCGCACCACGTACGCACCACGCACCACGCACCACGTAAGCACCACGCACCCGCGCATTGCCTCACGCGCCCCCTTCGCCCACCACCGCCCTTGAACGAGGCGCTTCGCGCCGCTGCTCCACCCGGCAGACAACGGCGTCTACCACCCACAAGGAGTTCTCCGTGGCCATTTCGGTCTTCGACCTGTTCTCGATCGGCATCGGCCCCTCCAGCTCCCACACCGTGGGCCCGATGCGCGCCGCCGCGATGTTCGCCCGGCGCCTGAAGAACGAGGGCCTGCTCGCCCACACCGCCTCGATACGGGCCGAGCTGTACGGCTCCCTGGGCGCGACCGGCCACGGCCACGGCACGCCGAAGGCCGTCCTGCTGGGCCTGGAGGGCAACTCTCCGCGAACCGTCGACGTCGAGACCGCGGACGAGCAGGTCGAGCGGATCAAGACCGACAAGCGGATCAACCTCCTCGGCGCCCACGAGATCGGCTTCGACTTCGACAAGGACCTGGTCCTGCACCGCCGCAAGGCCCTGCCGTACCACGCCAACGGCATGACGGTGCTGGCCCGCGACGCCGAGGGCACCACGCTGCTGGAGAAGACGTACTACTCGGTCGGCGGCGGCTTCGTCGTGGACGAGGACGCGGTCGCGGGCGACAACCCGATCGTTCCCGAGGACACGGTCCTCAAGCACCCCTTCCGCACCGGCGACGAGCTGCTTCGCCTCACCCGTGAGACCGGCCTGTCGATCTCCGCGCTGATGCTCGAGAACGAGAAGGCCTGGCGCACCGAGGACGAGATCCGCGAGGGCCTGCTGGAGATCTGGCGGGTCATGCAGGCGTGCGTCTCCCGCGGCATGTCCCGCGAGGGCATCCTGCCGGGCGGCCTCAAGGTCCGCCGCCGTGCCGCCACCACCGCGCGCAAGCTGCGCTCCGAGGGCGACCCGCTGGCGCTCTCCATGGAGTGGATCACGCTCTACGCGATGGCCGTGAACGAGGAGAACGCCGCCGGCGGCCGGGTCGTCACCGCCCCCACCAACGGCGCCGCGGGCATCATCCCCGCCGTCCTGCACTACTACATGAACTTCGTCCCCGGCGCCGACGAGGAGGGCATCGTCGACTTCCTGCTCGCCGCGGGCGCGATCGGCATGCTCTTCAAGGAGAACGCCTCCATCTCCGGCGCCGAGGTCGGCTGCCAGGGCGAGGTCGGCTCCGCCTGCTCAATGGCGGCCGGCGCGCTCGCCGAGGTCCTCGGGGGCTCCCCGGAGCAGGTCGAGAACGCCGCCGAGATCGGCATGGAGCACAACCTGGGCCTCACCTGCGACCCGGTCGGCGGCCTGGTCCAGATCCCGTGCATCGAGCGGAACGGCATGGCGGCGGTCAAGGCCGTCACCGCGGCCCGGATGGCGATGCGCGGCGACGGCAGCCACAAGGTCTCGCTGGACAAGGTCATCAAGACCATGAAGGAGACCGGCGCGGACATGTCGGTGAAGTACAAGGAGACCGCTCGCGGCGGCCTCGCGGTGAACATTATCGAGTGCTGAGCGTGTAGGCCCTGACCGGCGCATTTGTTTCCATCAGCGCTGTCAGGGCCTCCCCTGCCCACGCGGCGGAAAGTCTCTGGAGACGCCCTGGGACAGACGTGAAAGTCCCTGGGAATGTCCCTGCTCCGGGGGCTCCTTGCGGGCGGTCAACGTATCCGCAACCAGCCCGGCTTGTCGCAGGCCAGATTGTCGGCAGCGACCAGTGGCCGACGCCGTTCGCGCCCACGTAGTGACCGGACTCGTGGCCCGTTTGGTCGCCGGTCAGCCACGGAACCACCGCGGCGCCCCACCAGTCCCTGCGGCTCATGTCGGGCAGCCGCAGCCAGAGCGCATCCGCGGAGCCGAGCAGGGCCCCGCCCGGCAGGAACGCCCCCGATACGACCTCGCCCTCTTCCTCATCGGCCTCGATGTACTGGTGTTCCACCCCCTCACACAGCCGCCAGAGATCGCCCAGCTCACCGGGACGACCGAAGTCGAGGTGATGCCTCAACTGGGCGTCCGCAGCCTCAATGGCCTGCTCCGGGGCGGGTGGCAGCAGAGAGGCGTACGAGGCCGGGGCATTCACCTTCAGCCAGGCCGCGCAGTGTCTGGCGGCGAGCCGAGTTCCCCGGGGCGGCACCGGCATCAGCGAATGGGGAGGCCGGACTGCCGCGCTGCCGGCGAATGTGCTGCTGCTTCCGTCCTGGGCCGCGGGTACGAGCACTGGAGCAGGAGAAACCAGTCCCTTCGCCGCCCCACCGACGAATGGCGCCGGGTGAGGCCACGGCACGGCTGTCGCGTCCCCCCACCGAATGGCCTCCGGTACGTCACCTTCCGTTGCTGTTCGTTCACTAGCTTTCCGTGCACGCGGCGGCGAACCCTTCGCCGTGCGGGGAGGCGGTCAACGTGGCGTCATCAGGGGAAGCGGAGTCGCTCGGCACCGCCGGGCGACCGTCGGCGTTCGCAAGCATGTCGCTCAATCACGCCGACAGCCCGTACGGGCCGGCCGGTCCCGCTCCAGGGCCGAAGCTCAAGGTCACGGCGTCGGTGCTGAGGGAACGCGCCGGTAAGGCAGAGAACGTTCGCGGACAGTTCCTGAAGGCCGACGACGAGGTCGTGCTCGAGACCGGGCAGGTTTCCGGAACCCTCAAGGGCTTCGCCACGAACACCGCGATCGACACGTTCCTGGAGCGCTGGCGGGGCCAGATGTCGTACGTCAAGGAGCTGTTCACCGGTACGGCCGGTGCCCTGCAGGCCGCCTCCGAGACCTTCACGACGGAGGACACGAAGCAGGGGCAGGCCGCCGCCGGCGTGAGGACCCCCGCGCAGAACGGGGCGATGCAGCCGTGACCGGTCTCGGTTATACGGACATTCGGAACGCCGACCTGGGACCCCTCGGCGAAGCGGTGGTCAAGTGGAACGTCGCACCGGGGAAGTTCCAGCAGATCGGAGTGCACTTCGGCACCGACGTCACCAAGGGACTGGCAGACTCCGACTGGCAGGGCGAGGCCGCCGACGCGGCGATGGCGAGGTTCCGCAAGGTCCAGGAGCAGATCCAGGCGGCTGCCGACGAGTCCCGCCGGGTGCACAAGGTCCTCCGGCAGGGTCTGGAGGACTTCCAGGCGGCGAAGAAGGCGCTCCAGGACATCGAGACGGAACTGGAGGGCCACCCGCACCTGCGGCTCAACAAACACGACGGCTCCGTCTACGTGGACCTGACCACCGCCGAGGACGGCGACGGGGCCCGCCTCGCCAAGACGTACCAGGAGACCTTCGCGTACTACCGGCAGCGCACGAGCCACGCCGTCGAGCTTGCGGACCGGGCCGACAGCGCCCTCTCCCAGGCTCTGACGACAGATGTGAACGGCACGGCCCGCGGCTTCAACGACGGCGCCTACGCCAGTCTGACCCAGGCCCGCGAAGCGACTGCCCGGGATCTTCGTACAGCGCTGGACCTGGCGGGCCTCGAGAACGGCACCCTGTCCTCCGACCAACTGAGCCGGCTGGCGCTCGTGATGGCCCGACACAGCCATGACCCCGCTTTCGCCGAAGAGTTCGCCACCCGGCTGGGGCCGGAGAGGACGCTCCGCCTCTGGTACAACGCCACCCATCCGCGCAACGAGCTCCACCCGGGCACGAACATAAACGAGAAGTCGTGGTGGAAGTCGGCGAAGAGCCTGCAGGAGAGTCTCGGCACCACGCTGGCCACCGCGTCGCACTCCGACAGCCCGGAGATGCGCGCGTGGAAGGACGAGATCATCCGCACCGGTCCGGAGCGGCTGGACACCGGGGCCCGCACGCACCCGTACGGCTTCCAGGTCATGAGCAACCTGATGCGCTCCGGCAGTTACGACGCGGAGTTCCTCAACCGGTACGGCGACAAGCTCGTGGCATGGGACCGGGGGCAGAACACCCGTGACGGCCTCGCCTACTGGTCCAACAGCGCCGATATCGACTCGCTCAACCTCATCGGCAGGCGGGACGACAACGGCCAGGACCCGATGACCGGCTTCCTCGAAGGTCTGGGCCACAACCCGGCGGCCGCGACCGAGTTCTTCGAACCACCGTCGGCAGGCGGGACCAACGCTCGTCTCGACTACCTCGCACAGGACCGCAACTGGATCTTCGACGGCTACACCGGCGGTCCCCGGGATCTGCCCGGACACGAGGCGCTCGGCCACGCGCTGACGGCTGCGACGACCGGCTACGCCTGGGACGCCGAGGAGCTGAGTGGCAAGGACCCTGAGATCTTCAGCCACGGCGGCGACCGCAGAACGGGGGCCACCGCCGACGTGATGGAGCAGGTGGTCGCCCTCTACGGCGGCGAGAACGGTCCCCGGCTTCTCCACGACCAGCCGGGGATCGCCGGCGCGCTGGGGGCGATGGGCGGGGCGTACGTGGACGACCTCAACTACGGGCTCTCGGGCTTCGGCGTGGAAGAGCGAAATCAGAACAAGTGGGCTTTCCCTCCGGCCTACGAACCACGCGCCGACTTCGGCCGTAACGGAGCTGCCCCTTTCCTCAGCGTCCTCGGCCAGAACGAGATCTCACACGGCATCATGAACCAGGCCGAGCATCTCTACACCCTCGACCGGATCGCGCAGCATCCACCGGGCGACAGCGCGGACGACTACGCCAACGCCCGTCGGGCACTGCTCACCGAGGCCGAGGCCCGCGGCATTCTCGACCACGCCCGCGTCGCGCAGATCGAGGCCGACTTCGCACACGACAGCGCCGGCGCACAGCGTTCGTTCCAGGAATCGTCCAACTGGACGCGCGTCGGCTACAGCGGAGCTTCTCCCGCCCTTGCGGCCGGGATCGTCGGCGTTGTCGGCAAAGCGGGCCCCTGGGGAATGCTCGTCCCCATCGCCATGGGTGCGGGCACCGAATTCGCCAAGTTGTTCCACAATGACGCGGTGTTCGGTGGCCCGGAACAACCCCCGCCGGTGGATTCAAGGGAGTTCTTCATCGCAGGTGAGAATCAACTGGGCGCGACGGCCGCGCAGTACTTCGAAGGGCACGGCAGTGAACCCGACGCCATGGGTAACCTCATCGACCACCTCAAGAACAACTACGGCACCGGCGCCCAGGAAAGCGCCCAGCGAGGCCACCCGCCCTACACGGGGTGAGCGACGGGCCGGCGTGCTCCGCCGCACGGCACTGCCGGCGGCACTCTGCGCCACAATGGTGCTGACATCGTGCTCCGCCGACGCGCCGAAGGGTGTGCCCACCGGCGAGCTGTGCCAGTCCTCCTTGTCCGCCCGTGCCCAAGAGGCGCTCGACAGGCTGAGCCTTCACGACCGGTACGAGGAGAGCGGCATGGGCTATGAGAATGCGGTCGACCGTCTCCGGACAGGGAAGGACGTGCCTTCGTCCGGCACGACCGTCTGCGTGATCTCCACCCTGGAGGACGGCAAGGAGAAGAGCCTCGTAGGGATTCAGTTCATGCGCTACGGCACATATCGAACCTGGCCGAAGGAGCTCGAACCACACGACAGCCATTACCGCATGGGGCTGTTCGGTCATGCGGGCGGCGGCGAAGCCCACATCGTCTTTCCCTGCAGGAGCGGTCTGTCCAGGGACGCTCCCCCGGTGATCGCGGGCCACGCCGGAGCACACGACGACTACTACGGCGACGCGGTACCACAGTTGCCGGAGCCGGAACGCAGCCGGGCGCTCATGGTGCTTCTGCACTCCGCGACCCGGATCATGGCCGAGAAGGCGGGCTGTCTCGACGAGGCCGGCATCCCGGCACAGTTGCCAAAACCCGCACCGGCGTCCGACTACCGCATGCCGCCCTCCTCGTTGGAGGAGATGGAGAAGGACTTCGTCGGCGAAGCAAAAGCGGAGGGGACGTAGCCTGTGGACGGACCGCGTCGGCCCCGGCGGTCGTGCCGGGGCCGACGCGCATGTCCGCCGGCTCAGGCCTTGCTGACGTGGGCCCAGAACTCGTCGAACGACAGGAGCTTGTCCTTGTCGGTGTCCTGTGCGGCGATCACGGCCTCGGCCACCGACTCGGTGACGTTCCAGTCGCCCATCTGAGCCATCGCGGTCTTGTACTCGGCCGCCGTGATGAAGCCGTCGCCGTCCGCGTCGTAACGGTCGAACGCCTTGCGTGCTGCCTCGATGTCCGCCACAGGTCCACCCCTTCTTGATGCGTGTACGTGGTGCATGTACTGACGAGGTCAGATTATCGGCCCGCATACTCGATCATGGAGGCGAGGCGGGTACGCACATCGGGGAGGCGTGTGATGAGCGACGAGTTGGCGGGGATCCTGGCGGACGCGGCACAGGGGCGGTTCCCTCCGCCGGACGGCGGGGTGACGGTGCTGGGACGGCCCGGCTCCCGAGAAGAGGGCGTGGTGGCCTTCACGGCGCACTCGGTCGTCTTCACCGCCGAGGATCCGGCATGGGTACGGGCGGAGTTGGCCGCCACGGACTCCGATCGGCTGGCCGCCACGATGAACCCCGTTTTCCTGTCCGCGCTGATGGCCCGTACCGGCCGCTCGATGGACACCATCGATCTGGTGACGGTGTCCGATGCCCTGTCCGGCGAGCCGGAGCCCGGGCTCGGCCTCCGGGAGATCGAGGACCGTGAACACCCGCGGGTCGCGGCCGCGTTGAAGCGCCGCGACGAGGTGCGGGTGTGGGCGGCGGCGGACGGCGGGGTGCTGGTTCTGGGCCGCGGACTGGCCGGCCGGTGGGAGGTGTCGATCGAGGTCGAGGAGAAGGCACGCGGCCGGGGCCTCGGGCCGCGTCTCGCGCTTGCGGCCCGGTGCCTGGCCCCGGGCCCCGTGCTGTGGTCCCAGCAGTCGCCGGGCAACGCGCGCAGTGTGCGGGCGTTCCAGCGGGCCGGCTACCGGCCGGTGGCCTCCGAGGCGGTCCTCATGGCCCGCTGACGCGGGCTCCCAACGCGGTCACAGCCGCCAGGGCAGGTAGTTCGGGTTGTCCTGGCACTCGCTCATGATCTCGCGCTTGGTCTTCACGTCGATCGGGCAGGCCCCGACGATGAAGTCCCTCGCGATACCACCGGGGAAGGCGACCTCGGCCTGCTCCGCCCACTTGTGGGTGTCGCCGATGGTCTTGTTGACGTCGATGCCGCCCGGGGCGTCGATGTAGTAGTTCCAGGTGCTCTTCCACTGCTTGTAGAGGTCGTGGTCGTAGGTGGTGGAGACGAACGGCGACGGCTGGTTGACGAGGACGTACTTCTCGAGGTCGTACTGGCCGTTCTGCGGCGCCTTGGGGTGGAAGCCCTGATCGAAGACGACTTCCGGGCCGCGCCCGTCGGCCCGGTACAGCTGCTTGCAGTTGGTGCGGTACGACGGTGCCGGTGTGACCCTGTCGATGTCGACACTGCGATCGGCGGCGGCATGGAGCGGGTCCGCGGAAACCGGACACGCGACCGCGGCGGCGAGGGAAGAGGTGGCGGGAGCAGGGGCGGCGGCGGTCGGGGCGGCGGCCGGGACGAGGGTGGCGGCCAGGGCGAGCACGAGCACGGCGGCCCGCCGCCGCAGGCGAGTGATGATCATGGCACTCACCCTCCCGCCGCGGCTGGGCCGGACCGTGCATCGTCACCCGCAGGTGGGCGAGTTGGGCGGCGTCATGACGGCGGGGGCCGGAGCACCGCGCCACGCGCGGCCCGGCGCGGATCGACGCGGATCGGATCGACGTGGATCGGATCGACGTGGATCAACACGCTCAGCATCGTATGGAATCACTCCCGCGTCGGGATATTTATGCATTGAATGCCAGGTAGGTGGGCCACTTCACCTATGATTCCCCAGACCAATGCACCTTTGGTGATAAATTGCCCTATTAAGAGAATTTGGAGATGAGGCGTCCGTCTGTCATAGTCGACGACACGACCTCCATTGACCCGGGCCAGGTCGTCACGAACCGCCGTGGATACACCCCCCCGATCCACGGCGCTCCACACAGAAGCCCCCGCCGCGCCGTCATCCCGGCGCCAGGGGGCTTCTGTGCGTCCACACGTCACCCACCGGCGTCACGGGCCGGCGCGGCAAAGGTCGGCTTCAGCGGTCGGTGACACGCATCTCGAACCAGGTGGTCTTGCCGCGCGGCAGCAGGTCGACACCCCAGCGGTCGGCGAGCTTGTCGACGAGGAAGAGGCCGCGGCCGCTGGTGTCCAACTCGGTGACGGGCATCAGACAGGGCAGGCCGCGCGAGGGATCACGCACCTCGATACGGATCCAGCCGCGGCGGCGCAGCATCCGTAAACCGAAGACCCGGGCACCGGTGTGGCGCACCGCGTTGCCGACCAGTTCGGAGACGAGCAGCACCGCGTGCTCACCGGTCTGCGCGGGCAGCGACCACTGACGCAGCACCACGCACTGGGTGAGCCTGCGCGCTGTGGCGGCGGACTCGGGGCGGGACGGCAGCCGCACTTCGGCGTCGGCGGGACTGCCGAACAACTCGATCGCCTTGAGCGCCTGTTCGTCATCGGCGGCAGGTACCCACCGTGCGGCGGTCGCGCCGGCACGCTGCCGCGGTTGTCCCACACCTTCGAGGCCCGCCATGTCTCCATCATGGCCGCTACCGTCCGTCCATGTGGGTGTTCCTGAGGAAGAAGCCCCCCGGAATGAGACACTCCGGGGGGATCGATCGGCATATGACTCTGGCCCCATGCGATCTTTGATACCCCATCTGAGCTGCGCCGATGCCACACTTACGGATGACACGGGGCGCTCGGCGGGTGCACTGGGCCCGATGGTTTCCCCAAGGTCGGACCCGTCGGTTCATGCGATTGACGCATTGCCGCGGCCGATTCGGGAGGCGTCCGACGGCCCCTCGGTCAGAGGAACTGGGCCTTCCCCGGGCCTTCCTCGACGAAGCTGCGCATGCCGCGCTCGCGGTCCTCGGTGGCGAACAGGCCCGCGAACCAGTTCCGTTCCACCGCAAGTCCCGTCTCGATGTCGGTCTCGAGCCCGGCGTCCACCGATTCCTTCGCCGCGCGCAAGGCCAGCGCCGGTCCCTTCGCCAGCGCCGCCGCCCAGGCACGCGCCTGCTCGTAGACCTCCGCGGCGGGGACGATCCGGTCCACCAGGCCGAGGGAGAGCGCTTCGTCCGCCTTCACCATGCGGCCCGTGAAGATCAGGTCCTTGGCGCGGGAGGGGCCGATCAGCCGGGAGAGCCGCTGGGTGCCGCCCGCGCCGGGAATCAGGCCCAGCAGGATTTCGGGCTGGCCGAGCTTGGCGTTGTCCGCGGCGATCCGGTAGTCGGCGCACAGCGCGAGCTCGCAGCCGCCGCCGAGGGCGTATCCGGTGACCGCGGCGACGACGGGCTTCGGGATCCGGGCGACGGCCGTGAAGGACTCCTGCAGGGCACGGGAGCGCACGATCATCGCCGTGTGGTCCATGGCCTGCATCTCCTTGATGTCCGCGCCGGCGGCGAACACCTTCTCACCGCCGTAGAGGATGACGGCCCGTACGTCCTCGCGGCGCGTGGCCTCTTCCGCGAGCTCACGCAGGCGGTCCTGGACGGCGATGTCGAGGGCGTTCATCGGGGGGCGGTCGAGCCTGATGGTGCCGACGCCTTCGGAGACTTCGAGAGAAACGGTCATGGGGCGAAGGTTAGTCCGCGTTAACGCGAGCGGGCCCGGTGCTGTTGCTCACAGCACCGGGCCCGTCTGCGGGGCGTGCTACTTCGTCCACTCCGACCAGGACATGTTCCAGCCGTTGAGGCCGTTGTCCGGAGCGATCTGCTTGTCCTTCGAGTTCTTCACGATCACCACGTCGCCGATGATCGAGTTGTTGTAGAACCAGGCGGACGGGGTGTTCTTGTCGTAGGCGCCGCGCACGTCGCGCAGCCCGACGCACCCGTGGCTGACGTTCGCCGAGCCGAACGTCCCCGGCGAGGCCCAGTAGTTGCCGTGGATGAACGTGCCGGAGGTGGACAGCCGCATGGCGTGCGGCACGTCCTTGATGTCGTACTCGCCGCCGAAGCCGACGGTTGCGCCGTTCATCCGGGTCACCTTGTACTTCTCGCTGATGACCATCTGCCCGTTGTACGTGGTGGTGGAGGGCGCGCCCGCGGTGATCGGGATGTTCTTGATCTCCTTGCCGTCGCGCACGACCTTCATGGTGTGGGCGCTCGCGTCGACGGTGGCCACCTGGCTGCGGCCGATGGTGAACGAGAAGCTCTTGGCCTGCGTGCCGTAGACGCCGGGCCGGCCCTCGACGCCGTCCAGATTGAGCTTGACGGTCACCTTGGTGCCGGCGGCCCAGTACTGCTCGGGGCGGAAGTCGAGGCGGTCGTTGCCGAACCAGTGGCCCTCGACCGGTACCGACGGCTCCGCGGTCACCGTGATGGCCTTCTCCACGGCTTCCGGCTCCGTGATGCCGCGGGTGAAGTTGATCGAGACGGGCATGCCGACGCCGACGGTGGAGCCGTGCTCGGGCGTGTAGTGGCCGATGAAGGTGTTCTTGGGCGTCAGCGTGGTGAAGGCGGTGTCACGGGCCGACTCCCGGCCGTCCGCGTCCTTGGCGACGGCGTGCACCTTGTACCGGGTGGAGCCCGCCAGATGGTGCAGCGGCTCCCAGCTCGCCCCGTCGGCGGACAGTTCGCCCTCGATCTTCGTGCCCTTGTCGTCCTGCACCGTGACCGTGGTCAGCCTGCCCTTGGCCGCGGTCACCTTCAGCGCGCCGCTGGTGGCGACGGCATCGGCACCGTCCTTGGGCGTGATGGTCACCACCGCCTGGGAGGCCGCGTTCTCGACCTTCCCGCCACCGTCCTTGCGATCCGCGTCCGCGCCGCCGCCCTTGCCGGAGCCCCCGCCCCCGCAGGCCGTCAGTACCAGCATCGCCCCCATCACCAGAGCAGACAGCACGGCGCCCCCGCGCCCGCGTCCGGTTCTGGCCGATGCACCCGATATCGGCTGCCCGTTCACAGTGTTGTTCTCCCCTCGCACGGCCTGGTGACGCCACGGCCCGCACCCCCGCGCGCCTCACGCGCGCACGGCGACAGACAATCACACCGCAGGTCGTCAAATGTGCACCTGAATGTCACCGTTCGGTCCCAACCCGGCAGGGAAGAAGCGCCAGGCCGGCGAGGCGTTCGCTACCTCAGCGCGGAACCCGCCTTCCAGCGCTGCCAGTCCAGGTTCCAGCCGCCCAGCCCGTTGTCGGGAGCGACCGTCCTGTCCTTGGAGCCGACTACCTCGACCACGTCCCCGATCAGCGTGCGGTCGAAGAACCAGCCGGCCGGAGACTCGCTGCTGCCGCCCTTGTCGTCCCGCAGGCCGACGCAGCCGTGCGAGACGTTCGCCGAGCCGAAGGTGTCGGGCGTGGCCCAGTAGTTGCCGTGCAGGAACGTGCCCGACGTGGTCAGCCGGATCGCGTGGGGCACGTCTTTGATGTCGTACTCGCCCTTGCCGTCCTTCCTGGTGAAGCCGACGGTCGCGCCGTTCATCCGGGTCACGTCGTACATCTCCGTGACCACCATCCTGCCGTTGTACGTCGTCGACTTGGGCGCGCCCGCGGTGATCGGCACGGTCGCCAGCAGCCGGCCGTCACGTACGACCTTCATGGTGTGCGCCGCCGCGTCGACGGTGGAAACCTGGGACCGGCCGACCGTGAAGGAGACCGTCTTGTGCTGGATGCCGTACACCTCCGGCGCCGCCTCGACGTCGCGCAGCCGCATGTCGACGGTGACCTCGGTGCCCGGCTTCCAGTAGGTACGGGGCCGGAAGTCGAGCCGCTCCTTGCCGAACCAGTGACCCACAACCTCCACCGGCGGCTGTGAACTGACGCGAATGGCACGCTCGACGGCCGCCCGGTTCTCGATCTTCCGGTTGAAGGCGAAGGAAACGATCATTCCGGTGCCGACGGTCGAGCGGTTCTCCGGTTTGAAGTAGCCGATGAACCTGCTGTCCGGCACCAGGGTCGTGAACGTGGTGTGGCGGGCCGCCCGCCGGCCGTGCCCGTCCAGTGCCACCACGTCCACGCTGTACTTCGCGGCGAGCTTCAGCCTGCTGCCGTCCTTGGGCCGCCAGCGCAGTCCGTCGTCGGAGATCTCCCCTTCGACCTCGGTCCTCGTGGCGTCCTCGATCCGGGTCACCTTCACGCGCTCCAGCCGGCCGCTGGGCAGCCGCACCTCCACGGTGTCGTCGGGGCGCACCTGCTTCGCCCCGTCGTCGGGCGTGACGCGGATCGTGCTCTTCTGCGACCGCGGCTTGTCGCCGATGCCGAGGGTCCCGCCGGAGCAGCCGACGAGCCCCGCGATCAGTCCTGCTCCTGCCAGGGCGACCCCGGCCCTGCGTCCTGCCCGCTTCAGTACATGTCTCACGTACCGGACAACGACGACGACCCTGCGGGGGCAACGTGAACGGCGCGCGATGTTGGGACGGGGGCCGCGCGGGCAGACATGGTGGGAGGACCACGCGTGGGGCACCGCGGCCGGGACGCCGCGAGCCGGCTCCACCGGAGCCCCCGGGCCCGGCAACGGTTTCAGCAGGGCCCGACGAGCCGCGGGAGGCCGGCAGGTGTCGAGCGCAGCCGAGCAGGAGACGGTGCGGGAGGAGGTGCCGGGCGAACCACCCGGCACCCGTTCGGCGGTGGCGGGCGCCCGCCGCCCGGCCCCGGACACCGGCGGGCACGGGTCGTCCCCCGCGCCCGAGACGCCGTTGCACAGGCCGCCGGTGTGGCCCGGTGCCCCCACTCCGCTGGGGGCGCGGTACCGGCAGGGCCCCGACGGGGTCGCGGGAACCAACTTCGCCCTGTGGGCGGGCGGCGCGGAAGGGGTGGAGCTGTGCCTCTTCGACGAGTCGGGCGCGGAGACCCGGCTGCCGCTCACCGAACTGACCCACGAGATCTGGCACGGCTTCGTGCCCGGCGTCGGACCTGGCCGGCGCTACGGCTACCGGGTGCACGGCCGGTGGGACCCCTGGACCGGGGCGCGCTGGAATCCGGCGAAGCTGCTTCTCGATCCGTACGCGAGGGCGGTAGACGGCGCCGGCGGAGACGAGTACGGCGCGCTGCCGCCCGAGGTGTACGGGCACGTCCGCGACTGGCCCGAACAGCATGTCGCCGACACGGTGCGCGACGACCGCGACTCGGCGCCGTACGTGCCCAAGGGGGTCGTCGTCCACGACGACGCGGACGGCGACGAGTGGATGGACGACCGCAGGCCCAAGACGCCGTGGGCGGACTCGGTCATCTACGAAGTGCACGTCCGCGGTTTCACCAGGCTGCACCCGGACATCCCCGGAGAACTGCGCGGCACGTACGCGGGGCTCGCCCACCCGGCGGCGATCGAGCACCTGGTGCGGCTCGGCGTGACGGCGGTCGAGCTGCTGCCGGTGCACCAGTTCGCGCACGAGGACCATCTGCTGCGCCGAGGGCTGCGCAACTACTGGGGCTACAACTCCATCGGCTACTTCGCCCCGCACGCGGCGTACGCGGCGTCGGGCACCGCCGGCGGGCAGGTCGGTGAGTTCAAGCGGATGGTGCGGGCCCTGCACGCCGCCGGGATCGAGGTCATTCTCGACGTGGTCTACAACCACACGGCGGAGGCGGGCGAGCTGGGGCCGATGCTGTCGCTGCGCGGCATCGACAACCGCGGCTACTACCGCCTGCAGCAGGACGCCCGCAGATACGCGGACTACACCGGCTGCGGCAACACGTTGCACGTGGTGCAACCCCATGTGCTGCGGCTGATCACCGACTCGCTGCGCTACTGGGTGACCGAGATGGGTGTCGACGGCTTCCGCTTCGACCTGGCCGCCGCGCTGGCCCGTTCGATGCACGACGTCGACATGCTGTCCCCCTTCCTCGCCGTCATCGCGCAGGACCCGGTGCTGCGCCGGGTGAAGCTGATCGCGGAGCCGTGGGACGTGGGCAGCGGGGGCTACCAGGTGGGTGCCTTCCCACCGCTGTGGACGGAGTGGAACGACCGGTACCGGGACGCCGTACGGGACTTCTGGCGCGGTGCCCTGCCCGACGTCCGCGATCTCGGCTACCGGCTGTCGGGCTCCAGCGACCTGTACGCCTGGGGTGGGCGGCGGCCGTACGCGTCGATCAACTTCATCACCGCCCACGACGGCTTCACCCTGCGCGACCTCGTCAGTTACGAGCGCAAGCACAACGAGGCCAACGGCGAGGGCAACCGCGACGGGACGAACGACAACCGGTCCTGGAACTGCGGCGCGGAGGGCGAGAGTGACGACCCGGACATCAACGCGCTGCGCCGCCGGCAGCTGCGCAACCTGCTGACCACCCTGCTGCTGTCGACGGGTGTCCCGATGATCGTCGCGGGCGACGAGATGGGCCGGACCCAGGGCGGCAGCAACAACGCCTACTGTCAGGACAACGAGGTCAGCTGGCTCGACTGGTCACTGCTCGACGAGCCCGGCCCGGCCGGTCTGCTGGAGCTCACACGGCGGCTGCTCACACTGCGCCACACCCATCCGGTGCTGCGCAGGCGCGCCTTCTTCGCCGGCCGCCCGCAGGCGGCGGACGGTCTGCGGGACCTCGCCTGGTTCACGCCACGGGGCAGCGAGATGACGGAAGGCGACTGGTACGCCCCCTCGGCCACGCTCGCCCTCTACCTGTCGGGCCGGGACATCCCCGGCCGGGACGCCCGCGGGTCGCAGGTGACGGACGACAGCTTCCTGACGGTGCTGCACGCGGGCGCGCAGCCCGTGGACTTCCTTCTGCCGGGGGCGCCGTGGGCCGAGGCGTACGAGCTGGTGGTGGACACCTCCCTGGAGGACCAGGCCGCGGCGCCGGGCTCGGTCCACGAGGGGGGTGAGGTGGTGCGGGTACCGGCCCGGTGCGTGCTCCTGCTGAAGGTCGTGACGTAGACGGTCACCTCCTCACCGTCAGCCGAGGATGCCGCGGTCGTACGCGAGGGCCACCGCGGCGGCGCGGTCCTTGGCGCCGAGTTTGGCGAAGATGTGGGTGAGGTGGGTCTTGACCGTGGCCTCGCTGATGAAGAGCTCGCGGGCGATCTCCCGGTTCGAGGTGCCCCTGGCGACCAGTTCCAGCACCTCCCGCTCGCGGGCCGACAGCGGTTCGCCACCCGGTGCGACGGGGTTGCGGACATGCGAGACGAGGCGCGAGGCGACCGCGGGCGAGAGCACGGTGCGGCCGTCCGCCGCGGCCCGTACGGCGGTGAACAGTTCGTCGCGGGGCGCGTCCTTGAGGAGGTAGCCCGTCGCACCGGCCTCGATGGCGGGCAGCGTGTCCGTGTCGGTGTCGTACGTGGTGAGCACCAGGACCCTGGAGCGGGCCCCTCGGCGGGCCAGTTCCGCGATCGCCGCCACTCCCCCGCCGCCGGGCATGCGCAGGTCCATGAGGACGACATCGGGGTCGAGGGAGACGGCGAGGTCCACTCCCGCCTCCCCGTTGGCCGCCTCACCGAGCACCTGGAAGCCGGGCGCGGACTCGAACATGCCGCGCAGACCGTCCCGGACGACCGGGTGGTCGTCCACGACGATCACGGTGATGGTCCTGATCATCTCGTCAGCCATGGCGCACCAACGGTACGCGAGCGGACACGGCCACACCCTGACCGGCCTCGGATTCGACGGCGACCGTGCCCGCGATCCGTTCGGCACGGGCCCGCATGCCGTCGAGACCGAAACCGCCGGTGCCGGAACGCGGCGCCACGGCAAGCGGATCGAAGCCGCGGCCGTCGTCGCGGACGTCGAGGGTCACCTCGTCGCCCATGTAGGAGAGGGTGACGCCGGCGCGGGTCGCCGCCGCGTGCCTGGCGGTGTTGGAGAGGGCCTCCTCCGCGATACGGAGCAGGGTGGCCGCGATCTCGTCGTGCAGCGGCTCCTCGCTGCCGGTCACGGTGAACCGGGCCCGCACACCGGTGCGTTCCGACCATGCGGCGACGGTGTTCTCGAGGGCCTTGGGGAGCGTGGCGTGCTCCAGGGCCGCCGGTGAGAGGTTCTGCACCGAGCGCCGCGCCTCCCCGAGGCTGTGCCGGGCGAGCGCGGCGGCGCTGGCGAGGTGCTGCCCGGCCAGCTCCGGGTCGTCGGTGGAGGTGACCACCTGGAGCTGGGTGATGATGCCGGCCAGTCCCTGGGCGATGGTGTCGTGGATCTCGGCTGCGAGTCGGCGGCGTTCGTCGGCGACGCCCGCCTCCCTGGCCTGGAGGACCAGTTGGGCGTGCAGTCCCGCGTTCTCGCCGAGAGCCTGCTCCAGGCGGGCGTTGGCGTCCTCCAGCGCCTGGATGGTGGCCAGGCGCTCCTTGGCCCGCTCCGTCTCCCGGACACCGAGGCGGGCGAAGAGCAGGCAGAGGGATGCGTTGAGGGCGTAGAGGCCGGCGAAGAGGACCCAGTGCATCGCCGAGCCGGGCGGCAGACCGCCGGCCTGCGAACCGGCCATGGTCACGGCCGTGGCCAGCAGCCCCGCGTACACCCGGCGCGCGGGCAGCAGATGACCGGAGTCGAAGTAGCCGAGGACGGCGTAGATGGAGAAGAGCGGGTTCAGCCAGGTGAGCGCGAAGGAGAGCACCGTCCGCAGAACGTAGTAGACCTGGCCGACGGGGGCGTACTCGGCCGCGTCCGGCTGCCGGGTGCCCCACCACACCTGGAGCACCGTCGCGGCGGCGACCAGCACCCCGGCGGCGTACATCTCGGCCCGGTTCATGAACTCGACGGCGACGGCGCCCGCGACCAGGGTGGCGAGGCCCAGGAGGGCGTAGGGACCGTAGCGGTAGAACTGCGCCCAGCGCTCCTCAATCGGCACGGCCGCTCCCGGCCTCGGCACCGTCCCGGACAGTTTCATGCGCCAAGTGTCACCCGCTCCCGCCACGGGTCTCACTGCCAGCGGAACCGGCGGACGGCCGCCGCGGTGAGCAGTACCGTCCACAGCGCGGTGACGCCCAGATCGGCCCAGGCCGGCCAACTGCCCGCCGCGGCCGCGTCGAGGGCCTGTGACGCGGCGCCGAGGGGCGTGAACTCGACGATGTGCTGCAGGGTCGCGGGCATGGTCTGCACGGGCAGCCACACTCCCGAGGTGAACATGGACGGGAAGAAGATCACCGAGCCGATCGCGGAGGCGATCTTCTGCGTCCTGGAGACGGCGCAGACGGTGGCGCCGAGCGCCAGCGCGCCGGCGGTCGTCAGCAGCATGGCGAGCACATAGCCCGCGGGCTGCCCGGGCAGCGGCACGTCGAACGCGATCCGGCCCACGGCCAGGGCGAGGAGGGCGGAGGCGACGGCCGCCGCGCCGTGCAGGACGAGCTGGGCGGTGAGCAGGGCGGACGGCCGCACCGGGGTTGTCGACATCCGGCGCAGGATGCCCCGCTCGCGGTAGCCGGTGAGGACCGGCGGCATGGCCTGCAGCCCGGCCATGATCATGGCGAGGAGCACGGCGACCGGCACATAGAGGTCGATGACGCGCCGGCCGCCGATGTCGTCGGACGCCTCGCGGAACGACGGGATCAGTCCCAGGATCGTCATGAGCAGCGTCGGGAAGAGCAGGATCCAGAACAGCGAGCCGGGCTCCCGGAGGAAGAGCCGGGCCTCGGTCCTCAGTACGGTGACGGAGGCGGCGGAGGAGGCGGAGCCGCGGACAGGGGTGGTCGTGGTGGTCATCGGGCGCTGTCCTCCGTGAGGTCGAGGAACGCGTCGTCCAAGGTGGCCTCGGACACGCGGAGCTGACGGGCGGTGATGCCGAGCCTCGCCAGCAGTGAGGTCACCGCGGTGACGGTCTCGTCGGTGCCTTGGACGACGATCCGGCCGCCCCCGGTCTCGACGGACGCCACCTGCGGCAGTGCGGCCAGTTCCCGCTCGTCGAGCGGGGCGGAGGGAGTGAAGGAGATGACCGCCGACGCGGCGGACCGGCCGATCAGCCCGGCCGGGGTGTCGAGCGCGGCGACCCGGCCCTTGTCGATGACCGCGATCCGGTCGCAGAGGCGCCGCGCCTCCTCCATGAAGTGCGTGACGAGCAGCACGGTGACGCCCGATTCGCGTACGTCCTCGACGAGTCGCCAGGTGTCCCGGCGCGCCCTGGGGTCGAGTCCGGTGGTGAGCTCGTCGAGGACGACGATCCGCGGGCTGCCGATGAGGGCCAGCGCGATGGACAGCCGCTGTTGCCGGCCGCCGGAGAGCTTCGCGAAGCGGGTGTCCAGCTCCGTCTCCAGACCGAGCCGCTCGGCCAGCGCCCGCCAGTCGGCAGGCCGGTCGTGGAAGGACGCGTACAGCTCGAGGGCCTCGCGCACGGTGAGCTTGGGCTGCAGCTCGCTCTCCTGGAGTTGTGCGCCGAGCAGCCGGGTGACCTGCTCATGGTCTGCCACCGGGTCGAGACCGGCGACCCTGACCGTGCCCGAGTCGGGTGTCCGCAGGCCCTCCACGCATTCGACGGTGGTCGTCTTGCCCGCCCCGTTCGGGCCGAGGATCCCGAAGATCTCGCCCTCCTCGACCGCGAAACTCACCCCGTCGACAGCGAGCCTGCCGTCGTAGGACTTCCGCAGCCCGTTCACTTCCACGATCGTCATACGGGAAGGCTCCCGCGCGGCGGGTGCCCGCCACATCGCCCATCACGCTCGGACCCGCATCAGCCGATCGGTTGACACGACTCTGCGACCGTCAGGGTCGCCGGGCCGTTCCCGGAGCGCCGCGTCCGCGCACCGCGGGGACCGCGGCGGCAGCGGCGGCCGCGAGCCCGGCGAGTTGCACCGCCACACCGGTGACCGCGAGAGGCCCGCCGGTCTCCAGGGTGGCGGTGACGTCGTGGCTGTTGACGGCGGCGCCCACCAGGAAGAAGACCGCCGCGGCGGAGGCGAGCAGGGGGACGGGGCGCCGTGGGACGAGCAGCACGGCGAGTGCGACGGCGAGGAAGACGAAGGGGCCGGGGCCGTCGTAGCCCTGGGCGAAGTCGCCCGCGGAGGCGGCGAGCATGCCGGACCAGGCCAGGAGGGCAGCGGGTGAGCGCCGAGCGGCAAGGGCGTTCACCGGCCGTCTCCCGTCGCTGTGGCACGACGCCGGCCGCCGGCGGTCCGGGACCTCCGCACCAGGGCCCACGTCGCGCCGGCGGTGATGAGGACGAGCATGACGAGTTCCACGGCGGTTGCCACCACCACGAGGGAGTTCCCGGAGGCGAGGTTGTCCCACGCGTCCGGGGCCACCAGGGCGCCGAATCCGATCCACAGGCCGTTGGCCAGAGCGAACGATTCCGTCCAGACGCCCGGCCGCCAAACAAGCAGGGCCGCTGCGGCAAGGGGGAGCACAAGCCCCGGTGGGACGACGGGATAGTCGGCGCCGCCGGCTGTCTGGAGGACGATGGTGGAGGCCATGACCAGCAGGGCTGCGACGGTGAACCGCACAGCGGTGGGTTTCTTCTTCATGCCCCGAACGCTAGGGACCGCTGCCCTTCCGGGCGTCGCCCCGCGGAAGGCATCCGGACTGCGCCGCCGGTCGTACGGCGGTGCCGCGCAACGGCCCCCGGACGGCCGAGGTTTCCCGTCCGGCCCAGGCCGGCCCGGACGGGGCGCCGGGCCCGTGCTGCTCCCTCGGAAGTACCGGCTCGCCGGCCCGGCGGCAGGTCGCCCCGGCGGCGGCGCCACCGGTCCCGGTGTACTCCGCCCGGCGGAAAACCACATGAGCGGTGTCAGTGGTGACTCGTAGGCTCGCACCTGATGCCCACAACACATTCGGATACCAAGGACCGGTCCACCGTGAGTTCGCTCCTGCGGCTGTGGCCGTACGTGCGCCCGGTCCGTGCGCGCCTGTTCAGCGCGGCTCTCGTCGCGATCGTGGCCTCGTGCCTCAGCCTCGTCATCCCGCTGGTCCTGAAGTGGATCGTGGACGGACCGGTCGCCGGCGGCGATCCGGGCGGGGTCTGGTTCGGCGCGCTCGTCCTGCTGCTGCTGGGCATCGCGGAGGCGGTGCTGTTCGGCTTCCGCCGGTGGCTGGTCGCCCGTCCGCTGGCGGGCGTGGAGGCGGCCATGCGGGCCGATCTGTTCCGGCATCTGCAGCGTCTTCCGGTTGCCTTCCACGACCGGTGGGCCTCCGGCCAACTGCTCTCCCGCGGCACCACGGACCTGATGCTGCTGAGGATGTTCCTGGCGTTCCCGCTGACCTTCCTGCTCGTCAACGGCACCACGATCCTTGTCGGGTTCGTCATCCTGCTCGGTCAGGAGTGGACGCTCGGTCTCGTCCTGCTGGCCCCCGTCGTACCACTGGTCTTCGTCTGTTCGCTCTTCGAGGCGCGCTACTCCCTGGTCGCCCGTAAGGCGCAGGACCAGGTCGGCGATCTGACGACGGTCGTCGAGGAGAGCGTCCTCGGCATCCGCATCATCAAGGGCTTCGGCCGGCACCGCGCCCAGGCAGCGGCGTTCCGAAGTCTGTCCGAGCGGCTGCGCGGCACGGAACTCGTCAAGGCCCGTCTGCTGGGCGGCGTATGGGCCCTGATCACGGTCATCCCCGAGCTGGCCATCGGCGCGGCGCTGGTGCTGGGCACGATCCAGGTCGCGGACGGCGGCCTCTCCGCCGGCACCCTCGTGGCGTTCCTCTCGACGGCGCTGGCGCTGCGCTGGCCGGTGGAGTCGATCGGCTTCCTGCTGGCCATGAGCCAGGAGGCGGCGACGGCGGCGGACCGGTACTTCGAGGTGCTGGACGCCGAGGAGGAGCAGGAGACGTACGACGCCGGTGCGGCCGCGCCGTCCAAGGGCGCAGGCGGACTGCGCTTCGACGGCGTCGAGTTCCGCTACCCGGACGCGTCCCCGGGGTCCGCGCCCGTCCTCGACCGGATCGACCTGCACGTGCGCCACGGCGAGACCATGGCGCTGGTCGGGGCCACGGGCAGCGGCAAGACCACGCTGACCGCGCTCGTACCGCGGCTGTACGAGCCGACCGGTGGGCGGATCACGCTCGACGGGCAGGACATCACCGCCATGCCGCGCGAGCGGCTGCGGGAGCTGGTGTCGGTCGCCTTCGAGGAGCCGACGCTGTTCTCCGCGAGCGTCGGCGAGAACGTCCTCATGGGCGGCAGCGGCGAGGCCGACGACACCGAGCTGCGCCGGGCCCTGGACATCGCTCAGGCCGGGTTCGTGGACGCTCTGCCGCACGGCCCGGCCACACAGGTCGGCGAGCAGGGTCTGAGCCTGTCCGGCGGTCAGCGCCAGCGCCTCGCGCTGGCGCGCGCCGTCGTCGGCCGGCCGCGCTTCCTGGTGCTGGACGACCCGCTCTCCGCGCTCGACGTGCACACGGAGGCTCTGGTGGAGGCCGCGCTGCGCCGGGTCCTGGCGGACACCACCGCGCTGGTGGTGGCCCACCGGCCGTCGACGGTGATGCTCGCGGACCGGGTCGCGCTGTTGTCCGAGGGCCGCGTCGCGGCGGTGGGCACCCACCAGGAACTGCTGCGTACCAACGCGGAGTACGCATGGCTGATGTCCGGCACGGCCGGGCCCGACGGCACGGTGGAACCGGTGGACGGGCCCGGTCGCGCGGCGCCCTCGCCGACCGGCGGCCGGGAAGCGGCGGAGTCCGCGCGTACCGAAAGGACTGCACAGTGACGACGGGTTCGACGACGGGCGCGGCAAGCGGATCGGCGGCTGAAGACCTCGCGGCATCGGCTGCGCAGGACGTCGCGGCACAGGCCGAGAACTCGGCCCGCCCGGCAGCCGGAGCAGGAGGAAGGCAAGGGCCGGTGGACGGGCCCGACCACGGCCGCCCCGCCGCCGGCGACCCCTTCGACCAGGACGCCCTGCCCGCGCCCGCCGGCGCGACGGGCGCACTGCTGCGCTCGCTGCTCGCTCCCCGGCGCGCCCGTGTCGTGCTCGCCGCCGTACTCCTGCTGCTCCAGCAGGCGGCGGTGCAGGCCGGTCCACTGCTCGTGGCGTACGCGATCGACCGCGGCGTCCCGGCGCTGCGCGCGCACGACTACGGCCCGCTGATCGCGGTCGGCGTGGGCTACGCGCTGTGCTCGGGGGCCGCGGGAGCGCTCCAGTACGCCTTCATCCGCGCCGCGGCCCGCGTCAACCAGGACGTGCTGCTCGATCTGCGCGGCCGGATCTTCCGCCACGCGCAGGCGCTGAGCGTCGACTTCCACGAGCGGTACACGTCCGGCCGGCTGATCTCCCGCTCGACGACCGACGTCGAGTCGCTGCGCGAGTTGCTGAGCGAGGGGCTCCAGGAGCTCATCGGCGTCGTGCTGGCCTTCGTGTACATCTCGGCCATGCTGCTCTGGCTCGACCTCGGGACCGGCGGCCTGGCCGTCCTGTCGTTCGTACCGCTCTATCTCCTCGTACGTCTCTACCAGCGCCGCGCCCAGTCGGTGTTCATGGCCCGCTCCACGGCGATCGCGGCGGTCATCGTCAAGTTCGCCGAGACGATGAACGGCATCCGCCCCGTGCGGGCCTTCCGGCGGGAGCGGGCCAACGACGCCGACTTCCACACCCTCAACCACCACCACGAGCGCCGCAACGGCGACGCGATCCTGGAGATGGCGCGCTATGTCGTCGGCTCCCGGCTCGTCGCCAACACCGCCGTCGCTGCGATGGTCCTGTGGGGCGCGTACCGGGTCGCCGGCGGCACGATGGCGCTCGGCGTGCTGGCGGCGGCGGTGCTGTACCTGCGGCGGCTGTACGACCCGATCGACCGGCTCGGAATGTTCCTCAACTCCTACCAGTCGGCGGCCGCCTCGCTCGAGAAGATCGCGGGCCTGCTGGCGCAGGCGCCGACGGTTCCGGAGACGAGCGAGCCGCGTGAGCTACCGGTACGGGACTCCGGCAGGCCCGGGCGTGAGGTCGTGTTCGAGAAGGTCCGCTTCGCCTACCGCACGGGCGGCGAGGTGCTGCCCAGCTTCGACCTGACGATCCCCGCAGGGCAGACCGTCGCGGTCGTCGGCTCGACCGGCGCCGGGAAGTCGACACTCGCCAAGCTGCTGGCCCGCTTCTACGACCCGACGGAGGGGCGGGTGCTGCTCGACGGCACCGATCTGCGCGACCTCGCGGTGCCCGAACTGCGGCGCGGCGTGGTGATGGTGACCCAGGAGGCGTTCCTGTTCTCGGGGACGGTCGCGGAGAACATCGCGATCGGCAGGCCGGAGGCGACCCGCGCGGACATCGAGCAGGCCGCGAAGGCGATCGGCGCGCACGACTTCATCGCCTCCCTGCCCGACGGCTACGACACGGACGTGCGCAAACGCGGCGGGCGGATCTCGGCGGGCCAGCGGCAATTGGTGGCGTTCGCCCGCGCGCTGCTCGCCGACCCCGCGGTGCTGATCCTCGACGAGGCGACGAGCTCCCTGGACATCCCCGGCGAACGGGCGGTGCAGCGCGCGATGGACACGGTGCTCCAGGGCCGTACGGCGGTGGTGATCGCGCACCGGCTGTCCACGGTGGAGATCGCGGACCGGGTGCTGGTGATGGAGCACGGCAGGATCGTCGAGGACGGCACGCCGGACGAACTCATCAGCGGCGAGGGCAGGTTCGCGGGGCTGCACCGGGCATGGCGGGACAGCGTGGTGAGCTGAGCCGTATCCGACGGCGACGAGGTGGCGCGACGGTGCCGGGCGGTTGGCATCGGGTGTCTGCGTGACACGCTGGTCAAGGATCGTGACGTGGTCGGCGCCGGTGTCGGCAGGCGGGCCGGCTCGGTCGGTTCGTCGCACCGGCTGCCGGCAGCTTCTCGCGTTCGACGCAGGCCTGCCGCGCGACGACGACAACTGTTCGACAACCGCCTCCCGTTACGATCGATCGGCTCGGCCGACATGTCATGGCGCCAGGGGTTCTTTCTCGAATGATCGTCGACATCTTGCGATTCTCAGCGGGCGTTACCAACGCCCGGTCAACGGACTGGGAATTGAGGATTCGTTGCGCGTGCGCGAGGCCGCGTCCACCACAACCGCCGCCGCGACTGTTCACGAATACCTTGTGGCACCCACAATCGACCCACTTGAATACGCAGATCTTCAGCCACGGCGAGATGTTCGATGATTCCTGCGGCGAACGCTGCCCAGGCGTATGGTTTCTGAGCACCCGAGGAATGGGCTGCGGGTGCCGTAGTGGCCGACCTCGCGGCTGACGGCCCGAAGAGCCGAAACGGGCCGCCGGGGAATCCGGCGACCCGTCACCGACGAACGGATCGATTCCTCAGCAGGCCCGCCATGAGCTGATCGCATCGTTGGCGCTCGATCCGACGTTGGGGCTCGAGCCACCCGCGGGGATGATCTTCAGTGTGGCCCCGCGCCAGTTGTCGTGCTGGTAGAAGCAGACCTGGGAACCGGTGCGGTTCCACAGGGAGGTGGTCAGGTCGTTCATGTAACCGCCGACGCTTGAACGTTCGGGCCCGGGCGCGAAGAGGTAACGACCCTGGTAGTTGCTGTCACCCCATACGCACACGTATCCGCTGGGACAGTCCTGCGGATCGGCGCTCGCCGGCGTCCCTCCCGCAATGATCGAGGTGGCCGTCACACAAACCGCCGCAATGGCACCGGAGACAAATGTCTTCCTCATGAGCTTCTCCCTTCCTGTTGATGATTCGCACGCACTCCTCACCTTCCTCGACAGACCGCAGGTGCGAGGTTTCCCCGTGCGTGCAATTCAATGGAATCAACCCCGGACGAACAGGTCGACCCCAGGTCGAGCAGAAGTCCGAAACAGATCGATCAATGTCTGGGTGACCCCGATTGCATCCCGTCATGACAAGCTTTTTCCAACCGGACGGCTGATTCACGTTATTAAGTGGCCGAATGCCGCCCGGACTTAACTGCTCTTCACCTCCGGACCGCTGCGAGCTGAACCCGGTGGACCAAATCGCGATGCTCACTGCCCACGTGCCCGTCGAACTCGTGGACGTGAATACGAACATCACCCCTGTCAACCCGGAGCGGCGGGAGCGGCGGGAGCGAACCGCCCCGGCGGTCACCACGCCCACCGCCACGGAGACCTGCCGCAGGAATAGGGGTGCACTCCGGCGCAGCACCCTCTTCGGGAGCGACACATCACCGAAGCGCGGCACGGCGTCGGGCCCGCACAAACGCCCATGACCACCGGGCAACACCTCGCACAACGTCCGCTCAGCGGACATGACCTTTCAGGCAACGGACGATTTCCAGCCAACTTCTTGTCACGCCCCTGACAGAAACCGTTCGTGGCTGTCACTCTTCCTGCGATCCGATCCACGCACCACCGCTCCGCTTGCTCTGCCCGGCCGACCCACCCAGCCGACCGGGACCCCCCTCGCAGAAGGAGTCCGCGTGAGACCCACGCATCGCCGGCGCGCCACCGCGACCGGAGCCCTCATCGCCACCGCCGCCATGCTCGCGGTCGGCTTCCAGGCCGGAACCTCCGCCGCCGCCCCGCAGGAGGCACCGGCGGCGGCGCAGACGGGCAAGGCGGACCCGGGCGCCCTGCCCAAGAGTCTGTCCCCGGCCCAGCGCGCGGAGCTGATACGCGAGGCGTCCGCCACGACGGCCGCCACCGCGAAGGAACTCGGCCTGACCGCCAAGGAGAAGCTCGTCGTCCGGGACGTCACCCAGGACCGCGACGGCACGACGCACACCCGCTTCGAGCGCACCTACGAGGGCCTGCCGGTCCTCGGCGGCGACCTCGTGGTCGCCGAGAGCGCGACGGGTGCGACGGAGTCGGTCACGAAGGCCTCCCGCGCCGCCCTCAAGAACGTCGACACCAGCGCCGACCTCGCACCGGCGACAGCGGAGAAGCAGGCACTCGGCGCCGCCAAGGCGGAGGGCTCGAAGGAGACGAAGGCCGAGCGGGCGCCCCGCAAGGTCGTCTGGATGGGCACCGGCAGCCCCACCCTCGCCTACGAGACCGTGGTCGGCGGCCTGCAGCACGACGGCACCCCGAACGAGCTGCACGTCGTCACCGACGCCGCCACCGGCGAGAAGCTCTACGAGTGGCAGGCCGTGCACAACGGCACCGGCAACACCCAGTACAGCGGCCAGGTGACGCTGGGCACCGCGCCGTCGTACACGCTCACGGACACCAACCGCGGCAGCCACAAGACGTACAACCTCAACCGCGGCACGTCGGGCACCGGCACCCTGTTCTCCGGCCCGGACGACATCTGGGGCAACGGCTCGCCGTCCAACCTGGAGACCGCGGGCGCCGACGCGCACTACGGCGCCGCCCTCACCTGGGACTACTACAAGAACGTGCACGGCCGCAGCGGCATCCGCGGCGACGGCGTCGGCGCGTACTCCCGGGTCCACTACGGCAACAACTACGTCAACGCGTTCTGGCAGGACAGCTGCTTCTGCATGACGTACGGCGACGGCTCGAACAACAGCAAGCCGCTCACCTCCATCGACGTGGCCGCGCACGAGATGACGCACGGCGTCACCTCCAACACCGCCGGCCTGGTCTACAGCGGCGAGTCCGGCGGTCTCAACGAGGCGACCAGCGACATCTTCGCCGCGGCCGTCGAGTTCCACGCGAACAACTCCCAGGACGTGGGCGACTACCTCGTCGGCGAGAAGATCGACATCCGCGGCAACGGCACCCCGCTGCGCTACATGGACAAGCCCAGCAGGGACGGCTCGTCCAAGGACTACTGGTACTCGGGCATCGGCAACGTCGACGTCCACTACTCCTCGGGCCCGGCGAACCACTGGTTCTACCTCCTCTCCGAGGGCAGCGGCGCCAAGACGGTCAACGGCGTCAGCTACGACTCGCCGACCTCGGACGGCCTGCCGGTGACCGGCATCGGCCGTGAGAAGGCCGCGCTGATCTGGTACAAGGCGCTCACCACCAAGTTCAGCTCCCGCACCGACTACGCGGGCGCCCGCACCGGCACCCTCGCGGTCGCGACGGAGCTGTACGGGGCGAGCAGCGCCGAGGTCAAGTCCGTCACCGACGCCTGGGCCGGCGTCAACGTCGGCTCCCGCCCCGGTGGGGGCGGCGACCCGGGCGACGGCACGGTCTTCGAGAACACGGCCGACGTGGCCATCCCGGACGCCGGGGCCGCGGTGACCTCCTCGGTCAACGTCACCGGCCGCACGGGCAGCGCCCCGTCCGCCCTCAAGGTCGGCGTCGACATCGTCCACACCTGGCGCGGTGACCTGGTCATCGACCTCCTCGCCCCGGACGGAACCGCCTACCGCCTGAAGAACTCCAGCGGTTCGGACTCGGCGAACGACGTCAAGGAGACCTACACCGTCAACGCCTCGAGCGAGACGGCCAACGGCACCTGGAAGCTCCGGGTGCAGGACGTGGCCCGCTACGACACGGGCTACATCAACAGCGTCAAGCTCACCTTCTGACGCTCCGGAGGCCGAAGGCCTCCGCATCGATCCGGGGCGCTGCCCGGGACGCCGAAGAGGCTCCCGGGCAGCGCCCTTCCATGCCGTCCGGACGGACGTCCCGGCGTGCTCAGCCGGTGGCGTCGGGCATCGACCGGGCCCTGGCGCCCCTCCCCCTGGTGGGCCGTCGGATCGACCCCGAACTGATCCGCCGGGACTGACGGGATGTCTACGCTGGCGGCCATGACCGAGGCCGCCGGCGCACCCGCCGAACCCGAACCCACGTCCGTGCCCACGTCCGTACCCGAACCCACGTCCGCGCACGGGCACGAGCACGGGCACGGGCACGGGCCGGTGCCCGTGCGTGTCCTCCTCGCCGACGACGAGACCCTGTTGCGGGCCGGAGTGCGCGCGATCCTGGCCGCCGATCCGGACATCGAGGTCGTCGCGGAGGCCGGCGACGGACGCGAGGCCGTCGAACTGGCGCTGCGGCACCGGCCGGACGTGGCGCTCCTGGACATCCGGATGCCGCGGCTCGACGGGCTCGCGGCCGCAGAGGAGTTGCGGCGGGCGGCGCCCGGTACGTCGGTCGTCGTGCTCACCACGTTCTCCGAGGACGAGTACGTCGAGCGGGCCCTCGGTGCGGGCGTCAGCGGGTTCCTCCTCAAGTCCGGTGACCCGCGGGAGCTGATCGCGGGCGTGCGGGCGGCGGCCCGGGGCGCCGCCTGCCTCTCCCCCGAGATCGCGCGCCGGGTGCTCGACCGGCTCGACGGCGGCCGCATGTCGCGGCGGGCGGAGGCCAGGGCGGCACTGGAGCCGTTGACCGGTCGCGAGCGGGAGGTGGTCGCGCTCGTCGGGGCCGGGCTGTCCAACGCGGAGATCGCGGCCCGGCTGTTCGTCGTGGAGGGCACGGTCAAAGCCCATGTCAGCGCCGTCCTCGGCAGGCTGGCGCTCAGAAATCGCGTGCAGCTGGCGATCCTCGCGTACGAGGCGGGAGTCGTGACCCAGACCTGAATGCGACAACCAAAGGTTGACGATGCCCCAGACGTCAACCTAAGGTTGTCGCATGACAGATCCAGTCCGCATGACTCATCCCGTCCGGCTCGACGATCTGATCGACGCGATCAAGAAGACGCACACCGATGCGCTCGACCAGCTCTCCGACGCCGTCATCGCCGCCGACCACCTCGGGGACATCGCCGACCATCTCATCGGCCACTTCGTGGACCAGGCCCGCCGTTCCGGTGCCTCGTGGACCGACATCGGCCGGTCCATGGGGGTGTCCAAGCAGGCCGTGCAGAAGCGCTTCGTGACCAAGGAGTCCGACCGGCCGCTCGACCTCGACCCCAGCCAGGGCTTCGGCCGCTTCACCGACCGCGCGAGGAACGTGGTCATGGCCGCTCAGAACGAGGCCCGCGCCGCGGGCAACGCACATGTCGGTCCGGAACATCTCGGTCTCGGCCTGCTGGCCGAGCCGGAGGGCCTCGCCGCCAAGGCGGTCGCCGAGCAGGGCGTGACCCCGGACATGGTCCGCGGCTCGCTCACCACGGCCCTGCCGGCCCCGGCCGAGGAACTGCCCGAGGTCATTCCGTACGACGCACGGGCCCGCAAGGCACTCGAACTCACCTTCCGCGAGGCACTGCGCCTCGGCCACAACTACATCGGTACGGAACACATCCTGCTGGCTCTGCTCGAGGCGGAGAACGGCACCGGCCCGCTGTCCGGCCTCGGTCTCACCAAGGAGGCCACCGAGCAGCACATCACCGAACTGCTCGCGCCCTTCCTCGGCCCGCCGAAGAAGTGAGCACGCCGCGATGCCCCCACTTTCGTCAGGGGCCCTGACCCGGGGCCGTGCGGCAAGGTGGGGGCATGCGCGGAGAACGGCGGAGGGACTGGCTCACGGACCTGGCCCTGTGGACGGTCCTGGCCGGGTCCGTGGTGCTCAAATCGGACCCGGCCGACGGCGGCTCGTGGTGGTGGGTCGGTTTCGGCGTACCACTCACCGGTGTCGCCGTACTGCTGTGCCGGGCACGGCCGCTGGCCTCGCTGGCGATCGTGGTGGTGCTCAGCGGATGGCAGAGCCTGGAGCTGTTCACACCGTCGTACGCGGTCGGGCTGGCCGCCTTCGGCTACCTCGCGGGGCGCCGTACGGCGACCGCCCGGCCGGCTCTGCTCACCTTCACCGGATTCGCCGCCACGGGCCTGGTCCTCTCCCTGCTCCTCGACGACCTGTGGACCTGGTTCGCGCAGCTCGCCACGCTCCTCTTCGCCGTCGTGGTGCCGTGGCTCGGTGGCCGCTATGTCCGCCAGTACGCCCAACTGGTGGCCACGGGCTGGCAGTTGGCGGACCGGATGGAGCGCGAGCAGGAGGCGGTGGCCGACCGTGAACGGCTGCGTGAGCGGTCCCGTATCGCCGGGGACATGCACGACTCCCTCGGCCACGATCTGTCCCTGATCGCCGTGCGGGCCGCCGCGCTCGAGGTCGACCCGGGCCTGGACGGTCGCCACCGGGCGGCGGCGGGCGAACTCCGGCAGGCCGCCGCGGACGCCACGGCCCGGCTGCGGGACATCATCGGCGTACTGCGCGAAAACGGCGGCGCCCCGACCTCCCCCGCCGACGAGACCGTGACGGCCCTCGTGGAGCGGACCCGTGGCTCCGGCATGACGGTCGAGCTGGCCGAGCAGGGCACACCGGCCGCCCTGCTCCCGATGACCGACCGGGCCGTGCACCGTGTCGTCCAGGAGTCGCTGACGAACGCGGCGAAGCACGCGCCGGGCGCGGCGGTCCGGGTCCATCTGTCGTACGGCGCGGACGACGTCACCGTTCGCGTCACCAACTCCACGCCGGTGTCCGCCCCTTCACTCGCCTCCGGCGGTACGGGACTCGTCGGTCTCGACGAACGCGTCCGTCTGGCGGGCGGAACGCTCACCCACGGCCCGGACGGGTCCGGCTTCGCCGTGACCGCCCGTCTTCCCCTGGCGCCGGACGCCGCACTCGCGCCGCCTCCCGCGCCGGCCTCGGCCCGCGCGCTGGACCACGCCCGCCGCCGGGTCCGCCGTGGCCTGGTCCAGGCGATCACCGTGCCGGTGGCGGTGGCAGCCGTCCTGGCGGTCCTGATCCTCGGTTTCCGCATGTACAGCGACACCCGCACGGTCATGGACCGCGACCAGTACGACCGCGTCCGGGTCGGCGACGCCCGCGCCGACGTACTGACCCGGCTGCCCCGCCTCTCCCTGGACGGCGCGCCGGCGGGCGTGGACCCGGAACCGCCGGACGCGGGCGACTGCGAGTACTACCGCGCCGTCAAGTACGAGGCCTCCCCGGCCTACCGCCTCTGTTTCAAGGAGGGCCGCCTCGACTCGAAGGCGATCGTCACGGACGTCGACAACGAGGAGTTCAGGACCGGCCGGCCCACCGAATACGGCGGTCCATGAGCTTCTTGATCGCTCGGGGAGCAGCGGCCGACGGGCCGAGGGACATACGGCTTCGGACCGAAGCCCGAGGGTCGGGCATCACGCCCCGCCCCGTCGGGCGGTCACCCCCGCTTCACCCGCTTCACCCGCTTCCACCAGCGGGACAGACGCCCTGGGCCGAACGTGAGCGGCTCCCAGTCCAGCCCGGCGTCCCAGTCCGTCTCCTGCCGGGCCCAGCCGGTCATCGCGCGCACCACCGGCTCCGGCCCGTCGAGGATCGTCTGGAAGTGCCGCTCGTCCGAACCGTCGCGGTGCTCCAAGGTGTAGGTGCCGCCGGTCTCGTGCCAGACCTGGACGAGGACGTCCGGCAGGGCCGGTGTCCGCTGGACGACGAGGAAGTGGTCGCCCTCGCCACCGATGCGGTGCACCAGCCCGGCAAGCCGCTCGGCGGTCACACCGGCGTGGTGTTCACCGTTCTCCGTCTGCACCGTGATGTTCGGCATGGCGCTCACTCTCTCAGAGGCGGTCCGCCGTGTGCCCCCCGGCCGGTGCGGCCGGGGGGCACAGGGCAGGGACGACGGCGTCCGTCACTTCATGCCGAGCAGTTGCTCCAGCGGGTCGATGGCGAAGTAGACGAGGAAGAGCGCCGCGGTGCCCCACAGCAGCCAGTGCACCTCACGGGCCTTGCCCAGGCACGCCTTGATGACCACGTAGGCGATGAAGCCGGCGCCGATGCCGTTGGTGATGGAGTAGGTGAACGGCATGACGACGATGGTCAGGAAGGCGGGGACGGCGACGTCGTAGCGCTCCCAGTCGATGTGCTTGACCTGGGTCATCATCAGGAACCCGACCGCGACGAGGGCCGGGGCCGCGGCCTGGAGCGGCACGATCGTCAGCACGGGGGCCAGGAACAGGGCGAGAGCGAACAGACCACCGGTGACGAGGTTCGCGAAGCCGGTCCGAGCACCCTCGCCGACACCGGCGGCGGACTCGATGTAGGTGGTGGCCGACGAGGCGGAGGAGGCGCCGCCCGCGACGGCGGCCGCACCGTCGATGAGCAGAACGCGGCCCAGGCCGGGGACCTGGCCGCGCTCGTCGAGAAGTCCCGCTTCGGCGGTGACGCCGACGACGGTGCCCATGGTGTCGAAGAAGTCGGAAAGGATCAGGGTGAAGACGAGCAGGACGACCGTCAGGACGCTGACCTGACCGAACGAGCCGAACAGGTCGAAGTTGCCCAGCAGTCCGAAGTCGGGGGCGGCGAAGGGCTTGTCGGGCAGGGCGGGCGACGTCAGTCCCCAGGACTTGACGTCGGCGACCGCGTTGACGACGACGGCGACGAGGGTCATCAGCACGATGCTGATGAGGATGGCGCCCTTCACCTTGCGGGCGAGCAGCACGATGGTCAGAAGCACGCCGAGGCAGAAGACGAGCATGGGCCAGCCGGTGAGGGTACCGCTGCCGAGCTGCACGGGGACGGTGGTGTTCGCGGCGTCCGGGATACGGGTGACGAAGCCGGCGTCCACGAAACCGATGAAGGCGATGAAGAGGCCGATGCCGACGCTGATCGCTTGTTTCAGGGGCTGCGGGATGGCGTGCATGACCGCCTCACGCAGACCGGTGACCACCAGCGCGCAGATCAGCAGACCCTCGATCACGATGAGGCCCATCGCGTCGTCCCAGCTCATCAGGGGAGCGACCTGGAAGGCGACGACGGCGTTGATACCGAGGCCCGCGGCAAGGGCGAGCGGCAGGTTGCCGCCGACACCCATGATCAGGGTCATGACCGCTGCCACCAGGGCGGTGGCCGTGGCCAGTTGACCGGCGTCGAGCTGCTCGCCGAACTTGTCCTTGGCGCTGCCGAGGATGATCGGGTTGAGCACGAGGATGTACGCCATCGTGAAGAACGTGGCGAACCCGCCACGTATCTCCCGACCGTATGTCGAGCCCCGTTCACTGATACGGAAGAACCGGTCGAGTGGACTGCCGGATCTGTTGGGCGACATATCGGTCGTCCTGGTCGCACTGTTCTGCATGGCGGCGTCTCCTGGGCCTACGGGGGTGGGGAGCGAAAAGCACGGAGGAGCCGGAGGGGGAACGTGCGCCGACTTTTTGTACGAACACACATGCGGCACCCCGCGTGGCGGATCATACGCGGCATAAGCCGGTTCACAACCAACTGGAAACGTACGAGGATTGGCAGCTTCCGGTCAGCCTCTCGTCAGTTCCTACGAAATCTCGAGCGACCTATTCCGCATAATGGGATGCAGGAGACAGCCCCCGTGGAGTAGCGGCGAGTAACTGCCTACTCTCGCCCCGTGCATCCTCCCCTTCCCTTCAATGCGCGCGCCGCCCGCACTCTGCGCGAGAAACTCGGGATGGCGCCCGGCCACGTCGCGTACGGCATGGCCGCCTCCTTCGGCATGACCCACATCACCCCGGAGCACGTCGCCGCGTGGGAACGCGGCACCGCTCTTCCCACCACCGACGAACTCACCGCCCTGGCCGGTGCCCTGTGGTGCTCCCCCGGCGAACTCATGGGCCACGCCCGCACCCTGCGCGAGCACCGTCTCGCCCGCGGCCTCCACGCCGACGACATAGCCCGCGCCACGGGCCTGACGCTCGAGGCCTACCACTACATGGAGGAGACCGGTCAATGGACGGGCGACAAACGCCAGTCCGCCGCGCTCGGCCAGGTACTCGGCCTGCCGCCCCGTGACTTCATCTCCATCACCGGTCTCGACGACGAACTCACCCGCCTGCTCACCGAGGCCGTCTCCACGCGATGGCAGGCCCACATCAAGCCCATAGCCAAACTCATCGGCATGGAGCGCCGCGACCTGCAGGACGCCCTGCGCGACATGCACCAGGAGTACCAGACCCTCATGGCCGCCACCCTCAGCCGGGCCGGCGGCACCACCGCCTCCGGCGAGGACGGCCGACGCTACCTCGACGAGATCGTCGACCACTTCTGGTCCCGCCTCCCGGACCACTGACCCCGACCGTCCACGGTCGTTCCGCTCCTGGCGATCGAGGTCGGCAAGACCCGGATCAGGAGACCGTGCAGGACGCAATTGCCTGTGGATCACCATCTGCCGTAAAGCCTATGGGTGAATTGCTGGAGAACGGCCAGGTCTACGTCACTTCCGCCGAATCGCTCTTTGTCCGTCAAGTCCGTCGGCGCACTGTTGAGTTCACCGATTCCCTGAGCAGCGGGTCCCACAGAATTCCTGACCTGGCCACAGTTGCAAAGGGTTGCTTCACGAGGAGCCGGGCCTCGGCCGTTTCCCCATGGACCGCGAGCACTGGTCCCCCTCCGAGTTCCACGACGCCGGCTCGTCCGGCAACGGCTGCGCCGAAAGTCCGAGGAGCCGTCATGCGCACCACCGTCGAGACCACCGAGGGCCACGTCACGGTCCCCTCGCCCGACCACCGGTGGACGGTGCTGTTCTTCATCACCGAACCCGGCATCGGGGAGACACTGCCGGAGCTCGCCGGCTGCACCACCGGGCTGTGCTCCGTACGGGACGAGGCCGCCGCGTTCGCCCGCTTCGACGCCCGCGTCCTCGGCGTCAGCGCCCACGCCCCGGGCCACCTCTCCGAGTTCGCACGCGACCGCCTCCTCGGCTCCCCCGTCGCGGGAGACGAGGAGCGGGAGCTGGGCCGGGCACTCGGAGTACCGGAGGTGCGGGCCGGCGGGCGCTCCCTGTACGCCCGGGCTGCCGTCGTGCTCGACAGGGACGGGCAGGTCCGGTCCCTGATCCACCCGGTTTCCGAGCCCGGGCAGCATGCCGCTCTGGCGCTGAACGCCCTTGCAGCGTTGTGCGCCGAAGGGGACCGCCCCTGACGGGACGGCCCTCCGCAGCCGTACAGGGCCCGTGCCGACGCTACGTACGCCAGAGCTCGGCCCAGACGAGCTTCCCAGGGCCCTCCCGGTCGCAGACGCCCCACTTCGCAGCCAGTAAGTCCACCAGGGGCAGTCCCCAGCCGCCCGTCGCGTCCTTTGCCGGAATCGCCATCAACGGGCGCTCCTCGGACGCGTCGTGGACCTCGATGCGAAGGCCGTCGGCCAACCGCAGGTACCGGGTCTCGATCTCCCGGCCCGGAGCCACCGCGTGCCGGACGGAGTTGGTCAACAGTTCCGACAGCACGAGCGACGCCTCGTCCTCGATTCCGGCCAGGCCCCAACTCCCGAGCGTGGCACGTAGTTCGGACCTGGCTCGGCCGACGTTCTTCCGGTCACGGCTCCAGCGCCGCACGACCACCTCCGGCACGGCGGACGGCTGCCCCATCACGCCACCTCCACGCCGCGGATCAGACGCGGGCCCACGACGACGCCATGCACCGCGAGCCACAACGCGCACCGACGCCGCCGCTGCAACCGGACGGACTCCTGCGCCTCGTACGCGGTGAGGTACGGCCGCACGAGTCGACTGTCCTCACCACGCAACCGGGGGCACTCGCGCGTGGGAGCGGGGTCCTCAATCTCGGCGGCGGGTCGAGGGGCGACAACCGCCCAGCCACCGGAGAGCCGATGGCGGCCGGACGGAGGGAGGAAGAGCCGCAACAGCAAGTCCAAGAGTCGGAAGATAGGGTTCATCACGTTGACGCTCCTCTGAAGCGTTGGCCACACCCCCGGACCGGTCGCACGGTCGCGGGGGTTCTCTGCTGATCGTCGGCACAGCTCAACACGGAACAACCACCGCCCGATCACCCTGCGCGACCCGAACAGAGTGCTCCCCAGTCGCCACTTTCCGCAACCGAACCGAAAGGAAAATGTTCCATGATCTTTTAGGGTCACTACTCTTGGGGAACCTGATGCCCGAAGGAGGCAACTCATGGTCGAGCCTCGGCCAACTGTTCGGCGACGCCGCCTCGCTGCAACCCTCGTCAAACTACGAGAGGAGTCAGGCAAGTCGCCGGAGGAAGCGGCGGAGCGAATCGGCTGCCACCGATCGAAGATCAGCCGCATCGAGAACGCCCGCCTCGGCATCTCACTGGGCGAGTTGCGCGATCTCGTCACGTTCTACGGGGTGGACGACCCTGACTACGTCGAGGACCTGGTGAGCCTGGCCAGGCGTGGTACCGAGCGTGGATGGACAAGACACCTCGGGGCGACGCTTCCGTCCTACGCCGACCACATCGACTTCGAACAGACCGCCGCCTACATCCGGTCTTTCCAACCACTGCTGATCACTGGCCTCCTCCAAACACCTGACTACGCCCGCGCCTTGTACCAGGCGAATCCCGAGATGCTCAGCAACAAGCGGGTGGATGAATTCGTGGACATGCGCATGCAGCGTCAACGGATCCTCGACGAGGTCAGCCCGCCACGCATCTGCGTCATCGAGGGTGAAGCCGCTCTACGCAGCCAGGTCGGCGGCAGGACCGTCATGGGGCAACAACTGGACTGCCTCGTCAAGGCGGCAGAACGTCCCAACGTCGACATTCAAGTGCTGCCGTTGGCCGCCGGCGCCCATGTCGGCCTCGTCGGGGCATTCGTGCTCTTCGCCTTCCCGACCCCCGCCTTCTCGGACGTGGTCTGTGTCGAGCATGTGACCGGCACCCTGCACATGGAAAACGCCGAGGAGACCGACCGGTATACGCTCGCGTTCGATTCTCTGAGATCTGCGGCATTGAGTCCCGCCGACAGTCTCGGTCTGATCAAGCACGTCAGGCGCGAGCTGTAGCCAGAAAAGAGAGGTACGCACCATGCAGGCCGACATAGAACCCAACGTCACCTGGCGAAAGAGCAGTTACAGCGGTGGTGGTTCGTCCGGCGGGGACTGCGTCGAAGTCGCCGCTCTCATCGACCACGCCGTCGTTCGGGACAGCAAGAACGCCCACAGTCCCGTACTGGCCTTCGGTCACAACCCGTGGCGTACCTTCCTTCACAATGTGGCTGCGATGCCCCGTAACTGAGGCGATGTGCCTGGGTCAGTACGCCGTCAGATAGACGCGCACACGGTCGTCGGCGACCTGTCCCAGATGAATCTCAATGGCTTGGACGGAGCTGCGCCGAACGTCCCCGACACACGGTGGGCAAGCAGTCGCCGTACGAACACGGTCCAGATTCTGTGGTGAAGTGAGCCCCAGATGCTGGAATCCATCCCCGCTGAGGGAGGAGGTCAAGTTGTCTTCCTCCTCCAGAGGGCTGTCAGGGCGCAGGTCGGCTGTGATGGCCACGGCAGTTCTCTCCTCGGTGAGGAAGGACAGCAGGTAGACGCTTTCCTGCGGTTGGACCCGCACGGCGCCCTTCACCTCTGCCGCGCCATCAGGGATCTCAACCTTCATGAAAGCTGCCGCATCAACAGCTCCTGCGCCCTTCTGCCAGTACGGGTACCGGTCCTCCCCGATGCCACGGTCACCGGGAGACGGTGCGCAGGCAGCGAGGAGCAGGCTTGCGGCAAAGGCAGGCATCCAAACCCAGGCCGGACACCACGTGTCACCTCGCGAGCCGATCATCGGTTCTCCTCCTCGCCTCGGGACACGTCCGTGCGCGAACCCTCTCGTCCTGGAGCCCCCGGTGTGACACCGGTTGAGGCGGGGTTGTCCAGATCATGGGTGTACGCAGAGCTTCCACCGCGCATGTCGAATTCTTGCCCCATGCCCACCTTGTGCAGACGGCCCATGTCGGCGTCCTCTATAACGATGCCACCAGGGAACGTCGCCGCCTTACCCTCGTCCCAGTTGTATCGATCCCACACATTCACCTGGTAGTCGAGCGACACCTTGGGAGCGCCACCGTCTGCGTCCGGTGTCACCGTGACCATGCCGGACACGTTCTGCGCATGGGATCCGACCGCATGGAACCACTCGTCACTCTGCATGGTGCGGTGTTTCACCGAGCTTTCGACCGGCACGACCACAACCGTGTCGCCTCCAGCCCTGTGAAACTCGTCCAACGCCTTCCTTCGCCAGGAATCCTGGTTCTGCGCCAGGTGCTCGTTCTCGATCTCTGATCGGAACCCAGAATCGTCGTGCATCATCCGGTCTACGTCGAGGGTCAGAGGCTCACCGGTGGCCCCCAGATAGTGCAGCATGTTGCGTGACGCTCCGACTTCCCCGATGACATCCCCCGCCGTCGCGATCGCCAGCGCACGGGCGTGGAACCACGGCCGCTTGTTTCTTCGCCGGACTGGAGGCCAGATCCGGAGCAGTGCCGCCACCACCCCCGGGCGGGGCGAGCTGATTCAGTTGCAGCTGGGTGGTACGCCGCGTGATTGCCTCGGCTTTGATCTGCTCCCACTCGTCCCAGGCCACTGGTCCCCTCCACAGCATGGTCTCAATGCTGGACAAACATATGGAACGGGATTCGCAAGCGGGAAGCAGGCACTTGGCCAACGATACGACCGGGGTGGCCGGTTTCTCGCCGCTCGGGCCGGCGGGGCACCGCTGCGCCCCGCCGGACCCGGGTTCGAGGGAGGGGGTGGACGCCGGCGTCAGTGCGGGTTGTTCGCGTGCGTCAGGGTCTCCCAGGCCACGAACAGGTTGTTCGTTGCCGCCGGGCGCTGCTGCTCCGTCAGCCGCTGGGTGTTGGTCATGCCGTAACCCATGCGGTTCGCCAGGGCGTTGAAGCCGACCTCGGTGATCGGGCCCAGCCTGTCCTTGAGGCTGCCGCCGCACAGGTTGCCGGGGACGGGCTCCGCGCCCAGTTGGTACTTGGCGTGCAGGCCCAGCGCATGGCGCAGACGGTCGGCGATCTCCGGGTAGAGGTCCTGGCCCTGGATGCGGCTGGTCTCGGCGATGTGGGAGATCGCCGAGAAGCCGTAGCCCGCGTGGGTCAGGTCGCGGCAGGTCTCCTGGCTGAGGCCGTTCCAGGCGAACGTCGACTGGCCCTGCCAGTAGCGGACGATCTCGTCGCGGGTGTCCAGGCCGGAGCCGGGTGCGGTTCTGGGCAGGGAGCCGTCACTGGTCAGGTATATGTACGCGGGGACCCGCCCACGGAACTTGGCGACTGCCTTGTCGTAGGCGGCGCGGTCCTCGAGGAAGACCGCGATGCCGATCGCGGCCTCCGTCATGGACAGTTCCCAGTTGCCGTTGGAGTGGGAGCCGTTCGTGACCTCGGGCAGGTAGACATCGCGCAGCATCGTGCCGAAGCGCCCCGAGTTCGGCCAGCCGCCGGAGTAGGTGTACTTGATGATCTCGGCGGCCCGCGGCCAGGAGGAGCCGGCCCATCCGGTCTGCAGTGGTGCGTTGCTGTTGGTGTGGTCCTTGATGACGGCCGACCACGCGTCCATCAGCTCGATGGACTTCTTGGCGTAGCGGCTGTCACCGGTGATGTACCAGGCGAGCGCGGTGGTGTACGCGGCGATGGCGTCCTGGCGTTCGTCGGTGCAGCCGTAGTTGGGGTTGGAGTACGAGCCGCACTCGACGACCGCGCGGGGCTTGGGCACGCGGGACAGCGACGCGTACGCACTGCCCGCCATCTGGTCGTAGGCCGACTTCCACGGCTGGGCGCCCGCGTTCACCTTGCCTTTGACGAAGTCGAGTTGGGGGCGGCTGACGAGCACGCCGGGGTGCGTGAAGACCGCGGGGGCGGCCGCCGAGGCCATGGCGGAGGCCGCGGCGGACGTCCGGGGGGCCTGCTCGGCGGAGGCGGGGGACATGAGGGCCGCGCCGAGTGCGGCGGCGGCGACGGCGGACAGTGCGGCCACGAGTGCTCTCGGGCGGCGCAGGGCGTGTCCGGCGGGGGATTCGGTACGCATGGGGGGTGACCTTCCGGTGGTGGGGGCCAACACGACCACAGGTTCACCCACTTGAACATCGAGTGCGAACCTGAACAGCCGTGGTGCGTGAGGAAACTAGGCGCATCCCATGAACACGTCAAGGCTTTGGTCCAGACCACAAACACGGCGCCTGCTGCCCGGAGCTCCGGGCAGCAGGCGCCGTGACAGCACCGGCGAGACGTCAGCGCAGCAGCACGCCGCCCGTTCCCTCACCCGCCGACTCGGTCGGCACGGCCACCAGCCCCAGGTCCGCCCCCGTCGGAATCAGCCGGTGGGCGGGCAGGATGCGGACCGTGTAGCCGAACGGCCCCGTGCGGTCGAGGGCGAGCGGTCCCTCGTACACCCAGCGGCCCTCGAGGTCCGGCCCGCCCGCCGGCTTCAGCGGGAAGGTCCGGGCGTCACGGATCGCGTCGTCGGAGTCGACCCGGCCCGCGACCACCTGCACCTCCACGTCCTCCGGCTGCAGTTCGCCGAGCGCCGCACGGACCCGCAGGGTGAGCGTGGAGCCGAGGCCCGCCGTCGCCGCCTGGCCGGAAGCCGCATCCTGGTCGACGGCCTCCACATGGTCGACGGCCACCTGCCTCCAGCCGGAGCGCACACGTGACTTCCAGGCCGCCAGTTCCTGGGCACTGGTGGCGTTCATGGACCGGTGCGCCTGGGCCGCCGGCGCGTACAGCCGCTCCACGTACTCGCGCACCATGCGGCCCGCGAGCACCTTGGGGCCGAGCGTGGTGAGCGTGCGGCGGACCATCTCGATCCAGCGGTCGGGCAGCCCGCCGCTGCCCCGGTCGTAGAAGCGGGGGGCGACCCGGTCCTCGATCAGCGAGTACAGCGCGGCCGCCTCCAGCTCGTCGCGGCGGTCCTCGTCGGTGGACGCGCCGTCTGCGGTGGGGATCGCCCAGCCGAAGTCCGGCTCGAACCACTCGTCCCACCATCCGTCGAGCACCGAGAGGTTGAGGGCGCCGTTGAGCGCCGCCTTCATGCCGCTGGTGCCGCACGCCTCCAATGGCCGGAGGGGGTTGTTCAGCCAGACGTCGCAGCCGGGGTAGAGCTTCTTCGCCATCGCCATGCCGTAGTCCGGCAGGAAGACGATGCGGTGGCGCACGCGGGGGTCGTCGGCGAAGCGCACCAGTTCCCGCACGAGCCGCTTGCCGCCGTCGTCGGCCGGGTGGGCCTTGCCCGCGACGACGATCTGGATCGGCTGAGTGGGGTGCAGCAGCAGCTCCGTCAGCCGGTCCCGGTCGCGCAGCATCAGGGTGAGCCGCTTGTACGACGGCACCCGGCGGGCGAACCCGATGGTGAGCACGTCCGGGTCCAGCACGCCGTCGATCCAGCCCAGTTCGGCCGCACCCGCGCCCCGCTGGCGCCAGGAGGCGCGCAGCCGGTCCCGTACTTCGTCGACCAGCTGCTCGCGCAGCGACCGGCGCAGTTCCCAGATGTCGGCGTCGGGGATGTTCCCGACGGCGTCCCAGCGGTTCGAGCCGCCCACGGAGAGGGCGTCCTCCGCGCGGCCCGCGCCGATCTGCCGCGCGCCGAGCCGGAACACCTCCGGTGCCACCCAGGTCGGGGCGTGCACACCGTTGGTGACGGAGGTGATGGGCACGTCCGCGGCGTCGAACCCCGGCCAGAGGCCGGCGAACATGCCGCGGCTGACGGCGCCGTGCAGTTCGGAGACGCCGTTGGCGCGCTGGGCGAGCCGCATGCCCATCACGGCCATGTTGAAGACGCCGGGCTCGCCGCCCGGGTAGGTCTCCATGCCGAGCTGGAGCACCTTGTCGACGGGCACGCCGGGCAGTTCGGCGCCCTCTGCGAAGTGCCGGGCGACGAGTTCGCGGTCGAACCGGTCGATGCCGGCCGGTACGGGCGTGTGGGTGGTGAAGACGGTCCCGGCGCGCACCGCCTCCAGCGCGGCGTCGAAGCCGAGGCCGCTGCCGCCGTGTTCGGGCGCCTCGCCCAGCTCGCGGATGCGTTCGAGACCGAGGAAGCCGGCATGGCCCTCGTTGGTGTGGAACACCTCGGGAGCCGGTCGGCCGGTGAGCCGGCAGTACGTACGGACCGCCCGTACGCCGCCGATGCCCAGCAGCATCTCCTGCAGCAGCCGGTGCTCGCTGCCGCCGCCGTACAGCCGGTCGGTGATGTCACGGGCGCCGGGGCCGTTCTCCTCGATGTCGGAGTCGAGCATCAGCAGCGGTACGCGGCCGACGTGCGCGACCCAGATGTGCGCGTGCAGCGAGCGGCCACCGGGCAGGGCGAGCGACACCCGGGCCGGTGCCCCGTCCACCTCGCGCAGCAGGCTCACCGGCAGCTCGTTCGGGTCGAGCACGGGGTAGTGCTCCTGCTGCCAGCCGTCGCGGGACAGGGACTGGCGGAAGTAGCCGTGGCGGTACAGCAGGCCGACGCCGATCAGCGGCACGCCGAGGTCGCTGGCTGCCTTGAGGTGGTCGCCGGCGAGGATGCCGAGGCCGCCGGAGTACTGCGGAAGGGCGGCGGTCACGCCGAACTCGGGCGAGAAGTAGGCGATGGCGGCGGGGAACGCGGGGGTGTCGGAGCCGCCGTCACCGCCGTGGGACTGGTACCACCTGCGGCCGTGCAGATAGTCGTCCAGCTCGCCGGCCGCGGCGGTGAGTCTGCGCAGGAAGCGCCGGTCTTTGGCCAGTTCGGCCATACGGGTGGCGGAGACGTTCCCGAGCAGCCGCACGGGGTCGCCGCCGACGGCCCGCCATCCTTCGGGGTCGACTGCCTGGAAGAGCTCTCGGGTCTCGGTGTGCCAGGACCACCGCAGATTGCGTGCGAGGTCGCTCAGCGGGCCGAGCGGTTCGGGGAGGACGGGGCGGACGGTGAATCGACGAATGGCCTTCACAAGTTCCACCTTCGCAGGGGAGGTACGCATCCGAGCGGACGCAGGGCGGTGCGTCCTTTTCCGTCATTTTTCGACGGTATCGGTCCGGGCGGCCGCCAACCACGGCGCACGGACGTCCGCCGGGCGCATCGGCACGTCCGGCGCGGTGAGCCGCCGCGCGGGACGACCGGTTCCACGCCCATGACAGGCCGGTCTCGTTCCGTGTGTCTTGTGCGACCCCGTACGTCCTAGTAGTTAACACATCACCGGATTGCCCACCCGAAAGCGGTGGGAAGGCTCACCCGGTACGCAGGCGAGGACCCCTCGATCGGCCTCTCCACCGTCCAACCGAGTGAACGCGGACAGGAGCGGACATGCCCGCAGCCCGCCAGTCACCGTCCAAGCGGCTACAAATGAGAGCCAGCCCGCACAAAAGAGGACAACCGGCTCCATCCGACCTGCCCGCACAGCCCTCAGGTGATGTTGTGAACTCGCTCATCGGTCGCATCCCCGTCCTGGACGTCCGCCCACTCGTCGACTGCGGCAGAAGGCCCGCGAAAGCCGTGGCGGGTGAGACCTTCCAGGTCACCGCCACGGTCTTCCGCGAGGGCCATGACGCTGTCGCCGCCAATGTCGTGCTGCACGACCCGAAGGGCCGCCCCGGTCCCTTCACCCCCATGCGGGAACTCGCCCCCGGCACCGACCGGTGGGGCGCAGAGGTCACCCCCTCGGCGGAAGGCCGCTGGACGTACACCGTCGAGGCCTGGAGCGATCCCGTCGCCACATGGCGGCACCACGCCGGCATCAAGATCCCCGCCGGGATCGACACCGAACTGGTCCTGGCCGAAGGAGCGGAGCTGTACGAACGCGCCGCGGCCAAGGTCCCCAAGAAGGACGGCCGCGAGGCCGTGCTCGCCGCCGCCGACGCGATGCGCGACACGACGCGGCCCGCCGTGGCCCGGCTCGCCGCCGCGCTCGCGGCCGACGCGGACGCCGCCCTCGCACGGCATCCGCTGCGCGAACTGGTCAGCGCCTCGCCCCCGCTGCCCCTGCAGGTGGAGCGCCGGCGGGCGCTGTACGGCTCCTGGTACGAGCTGTTCCCCCGTTCGGAGGGCGCCGTCGTCAAGGAGGGCGAGCCACCCGTCTCCGGTACCTTCCGCACCGCCGCGGAACGACTGCCGGCCGTCGCGGCGATGGGCTTCGACGTGGTGTACCTGCCGCCGATCCACCCCATCGGCCACACCCACCGCAAGGGGCCGGACAACACGCTGACGGCGGGCCCCGACGACGTCGGCGTGCCCTGGGCCATCGGCTCCCCGTTCGGCGGGCACGACGCCGTCCACCCCGACCTCGGCACACTCGCCGACTTCGACCACTTCGTCACGGCCGCCCGCTCGCTGCGCATGGAGGTGGCGCTCGACTTCGCCCTGCAGTGCTCCCCCGACCACCCGTGGGTGAAGGAGCACCCGGAGTGGTTCCACCACCGGGCCGACGGCACCATCGCCTACGCGGAGAACCCGCCGAAGAAGTACCAGGACATCTACCCCATCGCGTTCGACAAGGACTTCGGGGGCCTGGTCCGCGAGACGGTGCGGGTGCTGCGCTTCTGGATGGGCCACGGTGTACGGATCTTCCGTGTGGACAACCCGCACACCAAACCGGTCGTCTTCTGGGAGAAGGTGATCGCCGAGATCAACGGCTCCGACCCCGATGTCGTCTTCCTGGCCGAGGCGTTCACCCGGCCGGCGATGATGCACACCCTGGGCGCGATCGGCTTCCAGCAGTCGTACACGTACTTCACCTGGCGCAACACCAAGCAGGAGCTCACCGAGTACGTCACTGAGCTCTCCGGCGACTCCGCCTCCTACATGCGGCCCAACTTCTTCGTGAACACGCCGGACATCCTGCACGCCTACCTCCAGGAGGGCGGCCGCCCCGCCTACGAGGTCCGCGCGGTGCTCGCCGCGACGATGTCCCCGTCCTGGGGCCTGTACGCGGGATACGAGCTCTGTGAGAACGTCCCCGCCCGGCAGGGCAGCGAGGAGTACCGGCACTCCGAGAAGTACCAGCTGCGCCCGCGGGACTGGGAGTCGGCGGAGCGCGAGGGCCGCACGCTCTCGCCGCTGATCACCGTCCTCAACCGGGTCAGGCGCCGCCACCCGGCCCTCCAGCAACTGCGCGACATCCACTTCCACCACATCGACAACGACCGGATGATCGCCTACTCCAAACGCTCGGGAAACGACGTCGTCCTCGTCGTGGCGAACCTCGACCCCCACCACACCCAGGAGGCCACGGTCTCGTTGAACATGCAGCGGCTCGGCCTCGAGGAGCACGAGACCGTACCGGTGCGCGACGAGCTCACCGGCGAGACCTATCACTGGGGCAGGGCCAACTATGTGCGCCTCGAGCCGGGCATCGCGCCCGCGCACGTCCTCACCCTGCGACCGTCCCAGCAGACCGGAGGGTCACCCACATCATGATCGTGAATGAGCCCGTCCACGACACGTTCGAGGACACCCCCGCGCGCGACCGCGACCCCGACTGGTTCAAGCGTGCCGTCTTCTACGAGGTCCTGGTCCGCTCCTTCCAGGACAGCAACGGCGACGGCGTCGGCGACCTCAAGGGCATCACCGCGAAACTGGACTACCTCCAGTGGCTCGGCGTCGACTGCCTGTGGCTGCCGCCGTTCTTCAAGTCACCCCTGAAGGACGGCGGTTACGACGTCGCCGACTACACCTCCGTACTGCCCGAGTTCGGCGACCTCGCCGACTTCGTCGAGTTCGTCGACGCCGCCCACCAGCGCGGCATGCGCGTCATCATCGACTTCGTCATGAACCACACCAGCGACCAGCACCCGTGGTTCCTCCAGTCGCGCAGCGACCCGGAAGGCCCGTACGGCGACTACTACGTCTGGGCCGACGACGACAAGCAGTACCAGGACGCCCGCATCATCTTCGTCGACACGGAGGCGTCGAACTGGACCTTCGACCCGGTGCGCAAGCAGTACTACTGGCACCGGTTCTTCTCCCACCAGCCGGACCTCAACTACGAGAACCCGGCCGTGCAGGAGGAGATCATCTCCGCACTGCGCTTCTGGCTCGACCTCGGCATCGACGGCTTCCGGCTGGACGCCGTGCCGTACCTGTACCAGGAGGAGGGCACCAACTGCGAGAACCTCCCGCGCACCCACTCCTTCCTCAAGCGGGTGCGCAAGGAGATCGACACGCACTACCCGGACACCGTGCTGCTGGCGGAGGCCAACCAGTGGCCGGAGGACGTCGTCGACTACTTCGGCGACTACACGGCCGGCGGCGACGAGTGCCACATGGCCTTCCACTTCCCGGTGATGCCGCGGATCTTCATGGCGGTCCGCCGCGAGTCCCGCTACCCGGTGTCGGAGATCCTGGCCAAGACACCGTCCATCCCGAAAAGCTGCCAGTGGGGCATCTTCCTGCGCAACCACGACGAGCTGACCCTCGAAATGGTCACGGACGAAGAACGCGACTACATGTACGCGGAGTACGCCAAGGACCCGCGGATGCGCGCCAACATCGGCATCCGCCGCCGCCTCGCACCCCTGCTGGACAACGACCGCAACCAGATCGAACTGTTCACCGCGCTGCTGCTGTCGCTGCCCGGCTCACCGATCCTCTACTACGGGGACGAGATCGGGATGGGCGACAACATCTGGCTCGGTGACCGGGACGCGGTGCGCACGCCGATGCAGTGGACCCCCGACCGCAACGCGGGCTTCTCGTCCTGTGATCCGGGACGGCTCTACCTGCCGACCATCATGGATCCGGTCTACGGCTACCAGGTCACCAATGTCGAGGCGTCGATGTCGTCGCCGTCGTCGCTGCTGCACTGGACCCGGCGGATGATCGAGATCCGCAAGCAGAATCCGGCCTTCGGTCTGGGGTCGTACACGGAACTCCCGTCGTCCAACCCCGCGGTGCTCGCCTTCCTGCGCGAGTTCAAGGACGACCTGGTCCTGTGCGTCCACAACTTCTCGCGGTTCGCCCAGCCCACGGAGCTCGATCTGCGGACCTTCGCGGGAAGGCACCCGGTGGAACTGATCGGCGGGGTGCGGTTCCCGCCGATCGGACAGTGGCCGTACCTGCTCACCCTCGCCGGTCACGGCTTCTACTGGTTCCGGCTCCGCAAGGACGCCAAGACCTCCATCACAGGCACCACCCCACCCACGGGTAACAGCACCACCGCCTGACGTGTCCGTCGAGGGGGACTGAACCGGTCCGAAAGGCGCCCCCTACTCCGGCGGGGCGGTTTCCACCGCCCCGCTTCGGGCACTCCCCCCTCATCCCCGCGCGCCGCCGGACAGCCACAGCTGCAATCCGGGACACTTTGCGCATTCGTGGTGTACCCGGGGAAAGGACGCGATGCCCATGTCGGAGGCTGCATCCACCCGGACTCCGCTCGGTCTGCTTCCCTCGCTCGCCCCTCTGCTGCGCCGATGGCTCCCCGGGCAGCGCTGGTTCGCGGGCAAGGGGTGCGCGGTCGCAGGTTTCTCCCTCGTCTCCGCGACGGAGCTGCTGCCCCTGAACGGGCCGGGTCCCGGACTGCTGCACCTGCTCGTGCGGGTACGGCAGCGGGACATGCCCGCACGATCGTCCGCCGACTGCTACCAACTGCTCATCGGCGTACGCGAGACCCTGCCGCCGGCGCTCGCCCCCGCGTTGATCGGCCACCTCACGCAGGGCCCCCTGGCCGGCCGGACCGTGTACGAGGGGACCCGCGACCCGTGGCTCGCCGCACTGCTGCTGGAGCGGCTGCGCACACCGGGCGCACTCGGCCCGCTGCGCTTCGACCGGTTCGACGGTGCGCCGGCGATCCCGGCGGACCTGCCCGCAAGGCCGCTGGAGGCCGAGCAGTCCAACTCCTCGCTCGTCTACGGCGACGCCTACATCCTCAAGCTCTTCCGCCGCGTCCACCCCGGCCCCAACCCGGATCTGGAACTGCCGCTCGCCCTCGCCCGCGCCGGGTGCAAACGGGTGCCGGTGCCGGTCGCCTGGTACGAGTCGAGCGTGCCGGAACCTTTCACCCTCGGGGTGCTCCAGCCGTTTCTGCCCGGCTCGCGCGACGGCTGGGTGCTCGCCCTGGAGGCCCTCGCCGCCGACCGTCACTTCCTGGGCGAGGCCCGCGCACTGGGCCGGGTCACCGCGGAGGTGCACACGTCGCTCGCCGACGCCCTGCCGACGGTGAAACTGAACGGCTCGCAGACCGAACGGCTGGCGGCCGCGATGGTCCGGCGGCTGAACGCGGCCGCGCAGTCGGTGCCCGCGCTGGTGCCGTACGCGCCGCGGCTGCGGGCCGCGTTCGACGCGGTCGCGGTGCTCGGGGGACGCGGCCGCACATGGGCCGCCCAGCGGGTCCACGGAGACCTGCATCTCGGCCAGATACTGCGAGGCCCCGAGGACACCCCGTGGTCCGTCATCGACTTCGAGGGCGAGCCGGCCCGGCCGCTCACCGAACGGTGCCGGCCACAGCCCGCCGTGCGCGACGTGGCGGGCATGCTGCGCTCGTTCGACTACGCGGCCCGTACGCACCGCCCGTGGAACCCGGCCTGGGCCGAACGGTGCCGCGAGGCCTACTGCGACGGATACGCGGAGGCCGGCGGCGACGATCCGCGCGAGGAGCCGGAGCTGCTGCGCGCGTACGAGACCGACAAGGCCGTCTACGAAGTCGTCTACGAGGCCAGACACCGGCCCGACTGGCTGCCGGTGCCCATGGCCGCGATCGACCGTCTCGCCTCGGTCGACTGACCGCTCCCCTCCCCTCTTGCCGTACATGCGCCCTAGGAGGCCGATTCCGTGACCGCCCGACCGTCGTCCCGCAACTCCCCGGGACCGGAAGTCCCGCACCAGCCGACCGAGACGCACAACGCAGACACCGACCCCGCCGTGCAGGCCGAGCCGGACCCGGTGCGCGGCAGGGGGAGCAAGCGGTCAGGATCCGGACGGACCCGTGAGCCCGGGACCGCTCCCGGTCCGGACCGGTCCGGACCAGGTACCTCGGGCACGGCGGCGGCCGGCGCCGGTCCTGGGGGCGGCACACCGTCCGGATCCTCCGACGAAGCGGGCGGGCCGGGAAGCGTGCCGGAGGTTGTGGAGACGGACACGGGCACGGGCACGGGCCGCCGCCGCGCGGGCCGGGCGGCGGCGAAGGCAGGGCCGGGCCGTGGCGAGGCCGAGCCGACCGGTGCCGCAGGTCGTCAGGCGGAACAGGCGGAACGGGCGGAGGGCAAGGGCGGCAGGAAGCGGGCTCGGGCGGGCTCGGCCGGCACCGCCGTCGCCACCGCGGAGGCGGTCGCGACCGTGCCCGAGCCGGTCGGCTCCAGCGAGGACGAGGCGGGCCGCGCACAGGCCGTGAGCGCGGGCGGTGCCGGGGCGGGCGGTGTCGGGGCGGGCGGTGCGGCCGCGGAGGCTGCACCGCCCGCCCGGAAGAGCGCCGCGCGGACGAGGACCGCCCGCACCGGTTCGGCCAAGGCCGGGGCCGACCGGCCTGCGACCGCCGGCAAGCGCGCACCGGCGCCCGCCCGCGCGGGCCGGTCCTCGGACGTCGGTACCGGCGGGTCCGGTGCCGTCACGCCCATGGAAACGGGGGCGGGAGCCGGACCTTCCGGGCCGGCCGGAGGAGAGAGGCGCTCCGCGGCGAACCGCACCGGGACCGGCGGGTCAACCGCCGACGCGGCCGCAGGCACCGGATCCGGCACCGGCACCGGCAAGGCGGTCGGCTCCCGGCCGGACCCGACCGCAGGTCACTCGCCGGAGGCGGCGGCCCCCGGTAGGACCGGCCGCTCCGGCCCGGCCGCCCCGAGGCCGCGCGACGGCCGTGGGGTCCGCGCGGCGAAACCGCTCGGCGACGACGAGCGGGGGCGGCTCCTCTCCGGCGGCCACCACGACCCGCACGCCCTGCTCGGCGCCCACCCGGTGCGCGGCGGCATCCAGTTGCGGGTGCTGCGCCCGCACGCCCTGTCGGTGACCGTGGTCGCCAAGGGACTGCGCTGCGAGCTGAACGACGACGGCGACGGGCTGTTCTCCGGCGTACTCCCCATGCGTACGGCCCCCGACTACCGCCTCCTCGTCACCTACGACGGCCACGAGGACGGCTTCGAGGTGGAGGACCCGTACCGTCTCCTCCCCTCCCTCGGTGACCTCGACCTGCATCTGATCGGCGAGGGCAGGCACGAGGAGCTGTGGAAGGCGCTGGGCGCGCACCCGATGACGCACCAGGGCGTGACCGGCACCCGGTTCACCGTCTGGGCGCCGAACGCGCGGGGCGTCCGCGTGATCGGCGATTTCAACTTCTGGGACGGCTCCGGCTTCCCGATGCGGTCGCTCGGCGCGACCGGTGTGTGGGAGCTGTTCCTGCCCGGCATCGGTGACGGCGCGCTCTACAAGTTCGAGATCATGCGTCCGGACGGCTCGTACACCCAGCGGTCCGACCCGATGGCACGCCGTGCGGAGGTGCCGCCGGCCAACGCGTCGATCGTGACCGAGTCGCACCACGAGTGGGGCGACCAGGAGTGGATGGCGCACCGGGGCGACGTCCCGGTCCACGAGGCGCCCTTCTCCGTCTACGAGGTCCACCTCCCGTCCTGGCGACCGGGGCTGACGTACCGACAGCTCGCCGTACAGCTGCCGAAGTACGTGAAGGACCTCGGTTTCACCCATGTGGAGTTCATGCCGGTCGCCGAGCACCCCTTCGGCGGCTCCTGGGGCTACCAGGTCACCGGCTTCTACGCGCCGACCTCCCGCATGGGCACCCCGGACGACTTCCGGCACCTGGTGGACAGCCTGCACCGGGCCGGCATCGGGGTGCTCGTGGACTGGGTGCCCGCGCACTTCCCGCGGGACGACTGGGCACTGGCCGAGTTCGACGGCCGTCCGCTGTACGAGCACGAGGACCCGATGCGCGCCGCGCACCCGGACTGGGGGACGCTCGAGTTCGACTACGGACGCAAGGAGGTCCGGAACTTCCTCGTGGCCAACGCCACCTACTGGTGCGAGGAGTTCCACATCGACGGACTGCGGGTGGACGCGGTCGCCTCGATGCTCTACCTCGACTACTCCCGCGAGGACGGCCAGTGGTCGCCCAACGAGCACGGAGGCCGGGAGAACCTGGACGCGGTCGCGTTCCTGCAGGAGATGAACGCCACCGTCTACCGTCGCAATCCGGGCGTCGTCACGATCGCCGAGGAGTCCACGGCGTGGAACGGCGTGACGCGGGCGACCCACCACGACGGCCTCGGCTTCGGCCTGAAGTGGAACATGGGCTGGATGCACGACTCGCTGGTGTACGTCTCCAAGGAGCCGGTGCACCGCAAGTACCACCACGACGAGATGACGTTCTCGATGGTGTACGCGTACAGCGAGAACTACGTGCTGCCGATCTCCCACGACGAGGTGGTGCACGGCAAGCGCGCGTTGGTGAGCAAGATGCCGGGCGACTGGTGGCAGCAGCGGGCCAACCACCGCGCGTACCTGGGCTTCATGTGGGCCCACCCGGGCAAGCAGCTCCTCTTCATGGGCCAGGAGTTCGCCCAGGGCGCCGAGTGGTCGGAGGGCCACGGCCCCGACTGGTGGCTGCTCGACCCCTCGTACGCGGCGGAGCCCGACCACCGCGGGGTGCGTGACCTGGTGCGCGCACTGAACACCGTGTACGGCGACGCCCCCGCGCTGTGGCAGCAGGACACCGTGCCCGCAGGGTTCGCGTGGGTGGACGGCGGGGCCTGGGAGGACAACGTCTTCGCCTTCCTGCGCTTCGACAGGCACGGCACGCCACTGCTCGCGGTGAGCAACTTCTCGCCGGTCGTACGGCACGCGTTCCGCCTGGGCGTCCCCGAGTCGGTCGGCGCCTGGACGGAGGTTCTCAACACCGACGAGGAGCGCTTCGGCGGTTCCGGCGTGCTCAACGCGGACCCGCTGAAGCCCGAGCAGATCGACTCGCACGGGCGGCGCACGTCGATCGCGCCGACACTGCCGCCGCTCGCGACGATCTGGTTCCGGCCGGCCTGAGGTGCCGGGGCGGTCACGGAACGGACCGTGACCGCCCCCCAGTGCTCATGCGCCGGCTCTCATCCGCCGGTGCGCACCACGCCGAGGCGCTGGGTCGCCCGCGTGTACGCCACGTACAGGTCGTTGACACCGTGCGGCGAGCCGGAGCGGATCAGCTCCGGCTCGGCCACGATCACGGTGTCGAACTCCAGGCCCTTGGCGGCCCTCGGGTCGAGCAGGACCACGGGCTGGGTCAGATCGGGCCCGCCCGTCGCCCGGACTCCCGGCATCGCGTCGGCGAGAGCGGCATGCAGCGGGGCGGGGGCGATCACCGCGATCCGGCCGTCGTGCGGCGCGCCGGCGACCCGGGCGGCGACGGTGGCGGCGAGCTCCGCCGGCTCCACGGTCACCTGCCACGGCTCGACACCCGTCGACCGGACGGAGCGCGGCGGTTGGAACGCCGGGTCCTCGAGGCGCCGCACCTCGGCCGCCAGCTCCATGATCTCGGCGGGAGTGCGGTAGTTGACGCCGAGCCGGGTGTGCTCGAACCGGTCGCCGACGTACGGCTCCAGAATGTCCTGCCACGAGGCGCAGCCCGCCGCGTCGCCGGTCTGCGCCGGGTCTCCGACCAGGGTCATCGACCGGGTCGGGCAACGCCGCATCAGCAGCCGCCACGCCATCTGCGAGAGCTCCTGCGCCTCGTCGACGATGATGTGCCCGAAGGCCCAGGTCCGGTCCGCGGCGGCGCGTTCCGCCGCGCTGCGGTGGTCGGCCTCCTCCTGGCGTTCGGCCATCCGCTCGGCGTCGATGATGTCGTGCGCGGCGAGGACCTCCGACTCCTCGTCGTGCTTGTCCTCGAACTCGTAGGTCCGTGACGCGTAGGAGACGTCGAGCACACCCTGCGCGTAGGCGATCTGCCGGGCGCGCTCGGCCTCGGCGCGGGCGAGGGCGGCGGAGTCGTCCTCGCCGAGGAGTTCCGCGACCTCGTCGAGCAGCGGCACGTCGGCGGCGGTCCACGGCCCCGTGCCGCGTCGCAGGAGCGCGGCCTCCTCCTCCGGCAGGTGCGCCGGCTCGGCCAGGAAGTCCGCGACGAACTCCTGCGGGGTGAGCGGCGGCCACAGCGTGGCGATCGCGGCGTGCACGTCGGCGCTGGAGGCGATGGCCTTGCCGAGCTGCGCGATGTCGTCGGGGCCGAGGAAGTTGGGGCCTCCGTACGGATCGGCGCCGATACGGTCCGCGAGCTGGGAGGTCAGGTCGTCGATGATCCGGAAGACGAAGTGCGGTCGGGCGAGGTTGTGCGGCAGCCCGGTCTCGCGGGCCTTGTGGCGCGCTTCGACGGCCATGCCCCAGTCGATGACCAGGTCCCCGTCGTCGTGCGGGACGACGAGCGGCGCGTCCTTCTCCGGTACCCGCTGCCGGTCCCGTACGGCCTGTGCCAGTACGTCGGCCATGGCGGCGCGGCCCTTGAGCTCGGCGGCGGCGGGACTGTCGGTGCCGGTGGCGTGCACGCCGGGGAACAACTCGCCGACCGTCGACAGCAGTACGCCGGTCTCACCGAGCGAGGGCAGCACCTCCCCGATGTAGCCGAGGAAGGCCGGGTTGGGCCCGACGATCAGCACCGCGCGCTTGGCGAGCTGCTCCCGGTGCGCGTACAGCAGATACGCGGCCCGGTGCAGGGCGACGGCGGTCTTCCCCGTGCCGGGACCGCCCTCGACGACGAGCACACCGGGCTGCGGGGCGCGGATGATCCGGTCCTGCTCGGCCTGGATGGTGGACACGATGTCGCCCATCCGGCCGGTGCGGGCGCTGTTCAGTGCGGCGAGCAGCACCTCGTCGGCGTCGTGCGACTCGTGGCCGGTGCGGGTGGTGTCGGCGAGGTCCATGATCTCGTCGTGCAGCGCGCTGACCGTCCGCCCCTGCGTGGTGATGTGCCGGCGGCGGCGCAGCCCCATCGGCTCGTAGCCGGTGGCGAGATAGAAGGGGCGCGCGACCGGGGCCCGCCAGTCGATCAGGAGCGGGGTCCTTTCCGCGTCGTCACGGCGGATTCCGGTACGCCCGATGTGATGCGTCACTCCGTCACGCCGGTCGATGCGCCCGAAACAGAGGCCGGAGTCCGCGGCATTCAGTGCGGCCAGCGTGGCGGAATGCTCGACGACACCGATGTCCCGCTCCACGCGCGCCTGCCGACCGGTCCCGACCTGGCCGATCGTGGCGCCCAGCGCGGCCTCGGCCTCGTCGCGGAGCTGGTCGAGCCGCTCGTGCACGAGGGAGACGAATTGCTGTTCCCGCCGCAATTCCTCGGTTGACAATTCAGCTCCTGAAGCGATAGGGTGCGTTTATCGAGCTTCTCCGCGTGTCAATGAAACGTGAACACGGAAACCCCTAATATACGCAGTTGAATACCCCGGCCGTCAATTCGGACCGGGGCTTTTTTGCGGCCCGACGCCGGGGGGACCATGACCGGAACGGACAGAGCGCCTCTTCCTGCACCGGGTCCGGCTCGACCTGGCGTGAACGGACCCGGCGTGAGCGGACCGGCCGTTGTCAGTGGCGGCCCGTAGCGTTCTCTGCAGTGGGAACAGGCGGGGAACGGCCGCCTGTTCGATCCTGGGGAGGGGTCTGCCGTGTCGCGGACGAAGACGTATCTGGAGCTGTCACAGGACGACGGCACGGCGCACAAGTTCTACGAGGTCGTCGTCGAGGGGACGGTCGTCTCGGTCCGCTACGGCAGGATCGGAGCCACCGGCCAGGTGCAGAGTTCTTCCTTCCCGACTGCCGAGAAGGCGCAGGCCGCGGCGTCGAAGAAGATCGGCGAGAAGATACGCAAGGGATACGCGCCGGCCGTGCGGGGACAGCGCGCCGCCCGCCCGGTGACACGCCGCCAGGTGACGTCGGCGCCGTCCACCGCCCGCTCCACGGCCCCGGTCCTGTGGCGGTTCCGGACGGGCTCCGCCGCCTTCGGGATCCACATCGACGAGGACCGCTGCTGGGTGGGCAACCAGGCCGGTGACGTCTTCACTCTCGGTCACGACGGCGAGGTGCTGGCCAGGTACTCCCTGCCGGACGGGGTGAAGTGCCTGGTGGCGGACGACTTCTGGATCTACGCGGGCTGCGACGACGGCAAGGTGTACGACCTCTCGTCGAAGCTGCCGTTCGCCGCGTACGACATCGCGGCGGACGTCGACATCTTCTGGCTCGACATCAGGGAGGGCGTCCTCAACGTCGCCGACGCCGACGGCGGTCTCACCGTCATCGACCACGAGGACGAGTACCAGTGGGCCCGGAAGTCGGCCGGTGAGCACGCCTGGATGGTGCGGGCGGACGAGCAGGCCGTCTACCACGGCCACCAGAAGGGCGTCACCGCGTACTCCCCCGACGGGAGCAGGGAGTTGTGGCACACGCCCACGACCGGTGGCGTGCTCTTCGGCTGGCAGGAGGACACGGCGGTCTACGCCGGCACGGCTCGCAACGTGGTGCAGCGTCTGTCGAAGCGGACGGGCGCCGTCGAGGCGACGTTCCGCTGCGACACCGCGGTGTACTCCTGCGCCACCTCGCCGGACGGGCGGTACGTGTTCGCCGGCGACTCCTCGTCCTCGGTCTACTGCTTCGCCGCCGACGGCACCCGCCTCTGGAAGCTCCGCACCGGCGGAGGGTCGGCCCTGTCCATGCAGTACCGCGCGGAGCGGCTGTACATGGTCACCACCGACGGCTCCCTGGTGTGCATGGACGCGGGCGAGTCGGCCGTGGCCTCCGCCCAGCAGGGCATGGTCCCCGTCGCGAGGGACATCAAGTCGGCGGCGGCGCTCCCGACCTACACCCCCGCGGCCTCCCTCACGGCGATCGCGACGGTCTCGGCACCGCCGGCCGGCGGTGTGGTGGTGGAGTGCGTCCAGGCGGGCGGGAAGCTGCGGGTGCACGTCGTCTCGGACGGTTTCGAGCCTTCCTGGAACGTGCAGTTCCCACGCGGGATACGCGAGCCGGGTGCGCGCTACGTGGTGGACTCGCTGCATCCCGCCCAGTCCGGCTTCTACCGCGTGCGCGGCGAGATCCGCCGCCTCGTCTGAGACTGCTCGTCCCTGGCGCCTCGTCCGAAAGGGCTCACGGGCGGGGCGCGGACGAGGCGGGCCGTCCAAGGCGCCTCGTCCGCGGCGCCTCGTCCGAGACGACTCGCGGGCGGGGCGGGGCCGGTCAGCCGAGCACGACCTCCAGTTCCTGCAGGAGCCTGCGCTTGGGCCGGGCGCCCACCATCGACTTCACCGGCTCGCCGGCCTCGAACACCATCAAAGTCGGCATCGACAGCACGCCGTAGCGGGTGACGGTCTCCGGATTGGTGTCGGCGTCGATCTGGACGACCTTCAGCCGCGCCTTCTCCTCCTCCGCGACCGCGCTCAGCACCGGCGCGAGCTGACGGCACGGGCCGCACCAGTCCGCGGTGAACTCGACGAGGACGGGGCGGTCCGCGCCCAGCACCTCGGCGTCGAAGTCGGTGTCCGTCACCGCGGCCACACCCTTTGCCTGGATCATCCGTCAGCCTCCGAATTCGCATTGTGGGTCCGGGCCCGCCGGCAACTGCGCCTCGGCCCGCACGAGCTGTGCACGGACCTGGGCCCGCACCGACCGCAGTTGCCCGATCAGCGCGTCCAGTTCGGCGAGCTTGGCCCGGTAGACGGCGAGCGAGGCGGGGCACGAGTCACCCGCCGGATGACCGGCGCGCAGACACTCGACGAACGGCCGCGTCTCCTCCAGGCCGAACCCGAAGTCCTGCAGGGTCCGGATCTGCTGGAGCAGTCGCAGGTCGTCCTCGTCGTACGTGCGGTAGCCGTTCACCGTCCGGCGGGCGGGCAGCAGCCCCCGGGACTCGTAGTAGCGCAGGGTGCGGGTGGTCGTGCCGGCCCGTTCCGCGAGCTCGCCGATTCGCATGTGCCCGACCGTAAGCCTTGACGCCGACGTCAAGGCAAGGACGTCAGGGCAAGCGCCCTACGGCTCGCGCTCCAGCGGTCGGCGTGATCGACGAATCCGCACGACCGGCACGCGAACCGTCTCTGGGAGACACAGCTCCGCTTTTCTGTGTGCCCGCACCGCGCGCACATGCGGGAGGTGTGGGCGGGATGGACGAACGGCACGGGGACGGCCCTGCGGGCCTGGTACTCCACGAACAAGTCCGAGCTGGGCGGACGCCCAGGAGTGCAGCGCGGCCCGTTGGGGCTTCCTCAGCCGTGCCGGGATGCGGACACCGGCAAGGTCTTCCATGTGGACGGCGGCGGCCGGGCAGTGCGCCGGACTCACGGCGGCCCCGTCGCGCGGACGGACGGCCCAGCACTGACGGCCCGCCCGTGAGCCGAAAAAGCGGCGTGTGCCGGACCCAAGGGGGAAGAGGGTCCGGCACACGCCGGGGAGTGAAGGTCCGCGGAGAATCCGGGGGATCAGACCTTCACGGGCTCACGCTCGTCGTCGCGCGGCAGCGGTACGTCCGCGGCCTCGGAGCCGCCGTCGTGCGGGGCGTGGTCGTCGACCAGCGTCTTCTCGTCGAACGGGATCCTGCCGGCGAGCACCTGGGTGGCCCGCTCCTTGTCGATCTCCTTCGTCCACGTGCCGACCAGCACCGTGGCCACCGCGTTGCCGGCGAAGTTCGTCAGGGCGCGCGCCTCGCTCATGAAGCGGTCGATACCGACGATCAGACCGACGCCGTCGACCAGGTCCGGGCGGTGCGACTGCAGACCGCCGGCCAGCGTGGCGAGACCCGCTCCGGTGACGCCCGCCGCACCCTTGGACGCGATGATCATGAAGATCAGCAGCGAGATCTGCTCCGAGGCGCTCAGCGGCGCACCCGTCGCGTTGGCGATGAACAGCGAGGCCATCGTCAGGTAGATCGCGGTGCCGTCGAGGTTGAAGGAGTAGCCGGTCGGGACGGTGATGCCGACCACCGGCTTGCTCACGCCCATGTGCTCCATCTTCGCGATCAGCCGCGGCAGCGCGGACTCGGAGGAGGAGGTGGAGAGGATCAGCAGGAACTCACGGCCCAGGTACTTCAGCAGCGTGAAGATGTTCATCCCGGCGATCAGGCGCAGCAGCAGGCCCAGCACCACGAAGACGAACAGGGCGCAGGTGACGTAGAACCCGATCATGATGACGGCCAGCGACTTCAGGGCGTCGACACCGGTCTCGCCGACCACCGCGGCGATCGCGCCGAAGGCACCGATCGGAGCGGCCCACATGATCATGGCCAGGACGCGGAACACCAGCCGCTGGATGTGCCCGATGCCGCGCAGGATCGGCTCACCCGTCGAACCCATGGCCTGCAGCGCGAAGCCCGCCAGCAGCGCCACCAGCAGCGTCTGCAGCACCTCGCCCTCGGTGAAGGCGGAGACCAGCGTCGTCGGGATGATCCCCAGCAGGAAGTCCGCGGTGCTCTCCCCGCCGCCGGAGGCCTGCTCCGCGCCGGCCGCGCGTGCCGCGTCGGTCAGGTGGAGTCCGGATCCCGGCTCCAGCAGGTTGCCGACCACCAGGCCGATGGCCAGGGCGACGGTCGACATGACCAGGAAGTAGCCGAGCGCCAGCCCGCCGACGGCGCCGACCTTGGCCGCCTTCCGTACCGAGCCGATGCCCAGCACGATCGTGCAGAAGATCACCGGCGAGATCATCATCTTGATCAGGTTCACGAAGCCCTTGCCGATGGGCTTGAGCTCCACCGCGACGCCCGGTGCGGCGAAACCGACGATGATGCCGAGCACCACCGCGGCGATGACTGCCAGGTACAGATAGTGGGTACGGTCCCGCTTGCCTGCGGCTGTAGTGGCCACGGGGGTGCCTCCTCGTTGGGAATATGCGTCCACGTCCCGGTGGATCCCAGCGACTATCCATCAGCCTGTGACCCCGGTCACCGTTGCGTTCTTTTCGTTCACACAAATCCGGCCAGGCAGACTTAACGCATGCGCATCCCCCGCCCTCGCAGCCTCGCGGCCCAGCTGTTCGCGATGCAGGTCGTGCTCGTCGCCGCGATCGTGGCCGGCTTCTCGCTCTTCGCGTACCTCACCGACCGGTCGCAGGCCGAGGAGAGCGCGCGCCTGCAGTCCAGGGCCACCGCGGCGGGCGCCGCCCGCTCGCCCTCGGTTGCCGAGGCCGTCCGGTCGGACGACCCTTCCGCGGTCCTCCAGCCGTACGCGGAGTCCCTGCGCCGGGACACCGCCATGGACTTCGTCGTGATCATGGACCCGGCGGGCCGGCGCTGGACGCATCCCGTGCCGGACCGGATCGGAAGGACGTATCTCGGCCACATCGAGCCGGCGCTGGACGGGCGGATCTACAGCGAGCAGTACGTCGGGACGCTCGGCCTGTCGGTGCGCACGGTGGCGCCGGTGTACGACGACGGCGAGGTCGTGGCCATCGTCAGCGCGGGCATAACGGTCGAGGAGATCACCGAGCAGGTGCGCGACCAGGTCACCGCGCTGCTCGGCATGGCGGGGGCGGCCCTCGCGCTCGGCGGGTTCGGCACGTACGTGATCAACGCGCGCCTGCGACGGCACACCCACGGCATGAACGCGGCGGAGCTCGGGCGCATGCACGACTACCACGAGGCCGCGCTGCACGCCGTGCGCGAGGGGCTCGTCATGCTCGACGGCAGCCGCAGGATCGCGCTGGCCAACGACGGAGCGCGCGAGCTGCTCGGGCTCGGCGAGGACGCCGTGGGCCGCCACGTCGCCGACCTCGGGCTGCCGCGGCCGCTGACCGGGGCCCTGCTGTCCTCCGAACCGCGGGTCGACGAGCTCCACCTCTCCGCCGACCGGGTCGTCGTCGTGAACACCCAGCCGGTGGTGGGCGGCGAGCAGCGCGGCACGGTCGTCACCCTGCGCGACCACACCGAGCTGCAGTCGTTGTCGGGCGAACTCGACTCGGAGCGGGGCTTCACCCAGGCCCTGCGGTCCCAGGCGCACGAGGCCGCCAACCGGCTGCACACCGTCGTCTCCCTCATCGAGCTGGGCCGGGCGGACGAGGCGATCGACTTCGCGACGGCCGAGCTGGAACTGGCCCAGGCTTTGACCGACCGCGTCGTCGACGCCGTCGGCGAGCCGGTGCTGGCGGCCCTGCTGCTCGGCAAGGCCGCGCAGGCCAACGAGCGGGGCGTGGAACTGACCCTCACCGAAGACAGCCGCATCGACGACGGTGTCATCCCCCGCTGCCTGCCGTCCCGCGACCTGGTGACGATCCTGGGCAACCTGATCGACAACGCGGTCGACGCGGCGGCGGAGGCGACAGCGGGCGGCGGAGTCCCTGCGGAGGTGGCCGCGGAGGCGGCGACGGGCGATGTGGGCGGGACCCCCCGGCTCCCGGCCCAGGCGGCGGGCACGGCCAGTGGGCCGGATACGGCCGACGAACCCGGCACAGCCAGTGGGCCCGGCACGCGGGCCTCGGCAGCCGCCCCCGCCCCGGGCGCCGGTCGCGCCGGAGAGCCGGACCCGGCCGACCCGGCCGACGCCGACCCGGCCGACGCCCTCGCGAGCGACGCGCCCACGGCCGGTGCCCCCCGGGGCGGACGCGCCCGCGTCACCGTCACCGCGCGGGCCGACGACGGCGAGCTGCTGCTCCGGGTCGCCGACACCGGCGCCGGCGTCGCCCCCGGCGACGCCGCCGAGGTGTTCCGCCGCGGCTGGTCCACGCACGGCGCCGGCCGCGGCCTCGGTCTCGCGCTGGTGCGGCAGGCGGTGCACCGTGGTCGTGGCACCATCGGGCTCGCGCAGGGTCCGGACGGCGGAGCGGAGTTCACCGTACGGCTGCCCCTGCACCCAGCGGAGGTGACCGTGTGACCATCAACGTTCTCGTCGTCGAGGACGACCCCGTCGCCGCCGACGCGCACGCCCTGTACGTGGGCCGGGTCACCGGTTTCCAGGTGGCCGGGATCGCGCACTCGCGGGCCGAGGCCGTGCGCGCACTGGAGCGCACCGACGTGGATCTGCTGCTGCTCGACCTCTACCTGCCCGACGGCCACGGCCTGGCGCTCGTACGGTCCCTCCGCGCGGCCGGCCACTCCGCGGACGTCATCGCCGTCACCTCCGCCCGCGACCTGGCGATCGTCCGTGAGGGCGTGTCCCTCGGAGTCGTTCAGTACGTCCTCAAGCCGTTCACGTTCGCCACCCTGCGCGACCGGCTCACCCGTTACGCGGAGTTCCGCGCGTCGGCCGGTGAGGCCAGCGGCCAGGACGAGGTCGACCGGGCGCTGGCGACCCTGCGCACCCCCCGGGTCACCACCTCCCTGCCCAAGGGCCTGAGCGGCCCCACCCTGGAGGCGGTCACGCGGACCCTGCGCGAGTCGGCGGAAGGGCTCACCGCCACGGAGGCCGCGGCGGCCGTCGGCATCTCGCGGATCACGGCCCGCCGCTATCTGGAGCACCTCGTCACCGCCGGTCGCGCGGCCCGCGCCCCCCAGTACGGCCAGATCGGCCGCCCCGAACTGCAGTACCGCTGGATCAGCACCGTGCGCTGACGCCGAGCCCCACGCCCCACGCCCCGCACCCCGCGGCCCGCACCCCGCGGCCCACACCCCGCGGCCCTGCTCCGGCGGCTCTGCACGGAACCGGTCGGTAACCTCTTCGACGCCTCTTCCCCCGGCCCGCTCATGGCCATCACGACGGTACGGGCGACCGAGTCCGTAGGACGTTTCGACGAACCGTCGCTTTGGGGGTACGCACCGTGGTCAGGGCCGGCGGGCCGCCCGTAGGTTGTGCGCGTGCAGCACAACCCCTCCCCTCCCTTCAACGCCTCCGCCGCCCGCCGACTGCGTCTGGCGCTCGGGATGGCGCCCGGTCATGTGGCGTACGGGCTGCACGCCCAGTACGGGATGCGCGTCACCCCGGACACGGTGACGGCCTGGGAACGAGGGCTCGCCGTACCCGACGCGCGGCAACTGACCGCGCTCGCCGGGGTGCTGTGGTGCTCACCGGGCGAACTGCTGTCCGCCGCGACAACCTTGCGCGAGCAGCGGATCGCCCGCGGCCTCGCGCCCGACGAGCTGGCCAGACGACTGGGCATGGACGCCTTCGCCTACACGCGGATGGAGGAGTCGGGCCGGTGGCGGGGCAACGAGCGGCAGACCGCCGCCCTCGCAGATGTGCTCGGCCTCGGCCCCCGCGAACTGCTCGCCGCCACCGGGCGCGACGAGGATCTGGCCGACCTGCTGCGGGCCGCGGTGACCTCGCGCTGGCAGGCGTACGTACGGCCGGTGGGCAAGATGCTGCCGTTGGAGCGCGCCCGTCTCGAGGACGTCCTCCAGCGACTGCACACCGACTACCAGTCCCGGATGGTGGCCACCCTCGGCTGGGGCGACGCGTCACAGGACACGGGCGAGGCGGGCCGGGAGTACCTGGACCGCGTACTGGACCACTTCTGGGACCTGGCACACGGCTGACCCCGGAGCCGGGCCCGCCCACGGACCGGATCACGCGGTCACAGCCAGCCCCTCCGGGCCGCGAGAGCACCCGCCTGGAACCGGCTCGTGGCACCCAGCCGGTCGAGGACCGTCCTGATCCTGCGCTCGACGGTGCGCGGGGAGACGCCGAAGTGGCGGGCGATCCGCAGGTCGGTGGAGCCGGCGGCCATCAGGCACAGCAGTTCCCGTTCCTGGTCCCCGAGGTCGACGTCCGCCTCACCCTCGCCGCCGAGCGGCATCGCCATCTCCCACACCGTCTCGAAGAGGCTGATGAAGCCGTCGAGCAGGGCGGAGCGGCCGATCACCAGCGACTCGGAACTGTGGTTCGGCGACGCGGTCGCGGTGGGTACGAGGGCCATGTCCTCGTCGAAGATGACCAGCTTCATCGGCGTCCTGGCGATGAAGCGCCCTTCCTCGCCCCGGGCCAGAGTGCGGAGCATGCTCGCCCGCGCGGCGGGCAGGTTCAGCGCCTCCGCCGCGTAGATGGTGCGGTAGGCGACGCCCCGGTCCATGGCCTTCATCTGACGTTCGTCGTTGGCGCCGAGCGTCTGCGCGAAGGGCGGGGCGGCTATCCCGCGCACGCTGGACCGGCAGTTGTCCTGGCCCGCCGCGAAGAGGCGCAGCATCTCCTCGGCCCGCACCTCGCGGATCGTCGACGTGTTCCCCGCGCCCCGCGCCGCCAGGTACTGCTGGGTGAGGGACTCGACGGCCCGGTGGGAGAGGAGCACCTGCTCCTCCAGTCGGCCCACCCACGCGGCGGACACCGCGCCGGGCGGCCGGACCGCCGCTTCCAGAGGTACGCCGGCGGCGGGCTCCGCCGCTCCCATGTCCAGCAGCCGGTCGAGCGCCTCGCGCGCCTCCTTGGGGGTCAGCTTCGTCGCGGCGGCCAGGCTCCTCGGGTCGTGCCAGGGTGACCGGGCGAGTTCCGCGTACACCTGCTCGAGGACGGGGTCGTCGACCGGCAGTATGCGCCCCGTACGCTCGGGCTCGACCACGGGATCACCCCTCCGACTTGCTGTTCACGGCGGGAGAGATGATGTCAGATGTCTTCGGTCCCGACGCATGAGCCGGACCACATTCTGCAATAACGCTTCGAAAACGCGAACGGCCGTACCGCACCGCGGGACAGCGGTGCGGTACGGCCGTGGCTCCGCTGGAGCCGGGCCCGGATCAGGTCGTCAGCTGCCGCTCCGGGCGCCCTTGCCGCCCTTGCCGCCCTTGCCGGAGGTGCCGGCCTTCACGTTGACCGCCGCCCAGGCCGCGTCGACCGCCTGGTACTCGGCGCTGCCCGCGCCGTACAGGTCGGTCGCCGCGGACAGAGTGGCCGTGCGCGCGCCCTGGTAGTCGGTGGTGGAGGTCATGTACACGGTGAGCGCCTTGTACCAGATCTGCTCGGCCTTGGCGATGCCGATGCCGCTGACCGCCTTGCCGTCGTAGGTCGGGCTGTCGTAGCTGACGCCGTTGATCGTCTTGGCGCCGCTGCCCTCGGACAGCAGGTAGAAGAAGTGGTTGGCCGGGCCCGACGAGTAGTGCACGTCGATCCGTCCGAGCGAGCTGGACCAGTAGTCCGCGGAGTTGCCGTCCCTGCTCGGCTTGTCCATGTAGCGCAGCGGCGCGCCGGTGCCACGGATGTCGATCTTCTCGCCGACCAGGTAGTCGCCCACGTCCTGGGAGTTGTTGGCGTGGAACTCGGCAGCGGCGGCGAAGATGTCGCTGGTCGCCTCGTTCAGGCCGCCGGACTCACCGCGGTAGACGAGACCGGCGGTGTTGGAGGTGAGGCCGTGCGTCATCTCGTGGGCGGCGATGTCGAGCGCGGTGAGCGGCTTGCTGTTGCCGGAGCCGTCACCGTAGGTCATGCAGAAGCACGAGTCCGACCAGAAGGCGTTGACGTAGTTGTCGCCGTAGTGCACCCGGGAGTACGCGGCCACGCCGTCGTTCTTGATGCCGTTGCGGCCGTGCACGTCCTTGTAGTAGTCCCAGGTGACGGCCGCACCGTAGTGCGCGTCGACGGCGGCGTTCTGGCGGCCGCCGCCCCACACGTCGTCGGCGTCGTTGAACAGCGTTCCCGAGCCGGAGGTGCCCTGGTTCATGTCGAGGGTGCGGTGGCCACCGCGCGCCCCGTCCTTGAGGTCGAAGCCGGCGCCGTTGGCCGTGGTCGTCAGCGGGACCGTGCCGTTGTAGTCGCCGGTGCCCGTGCCGGTGTGGACGGTCTCGTAGGCGAACAGTTCCGCGCCGGTGGCGGCGTCGGTCACGACGAGCATCTCGCTGGGCGTGCCGTCGTGCTGCACACCGGTGACAAGGGTCTCCCAGGCCAGTACCGGCGTACCGGAGGCGGCCCAGACCACCTTGCGCGCGGTCTTGGCCGCAGCCTCGGTGTTCTCCTTCTCCGCGGAGACCTTCACGGCGGCCTTCTTCGCCGCGGCGGCCGGCACCTTGGCGGACGTGCTCGGCACGGATATGCGGGCGTTCGTCGCCTTGGTGACGCCGCGCTTGCCGTTCTTCTCCTTGTGCACGACGAGGTCGCCGCCGAGGACCGGCAGCCCGTCGAAGGTGCGCTCGTAACGGATGTGCACGGTGCCGTCCGCGTCCTTGATCACATCGCGGACGACGAGCTTCTCGCGGTTGTCCAGCCCGATGGCGTTCGCCTCCGAACCGGCGGCGGCCTGCGCGGACTTCAGCGCGGCGACCCGCTCCGAGGGGGCGAGCGCGACCGCCGTCGCGTCAGCGATGCCGTCGGAGCCCGCTGTCGCCGAGCCGGACTGGATCCCGACGACGACCATGGCGGCGCAGGCGGTGAGAGCCGCGGCCCGGACGGTCGCCCTGCGGGTGGTGGTGCGTGTCACTCAAGTACTCCTAGGCGAGGGCCGCGTGGGGACCGCGGCCGAGGGGGGTGACGGGCCGGGGTGCAGGCGCCGTCCTGTCAGGAGCTCGCCGGGGCAGCCGGGACCGCACGGCCCGTCAGGAACGCCTCAAGGGGGGACGGGCGAGCCTGCCGGGACGCGATGTCCGACGCCTCCGGATGAACGCGGCCGAGACTGCCAGCAACCAGGGCGTGAATGACAGTGGCCGGACAAGAGCTGTCGTATACCCGACATGCCGAATCACGTCAGCGCACGGAGAGGGTGACGGCAGGTCGGGGCAGGTCGGGGCAGGTCGCGGGCGTCGCGCACGAGCGGGAGAGGCGCCCCGGCTCACCAACGACCGGGCGGCGGACGGGAGTCCGGGGCGCGGGCCGGGAGCAGGGCGGCCGCCGGGGGCGAGGGAGTCGCGGCGGCGGCCGACAGGGCGAGGGCGGCGAGGGCGGCGGCAGGCGCGAGGGCGGACTCCCGGTCGGCGGTCCGCTGCCGTGGTAGCGGTCACTGTTGCCGTCGCCGTCGCCGTCGCAGTTGCCGTCGCAGTTGCCGTCGCAGTTGCCGTCGCTGTTGCCGTCGAGGTCGCCGTCGCCGTCGCGGTTCAGGAGGCCACCCGACCGTGGTCGCGGGCGCCGCCCCGGTCACCTACCCGGAGTCGGCGTCACGAGCAGGGGCGACAGGCCGTCGGGCCGACGGCGCGGAAGCAGCAGGAAACAGCAAACGGCCCCGACCGCCCTCGGAGGACGATCAGGACCGCACGACGACGGGCGGAGGGCTCAGAACACCGACTCCGCCTCGAACATCCGGTTCTCCGGGACGGTCTTGAGCCGCGTCACCGCCTCGGCCAGCGGCACCATCACCACGTCCGTGCCGCGCAGGGCGGTCATCATGCCGAACGCGCCCTGGTGCGCCGCCTCGACCGCGTGCCATCCGAAGCGGGTCGCCAGCACCCTGTCGTACGCCGTGGGCGTGCCGCCGCGCTGGACGTGGCCGAGGATGACCGGCTTGGCCTCCTTGCCGAGCCGGCGCTCCAGTTCGGCGGCGAGCCGGTTGCCGATGCCCTGGAAGCGCTCGTGGCCGAACTGGTCGATCTCGCCCTTGGCGTACTCCATGGAACCCTCGGCCGGGTGCGCGCCCTCCGCGACACAGATGACCGCGAACTTCTTGCCGCGGGAGAAGCGCTCCTCGACCATCTTGACCAGGTCGCCCACGTCGAACGGCCGCTCGGGCAGACAGATGCCGTGGGCACCGCCCGCCATACCCGATTCCAGCGCGATCCAGCCGGCGTGCCGGCCCATGACCTCGACGACCATGACCCGCTGGTGCGACTCGGCGGTGGTCTTCAGACGGTCGATTGCCTCCGTGGCGACCATGACGGCGGTGTCGAAGCCGAAGGTGCGGTCGGTGGAGGAGATGTCGTTGTCGATGGTCTTCGGGACGCCGACGACGGGCATCCCGGCGTCGGACAGCATCCGCGACGCGGTGAGTGTGCCCTCGCCGCCGATCGGGATGAGCGCGTCGATGCCGTACTGCTTCGCCAACTCCGCCGCGTTCTCCGCCGCTTCCCGCAGCCGGCCGCGCTCCAGGCGGGCCGAGCCGAGGATCGTGCCGCCGCGGGCGAGGATGCCGCTGACCGCGTTGAGATCGAGCGGACGGTAGTGGCCGTCGAGGAGACCCTTGAATCCGTCCTCGAAACCGATGACTTCGTCGCCGTGACCTGTCATGGCACGGTGCACGACAGAGCGGATCACTGCGTTCAGACCCGGGCAGTCGCCGCCTGCGGTGAGAACTCCGATGCGCATCGTGCTGTGTCTCCTGCTCCTCGGTGGTCCTTGTGAGCCGTTTCCGATTGTCCCACGGGCCCTGGATCGCCCGCGCTCCCTGCTGCTCCGGGGCGCTCCTGCCGCTCCTTGCTCTCCTCGCGGCCGCCCCGCTCGCCCGGCGGGCGCCCTAAGGGCTGTCCCGCAATCCCCGCTGGGCGCACGACGACAGCTACGGCACCTCGCCGCGTTGTCGAATCGCCCGGATACATCCAGTATGAGGACGACCCTCCGCCTTGCGATGCACCGCATCTGACGCCGCGCGCTGATCCACCGCGGATGACGGGACAGCCCTTAGCCACCTTCGGAGGTACTGTCAAGAGGGCAATGCCGCCCCGAGCGGCCCTCAGGCACGCCCCGACCCCGCCGTCCGCGAGGCGGTGCGGCGGACGGCTTGCGCGGGCGCCCGGCAGGGCGGTCGGCAGGCGGTCGGAGCGGCCAGGGCGCCCATACGCCCGGTACGGACATCATGAACACGGACTTCATGGACGGGAGAGCACGAGCGTGACGCGCAGGGGGCACCACCCGCCGAAGGCAGGCGGAGTGTACGTGACCGGGATCGACCGCGGAGACGGCCGGCAGGTGGTCGAGCTGGGAGTCATGGAGCTCCTGACCCGCCAGGTGGACCGGGTGGGCGTCTTCCGCCCCCTCGTCCACGACGGACCCGACCGCCTCTTCGAACTGCTCCGGGCGCGCTACCGGCTCTCCCAGGACTCCGCCTCCGTCTACGGCATGGACTACCACGAGGCGGCCGCGCTCCAGGCGGAGAAGGGCACCGACGAGCTGGTCTCCCACCTGGTCGAACGCTTCCTCGCGGTGGCCAGGGAGTACGAGGTGGTCCTGGTCCTCGGCACCGACTACGCCGCCACCCAGCTCCCCGACGAGCTGGCGCTCAACGCCCGGCTCGCCAACGAGTTCGGCGCCTCCGTGGTCGCGGTGGTGGGCGGCAAGGGCCAGACCCCGGAGTCCGTACGGGCGGAGACCCGCAACGCCTACCGCGCCTACGAGGCCCTCGGCTGCAACGTCCTCGCCATGGTCGCCAACCGCGTCGTCCCCGCCGAACGGGCAGGCATCGCCGAACGGCTCGCGGCGCGGCTGCCGGTCCCCTGTTACGTGATCCCCGACGAGCCCGCGCTCGCCGCCCCCACGGTCGCCCAGATCACGCACGCCCTCGGCGGCACGGTCCTCCTCGGCGACGACTCCGGTCTCGCGCGTGACGCCCTGGACTTCGTCTTCGGCGGCGCGATGCTGCCGAGTTTTCTGCCCGCCCTGACCCCCGGCTGCCTCGTCGTGACACCGGGCGACCGCGCCGACCTGGTGGTGGGCTCGCTCGCCGCGCACTCTGCGGGCACCCCGCCCATCGCGGGCGTGCTGCTGACGCTGAACGAGCGCCCGAGCGACGAGGTCCTCACCCTCGCGGCCCGTCTCGCGCCGGGCACCCCGGTCGTCTCCGTGGCCGGCAACAGCTTCCCCACCGCCGGTGAACTGTTCGCGATGGAAGGCAAGTTGAGCGGCACCACACCGCGCAAGGCGGAGACCGCGCTCGGCCTCTTCGAGCGCCATGTGGACACCGCCGACCTGCTGGCCCGTCTCGCGGTGTCCCGCAGCAGCCGGGTCACACCGATGATGTTCGAGCACGAGCTGCTGGAACAGGCGCGCGCCGACCGCCGTCGCGTGGTGCTGCCGGAGGGCACGGAGGAGCGGGTGCTCCGCGCGGCCGATGTGCTGATCCGCCGGGACGTGTGCGACCTGACGCTCCTCGGTGACACCGAGATCATCCGCAAGAAGGCAGCCGACCTCGGCATCGATCTGTCGGCCGCCCAGCTGATCGACCCGAACACCTCCGACCTGCGCCAGACGTTCGCGGAACGCTACGCCGCGCTGCGCGCCCACAAGGGCGTGACGGTCGATCTGGCGCACGACGTGGTGGCGGACGTGAACTACTTCGGCACCCTCATGGTGGAGGAGGGGCTGGCCGACGGCATGGTGTCCGGCTCCGTGCACTCCACGGCCGCCACCATCCGTCCGGCCTTCGAGATCATCAAGACGAAGCCAGAGGCCTCGATCGTCTCGTCCGTCTTCTTCATGTGCCTGGCCGACAGGGTGCTCGTCTACGGCGACTGCGCGGTCAACCCGGACCCGGACGCCGGGCAGCTCGCCGACATCGCGATCCAGTCGGCCGCGACGGCCGCCCGGTTCGGCGTCGAGCCGAGGATCGCGATGCTGTCGTACTCCACCGGCACCTCGGGGTCCGGCGCCGACGTGGACAAGGTGCGCGAGGCGACCGGGATGGTGCGCGGTTCCCGCCCGGATCTGCGGATCGAGGGACCGATCCAGTACGACGCGGCCGTCGAGCCCTCCGTCGCGGCGACGAAGCTGCCCGACTCGGAGGTGGCCGGCCGGGCGACGGTCCTGATCTTCCCGGACCTGAACACCGGCAACAACACGTACAAGGCCGTGCAGCGCTCGGCGGGCGCCGTCGCGGTCGGGCCGGTGCTGCAGGGTCTGCGCAAGCCGGTCAACGACCTGTCGCGCGGCGCGCTGGTCAGCGACATCGTCAACACGGTCGCCATCACCGCGATCCAGTCCCAGAGCCCGGCGCAGAACCGGTCCCAGAGCCAGAGCCCGTCCGCGGGCCGGTCCCAGAGCCCGTCCGCGAGCCCGTCGAAGGCACAGGAGCCCTCCGCATGACCGCCACCCGCGTCCTCGTCCTCAACTCCGGCTCGTCGTCCCTGAAGTACCAGCTGCTCGACATGCGCGACTCGTCCCGGCTGGCGATCGGCCTGGTGGAGCGTATTGGCGAACAGACCTCCCGGCTGGTCCACACACCGCTCGCGCGCGGCGGTGACAGGCGCGAGCGCTCCGGCCCGATCGCCGACCACGACGCGGCGCTCAAGGCGGTCGCGGGGGAACTGACCCGGGACGGGCTCGGTCTGGACTCGCCGGAGCTCGCCGCCATCGGCCACCGGGTGGTGCACGGCGGGCTGCGGTTCACCGCTCCCACGGTGATCACCGACGAGGTGCTCGCCGAGGTGGAGCGGCTCGTACCGGTCGCCCCGCTGCACAACCCGGCGAACATCACCGGCATACGTACCGCCCGGGCGCTCCGGCCCGACCTGCCGCAGGTCGCGGTCTTCGACACGGCCTTCCACACGACGATGCCGGAGGCGGCGGCGCGGTACGCCATCGACGTCGAGACCGCGGACGCGCACCGTATCCGCCGCTACGGCTTCCACGGCACCTCGCACGCCTACGTCTCCCGGGCCACGGCGGCGCTGCTCGGCAAGGACCCGTCCGAGGTGAACGTCATCGTGCTGCACCTCGGCAACGGCGCCTCCGCCTCCGCGGTGGCCGGGGGCCGGTGTGTGGAGACCTCCATGGGGCTCACCCCCTTGGAGGGCCTTGTGATGGGTACGCGCTCCGGTGACATCGACCCGGCGGTGACGTTCCACCTCAGGCGGGTCGCCGGAATGAGCACGGACGAGATCGATGCGCTGCTCAACAAGAAGAGCGGGCTGGTGGGCCTGTGCGGGGACAACGACATGAGGGAGATCCGCCGACGGATCGAAGAGGGCGACGAGCGGGCGCGGCTGGCGTTCGACATTTACGTGCACCGGCTGAAGAAGTACATAGGCGCCTATTACGCGGTACTCGGACGGGTGGACGCGGTGGCGTTCACGGCGGGTGTGGGCGAGAACGCCGCTCCCGTTCGCGAGGCCGCCGTCGCGGGTCTGGAAGGGCTGGGCCTGGCGGTGGACGCGGGCCTGAACGCCGTACGGTCGGACCAGGCCCGGCTGATCTCGCCCGAGGCGGCACGGGTGGCGGTCGCCGTGGTCCCGACGGACGAGGAACTCGAGATCGCACGACAGACCTTTGATCTGGTGAAGTGAGGGAAGTCGGTGACGTGAACCGAATCGGTTTGCCCCGAATCGGTGAACGCCTGAGCGGGCCGGCGCCCATTTGTACATTCCACCAGACGGAATATTCCGCAGGGAAACAAACCGATAGGATCCGCCTTATGCGCCGTTCCAAAATCGTCTGCACACTGGGCCCCGCCGTCGACTCATACGAGCAGCTGAAAGCGCTCATCGAGGCCGGTATGAACGTGGCCCGCTTCAACTTCAGCCACGGCACCCACGCCGACCACGAGGAGCGGTACCACCGCGTCCGCCAGGCGTCCGAGGACACCGGCCGCGCCGTGGGCGTGCTCGCCGACCTCCAGGGCCCCAAGATCCGTCTGGAGACCTTCGCCGAGGGTCCGGTGGAGCTGGTCCGCGGTGACGAGTTCACCATCACCACGGAGGACGTCGCCGGCGACAAGTCCATCTGCGGGACCACGTACAAGGGCCTGCCCGGAGACGTCTCCAAGGGCGACCAGATCCTGATCAACGACGGCAACGTCGAACTGCGCGTCGTGGAGGTGGACGGCTCGCAGGTCAAGACGATCGTCGTCGAGGGCGGCGTCATCTCGGACCACAAGGGCATCAACCTGCCGGGTGCCGCCGTCAACGTCCCGGCCCTGTCCGAGAAGGACGTCGAGGACCTGCGCTTCGCACTGCGCATGGGCTGCGACATGGTCGCCCTCTCATTCGTCCGTGACGCCGCGGACGTCAAGGACGTCCACAAGGTGATGGACGAGGAGGGCCGCCGGGTCCCGGTCATCGCCAAGGTGGAGAAGCCGCAGGCGGTCGAGAACATGCAGGACGTCGTCGCGGCGTTCGACGCGGTGATGGTGGCGCGCGGCGACCTCGCCGTGGAGTACCCCCTCGAGCGCGTCCCCATGGTGCAGAAGCGCCTCATCGAGCTGTGCCGCCGCAACGCCAAGCCGGTGATCGTGGCGACCCAGATGATGGAGTCGATGATCACCAACTCCCGCCCCACGCGCGCGGAGGCGTCCGACGTCGCCAACGCGATCCTGGACGGCGCGGACGCGGTCATGCTGTCGGCGGAGTCGTCGGTCGGCGCGTACCCGATCGAGACGGTCAAGACGATGTCGAAGATCGTCGCCGCGGCGGAGGAGGAGCTCCTCTCCAAGGGCCTTCAGCCTCTCGTCCCCGGCAAGAAGCCCCGCACGCAGGGCGGTTCGGTGGCCCGCGCCGCCGCCGAGATCGCGGACTTCCTGGGCGGCAAGGCGCTCATCGCCTTCACCAAGTCCGGCGACACGGCCCGCCGACTGTCCCGCTACCGCGCCGAGCAGGCGATCCTCGCCTTCACCACGGACCAGGACACCCGCAACCAGCTCACGCTGAGCTGGGGCGTCGAGTCCTTCCTTGCCCCGTTCGTGGAGACGACGGACGCCATGGTCGACCTGGTGGACGCCGAACTTCTGAAGCTCCAGCGCTACAACGCGGGCGACATCATGGTGATCACGGCCGGCTCGCCTCCGGGCGTCCCCGGCACCACGAACATGGTGCGGGTGCACCACCTCGGCGGCAGCGAGCGCGACTGACGCTCCGCCTCACCCTTCCCTGAGCGGCCTCCGATCCAGCCCGGGTCGGAGGCCGCCCTGCGTTGCGCACGCGGAAAAGATATAGGGGTACAGTTTACAGAACTGTACCCCTATATCTCTGGGCCGAGGTGAACATGCTGCTGCAAAAGCCGGAGGAGATGTTCGACCGGGAACACGAGTGGTCCGCGCTCTCCCGGTTCATCACCGATGCGCAGCCGGGCGCCACGCTGGGCGTGGTCTCCGGACGACGCCGCCAGGGCAAGACGTTCCTCCTGGACGCCGCCTGCCGGGCGGGCGGCGGTTTCTACTTCGGTGCGACCGAGGCGACCGACGCCGAGTCACTCCGGCGGATCAGCTCGGCACTGACCGAACACGCACGGCCCGCCGCTCCGTACCACTTCGCCAACTGGTCCGAAGCCATCGACGCGTTGTTCGCTCTGGGCTCGGACGGACCGGTGCCTGTGGTCCTCGACGAGTTCCCCTACTTGGTGAAAGCCAACCCGGAGCTTCCGTCGATCATCCAAGAGGCGCTGCGCCCACTGCGCGCGGAGCGCACCAACTCCCGCACGCGGCTGTTGCTGTGCGGCTCGGCCTTGTCGTTCATGGGCAAGCTGCTCTCGGGGAACGCGCCGCTGCGCGGTCGCGCAGGGCTGGAACTCATCGTCCGTACGCTCGATCACCGACTCGCGGCGGACTTCTGGAACATCTCGGACCCGCGTCTCGCCCTCCAGGTCAACGCGGTCGTCGGCGGCACGCCCGCCTATCGGCGTGAGTTCGCACGCGGCGACAGCCCCTCCGGCCTCGACGACTTCGACGACTGGGTCGTCCGTACGGTACTCAATCCAGAGACCCCGCTCTTCCGCGAGGCCCGATACCTCCTCGCGGAGGAACCGGACCTGCGTGACACCACCCTGTACCTGTCCGTCCTCAGCGCCGTAGCGGACGGGAACGCGACGCGCGGCGGCATGGCCGGCTACCTGGAACGCAAGGCGACGGACATCGCGCATCCGATCACCGTCCTGGAGGACGCCGGCCTTCTCCACCGGGACGCCGATGCCTTCCGCGAGAACCGTCCCGCCTATCGGATCGCCGAACCACTGATCGCCTTCTACCACGCCATCATGCGACCCGTCTGGGACCAGTTGGAGCGCCCCGGCAGTGCGGCCCGTGTCTGGCAGGCAAGCCGCCGCCGCTTCGCGAGCAACGTCCTCGGACCGCACTTCGAACAGGTCTGCCGCGAGTGGACCCTGCACCACGCCGACCCCGACTGGCTGGGCGGTCTGCCGGCCCGCGTCGGCCACGGCACCGTCCACGACGCGGCGGCGCGCAAGGGCCACGAGGTCGATGTCGCGGTCGTCGGTATCCCCGAGGGCAGCGGCAAGCCACCGCTGCTGGCCATCGGCGAGGCGAAGTGGAACGACGAGATGGGCGCGGCACACGTACAACGGCTGAAGCACGTACGGGACCTGATCGCCCGTGCGGACCGCTTCGACACCACGCGCACGCGGCTGCTGTGCTTCAGCGGGGCGGGCTTCAACAACAAGGCGCGTGCCGCCGCGGGGGCGTCGGGGGACATGGGACTGGTCGACCTCGGGATGCTGTACGGGAGGTCCTGAACCGCCCCCGCCGAGATCGCGGACTTCCTGGGCGGCAAGGCGCTCATCGCCTTCACCAAGTCCGGCGACACGGCCCGCCGACTGTCCCGCTACCGCGCCGAGCAGGCGATCCTCGCCTTCACCACGGACCAGGACACCCGCAACCAGCTCACGCTGAGCTGGGGCGTCGAGTCCTTCCTTGCCCCGTTCGTGGAGACGACGGACGCCATGGTCGACCTGATGGACGCCGAACTTCTGAAGCTCCAGCGCTACAACGCGGGCGACATCATGGTGATCACGGCCGGCTCGCCTCCCGGCGTCCCCGGCACCACGAACATGGTGCGGGTGCACCACCTCGGCGGAAAGTCCCGGAGCTGACCTTCCGCCTCCCCTGCCGCAGGGCGGCCCCCGACCCTTCCGGGTGGGGGGCCGCCCTCTTCTCGGCACCGGCCGCCTCCTGGCCCGAGCCGGATGTATCAACTCCTTGACACAGTCCTCCAGTTGAGGAAGTGTATTAATAGACTGATACACCTGATGGGGCCGAGCGGACCACGAAAGGGGGCAGGCATGTCTGCTGCCACGACGACGGAAGACACCTGGCGGACCTGGATCGACACTCTCGTCCGATGGGCCGGCGCGGCCGCCGGCATCGCGGTCGGGGTGTTCGTCGACTTCAGCCCGGAGCCGGATGTCCAACTCCTGTACGCGTTCCCCGTGTTCGGCCTGTCCGTGATGGCCGGCGTCCTTGTGGCCGATCTCATCGCCCGCCCCGGACGGGACTGGATACGGGTGGCGGAAGTGACGCCCCGCCGCGTCCGCGACCGCATACCCCGCGCCCTCACACTGTTCGTCACCGCGCAGACGGCGATCCTCACGGTGCTCGTCGTCATCTCCGCGACCACGGCGTCAGCGGACTCCAAAGGCCGCTCCGGACGGGCTCTGGCCGTTGAATGCCCGGCCGGGTCCCAGCTTCTCAGCCCCTGGCCCGGCCTCTACTACGCCTGGCCCGCGCTGGGCGGTGTCGCCCTCGGCACGCTCGCCTGCGCACTGCTGCTGCGCCGTGTGACCCTGCGTCCCCAGCCGGAGGACCAGCGCCGGGTCCAGGCACGCGCGGCAGTCGGTGCCTGGGGCGTGCTGGTGACGGCTCCGCTGTTCGCCGTCTCGTCCACAATGGCGGTCGTCGTACTGAGCCTGGCCTGCGGAGGCGCGGCGAAACTGGCCGCCCTGGCGGCACTCGCCCTCACCGCCTTCACCTCCGCACTGACCGGCTGCCACTGCCTGGGCGTCCTCCTGATCCCCACGGCCTACACGAAGGCGAGGCCATGAGCACCGGCGGAATCCGCATCGTCGTCAACCACATGAGTCCGACCCCACCCTACGAACAGGTCCGGGCGCAGCTCGCCGACCTGATTTCGGTGGGCCGGCTCCGTCAGGGCGACCGACTCCCCTCCGTACGCCAGCTCGCCTCCGACCTGGGCCTGGCCAACAACACGGTGGTCCGCGCCTACCGCGAACTGGAGTCCGCCGGCCTGGTCAGAACCCGCCGCGGCTCGGGCACCCAGGTCGTCGCACCCGCCTCGATCTCCGACTCGAAGGCGAAACTCGCGGAACAGGCCCGTCTGTTCGCGACGGCGGCCAGGCAGCTCCACGCCACGGACGAGGAGGCACTGGCGGCGATCCGGCACGCACTGGCGTCGACGGAGAGCTGCTAGGGCTTCGGTCGGCGCCCTGAGGCACCGCCCCTGCCCACCGGTTCTCGGGTGCTCCACCGGGTCGGCGCGACGGCATGAACGCCCGGCGGCTTCCGAGCCGGTGAACCCGTGAACCGGGAACAGCTGTGGGCCGCACCCCCCTGAACGGGTGCGACCCACAGCGTTTTCGCGGCTCCCGGTGGTCCTGGGTCAGGAGTTCCCGCCGGTGAAGTAGTTGTGCAGGCCGGGGACGGTGAGCGTCCCGCCGAACTGGCCGGCCTGGGTGACCTTCACGTCGGTGAACATCGCGAAGGGGACGTTCAGCGGCGGCGGGGTCTCCGGGCTGAACGTGATCGGGATGATCCCGAACAGGTTACCCTTCAACTCCTCCGTGTACATGGTGACTTCGCCGTCGCGAATGGTCGATGTGGACCCCTTGTCGGCCTCGACGTGCGTCGTCGTGCCCATGGGACCGACCACCAGCTGGTGCAGGTCCTTGATGTCCACGCCCGTCGCGGTGAACTTCAGGACCTTCTTGGTCTTGCCGCTGCCGGTCCTCACCTCGACGATGCCGTGGTAGTCCAGCCCCCTCAGGGTGAGCATCGAGCTCTCGAGGATCCACGGGTCGTCCGGGAGCAGCGGCAGACCGGGCTCGGCCTCGGCGGCCGCCAGGGCGTCCGGGTCCGGGGTCGGGCACGGGAAGCGCGGCTTGGCACCTTCCGGGATGTCCTCGTCCTTCTTGGGGTCGAGACCCTTGACGTCCTCGTCCAGCTCTTCGACCTCGACGCCGGCCTTCTCGGCAGCGTCCTTGATCGCTTCCTTGGTCTTGTCGACGGTTCCGTCCACGAGATCGCCGGGCTTGTCCGTGAGCTCGTCGGCGGGCGCCTCGGAAGGCTTCTCCGCCGGCTCCTCGACGGGCTCGGTCGCGGTGTCGCTCGGGGACGGCGTCTCGGACGGCTCACCCTTGAGCGCGTCGCCCACACCGTCGAAGAAGTCCTCGATCTTCTCGCCGACGCCCAGCGGGTCGAGCGGGTTCTTCGTCTCGCCCGCCGACGGCTCCGGTGCGGGCACCTTCGGCTCGGATCCGGCCACGGAGGAGGACGGGCTCTCGCCCGGCTGCGGCAGCAGCTCGTCGGCACCCGTACCGGTTCCGGACGTCGCGCTCGGCGTCGGCTCCGGCTTCGCGGTCTCGCTCGGGGACGCCGACTCGGACGGCTTCGGTGACTCGGAGGCGGACGGTGAGGCGGATTCCGACGGCTCGTCCGAGCGGGTCACGCACGGGCCGGGCGCGAACGGGATCTCCTTGTCGTCGGCCAGGGCGAGCTTCGGCGTGAGCCCCATCCCGACGAAGACGGCCGTGGGCATCGCGGCGAGGGCGATCGCCTTGCTCGCGGGCATGTGAAGCTTTGTCAGCAGCGACTTCCTCGGGGCGGCGTGCCGCGGCCCTTTTCTCTCCCGCGAGCCGTCGCCGCCCGCGGTCGCGGTCAGCGGTGGTGTCACGTCACCCGGCACTGTTCCTCCCGCCGTTGCCTTCGGTGTATGTCTCGTGCGTGTCCGTGCCCCGGCCGTCCCACTGCTCCGGCACGGCGGAGGCCTCGGCCTCGTCGGCCCAGAGCGGATCCTCGGCCGCGGGCGCGGGCGCGGGCAGGACCGTCTTGGCCGGAACCCACGACAGCGAGAGCGCACCGCCGGTGAGGGAGAGGACGAACCCGACGATGAAGCCGCCCATGTTGGCGATCGGAAGGGAGACCAGCGCCAGGAGAATCGTGGCCACGCCTGCGAACACCCGCACGATGTGCTGGAACCACATCGTGAGACCCAGCGTGACCAGCAGCACGCCGATGATCAGCGAGCCGGCCCCCGCCGTCGTCTGCATGGCGAGGTTCATGTGGCCGATTTTGAAGGTCGCATACGGGAAGTAGGCGATGGGGATCCCGCCGAGCAGGGTCAGCAGACCCGCCCAGAAGGGCCGCTGCCCCCGCCAGGTACGGAAGTTCCGCCGAAGGACGCGGGTGTAGTGCTCGTCCCGCCCCTGTGACACTGCAGTCTCGGCGCTCATGGAAAACAGCTCCCTGGTACTGGCGTTGCTGTGTGAAGAGAGTGGCGGGCGGGCGAAGCTGCCAGAGTTTCACCCGCCCGCCCGGACGGGGCTACCGTCAGTAGCACTCGACCTTGGGGCCGTCGCCCTTGTGCAGGCGCATGCTCAGACCACTGAGCTCGAAGGTGCCGGCGGTCGTCGCCCACGCCTTCTGCTTGACGCCGGTCAGCTCGACCTCATCCGCCTGCTGGGCGAACCCGTTGGGGAGGATGGAGGTGTCCTTGACCGCCGGGCCCTTGCCCGCGGGGCCGGGGCCACCTGCCGGGTTGTCCGTGTCCTTGGCCGCGACGCCGATGTCGATGTTCTTGAACTTGGCGTCCGCGTCCAGTTCGGACACGTCCAGGTAGAGCTTCTCGGCCTGAACGTCGGTGCCCTTGTCACCGGCGGTCAGCCTCAGCGTGATCTTGCCGACGAACGGCACGTCGGTGACGACCGACTGGCACATGTTGGTGATCGACGCGTTCTTGAAGGTCGAGATCGCAACGGGGTGCGCGACCTTCTCTTCACCCTTGAGGTCCTTGTACCCCATGTCGACGCCGCCGTACTGGGAGAACCCATGTCCGACGAGCTTGCCGGTGGTGACCTTGAACTCCTGGCCGGACACCGCGAAGGACGCGGCGAGCGCCCCCTGTGCCAGGCCGACGCCTATCGCGGCCGTCGCGGCCACGCTCGGCACCATGACAAGGGCGAACCGCTTCCATCTGGTTCCACCACGAGCCATAGACTCCATGACTTTCCTCCTTCTCGGACGTACATCTCCGGTCCGGGCCTCGGCCCGTCCTGGGATGGGAGAAGTGCTACGTCCTCGGGAAGGAGAGCGCCTGCTCTTTCAGGCGCGCTGAGCGTCCGAAAAACACCGGCGATCACCCCCGAGCGACAACCACTGGTCGCGCCTGACTCATCACGCACAACCTGCCGGACAGGCCCTGCCGGTCTGTAGCAGGAACCCCCCTGTCCGCGGTCGACGCCGTCGGCGTCGACCGGCTCGGTGGGGACCCAAGGTGCCGCGGCACGGCTGGTGGCCGGGCTGGTGCGGTATTGGACCGAGCGTCGCCGATCGTTGTCCATTCCAGGCCAGGGCACAAGGGGGTTCGTTACTGGGCAGTAACGGCCGCATAACCACGGCGCGACCGCGCGATGTCGCGCGAGCACGCTCGGTACCACCGACCCGCCACACAGAGGGGATGAAAGTTGTTGATAACCGGACAGAAACAGCGCGCTGTTGTACTCGGAGTAACCCGAGGTTCGGTTTACCAAGTTTTGGCAAAGCCGCGTCGCGAATTGTCACTGTGTCGCCAAAACGGCGGTGACGCCGCGTCAGCGCCACCGCCGCATTTCCGTCAGAACGGGACTCTCAGGACACCCTTGTCATAACGGCTGTCAATGAAGCGTCAACCAAACGCACCAGAGGCGCCGACGAAACATTCAGGCCACCGGAGAAAAGCTTCAGAAGAGCACTCGCGCGAGGGCCTGCCGCGCCGTCGTCACCCTGGGGTCGTCGGGACCGACCACCTCGAAGAGCTCCAGCAGTCGCACCCGCGCCGCGTCACGCTCGTCCCCCGCCGTGCGCCGCACGGTTTCGACGAGCCGGCCGAAGGCGTCCTCCACATGCCCGCCGACCAGGTCCAGGTCGGCCGCGGCGATCTGGGCGGTGGCATCGGCCGGGTTGTCGGCCGCTTCCCGGCGCACCTTGGCCTGGTCCATGTCCTTGACGCGGCCCAGCAGTTCGGCCTGCGCGAGGCCGAGCTTCGCCTCCGTGTTGCCGGGATCGTCCGAGAGCACGTTCCGGTAGGCCTGGACCGCACCGCCGAAGTCGCCCGCGTCCAGGGCCTGTACGGCCGCTTCGAGCAGGGCGTCGTACGGGCCGGCGGGAACGGGGGCCTCGGCCGCGTCGTCCGACGCCTCCGCGTCGACCGCGATGCCGGTCAGACCGAAGCGCTCCTCCGCGACCTGCACGAGCTGGTCCAGCGTCTGGCGGATCTGCGCCTCGGGGGCCGCACCCTGGAAGAGGGGCAGCGCCTGGCCGGCCACCACCGCGAAGACCGCGGGGATGCCCTGGATCCCGAACTGCTGCATCAGCATCTGGTTGGCGTCGACGTCGACCTTGGCGAGGACGAAACGGCCGTTGTACTCCCTGGCGAGGCGCTCCAGGAGCGGGCCGAGCTGCTTGCACGGCTCGCACCACTCGGCCCAGAAGTCGATGACGACCGGGACCTCGGTGGAGCGCTGCAGTACGTCGCGCTCGAAGCTGGCTTCGTCGGTGTCGATCACCAGGGCGGCCGGGGGGACGGCGCCGCCGCCACCCTGCCGGGCGGACTCGGCCCTCGCCTGCTCCGCCTTCGTCTTGGCCTCGTTGGCCGCCTTCACCGCGGCGAGGTCGACGACGCCGCTCATGGACATGTTCCTAGGCTGCATGCGTACATCCTCCCCCTTCCGCGCGCCCATGTGAAAAAGTCGGCGCCAGGTCCCCACCTTGGCGCCTTGTGGCTGTCGCGACGAGCCGGTCATGGCTTTCGCTACGGGTCGTAGCGTATCTGCAGGGGTCCATGCGTGTGAGGGCATTTCCGGTGAGCTGCCTCACAGCCGCCATTCTCACTACCGGCGGGTATGGTCGCGGGCATGTCCAGCAGTACCCGCCCCGAAGCCCCGCGTACCGGTCGTACGGGACGTCCTCGCAGCGCCGAGGCCGATGCCGCGATCCTGGAGGCGACCCGCGCCTCCCTCGTCGAGCTGGGCTGGTCGAAGCTGACCATGGGGGACGTGGCCGCACGCGCGGGGGTCGCCAAGACCACCCTCTACCGCCGCTGGGCGAACAAGAACGAACTGGTCGTCGACGCGGTCGCCGTCCTCTTCGACGAACTCGAACTCCCCGACCGCGGCAGCCTGGCCGCCGATGTCGAGGGCGTCGTCCTGCAGTTCGCCGAACTGCTCGAACAGCCGGAGACGAAGACCGCCCTGATGGGCGTCGTGGCCGAGTCGACGACCGACGAGGCCCTGCGAGGACGCGTCCGCTCGGCGATCGTGGAGCGGCAGAAGCGTCTCGTCGTCGAGGGCCGCAGACGCGCACAGGCCCGCGGCGAGCTGCCGTACGAGGACGATCCCCGAACGGCGGCCCGCAACACGGACCTGATCTTCGACGTCGTGGCCGGCGCCGTCGTCCACCGGACTCTCGTCAGCGCGGAGCCGGTGGACGCGGAGTGGGCGCGCCTCTTCACCGTTCTGCTGGTGTCGGGGCTCCGCTCCCTGGCCGCCTGACGCGGCGGGGCGCTCAGAAGCCGGGCGGCTCCGTGTAGACGCCCCACTCGTCGCGCAGGGCGTCGCAGATCTCGCCCAGCGTGGCCTCCGCCCGTACGGCGTCGAGCATCGGGGCGATCATGTTGGAGCCGTCGCGGGCGGCGGCCAGCATGGCGTCGAGCGAGGACCGCACGAGCGCGTCGTCCCGACGGCCCTTGCGCTCGGCCAGCGCCCGCACCTGCTCGCGCTCGACCTCGTGGCTGACCCGCAGGATCTCCAGGTCACCGGTGACCGAACCGGTGGCGGTGTTGACGCCGACGACCTTCTTGTCGCCCTTCTCCAGGGACTGCTGGTAGCGGAAGGCGGACTCGGCGATCTCGCCCGTGAACCAGCCGTCCTCGATGCCGCGCAGGATGCCGGAGGTGATCGGACCGATCGGGTGCTGCCCGTCCGGATGCGCCCGGCGGCCCCGCTCCCTGATCTGGTCGAAGATCTTCTCGGCGTCGGCCTCGATGCGGTCGGTGAGCTGCTCGACGTACCACGAACCGCCCAGCGGGTCGGCGACGTTCGCGACGCCGGTCTCCTCCATCAGCACCTGCTGCGTGCGCAGCGCGATCTCGGCGGCCTGCTCGCTGGGGAGCGCGAGGGTCTCGTCGAGTGCGTTGGTGTGCAGGGAGTTGGTGCCGCCGAGGACCGCGGAGAGCGCCTCGACCGCCGTGCGCACGACGTTGTTGTACGGCTGCTGGGCAGTGAGGGAGACACCGGCGGTCTGGGTGTGGAAGCGCAGCCACTGCGCCTTGTCGGTCTTCGCCCCGTACACCTCCTTCATCCAGCGCGCCCAGATCCGGCGGGCGGCGCGGAACTTGGCGATCTCCTCGAAGAAGTCGAGGTGCGCGTCGAAGAAGAAGGACAGTCCGGGCGCGAAGGTGTCGACGTCGAGGCCGCGGGACAGACCCAGCTCCACGTAGCCGAAGCCGTCGGCGAGGGTGTACGCGAGCTCCTGCGCGGCCGTCGCGCCCGCCTCGCGGATGTGGTAGCCGGAGACCGACAGGGGCTTGTACGCGGGGATGCCCTGCGCGCAGTGCTCCATCAGGTCGCCGATCAGCCGCAGATGGGGCTCCGGCTGGAAGAGCCACTCCTTCTGCGCGATGTACTCCTTGAAGATGTCGGTCTGCAGCGTGCCGTTGAGCACCGCCGGGTCGACACCCTGGCGCTCGGCGGCGACCAGGTACATGCAGAAGACCGGGACGGCCGGCCCGGAGATCGTCATGGAGGTCGTCACGTCGCCGAGCGGGATGTCCTTGAACAGGACCTCCATGTCGGCGGCGGAGTCGATGGCGACACCGCAGTGGCCGACCTCGCCGAGCGAGCGCTGGTCGTCGGAGTCGCGTCCCATGAGGGTCGGCATGTCGAAGGCGACGGAGAGCCCGCCGCCGCCGGCGGCCAGGATCATCTTGTAGCGCTCGTTGGTCTGCTCGGCGTTGCCGAAGCCGGCGAACTGGCGGATGGTCCAGGTCCGGCCGCGGTAGCCGGTGGGGTGCAGTCCGCGGGTGAAGGGGTACTCCCCGGGCCAGCCGATGCGCTCGAAGCCGTCGTAGTGGTCCCCGGGCCTGGGCCCGTAGACGGGCTCGACCGGATCCCCGGAGAGCGTGGTGAAGTCGGCGTCCCGCTTGCGGGCCTTGTCGTAACGGGCCTGCCAGCGTCGGCGGCCTTCCTCGATCGCGTCAGCGTCCATACCCCCGAATTTACTAGGACGTCCTAGTAAATGTCGATGGCAAAGCGCCGCGAGCCCCGCCCGCGGCGCTGTGAGACGTACTACGCGCCGGCCGTCGCCGCCGCGGGCTCGCCGGCGATCAGCGCCCGCGCCTCCCGCGTCACCTTCGGCTCGACGAAGAACGAGGCGAAGGGAATGCAGCCCGCGGCCAGCACCCACAGCAGCTTGCCGAACGGCCACTTCGCCTTGGAACCGAGGTCGAAGGCGAAGACGACGTAGACGATGAAGAGCACACCGTGGATCTGTGAGATCAGCATGGTGTCGCCGGTGTCGAACCCGTACTTCATGACGATGGCCCCGGTGAAGACGAGCAGCCAGACGGCGGTGAGGTAGGCCATCACGCGGTAGCGGGTCAGCACATTCGCTTTCATGGCATCGAGCGTAGCCGGGCGCGGGGTGCGATCTTCGCGCGGGTCGAGTGACCTACTTCTCGTCGAAGTCCGCCGCCGACACCCGCAGCGGGCGCAGCATCGCGAAGATCTCCGCGCACTCCTCCGCGTCGTACGCGCCGAGGCCGAAGTCCATGGCCATCAGGTCGCGGGTGGCCGCCTCGACGACTTCACGGCCCTTCTCCGTGATGGAGGCGAGGGTGCCGCGGCCGTCGTTCGGATTGGGCCGCTTGTCGACCAGGCCGGACCTCACGAGCCGGTCGACCGTGTTCGTGACCGACGTGGGGTGCACCATCAGCCGCTCGCCGATCTTGGACATCGGCAGTTCGCCGGCCTTGGAGAAGGTCAGCAGCACCAGCGCCTCGTACCGCGCGAAGGTCAGCCCGTACGGCTTGACCACGGCGTCGACCTCGGCGAGCAGGATCTGGTGCGCGCGCATGATGGACGTGATCGCCGCCATCGACGGCACGGGCCCCCACCGCTGCTGCCAGAGTTCGTCGGCGCGGGCGATGGGATCGAAGGGAAGGCTGAGCGGCTTCGGCACGGCACGACCTTACCGACTGGTCACATGGTGGTCAGCCCCGTCTCGCCTTTCGGTCCTCCGATCCTTCGATCCGATGATCCTGCCGCTCCGCGGCGGCTCAGGCGGGTCGGGCCGCTCGGAGCACCTGACGCCTTGACGCGGTGGGTGTCAGCGCTGCGGGGACCGCTCCACGGGGGCCCGGACCGCACCCGGTACGACCGATCCGGGCCCGAAAGCCGCCGAGCCCCCGGCCGCGGGGCCGGGGGCTCGGCGTCAGAAAGGGAAATCAGCCGGCGAGGTGGCGTTCGACGGTGTCGACCTTGGAGGTGAGGCCGTCGGTCACGCCGGGGCGGATGTCGGCCTTGAGGACGAGGGAGACCCGCGGGGCGCGGGCCTCGACCGCGGCGACGGCGCGCCTGACCACGTCCATCACCTCGTCCCAGTCCCCCTCGATCGAGGTGAACATCGCGTCCGTGCGGTTCGGCAGACCCGACTCCCGCACGACGCGGACCGCCTCGGCGACGTACTCCCCCACGTCCTCGCCGACCCCCAGGGGTGTGACGGAGAAGGCGACGATCACGCGTCGACCGCCTTCTCGTCACGGGCGCGGGAGGCGGTGACGGCGTCGGCGGCCTCGCTCTTGAGCCTGCGCTCCGCGAAGAAGCCGCCGAAGGGCAGGACGGAGAGGACGAAGTAGAGGGCCGCGGTCTTCAGGTCCCACTTGGTGCGGTTCCAGGCGTCGAGCCAGAAGAGCACGTAGAGGACGAAGAGCAGACCGTGGATCGCGCCCATCACCGGGACCGCGTTGAACTCCGTGGTGCGCTTGAGCACCGAGCAGACGAGCAGCAGGAGGAACGAGACGGCCTCCGGCGCGGAGACGAGGCGGAGGCGGTGGAGGGAGGAGGCGGTCTTGATGTCCACGGGTCACCTTCGTTGGTGAGGGAGGGTCGGGGGGCACGGATCTTGTGAATGCATGCACAATCTCGCGCACCATTGTGGCAGGCCATTTTGCGAACTCTTTGACAGGGTCCGCGTCCGCGGGAGTCCGGATCCTCCCCGAGGACGCTGTTCGGGGCCGGTATCAGCGGATAACGTCGGCCCGTGGCAACGTTCCGGCTCCAGGGGAGCAAGGTGCTCGCGGTCGACATGACCGGCGACGCCGTAAAAGCGAAGAACGGGTCGATGGTCGCGTACGACGGCCAGATGGCCTTCAAGAAGATGTCCGGGGGCGGTGAGGGCATCCGCGGGATGGTCACCCGCCGGCTCACCGGTGAGCAGATGACGATGATGGAGGTGAAGGGGCAGGGCACCTGCTACTTCGCCGACCGGGCGAGCGAGATCAGCCTCGTCCAACTGCACGGCGACAAGCTGTACGTGGAGTCCAGCAATCTGCTGTGCACCGACGGCGGGCTGCGCACCGGCACGACCTTCACCGGGCTGCGCGGGGGCGCCACCGGCAACGGCCTCTTCACTACCACCGTCGAGGGCACCGGCCAGGCCGCGATCATGTCGGACGGCACGGCGGTGGTGCTGCGGGTGACCCCGCAGTACCCGCTCTCCGTCGACCCCGGCGCGTACATCGCCCACCAGGGCAATCTGCGCCAGGACTTCCAGTCCGGCGTGACGTTCCGCACGTTCCTCGGCGAGGGCGGCGGCGAGGCGTTCCAGATCCGCTTCGAGGGCGACGGGCTCGTCTACGTCCAGCCCAGCGAGCGCAACACCCTCGGGGGCGACGTCTGATGCCGTTCCGTGAGATCAACTCCAAGATGGTCGAGGCGACGGTGACGCCCGGCCAGAAGATGTTCAGCCAGCGCGGGGCGATGCTCGCCTACAAGGGCGAGGTCAGCTTCACGCCGAACATGACCGGCGGTCAGGGCGGCCTGGCGTCGATGATCGGACGACGCGTCGCGAACGAGGCCACGCCGCTGATGACCGTGGAAGGCAGCGGCACGGTGATGTTCGGCCACGGCGGCCATCACATCCAGGTCATACAGCTGACCGGCGACACCCTGTACGTGGAGGCCGACCGGCTGCTCGCCTTCGACGGCACTCTCCAGCAGGGCACGATGTTCATGGGCTCGCAGGGCGGCGTCATGGGCATGGTCCGCGGGCAGGTGACGGGCCAGGGCCTGTTCACCACGACCCTCAAGGGGCACGGGGCGGTCGCGGTCATGGCCCACGGCGGCGTGATCCAGCTTCCGATCGCACCCGGGCGCCCGGTCCACGTGGACCCGCAGGCGTACGTCGCCCACCACGGCGACGTACGGAACAAGCTCTCCACCGCGCTCGGCTGGCGCGACATGGTGGGGCGCGGCTCCGGTGAGGCGTTCCAGCTGGAGCTGAGCGGCAACGGTGCGGTGTACGTCCAGGCGTCGGAGGAGAAGCTGTGAGTTCCCTGAGTCAACCTCTAGGCCGCCAGAGGTGTCTCCGTGCCTTGTTTGATCTTGTTGTTGGTTCGGTGGATCTCGGGGTTGTAGCAGGTTCCGGTGTGCCAGCAGGCCCACATCACGCGCAGCCAGGATCGGGCGAGGATGCGGGCGGCGTGGGGATGGCGTTTCTTGTCCGCCC
>NZ_JBIAPL010000014.1:0-177074 GCF_042888225.1 Streptomyces sp. NPDC003023
CTGGCCTTGTCTGCAGGCTATTTCGTGGGTGCGGGGCGGGTGGAGGAACTGACTCTCCTGGAGGCCCTGGTTGTTCCGGAGGAGGGCGAACTGCGGCTCCAGGCGACGGTGGGTGCACCCGCACCTGATGGGCGTCGTCCGTTTGCGCTCTACAGTCGGCGTGGTGATGACGGTGAGTGGACCCGGCATGCGGCCGGTGAGTTGAGCGAGGCACCGGTCCTCGCCTCGGACGGGTTCGAGGCGTTGGCGCAGTGGCCGGTGGCCGGCGCCCAACGGGTGGGCCTGGACGGCTTCTACGAGCGTCTGGACACCATCGGCATCGAATACGGGCCCGCGTTCCGGGGCCTGAGTGAACTGTGGCGTGACGGCGGCACCGCCTACGGTCTGGTTCATCTTCCCGAAGACGCCTCGACCGACGGTTACGGAATCCACCCCGCACTCCTCGACACCGCCCTGCACGTGATCAAGGCCTCCATGACGGAGTCGAGTCCTACGGACGGAGTGCTGCTGCCGTTCGAGTGGGCGGGGGTGAGCCTGGAGGCGGTGGCGGGCTCCGTGCTGCGGGTCCGGGCCGAGATGGACAGCGAGACCTCGACGGCCCGGATCCAGGTGGCCGACGAAGCCGGTGTCCCCGTCGCGGTGGTGGAAGGGCTGCTGCTGAGGAAAGCCACGGCGGAACAGATCCGCGCCGCCGCTTCGGTGTCCGTGGACCACCTGTATCGGCTGGAGTTCCAGCCGGTCACGGCCGGTTCGCCGCCGGCGCGTGACGCAGACCGGCTGGTCGTGGATGCACGGGGCTGGTCGGGTTCGGTGACGGAGGTCGCCGGACGGGGTCTGACCGAACTGCAGCAAGCCCTGTCCGGCGACACAGCCGAGATCGTGCTGGTGACGTGTGGTGCGGTCGGCGAGGACGCCACGAACGTGGGCCAGGCGTCGTTGTGGGGTCTGGTGCGTTCGGCGCGCAGTGAGCACCCGGAGCGGGTGATCCGCCTGATCGACACCGACACCGACACCGACGAGAGTCTGACGTCGGCCCTGTCCGTGGCGGACGAGCCCGAACTGATGGTCCGCGCAGGCCGCATCCTGGCCGCCCGCCTGGTCCGGGCATCCGCTGACGTCGACACACAGGCCCGTGCCCTCGATCCTGCCGGGACGGTACTCATCACGGGCGGTACGGGGGAGTTGGGCCAGGCCCTGGCCCGCCACCTGGTCCGTGTGCATGGCGTGCGGCGTCTCGTGCTGACGTCCCGCCGGGGTGCTGACGCTCCCGGTGTGTCCGACCTGGTGGGGGAGTTGACCGGGGCGGGTGCCGACAGTGTGGAGGTCGTCGCGTGTGATGTGGCCGACCGTGCGCAGGTCCGCGCCCTGCTCACCGGCGTGGACCCGGCCCACCCGTGGACGGGCTTGTTCCACCTCGCAGGAGTTCTGGACGACGGTCTCCTGCAAGGGCAGGACCCCGACCGTCTGACCGTTGTCCTCGCTCCCAAGACCGAGGGTGCGTTGCACCTGCACGATCTCACCCGTGAGCTCGGTTTTGATCTGGCGGCGTTCGTGTTGTTCTCGTCCGCGTCCGGTGTGCTGGGCACGGCCGGCCAGAGCACCTACGCTGCGGCGAACACGGCCCTGGACACGCTCGCCACCCACCGCCGCGGCCAGGGGCTTGCCGCCACCAGCCTGTCGTGGGGTTTGTGGCAGCAGGCCGGGATCGGGTTGACCGCGGCGTTGGGTCAGGCGGACGTGGCCCGGATGCGGCGTCAGGGTTTCGGGGCTCTGACCCAGCAGCAGGCGCTCGCCGCATTGGACGCGGCTCTGCTCCAGCCGCACGCCCACCTCGTGCCGATCCGGCTCGAGACGGCGCGGGTCGAGGACCCGCCCGCCCTGCTGCGGGCACTGGTGCGCAGGAAGCGCACCCGCCCCACTGCCGGTGCCGCCACCTCCGGCGGCCGGGCGACGGCGTTGCGTGAGCTGCTCGCGGGGATGCCGGAGGCGGAACGTCTTCCGCATCTGGTGCAGTTGGTGCGTGAGGAGGCGTCGGTCGTGCTGGGCGCGTCCAGTTCGGAGGGCGTCGGCGACCACCAGGCGTTCAAGGAGCTCGGCCTGGACTCGCTGATGGCGGTCGAACTGCGCCGTCGCCTGTCGGCCCGGACCGGCTCCGCCCTGCCCGCCACCCTCGCCTTCGACTACCCCACCCCCGCCGCCGTCGCCGGCCTCCTCCTCGACCGTCACACCTCCGAGGCGTCGGCGCAGGCCGCTGACGCCCGGACCGCCGCCTCCACGGCCGCTGGTTCACACGTCACGAAGACACAGATCGACAACCTGGTGGACCTCCTGCGTGCCGCGACTCCGCAACAACTCGAGAAGCAGGGACTGGTTTCCCGCCTCCTGGAGCTCAAGGACGGACTCGCACGGACCGTCGTCCCTGACGTGCCGGAGATCGAGATCGAAGCCGGCAGCACAGAAGACCTTCTCCAGTTCCTCGACCGCAAGCTTGGAGTGTGACGCATGACCGCGTCCGAAGTTGAGAAGCTCGAGTCCTACCTCCGTCGCGCCACCACTGCCCTGGTCGAGACCGAGAAGGAACTCAGCACGGAGCGTGCGGCGCGCACGGAGCCGATCGCCGTCGTGTCGATGGCGTGCCGTCTGCCGGGCGGCATCGACACCCCCGAAGGCTTCTGGGAGCTCCTCTCCTCGGGCGGCGACGCCATCGGCCCGTTCCCCTCCCGCTGGGAGAACCTGGATCTGTACGACCCGGACCCGGAAGCGGTCGGCAAGAGCTACGCCCGTGAGGGCGGATTCGTCGACGGGGTCGAGGACTTCGACGCCGCGTTCTTCGGCATCAGTCCGCGTGAGGCGCAGTCGATGGACCCGCAGCAGCGCCTGGTCCTGGAAGCGTCCTGGGAGGCGCTGGAGCGCGCCGGTATCCGCCCCGACTCGCTGCGGGAGAGCCGTACTGGTGTCTACCTCGGTGCGATGAGTGCCGACTACGGCAATCAGCAGGGCCATGATCTCGAGGCGCTCGACGGATACGTCAGCACCGGCAACGCGAGCAGTGTGGTGTCCGGCCGCGTGTCGTACGCGCTGGGCCTGCAGGGCCCGGCAGTCACCGTCGACACCGCCTGCTCCTCCTCCCTCGTCGCCCTGCACCTGGCGGCCACGGCGCTGCGACAGGGTGAGTGCGACCTCGCCCTCGTCGGCGGTGTCACCGTGATGTCGACGCCGTCGACCTTCGTGGAGTTCAGCCGCCTCAAGGGAGCTTCTGCCGACGGGCGTTCCAAGAGCTTCTCCGGCCAGGCCGACGGGACCGGGCTGTCCGAGGGTGCGGGCGTTCTGGTGCTGAAGCGGCTGTCGGCGGCCGAGCGGGACGGCGACCGTGTCCTGGCCGTCATTCGCGGCTCCGCGGTCAACCAGGACGGCGCCAGCAACGGACTGACCGCCCCCAACGGACCCTCCCAGCAGCGCGTCATCCACGACGCACTCGCGTTTTCCCAGCTCACCCCCGCCGACATCGACGCGATCGAGGCACACGGCACCGGCACATCCCTCGGCGACCCGATCGAGGCCGGCGCACTCGCCGAAGTCTTCGGCGAACACCGGGTGTTCCTCGGATCCGCCAAGTCGAACCTCGGCCACACCCAGGCTGCCGCCGGGGTCGTCGGCGTCATGAAGATGATCCTCGCCCTCCAGCACGAGACACTGCCCCGGACCCTGCACGCCGACGAACCCAGCCCCCACATCGACTGGGACAGCAGCGGCCTGACCCTCCTCCAACACGATCAGCCCTGGCACAAGGGCGAGCGCACCCGCCGCGCCGGCATCTCCTCCTTCGGCCTGAGCGGCACCAACGCCCACGTGGTGCTGGAGGAGGCTCCGGCGGTGGTACCCGCGGAGCCCTCGCAGAACCGGGACCGTCGGCTGCCCGCACTCCCGGTGGTGGTGTCGGGTCGTGACGAGGGTGCGTTGCGGGACAACGCTGCCCGCCTCGCCGACTGGCTGGAGTCCCGTGGCGGCGCGGAGCCGGATCTCGCCGATGTGGCGTTCTCCGCTGCGCGACGGACCCGTTTCGAACGCCGCGCGGGTGTGGTCGCCGCTTCGGTGGCAGAGACGGTCGCGGGGTTGCGGGCCGTGGGGGAGGGGCGCTCCGCCACGGGTGTGGTCACCGCTACCGCCACCCCCTCGACGGCCGGTGGCGTGGCGTTCCTGTTCCCCGGCCAGGGAAGCCAGAGGGCAGGGATGGGGCGGGAGTTGTACGACGCGTTTCGGGTGTTCGCCGAGGCGTTCGACCAGATCTGCGCCGTGGTGGACGGCCTTTTGGGCCGTTCGCTGAAGGACGTGGTGTTTGGCTCCGACGCGACCGCACTGGAACGGACGGAGTTCGCCCAGCCCGGGCTGTTCGCGTTCGAGGTGGCGCTGTTCCGGCTGTGGGAGTCCTGGGGACTGTCCGCATCCGTGGTGGCGGGACACTCGGTGGGAGAACTGGCGGCGGCACACGTCGCAGGCGTCCTGTCCCTCGAGGACGCTGCGCGTCTTGTCGTGGCACGCGGCAGGCTGATGCAGACCTGCGAACCAGGTGGTGTGATGGCCTCGGTGGAGGCCGCGGAAGCCGAGGTCGTGGCCGTCCTGCAGTCCGTGCCCGGACAGGTGTCGGTAGCAGGGGTCAACGGTCCGGCCCAGGTGGTGGTGAGCGGCGACGCCGCATCCGTGGAACAGGTGGAACAGCACTTCGCCGGCGAGGGGCGGCGCACACGGCGCCTCGAAGTGTCACACGCGTTCCACAGCGCACACATGGACACCATGCTGGACGAGTTCGCCGAGATCGCCACCGGATGCCGGTTCGCCGAACCCCGGATCCCTCTCGTGTCGTCGGTGACCGGCGCCTGGATGGGAAGGGACCTCGCGGCGAGCGAGGGCATGCGCTCGCCCGCCTACTGGGTGACCCAGGTACGTGAAGCGGTGCGCTTCTGGGACGCCGTACGCACCCTGGAGGACGCCGGACCGGGCCGCTACGTCGAATGCGGTCCGCGGGCCGTGCTGACGGCCATGGGCAGCGAGGGCGTGGCGGAAGAGTCCGCCGGCCGGTTCGTCGCCAGTGCCCGGCGGGGTGCGGGTGAGGTCGCCGGGGTGTTGAACGCACTGACGGAACTGCACGTACTCGGCCAGGACATCGACTGGACCCCCCTGTTCGAGGGAACCGGCGCCACCCGCATCGACCTGCCCACCTACGCCTTCCAACGCGAACGCTTCTGGCAGCAGGTGTCCACCTCGGGCGACGTCGCCTCGGTGGGGTTGGAGGCGGCGGGGCATCCGTGGCTGGGTGCGGTGACCGCGCTGGCCGACGGTGAGGGCCATGTGTTCAGTGGTCGTGTCTCGCTGCGTGTGTTTCCGTGGTTGGCCGATCATGCGGTGTTCGGCACGGTGATCGTTCCCGGCACCGCGTTGCTCGAACTCGCCCTGTCTGCAGGTTATTTCGTGGGTGCGGGCCGGGTGGAGGAACTGACTCTCCTGGAGGCCCTGGTCGTTCCGGAGGAGGGCGAACTGCGTCTCCAGGCGACGGTGGGTGCACCCGCACCTGATGGGCGTCGTCCGTTTGCGCTCTACAGTCGGCGTGGTGATGACGGTGAGTGGACCCGGCATGCGGCCGGTGAGTTGAGCGAGACACCGGTCCTCGCCTCGGACGGCTTCGAGGCGTTGGCGCAGTGGCCGGTGCCCGGTGCGCAGCGGGTGGACCTGGACGGTTTCTACGAGCGTCTGGACACCATCGGCATCGAATACGGGCTCGCGTTCCGGGGCCTGAGCGAACTGTGGCGTGACGGCGACACCGCCTACGGTCTGGTTCATCTTCCCGAAGACGTCTCCACCGACGGTTACGGCATCCACCCCGCACTCCTCGACACCGCCCTGCACACCCTCATCGCAGCGGCGGGCGAACAGAGCGCGGGAGACAGCGTGCTGCTGCCGTTCGAGTGGGCGGGGGTGAGCCTGGAGGCGGTGGCGGGCTCCGTGCTGCGGGTACGTGCCGAGATGGACAGCGAGACCTCGACGGCCCGGATCCAGGTGGCCGACGAGAACGGCAGCCCCGTCGCCCGGATCGAGGGCCTCCAGGTGCGGCAGGCCACGTCGGAGCAGATCCGCGCGGCTGCGACCTCGGTGGATCACCTGTATCGGGTGGAGTTCCGGCCGGTCACGGCCGGTTCGCCGCCGGCGCGTGACGCAGACCGGCTGGTGATCGACGCACGCGGCTGGTCGGGTTCGGTGACGGAGGTCGCCGGACGTGGCCTGGCCGAACTGCAGCAGGCGTTGGCTGATGAGGCCGTGTCCGAGATCGTGCTGGTGACGTGTGGCGCGGTCGGCGAGGACGCCACGAACGTGGGCCAGGCGTCGTTGTGGGGTCTGGTGCGTTCGGCACGCAGTGAGCACCCGGAGCGGATGATCCGCCTGATCGACACCGACACCGATGACCTGACAGCGGCCCTGCACATCGCGGACGAGCCCGAACTGGTCGTGCGCGACGGTCAGGTGCTGTCCGCCCGCCTGGTCCGGGCATCCGCTGACGCCGACACACAGGCCCGTGCCCTCGATCCTGCCGGGACGGTACTCATCACCGGCGGAACGGGGGAGTTGGGCCAGGCTCTGGCCCGCCACCTGGTCCGCGAGCACGGCGTGCGGCGTCTCGTGCTGACCTCCCGCCGGGGCGCTGACGCTCCCGGTGTGTCCGACCTGGTGGGGGAGTTGACCGCAGCGGGTGCCGACAGCGTGGAGGTCGTCGCGTGCGACGTGGCCGACCGTGCCCAGGTCCGCAACCTGCTCACCAGCACGGACACCGCTCACCCATGGACCGGCGTGTTCCACCTCGCCGCCGTCCTCGACGACGGACTCCTCGCCGACCAGAACCCCGACCGTCTCACCGGTGTCCTCGCCCCCAAGACCGAGAGCGCACTCCACCTCCACCACCTCACCCGTGAACTCGGCTTCGACCTTGCCGCGTTCGTCCTCTACTCCTCCGCCTCCGGCGTCCTCGGCAGCCCCGGCCAGAGCACCTACGCCGCCGCGAACACGGCCCTGGACACGCTCGCCACCCACCGCCGCGGCCAAGGGCTTGCCGCCACCAGCCTGTCGTGGGGTTTGTGGCAGCAGGCCGGGATCGGGTTGACCGCGGCGTTGGGGCAGGCGGACGTGGCCCGGATGCGGCGTCAGGGTTTCGGGGCGCTGACCCAGCAGCAGGCGCTCGCCGCGCTGGACGCGGCTCTGCTCCAGCCGCACGCCCACCTCGTCCCGATCAAGCTCGAGACGGCGCGGGTCGAGGACCCGCCCGCCCTGCTGCGGGCACTGGTGCGCAGGAAGCGCACCCGCCCCACCGCTGGTGCCGCCACCTCCGGCGGCCGGGCGACGGCGTTGCGTGACCTGCTGGTGGCGCTTCCGGAGGCGGAACGTCTTCCGCATCTGGTGCAGTTGGTGCGTGAGGAGGCGTCGGTCGTGCTGGGCGCGTCCAGTGCGGAGGGCGTCGGCGACCACCAGGCGTTCAAGGAGCTCGGCCTGGACTCGCTGATGGCGGTCGAACTGCGCCGCCGGCTGTCCGCGGCGACCGAGGTCGCCCTGCCCGCCACCCTCGCCTTCGACTACCCCACCCCCGCCGCCGTCGCCGGCCTCCTCCTCGACCGTCTCGACCTGGCCACCGTGACCGTGGCGGCGAGTCGCCCGTCGGCAACCCCCGCGCTCGGGCACGGCACGGCCGACGACCCGATCGCCGTCGTGTCGATGGCCTGCCGCCTGCCGGGCGGCATCGACACCCCCGAAGGCTTCTGGGACCTCCTCTCCTCGGGCGGCGACGCCATCGGCCCGTTCCCCTCCCGCTGGGAGAACCTGGATCTGTACGACCCGGACCCGGAAGCGGTCGGCAAGAGCTACACCCGAGAGGGCGGATTCCTCGACGGTGTCGAGGACTTCGACGCAGCGTTCTTCGGCATCAGCCCGCGTGAGGCGCAGTCGATGGACCCCCAGCAGCGCCTGGTCCTGGAAGCGTCCTGGGAGGCGCTGGAGCGCGCCGGTATCCGCCCCGACTCGCTACGGGAGAGCCGTACCGGCGTCTACCTCGGCGCGATGAGCTCGGACTACGACCGTCAGGGCCAGGGCCTCGACGCCCTCGACGGCTACATGAGCACCGGCAACGCCAGCAGTGTGATTTCCGGCCGTATCTCCTACGCGCTGGGCCTGCAGGGCCCGGCCGTCACCATCGACACCGCCTGCTCCTCCTCCCTCGTCGCCCTGCACCTGGCGGCGGGCGCCCTGCGGCAGGGTGAGTGCGATCTGGCCCTCGTCGGCGGTGTCACCGTGATGTCGACGCCGTCGACCTTCGTGGAGTTCAGCCGGTTGAAGGGGACGGCCAAGGACGGGCGGTGCAAGAGCTTCTCCGCCCGGGCCGACGGCGCCATCTGGGCCGAGGGTGCGGGCGTTCTGGTGCTGAAGCGGCTTTCGGCGGCCGAGCGGGACGGCGACCGTGTCCTGGCCGTCATTCGCGGCTCCTCGGTCAACCAGGACGGCGCCAGCAACGGACTGACCGCCCCGAACGGGCCCTCCCAGCAGCGCGTCATCCACGACGCACTCGCGGCCGCCCGCCTCGCCCCCGCCGACATCGACGCGATCGAGGCACACGGCACCGGCACCTCTCTCGGCGACCCGATCGAGGCCGGCGCACTCGCCGAAGTCTTCGGTGAACAGCGGGTGTTCCTCGGGTCGGCCAAGTCGAACCTCGGCCACACCCAGGCCGCCGCCGGGGTCGTCGGCGTCATGAAGATGATCCTCGCCCTCCAGCACGAGACACTGCCCCGGACCCTGCACGCCGACGAACCCAGCCCCCACATCGAATGGGACAGAAGCGGCCTGACCCTCCTCCAACACGATCAGCCCTGGCAGAAGAGCGAGCGCACCCGCCGCGCCGGCATCTCCTCCTTCGGCCTGAGCGGCACCAACGCCCACGTCCTCATCGAAGAAGCACCCACCGCCACACATGCCCCCGCGTCCGCCGCGACGGTCGAGCCCTCGGCGCCGGCGGTCGTGCCGCTGGTCGTGTCGGGCACCGACGAGGACGCGCTGCGGGCACAGGCCGGACGCTGGGCCGACTGGCTGATCGCCCACCCCGACACACCGCTGCGGGACGTCGCCGCCACCGCCGCCACCCGCCGCACCCACCTGGAGCACCGTGCGGGGGCCGTCGCGGAGACCGCCGCCGAGGCGGTCGCGGCCCTGCGAGCCCTGGTGGACGGCGTGTCGCATCCTCAGTTGGTGACCGGCACGGCGCGCGACCGGGGCAAGGCCGTCTTCGTCTTCCCCGGGCAGGGCAGCCAGTGGCGCGGGATGGGCCGGCAACTGCTCGTGCAGTCACCGGTGTTCCGCGAGGCGGTGGAGGAGTGCGACGCCGCTCTGCTGCCCTGGACGGGATGGTCCGTGCTGGCGCTGCTCGCGGCACCGGAGAGCGGCCTGTCGGACGATGCGCTGCCGCCGTTCGACCGGATCGACGTGCTGCAGCCCGCGCTCTTCACGGTCATGATCGGCCTGGCGGCCCAGTGGCGTGCCCTGGGTGTCGAGCCGGCCGCTGTGGTCGGCAGCAGCCAGGGCGAGGTTCCCGCCGCGGTGGTCGCCGGGGCGCTGTCCCTCGAGGACGGTGCCCGTCTGGTGGCGCTGCGCAGCCAGGCGCTGCTGCGGGAGTGCAGCGGGCGCGGTGCGATGGCGTTGCTGGAGCTGCCGGTCGCCGAGGTCGAGGAGCTGATCGCACCGTACGGGGACGCGCTGTCCGTCGCGGTGGTCAACACGGCCACCTCCACGGTGGTCTCCGGCGACGCCGACGCCGTGGAGCGCCTGCTGACCGAGATGGAGGGGCGCGAGGTGTTCTGCCGCCGGGTCCAGTCCGACGCGGCCGGGCACAGCGCGCACATGGACCCGATCCTTCCCGCTCTGGCGGCCGACCTGGCCGGTCTCCGTCCGCGTGCCTGGTCCGTTCCGTTCTGCTCGACGGTCACCGGCACGGTCGTGGACGGCGACACGCTGGACGCCGCCTACTGGTGCCGCAACCTGCGGGAGACCGTCCGCCTCGACCGGGCCCTGCAGAGCCTCTCCGCAGCCGGGTTCGGGGTGTTCGTCGAGATCAGCCCGCACCCGGTGCTGGGAATGCCGCTGACCGACGCCTGCGCCGCGGGCGGCGGTGTCGTGGTCGGCAGCCTGGCACGCGAACGGGGTGACATGGCGCAGCTGTTGCGCTCGCTCGCCGTTCTGCACAGCGAGGGCCACCCGGTGGACTTCCGCGCGTTCCTTCCCGAGGCCGCCACGCCGGTGGAGCTGCCCACCTACGCCTTCCAGCGGCAGCGTTACTGGCCCGAGCCGGCGGCGGGCAGGGCGGCGGGCGCGGGCGACGCCGGTTCCCTGGGCCTGGTCGCCTCCGGGCACTCCTGGCTGGGGGCGGCCACCACGGTCGCCGACGGCGACGGGCATCTGCTCACCGGGCGGATCTCCACACAGGACCAGCCCTGGCTGGCCGACCATGCGATCACCGGAACGGTCCTCGTGCCCGGCACCGGGCTGCTCGACATGGCGCTCGCCGCGGCGCGGGCGGTCGGCGCGGCGCGGGTCGGTGAACTGACCCTGGCCCAGCCGCTGGTGCTGCACCCCGGCGTCCCGATGCGGTTGCAGGTGCGGGTCGGTGCCCCCGACGACCGGGGACGGCGTTCCCTGTCCGTGCACAGCCGGCCGGAGAACACGGCCGACACCGGTACGTGGACCCGGCACGCCACCGGCGAGCTCGACGACTCCACGAACAGCCCGGCGGCCGGGGCGCTCAGCGGCCCTGCCTGGCCGGCGGCCGGCGACGGCCGTATCGACCTCGGCGGCTTCTACGAACGCTGCCACGCGCAGGGGCTTCAGTACGGTCCGCTCTTCCAGGGGCTGACCGAGGCCTGGCGGTCGGGCGACGCCCTGTACGGGGTCGTACGACTGCCCGGCGCCGCCCCCGGGACGGACACCGCCTCCGCGAGCGCCGTCACGGCCGCCGCGTCCGACACGGTCGCCGGTCACGGCATCCACCCGGCGCTGCTGGACGCCGCCCTGCACCTGCTCGCGGCAGCCGGACCGGTCGACGCAGGCGACGGAAAGGACCCGGCGGAGGCCGGCAGCGTCCTGATGCCGTTCGCCTGGCGGGACGTCGAACTCCACGCCACCGGCGGCACCGAACTGCGTATACGGGCCGAACACACCGGCGAGAACACGGTGCGGCTCCTGGTCGCCGACACCACGGGCGAGCCGGTCCTCACCGTCGGCGGGCTCGAGGCCCGCCGGGCCGACACAGCCCGGCTGCGCGAGGCCGCCGCCGGGCAGAGCGGGTCCGAGGACCTCTACCGCATCCACTACCGGCAACTCGCCCTGGACACCGGCACCGGCACCGGAACCCCGGACACCGGCACCGGAACCCCGGACACCGGCACCGGAACCCCGGACACCGGAACCCCGGACACCGGGGGGACCGCGCTCGTCGGCACCGGCGGCATCGCCGGCGCATGGCTGGGCGTCACGCCGGCGGCCACCGGCAGCAGCCTGCCCGACTTCGGCGAAGTCCCCCCGTCCCGCATCGTCGTCGACCTGACCGGCACTCCGGCCGGCACTCCGGCCGGCACCCCCGACACGCCCGCCCCGGACGCGGCCCGGCCCGCCCCGGACGCGCAGGAGGCCCAGGACGCGGTGGTCCGGGCGCTGCACCAGGTGCAGAGCTTCCTGTCCGACCCGCTGCTGGACGACTGCGAGATCGTGTGGATCACCCGGGACGCCGTCGCCGCCCGGCCGGAGGACCCCGCGGCGTCGCTCACCCACGCGCCGCTGGCCGGACTGCTGCGCGCGGTGCGCGCCGAGCACCCCGCCCGGTCGCTGCGCCTGGTCGACGTCGGCTCCGACGTGAGCGACCCCGGTCTGCTCGCCCGGGCGCTCGCCGTCGTGGGGGAGCCGGAGCTGGTGCTGCGGGGCGAGACCGTCCTGGTGCCGCGGCTGCAGCGGACTCCGGCGCCCGACCCCCGGACAGCCCCGGAACCGGGCGGCGCACCGTGGCACCTCGACATCCGGGAACGCGGACGGCTGGACACCTTCGAGTTCCACCCCACCGGGAGCGAGCCGCTGCCGGCCGGCCACATCAGGGTGGCGGTCCGGGCCTCCGGCATGAACTTCCGGGACGTCCTCAACGCGCTCGACATCGTCTACTCGCCCCGGCTCGGCCTCGAATGCGCCGGTGTCGTCGTCGAGACGGCCCCCGACGTCACCGGCCTGCGCCCGGGCGACCGGGTGATGGGCCTGGCGACGGGCACGTTCGGCACCGAGGTGTGCGTGGACGCCCGCCTGATGGTGCCGATCCCGGCCGGCCTGTCGTTCGCGCGGGCGGCGACGGTGCCGCTGGTGTTCCTCACCGCCTACTACGGTCTGCACGACCTGGCCCGGCTGCGCGCCGGGGAACGACTGCTGGTGCACGCGGCCGCGGGCGGCGTCGGCATGGCCGCCCTGCAACTCGCCCGGCACTTCGGCGCCGAGGCGTACGGGACGGCCGGGCCGGGCAAGTGGGACATGCTGCGCCGGCTGGGACTGCCGGGCGACCGGATCGCCTCCTCACGGGACACCGCGTTCGAGGCACTGTTCCGCGACGCCACCCGAGGCCGCGGTGTCGACGTCGTACTCAACTCCCTCACCGGCACGTTCGTCGACGCGTCGCTGCGGCTGATGCCCGGCGGCGGACGCTTCCTGGAGATGGGCAAGACCGACATCAGGGACGCCGAGCAGGTCGCGGCCGACCACCCCGAAGTCATCTACCAGGCGTACGACCTGCGCGACAGCGGCGCCGACCGGATCCAGGAGATGCTGCGGGTCATCGCCGCACTGATGGAACAGGGCATCCTCGCACCGCTGCCGTACGAGGCGTTCGACGTGCGCGAGGCACCCGCGGCGTTCCGCCACATGGCGCAGGGCCGGCACGTGGGCAAGATCGTCCTCACCGTGCCGCGCGCCCTGGACACGGACGGCACCGCACTGCTCACCGGCGGCACCGGGGAACTGGGCCGGCTGGTGGCCCACCACCTGGTCGGCGAACACGGCATACGGCACCTGGTGCTGACCTCACGCCGCGGCCCAAACGCGCCGGGCACCGGCGAACTGGTCCGGCAGCTGAAGGAGGCGGGCGCCGAGTCCGTCACCGTCGCCGCCTGCGACGTCTCCCGCCGCGACGACGTCGCCTCGGTACTGGCCGCCGTCCCCGCCGACCGCCCGCTCACCGCCGTGCTGCACCTGGCGGCCGTGCTGGACGACGGCGTGGTGCACAACCAGAGCACCGAACGGTTCCGGCGGGTACTGGAACCCAAGGTGGCGGGCGCCCTCCATCTGCACGAACTGACCGAGGACCTCGACCTCGCCGCGTTCGTCCTGTTCTCCTCCGCGGCAGGCACCCTCGGCGCACCCGGCCAGAGCAACTACGCGGCCGCCAACGCCTTCCTGGACGCGCTCGCCGCCCACCGGCGCAAACGCGGCCTGCCCGCGGCCAGTCTCGCCTGGGGCCTGTGGGCCCAGGGCGGCACGGGGATGACCGCGCAGTTCGGCGACGTGGAACTGCGCCGGGTACGCCGGCGCGGCGCCCAGGCACTGACGACACAGGAGGGCATGGCCCTGCTGGACACGGCGCTGGCCCGGACGGAGACCCTGCTGGTCCCGCTGAAGCTGGACCTCACCTCACTGCGCGGAAACACCGGCGAGGCCGTGCCGCTGCTGCGCTCGCTGGTGCGGCCGCAACTGCGGCAGGTACGCGCGCAGGCCCCGCAGACGGAGTCGTTCGCCGAGCGTCTCGCCGGCCTGTCCCGCGACGAGCGCGTCGCGTCGCTGCTCACCACGGTGCAGAACGAGATCGCCGACGTGCTCGGCCTCGCCGACGCGGCCGCGGTGCCGGCCGACAAGCGGCTCAAGGACTTCGGCCTGGACTCGCTGATGGCGGTCGAAGTGCGCAACCGGCTGTCCAAGTACGTGCAGGCGGCGCTGCCCAGCACCATGGCGTTCGACTACCCCACCCCCCGGGCGATCGCCGACTTCCTGTACATACGGCTGGACTTCGACCGGGAACCCGAGCAGACCGGCCCGCCCGCCGACCCCGCCCAGGCTGCCCGGTGGGCGCTCGAGCGGGTGAGCGCGGAGCAACTGCAGCACAGCGGCGTACTCGCCCGGCTGCTGGAGATCGCCCAGCCGCGGCCCGCGGCACACGCGGCCGCCGACGCGGTGCGCACCGCCGCCGCGCTGCAGGCCGCGGAGGAACTGACCGCCGACGAGATGGACCAGGCGCTCGACGCCGTCCTGGGGAGTCTGTAGACGTGAGCGAAACCATCACCGGACCCGGACAGGGTTCACGCCGCCGCTGGCTGGCGCTGGCGATCGTCGGCGCGGCCATGTTCCTCGACACGCTCGACGCGTCCATCGTCACGGTCGTCCTGCCCACCATCCAGACCGAGCTCGACAGCGGCTACGCGATGGCGCAATGGACACTGGCCGGATACACCCTCGCATTCGGACTGCTGCTGATCACCGGAGGCCGGCTCGGTGACATTTTCGGCCGTAAACGCGTCTTCATGACCGGAGTCGCCGGATTCACCGCCGCCTCCGTGGTCTGCGGCGTCTCCGTCAGCGGCGAGATGCTGGTGGCCGGCCGGTTCGTGCAGGGACTCATGGCGGCCCTGATGGTGCCGCAGACCATGGCGGTCGTCGTCACCCTGTTCCGGCGCGAGGAATGGGCCAACGCCTTCACCCTCATCGGAGTCGGACTCATCGTCGGCAGTGTCAGCGGACCGCTGCTCGGCGGAGTGCTGACCGAACTGGACCTGCTGGGCCTCGGCTGGCGCGCGATCTTCCTGATCAACGTGCCCCTGGGACTGCTGACCCTGCTGCTGGCGGCGTTCTTCGTGCCCGAGAGCCGTTCCGACGAGCCGCTGCGCGTCGACGTGACCGGAGTCGTGCTGCTGGCCGCCGCCGCGCTCGGCCTGCTGTATCCGCTCGTCCAGGGCCGCGAGGAGGGCTGGCCGCTGTGGATGTTCGCCCTCATGGCGGCGGCGGTGGCCCTCCTGGTGCTGTTCGCGCTCCAGCAGCGGGCCCGCCACCGACGCGACGGTTCGGCGCTCATCCCCCCGCCGCTGTTCCGCCCGCCGTCGTTCCGGATCGGACTGACCCTCACCCTCCTGTTCTACACCGGCATCAGCTCCTTCTTCCTCGTCCTCACCTACCACCTGCAGTTCGGCCTCGGCTGGTCCGTCTGGCGCACCGCCCTGGCCACGGCCGCATGGCCGCTGGCCATCATCGCCGCCACACAGCTGTCCTGGCGGGTCAAGTCGGTGAGCGGACGCACCTGGGTGGGCGCCGGATCACTGGTCCTGGCCGGCGGTGTGCTCATCGCCATCGTGGCCGTACGGTCCTCGGGAACGGGACTGCAGCTGTGGCAGGTCGCCGCGGCCGGCGTCGTCATGGGCATCGGCATGGGCCTGTGCTCACCCGTCCTGACCGCTGTCGTCCTCGGCGACGTGCCCGCGAAGGACTCCGGCGTCGGCTCCGGCGTCGTCAACGCCTTCATGCAGCTCGGCTCGGCCGCCGGCATCGCCGTCGTCGGCATGGTCTTCTTCTCCCTCGCCGGCGACCACGGCACCGGCGACGCCGAACTGCTGGGCGGCGCACTGACCGGCACCCTGTGGTACAACGTCGGCGCCTTCCTGCTGACGGCCGCGCTCAGCCGCCTGCTGCCGGGGCCGGCCGCGGACACCGCCGATCCGAGCGGCGAACGGAAACCGGACACCACCGCGGAACTCGCCGCCCCCTGACACCACAACCCCCCGAAACAATTGCATGAGCAATTCACAATTCTGGCCCAGAGGTGCCGAATTGAGGGCGGAATCGTTACCTCGTCAGATTTCCCTTTCTGTGTCACGCTGGTTTGGCTGTTGATTAGCCGAGGAGGTTCGCATGGCCGATACGGATACGCCGCAGAACGATGCCGTGGAGGACGACGCCAGGCGCAAGTTCCGGGAGGCGCTCGAGCGCAAGGACCGCAAGGGTGCGTCCCGCCAGGCGCAGGGCGACATCCAGGCCCGGCTCCAGGGCGGCACCAACCCGGCAGGCGGCAAGCGGTACTTCCGCCGCAAGACCGGCTGACCCGCCGCGCCAGAGAAGGGCTGCGGCTTCCGAAGAGGAAGCCGCAGCCCTTCGCCGTGCCCGGAGCGCGGCCGAACGACCGCTCGAGAACCACTCGAATTTCCCTCGGGCACCCCTCGCGCCCCACTCGATCAGAAAACCGGTCCGGACCGCTGAACTGCGGATGTGATTTGCGGACAGCAACCCCGGAGCGAGGTCGGTCCACGAAACCAGGACCCCACGTCGACCGCCGGTCCACCGGTCCTCGACCGCCCTCGCCGAAAGTCCTGCGTACGTGCAGAGAAGGAGTGTTCGAGGTGCTGGATCAGAACGCTCACCCGCGGCATGCGAATGCCGTGGCCGCCCTGGCCCTCCCGGCGCACGCCGCGAGCCCGCCGGCCCGAGACCCTGACCGGGGCCCGGGCCGTGCAGCCGCCCGGACACCGGACCCGGAGGCGGACGCCGCCCGGCGGGCCGCCCGGCTCGAACTGCTCCTCGGCGACCCGTACGACCCCGCCAACCCCCACGGACTGCGCGCCCTGTTCGCCGCCGACGACCGGCGCACCCCACCCGCGGAGACCGAGAGCCTGCTCACCCGGGCAGGCCTGGGCGCCGAGTTCGTCCCCGCCGAACTCGGCGGCCGGCTCACCCGGGCCGACCTCCTCGCACGCGTCCTGCGCCCCCTGTTCCGCCGCGACGTCGCCCTCGGCTTCGGCTCCGGCATCACCTCACTGTTCGCCGCCGGCGCCGTATGGGCGGCAGGCACCGGCCCGCAGCGCCGCCACCTCGCCGACCTGCTCCTGAGCGGCGGACGGGCCACGATCCTGCACCACGAACTCGCCCACTCCAACGCGATCCTGCGGCACGAGTTCACCGCCCGCACCGCACCGGACGGCGACTACCGCCTCGACGGCCGCAAGGACGTCATCATCAACGCCGCACGCGCCGACACCCAGATCGTCTACGCACGCACCGCCCCGGCCCGCGGACCGCGCAGCCACTCCGTCCTCCTCATCGACCCCCACCGCGCCCCCCAACAGGCACCGGCCGTACGCCACCTGGCGCGCGTCCCCACCCCCGGCATGCGCGGAGCGCTCTTCTCAGGACTCGAGTTCACCGACTACACCGTCCCCGCCGACGCCCTCGTCGGCAGCACCGGCGACGGCGTCGCCCTGGCCCTGCGCACCTTCCAGGTCAACCGCAGCCTCATCTGCGGCGTGGTCACCGCGGCCGCCGACACCGTCCTGCACTCCGCCGTACGGGCCGCCACCACCGGCCGCAGCGGCCCCGTCGCCCGCCGCTGGCACAAACCCCTGACCGGCGTCTTCGCCGACCTGCTGGCCTGCGACAGCATGGCCACCACCGCCCTGCGGGCCCTCAGCCTGCTGCCCGACCGGGCCCACATCCTCGCCGCCACCGTCAAATACGTGGTCCCCAACCTGCTGCGGGAAAACCTCGAAGAACTCGCCACCGTCCTCGGCGCACGCGGCTACGAACACGACAGCCCCGAGTACGGCGCCCTCGACAAACTCGTACGCGACCTGCCGGTCGCCGGCCTCGGCCACGCCGGCACCGCCTCCTGCCAGGCCGTGATCGTCCCCCACCTGCGCACCCTGGCCGAACGCTCCTGGTTCACCGACGAGGAACCGCCGCCCGAACTGTTCCGCCGCGGCGCCCCCCTGACCCCGCTGCACTACCCCTCGCTCGGCATCGCCGGCGGCGGGGACTTCATGGCCGCCTCCCTCGTCGGCACCGCCGCCCGCCTCGGCGCCACCCGCGGCGTCGGCGGCCACATCACCGCCCTCGCCGACCTGGCCGAAGGATTCGTCACCGAACTGCGCGCCCTGCGCGAACAATGCCGCCGGCTGCCCGCCTACGGCACAACCACCGCCCTCGCCGACCCCGCCGTATGCGTACTGAGCGACCGCTACAGCCTCATCCTCGCCGCCGCCGCGGTGCTCGGCGTCTGGGAAGGCCAGGACGGCACCGACCCCTTCCTCGCCGACCCCGCCTGGGCCGTACTCGCCCTGTCCCGGCTCGGCGAACGGCTCGGCATCCCGGTACCCCGCCTGCCCGACAGCTGCCCCGAACACGTACTGGACGAACTGGTCCGCCGCTACCGGACAGGCCGCAGCTGCGACCTGGACGCGACCGCCCTCGCCCAGTGAGACGCACACGGGCGGCGACACAGGGAAGGACCGGCCCCTTGACCCGAACCTGGACCGACGCCGAACGCATCACCGAACCCATCCACGTCAGCGGCCCCGACGGACCGTGGGACCGGGTACGTGAAGGCATGGACCTGCGCGGCAACGCCGTGGTGCACACCACCTGGGGCGAATGGCTCACCGGCGCCGTCGCCGACCCCTCGCTGCGCCCGCTGCTCGGCCGCGACTGGCAGCGCTACCGGCACACCTCGGACCCCACCATCCGCTACCGCTTCGTCGCCTCCCGGCTCGCCACCAAGTTCACGGCCGCCGCCGCGCTCGGCACCGCCCCCGCCGAACTCGACCTCGCCTACCAGATCGGCGGACGGCCCTACCTGCGCGGCCTCGACCAGATCGACGTCAGCCTCACCCACACCGACGACCTGATCGCCGTCGGCATCAGCCGCAACGGCCGCATCGGCGTCGATGCCGAACCCGCCGACCGGCACATGTCCTTCGACCTGCTCCAGAGCCACGTGTGCACCCCCGCCGAACGCGCGGAACTCGAAGCGCTGCCGGACGACGAACGCAGAGCCGGCATGCTGCGGCTGTGGACCCTCAAGGAGGCCTACACCAAGGCGCTCGGGCAGGGACTGCGGCTCGGCTTCACCGAGTTCGGCTTCGGCGTCGACACGGGCGGACTGTACGCACCGGACGGCGCGCCGGCCGCCCGCGGCGAATGGGCCTTCGCCACCCACCACGTGCTCGGCCGCTACCTGATCAGCGTGGCCTGCCACGACGCCGGCCTCGACACCTCCCGCGACACCGCGGCCGGGACCATGCTCGACGAAGGCTTCATGGGCGCCGTCGCCGACCTCCTCCACTCCTGACGCTTCGCCCCCGACCCGGCTCACGCCCCGGGTGCGGCCGGGTCGGTGCTGCCTGCCACCCGTGGCCGACCCCCCCCGCACCACCTCGGGAGTGCCCGCCCGAACGCCGACGAGCCCGCCTGCGCGAGCCCGCCTGCGTGAGCCCGCCTGCGTGAGCCGGCCTGCGTGAGCCGGCCTGCGTGAGCCGGCCTGCGTGAGCCGGCCTGCGTGAGCCGGCCTGCGTGAGCCGGCCTGCGTGAGCCGGCCTGCGTGAGCCGGCCTGCGCGAGCCCGCCTGCGCGAGCCCGCCTGCGCGAGCCCGCCTGCGCGAGCCCGCCTGCGCGAGCCCGCCTGCGCGAGTGGGCCGTCGACAGCGCCCATTGCTGCCATGGCGGACACTGCGGTCACTCGCCGGCACGGGACTCGCACGGAGCCCGGAGCCGACCACCGGTCGGAACCGACTCCGCAGGCGAGAGGGGCACCTCCGGAGGCCCCGCACCCCGCCACCCACCGGACACAGGCCCGCCGGGCCCCGGCCCGGCGGGGGACACCACGCACCCCGCCCCGGCCCGGCAGGGCCGCCACGCGCGTCCGACCGCGGTGTCAGCGCCGTATCAGGCCCGTATGGGCGGTCCCTCGCATACTCGGTTCGTGCTCGCAGAGAGGGGAGGGAGGGGGCGTGCCCCGGACGCATCATGACGACCAATCACTCCTCACCCATGTCCCGGGAGTCGCCGGACCAGCCGATGACCGTGATCCTCGACCCCGGAAAACCCCCCTACGACGCCCCGCCCGTCCTGGAGCTGCGCGGCCCGCTGGACACCGGCCGCATCGAGGCCGCCCTTGAACGGATCGCCGCCCGCAGCCCGGACACCCCGCCCTGGCGCCACCGGCTCCAGCACCTGGGACCCGGGCTGCACGCACTGAGCATCACCCCCAAATCCGCGGGCGACTTCCCCGCCGGGCTGCTGGCCGACCTGCTCACGGACGCGAGCACCGACCGCGCACCCCTGCCCACTGTCGCGGCCGGCCCGCTCCAGCACGACCTGCTCGCCGACGCCGACGCCCACCCCGGCACCGGCCGCCACGTCGAACAGCTCACCTGCACCTGGCACGGACCGCTCGACCCCGACCGTTTCACGGCCGCCTGGCAGTCCCTCTTCGAACGGGACAGCGTGCTGCGCGCCGCCTTCGACGACGGACCCGAACCCCGGATCGTGCTGCACGACCACGTCACCCCCGACATCGTCCGGCCGGCGCACACCGACGACTGGGACCGGATCGTCGCACGCGACCGGCGCCGCGGCCTCGACCCGCGCCGCCCCGGACCGCTGCGCATCACCGTGCGAGGCGGCCCGCCCGCCGCCCCCGGCCAGCCCGCGCGCCTGCTGCTGACCTACCATCAGGCCCTGCTCGACGAGTGGAGCGTACGGCTGCTGATGCGGGAGTTCTGCCGCGCCTACCTGGCCGGCGGCCGGCTCCCGGGCGGCGAACGCCGCCCCGATCTGGGCGACCACGCGGCCTGGCTGGCCCGCCAGGACACCACCGCGGCCCAGGAGTTCTTCACCGGCACCGCGGCGCCGCCCGACGCCGCCCACTGGCCCGAGCCACCCGCCACCGGTCTCTCCGCCGCCGGCAGCCCCTCCACGGCCCCCGCCGGGCCTGCCCCCGCCGGACCTGCCCCCGCCGGGCCTGCCGGCACCGGCCGTGCCCGGCTGCGACTCACCCCGGCCCGCACCGCCCGGCTCGCCGACTGGGCCGCCTGCTGGGGCAGCACGGAAAGCGGCGCGCTGCAGGCCGTGTGGGCCATGCTGCTGTACGCGGCCACCGGCTCGGCCGACCCGGCACCGGTCCGCTTCAGCGTCACCGTCTCCGGACGCGGCATCCTCCTCGAAGGCGTCGAACAGCTCCCCGGCGCCCTGCGCAACCCCCTGCCGGTGACCGTCACCGTCGACCCCCGCGCCTGCGTGCCGCACCTGCTGGCCCAACTGCGCGACCGGGCACTGGACCTGTCGGCGTACGAATGGGTCTCGGCCGGCCAGATCCGTACCTGGACCGGGGACCCGGCCCGGCCGCCGGCCCACCCGGGCACCCTCGTCGTCTTCGACAGCGGCCGCCCGTCCCTGGACCCGCCGGCCGCCGAACTCGCCGCCCAGTCCGTCCGCGTCGGCCCGCTCGAACCCCAGGGCGCCCACACCGCCTTCCCCCTCACCCTCGCCGCCCACCACGACAGCGACGGCGCCCTCGTCGTGACCGCCACCTACGACCGTGCCCGGCTCACCGGCATCACCGACGTCCTGGCACACGCCGCGCACCTGCTGCACGAACTGCCCCGCGGCACCGACGAGTCCCTGACCGTCGCCGACGCACTGGCCCTGCCGCCCGGCACCGGACCGCACACCGGCGCGACGGTCCTCACCCTCGACACACCGGCCGGACACACCCCCGACGGCGGCACACCCCCCGCCCTCACCGTCCTGCGCCCCGCCCGGGACACCCGCACCGGCACCGTCTGCCTCCTCGCCGCACACGGAACCCCACGCGCCTGCTACGAGCAGCTCGCCCGCTCCTACGACGGCCCCCAGGCACTGGTGCTGCTGGACCCGGTCCCCGACGACCCGCACGCCCGGTACACGGCGCTGCGGCCGCTGACCGACACCGGCGGGCCCCTCGTACTCGGCGGGTTCTCCGGCTGCGGACTCGCCGCCCACGAGATCGCCCGCCTCGTCGCCGCGGACGGCGGCCGGCCGCCCCTCGTGGTGCTCACCGGCCCCACCACCGCCGCCGGCGACCTCGCCCGCCTCCTCGAAACCGTCGCCGGCCGGGCCGGGTGACCACCGGGCGGTGACCGAGCCGACGATCAAACGTCCGACCGACCGCACACACCTGGAGAGTCATGTCCCGTCGTCTGTTCACCTCGGAGTCCGTGACCGAGGGCCACCCCGACAAGATCGCCGACCAGATCAGCGACACCGTCCTCGACGCCCTGCTCCGCGAGGACCCCACCTCCCGGGTCGCGGTGGAGACCCTGATCACCACCGGCCAGGTGCACATCGCCGGCGAGGTCACCACCAAGGCGTACGCGCCCATCGCGCAACTGGTGCGCGACACGATCCTCGCCATCGGCTACGACTCCTCCGCCAAGGGCTTCGACGGCGCCTCCTGCGGCGTCTCCGTCTCCATCGGCGCCCAGTCCCCGGACATCGCGCAGGGCGTCGACACCGCCTACGAGACCCGCGTCGAGGGCGAGGACGACGAACTCGACCAGCAGGGCGCCGGCGACCAGGGCCTGATGTTCGGCTACGCCACCAACGAGACACCCTCGCTGATGCCGCTGCCCATCGAACTGGCCCACCGCCTCTCCCGCCGGCTGACCGAGGTCCGCAAGGACGGCACCGTCCCCTACCTGCGCCCCGACGGTAAGACCCAGGTCACCATCGAATACCAGGGCAGCCGCCCCGTCCGGCTCGACACCGTCGTCGTCTCCTCCCAGCACGCCGCCGACATCGACCTCGGCTCCCTGCTGACCCCCGACATCCGCGAGCACGTCGTCGAACACGTCCTGGCCGCTCTCGCCGAGGACGGCATCAAGCTCGAGACGGACAACTACCGCCTCCTGGTCAACCCGACCGGCCGCTTCGAGATCGGCGGCCCCATGGGCGACGCCGGCCTCACCGGCCGCAAGATCATCATCGACACGTACGGCGGCATGGCCCGCCACGGCGGCGGCGCGTTCTCCGGCAAGGACCCCTCCAAGGTCGACCGCTCCGCCGCCTACGCCACGCGCTGGGTCGCCAAGAACGTCGTCGCCGCCGGCCTCGCCGAACGCTGCGAGGTCCAGGTCGCCTACGCCATCGGCAAGGCCGAGCCCGTCGGCCTGTTCGTCGAGACGTTCGGCACCGCGACCGTCGCCCAGGACCGCATCGAGAAGGCCATCGCCGAGGTCTTCGACCTGCGCCCCGCCGCCATCATCCGCGACCTCGACCTGCTGCGGCCCATCTACGCCGCCACCGCCGCCTACGGCCACTTCGGCCGTGAACTGCCCGACTTCACCTGGGAGCGGACCGACCGCGCCCACCGGCTCAGGGCCGCGGCCGGCCTCTGAGGCCCGCCGGACCCGTGAGGAGATCCTGACGTGCGCATCGCTGTCACCGGTTCCATCGCCACCGACCACCTGATGGTCTTCCCCGGCCGGTTCGCGGATCAGCTGATCCCCGACCAGCTCGCCCATGTCTCGCTCTCCTTCCTGGTCGACAACCTCGAGGTGCGCCGGGGCGGAGTGGCGGCCAACGTCGCCTTCGGCCTCGGCAGCCTCGGCCTGACCCCGCTGCTGGTCGGCGCCGTCGGCAGCGACTTCGCCGAGTACGAGATCTGGCTCAAGGAACACGGCGTCGACACCGGCCCCGTCCTCGTCTCCACCGAGCACCGGACCGCCCGGTTCATGTGCATCACCGACCAGGACGCCAACCAGATCGCCTCGTTCTACGCGGGCGCCATGCAAGAGGCCCGCGACATCGACCTGTGGCACCTGACCACCGGCGGCGCCGCCCGGCCCGACCTCGTCCTGATCTGCCCCAACGACCCGGCCGCGATGCTGCGCCACACGGGGGAGTGCCGCGACCTGGGCCTGCCGTTCGCCGCCGACCCCTCCCAGCAACTCGCCCGCCTGGAAGGCTCCGAGGCACGCGACCTGGTCGACGGCGCCCGCTGGCTGTTCACCAACGAGTACGAGGCCGCCCTGCTGCTGGAACGCACCGGCTGGGACCACGCCGACGTCCTCGGCAAGGTCGGCACCTGGATCACCACCCTCGGCGCCGCCGGCGTACGCATCGACCGCGCCGGCCACGCACCCCTGACCGTCCCCGCCGTCCCCGACGCACCCGCCACCGACCCCACCGGCGTCGGCGACGCCTTCCGGGCCGGTTTCCTGGCCGCCACCGGCCGCGGCCTGGACCTCACCGACGCCGCCCGCCTCGGCTGCGTCCTGGCCGCCGAGGCCCTCGGCGCCGTCGGCTCGCAGTCCTACCACATCGACCGGACCCGCCTGCTGACCACCGCGGAACGCGCCTACGGCCCCGACGCCGCCCGCCTGCTCGCCCCCGGACTGGGGGAGCAGCTGTGACCGGCACCCGTATCGACGCCCTGCGCGAAGCGCTCGCCACCCGGGTGGTGGTGGCCGACGGGGCGATGGGCACCATGCTCCAGGCCCAGGACCCCACCCTTGAGGACTTCGAGAACCTCGAGGGATGCAACGAGGTCCTCAACATCACCCGCCCCGACATCGTCCGCTCCGTCCACGAGGCGTACTTCGACGTCGGCGTCGACTGCGTGGAGACCAACACCTTCGGCGCCAACCACGCCGCACTGGGCGAGTACGACATCCCCGAGCGGGTCCACGAACTGTCCCAGGCGGGCGCCCGGATCGCCCGCGAGGTAGCCGACGCGTACACGGCCTCCACCGGGCAGCAGCGCTGGGTGCTGGGCTCCATCGGCCCCGGCACCAAGCTCCCCACCCTCGGCCACGCCCCCTACACCGTGCTGCGCGACGCCTACCAGGCGAACGCCGAGGGCCTGATCGCCGGCGGCGCGGACGCGCTGCTGGTGGAGACGACGCAGGACCTGCTGCAGACCAAGGCCGCCATCATCGGCGCCCGCCGCGCCATGGACGCCACCGGCAGCCGCCCGCCACTGATCTGCTCGGTGACGGTCGAGACGACCGGCACCATGCTGCTCGGTTCCGAGATCGGCGCGGCCCTCACCGCGCTCGAACCGCTCGGCATCGACATGATCGGCCTCAACTGCGCCACCGGCCCGGCCGAGATGAACGAGCACCTGCGCCATCTCGCCCGCCACTCCCGTATCCCGCTGTCCTGCATGCCCAACGCCGGACTGCCCGTCCTCGGCAAGGACGGCGCCCACTACCCCCTCACCCCCGCCGAACTCGCCGACGCCCAGGAACAGTTCGTGGCGGACTACGGCCTGTCCCTGGTCGGCGGCTGCTGCGGCACCACCCCGGAGCACCTGCGCCGCATCGTCGAACGCGTCCGTGATCTGACCCCACCGGCCCGCGACCCGCGCCCGGAGCCGGGAGCGGCGTCGCTGTACCAGACCGTGCCGTTCCGTCAGGACACCGCTTACATGGCGATCGGTGAGCGGACGAACGCGAACGGGTCGAAGAAGTTCCGTGAGGCGATGCTCGAGGGCCGCTGGGACGACTGTGTGGAGATGGCCCGTGACCAGATCCGCGAGGGCGCGCACATGCTCGACCTGTGCGTGGACTACGTGGGTCGTGACGGTGTCGCGGACATGGCCGAGTTGGCCGGCCGGTTCGCGACCGCCTCCACCCTGCCGATCGTGCTGGACTCCACCGAGGTCCCCGTGATCCGGGCGGGTCTGGAGAAGCTCGGCGGCCGCGCGGTCATCAACTCGGTCAACTACGAGGACGGCGACGGCCCCCAGTCGCGTTTCGCGAAGGTCACCGCATTGGCGAAGGAGCACGGTGCCGCGCTGATCGCGCTGACGATCGACGAGGAGGGCCAGGCGCGCACCGCCGAGCACAAGGTCGCCATCGCCGAGCGGATCATCGCCGACCTGACCGGCAACTGGGGCATCCACGAGTCGGACATCCTCATCGACACCCTGACCTTCACCATCTGCACCGGTCAGGAGGAATCCCGCAAGGACGGCGTCAACACCATCGAAGCCATCCGGGAGCTGAAGCGCCGTCACCCCGAGGTGCAGACCACGCTGGGCCTGTCCAACATCTCCTTCGGCCTCAACCCGGCCGCCCGTATCCTGCTCAACTCCGTCTTCCTCGACGAGTGCGTCAAGGCCGGCCTGGACTCGGCGATCGTCCACGCCTCGAAGATCCTGCCCATCGCCCGGTTCGACGAGGAGCAGGTCACCACCGCCCTGGACCTCATCCACGACCGCCGCCGCGAGGGATACGACCCGCTGCAGAAACTGATGCAGCTGTTCGAGGGCGCCACCACCAAATCCCTGAAGGCGGGCAAGGCGGAGGAACTGGCGGCCCTGCCGCTGGAGGAACGCCTGCAGCGCCGCATCATCGACGGTGAGAAGAACGGCCTCCAGGCGGACCTCGACGAGGCCCTGAAGGACCGTCCCGCGCTCGACATCGTCAACGACACCCTCCTGGCGGGCATGAAGGTCGTCGGCGAGCTGTTCGGCTCCGGGCAGATGCAGCTGCCGTTCGTGCTCCAGTCCGCCGAGGTGATGAAGCTCGCCGTCGCCCACCTCGAGCCGCACATGGAGAAAACCGCGGACGGCGAAGAAGATGCGGGCAAGGGCACGATCGTGCTGGCCACCGTCCGCGGGGACGTCCACGACATCGGCAAGAACCTCGTGGACATCATCCTGTCCAACAACGGCTACAACGTCGTCAACCTCGGCATCAAGCAGCCCGTCTCCGCCATCCTCGACGCCGCCAGGGAACACCGCGCCGACGTCATCGGCATGTCCGGCCTCCTGGTCAAATCCACCGTGATCATGAAGGAGAACCTGGAAGAACTGAACATGAGGGGCCTCGCGTCTCAATTCCCCGTCATCCTCGGCGGCGCGGCCCTCACCCGCGCCTACGTCGAACAGGACCTCCACGAAATCTACGACGGCGAAGTCCGCTACGCCCGCGACGCGTTCGAGGGCCTGCGCCTGATGGACGCGCTCATCGGCATCAAACGCGGTGTCCCCGGCGCGACCCTGCCCCCGCTCAAGCAGCGCAGGGTCACCGCCACCACCACGGTTGCCGACGAACGCCCCGCCGAGGCCCCCACCCGCTCCGACGCGGCCACCGACAACCCGGTCCCGGCGCCGCCGTTCTGGGGCAGCCGCGTCGTCAAGGGCATCCCGCTGGGGGACTACGCCTCCTGGCTCGACGAGAGCGCCCTGTTCAAGGGCCAGTGGGGACTCAAGGCCGCCCGCGACACCGGCCCCACCTACGAGGAACTCGTCGAGAGCGAGGGCCGGCCCCGACTGCGCGGCCTCCTGGACCGCTTCCAAACCGACAACCTTCTCGAAGCCGCCGTCGTCCACGGCTACTTCCCCTGCGTCTCCAAGGGCGACGACCTGATCATCCTCGGCGACGACGGCCTCGAGCGCACCCGCTTCACCTTCCCCCGCCAGAGCCGCGGCCGCTACCTGTGCCTCGCCGACTTCTTCCGCCCCGAGGAATCCGGCGAGACGGACGTCGTCGCCCTCCAGGTCGTCACCGTCGGCTCCCGCATCGGCGAGGAGACCGCCAAGCTCTTCGAGGCCAACTCCTACCGCGACTACCTCGAACTCCACGGCCTGTCCGTCCAACTGGCAGAAGCCCTCGCCGAGTACTGGCACGCCCGCGTACGCGCCGAACTCTCCATCGCCTCCGCCGACCCCGACGCCCTCGACGGCATGCTTCGCACCGACTACCAGGGCTGCCGCTACTCACTCGGCTACCCCGCCTGCCCCGACCTCGAGGACCGCGCCAAGATCGCCGCCCTGCTCGCACCCGAACGCATCGGCGTCCACCTCTCCGAGGAGTTCCAGCTCCACCCCGAGCAGTCCACCGACGCCATCGTCGTCCACCACCCGGAGGCCGGCTACTTCAACGCCGGAGGAGGCCGTCCATGAGCACCCTGCGCGACACCCTCGCGACCGGGCGGCCCTCGTTCTCCTTCGAGTTCTTCCCACCGAAGACCGCCCAGGGCGAACGCACCCTGTGGAACGCGATCCGCCGTATCGAGGCCCTCGCCCCGACGTTCGTGTCCGTCACCTACGGAGCCGGCGGCTCCTCACGCGACCGCACCGTCGCCGTCACCAAACGCATCGCCGCCGAGACCACCCTGCGCCCCGTCGCCCACCTCACCGCGGTGGGCCACTCGGTCGCCGAACTGCGCCACATCATCGGCCAGTACGCCGACGCCGGAGTGCACGACGTCCTCGCCCTGCGCGGCGACCCGCCCGGCGACCCGAACGCCCCCTGGACACCGCACCCCGACGGCTTCACCCACGCCCACGAACTCGTCACCCTGGTACGCCGGTCGGGCGACTTCAGCGTCGGCGTCGCCGCCTTCCCCGAACGCCACCCCCGCTCGAGCGACTGGGACGACGACATCCGCCACTTCGTCGCCAAATGCAGGGCCGGCGCCGACTACGCCATCACCCAGATGTTCTTCCGCACCGAGGACTACCTGCGGCTGCGCGACAGGGTCGCGGCCGCCGGCTGCGACACCCCGATCATCCCCGAGATCATGCCGGCCACCGACGTGAAGCAGATCGCCCGCTTCGCCCAGCTGTCCGGCGCCGCCTTCCCCGCCCACCTCGCCGACCGCCTCGACGCGGCCCGCGACAACCCGGCCGACAGCCACCGCATCGGCGTCGAACACGCCACCGCCATGGCCGAACGCCTCCTCGCGGAAGGCGCCCCCGGACTGCACTACATCACCCTCAACCGCTCCACCGCGACGCTCGAGATCCACCAGAACATCCAGAACTCAAGGAGTGCACATGCCCTCGCAGCCGGCCGCTGACTTCTGCGACTTCAAGGTCGCCGACCTTTCCCTCGCCGCCTTCGGCCGCAAGGAGATCACCCTCGCCGAGCACGAGATGCCCGGCCTGATGTCGATCCGCAAGGAGTACGCGGAGGCCCAGCCGCTCGCCGGCGCGCGCATCACCGGCTCCCTGCACATGACCGTGCAGACCGCCGTCCTCATCGAGACCCTGGTCGCGCTCGGCGCAGAGGTCCGCTGGGTGTCCTGCAACATCTTCTCCACCCAGGACCACGCCGCCGCCGCCATCGCCGCCGCCGGCATCCCCGTCTTCGCCTGGAAGGGCGAGACGCTCGAGGAGTACTGGTGGTGCACCGAGCAGGCCCTGACCTGGCCCGGCCACGCAGGCCCCAACATGATCCTCGACGACGGCGGTGACGCCACCCTCCTGGTCCACAAGGGCGTCGAGTTCACCAAGGCCGGCACCGTCCCCGACCCGTCCACCGCCGACAACGACGAATACCGCGTCATCCTCGAACTCCTGCACCGCTCCACACTCGACTGGCCCGCCCTCGCCGCCGGCATCCGCGGTGTGACGGAGGAGACCACCACCGGTGTCCACCGTCTCTACGAGATGCACCGTGACGGCACGCTGCTCTTCCCGGCGATCAATGTGAACGACGCCGTCACCAAGTCGAAGTTCGACAACAAGTACGGCTGCCGGCACTCGCTGATCGACGGGATCAACCGGGCTACCGATGTCCTCATCGGCGGCAAGACGGCGGTCGTCTGCGGCTACGGCGACGTGGGCAAGGGCTGTGCGGAGTCGCTGCGCGGCCAGGGCGCGCGGGTGATCATCACGGAGATCGACCCGATCTGCGCGCTGCAGGCGGCGATGGACGGCTACCAGGTCACCACGCTGGACGAGGTCGTGGAGAGCGCGGACATCTTCGTGACCACGACGGGCAACAAGGACATCATCATGGCCTCGGACATGGCCCGGATGAAGCACCAGGCGATCGTGGGCAACATCGGCCACTTCGACAACGAGATCGACATGGCCGGCCTCGCCGCGATCGACGGCGTCGTCAAGGACGAGGTCAAGCCCCAGGTCCACACCTGGACGTTCCCCGACGGCAAGGTCCTCATCGTGCTGTCCGAGGGCCGTCTGTTGAACCTGGGCAACGCGACGGGCCACCCCTCCTTCGTGATGTCCAACTCGTTCGCGGACCAGACGCTGGCCCAGATCGAGCTGTTCACCAAGCCCCAGGACTACCCGACCGACGTGTACGTGCTCCCCAAGCACCTCGACGAGAAGGTCGCCCGCCTCCACCTCGACGCGCTGGGCGTCAAGCTCACCACCCTGCGCCCCGAGCAGGCCTCCTACATCGGCGTCGAGGTCGACGGCCCCTACAAGCCCGACCACTACCGCTACTGACCACCCGCCGCACCCGCGAAGGAGGGGGCCCGCGCCGACGCGGGCCCCTTCCTTCACGGCCCGTAGGACGCCCGCGGGCGTCCGGGAAGCCGGACGCCCGCAACGGCCCCGTTCACGCGGACAGGGTCACCGGCATGATCTTCTGGCTGAACGGGACCTTCGGCGCCGGCAAGACGACACCTTTCGCCCGCCCAAGTCGCGCAGACCATCGCCGGCGCATCCCGGCTGAGCGGTGAACTCCTCGACCGCCGGGACGCCGTAACACGGCACTACTGGCGGCTCGGGCGCGGCTGTTGGACCCTGTGTGCGTCGCGCAACAGATCGGGCGCCACTTGGCGGTGCTTCTTGGCCAGTGGCGGCCAGATGCGTGATGCCACGGGGCGGTCGTAGTGGATGAACGTGGCGAGGGAGACGTGTGCGTCATCGGCCCGGACGACGAGGTGGCCGGTCAGAAACCAGGAACAGGCCTCGAGCCTGATCCAGTCATCGCCGCGGTCCGCGATCTGCCATCCGGCCACCCGGTGGGGTGATGCCGTGAGGCGCAGGCCGAGAAGTATGCGCCAGATGAACTGCCCCGCGCGGCCCGCCACGTCTTCGAACAGCACCCTGGCCCACTGCTCGGGTGACCTCCCCGGAACCCCGCCGGTCATGGTGAAGACGTCGACGTAGCTGGGGTCGGTCATGGTGCTGAGGGCGCGGATCTGCTCGGGAACCGGCTGCTGTCGGCTGACGGCCGGCACGGAGGCCGCCATCTCCTTCGAGTCACCCGGGCGCACGCCACGGCCTGTTCCTGGTTCGACGTTCACTACGCCCTCCCTTTGCAGTCCGTCCGCGCGACGGCACATCCCGATGTTAACCTACATGCATGTATGTATGTGAGATGGGATGACCAATGGCCGGGAAACCGGAGGGTGTTCGCCGGGCGCAGGCGGACCGACGTGCCCTGACCAGGAGTGCCCTGCTGGAGGCCGCAGCGCGGGGCCTGTCCACGTACGGATACGCCAATCTGGTGCTGGAGCGCGTGGCCGGCGAGGCGGGTTATACGCGCGGCGCCCTGTATCACCTGTTCGCCAACAAGGAAGACCTCGCGCTGGCCGTCGTGAAGTGGGTCGAGGAGACGTGGGAGGCCGAAGTGGGCCGTCTCGTCGCCGCGGAAGCCGACCCTGTCGATGCGCTGACAGCGCTGGCTCGGAACCATGCCGTCTACTGCCGCCGCGACGTGGCCAACGTCATGATGACGCTGAGAGTCGAGTTCGCCGGTCAGGACCATCCGGTCGGCCGGGCGATCGCGGATATCGTAGACCGGCTCGAAGCCGACTGCGCCGGTCTGATCGAGGCCGGACGCAGCAGCGGCGCGATCCCGCCGGGGCCACCGCCTGCCGAGACGGCATCGGCCTACCTCGGCATCGTCGAGGCGGTCGGGGTCCAGCTCGCCGGCCACGCTCCCTACGACGTCGAACTCGCCGACAGGGCCGTCCGGGGCTTGCTCGGCCTGCCGCCCCTCCCGGCCGAACCCCGGAGCGTTGGAGCTTCCCCGCGCGCGCACACGACCGCGGAGGCCGGCGAATGAAGTTGCCGAACAGTGCGCACACGTCGCGTCCCTGCCGAATCCACGAGGTCACTCCCGGCTTCAGGGTCGAGGATGTGTGGGCGCTGCCTACATGAGTGCCGTCAAGCCGTTCCGGTCCCTGATCGTGACTCCGGCACCCATGAGAAGCATCGAACGCGGGTGGAGGGCGAGCGCGGACGGCGCGGCCCCCCGCCGCGGCTAATCCGGCAGTGCCGCCCGGTCGAGCTTTCCGTGCGCGGTCACCGGCAGGCGGTCCAGGTGACGCACCAGCTGGGGGACCATGTGGGCCGGGAGGCGGGCGGCGAGGGCCGTGCGGACCGTGGTCGCCGGGACGTCGGTGCGGTCGGCGACGACGTACGCGGCGAGTGACTGGCTGCCGTGGCCGTCGGTGACGACCCGGCAGGCCGCGCCTGCCACACCGTCGATCTGCCGCAGCTCGGCCTCGATCTCACCCAGCTCGATACGGAAACCGCGCAGTTTGACCTGCCCGTCCTGGCGGCCTGCATAGGCGAGTTGCCCGTCGGCGTCCGCGACGGCCCAGTCGCCGCTGCGGTAGAAGCGGCCCTCGTCGGTGTCGATGAACCGGTCGGCGGTCAGCTCGGGCCGCCCGAGGTAGCCGTGGCCGACGCCGGTGCCGCCGACCTGGATCTCGCCGGGCTCGCCCGCCGCCACCGGCCGGCCCTGCGCATCGCGCAGACGGACCGTCAGGTGCGGCAGGGGCCGGCCGATCGGGGTGCGTCCGGCGGCCGCGGCCGCCAGCACGTCCTCGGTGAGCGGGCAGTAGGTGACGTGCACGGTGGTCTCCGTGATGCCGTACATGTTGACCAGCTGTGCGCCGGGCGCGATGCCGGCCCGCCACCAGCGCTCGACGTCGGCCGCCACCAGTGCCTCGCCGCCGAAGACGACGCGGCGCAGGGCGGGCAGGCGCAGGTTCTCCGCGACGGCTTCCGCGGTCAGGTTCGAGAACGCGGAGGGGACCTGGTTGAGGACGGTGACGCCCCGGTCGGCGAGCAGGCGGCCGAACTCCAGCGGGTCGGTGGCCGCTTCACGGTCGACGGCGACCAGCCGGCCGCCGGACAGCAGCGGGCCGAACAGTTCCCACACGCTGAAGTCGAAGCTCAGCGAGTGGAACAGCGTCCACACGTCGTCGGGTCCGGCCTCCAGCAGCGGCACGGCCGCGTCGAGGAGGGCCAGGACCTGGGCGTGGCCGACCATGCAGCCCTTGGGGGCGCCGGTGGAGCCGGAGGTGTAGATGACGTAGGCGGTGTCCTCGTGGACGGAGGGCGGCGCGTCCGTCCCGGTGGCAGTGGCGGAGGGGCGGGTGGCGAGGACGAAGGGGCCCGCCTTGGCGAGCGGTGTCTCGCCGTCGAGCAGTTCACCGTCGGACAGGACCAGTTCGGTGCCCGAGTCCTCGAGCAGGTACTCCTGACGGGCGGCCGGGTAGGCGGGGTCGACGGGCAGGTAGGCGGCGCCGGAGCGCAGGACGCCCAGCACGGCGGCGGGTGCCCAGCGGCTGCGCGCGAGGCGCAGGGCCACCAGCCGGCCCGGCCCGGTGCGGCCCTCGAGCCGACGGGCGATGTCGTCGGCGAGGCAGTCGAGTTCGAGGTAGGTGACGTCGCCGTCCGCGTCGACGGTCGCGGTGCGTGCGGCGTGGCGGGCGGCGGTGGTGGCGAAGCGGGTGTCGATGCGGTCGGCCGGCGGTTCGGTGCCGGTCTCGGTCAGGCCCAGGACGTCCAGCAGGGCGCCCACGTCACCGGCGAGCCGGTCGAGGTCGGGCGGTGTGCCGTGTGCGTCGCCGGTGTAGGCGTTCAATGGACCCTCCTCAAGGGGCGGTTGGGGCCGACGGTTCACCCGATGCCCTGGAGAACAGCGGAGCCGGCAGGAACAGCAGAGCCAGCAGGAACAACAGGACCGTGCGGTGGGGCGGGGGTCAGGGCGTGGATGAGGTAGCTGGCGACGTCCCCCGGGGTGGTGCCGCGGCCGAAGACACGGTCCGCGCCCAGCGACGGCGCGGACCGTGCGTCGAACCGCGGCCCGCCCACCACCAGCAGCGGCCGCTCGTCCTCGGCGAACTCGGCCCGCAGCTCCGCGCTCAGCTCCCGCACATTGGTCAGATGGGCGTCCCGCTGGGTGACCGCCTGCGACACCAGCACCGCGTCGGCCTGTTCGGCGCGCGCCGCGCGCACCAGCTCGCCGACCGGGACCTGCGCGCCCAGGTTGATCACACGCATCTGCTTGTAGTACTCCAGGCCCTTCTCGCCCGCGAAGCCCTTGATGTTGAGGATCGCGTCGATGCCGACGGTGTGCGCGTCGGTGCCGATGCAGGCGCCGATCACCACCAGCGGGCGGCCCAGCCGGTCGGTCACCGCCTGGTCGGCTTCCTTGGCCGACAGCAGCGGATAGTCACGCTCGGCCACGGTGACGTCGGCCAGGTCCACCGCGTGGGTGACGGCCCCGTAGACGACGAAGAAGCTGAAGTCGGTGCCGCCGACCGCGGTGCTGTGCACCACCAGCGGGCGCTCCATGCCCATACGGCCGGCCAGTTGCAGGGCCGCGCCCTCGGCGCGCGGGCCGTGCGGCAGGGGCAGGGTGAACGACAGCTGCACCATGCCGTCGTCGGGGGTGTCGCCGTAGGGCCGGACGGTGCCGGCGGCCGGGAACGGTGTGCTCATGTCGCCTCGCTCGTGTCGCCGTCGGTCTCTTGCGGTTCTTCCAGGAGTTCCAGGGCCGGGTTGCGGTAGCCGTCCGCGCGGGCGACCACACCGTCGGCGCCGCGCCCGCCGCCGGCCGGGCGGCGCATCCCGCCGAACGTGCCCTGCCCGATCGCCTCCAGCAGGCCCTTGTCGCAGATCCGCTCCAGCAGCCGCACGGCCTCGTCGAGGACCTGGTGGGCGCGCCGGGCGATGAACCCGTCGGCGGCGGGGCGGAAGTCCTCGGCCAGCGAACCCGCCGCCCCCAGCACGTAGCGCACATTGCGCAGCGCCAGGTCGCGGTCGGCGATCAGCGGCGTGACGACGGCCTCCGTCATCATTCCCACCAGCAGGATGCTCTGCCCGGTCAGTGCCCCGGCCAGGTTGAAGAAGCCGTTGAGGAGATAGCCGCGGAACACGTCGCCGCTCATGTGCCGGGTGGGCGGCATCCACTTGAGCGGCGCGTCGGGAAACACCTCACGGGCCAGCAGGGCGTGCGCCAGCTCCAGCCGGAACGAGTCCGGCCGCTCCGGGTCGATCTCGAAGGCGTGCCCCAGGCCCAGCTGCCCGTCGGCGAGCCCCGCCTCCTTGGCGAAGAACTCGTTCAGCAGCTGACTGGCCGTCACCGTGTGCGCGGCGTCGACCGCGTCGGCGGTGGTGAGGTAGTTGTCCTCGCCGGTGTTGATGACGATGCCCGCCCGGGCGTGCAGCTGCCGGGAGAACCGCTGGTCGACGAACGTGCGCACCGGGTTGATGTCGCGGAACAGGATCCCGTACATCGAGTCGTTGAGCATCATGTCGAGCCGTTCCAGGCCCGCCAGCGCCGCGATCTCCGGCATGCACAGCCCGGACGCGTAGTTCGTCAGCCGGATGTAGCGGCCCAGTTCGGCCGACACCTCGTCCAGCGCGGCGCGCATCAGCCGGAAGTTCTCCCGGGTGGCGTACGTGCCGGCGAACCCTTCACGGGTGGCGCCCTGGGGGACGTAGTCAAGCAGGGACTGGCCCGTGGAGCGGATCACCGCGATCACGTCCGCGCCGCCGCGGGCCGCGGCCTTCGCCTGCCGCACGTCCTCGTGGATGTCGCCGGTCGCCACGATCAGATAGATCCACGGCGCGGGCGGATCGCCCCACCGGCCCGCCATCCGCTCCCGCTCCGCGCGCCGGGCGTCGACGACGCCGATCCCGCCGGCCACCGCGCGGCGCGCCGCACCGGCCGCCGCCCGCGCGGCCGCTCCCCGGGGGAGGCGGAAGGGCACCGTACGGGCGGCCGCGCAGGCCGCCAGGTCGGTCAGGTCCCGGTACCGTCCGCCGCTCAGCGCGTCCCACACCGGCAGGCACACCCCGTGTTCCAGGCCCACGGTGTCGGCCACCGCGTCGACGAGCCGGTTCACCCACGGGATGCCCTCGGCGTCCGCGCCGTCCAGCCCGGCCAGCCGCAGCGTGGCACGCTCCACCGACACGGTGGTGTGGGTGCGGGCGAGTTCGACGACGGGCCCGCCGGCGCGGGCCGCCAGCTCACGCGCACGGGCGACCGTACGGGCGTCCAGGCCCAGCTTCCCCGCCGCGGCGGCGGGCAGCACCGAGGCCGCAGAGGTCATCGCACGGCCCCCGCCCCGGCCCGTCCGGCCCCCGCCCCGGCCCGTCCGGCCCCCGCCCCGGCCCGTCCGGCCCCCGCCCCGGCCCGTCCGGCCCCCGCCCCGGCCCGCGCGGGGCCGTGCGAGCGGTCGAACAGGGCCCGTACGCCCGGTTCCTGGCGCACCAGGTCCAGCGCGAGGGTGTGGTGACCGGGCTGGTAGCCGTTGCCGATCAGCATCGTCACATCACGGGCCATGCCCTCGGCGCCGAGCGCCGCCGCGCTGAACGAGGTGGCCATCGAGAAGAAGACCACCGAACCGCCGTCCGCCGTGGCCCAGATCGCCGCGTGCTCGCAGCCGGCCACATCGGTGCACACGACGGTCACATCGGCCTCCCCGCCGTGCGCCTCCAGCGCCGTGCGCACGGCCACCGCGTCCCTGGCGTCGGCCCGCACCACCGCGTCGGCGAGGCCGGCGGCCGCCAGCGCCGCCTCCTCGGCCGCGTCGGGCACCACCCCGGCCACATGCCCCGCCCCGGCCCGCCGGGCCGCCGCCAGCGACAGCGACCCGGACTTGCCGGACGCGCCGAGCACCAGCACAGAAGGGGCCCGGCCGCGCCGCGCGTACGAGGCGACGACCCGGCCGGTCAGCGCGGGCGCGCCGCACACGTCCAGCACCGACAGGGCCAGCCGGTCGGGCAGGTCCCCCGGCAGCCGGGCGGCGATCGACCGGCCGAACAGGATCGCGTGGCCGCGGGCCGGCACCCGCTCGCTCAGGCCGTCCCAGTCCCGCAGCCCGTCGGTGATCACCAGCGGGGTCAGCGTCAAGGACACCAGGGTCGCCACCCGGTCGCCCACCCGCAGCCCCAGCGGCGAGTCGGGCCCGCACGCGGCGACGGTGCCGATCAGCATGCCGCCCGAGCCGGTCACCGGGTTGTGAATCTTGCCGCGCTCACGCACCAGTTCGCACACCCGCGCCCGCACCGCGTCGCCGTCGCCGCGGTGCGCCTCACGCAGCTGACGCAGCGAGGCGGCGTCGAGGTTCAGGCACTCCACCTCGACCCGCACCTCGTCCGCGGCCAGGCGCGGATCGGTGTCCAGCCGCAGCGCCGCCTGCGGCAGCACCCCGAGCGGCTCGCGCACCCGGTGCAGCCCGATCGGCGAAGGAGCCTGCTCCCGGCGGCCGTTCACGACGCCCCGCAGATCAGGGTCCGGGCACTCGTCCACCACTGCCGGCCGCTCTCGGGCAGCGTGTGCACCGGGTCGTAGTAGTGGTGCACCCGCTCCAGACCGCTCGGATCGTCCTGGTCGAGCGTCGTGCGGTAGTTCTTCGTCCACGACGAGATGCCGCGCTCACGGTCGTAGCCGTCCACCTGGTCCACCCACCGCTTGCCGACGTACGGCACGTCGCACACCAGCCGCGGGGTGGCGAACCCCGGCAGATAGCCCATGATCGAACGCTGCAGTGCCTGGGTGCGCTCCAGCGGCAGCCGCCAGTGCTCGGCGCCGGGGATCATGTCGCAGAGGTAGAAGTAGTACGGCATGATCTGCGCCGAATCCAGCAGCGCGAAGCACAGGTCGAGCAGCGCCCGCGGGGTGGCGTTGACCCCGTCCAGCAGCACGCCCTGATTGCGCACGTCCCGCAGACCGGCACCGAGCAGCGCCCGCGACGCCTCCGCGACCAGCGGTGTGACCTGCTGGGCGGCGTTCGCATGGGTGTGCAGGGCCAGCGACACACCGCGCGCCCGGGCCTTGGCCGACAGGACGGCGACACCGTCGAGGACCTGACCGGCCAGCCAGTGCTGCGGCAGGCCCACCAGCCCCTTGCTCGCCAGCCGGATGTCGCGCACCGAGTCCAGCTCCAGGAGCCGGTCGACGAACGACGCCAGGCGCGGCCAGGGCACGTTGGCCACATCACCGCCGGAGACGACCACGTCCCGCACCGAGGGCGTCGCCCGCAGATACTCGATCATGCGGTCCAGCCGGTCCGCCGGACGCAGCACGAACCGGTACTTGGTGATCTGCGGCGTGGAGGTGCCCACCAGATCCATCCGGGTGCAGTGCCCGCAGTACTGCGGGCAGGTGGTCACCAGCTCGGCCAGGACCTTCGTCGGATAGCGGTGGGTGAGCCCCTCCACCGCCCACATCTCCGCCTCGTGCAGCGAGTCGCGCGACGCCAGCGGATGGCTCGGCCACAGCGGATGACGGTCGGAGGCCAGCGGCAGCATGTAGCGGCGCACCGGGTCCTCGTACCAGGCGGCCGTGTCCACGCCCGTGTGCGGCGCCATCGTGTTCAGCACATGCGGCGTCAGCAGGACGGGCATCGTCGCGTGTTCACGCTGGTCGGCCGCCAGATCGGCGTAGAACGCCTCGTCCAGGCCGCCGCCGGCGACCGCGGCCAGCTCCTTGACGCCCTTGACGCAGTGCGCCCGCTGCCACTGCGGATCGCGCCACTGCTCCACGGTGACGTCCCGCCAGCCCGGGAACCGGCGCCAGTCGGGCTCCACCGGCTCGTGCCGGGCATAGGCGTACGGCTGGGGGAGGGGCTCGGCGGCGGTGTCCGCGGTGACGGATCCGGTGCTCTGTGGACGGGACACCATGCTCCTCGGGTGTGTGCCAGCGGTTCGACGAAACGTCACAAAGCGGCGCCGGAGCGCCGGTTCAGCGGGAGAGCCGGAAGACGAGCAGCCCTTCGGCGTCGCGCCCCTCGAGCAGCTCGAAGCCCGCCCGCCGCATCACCTGCTGCGAGGCGGTGTTGTCCTCGGTGGTCGTGGCGACCACCGTGTCCACGCCGCCGCGCCGCAGCGCCCAGGCGGACAGCTCGCCCAGCGCCTCGGTGGCGTAGCCGCGGCCGCGGGCCTGCTCGGCCAGGTCGAAACCGATCTCCACGCCGCCGTCGGCGGGCGGCCCGTGGAAACCCATCGCCCCCACGACCCGAGCGTCCTCGGTCCGGAACAGCAGATACATGCCCCAGCCCGGCACATGCGCGCCCGCACCGGCGGCCGCGTCGAGCATCCGGGCCGCGACACGGGTCTGCGCACTCGGCCCGCCGCCCGCCCAGTTGAGCCCGGCGTCCGCGCCCGCGGCGATCTGCCGCGCCTCCTCGGGCAGCACCTCGCGCAGCCACAGCCGCGCCGTGGCCAGCAGCTGCACGGCGGGCCGCAGCGCGTCCTCGGTGGCGGCCCGCCGCACCGGGGCGGGGCGGCCGTCGGTCCACAGCTCGGCGATCCGGTCCAGACAGGCCCGCTCACCCCCCGACCAGCCGGTTGCCTGCCAGCCGTCCGGCAGGCCCGTGCCGCTGGGCCACACGGCGTACTGCTGCCGGTCGTTGACGATCACTGCATGGGTCACGAGGTGCTCCTGTGAGGTGGTACGGGTGCCTGCGGCCCCGGTCACCGGACCGGGTCGATCACGTCGAGGGCGTCCAGCAGCCGGGTGAGGTCGGCGACGGGCCCGAGGGAGACCCGCAGGTGCCCGGCGAAGCCGAACCGTCCGGCGTCGCGGACGAGGATGTCGTGCTCGGCGGCCAGCCGCCGCTCCACGGCGGCACAGTCACCGGCCGCGACAGCCACGAAGTTGGTCGCCGACGGCAGCGACGAACGCCCGCGCGAGCGGAGCTCGCCCCGGAACCAGGCGCGGCGCAGCGCGTTCTGCCGGCGCACCTCGTCCAGATGGGACCGGTCGGCGAGCGCGGCCACCGCGGCCGCCTGCGCGACGGAGTTGGCACTGAACGGCATGGCGGCCTGGGCCGAACGCAGCGCGGCGACCAGATCGGGCGAGCCCACCGCGTAGCCGATCCGCAGCGCGGCCAGACCGTACGCCTTGGAGAACGTGCGCAGCGACAGCAGCGGCGCGCCGCTGCCCAGGTAGTCCCGCACCTGCGGGGTGCCCGCCGGGGCGAACTCCAGATAGGCCTCGTCGACCACCAGGGGTGTGCCCGTCACCGCCGCCCGCTCGACCAGCAGGTCGAACCCGTCCCGGTCCAGGACACCGCCGGTCGGGTTGTGCGGGTGGCACACGTAGGCGATGCCCGCGTCCTCCGTCGCGGCGGCGATCGCCCCCGCGTCCACCTCCGCCCCGAGCAGCGGGATCTCCCGGCAGCCACGCCCGGCGGCCGTCAGACAGACGCGGTAGCCGGGGAACGTCCCGGCCGAGGTCACGCCCGGCCGGCCGCGGTCACCGAGCGCCAGAGCGGTCAGCAGCACCAGTTCGTCGCTGCCGTTGGCGACGGCCACCTGCGCCTCGCCGACACCGACCCGCTCCGCGATCGCCGCCACCGGCGCCACGCGGCCCGGGTCGGGATAGACGGAAACGGTGTCGAGGGCCTCGTGCGCGGCGCGCACGGCCAGCGGGCTGGGGCCGTAGGCGTTCTCGCTCAGATGCAGCCGGGCGGGTGCGGTGCGGGCCGGCGCCGTGGTCACGCCGCGTCCCCCAGCAGGATGCCGAAGCAGTAACTGCCCGGCTCCGCCTCCAGTGTGAGGAACCGGTGCTCGGCCCCGGCCGGCACGTGCAGCAGCGCCGGGGAGGCCAACTGCTGCGACTCGCCGTCGACCGTCACCTCGATCCGGGCGCCACCGGGGGTGGGGGAGACCAGGAAGTAGATCTCGGCCACCTCGTGCCGGTGCGGGTCGGCGACCGGCCGGCCCACCAGATGGTCGATCGGGCCGCCCGCCACCTGGACCGGCACCCCGCCGAACATGTCGGCCGTCAGATAGAAGGGCGCGGGCTCGTGATGACCGGCGACCGGCAGGAACTGCGGTACGTCGGTACGGATCTCAGCGGCTGCCACGGGGCCACCTTCCCTTCCGGCTACGGTCCTCGACGGTGCAGAGAATTCACGACCCGGCTCGAGCGGGGCTGGAGCTGCGATCCGGCCGCACCGGCCCCTGCGACGACCGGGACCAAAGCGCGGACAGCGCCGTGCGCGGCGGCCGCTCACCGGCCCGGCACCGGCAGGGCGCCGTGCGCCGCGGACACCGTCTCCGGTACGCCGCCGGGGCCGGCGACCGTGAACGACAGCGCCCCCAGAGCCCGGTCCGCGGCCTCGAACATCGCGTCGTGGTCGGCCACCCGGCCCTCCACCCACGCCAGTTCACCGGTGTTCACCCCGGCCGGCAGCACGGTGCCGGGAGCGTGCCTCGCCTGCACACTCACCACACCGTCCACGGCCAGCGCCGCACGCAGGCCCGACATCCCCAGATAGGTGCCGCCGCCGGCCGGGGAGGGCATCGACCGGGTGAACACCACCGGCCCGGCAGGGGCCCGCAGCCGCGACACGTCCTCGCCGAGCGCGACCCGCCCGGCCAGCGTCACCGCGTCGAAACCGCCGCGCAGACGCGCCAGTTGCACCTGGAACCCGCCCAGACGCCCGTTGACCTCGATGATCCTCGGCCCGTCCGGCGTCAGCTTGACCTCGGTGTGCGTGACGCCCCTCGTCACCTCCAGCGCCCGCAGCGCACCGCCCACCAGCCGGCACACCTGCTCCAGCTCGGCGTCCTCCAGCGGCGCCGGCCACATGTGCCCCGTCTCGCGGAACGGCGGAGCCAGCGGGAACTTCCCCGTCACCGCCCAGTGCGAGACACGGCCGCCGGACACCGCCGACTCCACCGAGACATGGTCGCCGAACCGCCCGCAGTCCCGGCCGCGCAGATACTCCTCCAGCACCAGCGCACTCTCACCCGCCGCGCCCCGCTCACCCTCCGCCGCGGACTCCGGCAGCAGACGGGCGGCCAGTTCGGCCCCCAGGGACGCCTCGGTGACCAGATGCGTACTGCGGCTGCCCTCACCGCGCGCGGGCTTGAGGACCGCGGGCAGGCCCACGGCCGCCAGCGCCGCCGGCCAGTCACCGGCCTGCCGCAGCAGGAACGACCGCACCCCCTCCGTGCCCCGCTCCCGCAGCCTGGTGCGCTGCGCGTACTTGTCGCGCAGCAGCTCCACGGTCCCCGGCGAGTGGTAGGGCAGCCCCAGCCGCACGGCCAGCTCCGCCGTCTCTGGCAGCCGGGACTCGCTGAACGTGAGGATCGCGTCCGGGGACAGCTCCGCCAGCCGCGCGGCCGACGCGTCCAGGTCCGCCGGGTCCAGCCGCACCACACGGGCCAGTTCCCCGGCCAGCGGCGCCGCCTCGTCCGTGTGCGCGGACGGGCACAGCACCAGGACCACCTCGCCCAGCACCTCCAGCCCCTCCACGATGTGCAGGGGGGAGGCCGAGCCCCGGTCGTAGACGACGGCGATGACAGGGCGACGCTGGGCCATGGGAAGTCCTTCGCTTCAGGGGACAGGGGACAGGGGACAGGGGACAGGGGACAGCGGACAGGGACAGGGAAAGGGCGGTTCAGGCGGCGCTCTGGTCGGACTCCTCCGCGTAACGCACCCCGGAGAGCACGCTCGCGAGCGGCACACCCGCCACCGCACCCGGCGGAGCGGCCTGCGGGGCCGGCAGGGCCTCGGCGGCATCCGCGCCGAAGAACGGCAGCGCCGCCGCCACGCCGCGCACCTCGGCGTCGATGCGCCGGTGCGCCTGCCAGCGCGCGCGGGTCAGCCGGAAACGGTCGCTCACCACCTGCTCGCCGCGGACCGCGTTGACCTGGCTGCCGTCCCGCTCGAACCCGAACTTGCGGCACACGCCCTGCGAGGCGTCGTTGCCGCGGCGTACGACGGAGAACGCCTGCTCGGCGCCCAGCCCCGTGAACGCCAGCTCCAGCGCCGCGGCCCGGGCGTGCCCGCCGAGCCCCTCGCCCTGCCGGCCCAGCGCCAGCCACGACGTCAGCAGCACCTCACGGGTGACGCCGAAGTCCCGGCCGCCCAGGCTCTGCGAGCCCACCACCTGCCCGTCGGCGACGACGACCAGATACAGCGTCCAGTCCTCGGGTGTCCAGGACGCCATCGCCCGCCAGTGACGCTGCAGCACACGCTGGGCGACCTGGGCTGGCGTGCCGTCCGTCCACTGCGAGAAGAACGGCATGAAACCCGGTGCGTGCACGCCGTCGACGGCCCGGTCCGCGAGCGCGTCGAGATCCTCGGGCGTGGGCCAGCGCAGCTCGACGCGCCCGGTGCGCACCGTGACACCGGTGAGCGGCCAGTTGTTCAACATTCAGCACCTCGTCGGGAACAGGAGGACGGAAAAAGAGGGGGCCGCACCCGGCCGGGCACGGGCCGGTCACACGGGGGAGACGGCACTCTTCACGGACCGGGCCGCACCGGCCGGCAGGGGCTGCTCCGGACGCGGCGGCGCCTCGGGCAGCGGCCGCACCGACCGCGGCTTCCCGGCCCCGGCCCCGGCCTCGACCTCGACCTCGACCTCGACCTCAGCGTCGACCTCGACCTCGACCTCGACCTCGACCTCAGCCTCAGCCTCAGCCTCAGCCCCGGTCCCGGTCCCGGTCCCGGTCCCGGTCCCGGTCCCGGTGTCGGTGTCGGGCTGCGGTGCGGGCAGGTCCACCTGCGCGCTCAGCGTCGTACGCAGCCGCACCGCCACCGCGACGACCGCCGCGCAGCCACCCAGCAGGGCCGCCATCAGCGCGATGCCGTTCGCCCATGGCAGCGTGGCGCCGGCGAGCGCCGGGCCGGCAACCGAGCCGGTCGAGATCGCCACCGACAGCAGCGCGTTGACCCGGCCCCGCACCTCCTCTGCCGCCAGATCGTTCAGCAGCGACGTCACCACGGGGAAGACCAGCGCCTCACCCACCGACAGCAGCACCACACCCGCCAGGGCGAGCGTCAGCGCCCCAGAACCCTTGCCGAACCCGGCGACCGTCACCATCGCCCAGGCCGCCGCCCACACCGCGCCGGAGACGGCGAGCACCGTGGAGCGGCGGATCCTCTGGATCCGCTCGGCCAGCAGGAACTGCGCCCCGACCGCGACCACGATGTTGAGGGCGAACGCGCCGGAGATGCCCTCGGGCCCCAGCGCACCGCCCTGCGTCAGATAACCCGGCAGACCCGAGCGGAACTGTCCGTACGAGACGAGCGAGCAGATCACCAGCGCACCCAGCAGCGCCGCGAGGTGACGCTGCCTCAGCACCTCGCGGTAGCCGGCCCGCGGCCTCTTCGCGCCGCCCTCGTCCCCGCCCGCGGGGATCACCCTCGGCAGCAGCCAGAACAGTGCCGCCCCGGCGACCAGGAACGTCGCCCCGTCCGCCAGGTACAGGGCGGCGAAACGGGCCGCCCGCGACCCGGCGTCCATCGACGCCACCACACCGCCGACCAGGACACCCACTCCGGTCATCGCGTTGAACACCGCGTAGTCGGCGCTGTAGGCGAGGCCGCGCTCCCGTGCGGAGGCGGCCCCCGCGTACAGGAAACGCAGCACCGTGCCCACACCGCTGATGCCGAAGCCGTACACCAGCGCCGCGACCAGCGCCGAGGGCGCCCCGTCCGCCTGCGCGTACAGTGCCGTGCCCGCGCCCGCCACGGCCATCACCAGCGGCACCGTGGTACGGGGTGGGAACCGGTCGAGCAGCGCCCCCCACAGCAGCCCGCCGGCGACGGCGGTCGCCGCCTGGACGGCCAGCGTCACGGCCGGCACCCAGGCGGGCAGCCCGTGCACATCGCTCAGATAGATCCACAGGAACGGCAGGACGAGACCGCCGCCGAAGGAGTTGACGGCGTTGACCGCCAGGACGACACGCGTACGCGGTGAGAACTCGCGCAGCAGGGCGAGGGGACTGGTCACTTCGCCTCCAGCACGTACAGCCACGAGTGGGGGGTGCCGAACGGCACCGTGCGGCGCGGCACCAGACCGGCCGCGGCGAACAGCTCCTCGTACGTCTCCTTGGTGTGCAGCGGCACGCCCATGAGCGCGTGGGCCAGTTCGTAGCCGAGTGAGAACACCGGCAGGGTCTGCGCGCCGTCCGTGTCCGGGCGCAGCATCGTGTCGGCGAACACGAAGGTGCGGGCCGCCGGGAACGCCTCGCGCAGCCGGGTGAAGGTGTGCGGGCGGGTCACCGGGTCGGCCAGCAGGTCGTGCAGCAGGAAGAAGCTCATCACCGTGTCGACCTCGGCGAGCTTGTCGTGGTGCGCGGCCCGGTGGCACACGTCGAGCACGTCGGTCCTGATCGCCTCGACCCGGTCGCTCAGACCGGCCTCCGCGATCGTGCGATGGCCGAGCTCGGTGGCCGGGCCGCTGATGTCCAGGCCCAGGCCGCGGGTGCCGGGGCGGTTGCCGACCACGCGGCTGACCCGGGCGGAGATCCCGCTGCCGAGGTCGGCGAGGGTGGAGAAGTCGACATCGGCCAGGACCTCGTCGAGGGTGCCGGCCATGAAGGAGCGGTCGTTCTGGCCGGAGCCGAGGGCCACCATCGCCTCGTCGCGCAGCACGCCGGCGCCGAACTCCGCCTCACCGGACGCGATCCGGTGCGCCTGGGCGAACACCTCGGCGTAGCCGCCGACGCCCCAGGTGAAGTAGCCGCGCATGCGGATCATCTCCTGGCCGGCGGTGGTCAGCAGTGCCGTGTCGCCGTCCTCCTGCAGCCGCACCCAGCCGCAGCCGGCGGCGGCACGCACCACCTCGCGCAGCACCCGCTCACGCAGGGCCGGTCCCTTCTCGGCGGCGAGGGCACGCAGGTCCAGCAGCGGGTCGCGCTCCAGCCGGTCCCAGATGCCGAGCCGGTCCAGGGTGTGGACGACGGTGGCGGCGACATAGCCGTTGAAGGCCTGGTCGACCCCTATCGGGGCGGGCGCGGCACCTGCCCAGTCGGCGGGTACGGCGAGCGGTGCGGCATGTTCGAGAGCGGCGGTCATGGCGGGTCCCTTTCGGCGGGGCGGGCGGGTCAGGCGGGCGGGGTCAGGCGGGTGGGGTCAGGCGGGTGGGGTCGTCAGGCGGGCGGGGGAGAGGGGCCGGTTCAAACGGGGACGGGTCGGGCGGCGGAGCGCGGGGTCAGGCGGGTGCGGCGGCCGGCAGCGCGGCGGCGCCGGCGAGTTCGGCCCACTGGGCGAGCAGTTCGCCCGCGGAGGCGGACCCGGCGACGGGGGCGTACGCGGCGAGTGCCACCGCCCAGCCGTCGCCCGCCGGGGCGAGGGCAACCCGCACCAGGGGCACGTCGGCCGCGGCGAAGGTCGCGCCGGCCGCCGCGGTCCTCACCCGTTCGACCGGGTCGGCGCCGTCGTCCGGGGCCAGTACGGTCACCGGCACGGCCTTCGTGGAGAGGCGGGCGTACCAGCGTCCGGCGTGCCGGGTGAAGACGGTGCGCAGCGCGGGGCGGGCGTCCAGCAGGGCACCGAGCGCGGTCTCCGCGGACGGGACGGGCCGCGGCAGGAGCGCCGTGGCGCACAGCGTGTGCTCGGCGGCGCTGCCGGAGCGCACCAGGTCGTGGAAGAGCCAGCGCTGCTCGTGCGGGGTCAGGGCCCGCAGCCCGGCCGGCGGCGCGAGGGCGGCCGCGGTGCGCGAGCGCTGGAACGGATAGCCGGGCAGCCTCACCCGCCGCCCCGCCCGCCCCAGCGTGCAGTCCACGTCGAAGCCGTGCTCCCACAGAGCGGCGAACACCCGCGCGTAGGAGGCGGGGTCGGAGGTGTCCAGTGCGAACACCGACCCGTCCGCCTTCCGGAACCCCCCACCTGCCCGGCCGGCTCCGCCGATCCGGCGGGATCCACCGGCCTCGACGGTCCCACCGTCTCCGGTGGCCCCGAGGCGCTCGCCGGGGTCAAGGGCCCTGCCGGGCCGGCTGGTCCCGCTGTCTTCGCCGGTCCGGTCGGCCTCGCCGAGCCGACCGGTCAGGGCGGCCCCGTCGGTCCCGGCCGCCGGTGCCCGGCCCGCAGCTCCGACGGCGCCGTCCCTGCGGCGGTCCGCGGCCCGGTCACCGGCCGGGACGCCGACACGGAGTACCACCGCCCCCTCCGGCAGCGGGCCCGCCGCCGGTACCTGTGCGCCGGTCGCCGCGGCCCGCAGCGCGTCCGCCAGGGGCAGTTCGCCGCGCAGGGCCGCCGCGGCGGCCGCGCCCGCGCCCCGGCCCAGGACCGTGTCCGGGCGCAGCCCGTGGGCGGCCAAGTGGGACGCCGTGCCGTGCAGTGCCGCCGCCGTGCAGGCCGCGAGGCGGTCCGCACCGGCGGGCAGATCGAGGTCGCCCGCCACGGCCAGCGCCTGTGCGACCTGCGGCAGGTTCGGGCCGCCGTGCGCCGCCGAGCCGTCCCCCAGGTCCAGGACCAGGGCCGGCGCCGGGCCGGCCGGGCGGGGCCCGGCAGCCGACTCGCGCAGCGCGGCCGCCAGTTCGTGCAGGCTGGTGCCCGTCACCGCGTGCCGTACGGGAAACCGCTCCCGCCCGTGCGCGAGGGTGGCCGCCACGTCGTCCGCCGTGAGCGCCGGGTCGTGCGCCAGCCGCTGTGCGAGCCGCAGGCACGCGGCCGCGGCGGTCTCGGCGTCCCGCGCCGAGACGGCCAGGACGCGCGGGGCGTCCGGCCCCGTCCAGAACGTCGTCGTCATCGCCGCGTTCACACCCTTTCGCTTACGTGTTCCTGGACGACCACATGGGCGTTGGTGCCGCCGACACCGAAGGAGCTGACGCCCGCGGTCCGCGGCCGGCCGGCCGGCACGTCCCACGTACGGCTCTCGGTCGGCAGCGTGAACCGGCCGCCCAGCCGGGCCAGTTCGTCGATCGGCTCGCCCACGTTGGGGGTGGCGGGCAGCACGCCGTGGCGCACGGCGAGCACCGCCTTGATCAGCCCGGCGATGCCGGCGGCCGTGTTGCAGTGGCCGACGGACGCCTTCACCGAGCCCACCGCGACCTCGGGGCCCGCCGTGCCCAGCGCCTCGCCGAGCGCGGTGGCCTCGATGGCGTCGCCGAGCCTGGTGCCGGTGCCGTGGGCCTCCACGTAGCCGACCGCGTCCGGGCCGATGCCCGCCGCGGCGAGCGCGGCACGGATCACCCGCGCCTGGCCCTCGACGCCGGGCGCCGAGTAACCGACCCGCGCCCGCCCGTCGTTGTTGACGGCGCTGCCGCGGATCACGGCGTGCACCGGGTCCCCGTCCCGTTCGGCGTCGCTCAGCCGGCGCAGCAGCAGCGCACCCGCGCCGAACCCGCCGACCGTGCCGGAGGCGCGCCGGTCGAAGGGCCGGCACATCCCGTCGTCGGCGTACAGGAATCCGGGCCGGTAGGTGTAGGCGCCGTCGAAGGCGCCGTCCAGGGACACCGCCCCGGCCAGTGCGTACTCGCTCTCGCCGCGCAGCAGCGCACGGCAGGCCAGATGGACCGCGTACAGGCCGGTGGAACAGGCGGTGTCCAGCATCAGCGCCTCGCCCCACAGATCGTGCAGATAGGCGAAGCGGGAGGCGACGAACGTGGGATCGAGGCTCACGACGTCGTCGACCCGCGCCTCGCCGTCGGTGCGCACCACCCTGGGGCAGCCCGCGTACAGGCTGGTGCGGCGGGAGATGTCGGACAGCCGAAGTGAGGCGTCCTCGACGGCCGCCCACAGCACCTCGTGCAGCACGCCCTGCTGCGGGTCGCCGCCCTCGACGTCGTCGGGGGTGAAGCCGAGCAGGCCCGCGTCGTAGCCGGTGCCGTCGGCGAGCATGCCCCAGCGGGCGATCCGCCGGGTGCCGTCGGGGTGTTCGGTGACCAGCGGCCCCGGGCCCTGACGGAAGCAGTCACGGCCGGCGGCGAGGTTGTCCCAGTACGCGTCGAGGTCGACGGCGCCGGCGAACCGGGCACCCATGCCGATCACGGCGATCGCCTCACCGTCCCCCTCACTGCCACTGCCGCTGCCGACGGCCGGGGTGCGCGCGGTGACCCTCGCTGTCGCCGTTGTTGTCGGCGTCGTGTCCTGCCCGGCGGCCGTGTCGCCGCCGAGCAGCCGGGCCTGCGCCCGCACGGACGTGTGCCGCATCAGGTCGGCGACGGACGGCCCGGTGCCGGTGGCCGCGCGCAGCGCGTCCTGGAGCTTGACCAGCAGCAGCGAATGGCCGCCCGCGTCGAAGAAGTTGGTGTCCGGGCCGATGACGGCGCCGGGCAGCACCTCGCGCCATGCCCGCATCACCGCGCCGACCGCGCCACCGTCCGCCCGGGCGGTCACCCGAGCCGTCCCTGCGGCGCCCGCCCCGCTCGGCACGGCGGGCGGCGGGGCCGGCTGCGTCGCGGCGGGCGCCCCGGCCGCGTCCGGCGGCGCCGGCAGCCGCTTACGGTCGATCTTGCCGTTCGCGGTCAGCGGCAGCTCGTCGACCGCCAGCAGATGCGCGGGCACCGCGAACGAAGGCAGCACGGTCCGCAGATGGGCCCGTACGGCATCCAGCGCGGCCGGCCGGCCGAGCACCGCGTACCCGACGATCTCCTTCTCGCCCCGCCCGTTGACCCGGCCGGTGACGAACGCGCCGCGCACCTCCGCATGGGCCCGCAGCGCCGCCTCCACCTCACCCAGCTCGACCCGCTGACTGCGGATCTTGACCTGGTTGTCGGCCCGGCCGATGAACTCCAGCTGCCCCTCGGCCGTCCAGCGCACCCGGTCACCCGTGCGGTACAGACGCGCGCCCGGCTCACCGCTGAACGGGTCGGGCACGAACCGCTCGGCCGTGCGGCGCGGATCCCCCAGGTAGCCGCGGGCCACACCCGAGCCGCCCAGGAGCAGTTCGCCCGGCACGTAGGCGGGGGCGGGCACCAGCGTGCCCTCCAGGACCACGTGGAGACGGGTGCCGGGAACCGCCCGCCCGATCGGCACGGTCCGCGCACCGTCGGGCACCTCCTCGATCGGGTGCCAGGAGGAGGTGAAGGAGTTCTCAGTCGGCCCGTAGCTGTGCAGCAGGGTGCCGGGCCGTGCCCAGCGCAGTGCCTTGCGGATGTGCGGCACGGAGACGATCTCGCCGCCGAAGTAGACGCGGTGCAGCGACTGCAGCAGATCCGGGGCGTCCTCGATCAGCCGGTTCAGCAGCGGGGTGGTGACCAGCAGCGTGGTCACCGCCGACTCGCGCAGCGCGGTGCGCAGTTCACGCGGGCTGAGGACCAGCTCCTTGTCCAGCACGGCCAGCCGCGCACCGTGGGTCAGCGCACCCCAGATCTCGTACGTGGCCCCGTCGAAGTTGAGCGGGGAAAGGTGCGAGACGGTGTCGCCGGGGCCCAGTGGTACGAACTCGGGCCGGTGCATCATCCGCAGCACGCCGCCGTGGTGCAGCACCACACCCTTGGGGCGGCCGGTGGAGCCGGAGGTGTAGAGCACGTTGAACGCCGTGTCGGGTCCGGCCGAGGTGAGCGGCGCGGACACCGGCAGCACGGCCGACGCCGCCCGCACGGCCTGCGGCGTGTGCACGGGCAGCCCCCGCACCCGCCCCTGCTCGCCCTCCTCGGCGATCAGCAGCCTCGGCCGCGCGTCGGCGACCACCATCTCCAGCTGGGCGTCGGGATAGGCCGGATCCAGCGGCAGATAGGCCGCCCCGGCCAGGGCGACGGCGAGCATCACCGTCACGGTGTCCGTGCCCGGCCGCAGCACCAGCGCCACGATGTCGTCGGTGCGCACTCCCTGGATCCGCAGCCAGTGCGCCATCCGCGCGGCGTCCCGCACCAGTTCGCCGTAGGTCAGGCGCTGTCCGTTGTGCTCGACGGCGACCGCGTCCGGCGCACGCCGCGCCTGCTCGACGACCAGCTCCGCCACACTCCCGCCCGCGACGCCTGTGTCCGCGATGCTTCCGTCCGCGATGCTTCCGTCCGCGACACTCCCGCCCGCGACGCCTGCGCCCGCGATGCTTCCGTCCGTGACGTTGCCGCCCGTGACGCCTGCGTCCGCGACGTGTCCGTCCGCGACGTGTCCGTCGGCGACGGACGCCGTCCCGACCCGGCTCCCCGCCTGGTTCCCCGCCTCGTGGGTGGGGGACGCCGCCGACGCCTCGGGCGCGTGCGGCCGCTGGGCCATCGCGGCCAGCAGCTCACGACAGGTGGCGTCCGGCCGGGACACCGCGGCCGCGAGCAGCGCGTCGGCCTGCTCGACCATCAGCCGCGCCGTGGCGGGCGTGTACAGGGCCCGGTCGTAGTCGATGCGCAGCACCAGCCGGTCGTCGCCCTCCACGGCCGCGAACGCCAGGTCGTACTTGGCCACCGCGCTCTGCGGGTGCAGCAGGCGCACCTCGGTGTCCGGCAGCTGCCAGGACGCCGTGCGCCGGGGCTGGTGCAGGAAGACCGCGGAGAAGACCGGCGCGGTGCCGGGCGGCGGATCGCCCGCCTCGGCGTGCGCCTCCATCGAGGTGAGAACCTGGTCGCCGAGCTGTGCCGCGTGGTCGGCGAAGGACCGCGCCGCCTCGCACACGGTGCGTACCGGCAGGACGCGGGTGAACAGGCCCACCGCGTCCTCCGTGTCCTCGTCGCGGCCCGCGAACGGCATGCCCAGCAGCCCGTCGTCCTCGCCCGACCAGGCGTGCAGCAGCAGGCTCCACACCGACAGCAGCGCCACGGCCGGACTGAAACCCCCCGCGGCGGCCAGTGCCCGTACCTGCGCCGGCCGTTGCGCCGGCAGCTCCCGCTCGCAGAACCCGGCCGGTCCGCGCAGGCCGTCCTCACGGCGCACCAGGTCCGGCAGCGGCGCCAGCAGCGCAGGGTCGCCCTCCAGCAGCCGCGCCCAGTACGGGTCCGGCGCGGTGGCCGCCGGCAGCGGCTCGGGCACCGGCACCGGCGCGAAACCGGGGTACCGGCCCGCGGCCCTGGCCCGGTAGGCGGTGACCAGGTCCTCGGCCAGCACGTCGGCCGAACGCCCGTCCGCCACGATGTGATGCACCGTCACAGTCAGCAGCGCCCCGTCGTCGTGACGCAGCACCTCCGCGCGCAGCAGCGGCGCCGTCCCCGGGTCCAGCGGCCGCGCGGCGGCACGGGAGGCGTCTGCCAGGGCCGCCTCACGGTCGTAGCGCCCGGCCCGCTCCACGATCCGCAGCGGCACCACCGCGGAGGGCTGCGCGACATGCAGCAGCGTGCCCCGCGCCGTCTCGAACCGCCCCGCCAACGCCGGATGCCGCTCCAGCACATCGGCGAGCGCGGCACGCAGCGCCCGCTCGTCCGGACAGGGGGTGAACTCCAGGCACAGCGGGATGTTGTAGCGCCCGGACTCCGGCTCGCACCGGTCGGCGAGCCAGATCTCCAGCTGCGCGGAGGAGGCCGTGCTCACGCCCCGACCCCCGAACCGGCCTGCCCGCCCCCAGCACCACCGACCCGGGCGCCGACCGCGCCGAGGGCACCGGCCAGGTGGGCCGCCAGATCGCTCACGGTCGGATTCGCCAGGAACTGGCGCACCGTCAGCGCGATGCCCAGCCGGTCCTTCAGCACCCGCACGATCCGCACGGCGCACATGGAGTGCCCGCCGACCGCGAAGAAGTTGTCGTCGTCGTGGAACTCGTCGTGCCCCAGGCCCTCGGCCCAGGCGGTGCGCACCAGCGCCACCACTGCGGCCGGGTCGTGCGGGGTGGACGGTGTCTCGGGCATCGGTGTCATGGCGGTGCGGGCTCCTTCGTGGTCAGGACGTCTCGTCGGCGGACGCGACGGGTGCGGCGGATACGAAACGCCGGTAGACGGCGTCCACGGAGTCCCACAGCTGCGGGAACAGCGTGCGCTCGGACATCGTCATCAGGCTCTGCGTGGACTGCCCGCGCAGGCTCGTGGGCAGGCCGTCGGTGCCCTCGCCCCGGTGGGCGTCCGCGTCCCGCGGCGCATGAGGACACGACGGACCCCCCGCGGGGCGGTGCGCCGCCGCCTCGGGATGACCCCCCAACTGGCCCCACACCATCCGCAGATGCAGCTGCTTCCAGTCCCCGACCGCTCCGTCCAGACGCATCAGGGACTGGCGCACCAGGGCGAGTTCGACCGCGTCCCGCTCGGCCTTCGCCGGCCGGGCCGTGCGGCCCTGCACCCGGATCAGCTCCTCCATGGCGAGCCCGGCCCGCTCCAGCGCCCGGGTGAACGCCTGCCACAAGGGCTGCGCCGCACGGCGCAGGTTCCGCGCGCCGGGGGAGTCCAGGCCGGTGGTGTTCTCAGGGAACGTCTCACGCATGGTCAGCAGACCGGTCTGCGGCAGGAACTCGGTCAGCACAGCCAGCGCCTGCACCGGAATCCGGCCCAGCGACGCGGCCCGCTCCACCACCTGGGCGGCCAGCAGTGGGTCGCCGTCGTCGAGCAGCGCGACGGCCCGGCCCATCTCGAAGTGCATCGCCGCCCACGCGTACTCGGTGATCAGATGCACGGACTGGAACAACCGCTGGTCGGGATGGACCAGTTCACCCTCCGGCAGCAGGGCCGACAGCGCCTGCGTCAGCCGCGTGTCCTGCTCGTAGTTGCTGCCGCGGTCGTACTCGTAGACGAGCCGGTGGTCGGCCGCGTCCGGGTTCAGTGTGCGGCGGGCGGCCCCGGGGCGTCCGGTCCTGGCACGTTTGCTCATCGGCTTCGGTGTCCTCCGGTCGGGATCGGGCATCAGCCGCCTGCCGGCTGCTGCTCCATGGCGGGGAAGAGACGGCCCGAGATCACCGATTCCAGATACGGCACACCCTCGGTGGACCCGGTTCCGGTGCGGGTGCCGATCATCCGCACCGCCAGCCGGTAGTGCGTCTGCTTCCACCGCTGGTGCACCGCCTCGAGCTGCCGGGCGGCCGCCCGCACCGCGGCGGCGTCCGGTTCGGCGAGCCAGCCACTCGAGATCACGTCCTCCCACGTGCCCTGGACGGTCTCCCGCCCGGCCAGCACCGCGCCACGCACCCTTGGCACCGAGGTGAACGCGGCCGAGTCCAGCCGCGCTCGCGCCGGGGTGGAGCAGTAGCTCTCGAACCGCTTGTAGCCCTCGGACTGGATCGCGCTCGCCCCGTCGGTGAACTGCCGGAAACTCTGGAACGACGCCGGCTGCATGGTCGCCAGCAGCGAGAACAGCGGCAGCGACTCGCGCAGCACGTCGGCGACCTCCGCGATCAGCGCGGCCGCGTCCCCGGGACATTCGCCGCGCAGCACCGACACCGCCGTACGCAGCGTCGCCGACATGAACGTGAACGTCGCCTCGAAACACTGCAGGACACGCAGGAACAGATACTCGTCGTGCAGCACGTGCACCGGCTGCACACTGGCGCGCAGCAGCAGCCGCTCCCGCTCGCCCGCCGTCGCCAGCACGGCGTCCGCCAGCTCACGGGCCGGGGTGCGGCCGGGCGTCACGGCCAGCGCGACCGGATCGACCGACCCCTCCAGCACCCGCAGCGCGGCGGGCTCCATCACCCTCACCGCCAGCCGCAGCCGCTTGCTCAGCAGCAGCGGCGGGGGAAGCATGCCCCGCGGGTCGGCGGGAGTGCCGTCCAGGACCAGGGACTCGAATCCGATCAGATCGGCGAGCAGCAGCAGGACCATGCGGTCACGCCGGTCACACAGCCCCTGCCCGCCCTCAGCCGCGTCCCCCGTCACGGCGTCCGTCACGTTCGCGGCCTCGCCCACCGCCCCGTCCGCCGCCCCGCTCGACGCCTCGCCCCATCCGTGCAGCAGCAGCGGCAGAGCCGTATAGCTGGGGTAGTCGTAGCGGTCGTCGAACTTGTCCAGCAGCACATCGAGGAACCGGCCGAGAAAAGCATCCGGAAAAACCGCCGAATTCCGTTCACGGTTCAGCGAACGGCACGCCGCGAGAAGCTCCAGGAGTTCCTCCCCGAGAAAATGCTTTCCCACTGCACGCAGATGATCGACGGTGCTGTCGTAAGGAAAAGGCGCTTCACCGTCCAAGGCGCGCCAGACGGCAAGTTCACGCCGCAGCGGCTCGTCGGTGCCGTCCATATCGGTTCTCCTTCACCGGTGAATGGGACGAGATTCACCAAGGACCCTGGAGAACCGCTCAAGTACCGCTCTACGGCGGGCCGTTGCCGACCGGACACAGCGCGCCCGAAGCCGGCACGCCCCCGCTCCGGCCGAACGCCTGGAGCAGCGCTCGCAGCCCGCTCGAGAACCGGCCCGGAGCCATGGCCACCCCGGCGCCCCGCTGCCTACCCTGACCCGGGCACCGCACCGCACCGCACCGGGCCGCGCTCCTCCTGAGACGCACGCTTATGGAGTTGAGCGCTTGGACTATGGCTCGTCTCACCGCACTGGAGTTGACTCATCACCATGACGAACACACAGAACACGCAGACGACCGGAACGAAGACCACGCTGGTGATCGGCGGCACCGGCAAGACCGGCCGCCGGGTCGCCGAGCGGCTCACCGCACAAGGCCTCCCGGTGCGCGTCGGATCACGATCCGGCGAGCCGCCCTTCGTATGGGAGGACTCCTCCACCTGGGAGGCGGCCCTCGAAGGCGTCGGCGCCGTCTACGTCACCTACTACCCCGACCTCGCCTTCCCCGGAGCCGACGAGCACATCGCCGCCTTCTCCAAGCTCGCCGTCGCCAAGGGCGCCACCCGCCTGGTGCTGCTCTCCGGCCGCGGCGAGGAGGGCGCCGTCATCGGCGAGAACAAGCTCAAGGAGTCCGGCGCCGACTGGACGATCGTGCGCTCCAGCTTCTTCAACCAGAACTTCGACGAGAGCTTCTTCCTCGAGCCCGTCCTGGCCGGCGAGATCGCCCTGCCGACCGGCGACGCCGTCGAGGCGTTCGTCGACGCCGACGACATCGCCGATGTCGTCGTCGCGGCCCTCACCGACCCGGGGCACATCGGCAAGACCTACGAGCTCTCCGGCCCGCGCCTGCTGAGCTTCCGTGACGTCGCCGACGAACTGACCAAGGCCACCGGCCGCCAGATCCAGTACATCCCCATCACCAAGGACGAGTACCGGGCCGCCCTGGTGGAGCACGGCCTGCCGGCCGAGTTCGCCGAACTGTTCGAAAACGTCCTCGACGGGCGCAACGCCCACCTGGTGCACGGCGTCGAGGAGGCCCTCGGCCGCAAGCCGAAGGACTTCGCCGACTACGCGCGCCAGGCCGCCGCCACCGGCGTCTGGAACGTCTGAACCCACCCGAGAAGCCCCCGGTGCCACGGCCGCGGACCCATCGGACGCACCCGCGGCCGCGGCACCGGACCAGCCCTGCACAGAAGCCACCCCCGAGGAGGCGGCCATGAGCAGCACCCCCATGTCGAGCGAACGGCTCGACACCCTGCCCGGCCACTTCCACGGCTTCGCCCTGATGCACGTCGCCATGCGCCGCGACGCCGCCCGCCTGACCGCCGCCGCCCCCCGCATCACCGCCCACGGCGCCGGCCCCGCCGCCCAGTGGTGGCAGCGCCTGCGCGACGTCATCGACTGGCACCACCGCAGCGAGGACGACTTCCTGTGGCCCGAACTGCTGCGCCGCCTCCCGCAGTTCAAACCCCAGGCCGACGAGATCGCCGGCGACCACACCGAACTCGACCACGCCATGGACCAGGTCACCACCGCCCTCGCCGGCCCGACCGCCCTGCCCGCCGCTGCCGCACACTTCCGCCAGGTCCTGACCCACCACCTCGCGGACGAGGAGAAGACCGTCTTCCCGATCTTCGCCCAACTCCCCGAACGCGACTACCTCGCCCTCGAACAGCGCCTGGTGCGCACCGCACCCCCCGGCGTCCTGACCTACCTGCCGCCGTGGATGTTCGACGACGCGGACAAGCGGTCCGCCGACCTGGTCGCCGCCACCATGCCGCCGCCCGTACGGCTGCTGGGCCGCACCGTCCTGCGCCGCCGCTACGAACGCGGCCTCGGCGCGATCCTCGACCCCCGCTGACCCGCGCCACCTCTGCCCCGCTGCCCCGCGCCCGTCACCCGCCGCCCGCCGACCCGCGCCTGTCACCCGCCGCCCGCCGCCCGCCGGAAGGAAGAGCCGATGTCCACGGCCCAGCCCGCGCTCCACGCCGCCACCATCGCCATGGGCCTGAGCGCCGGCCTCTACTTCTCCTTCGACGTCTCCGTCATGCCCGGCCTCGACCGCGGCGACGACCACACCTACGTGGCCGCCATGCAGAACATCAACGAGGCCATCGAGAACGGGCTGTTCGGACTCGTCTTCTTCGGCGCCTTCCTCGCCACCGGCATCGCCGCGAGCCGCCTCACCCGCATCGGGCAGCACACCGCGGCCCGCTGGACCTGGGCCGCGCTCGCCCTCTACACCACCGCCGTGATCCTCACCCTGCGGATCAACGTCCCCCTCAACAAACGCCTCGCCGCAGCCGGCCTGCCCCGGGCAGCGGGCGAACTCGCCGCCCTGCGCCACACGTACAAGAAGACCTGGGTGCCCTCCAACGCCGCCCGCACCCTCGCCTGCACGGCCGCCCTGCTCTGCCTCGGCCGGGCACTGTCGACGCAGCGCCACTGATCCGGCGCCGCGTCCCCACAAGCTGCGCCCGTCCTGCCGGACGTCCCCCGCACGGCAGGACGGGCGCACCGTCTCCAGCCGATAGGTACCGACACAGTGGATGCACTCACCGGACTGCTCGAAGGCCCCAAGGCACGCGGCGCGTTCCTGATCAAGTCGGTCTTCAGCCCGCCGTGGGCACTGCGCGTCGAGGACCGCGCCCCCATCTCCCTGGTCACCATGGTCCGCGGCAACGCCTGGGTGCTGCCCGACCGCTCCACCCCCGCCCTGCTGCGCCCCGGCGACGTCGCCGTACTGCGCGGACCCGACCCGTACACCATCGCCGACGAGCAGGACACCGGCGTGCAGATCGTCGTCGGCCCCGAACAGCGCTGCAACACCACCGCGGGCGAGGACGTCACCGACACCATGGCGCTCGGCGTGCGCACCTGGGGCGACACACTCGGCCACGGCTCCTCCGTCATGCTCAGCGGCACCTACCAGGCCCCCAGCGAGATCGGCCGCCGGCTGCTCAACGCCCTGCCCACCCTGCTGATCCGGCCCGCCGGCACCGGCGACAACGCACTCGTCACCCTGCTCGCCGAAGAGATAGGCCGCGACGAACCCGGCCAGGAACTCGTCCTGGACCGCCTGCTGGACCTGCTGTTCGTCAGCGTGCTGCGCACCTGGCTCGCCGAACCCGGCGCCGGCGCCCCCGCCTGGTACCGGGCCCAGTCGGACACCACCGTCGGCCCCGCCCTGCGCCTGCTCCACGACAACCCCGCCCAGGCCTGGACCGTGGAGTCCCTCGCCCGCAAGGTCGGCGTCTCCCGCGCGGGCCTGGCCCGCCGCTTCACCGCCGTGGTGGGGGAGCCGCCCATGGCCTACCTGGCGACCTGGCGGCTCACCCTCGCCGCCGACCTGCTGCGCGAACCGGACGCCACGGTCGCCACCGTCGCCCGACGCGTCGGCTACAGCAGCGCGTTCGCCCTCAGCTCCGCCTTCAAACGCGTCCGCGGCATGAGCCCCCAGGAATACCGAACCACCCGCCCCACCGACACCCACCTCCCCGCCGGCACCCCGGCCCAGACAATCGTCCTGACCACCACCTGACACAGGGGATCATGGTCGCTGACCAATCGGGGAAAGACACACGGGCAGGCGAATCATGGTGGCGTTCCACGCATCCGCGCTGGACGGAGTCGCACGCAATCCGGCGCTGCCGACACCGCTGCTGCTGCGCCTGCTCACCCTCGACGGCCGTCCGCCCCGTGACGCCCTCCAGCGGGCCGGGCTCCCCGAGCCGGCCGTCACGCTGATCCTGACCCACCCGAACCAGGGCGCCCGTACCGACTTCGCCATGAGCGCCAGGGCGGATCCCGCACAGCGGGCCCGGCTTGCGGACGATCCATCTCCCAAGGTGCGGGCCGCTCTCGCATATGGACCCGAGGTCTACGACCCGCGCACAAAGGTCGCGCCGCTCCCGGACGCCGTGTGCGTCCGCCTGCTCGACGACCCCGCCCCTTCCGTCCGCACGGCACTGCTGGACTCGCCTCATCTGGCACCGTCGTTCGTGGCCTCGATGGCCACTCATCACCGTGCGGCAGCGCGCCGGGAAGCGGTGCGCGCATGGGAAGCCCTGCCGCCGGGCAGACGGCTGGCGCTGCTGGCCGACCCCGACCCCCAGGTGCGGCGGGCCGCCGCGCTGCGGGAGTGCCGACGGGACGCACGCATCACCGCCGAACTCCTCCGCGACCCCAACTCCGCCGCCGAGGCGCTGCGCCGAGGGCTCCTTCTCCGCACCGACGCCGAGCGGTACGTCGCCGAGCGCACGCACCTGGCGGCCCTCGCCGAGAACCCGTCGCTGCCCGCCGATCTCGTACAGCGGCTCGCCGTCGACCCCGACGAGGCCGTACGGCTCGCGGTCTCCCTCAGGCCCGAACTGGACGAGACACGGCGCATGGCGATCGACTTCACGGCCGGGGACCGCGACAGAGGCGACGGCGTGCAGTGGGTACGGGACGGGCTCGCCGACCCGGAGGTGCGGCGCCGGGCCGCGGCCTCCGCCCACCCGCTGCTCCGGCGCGCCGCCGCCCAAAGCCCCCACCTGCCACCCGACCTGCTGCGCCTGCTCGCACGCGTCGAGGACCCCGTGGTCGAGAACCTCCTGGGCATCCACCACCCCGACACCCCGGAGGAAGTCCTGATGCGTGTGTACGCGCGGCTCGGCGGGACGTTCTCCGCCTGGATGGCGGAAACACACCCCCGCTTTCCCCGCGAGGGACTCGCCGCCCGCTACGCGGACCACCCGGACGGGAACCGCCGCCGGCTGGCAGTCCGGGACCCCGCCGCCACGCCCGCGCTGATCGAACGGCTCAGCCACGACCCCGCGGTTCGGACGCGCCAGGCGGCGGTAGGCGACCCGCGCCTGCCGCTCCACCGACTCCGCGAGGCACTTCATGTCCCCGAACTGGCCTCCAGCGCGGGTGCCAACCCGGCGCTCCCCGAGGACGAGATGGCCGCCGTCCTGAACCGGGCCGGAGTTCCCGCCTGACCGCCGAGCAGAACAGCCTCACCCGCGCTCCGAAGCAAAGACCACGATCCACCGACCAGCGGTCGGCAACTGACGGACAGTCAATTGATGGACCGCATGAAGGACGCTTCCTGGCCGATTGCAGCTGCGCAGAGGCGTTTCAGCACGTGGATGCCGTCTCCCCATGGGTAAACGGGCAGCCTCCTGCCGAGGGGCCTGGTAGTAACCGCCGCAACAGATGCGACACCGGCGCCGACTTCAGCCCTGCGGGAAATATCGCCTATCTGCCGCGCCTGGAGCACGCCGGCCAGGCGTCGCCACTGGTGCTTTCTCGAACCTGACTCAGGCTGACTGCACTCCGCCTCCACGACCAGGACTTGGCTTCGCTCTCCCTGGATTGAAGGAGCTGCCGCGAGACAACCGGGCCCGTGGCCATCTGATCGGATACGCCATGGGTGGATCAAATAAGGACACGAGGAACTTTGTGCCCATGTATCAGAACGCCAATGACCTCATGTATAAAGTGGCTGAATCTCATGTAGTGAAATCTATGAAGGCGGGAGGGAGGCAGTTGGTGGAAGTGTCTCCGGTCTACGGTGACCCAAATTCTGTGATCCCGACGAAGGTGAGATTCACCTCGTCTGGTGACGTAAGCATCAGATGTGAAATCTTTAATAAGCCTGTTGACTCGTACAAGTGCTGGTAAGGGGTTCTTGCGTGTCTGGAATCATCGATCTTCAGAGAATCCTTGGTGTTCCTCCGCGAGGTGGGAGCGGAAGGTCGATGGAGGGGGTTGGTCAAGCGTTCGGGGTGGAGCTGCCTTCGGATGTCCGGGAAGTGTTGGCGTTGTACGGAGACCTTTTGATCTCCGACTTCCTGTTCCTCTACGGCCCAGAATTTGCCGTGGAGAAGGGGGTTCGCATGAGCGACTTCGTGCGCGACGGCCATCCGGATATTCCTCGCCCTGTCCTGCCGGATGAAGGCGGCATGTTCTTTTTTGGTCATACGGTCGAAGGGGACAATTTGTTCCTGGAGGAAAGGGGCGGCCAATGGAGAGTTTCCGCCTTCCGGAGAGGGTGGGCGGACTGGTGGGAGTCTGAACTTCTGCTTGTCGACTGGCTGGTGGGTGTATTCGAAGGGAGGGAGGCCGCGGACTGGATGCCTGAATGGCCGGCACGTCATTGGTTTGAATGATGCGCTGGGCCGGCTTCTGTGCGGATCGTGCGTAGTCGGCCGAGCCTCTGCGGGACTTCCTACGCCAGGGGCAGCCCTTGGATCGATTAGGAGGACTGTGACCTCGATTCTTCTGCGGTCTGACCGTGCGAGGTGATCCGGTGGTTTGCCCGGATTCGTCTCGTCGGTGCGGACGCGGGGCCGTCGCATACGCTGAGGTGACGTCGGGTTCCACGGGTCCGAGGGGTGGTGCGGCTCCTCCTTCCTGGTCTTCGTTGGGGCGGGGGCCGGCCATCAGGTGACGGCGGAAAACTTCGTCGCGTGGTGCCAGGCGGTGGTGAACGCCGACGCCCGCCGGATCGCTTCGCGCCTCCAGCCACAGAACGCGGGCGCCGCCCCGCCGGAACTCCGGCGGGGCGGCGCGCGTGCGCGGGGGAGCAGGCTGTCACCCGGCCCGGCCCGTGACCTCCTCGATCGCCCGCACGACCGCGTCGGGTGTTTCGAGCGGCAGCATGTGGCCCGCGCCCTCGAGTTCCTCGAACCGGGCGCCGGACAGGGCGTCGGCGACCGCCCGGCCCAGTGCCGGGGCGATGACCTTGTCGCCGCTGCCGGCCAGGACCACCGCCGGGGCTGCGATGCGGGCCAGGTCCGCGCGCAGGTCCATGCCCCGCGTGGAGGCGAACGCGTCGGCGCGCATTTGCGGCGAAGTGGCCGCGAACATCTGCCGGTTGACCTCCCCGGCGCGGGCGTCGGCCCGTTTGCCGAGCATGTTCTGAGCCAGCAGCCGGCGGCCCAGCGCCGGCCGCGACACGGCCCACGAGAACAAGGGGCTGCCCATCATCCGCACTTCGCTGTCGGGCGTGTCCTGGTCGTGCGCGGCGGTGCCCAGCAGCACCAGGCCGCCCACCCGCGCCCCGGGCGAGGCCGCGTGCGCCATCGTCGCGAACCCGCCGCCCGAATGCCCCACGGCGATCACGTCGTCCGGCGCCCCGACGTGCTCCAGGACCGCGCCCAGGTCCGCGCCGAGACGGGGAACCGTGAACGGCTCCCGGCCGAGCGTGGAGGCCCCGTGGCCGCGCAGGTCGTACATGACGACCCGGTGTCCGGCCCGCAGCAGCCGGTCGGCGACCGTGCCCCACACCCGGCGGGCCGCGGCCCAGCCGTGTGTGAGGACGACCGTGCGGCCCGACGGCGGGCCCAGCGGGTCGAGGACGCTCACCGCCAGGCGGGCCCCGTCGTCCGTGCGCAGCGCGCTCTCGGTGGCGGCCGGCGCCGGTGCCGTCGTGGTCATCGCGCGCGCTCCCCGGCCCCGGACCCGGCCCCGGCCCCGGACCCCGCCCCGGCCGCGTTCGCGGCGCTCAGCACACCGCCCAGCGCCGCGAACGCGGCACTGGTGGCCTTGGAATGCTCGGCGCCGATGTCGGCGACCTTCGCGAGCACCTTCAGCCAGCCGTGCGGACGGCCGCGGAAGTGCATCCCGAGCCGGGTGCGCCGCCCGCCGTCCAGCGGCTCGAGCAGGAAGTCGCTCGGGCCGCGGAAGACACCCTCGACGTACTCGACCGTCAGCCGCCGGCCCCTCTCGACGGCTGTGGTCCGCGAGGTGAACCGCAGCTTCGGGCCGCCCTTGTCGACGCCCTTGGTGTGGACCGTCACCCGCACTTCTCCGCCCACCTCGTCCGGCGAACCGGACCCGGCGGCGAAGGTGTTGGCCGGCACCCACCAGCGGGCGCCGCCGCGGAACTCGGCGATCAGCGCGTCCCAGACGACGTCCGGCGGGGCGTCGATGACCGCCTCGTCGATCAGGTCGTAACTCGTCATGCACCTTCTCCTGTCGGTGTGCGGGTCAGGGGCCCGCGGCCGGACACGTCAGCCGAAGAAGCCCTGACCGGGGGTGAGGACGTTCGACGGGTCGTAGCGCCGCTTGGCCTTGTAGAACTCGTCCCAGCGGTAGCCGAAGTGCGCCTTCCAGTCGGCCGTGGTCATCCGGGGGATCGCACCGACGAGATACCGCTTGGCGCCCATCGCCACCGCCTTGTCGTAGAGGCGGCGGTTCTGCTCGAGCATCGCGTCGATGCCCGTCTCACCGGGGTTGGGGAACCGCAGCAGGTCGAAGAGGTAGCCGACGGACTCGTTCGGCTGCACCGCCAGCGGCCGGGTGACCTTGCGGGTGTAGTACGGGTAGAACAGCAGGAACCCGCCGCCGAGGTCGTTCGTGGTCAGCTCCTGCTCCACCAGTTCCATGAACGCCTTCGTCTTGGACGCCGGCAGGAACAGGCTCAGCCACGGCTTGGGCTGGTACCAGTGCCCGGTCTCCTTCAGGTAGACCTCGTAGCCGTCGAGACGGAACATGTAGTCGCGGTAGGGGACGTCCTCGACGACGGCCTCGGCGCGCACGTCACGCAGTCCGGCCAGCAGTGCCGCCCGGTCGGGGACGGCCGTGCCCGAGTAGTTGGCCGCGACCTCCATCTTGTAGCGCCAGCCCGAGTCGTCGCTGCGGCGCAGCATCTCCCCGGCCTGGATGTCGAAGCGGTTCTCCGCCATGACCTTCTCGCTGTCGGCGAGGTAGGTCGCCAGGTCGTTGTAGAAGAGGCTGAAGACCACCGACCGCTGGGGCGCGGGGGTGAGCTTCACCTTGGCGCGCAGGATGATCGCGGTCTGGCCGCCGCCGGAGAGCACCGAGTTGAACAGCTCGGGCCGGGCGGAGGCGGAGACGGTGAAGATCTCGCCGGTGCCGGTGACGACGTCCAGCGAGTGGACGGTGTCGGCCAGCAGCCCGAACTTCGCCACCGTGCCGCCGATCCCGCCGATGGAGACCGTGCCGCCGATCGACAGGTGCAGGTAGTCGGGCAGCGCCGGCGGCGTCTTGCCCACCTTCAGCGCGGCGTCGGTCAGCTGACCCCAGGTGACCCCGGCCTCGACGACGGCGTTCGTCGAGTTGATGCTGATGATCTTCGACATGGCGCGGGCGTCGATGGAGATGCCGCCCTGCGGCACCGCCGCCTGGCCGTAGACGGAGTGCGACTCGATGTCGTCGCCGGTGCCGCCCTGTCCGTTGACGGCGATCTTCAGCCGGTTCGCCCGGGCGAAGTTGACCATCTTGACGATGTCCTGGTCGGAGCCCGGACGCAGGACCGCCCACGGCGCCGACGGCTTCAGCCGCCCGAAGTCCTGGCGGAAGCCGTCCAGGTCGGACGACGACGTCGTCAAAGTGCCGTCCAGCGCGGGCACCTGCTTCACGTCCGCGCAGCCGTCGTCGACCTCCGCGGCCGTCGCCCACGACTGGTTGACGACACTCCAGCCCACGACCGTGGCCGCGATGCCGCCCAGTACCTTGCGCCGCGAGAGCGTGTTGCTGTTCATGGGCGTCTGCCTCCCGTTCGGGTTAAGCGTGATCCAGTGCCGGTCTGCCGGCATTGACGGTGGTGGCGAGCTGGTACTCGCCCAGGTCGAAACGGCGCGTCGCGCGACGGAACCGCCACGTGTACGTCGGCCAGATCGACGGGTTGCGGCCGTGCTCGTCCAGGTACCAGCTCTTGCAGTTCCCGGCGTTCCACACGGTGCCCTCGAGCCGGCCCTGCAGACGCTCGTTGTACGCCTGCTGCGCCTCCGCCCGGACCTCGACACTGGCCAGGCCCCGCTTGTCCATCTGCTTCAGCGCGTCGAGGACGTAGCCGATCTGCGCCTCGATCATCACCACCTGCGAGGAGTGCCCCAGCGTCGTGTTGGGGCCCAGCAGCAGGAACAGGTTCGGGAAGCCGGCGACCGTGGTGCCGCGGTGCGCCGCCATGCCGCCCTCGCGCCACACGTCCCGCAGCAGACGCCCCTGACGGCCCGCGATACGCCCCGCGACCGGCCGGTCGGTGGCCTTGAACCCGGTACCGAGGATGATCGTGTCGACCTCGCGCTCGGTGCCGTCCGCGGCGACGATCGACTTGGCCCGCACATGGTCGATCCCGTCGGTGACCAGGTCCACGTTGGGCTGCTGGATCGCCGGGTACCAGGTGTTGGAGAACAGCAGCCGCTTGCACGCCATCACATAGTCGGGCGTCAGCTTCGCCCGCAGGTGCTCGTCGGTGACGGACTTGGCCAGATGGTCGCTGGCCATCTTCTGCATCTTGCCCGCGACCTTGGGCCGCTTCATCACGAAGGCCAGGACCTCACGGCCCCACATGTTGAAGTTGCGGCGGAAGTTCTGGTAGCCGGGGACGCTGTGCAGCAGCTTCGACTGCAGCGCGCTGGTCGGCTTGTCGTTCTTCGGCCCGATCCACGCCGGCGTGCGCTGGTACAGGTCCAGCCGTCCCACCGCGGGCTGGATCTTGGGTACGAACTGGATCGCGGAGGCGCCCGTGCCGATGACGGCGACGTTGCGGCCCGAGAGGTCGTGGCTGTGGTCCCAGCGCGAGGAGTGGAACACCGTTCCCTCGAAGTCCGCCAGGCCCTCGATGGCGGGGACCGCCGGCTCCGACAGGTATCCGGTGCCCGACACCAGCACCTGGGCGGTGTAGTCGCCCTGGGAGGTGGTCACATGCCAGCGGCGGGCCGTCTCGTCCCAGCGGGCGGCGAGCAGTTCGTGACCGAACCGGATGTGCGGGCGCACCCCGAACCGGTCGGCGACGTCCCGCAGATACCCGTACAGCTCCTCCTGCTTGCCGAACGTCGACTTCCAGCCCGGGTTCTGCGCGAAGGAGAACGAGTACAGGTGCGACATCACATCGCACGCCGCCCCCGGGTAGGAGTTGTCGCGCCAGGTGCCGCCGACCTCGTCGGCCCGCTCGAAGACCAGGAAGTCGTCGACGCCCTTCTGCAGCAGCCGCACGGCCATGCCCAGACCGGAGAAGCCGCTGCCGATGATCGCGACGCGCAGATGCCGGGTCGGGCCGCCGCCCGTCGCCCGCCCGCCGGGCGAGGGACTCCCGTCGCTGCGCGCGGGTTCCAGTGTGCTCGTCACGTGGGCCTCCTCTAGCGGCGCGCGATGGTGACGCGGAAGTTGTTGAAGAACTTGTCCTCGAGCGTGTACGCGAAGATGTCCAGGTAGCGCTCGAAGCGGGCCACGACCTCCTCGCCCTCCAGGGCGACGGCCTCGTCACGGCGGGCGGCCAGCAGCTTCAGCCACGCCCGGCAGGCGACGGCGAACGACTCGCGCTCGTTGACGATCTCGACGACGTCGAACAGTCCCTCCGCGGCCTGCGTGAGCTCGTGCAGGTGCGGGATGTGGCAGTTCTCGAACTCCGAACGCTGCAGGAACTTCAGGTCGTCCAGCAGCTGCCGGTTCATCGGCAGCGCCTCCGCGGTCATGGTGTGCAGCACGAACCTGCCGCCCGGCTTGAGGGCCGCGCCCACCTTGTTGAAGAACACCCGGTACTTCTTGGTGCGCTCCCTGGGCGGCAGCGTGCTGGAGACGAAGTGCTCCAGCGCGTTGATGCAGAACGCAGCGTCGTACGGGTCGTCGGCGGTGTGGTCCTCCCACGACTCGACGCGGGTGGTGATCCGCGGGTTGTCCAGGCCGGCGATGAACGCCTCCTGGGTGCGGCTCAGCGTCAGACCGACGGCCTGCTCGACACCGTGGACGGTGGTGAGCCGGTTGAGCATCGTGCCCCAGCCGCAGCCCACGTCCAGCACCCGCCGGCTGCCGGCGGCGCCCGCCAGCTCGACGAACCGGTCGAGCTTGCGCTCCTGGGCCTCGTCGAGCGCCTCCGTGAGGCCCTCGCCCTCCTCCCAGTAGCCGCCCGAGTACATCATCGTCGGCCCCAGCAGGAGGCGGTAGAAGTCGTTGCTCACCTCGTAGTGGTGCCTGATCGCGTCGACCTCGGGGACCGACTTGTCAGCGACCGTCGTCATCTCTTCCTCAACTCCTGTTCCGGGGTGCGGCTGTCGGACACGAGGAAAGCGAAGTGCTCGCAACAGATGTGCAAGACGCCGACCGGCCGGCGCTGTTGCGCCCCGCTTGCGCGGCTGGGGCTTCGATTTGCGGCAGAACAAGCCGAGCCCTGCGAGAGAGGACCGAACCCCATGTCGCTGCCCACCATCGAAGAACTGGCGAGCCAGCTCGAGGCCGTTTCGGGCGCCCAGAAGGTCGACCCGGACCAGCCGCTCCAGCACATCGCGGATGTCGACTCGCTGGACCTGATGGAGTGGTTGTACGGGTTCCAGAACCAGTACCCGCACATCCCGGCCGACGAGTCGCTGTTCGCCGACATCGACGACACGACCACACTGCGCGTCGTCTACGACCGGATCTGCCAGCTCGTGCCGGCCCAGGCCTGATCAGGGGAGAAACGCCTGTGAACGGCTTCGACATCACCGGGTGGGGCATGGCCGTACCCGAGCGCGTGGTCTCCAGCACGGAGCTCGCGCAGCGCTTCGGCGTCGACGAGAACTGGATCGTCAGCCGGTGCGGGATCCACGAACGCCGGGCCGTCGGGCCCGGCCAGACAACCGCCTCCCTCGCTGTCGAGGCCGGCCGGCACGCTCTGGACAAGGCGGGGCTGACCGGCGGCGACATCGCACACCTGATCGTCGCCACCGCCACCCCCGAGCAGCCGTCGCCGGCGACGTCCGCGTTCGTCCACCACGAGCTGGGCATCGCCGGCAGCGCGCACGACGTCAACTCCGAGTGCGCCGGCTTCGTCTACGGCCTCGTCCAGGCCATGGCCCTCATCAAGATCGACCCCCGGCCGATCCTGCTGATCGGCTCCGACACCCACACCCTCACCGCCAACCCCGCCGACCGGGACCTGTCGATCCTCGTCGGCGACGGCGCGGGCGCCGTCGTCCTGGTCCCCGCGGCCACGGACCGGGTGCTGGGCTGGAACCTGGGCGCCGACGGCTCCTGCACCGGCAGCCTCAAGGTCCTGGCCGGCGGCAGCCGGATGCCGACCACCGAGGACACCGTCCGCGAGGGCCTGCACTACGCACAGATCAACGGCAACGAGATCTACCTCAACGCCGTGCGCTACACCGTGCGCACGGTGCGGGAGACACTGACGAGCGCCAAGGTCGAGGCCGCCGACGTCCGCCACGTCATCCCGCACCAGGCGAACATACGGATCATCAACTCGATCCTCGGTCACACGGGCCTGAAACCCGAGGCCCTGGTCACCAACCTGCACAAATACGGGAACACGGCCTCCGCGTCGATCCCGATCGCCCTGACCGAGGCACTCGACGAAGGCCGCATCAACGACGGCGACCTGGTCCTGCTGGCCGGCTTCGGCGCGGGCATGACCTGGGGATCGGTCCTGCTGGAATGGGGTGGAGAAAAGAGATGAGCAGCGGCAAGAAGACGGGCAGCCGCCCCGAGCACCCCGTGGCCCTGGTCACCGGCGCCTCCGGAGGCCTCGGCCAGGCCCTGGCCCTCGAACTGGACGCGCTCGGCTGCAGGGTCGCCGTCCACTACAACAGTTCGAAGGACGCGGCCCGCGCCGTGCAGGACAAACTCACCCACGACTCGATCGTGGTCAGCGGCGACGTCGGCTCCTACGAGGCCGTCACCGCCCTGTACGAGGAGATCAAGGAGAGCCTCGGCCCCGTCGACGTTCTCGTCAACAACGGCGCCATCCGCAAGGACGCGCTGATGGCGATGCAGAACCCGGCGGACTGGGCCCAGGTCATCCAGACCAACCTGATCGGCTCGTTCCACACCGCACGCGTCACCGTCCCGCACATGCTGCGTCAGAGGTGGGGCCGCGTCATCAACGTGGTCTCACCGTCGGGCCTGATCGCGACGGCCGGACAGACGGCGTACTCCGCCTCCAAGGCGGGCCTGATCGGCCTCACCCGCACGCTGGCCGCCGAGTGCGGCCGGCGCGGGGTGACCGTCAACGCCCTCTCCCCGGGCTTCATGATCACCGGCATGACCAAGGACCTCCCCGACCGTGTGATCGAGGGCATGGAGGACAAGGCCCCCGTCCCGCGCTTCGTGACGGTGGAGGAGGTGGCCCGCAGCGCATCCCTGTTCCTCGACCAGGACTGCATGACGGGCCAGGTGATCAGTATCGACAGCGGCGTCTCCATCACCTGAGCAGCCCCGCCTCCCCGCAAGCGGCCCGCCACCCCCACCAGGGGCGGCGGGCCGCCCGTCCTCAGGCCCTGCCGAGGTGGATCGGCCGGGCCCCGACCGTCACCCGGCGCGAGACGCCGGCAGCCCGGCACCGCAAGGTGCCGGGCTGCCGGGCGCCCACCGCTCACCGCACCCGTGAGGGCGCGACCGCCGCCGGGGGGCTCAAGGCCTCGAACGCCCCCATCAGCAGCGGATCGAGCACATCCGCCGGCACCCGCCCCGACGACGCCGGCCGCCGCTGCCGCCCGGCCGGTTCCCCGGACCGCAGCAGCTCCAGATACGCGGCCTGCGTCTCGGCCGCCGGGTCGATGCCCAGCTCGTCCGCGAGAACCTCCCGCAGCTGCTGGTAGGCGCGCAGCGCGTCCGCCCGGTTGCCGGCCGCGGCGTGCGCCGACATCCGGCACCGGTACGCGCTCTCCCGGAACGGCGCACGGCGCACCGCCTCGTCGGCGTAGCGCACCGCGTGGTGCTCCGCGCCCAGTGCGGAGGCCGACAGGCTCGCCAGCTCCAGTGACATCAGGCGCAGTTCGTCCACCCGTTCACGCACGGAGTTGACCCACTCGCCCTCGTGCGCCGGCAGGAACGAGCCCCGCAGATTGGAGACCGCGCCCGACGCCAGCTGGTGCGCCACCGCGTGCGCACCGTCCGCGAAGGCCGTCCGGGCCTCCGCCATGGCGGCCTCCGCCGCCTCCAGGTCGACCGCCGCGTCGTCCGGCAGCCGCAGCAGATACCGGCCGCTCTGTGCGATCAGTGGTGTCCCGCCCGGTTTCTGCAGCGGGCCGGTGACATAGGCGCGGACCCGGCTCACCACACTGCGCAGTGCGGAGGCCCACGTGTCGGGCAGGCCCTCCGGCCACACGGTGTCCGCGAGCTGGTCGCGGCTGGTTCCTGACGTTCGCTCCAGTATCAGCCGGGCGAAGGCCACTTGGGCCTGAGCGCTCGACAGATGCTGTGGCGCCGTCCCGTCGTGTTCGATCGTGACAAGACCTACGAGTCTGATCAGCAACGCTGAGTCCCCCAAGACTTCGGCGGCGCGCGGCACGCACGCGCGGGGGCGCGAAAAAAGGGGAAAGGGGAGATCGCGAATACGCGCCCCGGCTTCGCAACCAGATCTGCTTCGTACTCCCTTTCCCAATGGATTCGACCGTACCGGCCAATTGTCGCCACATTCAACACTGGCTGAAAAACATACCCGCGGGAATAAGTGGGAACCAGCGACTCCGGTATTTCCCCATTCGTGGGAGATCTTCTACTCCAGCTTGCCGCAAGGGGAATTCGAGGGTGCTGTGCCTCCTATTGCGCCCGCCTTGCGGCCCTGCGCATAGAAAGGACGACGCGCCTGGACCGACCCGAGAAGTGGATGAGGAGACGCACGTGAACGCATCTGGAGGATGGGAACGCCTCGAGCCGAAGCTGGCGGCCACACGACGCCGCGTCCAGGCGCTCGAATGGGAACCCGACCGCCGCAACAGCTTCGTCGCCTACACCGTCGAACGCGACAGCGCCTACGCCGATCTCGACGGCCGCCGCCTGCTGATGATGTCCGGCTACAGCTACCTCGGCCTCGCCGGCGACGAACGCGTCGTCGCCGCCGCCAAGGCCGCCGTCGACCTCTACGGCACCGGCAACCACGGCGTGCGCGCCCTGGCCGGCTCCATCCCGCTGCACGAGGAACTCGAGGCCGAGGTGGCCCGCTTCGCCGACCGCGAGGCCTCCATGGTCTTCGGCTCCGGCTACGCCGCCAACACCGGAACCGTCGGCGGCCTCGTCGGCCCCGGCGACACCGTCTTCATCGACAAGTACGACCACGCCTCCATCGTCGACGGCTGCCGCCTGTCCGGCGCCACCGTCACCCGCTTCCGACACAACGACGTCGACCACCTCGACCGCCGGCTGCGCGCCGCCGGTCCGGACGGCGTGCGGCTCGTCATCGTCGACAGCGTCTACTCCATGGACGGCGACATCGCCCCGCTGCCCGAGCTGCGCAAGGTCTGCGACGAGCACAACGCCCTCCTCATGGTCGACGAGGCCCACGCCCTCGGCGTCATCGGCGCCACCGGCCGCGGCATCGAGGAGCACTTCGACTGGCAGGCCAGAGTCGACGTCAAACTCGGCACCCTCTCCAAGGCCATCCCCTCCATGGGCGGCTGGGTCGCCGGCCCCGCCGAACTCATCGGCCACCTGCGCTACGCCGCACGCCCCTTCCTCTTCTCCGCCGCCCTCGGCCCCGCCCAGGCGGCCGCCGCCCTCGAGTCGCTGCGCATCCTGCAGCGCGAGCCGGAACGCGTCACCCACATCCAGCACCAGTCCGCCCGCCTGCGGCAGATCATCAACGCCGAGGGACTGCGCACCCAGGAGAGCGAGACCGCCGTCCTGCCGCTCATCGCCGGCTCCGACGACGCCGCCTACGACCTGGCCACCGCCTGCCGCAGGAACGGCGTCATCGGCCTGCCCGTGGTCACCCCCGCCGTCCCCAACGACCTGGCCCGCCTGCGGATCGCGGTCACCGCCCGCCACACCGAGGAAGACATCGACTTCGCGGCCCGGGCGTTCCTCGCCTCCGCCCGCGAGTGCCGCATCATCCCGGCCTGAGCGCAACCGGACGGACACGCAACACCGACGCGGCACAACACGGACGCGACACAACGCAACGCGCGCGCAACACAGACGCGACGCAACACAGACGCGACGCAACGCGCACGCGACGCGGCGGACGACCGCACCCGCCGGCCGGCCGCACCCGCCGGAAGAACCGGACAGACGAAAACGGGAACCCATCATGGCAACCTCCACCCCACCCCCGGTCGTGATCACCGGCATCGGCGTGGTCACACCGGCGGGCTGCACCCCGGACGACCTCATGGCCGGCCTGCGCGCAGGCCGCTCCACCGCCGCCCGTCTCACCCACCTCGACCTCGCCCGCCACCGGGTACGGATCGGCTGCCGCGTCAGCGGACTCGACGGCCTCGGCCTCGTCGGAGCCAAGGACGCCCGCAGGATGGACCCGTTCGCCCTGTACGGGACGAGTGCCGCGCTCGCCGCCCACCAGGACGCGGGCGCCCCCGCCCCCGACCCGGCCCGCACCGCGATCGTGGTGGGCAACGCGGTCGGCGGGCGGGCCACCAGCGACGCCGAGTCCGCCCACTTCACCGAGCACGGCCCGCACCGGGTCAACCCGCTGATGCCGCTGATGACGATGCCCAACGCGGCCGCCGCCCAGATCGCGATGCGTCTTTCCTGGACCGGCCCCGCCACCACCATCGCCACCACCTGCGCCAGCGGCGCCGACGCCATCGGCCACGCGAGGCTGCTGCTGCAGACCCACCGTGCCGACGTCGTCATCGCCGGCGGCTGCGAGTCCACCCTCACCCCCGTCACCCTCGCCGGGTTCGGCAACCTCAACGCCGTCTCCCTGCGCAACGACGATCCCGAACGGGCCAGCCGGCCCTTCGACGCGGACCGCGACGGATTCGTGATGGGGGAGGGGGCCGGATTCGTCGTCATGGAACGCGCCGACGACGCCCGCGCCCGCGGTGCCCGCCCCTACGCCGAAGTCGCCGGCTACGGCGCCACGTCCGACGCGCACCACCTGTCGATGCCGCTGCCCGACGGCTCGGGCGCGGCCGGCGCCATGACGGCCGCCCTCGCGGACGCCGGCCTCACTGCGGCCGACATCGCACACATCAACGCGCACGGCACCTCCACCCCTCACAACGACCGGGCCGAAGCGGCCGCCCTGAACAAGGTGTTCGGCTCCGGCGGCCCGCCGGTCACCGCCCCCAAGGGCGTCATCGGCCACCTCATCGGCGCCGCCGGCGCCGTCGAACTCGTCGCCGCCGTCCTCGCGATGCGCGCACGCGAGGTACCGCCCACCGCCAACCACCAGCGCCTCGAACCAGGATTGGACATCGACGTGGTCCACGACAGCCCCCGCACCATCGCCTCCGGCCCCGCCCTGTCGAACTCCTTCGGCTTCGGCGGTCACAACGCCTCCCTGGTGGTGGCGCCGGTATGACGACGACCCCCGCCCTCGCCCGCAGCGCCGAACACACCGCGAGCGCCGCCGAGATCGACGCCTACCGCACCGCCGTGCGCCTCGGCCTCCCCACCGCGGCCACACCCCACGCCTCGCCCGTGCACACCTTCGTCCTCGGCCACGCGCTCGCCGACCAGACGGTCCGCTCGCTGACCGCGGCACAGGAGGCGTCCGTGGTCCACCTCGGCCAGGACATCCGTCTCGAGCGGCCCGTACGCGCCCGGGAACACGTCACCGTCCTGCTCGACGTCGCCGGCGCCCGGCGGGAGCCGCGCGGCACCCGTATCGCGGTCCGTACCCGCCTGGCCGGCGACGACGGCGCCGTCTTCGCCGAACTGACCACCCACGCCCTGCTCGTCGGCGCCCGCGGCACCGAACCGTTCGGCGACATCCCCACGGCCGGCGCCCCCGCCTCAGCCGGGCCGGCGGGCGAGACGGCCACCGTCTCGCACACCTTCACCGAGGAGTCGATTCGCGCCTACGCGCACGCCTCCGGCGACCTCAACCCCATCCACCTCGACGCGGAAGCCGCCCGCGGCGCCGGCTTCGAGACGGTCATCGCCCACGGCATGAGCGTGATCGCCCTGGCCTGCGAGGAGATCGCCGACCGCTACGCGGCCGGTGACATCTCCCGTGTCCACGCCTTCGGCGGCCGCTTCTCCGCCCCCGTGGCCCCCGGCGTCCCCCTCGACATCACCCTCCAGCCCGACGCCGCCCGCACTGTGGTGCGCTTCGCCTGCCGGACCCCGAACGGACCCGCCGTCAAAAGCGGCTGGGCACAGCTGCGATGAACAGGCCCACCGGCCTCCTCGGCGGCTTCCTCACCCAGGTCCGCCACCGGCCCGACGCCACCGCCCTGATCTGGCGCGGCGAACACACCACCTACCGCGCCCTGTACGAGGCGGCAGGCCGCGAACGGGAACGCTTCGCGGTGCTCGGCATCGCCCCCGGCGACACCGTCGGCATCCTCGCCCGCACCTCGCCCGCCGCGATCGCCCTGGTCCTGGCCTGCCTGCTGTCGAAGCGGCCGTTCCTGCTGCCGCCCCCGGCGCTTCCCGCCGCCCTGCTCAACGACCTGTTCGCCCGGGCCGGCTGCACCCGCGTCCTCACCCCCGGACAGGACCACGGGCAAGCGCAGGCGCAAGGGCAGGGACAGGAGCATGTCGTCCCCGTTCGGAGGCCGGCGGGTCACGTCCCCGGGTACGGGCGCGGACGCCGCCCGGCGCCCGCCACCACCGCCGGCGTCCCGCACCGCCCGGCCGGTGAGCCCGCCGCGTTCATGCTCGCCGCCTCCGGTTCCGGCGGACCGCCCAGGATCGTGCCGCTGGACCATCGGGCCGTCGACCGCTGCACCGGCTGGGCCGCCGGCGCCTTCGGCATCGAGGAGGGCACGAACGTCCTCAGCCACGCACCCCTGCACTCCGGCCTGAGCCTCCTCGACATCTGGACCAGTCTCGCGAGCGGCGCCACCGTCGTGATCGCGCAGACGGCCACGACCGCGGACGGCCCGGGGCTGCTGGAGCTGTTCACCCGCCACGGCGTCCACGTCGTCCAGGGCCCGCCCGCGCTGTACGGGCTGCTCGCCGACGCCGCCCGCCGCACCGGCACCACCCTGGACGGTGTCCGCCACGCCGTGTTCACCAAAGGCGCCCTGCCCGACCGTGTCCTCGCCGCGCTGCCGCACCTGTTCCCCGGCGCACGCCTGCACAACGTGTACGGCTGCACCGAGACGGGCGCCAGCTTCATCCACGAGGTCGACACCGGCGCCACCGTCTTCCCTCCCGTCCCCATAGGCCGGCCCCTGCCCGGTGTGAGAGCCCTCGTCGTCGACGCACGCGGCACCCCCGTGAAGGGCCCGGGCACCGGCGAGCTGTACGTCGCCACCCCCTTCAGGTCGCCGGGCGGCCACCTGAACCGCACCCGGCGCCGCACCACGCCCACGCCCACACCCGGCACCGGCAACACACCCACCGCCACCGCCACCGCCACTGCCATCGCCACTGTCACCGGCACCGCCACCGGCGAGGAGCGCACCTGGTTCCGCACCGGCGACCTCGTACGCCGCGACGTCGACGGCCTGCTCCACCTGGCCGGCCGCGGCGCGCAGCGAACCCCGGCCCGCCCGGCCGCCCGGCGGACCGCCGGCCCGACCCGGCCCACAGCCACCACCCGACACGCCGGGCGCACCGCGTCCGGCCGACGCAACGAACTGATCCCGGACCGAGGAAGGACGTCATGAGCCACAACGACACCATCAAGAAGTTCGTCATCGAGGAGTTCCTGCCGGACCTCGGTGTCCACGAGCTGGGCGACGACCACGACCTGCTCTCCGACGGCGTCATCGACTCCCTCGGCGTGCTCAAGCTCATCGCCTGGGTCGAGGACCACTTCCAGCTCGCCGTCGGCGACGCCGACCTCGACCCCGACAACTTCCGCAGCGTCAACGCCATCGACGCCTTCATCGCGCAGACGCGCCAGGGGGTGACCTCCTAGCCATGCATCCCGCGCTCACCGGCCTGCTCGCAGGCGCAGAGGTGACCGAGCGCGAGACCTGGCGATCACTGTGGGACCGGCTCGGCGACGGCACGCTCGGAAAGGAGCAGGCCGTCGCCCTGCTGGCCTCCCTGACCACCAGCCTCCCCGGCCACCGGACCCTGCACGCCCTGCTGGAGTCACTGCAGGAACGAAGAACCACCGCCCGGCCCGGCCCGTGGCCCGGCACCGTCAACATCGTCGGCACCGGAGGCGGGCCCTCCACCTTCAACATCTCCACCGCCGCCGCGTTCACCGCCGCGGCAGCCGGCGTCCCGGTCGTCAAGACCGGCTCGCGCGCCTACACCTCCAGCCTCGGCTCGATCGATCTGCTCCAGCGGCTCGGCATCCGCCTGACCGCCTCCTACCAGCAGACCGAGCAGATGCTCGAGCGTCACGGCATCGCGTTCGCCGGCCCGTTCGTCTACCCCGCCGAACTGACCCGTCTGGCCCGCACGGTGGCACCGCTCGGCATGAAGCCCTTCGGCCGTTTCCTCAACGCGCTGGGCCCCTTCCTCGCCGACCTGCCCGTCACCGCCCAGGTCACCGGCGTCAGCGCCGCCATGCCGCTGCCCGACCTGCGCGAACTGGCCCGCACGGTCACCGGCCGGCGGATCTGGCTCACCGCCAACGACCACGGCGCCGACGAACTCCTCGGCTTCGCCGACAACACCGTCCACATCAACGACGGCACCCTCCTGCGGCTGCCGCCGGGTGAACTCACCGGCACCGGAGGCGACTTCGAGGCCCTGCGCCCCGTCGCGCCCGCCGACGCCGCCGACCACTTCCTCGCCGTCCTCGACGGGAGTGCCCACCGGGCCGCCACCGCCACCGTGTGCCTCAACGCCGCCGCCCTCGCCCTGGCCTCCGGCCGGTACGGCGACTGGCGAACCGCGTTCGCCGCCGCCCGGGAGGCCGTCGCCTCCGGCGCCGCCCTCGCCCTGGCCGAGCGGCTGCGCAGCGGCGCCCCGAAGGAGGCGCCCGCCCCGGGGTGAGGCCTCGCCGCACCCGCGGCCCCTTGAACGCCCCCGCCGGCCGCCGGCTGCCGGGGAGCAGGACACGACGGCGTGGCAGCAGGCCGCGCCCCGGGTCCGTCCGGAGCGTGCGGCACGGCGCCGCACAAGACCCAGATCGGAGTTGACCATGATCATCCGCGACATCGAGGACGTGAAGACCGTCGACTGGGGCAACGGAGTCAGCCGCCGTTTCCTCCTCGCGTCCGACGGCGTCGGCTACTCGCTCACCGACACCGTCGTCCTGGCCGGCACCAAGTCCCGCCTCGAGTACCGCAATCACCTCGAGGCCTGCTACTGCATCGCCGGCTCCGGAGAGGTCATCGAACTCGACGGCACCTCCCACCCCATCACCCCGGGCCGCATGTACGCGCTCGACCAGCACGACGCCCACTACCTGGTGGCCAGCCCCCACGAGGACCTGCGGCTCGTGTGCGTCTTCAGCCCGGCCCTCAGGGGCGACGAGGTCCACAGCCTCGACGAGCACGTCTCCTCCGCGTACTGACACGCGCAAACCGGAAGGCGATCCGCAGTGATCCGATGGAACACCGAACAGGCCGAGCTCCGCGAAGGCCTGGCACGGTGGGGTGAGGCGCTCAGCGCCGATCACATAGAACGGGACGAGCAGGCCACGTTCTCCTGGGACAAGTGGAAACTGATCCAGAAGACCGGCATCCTCGCCCTGCCCTTCGAGGAGGACCACGGCGGCCTCGGCCAGTCCCTCCTCACCACCATGTACGTCCTCGAAGCCCTCGGGGAGCACTGCCGCGACGCCGGCCTGAACTTCTCGGTGACCACCACCCTGGCCAGCACCGGCATCCCCCTGACCCTGTTCGGCACCCCCGAACAGAAAGAGAGGTACCTGCCACTCATCGCCTCCGGCGAAGCGATCGGCGCCCACGCCATCACCGAGTCCGAGGGCGGCTCCGACGCCATGGCGATGACCACGCGCGCCGAGCGCGACGGGGACCACTTCGTGCTGAACGGCAGCAAGACGTTCGTCAGCAACGGCCCCGTCGCCGACGTGTTCGTCGTCTACGCCCGCACCCGCCCTGACGGCGGGGCGCTCGGGGTCAGCACGTTCCTCGTGGACCGCGACACCCCCGGCCTCACCGTCGGCAACCCGATCAAGAAGATGGGCCTGCGGACCTCGCCGCTGAGCGAGTTGTACTTCGACGGGTGCCGCGTCCCCAGGACCCGGGTACTGGGCCGGGTCGGCGGCGGGTTCATCGTCCTCGACCACGTCATGAAACGGGAGATCCTCTTCTCCTTCGTCGTCAACGTGGGGGAGATGCAGCACCGGCTGGACCGCTGCGTCGACTACGCGAAGACCCGCCGCTCCTTCGGCAGACCCATCGGCTCCTACCAATCGATCGCCAACAAGATCGTCGACACCAAGATCGGACTGGAAACAGCCCGTAAATGGCTCTACGACACCGCCCAGCGCCTCGTCGACGGCGAGAACGTCACCACCGACCTGGCCATCGCCAAACTGCTCACCAGCCAGGCCAACGTGACCAGTTCACTGGCCGCCGTCCAGATCTTCGGCGGCCACGGATACATGTCCGAGTACGGGCTCGAGCAGGACGTGCGCAACGCGGTCGGCGGCACGATCTACTCGGGCACCAACGAGATCCAGTACAACCGCATCGCCTCGATGCTGGGACTGGGCACATGACGCCGTCCCCGCCCCACGGGGCGGGGACCCGTCACCCGCCGGCCCGCACCGCACCGGCCGCGGCGGCCGCCGCCGTTTCGTCCCGGCCGGTGCGGGCCAGCAGATCGAGGACGACGGCGGCGGTCCAGCTGAAACCTCTCGCGCCGCGCGCCTGCCCGGTGTGCGGATCGACGTACTCGGCGAAACCGGAACCACCGGCCGAGGCGAGCACCGCCCGCTCCAGGGCGTCGGCCAGGCCGGCCTCGCCGTGCTGCCGCAGCCCGCGCTCCAGGAGCCAGTTCACGTTGAACCAGGCCGGCCCGCGCCAGTAGCGGGACGCGTCGAAGGCCCGGCCGCGCAGGTCGTAGCTGGGCACCAGCCCACAGGCCGTACCGAGCCCGAAATGCGGCCCCGTCATGGTGCGCACCAACGCCTGCGCGACGGGACCGGGAAGCGAGGGAAGCGCCAGCGGCAGCAGACCGGTGACGCTCCTGTCACGCACCAGGGTGCCGGTGCGCACGTCCCGGCACAGGAACAGCCCGGCCTCCTCGTCCCACAGCCGCTCCACCAGCGCGGCGGTCAGACGCCGCGCCCGTGACCGGTGCGGCGCGGCGTCCTGCCCCAGCTCACCGGCGATGGCCGCCAGCGCGTGCTCGGACAGGGCGAGCAGCGCGTTGAAGCCGGGATCCTCGACGACGAAGGCGTGCTCGGTACCCGCGTCGCGGTAGCCGTGGTCCCGGTAGTGCGCGGCCAGGGCGACATAGCGGCCGTAGTCCAGATCGGTGGGCCGGTCCGCACGGTCGCCGTGCCCGAGGTCGGCCCGCCGGAAGGAGCCGGCCGGGGCCGGCTGAACCCGGTCGAGGGGCTCGTCCCAGCAGGGGCTGTTGTCCATGCCGGGCTCCCACGGGTGGAGCACGGCCGCCAGCCCGTCGCCGCCGAAGTCGCGGCAGCGCCGCAGATAGTCGTGCCAGGCCACCAACGCCGGCCAGGCGCGCTCCAGGAAGCCCCGGCGGCGCGAGAGGTCCGGATCGCTGCGGTGGACCAGCCAGGCGGCCAGCGCGTGCACGGGCGGCTGCACGATGCCGGACGTCTCGGTCGCGGCGGGGGCGCCCGCCGCCCGGCCCGCCGTGGAGGACCGCCAGAAGTCGGGGCTCGGGAAGTACGCCCCGAGCGGCACGGCCGGGTTGAAGACGATGTGCGGGATGCGCCCGTCGTCCCACTGGGCACCCAGCAGCGTCTCCAGCTCCCGCTGGGCGCGCTCGGGCGACAGATGACGCAGCCCGATGGCGATGAACGCCGAGTCCCAGCTCCACTGGTGCGGATACAGGGCGGGGGAGGGGACGGTCGAAGCTCCCGTCCAGTTGCCCAGCAGCACCTCGGCGGCCCGCCGGCGCAGCTCCTCGAGCCCGGCGGCCGGGGCGGCCTGCGACGGCCCGGTCTGCGACGGCCCGGTGACCTGCGGGGGGCCGGCCTGCGGCGGGACGAGAGGGCTGCGCGGCCTGGAAGCGTCGACGGGAAGCTCACCGGGCGGCCGGGGCGCCTTGGGACCGGCCTGCCCGGGAACGAGCGGGCCGCGGACGCGTTCCACCAGGGAGCTCCAGATGCTCGGGACCGCACACAGCGGAGGACAGCGACAGGGTATGCGTCGCCCCCGCGGGAAATCACCACCCCCGCACAGTGACATTCCCGACATAAGCGCCCCGCGGGTGCACGGTCCGCCCCTCACGCCCCGGGCGGCCCGCCCGCGCGTCCGGCCGGGGCACCACACGCCCCGCAACGCCGGCGCAACACCTCGGCCCCCCACCCCGCCCGCACCCCCCGCGCGCCGGGCGGACAGGCCCGCGGCCCCCTTGCACCCCGCTTGCCCCCGGCGCGCTTTGCTGCCCTGAAGGCGCCCGGCCGCTCCGGCGCACCGCCCGCGCCCTCCACCGGCACTGCGCCCCCGCTCATGTGCGCCGGTCCACCCTGCCTTCCAAGCGGCCGGGCCGGCGCACCGCACCGCACCTCTCGCACGCGAAGGAGCACCATGACGTCGTCCCGCTTCATCGAAGCCCTGCTCGGCGCCGAACGCCCCCTGGTCATGGAGGTCAAGCGGCGCGACGCGCACGGCATCGACCTCATGTCGGGCCGCACCCCCGCCGACATCGTCGCCGGCTACGAGGCCGCCGGCGCCCCCTGCATCTCCGTGGTCACCGGACGCTGGTTCGGCGGCACCCCCGACCTGCTGCGCGACGTCGCCCGGCTCACCGAACTCCCGTTGCTCCAGAAGGACTTCATCACCCGCCGCGACCAGCTCGAGACCGCCAGGACCCTCGGCGCGTCCGCCGTGCTGCTCACCGCCGCCCTGCTGCCCGCCTCCAGCATGCGCTCCCTGGTCACCGCGGCCCTGCGCACCGGCCTCACCCCGTTCGTCGAGATCACCGGCGAGGCCGAGCTCGAACACGTCCCGCACGCCGACGAGTGCGTGATCGCCGTCAACAACAAGGACATCAAGACCCGCGAACAGGACAGCGGCGACATCAGCCGCAGCCTGGCCCTGCTGCCCGCCCTGACCGCCGCCGGCACCCCCTGCCCGGTCAGCGCCAGCGCGATCGACACCCCCGAGACCGCCGCCCGCCTGCTGCGGGCCGGCTACCGGGGCCTGCTCATCGCCACCGCCCTGCTGCGCACCGAGGACCTGCACGCCTGGCCCACCGTCAGCGGCACCCGCCATGCCCCGGCCGCCTGAACCGCCCCCCGTCGCGCCCGCGCCGCCCCGGGCGGCAGCCGCCCCCGTACCCGCGCCGTCCCGGGTCCCGGCGACGCCCGTGCCCGCCCCGCTACGGCCGGCCACTCCCGAACCCGCCGCCCGGCCGGGGCCGGAGGCCCCCGCGGACCGGACCGCCGCGGATCAGGGCGTCGCGGACGGGACCGGGGCGGACCAGGGCGTGCGGATCGAGGAGATCACCCTCGACGCCGGCGCCCTTCAGCTGTCCGCCCTGTACGCGAGACCCCACCCGGCCGCCGGTGAGCCACGGGCCGTCGTCGTCGCCGTCCACGGGCTCGGCATGCACGCCCGCTACTTCCACTCGCCCGCCCACCCCGACCTGTCGCTGCTCACCCTCGCCGCGCGTCTCGGCCACCCGGTCCTCGCCGTCGACCGCCCCGGCCACGGCCGCCTCGCCCACCGCCACCCGGACGGCCAGCCGCTCGCCGAGCAGTCCGCCACCCTGCACCGGGCCCTCGCCGCGTTCGCCCGCGAACACCCCACCGGCGCCGGGTTCTTCCTCCTCGCCCACTCCTACGGCGGAAAGCTCGCCCTGCACGCCGCGGCCGACGACACCGCCGGCACTCTGATCGGCCTCGACATCTCCGGCCTCGGCCACTACTACGCCCCCGCCGCCCGCGGCTTCCCGGCCACCCTCGGCGGCGGCGCCTGGGGCCTCAACTGGGGCCCCATGCACCTCTATCCGCCCGGCACCTTCCGGGGCGCCCGCGCCCTGATGGCCCCCACCCCGCGCCGCGAGGAGCACGACCCCGGCCCGCCCTGGCCGCTGCGCTACCGGCAGCTCGCCCCCCGCGTGCGGGTCCCGGTACGCCTCACCTTCGCCGAGCACGAACAGTGGTGGCACACCGACGACGCCGCCCTCACCGCGATGGCCGCCCGCCTCAGCGCCTCGCCCCGGGTCCGCGTCGACCGCCAGGACGCGGCCGGCCACAACATCAGCCTCGGCTGGGCCGCCCGCCCCTACCATCTGCGGGCCCTCGCCTTCCTCGAGGAGTGCCTGCGCCCCTGACCGGGCCGTCGAGGCATGCCCGCCCGTTCCTGACCGCCTCGCCCGCGCACGACGCTGCCCCGGCCCCCTGTCACAGGGGGCCGGGGCAGCAGCGTGTGCCGACCGGTCAGGACACCACCCGGCTCACCAGCTCGTCCCGCATCCGCGCCGGTATGCCCGGCGCGAACTGCCGCAGATAGTGCGACAGATGCAGGTCCGTGTTCACCAGGAACGGCAGGTCGAACACCAGCAGCCGGCGCACCGCCAGCAGCGGCACCGGCGCACGCAGCGGCCGGAAGTCCTCGTTCCACAGGCCCGGTTCCGCGCACACCGGATGGAACTGGCCGATCATCAGCCCCTCGGCGACGAACTCGTCCTTCGCCGCCCGCTGCAGCGCGTCCAGCGGCGCCGAGTCCGACCGGTCCAGATGCGGCAGCACCATCAAGAGCGTCAGCAGCTCCCGGTCCTCCGCGTCCAGGTCCACCGCCAGCTTCTCGTACCAGACCCGCAGATGCGCCACCGCGTCCGCGAGCCCGGCCCGGTCCGTCCCCGTGGCCGGCACGGCCAGCAGGAACAGGTCACGGCGCAGCGACGGCTGCGTGTACGGGCACACGGGGCCGCTGCGGCCCAGCGACGGATGCCCGCTCACCAGGAACTCACGGCTCCACTCCAGCACCTGCCGCAGCGGCCCGGCATGCTCAGGCGGCACCATGTCCTGCTCCACCTCGGAGGGGGAGTAGATCCTCAGCGTCTCGTCGCCCCTCATCGCGGGTCCCTCCACAACGGCTCCAGCGACGGCCCGCCGTCCGGCAGCACGACGGCCGCCCCGAACGGTGCGAAACCGTGCCGCAGGCACGCGGCCCGCCCGCCGGGCGAACTCGCCTCCCCGTACACACCCACCCCCTGCGCGTCCGCGGCAGACGTCACCTCACCCACCAGCGACGCCAGCACACCGGCGCCGCGCGCCCGGGGAGACACCGCGCCGAACGCCAGGTAGTAGTGCGCCCGGCCCACCGGATGGCGCGCCGCCTGCAGAGCGGTGATCACCGACAGCCGGGCCGCGTCCTCGCCCAGCACGTGGGCGAACCGCCGCCCGTAGGCGTCATGGTGCCGCTCCACCTCCTCCCAGCCGCCCGGCGGCAGGAAGGTCAGCACCGCGTCCCGCCCGGCGGTGGTGCGCACCGCGTCGAACGCGAACGACATGTCGAGGAACACCCGGAAGAAGCCGGGCAGCACCGCGGCGCGGCGCCCGTCGTCGGGAGTGATCCACCGGGTGAGCGGATCGTCGAAGAAGGCATCGGCCAGCAGAGCGGCCAACCCGTCGGAATCCGCCCGCGACGCGGGCGACCCGACAGACACCGGTATCACCGGAACTGTTGACGAGGACAAGGGACCCATCCCTCCAAAGAGAACGGCGCCGGCCGTCCGCGCCCCGTACACCCCGCCCGCGGGGCGGACCCGCCCGGCTCACGGGCCCGGCCGCCGTACCCGCCGCGCCGCCGGCACCGGGCACGGCACAGCCGTGCCCGTACCCGCGCCTCACGGAGAGCGGCACCGGTTCCCGCTCGCCGGCGGACCGGCCCGCGGAGAAAGGGGCCTCTACCGTCTCCCGGCGGCCAGGGCGGCCAACTGCTCCACCCTGGCGTGGAGCCGGTCGAGACGGAGCTCGGCCTCCGGCTTGATCAGGACACTGCGCATCACCCGTGCCGCACCGGCGTCCCGCACCACGTGCGGATGACGCCGCGCGAACGCGTCCGCGTCCGCGCGCAGCACACTCAGGAACACCGGATCGTCCGCCGCGTACATGCCCTCGTGCAGCAACCGCTCACAGGCCGCGTCCACGCCGCTCAGCGAGAAGGGCCGCACCGCGGGCACGTACGTGACGATGTCGAGATCCGGCCGCTGGTACAGCTCCAGCACGTCGGAGCCGGCCAGCAGATCCGCCCAGGCGAGCGCCGCCCGGCGGCTCGCGGCGAGCATCCCGCCGAAGCCGTCCCGGCTCAGCGGCAGCAGCTGCAGCGTCAGCCACAGGCCCGCCGCCGACGCACCCGCCCGCGAACACTCCAGGCTGATCTCGCCCAGATGCAGCTTTGCCCGCGTGAAGTACGTGTAGGGGGAGTCGTGCGCGAAATGCCGCCCGGCTCCCGGGTCGTTGAACAGCACCGCCCCGCAGCCGTAGGGCTGCAGACCGTGCTTGTGCGGGTCGACCACCACCGAGTCGCAGCCGGCCACCGCCGCCCACGGCCGCGGGTCCAGCCCCACCGGGTCCGCGGAGAGGCCCAGCAGCGCGTGGAAACCGCCGTACGCCGCGTCCACATGCACCCGCGCCCCGTGGCGGCGCGCCATCGGCAGCACCTCGTGCACCTCGTCGACCGCGCCCAGCCCCGTCGTCCCCAGCGTCACCACCACGGTCCCGACCCGGCCCGTCGCCAGCAACCGCTCCAGCGCCTCGAGATCGATCCGGCCCCGCGCGTCGACCGGCACCCGGTGACCCTCCACGCCCAGCACATGGCACATCCGCTCATGCGTGTAATGGCACTCGGAGCTGTAGGCGACCCCCCGGTCGGGATGGGACTGGCGCGCCACGTACAGCGCCTCCAGGTTCGCCATCGTGCCGCTGGTCGTCAGATGGCCCAGCGGCTCCCGCAGACCGAACATCGCACCGAGCGCGGCGACACACTCGCGTTCCATCTCGGTGGTCGCCGGACCGCCCTCCGCAGCATGGTTGTTGGGGTTGAACAGCATCGCCGTCACATAGCCGACGACGGCCGCCGGATGCGGCGGCTTGACCATCTGCCCCGCGTACGACGGATGGAAGAACGGATAGTTGTCGTCCATCCGCTTGGCGAACCGCTCGAACACCGGCGCGAACGCCGCGTCGTCGATCCGGTGACTGGGATGGGCGGCGAACGGACCGAACCGCTCCCCGAACCGCTCGAAGACGTCCACCGCACGCGGAAGCCAGTACCGAAGATCCACGACAACGTCCTCCCAGGCGGCGCGACCGACGCCCCAGGTATACGGAGCACGGCGCAACACCCCCGCAATCGCCCCGCCCCGCGCCCGTCAGCCGCACCCCACCGCCGTGCGAGCCGGCCGTGCTGCACTCACCGGGCCCAGAACCTGCCCTCGAGGGAGAAGATCATGGTCACCCGACGCCGCGTGCTCGGCACGGCCCTCGCCACGACCACGGCCTCGCTGGCCACCGCCGCGGCCCTCACCCCCCTGCTCCAGGCGCGCAGCGCCCGGGCCGGCACCCACCCCCAGGGCGTCCCCCTGTTCGCCGTCCCCCTCCCGCAACCCCCCGTCCTCGAACCCGTGTCCACCGCCGGCGGCAAGGACACCTACGTCCTGACCCAGCGCCGCACCCGCGCACAGATACTCCCCGGCGTCCGCACCGAGGTCCTCACCTACAACGGCCACTTCCCCGGCCCGACCATCAGAGCCAGATCCGGCCGCCCGGTCGTCGTCCACCACCGCAACGCCCTGGACCACCCCGTCTCCGTCCACCTGCACGGCGCGTCCGTACCGCCCGGCGACGACGGCGGCCCCATGGACACCTTCGCCCCCGGCACCACCCGCACCTACACCTACCCCAACCGGCAGCCGCACGCCTCGCTCTGGTACCACGACCACGCCCACCACCACGAGTCCGAACACGTCTACCGCGGCCTGTCCGGCTCCTACCTGCTCACCGACGACACCGAGCAGGCCCTGCCGCTGCCCGCCGGCGCCTACGACATCCCCATCGCCCTGCGCGACGCCCGCTTCGACGAACAGAACACCCTCGTCTACGAGATGGACGACGCCCTGGGCCGCACCACCCTCCTCGCCAACGGCAAGCCCTACCCCTACCTCGAGGTCGCCGCCCGCAAGTACCGCTTCCGGCTGCTCAACTCCTCCAATCTGCGATTCTTCCGCCTGCGCCTCGCCGACGGCAGCCCCTTCATCCAGATCGGCTCCGACGGCGGCCTGCTGCCCACCCCCGCCCCCACGACCGACCTGTGGCTCTCACCCGCCGAACGCGCCGACATCGTCGTCGACTTCTCCCGCTACCCGCTCGGCACCCGACTGGTCCTGGAGAACACCGTGGGCCCCGGCACCCCCGAACAGGTCGGCCAGGTCCTGCGGTTCGACGTCGTGCGCACCGCCCCCGACCCCAGCCGCGTCCCGCCGGTGCTGCGCACCCTGCCGCCCCTGCCCACCGCCACCACGGAACGCTCCTTCGAGATGCGCATGAGCGACGAGAGCGGAGCCCCCGGCGCCCAGGGCCTGATCAACGACCGTGTCTTCGACCACGACCGCATCGACACCCGCATACGCCACGGAGCGTCCGAGATCTGGACCGTCACCAATCCGGGCACCCTGGTCCCGCACAACTTCCACCTGCACCTGGTGCAGTTCAGGGTCCTCGAACGCAACGGCCGGGCACCGGACGCCTCCGAGTCCGGCCTCAAGGACACCGTGCGCCTGCTGCCCGGCGAGACCGTACGGCTGCACGCCGTCTTCGACACCTACCGCGGCACCTACGTCTACCACTGCCACCTGCTCGACCACTCGGCCATGGGCATGATGGCCCAGATGCGTATCGGCTGAGGGCCTCGGCGTGGGCGGGTGAGCCGAAAACTCCGCGGGGCGGGGCCGGCCGGGAGCCTTGATCCGTGCTCCGTACGGTCAGCCGGTCGCGAGGGCGGCCGACGCGTCGATCAGGGCGAGTTGGCCAGGGCCGGCTCTGCGGGAACGCGCCTCCTCCACGAACCGGGCGAGCTCCGCGCGGACGGTGGCGGAGTCGATGACCCTGATCACGGGCAGCGTGGCATCCACGATCCGACAGGCGTCGTCGAGCGAGCCGGCACCCGCCAGGGCTGTCGCCTGCCGGACCGCGAAACGGGCCCGGGAGTTGCTGTCCACCAAGCCGGCCGGTCCGAGCCCGGTGGCGAAGAGACCGGCGGCCAGGTCGAAGCGACGGAGGCTGAGCATGCAGGACGCTTCGAGGAGGTGCGCGCTGCCGTTCTCGACGCGTGGGCCCCAGTGAGGCGGACGGCCGGCGCCGATCTCGGCGGCGTGGCTCGCGAACCGCTCCAGTGCGTCCCGGCAGGCTCCGGCGTCACCACGGCGCGCATGGCTCAGCGCCGCGCGTCGTGCGGCGTGGGCGCGGATCACCGAGTTGGCCGCCGGGTGCCGGGCCGCCTGATCGGCGAATCCGATCGCCGCACAGGTGTCACCGCGGTGCTGGGCGATGGACGCCTTGCGGACCAGGGCGTAGGCGGCCACCGTCTCGTCCCCGCCGTCCGCGCCCCAGCGGACAGCGAGACCCGTCCAGCGCAATGCCTCCGCGGGATTTCCCGCCTCCTGCGCCATCCACCCCGTGTATTCGGCGAACTTCGAGGCCAGCAGGAGGATTTCGGCCTGCTGTGTGCCGACGGCGTGCCGGCCGGCGTCCGTCAGGATTCGGATGATCGACTTCATGGAAGCGGTGACGAACCTCGGCCCGGTGGACCTGCCGATGCCCTTCAGCTCCCCGAGCACGCGCTCGTATCCGGCGATCACCGGGCCGGACTCGACGATGTCGTCAATCCGGGCGCCGCGATGCCCGGTCCCGGCCAGTTCGACCAGTTCCCCGCCGGTGCCGAAGGCCGCGTCACAGGCCGCCGCCACGGCGGGCGACGGGTTGCGCAGTCCGCTCTCCAGATTGCAGATCTGCCCCTCGGACACGTTCGCCCGCCGGGCGAACTCGCGCACGCTCCAGCCGTGACGCGCCCGAAGCGTGGCCAGGACGACGCCGAAGTCGCCCGGCGGCAGACGCGTGCCGGCGTTCCCCGCCGAGACCGTCCCCGCCGTGCCGTCTGCCGGATCCATACCGGCCAGCGTACGGAGCCCCGCGGCCGCTATTCAATCCTCGGTGAATACTCACCGCGCGCCTGCTCCGCCCCTAGGGTGAGCACCATCTGTGACGTCAAGACCTCACGGAGAGGGGGCACTTGTGCCACGCATCTTCCTCAGCTTCCGTAAATCCGATTCCCGGTGGATGCGAGACCGCGTCTACCGCTCGCTGTCCGACCGCTTGGGCGCCGACGCGATCTTCAAGTCGGGCCAGTCGATTCCGCCCGGGGCCGATTTCGCCGAGATCCTGCGGCGGCAGGCCGCCGGGTGCGAGCTCATGTGCGTACTGATCGGGCCAGGGTGGCTCGAGGCGCGGGACGAGAACGGCATGCGGCTCCTGGACCGGGCTCACGACTGGGTCCGCCTGGAGATCGCGACGGCTCTGCGGGAGGGAAACCGCGTCGTCCCCGTCCTCCTGGGAGACGCGACGATGCTGCCCGACGCCTCTGCGCTGCCGGCCGAGATCAAGGAGCTGGCCCGTCTGCAGTTCCTCCGCGTCCCGGAGACCCATCTGCCGCACGCACTGGACCACTTGGGCGACGCGCTGACCGCTCTCTTACCCGGAACCGCCGCCGCCCCCGCCGCCGAATCCGGGCAGGGCGGGGCACCGGCCGCCGATCCGGACCCGTCCACGACCATGACCGCCCATGTGTCCGGCGGCGGCAGCGCCTACCAGGCGGCCCGTGACCTAACGATCAGGCAGGCGTGAGGGGCTCACGGTGGACCATCCCGCAACAGAGGGAACTCATCGGATCGGACCGTACGCGCTGCTCAACAGAGAGCGCACGGTCGGCGGAAATGAACTCTTCACGGCCCGCACGGACGAGGGACTGCTCGTCACGGTCACGGTCGTGGGACCCGAACTCGCCGCGAGCCCGGGGTTCCGGAACCGGTTCAAAGCCGCCGTCGAGACGGCCCGCACGCTGTCCGGCGCCTTCCTCCTGCCGGTGGTGGACGCCGACGCCGACGCGCCGGTCCCCTGGCTGGCGACCCGGTTCACCGCCGGACTGTCCCTCCGGCACACCGTGGACCGGCACGGAGTGCTGAGCGAACCGGCTCTGCGCGTGCTCACCGACGGCCTCGCCCGAGCGCTGGCCGGCCTCCACGAGGCCGGGACGATCCACGGCGAAGTGGGCCCGGACGCGGTGCTGCTGACCATGGACGGGCCCCGCATCAGCGCCCTGGGCATACCGGGAACCACCGGAAACCCGGCGCCCTCACCGACCGGCGACATGTTCGACCTGGGATCGACCGTGCTGTTCGCAGCCTCCGGAGGCGAGCAGGACACGAGAGCCCTGCCCGCGTCGCTGCGCGAGGTGATCGGCGGCTGCCTGTACCCACGACCGTCGGACCGCCCCACCGCGGAGCAACTCGTCGACTACCTGGAGCATCAGAACCTGCCCGCACCGGCAGGCAGTTGGCTGCCACCGGCGGTGACCGCCGACATGGCCGCGGCCGCCGCGTCGGCGGGCTCCGCTGCCGGGGGCGGCGCCTGGGGCCCCGTTCCTGTGCCGCCGGTGCGCACCGGCGGCACAGGCGTCAGCCGCCGGAACCTGATCATCTCTCTGGCCGGGGGCGCGGCGTTGCTCGGCGCAGGCGCAGCGGCACTCGCGTTCTCCGGCGACTCGTCCCCGGCTCCCGAAGGCCGGGCCGGCGGGCCCGGGACCACCACGCGGCCGGCTCCTCCGCCAGGCGAGCGAACCACGCCCACCCCCTCCGCGTCCTCGTCCCCGGCGGACGGACCGGAGCGGGTCGTACTGGCCGGACCCGACGCCGCCAAGGCATGGTCGAAGACCGGCAAAAACGCCCCCACCTGCCTGGAAGCCTCCGACAAGGTGGTCATGGTGGTCACGGACACGGCCACGTCCTTCCTGGACGCCGCGACCGGAGACTCCGCGTTCGACCCGCTGAACACCACCAACGACTACGGCACGAGAAGTCACAGGTACCCCACGGCCTACACGGACGGGGTGTTCTACCTGCTCTGCGACACGCCGAACCGCTCAGGCGTGCTGGCAGCGTTCGACGCCGCCGGCGGGAAGGTCAAGTGGGCCAGCCATCTCGCCGCAAGCGATCCCGGCGGCCCCCAGCTCGTGTCGATGTACCCGAGCAACTACGTGGCAGCCGCGGGGAACACGGTGTACGTATGCGGGCAGGTGCGTGATCTGGACGGGAAGTTCTCGGTCGAGGATCCGACCACCGGCTACATTCGCGCGTTCAACGCCACCACCGGCAAGAGACTGTGGCAGGTGGACGGCACCGACATCAACAACGTGCTCGTGCCGCCCTCCGGTTCCCTTCTGCTGGCCGCCTCGGCCGTGCCGGGCAAGAAGCCCGGCCGTGTCCAGATGATCGACGCCGGCAGGAAGGGGGCTCGCGGCTGGAAGGTCTCCGTCCCGCACGCCTCGTCCTACTTCACCCTCGGCTGGCCCATGACGTGCTACGCCGCCGGGCTGTTCCTGTTCGCCGGCGGCGACGGCGACACGCTGCTCGCCGTCGACGCGGCCACCGGCAGCGAGAAGTGGCGTCAGCGCTTCGAGGCCAGGAACGGGGACAACGTCAAGTTCGGCACCCCCTTCGCCAGTTTGGACGGCGCGACCGTCTACGTACCGGTCGGCGGCGAGCTGGCCGCCCTGGCCACGGCCGACGGCACGCCCCGGTGGGTCGCGACACTCGACGGCGCCGGCGAAGGAGGCCGTTCCAACCTGTTCAACGCATCCCTCAGGCTGGGCGGCAGGAACGCGCAGTGTTCGTCCGACACCGTATTCGCCACCGACAGCGCCAAGACACTGTGGGCCATCGACGCGTCCACCGGCCGGGCCCGGTGGAAGTACAGCGACCCCGGACAGCCCGACGTGGGATTCCTGTGGACGGTGGGCGGCGACCACGTGTTCATCGCCTCCCACCTGACCATGACCGCGATCGCGGCCCACGGGCGCTGAGAAGCAAGGAGAAGACATGGAGACGAGCGTGGAACTGGCCGGACTGGCATCCGTGGCCGCGGCGCGCCTGATCGACCTGCTGGCGACGGACGGCTGGGACGCGGTCAAGTCGTCGGTCCTGTCGCTGTGGCGGACCGCGCACCCGGAACGCGTCGAGGAGGAACTCACCGAAGCCAGAGCCGAGTTGATCCAGGCAGAGCAGACGGGCGACAACACGGAGCTCCAAGGGCTGCTGGCCGCCGAGTGGCAGGCCCGCATCATCCGCCTCATGGCCACCCGGCCGGACACCGTGGACGAGCTGCGCACACTGCTCGCCGAAGACCTGCGCACCGCCGGAAGTCCGGAGCAGCAGATCACGGGCTCGATGACGCTGGAAGCGCACGTCAGCGGCGGCGACGCGTTCCTGGCCGGCCGGGACATGAATGTCGCCAGGGGCGGACAGGCGTGACAAAGAACGGCACCGGCGCACCCCCGCCCCCCGACAGGCCGCCCCTGTGGCAGCCGAAACAGGAGGCGACCGTGACGGGAGGGGGCGACTCCTTCCAGGCCGGCCGCGACATGCACATCCGCCTCGGTGACCAGGGGCGCAGAACCGTGCCCGGTCCCGGCGCCGACCAAGTGCTCTGCCCCTACCCGGGCTTGGCCCCGTTCGACGCGCGGCACAAGCAGTGGTTCTACGGCCGTGAGCGCATGGTTCACCTCGTGTGCGAGCGGATGGACGCCCGGATGCGTGAGGGCGGCCCGCTGGTGCTGATCGGCCCCTCGGGCGCCGGGAAGTCGTCCCTGCTCGCGGCCGGAGTGCTGCCGGCCCTGGACGACGGCCGGCTGCCGGTGGCGGGCTCGAGCACCTGGCCGCGGCTGCTGCTGACCCCGACGGCATCCCCGGCCCTGGCACTGGCCGCCGCAGCCGGGCTCGACACCGACACCGACACCGCCCGGCGCACGGCAGCGGCGTGGCAGGCCGATCCCGCACAGTGCCTTGACGAGCTGCGCGAGCTCGTCACCAAAGCCGCCGATCCGGCCCCCACCGGGACGTCACCGTCCGCCGGCCTGGTCGTCGTGGTCGACCAGTTCGAGGAGGTCTTCACGGCCTGCGCCGACGAGAGCGAACGGCAGTGGTTCATCGACGTACTGGACCGTCTGGCCCGCCCGGCGGGCGGTGCGGTCGTGGTGCTGGGAGTGCGCGCGGACTTCTATGCCGCGTGCACGGCCCATCCGCGACTCCGGGCGGCGCTCCAGGCCGGACCCGTCCTGCTGGAACCGATGAGCGAGGACGAACTCAAGGACGCGATCCGCCGCCCGGCCGACAACGTGGGACTCGACGTCGAGGACGGCCTCGTCGAGCTGCTGCTGGCGGACCTGGGCGCGGTCAGCGGACCGGCCGGCACGAGCATCACGGGCCGGCTGCCGCTGCTCGCACACGCGCTGCGGGCCACCTGGCAGCAGCGCCACGGCCACACACTCACCGTGGACGGATACCGCGTCACCGGCGGCATCCAGGGCGCCATCGCCACCACGGCCGACAGGCTCTACGACACCTTGCCGCCGCCCTGCCAGGAGGCCGCACGGTGGGTGTTCCTGCGGCTCGTCATCGTGGGACGCGACGCCGACGACAGCCGCCGGCGCGTCCGGTACGACGGACTGCTGCGTCACGCGCCGGACCGGGAAGCGGCCGGCAGGGTCCTGGACGACTTCACCCGTGGCCGGCTGCTGACCCGGGACCAGGACACGGTGGTGATGACCCATGAGGTGCTCATCCGCGCCTGGCCCCAGCTGCGGGCCTGGATCGAGCACGACCGCAACGGCAATCTCCTGCGACAGGACCTGGAAGAGGCGGCCGCGCTCTGGGAACAGGCCGACCGGGAGGCAGCCGTGCTGTACCGCGGCAACCGCCTGGAGGCCGCACTCGACTGGGCCGGGACGCACGGGCCGGAACTCAGCGGCGCCGCCCGGGCCTTCCTGACAGCCGCCCGCAGCCACCAGCGGCGCGGGCAACGGCTCCGGCGCGCCGCGGTCGCCACCATCACCGCCCTGGCCGTGGTCGCCTCGATGGCCGCGGTGTTCGCCTTCCGGCAGGAGGCCGACGCCCTGCGAGCCCGTGACCGGGCCATCAACGCCGCCGTCACCTCCGCGTCCGTGCAACTGGCACCGACCGATCCCTCACTGTCCGCTCAACTCGCGCTGACCTCCTACCGCATGGACCCCGCCCCGGAGGCGGCCTCCCGGCTCATCTCGACCGAGAACACACCGCTGGCCATCCGGCTACCCGGCCCGCGCGGCGCGGTGTACACCGTGGCCTACAGCCCCGACGGACACATGCTGGCGGCGGGGAACGTCAACCAGAGGCTGGTCCGGCTGTGGGACGTCTCCGATCCCGGCCGTCCGGTGGCGCTGGGCGAACCCGTGCCGGTGGACCGTTCCGTCAACTCGATCCTGTCGCTCGCGTTCAGCCCGGACGGCCGGGTGCTGGCGGTCGGCGGCCACACCAGCGACAACGGAGACGGCGGTTCCGGCGGATTCGTCGACCTGTGGAGCCTGACCAGCCCCAGCCACCCCGTCCTGCTCGGCCGGCCGAAGGCTCCCGCCGTTCAGGGCTTCGACGCCGCGACGACCATCGAATCGCTGGTGTTCAGTCCCGACGGCCGTACCCTGGCCGCAGGATGGCACGCCGGACTGGTCAGCCTGTGGGATCTCACCCGCCCCGGCGATGCCCGCCCCGTGGGGGCGCCCCTGAGCCTGGACTGCCCCGATGTCTTCTCCCATCGCGTCACCTTCAGCCCCACCGGTCACACCTTGGCCGCCGCGTGCGACGACGACGCCGGCACGATCAGCCTGTGGGACCTCACCGACCCGGCCCGTCCCGACCGCCGTCACACGGTGAAGACCGGGCACTCCGTGGGCACTCTCGCGTTCAGTCCCGACGGCCGAACCCTGGCCGCCGGATCCTCGGACAGCAAGGTCCACCTGTGGAAGGGCGCCGACACCGACCGCCCGTCCCGCCTGGGCAAACCGCTCACGGGCCCCGCCCAGCCCGTCATGTCGGTGGCCTTCAGCCCCGACGGAACCACCCTTGCGGCGGGCAGCGCCGACCACACCATCCACCTGTGGAACGTCACCCGTCCCACGGCCATCGGCCTCCTGGGCCGGCCGCTGACCGGCCCGGGCGACGCGGTCACCGACGTGGCGTTCAGCCCGGACAGCCGTACTCTCGCCGCTGGAAACACCGACGGCAACGTCGATCTGTGGAGTCTGCCGCCGACCCGGATCATCGGTGCCGCGGGCAATGTGGCATCCGTGGCGTTCAGCCCGGACGGCCGGACCCTGGCCGCGGGAAACCAGAACAACACCGTCTCGCTGTGGAACACCACCGACCCGAACAACCCGGTTCCCCGCGGTGAACCGCTCAAAGGTCCAGGGGACCCGGTCAACGCCGTGGCGTTCAGCCCGGACGGCCGCACCCTGGCCGCAGGCGACAGCGGCGGCACCGTCACGTTGTGGAACACCGCGGACCCAAGCCGTCCCGTTCGCCTCCGTGAGACCCTCACCGGAGCGGACGGGCTCATCTTCTCCCTGACGTTCAGTCCCGACGGCCGCACCCTGGCCGCGGCCGGGGACCACGAGCACGGCAGCATCGCCCTGTGGGACGTCAGCGACCCCGCGCACCCCGTCTCCCGGCCGGGCGTCTCCAATTCCGCCACGTCGTCCGTCATGTCCCTGGCGTTCAGCCGCGACGGCACGATGCTGGCGGCCGGCGGCGACGGAAGCAACGGCACCGTCGGACTGTGGAGCACGACGGACCCCGGGGTCCGCATCGGGCAGCCGATCGAACAGCCGACCGCCACCCACACCTGGGTGGCGTTCAGCCCGGACGGCCGCACGCTCGCCACCGGGAACAGCCGCGGCACCGTCACCCTGTGGAACGCCACCGACCCCCACCACCTCACCCGCAGGGGCGACCCCTTGACGGTGCCCGGCGGCAGCCTGTGGTCGGTGGCGTTCAGCCCGGACGGGAACACCCTCGCAGCGGCCGGCCACACCGACAACGGCACCATCAGCCTGTGGAACGTCACCGACCCCGACCGCCCCACCCCCATCGGCCTGCCGCTGACCGTGGAGACCGGATTCGTCGCCGTCATGGCGTTCAGCCCGGACAGCCGGACCCTGGCCGCCACCACCGACGACGGCGTGGCCACGCTCTGGGACCTGAACGTCGAGTCCGCCATCAGCCGCATCTGTGCCGCAAGCTCCGGCGCCCTGAACCGGCAGCAATGGAGCCGGCACGTTCCCCAACTGGCGTACGACCCACCCTGTGCGACCACCTAAGGGCTTGCAGGGAAGCAACACCTTGATTCCCTGCAAGCCGACGTCGAGAGGACGGCCGTACCGGTTGCGGAGACTGCCCCGACATCCACGCCGCTCGGATCACCCGACCGGCGGGCGGACCGGCCGCCGCCGCAGCGCGACGGCCGCCCCCAGCACCAGCAGCGCGAACCCCGCCCCCGTCGCGAACCCGCCCGCCATGCCCGCCCCCTGCGCGGACACCGTCACCAGCGTCGCCAGACCCACCGAACCCCCCACGCTCTGCACCGCGTTCAGCACCCCCGCCGCCGCCCCCGCGTCGGCCGGCGACAGTGACGAGGTCGCCAGCACCGTCAGCGGCAGCACACACGACGCCATCCCCACCCCCAGCAGCACCAGCGCCGGAAGCACCGCCACCGCGTACGGCCCCCGCGCGCCCACGGCCAGCCACACGTTCGCGCACACCAGCAGCCCCGCGCCCACGGCCAGCAACCGCCGCGCACCCAGGCGCCCCAGCAGCCGCGGACACACCCCGGCGGTCAGCGCCATGGCGGCCGGCAGCGGCAGCAGCGCACCCGCCGCCCCCAGCGCGGGCCAGCCCCGCTCGGCCTGGAAGAACTGGCTGAGGACAAAGTACGTGCCGATCAACGCGCCCGGCACCGCCACCGTCGCCGCGTACGCCAGCAGCCGGTCCCGGTCGGCGAACAGCGCGGGCACGACGATCGGCTGCCGGGCACGCCGCTCGATCCACCCGAACGCACCCAGCAGCACCAGCCCCGCCACCGCACTGCCCACCACCGTCACATCACCCAGCGGCCGCTCGGCGGCCCGCGTCAGCCCGAACACCAGCGCCGCCGCCCCCAGCGCCGACACCAGCGCACCCGCCGCGTCGAAGCGGCCCCGGGCACGCGGCGTCTCGGCGAGCACGAACGGCGCCGCCACCACGATCGCCAACCCCAGCGGCACCTCCAGACACACCACCCACCGCCAGGAACTCAAGCTCGTCAGCGCCCCCGCCAGCAGCAGACCGCCCGCCGTGCTGAGCGCCCCGACCGCCGTGCACACCGCGATCGCCCGCGTCCGCGCCGTCCCTTGCGGGAACATGCTCAGCAGCAGCGCCAGCCCGCTGGGCGCGGCCAGCGCGGCCCCCGCGCCCTGCACCGCCCGCACCGCGATCAGCATCTCGCCCGACACGGCGACCCCCCGCAGCGCGGCGGCCGCCGTGAACAGCGACACCCCGGCCACGAACACACGCCGCCGGCCCAGGAGATCACCGGCCCGGCCGCCGAGCAGCAGCAGCCCGCCGAAGACCAGCAGATAGGCGCCCACCACCCACGACGCGCCGACCGCCGACAGACCGAGGTCCGCCCGCATCCCGGGCAGCGCGACGTTCACGATCGGATCGTCGAGCTGGATCATCGCGTTGCAGCCGGCGATCACCGCGAGCGCGGCCGCCGGCCGTCCCGCGCCCCGCGGCCCGCCCCCACCGCCCGCACCGGACGCATCGGACGCATCGGACGCACCGCCCGCATCGGATGCATCGGATGCGACCGGGGCGGGCTTGTCGAAGAGCTGCACGGACATGACGGCCTCCCCAAAAAAAGAGCGTGCCGGCGCGGACAGCGCCCCGGGCACGCTCTCAACGACCGCTCGAGAAACCGTCGAAACCCGCTGGTCCCCGCACCGCCGCCACCGCTGCGGCCGCCCCCTCGCCTCGAGACCGCGTCCAGCACCGCTCGGGCGGCCTGGCCCGCGTACCCGCCCCGTCCCTAGGCTTCCTGCGCTCGCGCGCGTCGGCCCGGCACCTTTCGCGAGCTGCGCGTCACGCCCACAGTGAGGACTGCCGATGACCGCCCACCCGTACCAGCCGTACGGTCCTGCGAACCCGTACGCGCCCGTGCCGCCCCGGCCCCCCTCCCGGCCGCAGGCCCCCGCGCCCAGCAGGACGGCCGGCATCCTGCTGGTGATCTCGACCGTCACCATGGGCCTGATGTCCGGTCTGTTCTTCACCTTCGACATCTCGATCATGCCGGGCCTGGCCCGCACCCACGACCGTGTCTACGTCGAGGCGATGCAGAACTTCAACCAGCTCATCGACAACAGCGGCCTGTTCGCGCTCGTGTTCATCGCCGCGTTCGGCGCCACCACCGCCGCCGCCGTCATCGAGTTCCGGCGCGGCCGCCGCTCACCGGCCCTGTGGGCCACCGTCGCCGCGTCCCTCTACGTGGTGGCCCTGCTCATCACGTTCTCCGTCAACATCCCCCTGAACATGGAACTCGCGCAGCTCGGCGACCCGGCCAAGGTCACCGACTTCGCCCTCGTCGACAAGTTCAAGGGCATCTGGGAGACCACCAACATCGTGCGCACCCTGCTGTGCACGGCGGCCCTGGGCTGCCTGGCCCACTGCCTGAAGGTCCACGGCCGCGCCACCGCCACCGGACCGGCCCCCACCGCGCCGGCGATGCCACCGCACCTGCCGCCCCACGCGCCGCGCACCGTCTGACACTCCGCGGCCCCGCGGCCCCCGCAAGGTCCCACGGCGAGCGGTGCCGGTCCCCGGCCACGGGGGACGGCACCGGCACGGCCGCCGCCAACACGGTGTCACCCCGGCGGCGCGGCACCGGGATCCGCCATCTGCCGGTACTCGTCGAGCCCCGGATACCGGCGCGGTATCTGCGTGGTCAGGAACCGGGCCGGCACGTCGTGGAAACTGCCGTGCCGGGCCGTGTACGAGAAGAACGCCGCACCGCGCCGGTCGGTGGCCGGCAGCAGCGCGTCCGACACGCCGTCGAACCCGGTCGGCGCCACCCCCAGCCGCTCGCACAGCTCCTGGTGGAACATCGGCGTGGCCTTCACCCACCGGCCGTCCAGCCACAGCTCGCTGTAGCCGTGCCAGGCGAACACGTCGGTGCCCGTCGCCGCCCGCAATCGCCGCCCGCTGTAGTGGTGGTTGACCACATCGGCGAACGCCACCCGTGCCGGGATCCCGGACGCCCGCGCCAGCGCCGTCAGCAGCGACGCCTTGCTCACGCAGAAACCGTGCCCCTCGGCCAGCACACTGCTGGCCCGGTAGGTCTCCGCGTCCCGCAGATAGGCGCCCATGGAGATCGCCCGGCCCGGCGGGATGCTGCAGTAGGCGACCTGGTCGCGCACCCGCTCGTACAGGGCACGGGCCTTCTCCGAGCCCCGGGCGCCCGGCGCGATCCGGGCAGCCGCCTCCCGAACCGCGGGGTGGGCGCTGTCCACGTAGCGGCCCGGCGACAGAAACCGGTGCACGTCCTCGGGCAGCCGCACCGCGGCTCCGCTCAGCGGCATCGGTCCGCCCCGGGCGCGGCGGTGAACTCCAGTACGGCGACAGTGCAGTTGTAGCCGCCGCCCAGCCCTGCGACCACCACCCGGTCACCGGCCCCGACCGCACCGGAGACAATCAGGTCGTCGAGGGCGGCCAACTGGTCGGTGCAGCCGACGTGCCCGATCCGGCGGGCGAACGGCCAGGTCGAGCGGTCGATACCGATGCCCAGCGGGTCCAGGCACTGCTCGTACAGGGCCTCTCTGCCCAGCGCGGGCCCGGCCACCCACCGCACGTCGTCCGCGGTGATCCCCGCCTCCGCCAGGGCCAGCGCACCGGCCCGGTGCATCAGGTCGGCCATGCGGCGCTTGGCCTCGTCGAGCCCGCCGCCGAGGGTGTCGGAGAACTCCATCACCCGGTCGAAGAAGCCGATCGGGTAGCCGGCCCGCGGGTCGGCCGAGAACGGCATCGCCCCGCGCTGCATGCCCTCCAGGCCCGTGTCGGCCATCGACACGGTGGACACGACGCGGGCGAAACCCTCCCCGCGGGTCACCACGGCGGCGCTCGCGCCGTCACCGAAGACGAACACCGGCGGCGCCGCCCGCCACCGGTCCCACGCGCCGTCGCCGAACCGGTCCGCGGCGGTGATCATCGCCGCCCGTCCGGCCGGACCGGCCGCCAGATGCGTGCACGCCAGCTCCAGCGCGCCGACGGCCGAGTTCGACAACTGGTGGATCTCCAGCGAGACGCCGTGCCCGTCCAGTACGTGATGCTGCAGATAGGCGGCGGCGTTCCAGCCGGGCAGCCCGTTGTGGGTGGCCACCGCGTGCAGCAGCAGCGCGAACCGCTCCGCCCCGATCCCCGAACGGCCGAGCGCGGCCCGTGCCGCCCTCATCGCCATCGCGGGCTGCGAGTCGGCGTCGTCGTCGCAGACGGCGACCCGCTGCTGCCCCGTCGCACGCTGGTACTCGCGACTGTAGCGGCCGTCGGCGATCGCCTCGTCGACCGGCACCGTCTTGGGGTGCCAGGCACCGGTGGCGGCGAGATGGATGTCGTCGTGACGCATGGGACGGTCCTTTCATGACGGCACGGGGAACAACGGAAAGGTGGTCAGGGGGTGTTACGCGGGGGAGGGGGCCAGCAGAGCGGCGAGGAACGCGGCGACGGCGGCGGCCGTGGGGTGCTTCCACACCAGCGTGGCGGGCAGTTTCAGACCCAGCCGCCGCTCCAGGCCGCGCCGCAGGACCTGTGTCATCACCGAGTCCAGGCCCAGTTCGGTCAGCGGCCGGTCGACGTCCAACCGCTGTGCGCTCAACCCCAGTTCGGCCTCGATCTGCCGGCCGACCTCGGCCAGCAGCAGCACCTCCAGCTCCTCCCGCGTCAGCCCCTCGGCCAGGAAGCCGGGCACGGCGCCCGGCCCGTCGGACGCCTCCTGCGCCGGGGCGGACAGCTCCTCGAGGACGGGCAGGCCGGCGGCGCCGGTGACCGGCAGCACGGCCACGTACGGCCGCGCGCCGCGGCCCAGCGCGTACTCCCAGGCCCGCAGCGCGTCGGCCGGATCGACGGATCCGCAGCCCCGGTCGGCGAGTTCGGCGTCGACGAAGTCGCTCACCGCCATTCCCGCACCGCGCCACGACGTCCACGCGTAGGCGGTGCTGCCCCTGTCACCGGCCGCCTGCCGGTGGCGGGCCAGGGCGTCCAGGCAGGCGTTGGCGGCGGCGTAGCTCGACTGGCCGGTCAGCCCCAGCTGGTAGCCGACGGAGGAGAACAGCACGAAGAAGTCGGTGCTGCCGGGCGGGAACAGCTCGTGCAGCACCAGCGCACCGCCCGCCTTGGGCGCCAGCACCCGCTCCAGCGACGCCTCGTCGAGGTCGCCGAGCATCCGGTCGTCGAGGACTCCGGCCGCGTGCACGACACCGCGCACGGGCGGCAGGCCGAGCGCGTCGGTGTCCAGCGCCGCACGCGCCGCGGCACCGTCGGCGATGTCGACGGCCACGCTCGTCACGCTCACCCCGCGCGCCTCCAGCCGCAGGACCGCCTCGATACGCCGCACGGTGGCCGGATCGCTCTGCGCGGGCCAGGTACGGCGCGGCGGCAGCGCGGTGCGGCCGGCGAGCAGGATCCGCCGCGCGCCCCGGCCGGCCAGCCAGTCGGCGACCTCCAGGCCCAGTGCGCCGAACCCGCCGGTGATCAGATACGTGCCGTCCGCCCGGCACACGCCCGCATCCGAGCCCGCACCCGCATCCGGGTCCGCGCCGCCCGGGTCCACGCCACCCGCATCCGCGCCGCCCGCATCAGCGTCCCGGTCCGTTGCGGGACGTTCGCCGGGCCCGGCCGCCAAGGGGGTGAGCCGGGCGGCCCGCACCCCGTCGCCGCCCACCCGGTAGACGTCCGACTCCGGTACTGAGCGCAGCAGTTCGGCCAGCGGCCCGGCGAGGAGGCCGGGCGGGGTGTCGGGGTCGAGGTCCACGCCGCGGGCATGCAGCTCCGGGTGCTCGCCCGCGACGATGCGGACCAGGCCGAGCAGGGCGCTCTGCGCGATCGCGTCGTCACCGGCGGCCTCCCAGGCACCGCGGGTCAGTGCCCACAGCCTCGGCGGCAGGGAACCGCAGCGCTCCAGCAGCAGTTGGGCAATCGACGCCAGCCGCCAGGCCGAGCGGCGCGCCGCACCGGCCAGCGGGCCGCGCACATCGGGCAGGACCACGACCGCGTCGTGCGGGCCGAGTTCGTCGACCATGCCGGCCAGGGCGTCGGCGTCCTTCGCGTGCAGGCAGCGCAGCCCGGCCCCGCCGAGCGCGCGGCTGACGTCCTCGGCGAGAGAGCCGGGTGCGCCGTCGCCGATGAGGGCGAGGGTCCGCAGCCGGGCGCGGGGCTCGGCGCTGAGCCCGGCTGCGGACCAGCCGAGAGTGTGGGTCACACGCTGCGGCGAAAGCCCGGGGCCGCTGCCCGCGCCGCCGTCGAGGGTGGCGAACACCAGGTCCTCGAGGACGCCGAGGACCCGCCCGTCCTCGTCGCGGACCACCGCGCCGGTGGTGTCGCCGCCGGCCCCTGGGGAGTGCGTGACCTGCACGGTGACGACATCGGGCAGAGCGAGCGGCAGCCGAACACGCCGCACCGCGGCGGGCATCCGCAGCCGGCCGTCGTCGGGGAAGACGAGCGGGGCGATGGAGAAGACGGCGTCCAGCAGGGAGGCGCGGGCGAGGGCGGGGGAGTCGCCCCCGCCCGGCGCGGGCCGCACCCGCGCCCGCAACTGCCCTCGGCAGGAGGCGAGTTCGCTGATCCGCCAGGGGAATCCGACATCGGCGACACCGACCGCCCGCAGACGTTCGTGCACCGCGCCCGGGTCCAGGCGCACGGCTGCCGCCTCGTCCCACCCGTCGTCACCGCTAGGGGCCACGCCCTCGTGCCCCCCGCCGCCGGAGGCGAGCCGGGCCGTGGTGTGGGTGCTCCAACTCGTCGGCGCCGCACCGCCGTCCCTTCCGGTGGCGGCCCCGGCGCCGGCGGCGGTGCGCCGTGAGGCGAGACGGATCTCGTCGTCGTGGCGCACCACATGCACCTCCAGCTCACCGGTGACGGCGACCGGCACCTTGAGCGCCACGTCCCGCAGCGTGTCGGTGCCCCCGGCGGCGAGGAACGTGTTCAGCAGCACCGCGGCGGGCACCACCTCGACGCCGTGGATCGGGTGCGAGCCGGGATAGGGCCGGCAGTCCTCGTCGAGACGGGTGCGCCACAGCCTCGGCGAGACGGCGCCCGCCCAGGTCACCTCCCCGCCCAGCAGGGTGCCCGAGGCGCTGTCGTGCTCCTCGGCCACAGGCCCCGGGCAGGAGACGGCCCGCCAGTAGGGAACGTGCTGCCAGGCCCTGCGCGGCAGCGCGGTCAGCGGCCCGCCCGGCACGGCGAGAGCGTCGGCCGCGCCGTGGCAGTGCAGGGCGCCCAGATGGGCGAGGAGGGTGGCGCGCTCCGGCCGTTCGCGGCGCAGGGTGGCGGTGACGAGCACGTCGTCGAGCCCGGCCGCCTCCAGCGTCTCGCCGACCGAGTGGGTGACGACCGGATGGCCCGACAGCTCGACGAACACCCGGTGCCCGTCCTCGGCCAGAGCCCGCACCGCCCCCTCCAGCCGCACGGGATTGCGCAGGTTGGCCGCCCAGTAGGCGCCGTCCCGCACGGCGGCCGAACGCGCATCGTCCAGCGCCGTCGAGTACAGCGGCACCCGCGGCGCGCTCACCCGCAAGTCGGCCGCCGCGGCGGCGAGTTCACCGAGCAGCGGCTCCATCTGCGGGCTGTGGAAGGCGACGTCGGAGGCGACACGACGCACCATCACCTCCTCGGCCTCCCACTCGGCGCACAGCGCGTCGACGGCCTCCGGCGTGCCGGAGACGACGGTGGAGACGGGGGAGGCGGCGATCGCGGCGACCACATCGGTGCGACCACCCAGGCGCTGCCGCACGGTCTCGAACCCCGCGCCCACCATGGCCATCGTGCCGCGTCCCGTCACCCGGCGCAGAAGCAGCGAGCGGCGGCAGATCAGCCGAGCGGCGTCCGCCACACCGAGGACCCCGGCGCTCACCGCGGCGGCGATCTCGCCCACCGAATGGCCCACCACGGCCGCCGGGGCGAGCCCCTTGGCCCGCAGGACGGCGTCGAGCCCCACCTGCACCACGAAAATCATCGGCTGGACGAGATCGGTCCCGCCGAGCGGCCCCTCGCACAGCACCCGCCGCGCCGAGACCCCCAGCTCCTTCACGAACACGGGCTCGACCAGATCGACGACGGCCGCGAACGCGGGCTCGTGCGCCAGCAGTTCGCGCCCCATGCCCTCCCACTGGGAGCCGTGGCCGGAGAACACCCACACAGCGCCGCGCCCGGCACCGGGCAGGACCTGCCCGGTGACGGCGGCGGGCGCGTCGCGCCCCTCGGCGATCACATCCAGTGCCGCCGCGAGAGCGCCGTGACCACAGGCGACGGCGGCGGCCCGGTGGGCGGCGTGACTGCGACGGGCCAGCAGCGTGTGGGCGACACCGTCCAGCGGCGCTCCGGCACCGGGACCGCGCAGCCACCGCGCCAGCGACGCCGCCTGCGCCCGCACGTCCTCACCGCCGGCGCCCGACAGCGCGAACAGCCGCGGCCCGCCGCCCCCTTCCTCCGCCTCCGCAGGGACATCCGCGGCCCCCTCCGAGCGAGCCCCGGAAAGAGCCCCCGCCCGGGGCGGTGCCTGCTCCAGTACGACATGGCCGACGGTGCCGCCGTATCCGAAGCCGGACACCCCGGCCCGCCGCACCGCGTCCCCGGCCGGCCACGGCACCGGCCCTGTCGGCACGTCCAGCCCCGAGGCGGCCCAGTCGACATCGGGGTTCAGCTCGTTCACGTTCGCGGTCGGCGGCACGACACCGCGCTCCAGCGACAGCACCGCCTTGATCACCCCGGCGACCCCGGCGGCCGCCTCCAGATGCCCGATGTTGGCCTTCGCCGACCCGATCAGACACCGCCCGCCCGCCTCCCGGCCCGCCCCGAACACCCGGGCCAGCGCCCCCACCTCGACCGGATCACCCACCCGGGTACCGGTGCCGTGCGCCTCCACGAACGACACCGACAGCGCGGGAACGCCGCCCTGGGCGAGCGCGGCACGCACCACCTGCTCCTGCGCCGCGCCACTGGGCGCCATGATCCCGTTCGTACGGCCGTCCTGGGCCAGCGCGCTGCCGCGCACGACGGCCCGCACCGGGTCGCCGTCCGCGAGGGCGTCCGCGAGCCGTTTGAGGACGAGGACGCCCACGCCCTCCCCGCGGCCGTAGCCGTCGGCCGCGGCGTCGAAGGACTTGGAACGCCCGTCGCGCGAGGTGGCGCCGGCGGCGTCCAGGACCATCGACAGGCCCGGCGCGGCCACCAGATGCACCCCGCCGGCCAGTGCGTGCGTGCACTCGCGGGCACGCAGGCTCTGACAGGCCAGGTGCAGCGCCGCCAGCGACGACGAGCAGGCCGTGTCGACGACGAGACTGGGGCCGCGCAGATCCAGCACGTAGGACAGCCGGTTGGCGATCGCGCACAGCGACGCGCCGATCCCCGTCCACGCCTCGATCGTCGGCAGGTCCTCGAGCATCCGGCGCCCGTAGTCGTCGCTCCCGGCGCCCATGAACACGCCGGTGTCGGAACCGGCCAGGGTGTGCGGGGCGATACCCGCGTCCTCCAGGGCCTCCCAGCCCGTCTCCAGCGCGAGCCGCTGCTGGGGGTCCATCAGCTCCGCCTCACGCGGGGTGATGCCGAAGAACGCGGCGTCGAAGCCGGCCGCGTCCGCGAGGAACGCGCCGCGCCGCGGTGCGCCGGCCAGCGCACGGGCGGCCCCCGGCCGGCCGGCGTAGGAGTCCCAGCGCCCCTCGGGAAGGTCCCCGACGGCCTCCCGGCCCTCCATCAGGAACGTCCAGTACGCGTCAGGGGTGTCGATCCCGCCCGGAAGGCGGCAGCCGATCCCGACGACGGCGATGGCTTCGGCGGCTTCGGCGTGCTCGTACTGCGTCACAGGCGCGGCCCTTTCGGCGTGGTGGAACGGTCCCGGCGTCCATCCGCCAGCGAACCGCGCCGGGAGCAAGCCGAGTGCAAGCCCGCCCCGGTCCCGCCCGCCCGGCCCACCGCCCCGCCCGCCCGGCCCGCACCGCGGGCGTTGCGCGGGCGTTGCGGGCAGCGGCCCACCATGCGGACCGGGCGCCGCCGCCGCTTTGGGCCGCCGCCCCGCCGTCGACGCCAGGGAGGGCTGCGATGACCCGCACACTGGACATCGGTCTGGACATCGACGGGGTGCTCTACCCGTTCGTCGACGTCGTCGCCCGCTACGCGGAGGGCACCCTGGGCCGCCCCTGCTCGGCGCAGGCCGAGTCGTGGGACTGGTACGTGCACCAATGGGGCCTGAGCGAGGCGGAGTTCTTCGCCCTGTGCGGGCGCTCGGTCCACGACGACGTGCTGTTCACCGAGGGCGCCCCGCTGCCCGGCGCGCTCGAGTCGGCCCGCGCACTGGCACGCGCCGGCCACCGGCTGCACTACGTCACCGCCCGCGCGATCACCGGCGTACCGGCGCCGCTGGCCTGGCGCCGCACCGCGGCGTGGCTGGCCGCCTGGGACTTCCCCGTCGACTCGCTGACCATCGCCGCCGACAAGGCGTGCCGGTTCACCGACGTCTTCCTCGACGACTCACCCGGCAACTGCGACGCCCTCCTGGACGCCGGCCACCCGCGCCCCGTGCTGTGGTGTCACGGCCCCGTCACCGACCACCGGGCCGAACGGGTCTTCGACTGGGACGAGTTCCTCGCCCTGGTCGACGCGGAGAGCACCGCTCCCGCCCGCCCCGTCCCCGCCCGCCTCGCCGCCTGACCACCCCACACCGATCCGCCCCGCCCCGATCCGCCCCGCCCCAAGCCCCGCCCGACACCGCGCCCCGCCCCGGCCGCACCGGGCGAACTGTCCGGGCCGCGCCGACGGCGCCCGGAGGCCGTACCCGCCGCAGGAAGCCCTGCGCGACGTCGCCGGCGGCGGCCAGGACCGGACGAACCGTGCGCCGACGTCTTCGCCGGCTTCCTCGACAGCCGCGACACCCCCTCGCGGACGGCCGGTGCGACGTCACCGGCTCGGCCCGCGAGATCGCAGCCACCGGCGCCGACGCCCTGACCAGCTCCTTCCCCCTCGCGGGCAGGCACGGACCACGGCCCGCGCCTGCCCGCGGCACCCCGGGAGCCCGCCCCCACCGGACGGCCCGCCGAATCGGTTCATCTCACATGTGAAGAAATGCCATAGGGGACATCCGGGTGGCAATCAGTCCGTACTGCAACTGCCATGGGCCCGCCCGCAGTCCTCACCATCAGTTGCACCACACCACCGAGGAGGCACCCCATGACAGGCTGGCAGGCATCCACCATCACCCCGGCTGCGGGATTCACGGCCGACCCCTACCGCTTCCCCGGCGCCGCTGTCCTCGACGAGCGGCCCGAGCCCGCGGCCCACCCCGTCTTCGAGCCCGGCGACTACTTCCTGGCCGCCCCCGACCCCGACCGGCGCGTCCCCCTGCCGCTGGAACCGGCCGACCGGCGCCGCCTCGACCTCCACGCCGCCCTCACCGCCGCCGGCATCGCACCCCTTCCCGGCGACCTCGCCGCCATCGAAGCCCTGTGCGCACTCGACGACACCACCCACACCGCCCTCCAGCGGTGGATCACCCGCACCCCGTGACGGCCCCCACCCCCCACGGCACCCGCGCACCACGGCACCCGCGCACCACGGCACCCGCGCACCACGGCGGCCGGACCGTCCCACCCGGCCGCCCTCCCCCCGGGCACAGTCAGTACCGTGCCCCCATGCCCCACCTCCAGCGCCTGACCCCCGGCCACGCCCCCGCCCTGCTCACCTTCGAACAGGACAACCGGGCCTACTTCGCCGCCTCGATCCCCGACCGCGGCGACGACTACTTCACCGACTTCACCGCCCGCCACCGCGCCCTGCTCGACGAACAGGACCAGGGCCTGTGCCACTTCCACGTCCTGACCGACGACAGCGGCACCGTCCTCGGCCGCGTCAACCTCGTCGACGTGGACGGCACCAGTGCCGAACTCGGCTACCGCATCGCACAGAAGGCCGCCGGACAGGGCCTCGCCACCGCGGCCGTCCGCGAGATCTGCGCCCTCGCCGTCACCCGGTACGGCCTCACCACCCTGCGCGCCGTCACCACCACCGACAACATCGCCTCACAGACCGTCCTGACCCGCACCGGATTCATCACCACCGGCCCCACCCTCGCCGGCGGCCGCCCCGGCCACGCCTACACTCTCGACCTCACCCGCCTCTGACCCGCGGCACACCACCGGCTCAGCCGAGCTCCAGACTGGCCACGCCGAACATCCCGCCCCGCTCCACCTCCGGCACCGGCCCGCTGTACATCCGGGCCGCCTCGAACGAGGGCGACAACCCCAGCCGGTCCATCAGCTCCACGGCCGCACGGTTGTGATCGGGGACATCCACGGCCACCGCCTCCCCGCCCGCCGCCAGCGACGCGAACAGCGCCGCCGCCACCCGCGCGTCAGCCGCATACAGCGGCCCGATCCGCGAGGCGCCGCTGCACGGGCGGATCACACCGAACCCGCACAGCTCGCCGTCGCGCACCGCGGCGAGCGAGACCCGGCCGGGCAGCTGCACCCACGCCGCGAGAAACGCCTCACGCGACTCGGGGAAGAACCGCCGGTCATAGGCGGCCAGTTGCCCGAACGGCACCGAACGCCCGTCGACCAGCTCGACCCCCGGCGGCGGCTGCGCCGCCTCCGGCGCAGGCGTCCCCTCGAACCTGACGTTGTTCCACGCCCGCACGAACCCGGACCTGCCGTAGTTCTCCTGCTGGTCCACCACGCCGTCGAGCCCCACCACCCGGCCCGCCAGACGCTCCAGACCGGCCCGCCACAGCCGCATCCCGTATCCCTGCCCGCGTACCTCCGGGCGTGTGATGTAGAAGCCGACGAACCCGAAGCGCGCCCCGTGGCGCACGGCCGAGATGCAGCCCACCGGCTCCCCGTCCAGACGACCCGTCAGGAAACCTTGCGGGTCGGCGACCGTGAACGCCTGACCGTCCGTGTCGCCCGGATTCCAGCCCTCCTGTTCGGCCCACTCCCGCATGAGCCCGATCTCGAACGCGCTCGCACCACGGATCTCGAACTGCGACATGACCTGTCCCCGTCCCTTCCCGGATCTGTGCCGCACCCGCGCTCCGCACGGTGACGCGGCCCGTGACGACTCCGTCGTAGCATCCCGGCCGGCCACCACCGGCCACCACCGGCCGACACCGGCCACCACGCAGGACCTGGTACGACGGGGGAGACGCATGACCGGAGTAGGGTCGAAACCCGTTCCCCGCCCCGGGACGAAGCCGCGGACGCATCCCGTGCCGGCGGACCGCCGACCCGTCCCGGCGCACTGCCGACCGGACAGGGCAGCGATGACAGACACCGTGATCGACCTCAACGCAGACCTCGCAGAAGGCTTCGGACGGTGGACCCTCACCGACGACGAGGCCCTCCTGTCGGTCGTCACCAGCGCCAACATCGCCTGCGGCTTCCACGCCGGAGACCCCGGCATCATGCACCGCGTCTGCGACATCGCCGCCGAACGCGGCGTGCGGATCGGCGCCCAGGTCTCCTACCGCGACCTGGCCGGATTCGGCCGCCGCCCCATGGACGTACCCGCCGCGGAACTCGCCGACGAGATCACCTACCAGATCGGCGCCCTCCAGGTCTTCGCCCGGGCCGCCGGAACGGCGGTGACCTACGTCAAACCGCACGGCGCGCTCTACAACCGCATCGTCTCCGACCCCGAACAGGCCTTTGCCGTCGCCGCCGCAGCCGCCCGCGCCGACCCGGCACTGTCCGTCCTGTGCCTGCCCGGCTCCGCCCTGCACACCCAGGCCCGGCACGCCGGCCTCACCCCGGTCGCCGAAGCATTCGCCGACCGCGCCTACACCGCGGCGGGCACCCTCGTCCCACGCACCTCGCACGGAGCCCTGATCACCGACCCCGCCCAGGTCACCGACAGGGCCGTCACCCTCGCCCGCGAACACCGCGTCACCACACCGGACGGCACATCCGTACCCGTCCGCGCCCGCTCCCTGTGCCTGCACGGCGACACCCCCCGCGCGGTCCAACTGGCCGAACGGGTACGGGCCGCACTGGAAGCGGCCGGCGTCAGGATCGAGGCCTTCACTTGACATCCTCCCCCTCCTGAAGGAGGGGGATTCCTACGGCTCGCGCCGTGGGGTTTTCTGCTTCGTCGCCGGCTGCCCGCCCGGAGAACTCCGTTGAGGTCTTACACCTGCTCCACATGTCACCGAGAGCCCCTCGGCCGGCACGTTCTTCGCTGCGTTCACGTCCCGGTCGTGGGTCGTGCCGCACACGCACGTCCAGGTGCGGACGTTCAGTGGCATCGTGCCCCGCAACGTGCCGCACGCCGAGCACAGCTGGGAGGAGGGGAACCAGCGGTCGATGGCGACCAGGTCCCTTCCGTACCAGGCGCACTTGTACTCCAGCATGCCGCGCATCGTGGTCCAGGCCGCGTCCGAGACGGCGCGGGCCAGGCAACGGTTCCTGACCATGTTGCGCACGGTCAGGTCCTCGATCACGATCGTTTGGTTTTCACGAACGAGACGAGTGGTCAGCTTGTGCAGGTGGTCGCGTCTGCGGTCGGCGATACGGGCGTGGATCTTGGCGACCTTGCGCCGGGCCTTGGCCCGGTTCGCCCCCTCACCCCTGGCCTTCTTCGCCAGCACCCGTTGGGCCCTGGCCAGACGGGCACGGTCCCTGCGCTCGAACGTGGGGTTGGTGACCTTCTCCCCGGTGGAAAGTGTCACCAGGCTGGTGATCCCCGCGTCGACCCCCACAGCGTTCGCAGTCTCGGGCATGGTCGCGGGGATGTCCTCGCACAGCATCGAGACGAACCAGCGCCCGGCCGCGTCCTGCGACACGGTCACGGTCGACGGCGTCGCACCTGCGGGAAGAGGGCGGGACCAGACGATGTCCAGCGGTTCGCTCATCTTGGCGAGGGTCAGCCTGCCGTCGCGGAAGCGGAAACCGCTGGTGGTGTACTCGGCGGACTTCCGCGACTTCTTCCGGGACTTGAAGACCGGATACTTGGCCCGCTTCAGCCAGAAGTTCGTGAACGCGCCCTGCAGATGCCGCAGCGTCTGCTGCAACGGCACCGACGACACCTCGGACAGGAAAGCCAGTTCCTCGGACTTCTTCCACGAGGTGAGCATCGCCGAGGTGGCGTTGTAGTCGACCCGCTCCTGACGGAGCGTCCACGCCTCGGACCGTGCCGCGAGCGCCAGGTTGTAGACCTTCCGCACGCACCCGAACGTGCGCGACAGCTCCGCCGCCTGCGCATCCGTCGGACAGAAGCGGTACTTGAACGCCCGCTTCACCCGGTTCATGGTCACGCTCACAAACTAGCGACCCCGCATCTTACGTGCGGGTCAAAGCACTGGGATCCGCCCTGGCGGCGGATCCCAGCCCATTGCCCTGCTCCGCAGGAGCTGTGTTTCCTCCCCGAGCTGAAGCACGGGGTATCCACACAGGAGGAAAAGATGAGACTACGGCCCGTGGGGGAGGACTCCCTCCTCGTCGACCTCGACAGCCGCGAAGAGGCCCAGGCCTGGCACGCGGAGCTCCAGCGGCGCCGCACCGCGGGAACCCTCGCCCCCGTACGCGAGATCGTGCCCGGCGACACGACCGTCCTGCTGTACGGAACCCCCGACCCGGACGCCCTGGAAACGGAACTCGGCCACTGGTCCGTGCCCGCCCTCACCCCCGCCGACGGCCCCCTCCTCGACATCCCCGTCCACTACGACGGCGCCGACCTCAGCACCGTCGCCGCCCTGTGGGAGGTCACGGAGGACGACGTGGCGCACATCCACGCCGGTACCGAACACCGCGTCGCCTTCTGCGGATTCACGCCCGGATTCGCCTACCTGACCGGACTGCCCGACACCCGCCACGTGCCACGCCGCACCACACCGCGCACCCGCGTCCCCGCCGGCGCCGTGGCACTGGCCGGCCCCTACACAGGCATCTACCCCCGCTCCTCACCCGGCGGCTGGCAGCTGATCGGCACAACCCCCCAGCGCCTGTGGGACATCGACCACGACCCCCCGGCACTGCTGACACCCGGTACGCGCGTACGGTTCGTCCCCCTGGAACCCGAACCCCCCACCACCGCCCACCCCGCCCGGCCCCGCTCATGAACACCGCCACCCTGGAAATCGTCCGGGCCGGCACCCTCACCACCGTCCAGGACCTGGGCAGGCACGGCCACGCAGCCCTGGGCGTACCCCGCTCCGGGGCACTGGACCAGCCCGCCCACCGCCTGGCGAACCGCCTCGTCGGCAACCCGGCCGACGCCGCGACACTCGAAACCACACTGACCGGCGCGACCCTGCGCACCACCCGCCCCGCGACCGTCGCCGTGACCGGAGCCCCGGCACCGGTACGCATCGCCGGCCGGCCGGCACCCTGGGCGGCCCCCGCACACCTCCCGGCCGGCGCCCTCCTCGACGTCGGCACGGCCACCGGCGGCCTGCGCAGCTACATCGCGATCGGCGGAGGCATCGCCGTACCCCCCGTCCTCGAAAGCCGCTCCACCGACCTGCTCTCCGGCCTCGGCCCGGCCCCCCTCCACGACGGCGACGTCCTGCCCCTGGGCGAGACGACCGGCCGGCCGCTCCACACCGACACCGTCGTGTGGGACGCACCCCCGCGGGAACTGGTCCTCCCCGTCCTGCTCGGCCCGCGGGACGACTGGTTCACCACCCGCGCCATCCGCACCCTCGCCGCGGCCCGCTACCACGTCGCCACCCGCAGCAACCGCATCGCCCTGCGGATGGACGGACCCGCCCTGGAACGCGCCGTACCCGGCGAACTGCCCAGCGAGGGAATGCCGGTCGGCGCCCTCCAGGTACCGCCCGACGGCAGGCCGGTCCTCTTCCTCGCCGACTCGCCCACCACCGGCGGCTACCCCGTCATCGGCGTTGTCCCCGAACACCGGCTCCGCGCCGCCGCGCAGGCCCCACCGGGCCTGCCGGTCCGCTTCCTCCCGGCCCGCCACCGGCCCCGCGCGGGCGCCCCGCGCCTCAGGCCGGCACAGCCTCGTACAGCCCACGACCGGCCCGGTGCGCACGGGACGTAGCCACGAGCCGGTCCAGAGTGCTGCGCACGGTGTTGATACTGCCCGGCGAACCGTCACGGCCGAGCGCCTCGGCGACGTCACGCGCACGCAGCGCCGTACCGGCACGACGGGCCAGAACGTCCATGACCTGCTCGGTCAGCCCACCGCCCCCGGCCTCCGCGTCCTGCTCCACCGCCTCCGCGTCCTGCTCCACCGCCTCCGCGTCCTGCTCCACCGGCGCCCCGGCCGTCTTTGGCACCGGCGACACCTCGGACTCCGCCGGGGCGGCCGGCCCCGGCACCTGTCCACGAGGCGCCGGAACAGGCGCGGCGGACAGGGCCTGCAACGCGGTCAGCGCGCTGCGCACCGACTCGAGCCGCCCGGTGACCGAGGCGAGTTCCTCCTCGAGGGCCTGCTGATGCCGCTCCAGCTCCGGCAACTCCGCCTGCAGCAGCGCGGTCGCCTCGGTGATGCTGCCTGCTGCGTCGGTCGACGACGTCACGTCGGTCTCCTGATGACTCGGATTCGGCGAAAGGACTAAGGCGGCGTTGCCGCAATGCACCGTACTGCTCCCCGGCTTGCCGCCGACGACGAGAACACAACGACAGCACAACGACTGCACAACTGCCCAACCGCCCGCCCGCACACCGTCGGTACCCGCCGGCGGCGGACCCGATGAGTAGGCTCACGGTGTGACAGACACCGAGCCGCGCGCCGACCTGCGCCCACCCAGCCTCGACGCCGACGAGAAGACGACTCTGGTGACCTTCCTCGACTATCTGAGGGAGGCGGTCGCCGCCAAGGCGACCGGCCTCACCGACGCGGCGGCCGCCACCCCCGGCGTCCCGTCCGGCACCAGCGTCCTCGGCCTGATCAAGCACCTCACCGCCGTCGAACTGAACTGGTTCGCCTGGGCCTACGCGGGCGAGGACATCCCCCTCCAGGACGACGAGTCACAGCCCGCGGGCGACGAGGCGACAGAGCCGGCCCTCGCCGCCTACCACCGGGCGATCGAGCGGAGCAACAAGATCATCCACGCCTGTGACGACCTGGACCGGCCAGGTGCCCGGTCGCTGCGCGAGACCTCCCCGCCCACGATGCGCTGGGTCCTGGTCCACATGATCGAGGAGACGGCGCGGCACGCGGGCCACGCCGACATCCTGCGCGAACAGATCGACGGCTGTGTCGGCCGGTGACCCGCGTCAGGACTCCGGCAGACTGTCCGGGAGCTGAGTGAGCAACAGCCGGCCGTCGGCCCTGATGTTGCACTCCCTTATGGTCCGCGAGATCTCCGTGCTGTGCCCGCCCCGAGTCCGCAGGAACAGCGTCATCGTGACCTCGCCGAGCCCCTGCCGCTCGCCGTCCTCCTCCACCAGACGGCGGTAGAGCGTGTTCGGCCACCGGTCGGGGTCGGTGTCCTGCCACAGACGGGGACCGTCACCGCCGGAACGGCAGTGCTGCCCTCCGTGCGGCTCCTGCAACAGCGAATGACCGGTCGGCAGGCTGCTGAACAACGGTGCCAGCCGCTCGCGCAGACGGTAGTTCTCCACCAGACGCTCCTGCTGGCTGTGCCGCCCCGCGGGCACCGTCATGCGCAACGCGGCCAGCACATAGGCATGGCCCCCCGGCGCCGTCACGGGAAAGTCGTCCTGCCACGTCGGCCAGCCGGGCGGGCGCGACAGCGGAAACTGCTCACCACCCACGGGGCGCCTCGGTCTCGGCAGGTACGCCATCTGCTCGTTGTCCACCAGGTAATTGTGACTCCTTTCCGGACCGGGCAGGGAACTTCTCGCCACGGACTTCGACTGCTTCGACGTTTCCTTCCGGCGGGGCAAGGTGCTGCGGCCGTCGTCGCCCGGCGCGACCGCCTCCGAAACGGCTCGGTCCCGTCCGGGTCAAACGGGGCGCACATGACTGGTGAGCCGGCCCCCCTCGTACAGATGGAAGGTGAGGGCGGGCGGCACGCGGTCCGACTGCCAGGGCGCCCGCGCACCCTGCTCGCAGGGCAGCAGCGCGGCCGACGCGATCCCCGGCGCGCACAGCAGCGGCAGGCCGGCGAAGACCGTGGCGGCGGCCGTGTGGGCGTGGCCGCAGAGCACCGCGACGACCTGGTCGTGGCGCGCCAGCACCGCGGCCAGGCCGTGCGGCTCACGCAGCCCGATCCGGTCGATGCCGGGCAGACCGAGCGCCGCGGGCGGATGGTGGAACGCGACGAAGGCCGGCCGGCCGGGCGCGGCCGCGAGCGCGTCGTCCAGCCACCGCAGCGTCTGCGGTTCCAGCAGGCCCTCGGGGCGCCCGGGGACCGAGGAGTCGCACATGAGGATCCGTACGCCGCCGATGTCGCGGACCTCGTTGACCGGGGCCGCGCTCGCGGCCCCGCCGAGCAGCACCTGGCGGAACTTCGGCCGTGCGTCGTGGTTTCCGGGACACAGCAGCACGGGGCAGCGGTCGTGGAGCGGGGCGAGCAGCTCACGGGCCCGGCGGTACTCCCGCTCTCTCCCGTGGTCGGCGATGTCCCCGGTGACCAGGACGGCGTCGACGGTGCCGGGCAGAGCGGTGAGGTGGTCCACCGCCCGCCGGGCACGGGCGGCGCTCGCGGGGCCGCCGTCCAGGTGGAGATCGCTCAGATGCGCCAGGACGGTCATGCCCCGGCCTTCTCCGCCACCCGGTCCGGCGCCTTCCCGTGCTCCGCCGCGGCCCGTGTGCCGGCCCGTCTGCCGGCATGCCAACGGGCCCAGGTGCCCACGCACATGGCGGCGGACAGCACCAGGATCCCGATGAGGGTGTGGTGCGACTGGTGCAGCCGCGGGTCGAGGAACTGGGCCGCGTAGGTGATCACCAGGTTGGTCCCGAACAGCATCGAGACGGTGATCGGCTCGGTCCGCACGATGCCCTGCTGGAGCAGGTACAGCGAGACGATCACCCCGAGGAAGCCGATCGCGAGGATCGCTCCGACGTTGCCCGGCGAGTACGCCCCGAAGCTGCCGCGGACGAGGAGAAGGACGAGCGACGCCACGATCAGGGCCACGAAGCGGGACGCCATCATCTGCGGCACCGACATGCCGGCGTCGCCCAGCCGCTTGGTGTAGTAGGTGACCCCCGACAGCGAGACCGAGGTGAGGACGCACACCACGGTGCCGAAGACCAGCTCGCCGGCCGGCAGGTCCCCGATGGCCGACGATCCGCCGGACGCCGTCGCCAGCAGGTAGCCCATGGCCGCCAGCATCGCCCCGGCCGCGGCCAGTTCCAGCGGCAGGGCCTTCGTCCCGGGGCGGAGCTTGAAGCCGAGCACGATCGTGATGGTGGGACCCAGGCCGATGATCATCGAGTTGGCCATGGCCGGCTCGAAGACGGTGAACGCGTACAGGACCGAGATCCAGCAGACCGCGGTGGAGAGGTTCAGCATGATCACCTCGGGAAGGCAGCGGCGCACCGCGGCCTTCAGCGCCTGCCTGTCGCGCAGGGCGAGGAAGTAGAAGGCCTGGGCGACGACGAAGGAGTTGAACGCGATGAACTCCGGCGACAGACCCTGGACGAGGGCACCCTCGAAGACCGACTTGGTGGAGTTGATGACGCAGTAGCCGAGGACCAGCAGCGGACCGGCGGCCACGGCGAGGCGGCGGCTAGACGACATCGTAGAAACCCTCGCCGTCCAGGTGGCGGGCGGTCATGTAGTCGTGGGTGACGGTCCCTTCGACCTCGTGGAGCAGGTGGACGAGCAGCGGATGGGTCAGGTCGTCGACCGTCCGGGACAGCTCCTCGCCCGGCTGCACCTTCACCAGTACGTCGTGGAAGCTCTCCAGGGCACGAAGGTCGGACAGCTTGGGGTAGCCGGCGAGTTTGCCGCCCTCGGGCGCGATCATGTTGACGCAGACCGCGTGCCGGGCGACCTCGTAGTCGCTGTGCCGGCGGGCCTCGAAGGCCTGCGGGTCGGTGTGGGCGAGCACCGTCCACTCGAGCTGGCTCTCGCCGATCGCCGCCCGCGTGAGCAGCGGCAGCATGGCGCCGCAGACCCGCGCCCCGGTCTCGACCAGCCGGGGACCCTGCGGGGTCAGCTTCAGTTCGGTGTGCGCCGGGCCGTTGCTGATCCCCAGAGCGTCGAGCACGGAGAAGGCGTAGCCGGTCAGCAGGTCCTGCTCCGGCCCCCGACGGGCCATCAGCGCCGAACCGCCGAGCAGGTCGCGGACCCCGTTGACCCCCAGGTGCTGGGCCTTCCACAGGTCGCACACGTAGTGCCTGCCGTCGAGGCTGACCGTGTTGACGTAGTACTCGGCCCCCACCAGGTACTCCTGGGCGACCACCGCGTCGTTGCGCAGTCCGAGCGCGCTGTCGGCGCCGACGAGCGATGCGAAGGCGGTACGGACCTGTGCGGCGGTGTCGCAGAAGAACACCCCGTCGCTGAGCGAGCTGCGGACCGGCTTGAGGACCACGGACCGGTCGGCGTCCCCGTACCAGGCCAGCAGGGTGTCGAGATCGGTGGCGAGGATCTGGTCGGCGGTCGGCACGCCGGCCGCCTTCACGGTCTCCACCATCTTGAACTTGTCCCGCCGGGCGGCGCTCAGCGCGGTCCCGTTGGTCCGCAGGCCCAGCGACTCGCTGAGCACATCGGCCAGTTCGACGCCGATCTCCGCGCCGGCCAGCAGTGCGACCGGGGCGTACGGCTCGAGGGCGGCCAGCGTCTGCGCCACGTCGCCGCGGTGGACGACGGTGGTGAGGAAGTCCTCGGGCCGGAAGGAGGCGCCGAAGACGGCGGGTGGTTCCTCCGTGCTCTGCACGTGCAGGCAGTCGTAGCCCTGGGCGTGGAAGAGCGGTGCGAGATGACTCGCGCTGGAGAACGCGTCGACGACGGCGACGACGGGACGACGGCCCTGAGGGGCGCTCATAGGAGTCTCCTTCATGACGGAGCGGGGAGAGGGGGGCGGGGCGGGAGGGGAGGGCGCCGGTGGTGCGCGCGGGCGGGGCGGCGGTGTTCAGCCGGTCAGGGCGTCCACGGGTTTCGCGGGCCGCCGGTCCGGCCGCGGGCCCGTGTCCCGGCCGTCCGCGACGGGGGCGAAGACACCGCGGGCCACGGCCCGCCCCAGCCACCAGCCGGCGATCTGCGAGGTGACGACGGCGGTGAGCACCAGGGTGGTGAACAGTGAGGCGTTGACGATCCCCGCGTCGAAGGAGACCGTGGCGAGCACGATGCCCGGACCGCCCCGCGCGTTCAGCGCGACCGAGAGGTCGAGGGACTCCGGCCCGGGCCGCCCGGCCAGCCGGGCCCCGCCGTACACGCTGACCGCCTTCGCGGCACAGGCCACCAGGATGAACCCCGCAGTGAAGACGGGGTCGAAGGAGTGGACCAGGTCGAGTTCGAGGCCGACGATCGCGAAGTACACCGGGACGAAGAACCCGGACGCGAATCCCCTGACGTGCCCGAGGGACTCGCTGCGCGACGTCTGCCCGGTCATGCCGGACAGCAGGCCCACGACGAACGCGCCGAACATCGGCGCGACCCCGAGGAAGACACAGGCGGCGGACGCCGCGAGAACGGCCGCCATCCGCACCGCGACCCGGCCCTGCGCGCTGCCCGCCGTCCCGGCCCCGGCACCCGGCCGGCGCCGCAGCGCCGCGGCCGCCAGCATCATCAGGCCGAAGAACGCCACCGACGCCACGAGGTGGTAGACGGCCGAGCCGTGGGCCGAGGTGACGCCCAGGGCGCCGGCCAGACCGAAGCCGTCCTCCCGGCCGCCCGCGACCATGCCCAACGCCACGGACAGGACCACGTTGAGGACGATGTCCTCGACGACCGCCACCGACAGCACGATCCGCGCGAACCGGGTCCGGACGATGCCCAGGTCCAGCATGATCCGCGAGATCACCGGGATGCTGGTGACCGCGACGGCACAGGCGACCACCAGGGTCAGCGCCGGCACGTCGGCCGCCGGACCCATGACGTCCGCGGTGTCGACGGCCCGGACCACGACCAGTCCCAGCACGAAGGGAACCGCCATGCCCGCCACCGCGATCACGGCCACGGACCGGCCGTCCCCGCGGGAGAAGACCGTACGCATCTCCATGCCCGCCGTGAACATCAGCAGCAGCATGCCGATCTGATGGACCAGCGTCAGACCCGAGGCCGCCGGCCCCGTCGCGGGAAAGAGCCAGCTCTGCACCTCGGGCAGCAGCAGGCCCAGCACCGTCGGACCGAGGAGCAGCCCGCCGAGGAGCTCACCGACCACCGGGGGCTGCCGGAACCGGGCGAAGAGCCGCCCTCCCAGATGGGCGGCCGCAACGAGCAGGGCCAGCGCCGCCAGAACGCGGAAGAGATCAGTCTGGGACACGGGCGTCCAGACTGAAACGGGAGGCCACGGCCGACGAGGAGCCCGTGTACTTGCCGTCGTAGCCGACCGCCTCGCCCTGCATCGACCAGAAGGCCAGCTTGCCGATCATCATGCCGGGATACACCCGCACCGGATGGGCGACCTTCATCTCCAGCGTCCAGGGGAACACCGCCCCGCTGTGTCCGAGCGGGGCGGAGAACTGGATCCAGATCCCCAGCGTCGAGGCGGACCGGCAGGCGTAGAGCGTGGCGGCGTAGTGCGGGCTGCCCATCGCCTCCATGGTGCCGCCCAGGTAGAAGCGCCCCGGTTCGAGGACCATCCCCTCGGGCCCCATCTTCACGTGCTCGGCCCTGGGCGGCTCGAAGCAGTCGATGACGTCCTGCTCGTACCAGAGGATGTCGTCGGCGAGCCGGAAGCCGTAGCTGTTCGGCTCGATGCGTTCCGCGTCGAAGTCGTCGATGTGGATGCGTCCGGCCCGTACCTCGGACAGGATCTCGGCACCGCTCAGAATCACAGCCAGCTCCCCAGCAGTTCGTCGACGGCACACCGGTACTCGTCCGGGCCCGCGCTGTTGTCGATCACGGCATCCGGCTCGATCAGGCCGATCTCCCGGGTCGAACGGTCCGCGCGCGACGGGTCGCCGCGGCCCGCGAGCCGCACCTGCCGCACCTGTTCGTCACAGGTGATCCGCACAACGCGGAACCCGTGGCCGCGCAGCGCCGGGGCGTCCACGTGCGGGTCGCGCAGGTCGTCGTTGACGACGACGTCCGCGTCGGCCGAGGAGAGCCGGGCGACGAAGTCGTCGGCGAGCGCCCGCGGCCGGATGCGGCGCATCGCGTCGGCGAGCGCCTCCATCAGGACCTGGTCCTGGGCGCCGTCGGGAAGACGGCCGCCCGCCGCGCGGTACACCTGCTCCTGGAGGTCGTACAGCGGCTTGGCGAGCTTGACCCGGGCGTGCGTCAGGCCCTTGGCGCGGGCGAACTCCTCGATGAGGGCGGCGCAGGTCGACTTCCCCGCACCGGCCAGGCCGACGACGGATATCCGCAGGCGGCGGGCCCCGGCCGTCGTCACCGGCCCTCCTGCTCACCGGCGGAGCCGGCGGGCCGGCGGCCGAGGACGGCGTCCACGTCGACGTCGAGGGTGCCGCGCAGCCGCACCATCTCCACCGGGTCCAAAGCGGTGCGCAGCGCGGACAGCGACCGGTAGAACTCCGCGTAGTCGGGGACCAGGTACGACTGCCAGGTGAAGAACGTCGTGTCGACCTGACGGTCCACGATCTTGTTCAGATACGCCCAGCGTTCGTTGCCGTCCGTCAGACGCCGGACGGTCAGCGGCTCCCCGGGCCTGACCTCGGGCAGCAGCAGCGCGGCCAGCCGCCTTGGTTCGGGCGTGAACTCCGTGCCGAGCCAGGACTCGAACACGTCGGGGTCCATGAGGATCTTGTGGCCGCTCCCGTAGGTGTCGAGCCGGTCGTCGACGCCGTCGCGGACGAGCTGCTCCAGACGGGCGTCGGCCCGGATCGTCCCCACACCCACGTACGGGTAGTCGCGCCACGGGTGGACGAGGACCCGGCCGTCCTCGACGGTGCAGAACAGCTTGTCGCCGGTGAAGTACCGCCAGCCGGGGCGGCGCAGGGCGGACAGCAGGGTGGTGGTCTTGCCCGCGCCCTTGGGCCCGGCGATGATCACCGCCTCGTCGCCCCGGTACAGCCCGGAGGCGTGCAGGACGACCGTGCCGAGGTTCTCCTCGTGCCGGATCACGAGATCGCGCACGAAGTCGAGGACCTGGACGGTGGACCCCTCGGTGAGGCGGACGGCGAAGGTGTTGTCCTCGGCGGTGTCCACGGGCGCGTCGAGGAGCGTCGCCCGGTTCACGTACCGGCGGCGGCCGCCGGCGTCCACGACGTGCGCGTCGAAGTTGAACTCGGCCGCGTTGCTGCGGCGCACGACGGACCGGGGCAGCTCCCACACCTCGGGGGCGACGTCCGCCTGCGGGTCGTAGGCGTGCACGTCGATCCGGAACGTCGCCTCACGGGCGGGCTCCGCGGAGATCAGATGCCGGAAGAACCGGCGCACCGGCTCGAAGACCGGCTCGGCGTCCGCGGCCACGTCGAAACGCACCGTGGTGTGCAGGAAGTTCAGATACAGACTCATGGCAGGTCGTTCTCTCTCGGTCATGCGGCACGGGCCGCGAGGGAGCGCAGCAGCGCGTCCGCATGGGCTTGGAACGACTGGGACCAGATCGGTTCGAGGAGGGGAGCCAGACCGTCGATGCCCAGCTCGAAGCCGATGGCGAGCGAGACCCGGACGCCGCCGGGCACGGCGTCGACCGCCCACTCGCCCGACAGCTCCTCCAGATCACCCGTCAGCTGCTCGAAACGCAGGCGCAGGCCCGGCCCGGCGGCCTCCCGCTGGACCCAGGTCACCTCGCTGCCGTTGAGCAGCACCTTCCACTCGTCGAACCGGAAGGCCCGCTCCCGCGCGGCCGGCCGGGGGCTCACGGCGACCACGTGCCCGGCCCGCGACGCGGTCCTCCCGCTGTCCTTGACGAGCGCCCACACCTCGTCGGCGGTCCGTCCCTCGAGCAGCGTCTCCGCCCGAATCTCGGGCATGTTCACCTCACCTCTCCGCGTCAGGCGGCCTTCATGAACGGGGCCAGGAATCCGATGTCGAGCCCGGCCGCGCGGGCGAGGCGGGCCCAGACCCGCAGGGTCAGCAGCATGTCCCGCTGCCCCTCGGCGACGAGCCGGTCCGGCAGCTGTCCCGGAAAGGCCTCCAGCAGCCGCTCCCACAGCACATGGACCTGCCCGACCGCACAGCTGTCGCCGCCGAACTCCTCGTGCAGGGCGAAGACCTCGGCCAGTTCGGGCCCGGTGGCGTCGACCACCTCACGCATCCCGTACTCCAGGGCGAGCGCCAGGCAGTGGGCGTCGTCCACCGCGACCCGGCCCGCCAGCCGCTGGTCGATGTCCAGCAGCTGCTCCAGGAAGCGCAGCTTCGCCGCCTGCTGCATCTGCGGCTGCTCCGTGCCCCCTTCGAGGTCCTCGACGTAGGCGCGCCCCTCGGCCAGCATCAGCCAGGCGGCCTGCACCCACGCCTCGACGGCCTGCGGGCCCGCCATGACGTGCCCGGCCCGCACCGAGGGGAACACCGCCAGGTCCGCGGCCGTCCGCGAGACGCCCGGCGTGCGATTGTCTGTCATGTGCTGCTCCTTGTCCGTGTACGAGGTCACCGGCCGGCCCGCGCACCGCGGTAGCCGATCCGCAGCCGGGCCGCGCCCGCGCGCAGGGCCCGCAGCAGCGACGCCGCGGCCTTCGGGTCCAGCCCGGACAGCTCCTCCAGGCCGACGGGGGAGCCGGTGAGCGCGAGGTCCCTCTCCGCGCCGACTGCGGGGAGCACCACCGCGGCGCGGGAGTCCAGCAGGAGCGACGCCCCGGGCAGGTAGGGCTGTACGGAGCCGGTGACCTCGGCGCCCACCGTGACCGACCGGGCGGTGCCCGTGGCTCGTACGGCGTCCAGGACGGCAGCGGTGAACGCCCCGGCCAGCGGCTCGCCCGCCGCGGCCGGTCCGAGGGCGGCGCCGATCCCCTTGCGCAGCCGTTCCACGTCGGAGGCGACCGCCTGGAGCCGCTCGTCGTGCCAGCCGCCCCCGGCCACCAGCCGGCTCCAGCGCAGCACGTACCACTTGCGGGTGGTGTAGACGTCGCCGTGGTGCGAGAGCAGCGCGTCCATCAGGTGCAGCAGCACGTTGTACGCGTAGCCGACCCGGCCTCGGCTCTCCCCGGCGGCCTCGGCGAGCACGGCGTGCACCGCCTGCTCGACGGCGGTCTGCAGGGAGGCCCGGCTCCAGACGCGGCTGAGCGCGGGCAGCCACGGCAGGAACGGCGCGGTGCCGTCCAGGGTGATGCCGTTGACGATGCGCTCGGTCTGCTTGCGGCGCGGCTCGCGCTGCTTGTCCCAGGCGCGGAAGCCCGCCACGGTCTCCTCGGCCGGCAGGCCGGCGAGCCGGTTCAACTCGTCGAGGCTGGAGGCGAGTTCGTTCCGGCCGAAGGAGACGACCTCCAGGTGGTGACCGTTCTCGAAGATCTTGGTGGCGATTCGGGGGCCGTCGATGCCGGCCTCCTGGACGCGGATGAAGTCGAGGTCGCTGGTGGAGTTGGCCAGCCCGTGGACGGGGGAGCTGGTCAGCAGCAGCAGACCCTCACCGACCTGGTCGCGCATCAGGGCGGACAGCCACGCGGGGTCCAGCCGGCGGCCCGCGAGGAAGGCGGTCACCTCCGCATGGCGCCGTGCGGTCAGCTCGTCGGGGGACAGGGCGTGGGGAAAGCCGGAAGGCATACCGTCACCTCTCGTCGGTCGGTTCGGACATGCCGGTGGTGCGCGGGCCCGCCGCGGCCCGGGCCACGCCGAGCCGGTCGAGGACCAGCGCCGCCGGCCAGGTGTTGTCGATGACGCCCGCGTCGACGCCGGCCGCAATGCCCGGCCCGACGGCCGCATGGACCGCGTGGAGCCTGCTGTCGCCGGTCGCGACGACGTGTGCCCCCGTCTTGGGGAGCGGCCGCACCACCGGCCCCTCGCCCAGCAGCCGGGCGGCCGGCTGGTAGTCGTCGGCCGGCACGACGTAGAGGACGGCGGGATCGGCGGCAAGGTCGGCCGGCCCGGTTCCGTTCCGGCCGAGGAAACCGGCCACCACGGGCCGGCCCGTGCCGGGGTCGGTGAGGGCACTCAGCACGGCGCAGGCCCGCTCCATGGCGGCACGGGCCTGCGCCGGGTCACCGGCCGGGCCCGGATTCGCCCACAGGGAACCGTTGTTCGCCGGGTGGTAGAACACCGCGGAACCGTCGGCGTCGAGGCTTCCGTCCGGGGCGGCGCGGGCCAGACCCGCGCGCACCAGCACGTCGTTCAGATGCACCGCACGGGTGGAGCCGACCATGCCGTGGTCCGCTCCCAGGACCACGCAGTCGTCGTCCCCGGCCCGCTCCAGAACCCGGCCCAGCACGGCGTCGGACCACTGGTAGCAGCGGCGGACGTACGACCACACGGCCTCGGCGATGTCCGGACGGTGGGCCGCGCTCCGCTCGTCGCACCAGCCCAGCAGCTCGTGGCCCACGTCGTCCGTCATCGGCAGGTAGACGACCACCAGATCCGCGTCGTGCGTCTCCAGTACGGCGTCGGCCGCGGCGCCGAACGAGCGGGCCACGCACTGGACCGAGGACAGGAACACCTCCTCGGCGAAGCCGTCACCGCCCTCCGCCAGCCGGGGACCGAAGACCCCCTCGCGGTAGAGCGGACCCACACCCTCCCCGGCGAACGGCGGGCACCGGTCGAGCCGGTGGAGCGTCTTGGGGTTGCGCCCGGCGGCACGGGGCGACCAGACACCGGTGTGCACCAGCAGCAGCCGTCCGCCGGCCGGGACGCAGGCGATCCAGGTGCCGTGCTCCCGGTCCAGCTCCAGCGGCTGCCACCCGGCCCCGGGGCCGAGCAGCAGCCCCTCGCCCTCCGCGCCGCCCACGACCCGCACCCGCACCCGCCGGGAGGACTCCGCCTCCACCGCGACCCGGAACGCGCCGATCTCCCAGTCCACGCTCCCGCCGCCGGGATCCAGCACCCGCACCGCGTGCCGGGCCGAGCGGCGGCTGTACGCCTCCACCGCCCCGTCGATGTGCGCACCGACCCGGCTGTCGTGCCCGAAGACCCACGGGGCGTGCACCAGAGCACTGCTCAGACCGTGTTCCGCCAGGGTCTCCCAGACCGGCGGCACCGCGGGGAAGTCCGGGGAGAAACCGCTGACATGACTGGCGAGGCCCTCGCCCGCCCCGGGCACCGTGTACCCCGTGACCTTGTGCTCGGCCGGCCAGGTCCCCGTGAACAGGGTCGCCAGCGACGGCGGGGTCTGGCAGTTGGGGAACGCGGGCCGGGCCGCCGCGAAGACGCCCCGCTCACGCATCCGGCTCAGCGCCGGCAGCGCACCCTCCCGCTCCAGCCGGTCCACGACCCAGTGCGCCCCGGCGTCCCACACCACCCAGTACACCGTCATGCGCCGACCAGCTCCCGTACCAGCGCGGGCAGTTCGGCCACCGAGCCGATCTCGTGCGCGGCCCGGCCGGTGAGCCCCTCCGCCCGCTGGTCCGCGTACTTTCCCGTGCGCACCTGCACGGTCCGCAGACCCGCGGCCAGACCGCCGGCGATGTCGGTCGTGGCGTCGTCGCCGACCACCACGCAGGATGCGGCCGGCACGTCCAGGGAACGGGCCGCGAGCTCGAAGAAGTCGGCGGCCGGCTTGCCCAGCACCCGGGCCGTGGCACCCGACGCGTACGCCACGGCCGCCACCACCGCCCCCGTGTCCAGATGGTCGCCGTCGGCCCGCTTGAAGTAGCGCCCCGTCTGGAGCGCGAGGAGCTCGGCCCCCTCCCGCACCGCGCGGAACGCGCCGTCGAGCGCCGCGTAGTCCAGCGAGTCCCGGCAGTCGCCGATCAGCACATGGCTGTACGGCGGTTCGGCGGCCAGCGTCGGCAGCACCGCCCGAAGCTCCCGCGAGACCAGCGGATACGTCCGCGCCCCGGCCGCGGAGAGCAGCCGCGCCGCCGCCACCACCGGCGTGAACAGCTCGTCGGCCGCCACGACCAGCCCGTAGCCCGCCAGTTCGGCCCGGATCCCCTCCGCCGGCCTGGAGTCGGTGTTGGTCAGGAACCGCAGCCCGACGCCGAGGCCGCGCAGGGCGGCCACCGCCTCCACCGCACCGTCGATCACGGCTCCCCGCGCGTACAGGGTGCCCTCCAGGTCGAGCAGGACCGCGCGCACCGCGACGCCCGTCATCGGCCCGCCTGCCACGCCAGCTCCGGACGGGCCGCCACGGCGTCCTGGAGGAACGTCCGCTTGGAGTAGAAGCCCCGCTCGTCGCTGAGACCGCGCGCCCGCAGGAACGCCTCCAGCCAGGCGGCGATCTCGCCCATCTCCGCCAGCACCTCGGCCTCGTCCGGCTCGACGGCGACACGGCTGCGCAGGTACTCCAGCTCGCACTGGTTGAGCGTCACCTCACGCGCCCCGACCAGGCTGCAGTGGTCGAAGAAGATCCCGTAGACGTGCCCGGTGCGCACCGACTCGAAGTTGATGTCGTAGCGGACCCGGCGGAAGGACGGCAGTCGCACGGCCCGGACCTTCAGCTCCTCCCGGATGTGCCGCTCGAACCCGCCGTCGTCCGCGAGGTCGAGGCCGTACGTGTGCGTCTCGCGGCGCTCGAAGGCGTCCTGCGCGTACCACTTGCGCTTGAGCAGGTGCCTGCCGTCGGTGGTGGGGATGAAGGAGGCGTAACCGCGTTCCTCCTCGGGGCCGGTGATCTCGAAGAGGTGGTTCAGGTAGTCCCACGCCTGGAACTCGTCCCGGTACTCGGGGACGTAGCCGGGCAGCGCATTGCCCAGCAGCTCCCGGTACAGCTCGACCGTCAGGGTCCAGGAGTCGACGGGCGGGGCGAGCGTGTACTTGTACTCCAGCTCCTTGCCGTCGAAGCACTTGCGGTAGCAGCGCTGGTGGTTGTTGAGGAAGAGGAACCGCTCGGCGTGCAGGCCGGCCGCGGCGGCCAGCCAGTCCAGCTCCTCGATCCCGGCGGCGGCCACCGGCTCGGGGGTGATCCGGATGAAGCAGGCGTCCTCGGCCAGGAAACGGATCTGGCTGTGCACATGGGCCTGTCCGCCGTCCGCCGTCACGTAGAACAGCGGCACCAGCGGGCCGTCCTCGACACCGGTGACCGCGGTCACCGCCGTGCGCAGCTCCGCGCCGGCGAGCATGCCGGGGAAGAGGTCGCGGCCCTCGGCCTTCGCGGTGTGCCGGCGGGTGCCGTCGACCGTGCGGGCCGACAGCTCCAGCGGGCCGAGCCGGTCCCAGCGCAGCACGACCGTGTTGCTGGGGAAGGGTTCTTCCACCGGGGCGTCGAGCTCCGCGAGGACGATCGCGTCGGAACCGGACAGGGGGGCCGTGCCGTTGAGCAGATGGAGCCCGCCCAGGACCAGCCAGGCGCGGCGTCCGGCGGCGTCCGTCACCGGCGCGGACTGCGCGGTCCGCTCGGACTGCGTGATCGGCGCGGACTGTGCGGGGGTGCGGGTCACGTTCATTCTCCCTTGCGGCCGGTCGTGGCGACCGTGCCGTCGCTGATCACTGCTTCGGCTCCGTCGATCCCGGCGGCCGTGACCGCGGGAACCCGGGCCTCGCGCAGCAGGATCGCCAGGTGCCCCAGCGCCGATCCCTGGTCGAAGACGAAACCGGCGACGTGCCCGATGAGCACCGAGAGCACGGCATAGGGCCGGGCGGCGCTGATGACGGGCTTCTCGTCGCAGGCGGCGACGAGGTCGAGGATCCGGGCCAGGCCCTCGTGCTCGCTGACGTCCTTCGACTTGTCGATGCTCACGGCCGGGCCGATGGAGAGCCGGCGCAGCAGGGCGTCGTCGTCCAGCCGCAGCAGCGGCCCGCGGGCCGTGCCGGGCGAGATGCAGACCTCGCCGTGGGAGACGGTGACGGTGTCGTCGCCGCCGAGCACCGAGTGGTCGACGAAGTAGAGGGTGCCCCGGTCGAGGACCCACTCCAGGGTCACCGGGCCGTGCTCGGCGTGCATCGCGGCGGTGAAGCGGGCGATCTCGTCGAGGTGCGGACGCAGCACGGTCGCGGCGGCAGGGAAGCGCACGTTGTCCGGGTCGTCGTAGCCGGCCGCCACGTCCTCGACGACGATCGTCTCGCCGCCGGCGGTGCCGCGGTTGAGGGCCATCAGACCCTCGTCCGTGTACTCGACGACCAGCCCCGACCCGCCCGCCCGGCGGGAGATCACCCCGAGCTCGCCGCGGATGAAGTCGCGTACGACCACACTGTGCAGAGCGGTGCCGTCCGCGGTGGCGCCGGTGGTGACGGCGAGCTGCCCGATCACCTCCTCCTTGGGCACCACGATCTGGCGCAGCGTGTCGCCGAAGTCGAGCACGCACTCGTCGCTGCCGCCGGACAGTGTCCGCCGCAGGGACGCGGCGCTCGCCTCACCGTGCAGGCCGCGGCCGTTGAAGCGGATGACCCAGCCGGCCCCGGTGGACACCCCGTGCTCGTGGGCCATCCGGTGGGCGGGACCGCGTTTGGCGGTGTAGCCGCTGTGGACGGCGGCCACCGCGCCGAGACCGAAGCCGGCGGGCAGCCCCTCGGTGTACAGGCCGTGCGCCTGGACGAGGGGCTGCGCACAGACGGCGCTGACCTCGCGGGCGGCGGTCAGCGGCCGGACCTGGACGAGGTGGACGCCGTCGGCGTCGGCCGCCCACTCGACGTCGACGTCGTGGCCCCGGCTCTCGCGCAGACGGCGGACCAGCGCGACGACCTCGGTGAGCACGGGGCGGTCCGCGGCGCCGGGGCCGGCCGGAGTGCGTTCCACCTCGGCCGAGTCGGTACGGCGGGGCACGGCGACACCGGCGACCAGTTCGTCGGCGAGCCCCTCGACGTACTCGACGACGACCCGCTCGTCGTCGGCGCCGTCGGATCCGGTGAAGGCGACACCGGCCAGCGCGGGCCGGATCAGCCGCTGCACGATCACCGCCAGACGCGGCGTCGCGGTGAAGTCGCCGGCCCGGACACGGGCGGCGACCGCCGGAGCCTCGTAGTACGAGCGCCAGCACTGCTCGACGGCGTCGATCACCGCGTCGGCACCCCGCACGCCCAGGACGGACTGGTGCACACCGGCCAGGCTGGAGCCCTCGGTGTCCTCGTCCAGGCCGGAGGAGCGGACCGCGAACTCCACGTCGCCGTCGCCGAACAGCTCGTGCAGACGGGCGGCCAGAAGTGTGCGGGCCTGCTCGGGGACACGGATCTCGCCGCCGATCTTCTGGATGCGCGAGACGGAATCGGTGAAGAAGGCGCCGACGGTGGCCTTGAGGTCGCCGAACGCGTCGGCGAGCGCGGCGTTCTGCCCGTCGGTGAGAGCGTCGGTGAACTCGCCCGCCGGCACGCAGAACGCGGTCGGCACCCTGAACGTCCGGCTGGAGCGGCTGAGCCCGGCGAACTTGGGGCCCACCTCGTTCGGCTCGAAGGTCGCGCCGAGTCCGGGGAAGCGCTGACGGGCGAACTGCCGGTCGAAGTCGACATGGATGTCGCTGGACCGGGGACCGACGGACCCCTGGTACTTGCCGTCGTAGAGGACGATCTCACCCTGCGGCCGCCACCACATCATCTGACCGATGCTGATGCCCGGATACACCCGCACCCGGTTCATGCTGTAGAGCTGGAGCGTCCACTGGCCCGTGTAGCCGATGTCGCCGAGGCTGGCCGACAGGTTGATGAACAGGCCGAGCCGGGCGACCGAGGAACGGGCCGCGAAGGTGGGAGCGTAGTGCTCGCTGCCGAGGGTCTCGACCGTGTGGGCCAGGTACAGCCGGCCGGGCTCCAGGACGTAACCGTCGTCCGGGATCTCGATCTCTTCGAAGTCGTTGGTGCGCCGCGCGTCGAGCGGCATGTCCTGGTAGACCCGCAGGGTCCTGCCGAGGCGGAAGTTGTAGCTGTTCGGATTGACCTGCTCGGGCGTGAACGGTTCGATCGTTATGCGACCGTTCGTGCGCTCGCGTTCGATCTCGGTCCCGGTGAGGATCATGGGCAGCCTGTTCGCTAGTTCCGGGCACGCCGGCAGAGCGCCGGGAGGACCGGCCGTCTGCGGAGGCGGACCCGGAGAGCCGGGTGAGGTGTGCAGTGCCTGCGGGCCGAGATCTCCGGGGACGGCGGCCTGCGACCACGCGGTGGCGCGGGCGGGGCGGCGAGGGGAGGTCCGGGAGGCGGAACGTGACGGCCACGGATGGTCAGGCGGTGGTCACCGCGGAGCTCGACACTGGGCCCCGGCAGGTGTCGTACAGAAGACGGCGCCCTATCCGGTGGCGGCCGTGGTGGCGGTCAGACCTGCGGGGTCCGGGCCCCAGTCGTCGTCGAACGGCCGGAAGGGGTCGGGGTCGGTGATCTCCTGCCGGGTCGTGCAGGAGGCCTCCACGCCTGCCAGTTGGCGCACATAGACGCGCTGGCTCTCGTCGAGGCGCAGGGTGCGGGCGATGGAGTCGAGGACTTCGCCGGAGACGTTCTCGGCCCGGCCCTGCTCGATCCACGTGTACCAGGACACGCTGACGCCGGCGAGGAGTGCCACCTCCTCCCTGCGCAGGCCGGGGGTACGGCGCACGCCGGTGTCCGGCAGGCCGACCTGGGCGGGGGTGACGTGGGCGCGCTGGGCGGCCAGGAAACGGCCGAGCTCGGCGTGCTGGGGCGAGGGGGGCTGGTTGCCGGGAGATCGGTCCTTCATGGCGGGGACGCTAGATGCGTGCGGGCGCAACGATCAACGCACTTGAGTCCCGCTCGTGTCCCGCCGGAGCCCGGCCGGATGCCGAAGCACACCTCCCGCACCCGCCAACTCGCTGCTGACCTGCTCTTTTCCCGCCGGTGCGGGGGGACTTGGCCAAGTGGTCGCCCCACCGCACGGCCGCGACTGTGGCAGGTCCCCGGGCAATTCTCGGCACTCCGCACAATCGCGGCAGGCCCGTGGCCACCGTGTGCCGCCACGGTGGTCACGGGCCTGCCGCGTCGCGTCGTCGCGGGACGCGTCCGGAGCCCGTGTCAGCCGTCGTCGCCGCCGTCGCCGGGAGCGTCGTTCGGCGTGGGCTCCTCAGCCGGTGCCGTGCCCTGTGCCGGTGCCGTGACCCAGTCGATCAGCGCGGGCCAGCGGTCCATCATCTGATTCATCGTCGTACTCCCTGGCCGGTGCGTTCGGTGTCGGTGTCGGTGTCGGTGTGTTGGGTGTGTTCGGCGGCGAGGCGGTCGACGGCGAGGCGGGCGTAGAGCGCGGCGCCGTCGGCCAGGACGGCTTCGTCGAAGACGGCGAGCGGGGAGTGGTTGTCCGGTGCGGTGTCCGGGTCGGCGCCCGGCGCTGTGGCGCCCAGGAAGACCATGGCTCCGGGGACCTCGTCGATCACGAGGGAGAAGTCCTCCGAGCCGGTCATGGGATGGGGCATGTGCTCGTAGCGCTCCTCGCCGTGGAGGTCGGCGACGGTGCGGCGGACGAAGTCCGTCTCGCGCGCGTCGTTGACGGTGACGGGGTACAGCTCGTCGAACCGCACGTCGACGTCCACTCCGTGGGCGGCGGCGACACCCCGGCAGACCTGGACGGTGCCGTCCTTGAGGCGTGCCTGGGCGGTGTGGGAGAACGCCCGGACCGTGGCCTCGAAGGTGGCGGTCTCGGGGATGATGTTCTGCTGTGTTCCCGCGTGGAAGGAACCCACCGACAGCACGACGGGGTCGAAGACGTCGAAGGCCCTGGTGATCCATGTCTGCAGCGCCATGACCGTCTCGCAGGCCACCTGTACCGGGTCCTTGGCGCGGTGGGGCGCCGATCCGTGTCCGCCTGCTCCGCGCACGGTGACGCTCAGGGTGTTCGCGGCGGCCATCAGCGGTCCCGAGCGGGCGGTGAAGCGGCCGCTGCGGTATTCGCTGGAGGTGACGTGGAGGGCGTACGCGGCGACGGGAAGGGTGCCGGTGGTCTGCAGGAGCCCCTCGTCGATCATGTGCCGGGCGCCGTGGAAGCCCTCCTCGCCGGGCTGGAACATGAACACCACGTCGCCGGCGAGGTGGTCGCGGTGCCGGGCGAGGAGCCGGGCCGCACCGCAGAGCATGGCGGTGTGCAGGTCGTGTCCGCAGGCGTGCATGGCGCCGTTGCCGGAGGCGTAGGGCAGGTTGGTGCGTTCGGTGACGGGCAGGGCGTCCATGTCGCCGCGCAGCAGGACGGTCGGTCCGGGGCGGGCGCCGCGCAGCACGGCGGTCACCGAGCTGAGGCCCTGCCCGGTGGTGATCTCGAGACCGAGGCCGTCGAGGCCGCTCAGCACGGTCTCCTGGGTGCGCGGCAGTCGCAGACCGGTCTCGGGTGCGGCGTGCAGGGTGCGCCGCAGCTCGACCAGGTCGCCCTGCAGGGCGTGCGCGTCCTCGCGGAGGTTCATGGTGGCCTGGCTCCTGTGGTGTGGGCCGGTGCGGTGGGCTTGCGGTGTGCCGTCCGGGCGTGGCGTTGTGGCGTTGTGGGCGCGGCGCTTGGGGCGGTGCGGTGCGCCGTGGTGCGGCACATGTGCCGCACGGGGGTCAGGAGCGGCCGGGCCGGGTGGTGCTGAGCGGCCGCCGGTCGCTGACGTGGGCGAGTGCCGGGTGCCGTGTCCGGGCCGGCGCCAGGGTGCGCCGGCCCGCGAGTGCGGGGGCCTGCTCGACGGCGGCGGGGGAACGCGCTCGGCCGTGCGGTTCAGCAGGACACCAGGTCGTCGTGGTGTGAACGGGCCCGGGAGATCTCGGCCTCGATGACCTTCGCCAGTGTGTGGACGCCCTGGCGGATGCGTTCGGGCGTGGGGTGCGAGAACGACAGGCGCAGGTGCTGGTTGCCGCCCAGTTCGAAGAACCCCGTACCCGGCACGTAGGCGACACCCTGGTCGACGGCGCGGGGCAGCATCGCCTTGGCGTCGAGGCCGTCGGGCAGGGTCAGCCACACGAAGAAGCCGCCTTGCGGGACGGTCCAGTGCACCCCGTGGGGCATCGCGCCGGTGAGGGCGAGGAGCATCGCGTCCCGCCGCTGCCGGTATGCGCCGCGGGCGTTCTCCAGGTGGGCCTCCCAGGACCGGGTCCGCAGGAAGTGGCTCACCGCCCGCTGGGCCAGCGCCGAGTGCGAGAGCATCGCGCTCTCCGCGGCGAGGACCAGCTTGTCCTTGACGGGGCGGGGGGCGAGCGCCCAGCCGACGCGCATGCCCGGCGCCAGGGTCTTGGAGAACGAGCCGAGATGGATGACCCCGTCGGCGTCGTCGGCGCGCAGCGCGCGCATCGGTGCGTCGCCGAAGTGCAGCAGACCGTACGGGTTGTCCTCCAGGACCAGGACCCCCGCCCGGCGGCAGATGTCGAGGACTTCGCGGCGGCGCGCGGCGCTCATCACGGTGCCGGTCGGGTTGTGGAACGTGGGCACGGTGTAGAAGAACTTGGCCGGGCGTCCTTCCGCGGCCAGCACCGCGAACGTCGCCTCCAACGACTGCGGTATCACTCCGTCGTGGTCCATGGAGACCTGGGCGATCCGGGCCTCGTGGGCGGCGAACGTGCTGAGCGCCGTGACGTAGGTCGGCGCCTCGGCGACGACGGTGTCGCCCGGGTCCACGAGGATGCGTGTGACCAGGTCCAGGGCCTGCTGGGAGCCGACCGTGACCATGACGTCGTCCGCGTCGGCGTCGATCCCTTCCACGGCCATCACCTCGCAGATCTGCTCCCGCAGCCGCACGTCGCCCTGCGCGGAGCCGTACTGCAGGGCCCCCGGCCCGTCGTGTGCGAGGACTTCCTGCAACACCTGTGCCATGACGTCGCCCGGCAGGACGTCCGGGTTGGGCATCCCGCCGGCCAGGGACACGACGTCGGGGCGGGCGGCCATCGAGAACAGGGCACGGGTCTCCGACGGCACCATCCGCCCGGTGCGGGCGGCGAAGGGCAGGAGCCTTTCGCCGCGGGCGGTGGGCGAGGACTGCGGGACGGGTGCGAAGAACTGCATCACGGCTCCTATGGCGCGACAGGGAACGGACTGGAAGAGGGACAAGAGGAGGGACAAGAGGACGGACTGGAGGACGGGCAGGGGGACGCCAGGGAGGGGCAGAGGTCACGCGGCGGACAACTGCTCGGCGGGCTCAGCGGCCGCGGCGGGTTCCGCGCGGGGCTTGAAACGCAGCGCGGCCCAGATGCCGCAGACGACGAACGGGGCGAGCGTCGCCGCCGTCGTCAGATACGCGGCGGGCAGGGAATGCCGTGTGGCGACGGCCAGGACCGGCATCAGACAGGCCGTTCCCGCCCCGATGGCCAGAAGGCGCAGCGACGCCATCTTGCCCTTGTCACGGGCGGCCGCATGCTGCTGCAGGGAGGTGAGCAGCCAGGTGATGCTGTTCAGGTTGGCGAAGCCGGCCAGGAAGTACGCCCCGAAGTGCACCGGGGCGGACGTGGCGAAGGCGAGCAGCACGGCCAGCCCGGCCTGCGAGGCGACCCACAGCGGCAGCAGGGCGCGGCGCACCGTGTACCGGGTGAAGAACGTCGCCGCGATCATGCCCGCCCCGAAGGTCGCCTCGAGCGCCGACACCGCCCACGACCGGCCCTCGTAGAACGTGCCGACCAGCGGCACCACCAGGGTGCTCAGACTGTACGAGAACACGAAGTCGCCCGCGCACATGACGACCATGGCGAACACGACCAGTTCCCCGCGGTGCCGGCGGAACAGCTCCCGCCAGTCGCCCAGCATGTCCGGCAGCGCGGTACGCAGCGAGCTCGTCCTCAGCCGCCCGGAGACCTCGGCGCCGCCCGTCCGCAGCCGCGCCACGACCGCGGCCACCGTCAGCGACATCGCCACGTCGACGAGCAGAGCCTGGGTCGGCGTACCGACCACCAGGACCAGGCCGAGCACGGCCATCCCGGCGAGCCGGCCGGTCTGCACCGCGATCCCGATCATGCTGTTGAACGCCACCGCCCGCTCGCCCTCGAAGCGGTGGGCGGTGAACTTGAAGAACGCCGTGCGCTGCACGTTGTCGAACACGGCGAGCAGCACCGCGGCCGTGCCGACGACCAGCATGAGGCTGCGGACACCCGACGCCAGGGCGGCCACGATGGCGGCGACGGTGAGGGCGCGCAGGACACTGCACAGCACGTAGATCCGCTTCGAGTCGAGCGCGTCCACCAGCGGCCCGCAGAAGGGCAGGACGGCGATCGCGCCGATGCCCTGCAACGAGAAGATCAGGGCGAAGGCCTGCGCGTCGCCCGTCCTGTGGAACAGGGTCTGCCCCAGTGCCAGCGTGTACAGGCCCATCCCGATGCTCGACAGCAGCATCGAGCCGAGCATCGTGCGCGCCGTGGAGTCGCCCCGGATCATGCGCGGCCCAGCCGTACCGTGGCCTTGCCGATGTTCTTGCCGCTCAGCATGCCCAGGAACGCCTCGACGATGCGGTCGAAACCCTCGGTGACCGTGTGCCGGTCGCTGATCTCGCCCGACTGCAGGTACGGGACGAGGAACCCCTCCAACTCCCCTTGGACGTCACGGTGGTTGCGCACCAGGAAGCCCTCGAGCCGGACGCTCTTCTCCACCAGGTCGAACAGATTGCGCGGAGCGGCCGGCGGCTCGGACGCGTTGTTGTACTGCCCGATCGCCCCGCACCAGGCGATCCGGCCGCCCTCGCGCATCGCACCGATGGCGGCCTCCAGATGCGTGCCGCCCACGTTGTCGACACAGACGTCGATCCCGCCGGGTGCCGCCTTCGCGAGCTGCTCGCCGAGCCCGCCGTCGCGGTGGTCGAAGGCCGCGTCGAAACCCAACTCCTCCACCAGCCACCGCACCTTGGCCGGCGATCCGGCGCTTCCGACCACCCGCCCCGCGCCGAGCAGCCGCGCGATCTGGCCCGCCGCACTGCCCACTCCTCCCGCGGCCGCCGTGATGAACACCGTCTCACCGGGCCTGATCCGCGCGATGCGGGTCAGCGCCACATAGGCGGTCAGACCGGTGCCCCCCAGGATTCCCAGGAACGCCTGCGGCTCGACGCCCTCGATACGCGGCAGCACCCGCACCTCGTCCTCACGGACCACCGCGTGGGTGCGCCAGCTGTGACGGTGGAACACCAGGTCGCCCACGGCGAGTCGGGGCGTTTCCGAGGAGACGACACGGCCGATGGAGCGGCCCTCGAGAGGAGAGTCCAGAGGCCAGACACCGTCCATGTTCTCGCGCATGTACGGGTCCACGGACAGCAGAACGTTCTCCACCAGGGCGGTGCCCGGGCCGGCGGTGGGCACGGCCTCCTCGACGAACGCGAACTCGGCCGGGGTGGGCACACCGGCCGGGCGGCGCACCTGGTGGACGTAACTGGCCTTGGGGGACATGAGGAGCTCCAAGAAAGCAGGGGTGGGAAACGTGGAGGGACGGGCCGGCGGCCGGCCTCAGGCGAGGCGGCGGTCGATCACGGTCTTGATCTTTCCGCTGACGGCGTTGCGTTCGAGCTGCCCCTCGGCATGACATTCGACGACGAGCTCGAAGACCTTGAGCCCGTCGTCGTAGGCCTGCAGATCACTCAGGACGGGGAACGCCTCGGTGAGGAACTTGCGCACCAGCTCGGCGTCCAGGACCTCGGGCGACTCGGTGCGCAGGATCAGCGTCTCCGTGCCGTCGAGGGTGATGAGCTCGGCCTGCAGCTGGGAGATCCTGAACTCCTCGAGCGCGCGGGCCAGATCGCCGTAGTGCACGGTCCAGGACTTGATCCGGATCTGGCCGTCGCTGCGCCCGAGGTACTCCAGGACACGACCGCTCTCCCCGCAGGCGCAGGTCTGACGGGTGATGCGGCCGACGTCGCCGATGCGGTAACGGATCAGCGGGCCCTCGAACTTCTGCATGGCGGTGATCAGCAGATGGCCGCTCTCGCCGGCCGGGACCGGCATGCCCGCGTCGTCGACGACCTCGATGAGGTTGTAGTCGTCGTTGACGTGGTGGAACGTGCCGCCCAGATGACCGCACTGGTAGCCGAGCTGGGCGCCGTCGTTGGCGGCCAGGATGCTGGAGATGCTGCGGGTGCCCAGCTCGTCACGCAGCCAGGTCTTGTCGGACTCCGTCATCGGCGTGCCGCCGTAGACGACCTTGTCGATCCGCAGGCCCGGATCGCGCTGCTTGGCCTCGCGCAGCAGCGGCAGGATCAGCGCGGGCATGCCCAGCAGGACGTTGGCGTCGAAACTGCGCACCAGCATCAGCAGCATGTCGACGGTGATCTGCTGCCCGGCCGAATAGGCCTCCACGGGCATCCGGGTCAGCTCGCTGCTGGTGGTGATCAGACCGCCGTACAACCCCCCGCCGAGCAGGGTGTTGACGACCCGGTCACCGTTGTCGATGCCCAGGGCGCGCATCAGCGGGACGGCCTCGCGGACCATGTTCTCCCAGTCGGTGCGCGAGTAGACGATGTAGCGGGGCTCCCCGCTGGACGCGCCGCTGCGCAGGACCTCACCGCTGGGCCGGGCACCGCTGGACATGGCGCGGGCGCGGGGCAGGGAGAAGTTCTCCAGGTCCTCCTTCTCCAGGATCGGCAGCCGGGACAGGTCCTTCACACCGGTGACCCGCGGCAGGCCGCGGTAGTGCGGAGTACGCCGGGCGCGGCCGACGAGGTAGCGCAGACGGGCGTCCAGCCGCGCCTGCCGTTCGTGGTCGCCGTCCCGGGCGGCGGCCAGCGTGGTCCCCGCCAGGTAGGTGTCGTCGAACAGCTGCCGGAACCAGGCGGAACGGCAGTCGACGGCGGCGACCGGCGCGCCCGATCCGGTGGCCCGGTCGGTGACGTGCACCCGGACGGCGGCCCGGCCCGGCCGGGGCCGGTCCACGTACAGCATGCCGTCGCCGAGGCTCACTTCACCGGCGGCCACCAGGTCGGGGACGTCGACGAGGCGTCCTTCGACCTCGGCCCCCGCGGTGACGGTCCGGGCACCGGGCAGCGGCAGGCCGCTGTCGCGGAGCACCGCGACGATCGCGTCCCACAGCTGCGGCCTGCCGGTGCGGATCACCACCTCGTTGCCCACGGCCCAGGCGAGCAGCAGACCGCGCAGGGTGTTGCCGGCGGCCGCGTCGTCGTCGAGGACGACCGTGCCGACGGGGGAGTAGGCCCACACGTCGTCGGTGTCGGTCAGCGGCCGGAACGGGAACTGCGAGAGGCCGCCCAGTGCCTCGTCCAGGGCGTCGGTCAGGGCCTCGCTGTCGAACAGCGGCGCCAGGCCGAGCAGATCGGCCTCGCGCAGCAGCGTGGACAGCGCCGATTCGGCGTCCCCGCTCAGGGACAGCTCGGCATGCTCGACGGCGAGCAGCAGATCGGTGGGGTAGAAACTCATGACGTCGTGCTCCCGGCAGGGCTGGCGGCGGATTCGGCGGCGGTCCGGACCGTGATCGTGGCGGCGCACTCCCGCAGGAACGCGCCGAGGACCTCGGGGTCGGTGTGCGAGGCCTCGATGAAGACGGGCACCTCCCACTCCTGGTAGGTGATGTGGTCGGGCAGCGCCTGGTCCGGCGCCAGCAGATGGATCCGGTCCACGCACGGATGCAGGCGCAGCCGGTCGGGAAGATCGACGGCGTGGCCGTCCGCGCCCGGCAGATGATGACCGGGAAAGGCGAGCCAGCCGTGGTGGCGTCCGCTCGGCTCGCTGGGCTCGGGCCGGTCGACACCCAGCCGCACCGCTATCTCGTGCGAGGGCAGATGGACTCCCGAGTGACGGGCGTGGGCGGTGACGACGCCGGCACCGCCCACCCGGTTGGCGATCTCCAGGAAGACCAGCTCGTCGTCCGCCGTGTGGAAGAGCTCCAGGTGGATACAGCCCTCGTCGATCTCGAGTGCCTCGACGACACGTTCGGTGATACCGCGGTGCGCGTCGCTCACCCGCACCTGGTGCGAACCCAGCGGCATCCCGTCCGCGTACTCCACGGGCTTGTTGACGTAGCGGCTGACCGACAGCTCGAGCAGACGCCCGTCACAAAGCAGCCCGTCGACGTGCAGGATGTCCCCGTCGATGTGCTCCTCGAGCTGGATGCCGTCCCGGTCCGGCAGCAGCGCGTACGCCGCCAGCGCGTCCCGCGCACTGTCGAAGATCATGACGCCCTGGCTGGACGCCCCCTGACGGGGCTTGAGAACGGTGCGCCCGCTCCACGGCAGCGCCTCGCCCTCGGCGACCGACGCGACGAACCGCGGGTAGCGGATACCGGACCCGGCCAGCGCCTGCTTCATGCGCACCTTGTCGCGGACCTTCTCGATCCGCTTTGCCGACGGGCCGGCGAGCCCCAGATGGTCGCGGATGTACGTGGCCTGAAGGATGCCGAACTCCGACAGGGACAGAACCTTGTCGTAGCCGTCACCCGGCGCGGTCCGCGCCGTGACCCCGGCGACCAGGTCCTCGCCGTCCCCGAGAGCGATACGGGTGCAGCGCAGGTCGTCGGGGACCTCGGCCAGGTCGGCGGCGCGACCGATGTAGGTCACCTCGTGCCGGTCGTGGTCGACGCCCAGGTGATACGAGATCTTCCGGTAGGGAACCTGGTGGACGACGAGGATCTTCATCCCGAGAACTCCAAAGCGGTGATGCCCCAGCTGAATCCCATGGAGCTGGTGGCCAGCAGAATCAGGTCGCCGCGGTGCAGCTTGCGCTGCTCGGCGAGGTCTTGCAGCGCGATGAGGGTGTCCGCGCCGCCCATGTGACCGAGACGGTCGTAGTTGAAGACGCTGCGCTCGGCACCGATGTCCAGCTCCTTGAGCATCCGCTCGTGCATCCGCCGGTCCCCGTGATTGATCAGGAAGTAGGAGACGTCGAACATGTCCCGGCCCAGGGCGCTCAGCGTCCGCTCGACAAGGCGCGTGAAGTTCTCCACGTACGCGTCGCCCAGACCGCGCCGGTGGGCACCGCGCCGGATGACGACCTTGTCGTCCCGGATCTCGCCCCGGTAGTAGTCCGACCAGCTCGGGTCGGTGCGCATCTCGGAGTGGAGGAGCCGGAAAGAGATGTCGTGATGTGCCAGCAGCACCGCCGCGCCCGCATCACCAAAATTGAACAGCTCCTTGGAGCTCGGATCACTGTAGTCAACCATCCTGCTCAGGCGGTCCCCCATGAGGACCAGCGCGTACTCGCCGGGGCGCAGCTGACTGCTCTCGGTGGCCAGCCACGCGGCGGTCAGCCCGGCATTGCAGAAATTGGTCACTTCGAAACAGTGCGCGTATCCGATGCCCAGCTCGTGGGCGACCTTCGCGGCCGGCGACCAGAACGGCGCGTCCCACTCGCCGGAACCGGCGTAGATGACCTGCCGGATGTCGTCGCGCTCCACCCCGGCCCGGTCCAGCAGCCTGGCCGCGGCCCGGTGAGCGAGCTGCCAGGCCTGCTCGCCGTCACCGAGCACCGGAATCGATTCGGTGTGCGTGATGGCCGCGAGGTCCGCGACGGCGACGCCGGAGGAGGCATGCATGCCCTGGACGTCGACCGTCGCGGACGGAAAGCACACGTCGAAGTCGACTATGCCGCCCACGCTTCCCTCTCGTCGATGCTGACACGGTGCACCAGACGGTCCACGCCCGGCTCGACCGCGGTGGCCGCGTGATAGGTGGTCTCCGTCTTCCAGATCACCAGGTCCCTCGGCGTCCACCGGTGGGTGTAGACGTGCGCGGGATCCTGGATGAGCTGGTCGAGCACCGCGAAGAACGCCTCGTTCTCGTTGGCGTCGAAGCCGACCACACGCTCCATGTACTCCGGCGCGCCGTACAGATAGCGCCGCCCCGTGCTCTTGTCGGTCTTCACGAGCGGGTGCTCCACCGGCGGGTACTCCTGCTCCACCAGCGCCTTGAACTCGGCTATGGACAGGCCCGCGTGGTCGGCCGAGATCCGCTGCCGCTTGCTGACGGTGTGCACCGCCGTGCGGCCCTCGACCTTCTCCTTCCACTCCTCGGGCAGCCGGTCGTACACGTCGCAGGCGTTCGCGTACAGGGTGTGGCCGCTCGTCCCGGGAACCTCGACACCGTGCAGCATCGTGTACGGCGCCACGTCCTTCATGTACGAGGAGTCCTGGTGCCAGAAGTTGCCGACGCGGGCGACACCGACCGCCTTGTTGTTCTTCTGTTTGTTCGAGGAGATCATGATCTCCTCGTGCTCCGGATGCCGGTACTTCGCCATCAGGAACGCCTTCGGCCTGCCGAGCCGGCCGGCCAGCTCGATCTGCTGCTCGGGCGTGATGTCCAGCGAACGGATCACCACCAGCTCCCGCTCGTGCAGCAGGGTCGCGACCTTCTCCCAGTTCTCCGGCCGGCCCAGGTCCTCGTACGTCACACCGGTCAGCTCGCTGCCGATGAACGGCGTGATGTCGTTGGTCTGCATGAATGTCTCCTTCAAGATGAAACAGGTCAGTTGTCGGCCGCGAGGCACTGCGCGAGCGCCTGCACGAACCGGTCGATCTGCGCCGGGGTGCGGAACGGCGCGACGGTCACCCGGAACCGCTCGCCCCCGCGCGCCACGGACGGGAAGTTGATCGGCTGCACGTAGATGCCGAACTCGTCGAGGAGCCGCTTCGAGATCCTCTTGACCCGGGCGCCGCCGGGCACCAGAACCGGCACCAGATGGGTCGGCGCCGCGACGAAACGGATCCCCGCCTCGCTCAGCCGGCGCCGCATCAGATCGGCGCCTGCCCGCAGGTTCCGGCGAAGTTCCACACCCCGCGGGCCCTGCAGCACACTCAGACTCATCAGCGTGGCGTCCAGACTGGAACGCGGGATCGTCGTGGTGAAGATGAAGCCCGGCGCGTGGGAGCGCACATAGTCCAGCGCCGTGTCCGGGCCCGCGACGTAACCGCCCGTGGTGCCCACGGCCTTGCCGAAGACGCCCTGGATGAACGTCACCCGGCTCTCGCCGATCTCCTCGCAGATACCGGCCCCGGTGGCGCCGTTGACACCGATGCCGTGCGTCTCGTCGAGGAACGTCCATGCGTTGTACCGCTCGGCGAGGTCGCAGATCTCCGAGATGGGGGCGATGTCGCCGTCCATGGAGTACACGGACTCGAACACGATCATCTTCGGACGGTCCAGCGGGTACGACGCCAGCGCCGCTTCGAGCTCGACCACGTCGTTGTGGGGGAAGATGTGCTTGGTGTTGCCGGCGCTGCGCACCCCCTCGATCAGGGAGCGGTGATTGAGCGCGTCCGAGAAGACCACCGTGTCCGGCTCGGCCTTCAGCAGCGTCGACAGCGTCTCCACATTGGCGACGTAGCCGCTGGTGAACACCAGCGCGCGCTCCTTGTCGTGCCAGGCCGCGAGACGCTGCTCCAGCTCGACGTGGGCCTCGCTGGTCCCCGCGATGTTGCGGGAGCCGCCGTTGCCCGTGCCGTGCCGCAGTGTCGAGGCGATCTGGGCCTGCATGACGTCCGGGTCCTGGCTCATCCCCAGGTAGTCGTTGGTGCACCAGACCTGAATGCGGCGACCCTGGTGCAGGGCGTGACCGCGGTCCTCCGCGAGGTAGGAGCACGCGACGAACTCGCGGTACAGACCGTCGGCCTTGAGCGTGTCCAGGTTCTTCTGCAGCCCCGCGAACGCATCCGGCGCTCGTACAGCGAGGGTTGGGGTCACCGCGTAAGTCCTCTCAACTCGGTGTTCGTTCCTGCGTCGTGACTTCACTCTGGGCCCGTCGACCACCCCCAACCAGTGCGTGGTCCCCATACGCGTGGCCCACATATGGGTGGCCCGCATATGAGTGCCACCACCACCCGGACAGCCGTGCGGCCCGAGCGCCGGGCGCGCATGCGCGGGGGAGAGGGGCCGGCGGGGCCGCGCCCCCCGCGGCACCCGGGAGCCGCGATTGTGCGGAGTGCCGAGAATTGCCCGGGGACCTGCCACAGTCGCGGCCGTGCGGTGGGGCGACCACTTGGCCAAGTCACCCCGCACCGGCGGGAAAAGAGCAGGTCAGCAGCGAGTTGGCGGGTGCGGGAGGTGTGCTTCGGCATCCGGCCGGGCTCCGGCGGGACACGAGCGGGACTCAAGTGCGTTGATCGTTGCGCCCGCACGCATCTAGCGTCCCGACCATGAAGGACCGTTCTCCCGGCAACCAGCCCCCCTCGCCCCAGCACGTCGAACTCGGCCGTTTCCTGGCCGCCCAGCGCGCCCATGTCACCCCCGCCCAGGTCGGCCTGCCGGACGCCGGCGTGCGCCGTACCCCCGGCCTGCGCAGGGAGGAGGTGGCACTCCTCGCCGGCGTCAGCGTGTCCTGGTACACGTGGATCGAGCAGGGCCGGGCCGAGAACGTCTCCGGCGAAGTCCTCGACTCCATCGCCCGCACCCTGCGCCTCGACGAGAGCCAGCGCGTCTATGTGCGCCAACTGGCAGGCGTGGAGGCCTCCTGCACGACCCGGCAGGAGATCACCGACCCGGACCCCTTCCGGCCGTTCGTCGACAACTGGGGCCCCTATCCCGCCTACATAGCCGACCGGTACTGGAACGTCCTGGTCGCCAACCACGCCGCCCGGACCCTCCTGGGCGTCGACGACGAGGACAACCTCCTGTGGCAGCTGTTCACCAGCGGCGACACCCCCGCCCGCCACCCGGGCTGGGAACAGGAGACCGCCCGCGAGACCGTCGCCCGTTTCCGCAGCCAGTCCGCCCACTTCGCGGACGACGCCCGCATGCGCCAGCTCCTGCGCCAACTGCACTCCGCAAGCCGTGAGTTCGCGCGCCTGTGGAACCTGCACGAGGTCACGGAGGACGCCTGCGGCCCGGCCCTCCTGCACCACCCCGAGACCGGGCCCCTGCAGTTCAAGCGCACCACCCTCGACTTCACCGACCGCATCGCCCTGCGCCTGACGGTGTACGTCCCCCAGCCCGGCACCGGCACCGCCCGGGCCGTCGAGAGCCTTTTCCGGCGCCTGCCGGGCACACCGTCACAGGACGACGGGCACGCCGGCGAGCCGCAGCGCCTTTCCGGCCTCGTCGAGACGGCCGCCTGATGCACACCGTCCCCGTCGCGCGGATGACCGGCCCTCGGGCACGCCGTCATCCGGGGACGGTGCGTGCAGGCGCAACGGCCCTCCCGCACGTTGAGGGACCGCCGCCACCGCGGCGCCCCGGGGCGACGCTCCCGCCTGCCGGCCCATGACCCCCCGGCCCATGACCCCGGGACCCGCCCCCGGACCCGGATCCCGGGCGGGCGATACCCGCCACCGTCGCCCGCGTGGACGGCGCCCCGCGAACACACGGCAACCAAGAGGGGAATCCCATGCGCACCGACACCCCCAGGTTCAGCGAGAAACCGGATCTCAAACTGGCGATATCGGGCACGTACTCGACCGGAAAGTCGACGACGACCGAAGCCCTGTCGATCGCGACCGGAATCCCGCGCACCCACGCGAAGACCTCCCGTGAGCTTCTCGTCGACCTCGTCCCCGGGAAGACCGTGATGGAACTCAACGCGATGGAGCTGGTCAAACTCGGCCTGCGCCGCTTCGAGGAACGCGTCCACAACGAGGCCGGCGACGGGGCGTTCATCTCCGACGGCGGTGTCTTCCACGAATGGGTGTACTTCGAGGCGCGGATGCGGGTCGGCATCAACCCCGGCGCCGGCTGGTGGTTCCAGGCCGTCAAGAAGGTCATGGGCCTGCCGGTCAAGCACTTCTACCAGCGCTACACCGACACCCTCGGCGAGATCACCCGCGCCCGGGCCAAGCGCGTCTACGACGCCTATGTCCACCTCCCCGTCGAGTTCGGCATGGAGGCGGACGGACACCGCCCGGTCTCGGAGAAGTTCCGCCGGCTCTCCGACGAACTGCTCGTCAAGACCCTCGACGACATGGAGATCCCGTACCACGTCGTCGGCGGAACGATCCCCGAGCGCATCGAGAGGATCGTCGAACTCTTCGGCCTTCCCGTCGTGGTCCCCGTCGAGGACGCCATCGCGCAGGCACGGGAACGGGTCAGGGCCGACCTCGAGGACCTCAGGGCCGACGCCCGCTTCCACGAGGCCCAGCGGCGCAAGTCCCTCGGCCGCCGGGTGGCGTACGCCCTGCGGTACTGACCGCCGCGCACCGGACACCGCGCCTCGCCCGGCCCCGGCGAACGGAAGGAGTGCCCCGGACGAAGCCCGGCGGCGTCCTTCCCAGCCCCGTACACACAGCCAGCCCGGAGGAACCACCGACATGCCCGTCACCGTCAGCAGACCGGACACCCTCGCCCTCGCCTCGGCCGACGACTTCCTGGGCGACCGCAGGACCCGCTTCCTCGGAGAGGGGTTCAAGCGCGTCACCCACGCGCTGACCGGCATCACCGTCATCCCCGCGGCAGCGGCCGAGGCCGGCGCGGCCGCAGGCACCACCGGCCGTATCGAGGCCACGGCCTCGATACGCGTGCCCGGCCTGTGGTCGCAGAAGGGCGGGTCCCGGCAGCGCCCCCACCTGTCCACCATCGACGCGATGGTCCTGGCCGCCCAGCTCACGGGCCTGTACGCCGCGCACACCCACGGCCTGACCCGCAAGGACCCCTTCACCGTGCGGTCCCTGTCGATCAGGGCGGGCTCCGCACCGGACGAGGACGGCATCCACCGCTTCGGCGTCGGCGCCACCCACCGTTCCACCCTCCCGGCCCCTGAGCCGGGACACGCCCGTACCACCATGGACTGCCACATCGGCTCCATGACGGTCCGCGTCGAGGCCGAGCACCCCGACACCGCCGCCCGCGACACCGGCGAAGGCTTCTACGCCGCCCGCGAGTTCCTGCCCGGGCCCTGGAACGACAACGCCTACGGCGTCAGTCACCGCACACGCCACCAGCTCCTGAGCGACATCAACGCCGACCCGGGCGCGCTGACCGCCGACGCGCGCCTCGACGTCACCGCCGACATCGAAGGCACCCGCCGGTCCCCGCGCCCGGCCACGATGATCGACCTGTTCACGGCAGCACTGCAGCTCGGCCAGATCCTGCTCTACCGCCTCGACGGGGTCGACCGCGCCGTGTCCAACACCCTCTGGATGCGCCGCACCTCCATCACCCCGGCACCGGCCGGCGAGGACGCCGGCGACGGACGGCTGCGCGTCCGGCTGGCCAGGCCCGCGGAACTGCCCACCGCCGACGGTGTCTGGCGCAGCGCGCGGATCACCGCCACCCACGCCGGTATGCACCTGGTCTGCCACGTCGCCCACCGGCTGCCCCGCCACGACCACGTTCCCGCCCTGGCTCTGTGAGGACCGCGAACCCATGCCACGCCCTCCCGAGGCACGCACCGCCGTCCTGGCCGGACTGGGCGGACATCTGCCGCCCCGGCGCGTCACCAACGACGAACTCGCCGAGCGGTTCGACACGTCCGACGAGTGGATCACCACCCGCACCGGGATCCGCGCCCGTCACTGGGCGGACCGCGGGACCTCCACCGGCGACCTCGCCGTCGAAGCGGGCCTGCGCGCCCTGAAGTCCGCCGGACTGGACGCCGCGCCGTCCGCCGTCGACCTGGTCGTCCTGGCCACGACCACCCCCGACCACCCGTGCCCGGCGACCGCCCCCGATGTCGCCGCACGGCTGGGACTGGGCCCGGTCGCCGCGTTCGACATCGCCGCGGTGTGCTCCGGGTTCGTCTACGCGCTGTCCGTGGCCCGCGCCCACATCGCCTCCGGGCAGGCCGAGCGGGTCCTGGTCATCGGCGCCGAGACCTACTCGACGGTCCTCGACCCGGACGACCGCGCGACGTCGGTCATCTTCGGGGACGGCGCCGGAGCGGTGGTCCTGACCGCGGGCCGCGCCGGCGACGAGGGAGCGGTCCTCGGCGTCCGGCTCGGCTCCGACGGCACCGGCAGGGACCTCATCACCATTCCCGGCGGCGGCTCACGCCGGCGCGCCGACGGCACCCGGCCCGCCCCGCGGGACGCCTACTTCACCATGCAGGGCAAGAAGGTCTTCGCCGCCGCCGTCACCCGTATGCACGACTCGGTCCGAGCCGTCCTCGACGACGTCGGCTGGGACACCCGGCAGATCGACCACCTGGTGGGACACCAGGCGAACATCCGCATCATCCACGCCCTCGCCAGGCGGCTGCGGGTCCCCAGGGAGCGGGCGGTCCTCAACATCGACCGTGTCGGCAACACCTCGGCCGCCTCCATCCCGCTGGCCCTCGCCGACGCCGCCGCCCAGGGCCGCTTCGCACCCGGCGACCGAGTCCTGCTCACCGCCTTCGGCGGCGGGCTCACCTGGGGTTCGGCCGCACTTACCTGGCCCGACATCGAACCCGTTTGATCCGGCCGGCCCACCGGCCCGTTCACCCCGTCAAGGAGACGACCATGAACGCAACGCTCACCACCGTGCCCCTGGCCGACCGGGTCCTCGACCTGCTGGTCGTCGAGTTCGACGCCCCGCCCGGCACGACGGCCGACACCCCCTACGACAGCCTCGGCTTCGACTCCCTCGTCCTCGTCGAGCTGGCGGTCGCCCTCGGCGCCGAGTACGGCGTCGAGATGACCGACGACGAGGTACGGGAAGCAGGCGACGTCACCCGGACCGTGGAGGTCCTGCGGTCCAAGGGCATCACCGCCTGAACTCCCCGCGTCCTGGTGGCGGCCGTCCCCCGAGCGCCACCAGGGCCCCACACTCCCAGGACTGACACCATGAGCCCCGCACGGACCGCGTTCCCCGACGCCCCCGTCCCCCCTGCCCCGGCCGCCGCCCCGCGGCCACCCGCCGGACCCGACACCGGACCCGACACCGGATCCGACACCGGATCCGACACCGGATCCGACACCGGATCCGACACCGGATCCGACACCGGACCCGACACCGGACCCGACGCCGGATCCGGCCGTCCGAGCCGCCCCGGACGCACGGCACCGGCCCGCGCCGACAGGACCGGCCCGCCGGAGGCCGAACGCCTGGCATCCGAGGAGGAGGTCGCCCGCTGGCAGGAGATGGAGGAACGGCGCAGCCGCTTCGAGCGGCGGATGAACCTGGAGATGAGCCGGCTCGGCCTGAGCCCCTCCGCCTACCTCGCCCTGGAGCAGCTCGCCCTGAGCCCGGGCGCCCTGCCCGTCAGCGAACTGGCCAGAAGGATCCGCCTCAGCCCGTCGTCCGCGTCCCGGGTCGTGGACCGCCTCACCGGCGACGGCCTGGCCGTCCGCACCGTGGGCACCGACGACCGGCGCAACGTCTTCGCCGGCATCACCGCACGCGGCCACGCCCTGTACGACGCGGCCCGTCCCCCCTACCGCAGGGCCCTCGCCCTCGCCCTGGACGCCTGCCTCGAGCACCCCGCCACCTGACCCGCACCCTCGGCCCCATCGCCGCCCGTGGGAGTCCTGCCCGCCCGCGCCGCCGAAGCCGTGTCCGGCGGTGTCCGGGCCGCGCTCCGCCTACGCCGCGGCGGGCAGCACGGCCGGCTGCGCCGCGCCGCTGCCCCGGGCGTACGCGTACGCGGCCGACACCAGCGTCATGTGGTGGTGCCAGCCGGGGTAGGAGCGGCCCTCGAAGGCCGTCATCCCGAAGTCCGCGGTGAGCTCGCCGACGGTCCGCGCGGTGCTGTCCGCGGCACCGGCCAGGGCGAGGAGCCGCTCGGTGCGCTCGTCGGTCAGGTTGGTGACCCATATCCGCCCCGGGCCGCGCCCGGCCGCGGGCCAGGGGGCGAACACCCGCCGGACGGCACGGCCGCGTCCCGCGCCGGGCAGCCGCACCAGACAGGTCGAGACCCGCACGATGCGGGTGCCGTCGCCGCCGCCGTCCTGCACGGAGGTCACCGTGCGCCCGTGCAGCGACAGCAGCCGCCTGACGTCCATGGCCTCCCCGCGCAGCGAGGCCACCGGCTGCGGGGCGGCCTCCTGCTCGAGCGGGATCACGGGCGTCCCGTGGGGGAGGGCGACGACGAAGTCGTGGCCCCGGTCGCTCAGGGCCCGCGCGAGCGTCCCCGCGTACCGGTCGTGGCTCATGTCGGCCACCAGGGGAGCGGGAAGAGCCGGCAGATCCTCCGCGAGCGCGTCGACCAGGCCCAGCACGAGGGCGGACACCGACTGCTCGCGGTTCTGCGCCGGGATGCGGGCACGCGACATCAGCTCGGTGTCCTGGCTCCAGCGTCCCGGCAGCAGCATCCGCCAGTCGACGGGCACGTTCGCGTGCGCGCCGGCCATGAAGAGCCCGACGCCCGCCTGGCAGTTCACGATCCGCCCGAGCTCGGGGACGAAGCGGCGGTGCACGCCGGCGGAGTGCCCCCCGCGCTTGGGCAGCACGGCCAGTCCGATGGTCAGCGCCTGCGCGGTGTCGCGTTCCTGGGTCCGGCGCAGGGTCGCCCGGCGCACCGGCTCCCAGTCCCAGGGACTGGAGTTGACGAACTGCTGGAGCGCCGAGGCCGCGTCCGGGATCCCGCACGCGGCGGCGACCTCGCGCAGGGACTTCTTGCCCGGCGCGTTCAGCAGCCCCCGCAGGTAGGCGTGGGCCCAGCGCCGCTGGTCGGAGCGGGGCAGGTCGGCGAAGAGATCCTGCGCGAACGAGTCAAAAGATTCCGAGGCCCGGGCCCCGAGCGTCGGTGTCACAACCTGCACAGCCATGGCGGCTCCCTCCCGTGAGCGATGAAAGAAAAATACATAACGTTCTCTATGTTTTCTAGTCGGGGGTGCCCGAAAATCGGCTGGCCGGTACGAACACCCCGCAGCCGCGCGCACCCTCGGCGAAGACCCCGGAAGGCACGCGGACGGCTGCGAAACCAGGCGCAGTTGTGGCAAGTCGCCCTAGGCGCCGCGCGCACACGGTCCGCATGCTGGAAGCCGTAGAGCGACGCCCGAGTCCAGGCGCGCTGAAACAGCTCAGTGACGAAAGACCAGAGAATGACGAAGCAGGATAGGGCGCTGAGAACCCGCACGGCCCTCATCCGTGCCGCGGCCACCGAGTTCGAACGCAGCGGCTACGCAGGCGCGTCGATGCACCAGATCACCAGAACCGCGGGGATGTCCACCGGCGCGCTCACCTTCCACTTCGACTCCAAGGGCGACGTCGCCGACGCCGTCGTGGAACGCGCCCGGGGCGTGGTCGGCGCGGTCCTCGACGACGTACGGACACGCACCGAGGACCGCCCCCCGATGGAGCGGCTCGGCGCACTCGTGGTCGCCCTGGCCCGCACCGTCTACGAGGACGTCGAAGTCCGGGGCGCCGCCCGCCTGGAGCAGGAGCGCCCGGACGAAGGACCGACCTGGTCCACCGACTGGTACCCGGCGGTCTGCCACCTCGCGGGCCAGGCCCACAGTGCCGGCGACACGCCCGCCACGGCACGGCCGGGTCTGGTGGCGGCGCTCGCGGCCCTGTTCATCCGCAGCGCCGACACCTACCGCCGGACACAGCACCCCGCGGCGGACGGCTCCCTCGAGGAGTTCGTCCTGCTGTGGGCCATGGCCCAGCGCGGGATCCTGGCCGCCGACCCGGGGCCGTGCGCCCACCCCTCCCGCGCCGCCAGGAACGCCTCCAGTGCCATGCCGGGCGTCGCGAGCCGGTGAACCCGCCGGGTCACAGCACTAGACCGCGGTCAGACCACCCTCCACCGACAGCGCTGAACCGGTGACGAAGGACGCCCGCTCACTGCACAGCCACAGCGCCGCCTGCGCGACCTCGGACGGATCGGCCATGCGCTTCTGGATCTGCCGGGCCACGAACACCTCCTCCAGCGCGGGCGTCTCGCGGATCACATCCTCCATCAGCTCCGTGCGTGTCGAGCCCACCACCAGCGCGTTGACCCGGATGCCGCGCTCGCCGTACTCGGCGGCCGCCGCCTTGGTCAGACCGATCACCGCGTGCTTGGCCGCCACGTAGGGGGCAGCCGCACCCGTGGCCACCTTGCCCGCCGTGCTGGAGGTGTTCACGATCGAGCCGGAGCCCGAGCGCAGCATCACGGGTATCTGATGGCGCAGACAGTTCCACACGCCCCGGACATTGACGTCCATGATCCTCTCGAAGACCGCGTCGTCCGTCTCGTGCAGGTCGGTGCCCGCCACGGCCCAACCGGCGTTGTTGAACGCCCCGTCGAGCCGGCCGAAGGCATCCACCACGCGGCCCACGGCCCGCTCGACGTCCTCGGACGACGTGACGTCGGCGGCCACCGGAAGCGCCCGGCCACCGGCCGCGACGATCTCCTCGGACAGCTCCTTGAGCCGGTCCTCGCGCCGGGCGACCGGCACGACCGTCGCACCCTCCGCCGCGAACAGCCGGGCCGCCGCAGCACCGATGCCGCTCGAAGCACCCGTGATCATGACGACCCTGCCCGCGAGCATCCCCGCCCCCGCGCCTTCACTGACCTGCATGTCCACCGTTTTCCCTTCGTCGAGTGGTCCCACCCTGCGGTGGCGGGAACGGCCGGGGCCGCCCCGTCGCGCGGGCGATCGCCCGCGCCTGGTGCACACGCGCCGCCGGCGCGTGATCCTCCCTCACGCGGAAGCCGCGCCGCTGAACTCCTCCTCGCGCCAGTTCGCCCCCGCGGCCGCCTCCGCGTCGACGGCGCGCAGCAGCGGCTCGTCGACGGCGTGCAGCGAGTCGACGAGGTGACGCACACCGGCCTCGCGCATCAGAGTGCGCTGATGGCTGTGCTCGAACGTGCTCGGATGCCCGATGAAGGCGACATCGAGCGAGCGGGCCGTCTCCGCGACCCGCGCCACGTCGTCGATGAACAGCACCTGGTCGAAACGCAGACCGAACACCTCGGTCGTGATCTCCCGGATACCCGGCCGGAAGTCGTTGGTGCAGACGTACCCGGGGCCGTCGAACAACTGGCGGTGCGCTCCGAGGAACCGGTCGAAGTGCGACTTGTCCAGACCGCCGTAGCAGACGGTGCTCAGACCCAGCCGCCGAAGCCGCCGCAGCAGTTCCACGGCTCCGTCGAGGACATGGACCGGGTTGTCCCGCACGTAGGCCGACCGCTCCTCGAAGTAGGCGCTCAGCGCCTCGGCACCGGTCATCGGGGTCGCCACGGCCTCGGCCATCCGCTCGCCGGCCACCTGCTGGGGCTGGGAGAAGATCCGCCGCTCCAGGTCCGCGCTGTACCGGCCGCCACGGCCGACGACGAACCGGTGGATGACGGGACTGAAGGTGTCGTTGAGCAGGACACCGTCGATGTTGACCGCGGCGAGCCGGAGCTGCCGGAGACGTTCGATCATGAATTCTCCGTGAATTCGGCCGGGCCTGGTACGGCCCGGACGGGTGGAACGCCGCCCCACGGCGGCGTGCTGCTCACGCCGCCGTGCGGCGTGTTCTTCGCGGGCTTCGCGGTTTGACGGGCTTCGCGTCCTGAGCGTCCTGAGCCGCCTGCGCGGCACAGGACGGGGGCGGGACCGCAGGACGCCCCCGCCCCCCGCCCCGGCCTGCCGGACGGTGAACGCCGGGACGGGCCCTCAACGGGCCAGTGCGCCGGCGCGCCGGGTGCTCGCCTTGACGGAATCGAGGGCCGGCGCGGTGGCGATGCCCGGCAGCAGGACCTGCCACATGGAGGCCGTGCGTTTCGGCAGGTCCTTGCGGCCGCTCACGATCCACGAGTACATCTGCATGCCGGTACAGGCCGCCACGACGAAGTCGGCCACGGCGTGCACATCGACGCCGTCGCGCAACTCACCCCTGTCACGCGCCTCCTTGAGGCACTCCTCCATGATCAGCGCCCACTCCTGGTAGGGGGAGGCGTCGTGCACGCCGAAGCTGTTCTGCTCGCTGGTGAGGCGCACACCCGCCCTCAACAGGGGATCCTTCTGCAACTGCCGCGACCACACCAGCGTGATGTCGACCAGCCGCTGCAGGCCCTGCGACCCCACGTGCGGGGTGATCGTGTCCGCCTGGGCGTGCATCACGGCGCGGGCGAGGTCTTCCTTCGAGTCGAAGTGGAAGTACATCGCGCCCTGCGTGAGACCGGACTGTTTCATGATCTTGCTGATGCTGGCCCCGGCGAATCCGAACTCGTCGAACACCTCGGCAGCCGCCCGCATGATGGTCTCGCGCGTCCGCAGCGCCCGCTCCTGCTGCATCCGCTTGTTGGTGTCCCCTGACTGGGCGTTCACTCCGGCACCTCTCGACAAAAAAAACGATCGTCCTTTATCTTACGGTGCACCGCGTTCGCCGCGACAACCCCTGCGGACACATGGCCGTCCACGCGTACACCGCGGACGGCAGCCGTCCGCTTCCGATGCTTGGGAGACGCCTTCGATGTCAGTCCTCACCACGCACCACACCACCGCCACCACGGTTCCCCGGCAGCTCGTGCACAAGGCGGCACAGAGCGAAGTCCTGCTCACCGGCTGGGAGTCCGTGGGCGAGAACACCTTCAGGATCACCGCGCAGTGGCCCAGAACCCACAGCTTCTACGACACCGCCGACGCCCGGCACGACCCACTCCTCATTGCCGAAACGGTTCGCCAGGCCGTCCCGCTCCTGAGCCACCTCGGATACCAGGTCCCCATCGGCCACCGCCAGATCTGGGACCACCTCACCTGGACCGTCAACCCCGACGCACTCCTGACCGAGGCCACCCCGGCAGAGATCGAGATGCGCATCGAGTGCTCCGACGTCGTCCGCCGCGGCACCCGACTCGCCGCGCTGAGCATGTCCGTCGACATCGTCCGCGACGGCATACCCCTGGGCACCGCCTCCACCCGCTTCGCCAACCAGGCACCCGCCGTCTACACCCGCCTGCGCGGCGTCTACGGAGACCTCACCTACGCCCAGTCCCGCGCCGTCGCCCCGCCGCCCCCCGTGACACCGCAGCAGGTGGGCCGCGACCGCTTCCGCGACGTCGTGCTCTCGCCCGGCACCGGGCCGCACCGCTTCCAACTGCGCGCCGACCTCAACCATCCCGCGCTCTTCGACCACCCCGTCGACCACGCCCCCGGCATGCTCATGCTGGAAGCGGCACGCCAGGCCGCCCACGCCGTCGCCCACCCCGAGTTCGCCGTCATCACCGGCATGGGCAGCGTGTTCAGCCGCTACGTCGAATTCGACGCCCCCTGCTGGATCGAGGCCGAAGTCCTGCCCTCCCAGCTGCCCACCCACGTCTCCTCCCGCGTCACGGCGGTCCAGCACGGCCGGACCGTGTTCAGCACCACCGTGACCGCCCTGCGCGGCCCCTCCGCCGCCGCCGCACTCCAGCACTTCTGACGGCGCACACGCACCGACGGCGCCCAGCCGGCGCCCTCAGGTCAACGCGCCGTGCGAGCACGGCCGATCGCCCCGGCACAGGAATCCTTTGTGAACAGGCGTCCCCCGCCGCCTGCCGGGAGAACGACGCGCCACCGCCCCTGACGGACACGCTCGACCGCCTCCCGCATCCCCGCGAAGCGATCGCCGCCGACGGCCCCGGCCACCGGCGCGAGAACCGCCCGGGAGCCGCCGGGCCTACGACCGGAAACCCGTACCGACCGCCGGGAACCGCACGCCAGGGATCCACCCCCGTCCGCGACAGCCATGGACCGCCGCCATGGCCGGCGCGGAACACCCCCGGGGACGCGACCCGGCACCACCGCACCAGGCAGTTCCCGCAGGGCCGGACGACTATCCGACGTCGCCATTGGACGGCCGGGCACGCACACCTAGCGTGCTGTACAAACCCGCCGGGCGTTCACCCCCACCGAACCCGCGCCAGGGCATCGGGCAGCAGATGCCCGACGCCCGGCAGACCCCGACCAGTTGTCGGCACGGACCCCACACGTGCCGCTCGGCACGGACGCACGCAGCGGAAGAAACACACGCGCGCCATCCCCACCCGCGCACCCGACCACCCACGACGCCGGAGCACACCGATGCCGAACCCGACCCTCGCGGCCCGTTCCGCGGACCTCGCGACCGACCTCTACACCAAGGAACTCGCCAGGCCACACAGCAGCCTCGCCGACATCGACCTGAACACCGACCGCTTCCCCTACCTGCAGTCACTCGGCTTCAAATACCTCAACCGCCCCGTCCTGCTGCAGCAAAGACAGGTCGACTCCTTCGGCGACGACCTCCTGCAACTGGCCGGCCTGCTCACCACCATCCACGAGCGGCTCTTCGACGGCGACCTCACCCTGCTGTGCCAGGACCTCGGCATCCCCGAGGCACACGCCCGCCTCATGTGCCGCACCGGAGCCCGGCGTTCCCCCCTCTTCGGCAGGGTCGACACCTACGACGACGGCGAATCCCTGAAAATCCTCGAGTTCAACGCCTCCAGCGACACCGGCGGCCTGCACTGGACCACCTCCGTGTCCGAAGCGCTCCTGGAATTCCCCCAGTTCCGCGCCTACGCCGACACCCACGGCCTGCGCCACATCGACACCCTCGGCCTGCTCGTCGACAACCTGCGCGACGCCGCCGCCCACGTCAGCACCGACCGCGACGACCCCGTGATCGCCATCATCGAAGGCCCCGGAGGACTCGAGGAGTACGGCCACCTCGCCTGGATCCCCCTCAACGAGAAGCTGCGCGAACGCGGACTGGACAGCCACGTCGGCGAGATCACCGACCTGCGCCTCCACCGCGGCAGGATCCACCTCGGCGACAGGCGCGTCGACCTCGTCTACCGCGTCTTCGAAATGGAACAGGTCGTCCACGACCCCGAGGCCCTGTCCCGCACCGAAGACCTCCTGAGCGCCTACGAAGAGGGCCACGTCGCCCTGTGGACCCCGCCGGAGACCGAGGCCTTCCGCAACAAACGCTGCATGACCTACCTCTCCGACCCCCTCATGCGCAGCCACCTGACGCCCGAGGAGGCCCGCATCATCGACCGCCGCCTGCCCTGGACACGGTCCCTGACCGGCCCCGCCTCCCTCACCGAGAGCGAATTCTCCGACCGCCTGCTCGAAGACCGCGAACACCTCATCCTCAAGCCCGACGACGGCTTCGACGGCCGCGGCATCGTCCGCGGATGGGAAACCGACGAGAACACCTGGCGCCAGGCCCTCCAGGAAGCCGCGGACCACGGCCGCGCCGTCGTCCAGAAACGCATCGTCCCCATCACCGAAGAAGCACTCGACCCCCTCACCGGCCACAACGTCGAGTGGCAGACCTGCTGGGGCTTCTACTACTTCCCCACCGGCTTCGGAGGCGGCCGCGGCCGCATGGTCCCCGTCGGCTCCCACTCGGACGTCTACTACAAAGAACCCCTGCTCGCCGGCCTGTTCACCCACCCCGGCCACCCCCAGCCCACCGAGGACCCCCGCCCGTGACCGCGCTCCAGACCAGCCCCGTCACCACACCCGAGAAACTGGGCCGGGACCACACCTTCCAACTCTCCGCCTACACCGTCCAGACACTGGGCGAGGGCGTCATCATCGCCGTCCTGCCCCTCCTGGCCGCGAAACTGACCTCCGACCCCAAACTGATCTCCTGGGTCAGCCTCGCCCACGAACTGCCCTGGCTGCTGCTCGCACTGCCCTGCGGCGTCCTCCTCGACCGCTACGACCGCCGCCGCCTCATGCTCAGGGTGCAAGCGGCCCAAGGCATCCTGCTGTTCGCCTTCGCCGTCGTCGCCTCCATGGGATGGGTCTCCCTGTGGATGGTCTACGCCCTCGCCTTCGCCCTCTGCACAGGAGACATCCTGTTCACCGGCGCCAGCCGGGCCATGATCCCGGGCATCGTCCCCGCCGCCAGACTCGAGACGGCCAACGGCCGCATGGTCACCGCGGAAACCATCGGCAAGCAGTTCGCCGGACCACCACTCGGCGCCGCACTCTTCGCCTTCGTACTGCCCCTGCCGTTCTGGCTGAACGCCGTGACCTACCTCGCCTCCCTCCTCCTGCTCTGCCGCATCAACGGCGCCGGCGGGCGCTTCGAACCCGCCAGGCGCCCCGCGACACCGCAGCAGACCACCCGGCGCACACCCCTGCTCGCCGAGGCCACCGAGGGCCTGCGCTGGCTGCTGCGCCACAACGTCCTGCGCATCACGATGCTCATGGCGGCCGTCTGCAACTTCACCGCCTTCATGGCCCTGTCGATCCAGGTCCTGTTCGCCAAGGAGGTCCTGGGCATCGGCGACAGCGGCTACGGCCTCCTGCTCGCCGCCATGGCCGTCGGCGGCGTGCTCGGCGCCATGGTCAGCCAGCGCGTCGTCACCCGCCTCGGCACCCGCAAGGTCGCGATCACCGTCCCCGTCGCCAGCGCCTCGAGCCTGCTGGCCATCGGACTGTTCGGCAGGCAACCGGCCGTCGTCGTCGTCCTGTTCGCCGTCTGGTCGGCCGGCCTCGCGATCTGGAACGTCATGTCCCAGTCCCTCAGCCAGCGCCTGACCCCCGACGACCTCCGCGGCCGGGCCGGCGCGGGCAGCCGCATGGTCGCCTTCGGCTCCCTGCCCCTGGGCGCCCTGGCCGGCGGCTTCGCCGCCGACAGCTACGGACTCGCCGCCCCCTGGATCATCGGCGGGGCCATCCACCTGGCGGTCGCCCTGCTCGTGATCCCCGTGGTCCTGCGCTGGCCCGCCGCACAGATCACGCCCGCACCGGCCGCAGCGGACACACCGTAGACGGGCGCCGCCCGTGCGCACGGACGAGGAGCCGCAGCGACAGCGGCTCCTCGTCACCGCCGCACCCCCGGCGAACCCGGCCCGGAACCACCGAACGGCCCGTACGCCCACGGCCGGCCGCGGACACCACCAGCCCGGCCCACCAGGCAGAGAGCCGGGGCCACCCCGCGTACCGCGAGGGCGCGTTCACACACCCCGCTGCCGTCCGACGCACACGCACACCGCGCAGCCGCCGCACCCCTCCGCGGCACACGGACGCCACCCCCCAAGCCGCCCGCTGAATCCTTTTACGGAGCCGGCGCCTCTTACAACTGTGCCGACGCCCGTCGGGACAGAACCTGGGAGCCGCCGTGATCATCGCAACCGCCGTCACCGCCGCACTGGTGCTGCTGTGCACCTGCACCTTCGCCGTCCTGCGCAAGCGAGGCCGCGCGCGTGACTGAGTCGCACTGGCCCGACGAACAACTGGTCACCGCCGCACAGCGCGGGGACATCACATCCCTCGCCGCGCTGATAGCCGGCTCGCACGCGAACGTGCGGCGATTCGCCCGCTCCCTGTGCGCCACGCCCGAGGACGCCGAGGACGCGGCACAGGAGGCGCTGATCATCCTGTACCGCAAGATCGGAATGCTGCGCGCCGCCGGCGCCCTCGGCGGCTGGATGTTCCGCATCGTGCGCAACGAGTGCCTGCGGCGCGCGCGGACACTGACACGGGACCACATGCCGCCCCAGGACTCCACCGTGCCCTCGGCGGAGCACGAGGCACTGCGGCGACTGGAGGCGGGCCGCGTGGCAGCGGCCATCGCCGCTCTGCCCGCGGACCAGCGCCACGTACTCGTCCTGCGGGACATCCAGGGCCGCAGCGGCCGGGAGACCGCAGACGCCCTGGGAATCGGAACAGCGGCGATGAAGTCGCGCCTGCACCGCGCGCGGACAGCGGTACGACACGCACTGAGCGCCGCGCCCGACCCGACACACGGAGAAGACCATGACGGCGACGAAAGCTGACCCCCCCGACTTCGCAAGCCCCACCCTCCTGCGGCACCTCGCCCGGGGCGCGGTGGGCTTCGGCGCGCTGACCGGCTCCTTCGCTCTCATACCGGCGTTCGGAGCACCGAGCCTGCTGCTCCTGCCGCTCGGCGTCCTCGCCCTGCGCGGGTGTCCCGTGTGCTGGTCCATCGGACTGGCGCAGACCCTCTCCAGGGGCCGGCTGCAGCGCTCCTGCGAGGACGGCCGGTGCGAACTGACCGTCGCGGGCCGCCAGGAGCACTCCCGCCGAGACACCCCGTGAAGCACGGAGCACAACGCCCGGGGCGTGCGGGCGGCCCCGCGGCCCGCGTCCCGCCTGACCTGGAACGGCGGGGCGCACCCATGGGCGCACTGCCCACGGCCGCCGGCCGCCGGCCGCGGCGGCGCCTTCCCGAAGCGGCCCCAAGGCCTCCACGGTCCTGCGCGTCGCGTCCTGCGCGTACCCGCGTCCCGCTCACCGCCGGACAAGCCCGGTCAGATGTCCGCCGGCACGGTGCTGTCGTGGGGCTCCGCACCGACGATGAGCTCCCCCTGCCCCGCCCCGGACGCCAGCGACGCCTTCCAGATCCGTTCCTCCCACTCCGGCGGCCACCTGGTGGACGCGTCCCACCGGATGCCCTCGAGACCGACACCGTTCAATGCGACACAGCGCAGATCCGCCCCGCGGAAATCTCTGCTGGCCTCCTCGACCGCGGCGACAGCCTCGGACAGGGCCACGGCTTCCCGATGGGCCAGATCGAGATCGTCCGCCAGATCCTGCGACACCTCGAGCATGCCCAGCCAGGACACCCCGGGCGCACCGACGTAGGGGAGCAGCTCACTGTCAAGCAGCTGCTTGGAACTACGGGCCTGCGCCACCAGCCGAGTCGCACAGCTCGACAGGTGGTCCTCCACCTCGTCCAGATAGTCGTAACCGCCCAGCGCCGACGGCAGCTGCGCGGACCGAGGCAGGGCGAGCACGCGGCCCACCTCGCGGCTCAGCCGCAAAAGCCTGTCGCACACGCCGTCCGCCAGCACCTCCTCCTCGAGGCCGATGATGAGTTCCCGCACGGTCTCGACCGCACCCCCCGTCACCTGAACCGCGTCCAGCGGCCAGTACCGCCGAGCGCAACCCATCGCCTGCTCCCGGTACTTGAGCCGGACCGGCGCCGACCGCCGCATCAGCAGCCCCTCGGCCCGCGCGGCCCCACCCCCCACCGCCCGTCCGGCCAGGCCCCTCCCGTACCGGCGGGCCACACGCCCCGCCACCGCATCTCCCGTGCGGCGGTGCGCCGTCGCCAGCAGACGGCCCAGCACCTGATCGGGATCGCGCAGTTCCGGTGGCCCGCCGCCGCCCATCAGACCGTCGTAGACGGCGATCCCCAACTGCTCGTGCGCACGATCCAGCAGATCCTCGAGACGGCCGGCCGGCCGATCGCTGCTCATCGCTCCTCCTCCACGTACCTGTCGCCCGACCCCTCGAGCCCCAGCTGAGCCTTGAGCGTCGCCCGCGCCCGGGACAGGTTCTGACGAGCGGCCTCCGCCGTGATCCCCATCGCCTCGGCACTCTCCTGCGCCGTGAACTCGTCCAGCGTCCAGGCCATCACGGCCCGCTGCTTGGCCGGTAACAGCAGCAACAGCTCGATCACACGCCGCTCTTCGGCCCCGAGCTCCGCGGCGTGTGCGGGGGACTGCCAATGCGCCGTCGGCGCGTCCGGGATCTCCGCGCACGGCTCCTCGCACACCTGCTGCCGCAACCAGGAACGCCACGCCACCGTACGCAGCCAGGCCTTGGGACAGCGGATGCTCGCCCCCGGCCGGCACATCTGCGTGAACGCGTCCTGCGCCGCGTCCTGGGCCTCGTTCCACGCGGCGCCGTGCAGCAGCAGGAAACGCACCAGGCCCGGATACTCGACATGATGCAGTTCCTCGGCCAGGTCCCGGCCCTGCGGGCCTGCGGGGTGCCGCTGTTGCAGTGGGTCGCTGACCCGGAGCTCAGCGCTCGCCGCGTCCTCCATGACGGCTCACCCCGGTTCCCGCCCGGCAGACGTTTCCGCACCCCGCGGAACGTGACAGCAGGCCGCTGTGGGCCTGCTCGGAGAGCAGACGGGACACATGGCGCCCCACCTCGTGCTCCAGCCGCTTCCGAGCGAACCGCAGGGCGCTGCTGACAGCCCCCACGCATACGATCGCCACGCTCGCGATCACCACCGGATCCACCGTTCGTCCTCCTGTCTGCTCATGCCTGGCGATGCGTCGAACCCGACATCGCCTTCCTTAGTGCGGCCGGGTGCGAAGAACGTGACATGCCGCCCGCCCGGTCCGACGCCCCCGACGATCACTGAGCCGATTTGCCACGGGACGACGTCCCGATCTTTGTGGCTTCCGCCAGTGAGGCGGTGTGCCGGGGCCGCGCAAGACTGCCCGCCACAGGCCACGACGTGTCCCGGCGACGGGCCCCCCGGGGCCAGGGACACGACCGAGCACAGGGGAGGACGGCACGATGAGCGTGCAGCAGTACGACGGGATCGGCGAGACGTTCGAGGGCTTCAAGTCCCTGCCGCTGATGCGCTACGGGGAGGTTCCGAGCTTCCTGCGCATGGTGGGGGACGTGCGCGGCAGGTCGGTCCTCGACCTGGCCTGCGGCACCGGCTTCTACAGCAGGCAGTTCAAGCGGCGCGGCGCCACGGACGTCCTCGGTGTCGACATCTCCGTGGAGATGATCGCTGCCGCGCGGGGGATCGAGCAGCGTGACCCGCTGGGTGTGCACTACGAGGTCGGTGACGTGGCCGGACTGCGGCCCGTGGAGCGGCGCTTCGACATCGCGTTGGGGGTGCAGTGCCTCAACTACGCCGAGGACATCGCCGAGATGGAGCGGATGTGCCGCAACATCCACCGGAGCCTGGTGCCGGGCGGTGAGTTCTTCGTCCTCGCCCAGAAGCCCGACTACCGGTTCGACTGCGCGTCCCTGGACCGGTACGGGTTTCGCTGCGAACCGACCGGCGAGGAGAGCGAGACGGGTCCGCGGGTGCGGGTCACGGCTCTCCTCGAGCCGCGGCCGATCAGCATCGTCGCCGCGGCCCCGCGCCGCGAGGTCTACGAGAAGTGCCTGCGGGCGGCCGGATTCGGCGAGCCGGTCTGGGTCCCGCTGGAGGTGTCCGACGCCGGCCTGCGCAGGTTCGGCGCCGACTTCTGGGCGGACCTGCTCGCCTGCCCCCCGCTGGAGATGCTGCGCTGCCGCGCCTGACGGCCGGCCGATCACCCGCCCCCTCCACCCCGAGGGGGCGTCCCAGCGGCCGACGGCGGAGGCGGCCCCATGCCGTCACCCCACGGGCGTGAGGACTCATCGGCATCCGCATCCCGCCCGCCGCAGCCGGCAGCACCCCGCTCGAAGCGCACCCCGGGACGGCAGAGCCCGACCGACACGCCGATCACCGCGCACACAACACTCCGGCGGAGCACACCGGGATCCGTATCCCTGGGCCAGGCGGGTGGCATCCGCGGCCGGCTCCCATCCGCGGCAGCAAGGGCGCCGAATCCCGCTCAGAGCCTCCGGCCCCCTCTGGTCCGGGGCACCCGACCCGGGAGTGAAAATTGCGTAACCGAACCGCCGCGACCGCCGGCGTCGTTCTCGCCGCCCTGTGCGCCGCCCCCGCACTCGCGGCCGCTCACACGACGGCTTCGACCCCGCACCGGGGCCTGACCGCCGTCGGCCTGACCGCCGATCAGCGTCTGGTCGAGTTCGACGTCCACCAGCCGGAAAGGGCCCGGGCGCTGGGCAGGGTCTTCGGACTGGCAGGGGACACCGAGCTCGTGGGCATCGACTTCCGCGTCCAGGACGAGAAACTGTACGGCGTCGGCGACAAGGGCGGCATCTACACCCTGAACACGACCGACGCGAGAGCGACGAAGGTCTCCCGGCTGACCGTCGCACTGGCCGGCACCACGTTCGGTGTGGACTTCAACCCGGCCGCGAACCGGCTGCGGGTCGTCTCCGACACCGGGCAGAACCTGCGGCACAACATCGACGACGCCGCCGCACCGCGAACGACCACCGTCGACGGCACACTCACCAACCCGACCACCCCGCCGTCCACCGCGAGGGGCGTCACCGGCGCCGCCTACACCAACAACGACCTCGACGCCGCGACCGCGACGACCCTGTTCGACCTCGACACGACGGCCGACCGGATCTCCCTGCAGTCCCCGGCCAACGCCGGCACCCTCGCCCCCACCGGGAACCTCGGCGTCGACGCGTCCTTGGACGCCGGCTTCGACATCCACCACAACACGGCCACCGGCACCAACCACGGCTTCGCCACCATCGGCCACGCCGGCGCCCACCGGCTGTACGCGATCGACGTGCTCAACGGCAGGGCCACCGACAAGGGAGCCTTCCCGAACAGGTTCAAGGTCACCGACCTGGCACTGCCCATCGACCAGACGTAGCGCATCCCGGCGACGCGGAACGGCCCTGGGACCCGCTCCCGCAGGCCGTTCCGCCTCGCCCACCCGGCACCATCTCCCGGCGGACGCTGAACGCCGCCGGTCAGCCGTCCCCGTGCCGTCGTCGTCCGCCGACCGCCTGCGCACCGAATCGGGCCCGCCCAGCAGCAGGTCGAACACGGCGTCGCCGGCCTCGGCGCCCCCGGGGCCACACGCAGCAGGTGACGTACCAGCCCGCCGGGAACGTCCGGCCCTCCCACGGGCCGAGACCGGCCTCCGTCCCGGCCCCGCCCCGGCCCTGACCGGGTTCTGCGCCCGGTGGATCCGCCGGGTGACCCGACCCACGCCGGCGCCACGGGAGCAACCGTCAGGGGCAGCCGGGAACCAGCTGCCCCTGACGGCGTCCACAGAGCCCCGGCTCCGCCAGGGTCCCCGGGGCTCAGACGAGGTCGAACCGGTCGAGGTTCATCACCTTGTCCCACGCCGCCACGAAGTCACGCACGAACTTCCCGCCCGCGTCCCGGGACGCGTAGACCTCCGAGAGGGCACGGAGCTGGGAGTGCGCACCGAAGACGAGATCGACGGCGGTCGCCGTCCACCTGACCTCGCCGGTGGCACGGTCCCGGCCCTCGAACACGTTCTCCGCCGAGGCCGACGCCTTCCACTGCGTGCCCATGTCGAGCAGGTTGACGAAGAAGTCGTTGGTCAACGTCTCCGGCCGGTGGGTCAGCACGCCGTGCGGGGATCCCCTGAAGCCGGTGTTCAGCGCCCGCATGCCGCCGACCAGCACCGTCATCTCGGGAGCGGTCAGTGTCAGCAGGTTGGCGCGGTCCAGCAGGAGGGTCTCCGGCGACAACTTCTCTCCCGCCCGGAGGTAGTTGCGGAACGCGTCCGCCGGGGGCTCGAGAACGGCGAACGACTCCGTGTCGGTCTGCTCCTGCGAGGCGTCCGTGCGCCCCGGTGCGAACGGGACGGTGATGTCGTACCCGGCGTTCCCCGCCGCCCGCTCCACGGCCGCGCACCCGCCCAGGACGATCAGGTCGGCGAGCGAAACCTTCGTCCCACCGGCCTGCGAGGCGTTGAAGTCCTGCTGGATCTGCTCGAGGGTGCGTACCACCTCCGCCACCTCGGGCAGGTCGTTGACCTCCCAGTCCTTCTGCGGCGCGAGCCGGATCCGCGCCCCGTTGGCGCCACCGCGCTTGTCGGTGCCACGGAAGCTGGCCGCCGACGCCCAGGCGGTCGCGACCAGTTGGGACACGGAAAGTCCCGAGGCGAGGATCCTGCCCTTGAGAGCGGCGACGTCCCCGTCGGCGACCAGCTCGTGATCCACCGAGGGGACGGGGTCCTGCCACAGCTGCGGCTCGGCGATCCACGGGCCGAGGTAACGCGAGAGGGGCCCCATGTCGCGGTGCAGCAGCTTGTACCACGCCTTGGCGAACGCCACCGCGAGCCTGTCCGGGTTCTCGTGGAAGCTCTTCACGATCGGCCCGTAGACCGGGTCCAGCTTCAGCGCGAGGTCCGTCGTCAGCATCATGGGAGCGTGCCTCTTCGACGGATCATGGGCATCCGGCACCGTGCCGCGCGCCGCAGGATCCCTGGGAGTCCACTGCTTCGCACCGGCGGGGCTCGTCGTCAACTCCCACTCGTACCCGAACAGATTCTCCAGGTAGCCGTTGTCCCACCTCGTCGGCTCGGACGTCCACGCCCCCTCGAGCCCGCTGGTGAGCGTGTCGGCGCCCTTGCCGCTGCCGTACGTGTTCCGCCAGCCGAGGCCCTGCTGCTCGACCGGACCCGCCTCGGGCTCCGGACCGATGTACGAGGGGTCCACCGCACCATGACACTTGCCGAACGTGTGGCCGCCGACAATGAGCGCAGCTGTCTCCTCGTCGTTCATCGCCATACGCCCGAACGTCTCGCGAATGTCCCGGGCGGCAGCCAACGGATCCGGATTGCCGTTGGGCCCCTCCGGGTTGACGTAGATCAGCCCCATCTGAACGGCGCCGAAAGGACCGGAAAGCGCCCTGTCGCCGCTGTAGCGCTCATCCCCGAGCCACGTGTCCTCGGGCCCCCAGAAGATTTCCTCCGGCTCCCAGATGTCCTCCCGCCCGAAACCGAAGCCGAACGTCTTGAACCCCATCGATTCCATGGCACAGTTTCCGGCGAAAACCAGAAGGTCGGCCCACGAGACCTTCCGGCCGTACTTCTGCTTGACCGGCCAGAGCAAACGGCGCGCCTTGTCGAGGCTCGCATTGTCCGGCCAGCTGTTGAGGGGGGCGAAACGCTGCGCGCCGGACCCGCCGCCACCCCGGCCGTCGGCGATGCGGTACGTTCCCGCGGCGTGCCAGCTCATCCGGATGAAGAGCGGCCCGTAATGGCCGTAGTCGGCAGGCCACCAGTCCTGCGACGTCGTCATCACCTCGAAGACGTCCCGCTTCAGCGCGTCGACGTCGAGGTCCGCGAACTCCGCCGCGTAGTCGAATTCCTCACCCATCGGATTGGACCGGGGCGAGTGCTGGTGGAGAACCTGCAGGTCCAGCTGATTCGGCCACCAGTCCCGGTTCGTCCTCGGCCGGGTCGGCGCGGGGGCCGGGGAGGGGATTGCCGGGTTCTCGCTCTCGCTGCCGGACACGTCCGTCCTTCTTCCTGTCTCGGTTCTTCCCGCCCGCCATGGAGACCGCCGGCCGGAAACGCTGTGTAGGCGTCCGTATGGTCGCGCACCGCGCACCGCACCGTCACGAGAACACGCAGAGCACCGTTCCCATTCAGCGAGCAGGAATGGATTTCGGACCCATTCCTGTGCGGAACACCCCCGAACAGCTGGGGTGTCCTGGTCGCCCGCGCTCACGCCGCGCCCGGTGACACATGACAAACACTCGCGTCCACAAACCCGTTCGGCCCCGAACACAACGCTCGACACCGCTCTCCCGGCCGCGAGGAAACGAGAAAAGAGAGAATTCATCCGAACATCAGGAACACCCACTGACACAAAAACCGGAAATCACACACCTGCCGCTGCGCCGGACCGGACGGGGGATCCCCTGAAAACATCCCCCCGGGGAACAGACCCCCCGATCCGCTCCGGCGGAACCCGGACATCTGCCGGTAAACTCCATGCGCCCCCGAGCCCGAACAGGTGAACCGACATGAGCGACCTGCTGGAACGCCTGCGAGGCTGGCGGGTGACCTCCCAGCGGCGTGCCGTCGCGGAAGTCCCCTCCTGCACCCCCGGCCCGCCCCACACGTGACCCCGCCCGCCGACGACAAGCGGCCTGCTCCGGCGGCGCTCCTGATCACCTGCACAGCGACGTCCGGCGACACCCCGGCACCGGTGTCCGCACCGCGTACCGGGCGGCCCGCTGCGCCGCACGGTGGGCACCCCGACCCCACTCCACGCCGCGACGACAAGGCCCCCGGGACCCGCCCGGGGGCCCTTTGAAACCTCAGCCCATCAGCAGGAGCCGCGTGTGCGGGACGAGCTTGCGGTTCACACTCGTGCTCTGCACGAAAATCGTGAAGCCGTCGTTGTGGTCCGGCTTGACGCGCACCTCCGCGTCCGGCAGACCCAGAAGGGCCCGGGCCTCCGGCCCGCTGTACACCCGGTCCGTCTTCTTCTCCAGCACCGCGATCTGCTTCCGCGCCTGTATCTTCTCCGACTTGCTCAGCTGATAGAACGCACAACCGGTCCGGTAGGTGTGCCCGCACTCGGTGACCCAGTCCCGGATCGCCACGTCACGCGTCACCGGAACCAGCTGGTACCCGGACGGATCCACCGGCGTCAGACCGGCCGCCTCGATCGTCTCCTTGTTGACCGTCTCCGCACCCGTGGAGAACACCGCCCGCGAACCCCGGATGCCCTTGGAACGGCCCACCATGAACTTCTCGGTGGCCTGCTGGATGACCTGCCCGGCCTCCTCCAGCCCCTGCGTGCTCGTGGCATCCCAGATGGCGATGTTGTCCTTCGGGAAACCGCACCGCATGGCCTCCCGCTTGCCCATCTGATCCGGCACGAGGACCGCCAGCGTCCAGTTGTCCTCCTGCGTCCCGATCAACCGGGCCACAGCATCGACCAGTTCACGCGGCTCCCTGGAGGGAGCACCCGGACAGCGATGACTCGCGTTCTCCTGCCCGTCGGTCAGCACGAACGTCAGAAAACTGTGATCGCCGTACAGCTGAGCCGTCTGCGCCAGCTCCCCCTGCGACTTCAACGCCGCAGCCAGCAGAGCCGTCATCCCACCGACCCGGTACAACTGCTTCAAGGACGGCATCCGCAGCACGTCCTTGTCGTAGATCACGCACTCCACCGTGTCCGCGAAGACATACACCGTGACCCGGGTCTCCTGGTCCAGCTCCCGCGAACGACGGGCCAGATACTCGATCTGCTGGTCGGCGACCTCGACGACCTTGCTGCTCAGACGCGACATGGACGAACTGGCATCCAGCACAAGAGCAACGTGATTGATGTAATTCTGGGTTCCGGACATAACAGCTCCCCCTCCAACCGGCTCGATGCTTCTACCTTCCCACCCACCACTGACAATCGATCCCGACCCACGGACCGGACGAAGAGAACCCGCCCACCAGCGGTCCACGACCGCGCCCCGGCAGGCGAACCCGCGCCGACCTCGACGCCGGCCCTCAGTCGGATCGCTCGGCCATGACGACCACACCCGGCCCGCTGTACTCCTCCGGAGCAAGCCGCAGTTCGGCCACCGGCCGCAGCCCCGCCTGCTCGATCAGACCCACGAACTGCTCCGGCCGCCACTTGTGGGTCGTCCAGCGAACGGGCACACCGCCGTAGGCCTCGGTGCGCGCCACGTCCTCGTCGCCGACGTGAGTGGCGGCGATGAAATGCCCGCCCGGCTTCAACGCGCGCGCGAACAGGGCCAGAACCTGCGGAAGGACGTCACGGGGAAGATTGAAAAGCGACCACCACCCGAGCACACCGCCGAGGGACGCCTCGGCGAGGTCGAGGTCGGTGGCAGAAGCGACATCGAAACGGCACTGCGGATGAAGACGACGAGCGTTCTCGATCATCCGAGGAGAAAGATCCACCCCCGACACGTCGAGCCCCCGCTCGGCAAGGTAGGCGGTCACCGTTCCGGGCCCGCAACCGACATCGAGCACCGGCCCGAGCCCCCTCACCGTGTCGGCGAAGGCATCGATCGACGCCTTGAGCCAGGGATGCGTACGGATGTCACCGACCCCCGTCGTCACCACCATGTGGGCATAGTTGTCGGCCACCCGGTCATAGGACTCACGGACCACGTCGAGATCGGCTGGACGGTCGATACGGTGTGCGCGCATCGACCAACGATAAAGCCGCGCACCGCCCTTGGTGACCAGCGGCGAACCCGGCCAGACCGGCCGGAACCAGCACGGGCTCCCCGGGCCCCCGGCACAACTGCCGCCCGGGAGCGCAGGCACACGTCCATGGCGGCCGGCACCCTCGCAGGAATTCGCGGCTCGGGTCACAGATCAACTGAGGCCTGGAACTCACCGGTCCCACGAGGGCGGCGGATCCCCGGACTGTCACTCGTCTTCGGCATCGAAGCCGAAGGCAGGAATGGTCCATCGCATCACCATCTCACCGGCCTGGCCGGCTTCGAGCGTGACCGGATAGACCTGACCGCCGTCCCGCTCACCGCGGTGCCTGATCGAGTGGTCGCCCTGGTCCCAGCCGATGCCGAGCACCTGGCAGCCGCCGACCTCGATCGCACCGACGTGGAGCGGATGGTGCCATCCGGCCCGCCGGAAGCGGTGGAAATCAGTGTGCCCGTCGATCGAGACCACGAGACCTCTGCCATGGAGGCGGTCACACCAGGCGGTGAGTTCGGCCGCCCGTGCGGCCGCCTCCGCCATCGGGAGGTCCAGCCAGCCGTACGGCCCGTCGATGCCGCGCTGCGCGATGCGCTCACCGCCGAACTGCGCTTGTGCGTCGTCCTCGTACCGGCCCCAATAGAAGACATCGGCGAGCTTGTCGGCCGGCTCGTCGCACATTCCCGTCCACGCGTCCAGCCCTGCGGCGTCGCCGACAACCATGCCGCACCGGTCGACGGGCAGGTCCCCGAGCCGGACCGGCCCCGACCGGTCCGCGGTCCCGGGCCATGGGAGCCCGAGGCCGATCTCCAGGGTCGCGATCGTCGGTTCCCCGTCGAACGGAGACGCAGAGGTGCTCGCCCGCACCCCCAACGGCCGGCCGGCGGCCGCCGGGACCGCGACCGCCTCGCACAACCACTCACGAAGATGCCCCCCTCCCGCGGCCGCAGCCGCCCTGGCGCGCTCGGACAGGGGTCGACCCAGCTGTCGCCACTGGTCGATCCCCCTGGCCATGCCGAGCACCAGCACGCCAGACGGAGCATGTACGTTTCCCAGGTCGACGAAGGTCTCAGGCATGCGCCGATTGTGCCTCCCGGCCGGACAGGGGCCCGCGCAAGGCCGATGCCCCCCGCCGGTTCAACCCCACCGAGTCGAACCGCGGATCAAGGCGCGTCCTCCCCGCCCGGCACGCGGCCGGCCAAGGCGCTGGGGGAGCCGCCCGCTGCTGTGGTCCTCGGCTGGATCGGGCCGGCATGTGGAGGCCCGGCACGAGGAATGCCGGCTGGTTGGTGCGTACCGGCATGGTTCCGGCCGGCACCGCACGGAAGCCCTACCCGGAAGTGCCGCTACCCGAGGGATCCTCTTCGGGTGAAAGCGTCGGACATGACCGATTCCGGCTATATTACCCGCTGTCAAATATAAGGAACAAACGCCACCTTGGGGGCGCACAATGCGGCGAACCGGACGAGTATGGGCAACGGTGCTCGCGCTCGCGAGCCTCACCCTGGGTTCGGCGGCCCTTCCCGCCCAGACCGCGCGGGCCCGTACCGGCACGGTCTGCCCCACCGGGTGGGGCGCTTTCGCCAAGACCCGTTCCGTCTACACCGCAACGCCGCTGGTGAACGTCAGGACCGGTCGGCGGGACTGCTTCGACCGGATGGTCGTTGAGGTCGCCGGAGCCGACGGTAGTGAACTCGGCTACTCCGTGAGGTACGTCGACGGCCTCTACCAGCACGGATCGGGAGACTTTATCCCCGTTTCAGGCGGAGCGATCATCGAGATCGTGGTCCACGCTCCCGCCTACGACACCAGTACCGGCACGCCCACGTACTCCGCTCTGCCTGGTCGCAGTCTGCCAGGTGTGAACCTCGCGGGATACCGCACCTTCCGGGATGCCAGGTTCGCAGGGAGCTTGGAGGGGCGGGCGCAGTTCGGGCTCGGCGTCCGGGCGCGGTTGCCGTTCCGTGTGCTGGCGCTGGACGATCGCGTCGTCGTTGACGTAGCCCACACCTGGAGGGTGGCAGAAGCAGGTACCCGGTGATCAGTGGGAGCTCCTGACGGGCCGTGACGAAGGGCCGGCCGGGCCTGCCTGCGACGTCGCCGGGCCGGTGTCACGCGAAGGCGCGGGCGCACCGTCGCGTGATGGTGCGGAGCCCCGCCCCTCGGGGCCGCTCGGCCGGGGGCGGGCACTGTTGCTGGATCGGCGTGGAGGGTCATCGGGCGGCCTGGATCGCTGGCACCCGCGTGCCCGAGAACCTTCAGCTCCCTCAGAACGCTGAAAGCATTCCTGCATCATTGATAGTGAAAAGCCAACTTCGATGCGAAAGTTGCATGATCCAGGTAAGATGACGGCATGGAATTGCGCTTGGAGGAGTCGCTGCGGCTGACGGTGGCCGCGTTGATGCAGGTAACGGGCGAATCGCAGCGATCGGTCGCGGAGGCGCTGGGACTGACGCAGACACAGGTGTCGCGCAGGCAGTCGGGCGCCATCTCCTGGAGCCTGCGCGACGTCGACGTCCTGGCCGAGCACTACGGCATCGGCGCGCTCGACCTACTGGCGGGTCCGACCAGAGCATGCGAGGCTCTGCCCGCCGACAGGCGCCGTTCCGTCCGGACCGAAGCGAGGGGGACGGGCCGGTGAGCGACTTCGACGCGATCGACTCGCTGCTCGACGATGTAGGCCCCCAGGCCGAACTCCCGCCCTGTCACGTGCGCCGCGAGCTGCGAGAGCGGGCACGGCTGTCGAAGGCGCAGGTGGCACGCGCGCTCGGCGTGAGCCCGTCCACCCTCAGCGGATGGGAAAGCGGCCGGGACCCGGCCGGCGAGATCCGCACCAAATACGCCTACCTGCTGGACGGGCTGAGCGCCAAGCTCGCCACCGGGTCCGAGACCGAGACGGCGCCGGCCGCGGAGCAGCCCGTCACGTCAGACACGGCCGCGACTGTCACCCCTTTGTCTTCGCCCGACCTCGGCCAGGACGAGGACGGGGACGACGTAGAGCCGCTCGACCTACCCGAGCCGTGTGTGCTGTGCGGCCGTCCCGCCGGACAACGCGTTGCCGGGTTCGCTCAGCACCTGGCCCCGGCCGACTGCCGGCCCACCGCCACCAAAGCCCCCGCTGCCGCGCCTGCCCCGCCAGCCGAACAGCCCACCGCACAAACCCCGAAAGCACCGCTGCACACGACACGTCCGGCGCGTGCCACAGAACGTTCCAAAGGCCCGGCCCGCCACACGTTCCACAAGCCGTCCGGCCCGGTCGACCTGATCCGCGAGGCCGTGCAGGACGCGCTCGCCGAACACCGGGGCGACACCGACGCAGCCACCGCGGCACTGCTGAAACGGGCCATCCCGGACGCGATGCGCCTCCTGGACGAAACCCGCAAAGGCGCCCGCTACGACGTGATCGCACACCCCTGGATCCCCGACATCCTCAAGAAACAGACCGCGCGCGGCACCGACCAGATCTGGGAAGCCCGCCCCAAATGGACCCGTCACGAACTCCCGCCCGGCCCGCATCAGGTGACCGCGCTCGACATCAACGGCGCCTACCTCTCAGCCCTCAAGACGCACCTCCCCCTGGGCCAGCTCGAGCACACCACCGGCCTGGCCCACGATCGCCGCCGCTCCGGAGTCCACCTGATCACCCCACCCGAGTGGGAACACGAAGCGGTGCTGCCCAACCCGATCGGCCAGAGGGACGAACCCGGCCCCCTGTGGATCACCGAGCCGACACTCCGCCTCCTGCTGCGCCTGTCCGGCCCCAAACACCAACTGTGCACGCCTCCTCAGATCCACGAGTCCTACACCTCCGGGGCCACGGAGAACCTGCTGGAGAAGTTCCGCATCGCGTTGAAAGACGCCCGCGACACAGCGATCGAGCAGGGCGATACGCTGACACTGGAGTACGTGAAGGCGATGTACTCGAAGTTCGTCTCCACGATGGGGGAATCGAACTACAACCGGGAGCTCTACCGCCCGGACTGGATGCACCTCATCCGCAGCCAGGCCTTCGCCAACCTCTGGCTCAAGGCGCTCAAGGCCCACGCCGAGGGCTTGGCCGTCGTCCGGGCCATGGGCACCGACGAACTCCACGTCATCGGCGACTGGCGCCGCGTCTTCGCCGAAGGCCGCGGTGTCACCGAGGTCAAGATCAAGGACACGTACACCGCCGGAACCGACGCCGGTCAGCACGCAGGCGAGGGGGAGTAGTGCCCGAGAAGAACATCGACTTCGGACGGTTCGGCGCCCAGGGCATCAAAGGAAGCGACGCCGTCGCGCGCAAGCTGGACGAACTCGCGGGCGGCATCGCCACTCCCGTGACCGCCAAACGCGGCTGGATGGCCCGCCTGCACTACCTGACGAAGTCACCCCAGACCCTGAAGGCCGCACAGGACGCCGGACTCACCGTGACCCACCGGACGCTGAAAGCCTGGCTGGAGGGCAAACGCCGCCCCTCCAAAAGCAACCTGAAACGCATCGACCAGGCATATCGGACGGTGCGCCGCCACAACATCGCCCGCCACCTCCTCAGACGCCTCAACCGCGACGGACGCGGCACCCGGGTGGAGATCCACCCGCTCAACCAGTCCCAGGTACCGCAGCCACTGCAGCGCGTGGTGGAGTACCGGACGATGAACGTACGCCGCTGGGACCGCATCGTCGGCTCCTGGGCAGCCGGCGACCACCAGAGCCTCGACGCCGCATGGCAGGACACGATCGTCGACCTCGGCTCGCAATGGGGCCAGTACGAGTACGTCACCAACGTCGGCTTCGCCGCATAGAACCCTGCCGCAGGTTCAGCGGCTTCGCTCGTCTCCCGGACTCACCAACATTCGGCCGGAGCCAGAAAAGGGGGCGTCCGGCCGGGCCGAGCCAGAGGATCACGCGCTCGGACGTTCTCGCGGTGGGGTTGAGCACGAAGGCCCACTTGGCCAGTGACAGCCGGGCACGACCTCTGTCCATCCACGTCACCGCCGGCCAGACCGGTGACGCGCCGGCCCTCGAGGCAGTCATGGCCGGAATCCGGATCCCACGAAGCGAACTCGGCAGGCCAAGGACCCGCCCCACGGTCGTAACTGCACCTGGCCGCCATCCTGATCTGGTGCGGCAGGTGACAGCACTCCGACGCGAGCCGGTCTACGCAAGGTCTGTGCTCGGTACGCGACGCCAGTCCCATCCGGGGTGACGGTCCACCAGCGTGAGGAACTCGTTCGCCGGCAGGATCTCGTGGTGGTTGGTGTCGACAAGACCATCCACACCAGGCAGGACGTCACGGAGGAAGGCCCGGGCCGCGTCCATGGACTGGCACGACACATAGACCGCGTACGGTTCGCCGATCCGGGACCTCACCTGTTCCAGCTCCTCCGGCTCGTAGTCCGCAAGGATCCCCCCGGAGAGGTCGATGCAGTACGAGTACCCGTGCTGGTGCAGCCTTTCGTCGCCCGTCACGGTGTCCGGCACGAGGTCAAGGGAACGGAGTCGCCCTTCAAGCGACAGGCGTCGCTCCGCAGAGACGAGGATGATCACTGATGGCCAGGACACGCGTCTACCTCCCCACGCGACCGTAGTCGAGCGATCTTCTCGGGTCGCCAGATTTTCCGTGCGGCGGGGAGGGGCCTTCGTCAAGGACAGGCTCTAGTCCTGCTGAGACGTCGGATTCCGCGTTGCCCGAGCAGTGAACCAAGCTGCCGATCCTCAACAATCGTGTTGGCGATCGGCGACAGCGGCCGGATCGACCACGGCCTCCTGGATCGACGACTATGACGTGGCTGCAGGCAGTCTCCAGGAGGCCTCGCACCCATGCCACCTGGTCGCGGAGCAACCCTGACCATCCGAGAGTCAGGAGTCCGCCTCCGAGCCTCGCGCCCCCTCCTCCCGCAGCAGCAATCGCGCCAGGCGCTGTTGGGCCTCGTCACGGACGCCGGAGTCCTGATCTGCCGCCAGCTCACGGTAGTGCTTGATCAGCTGGTCTGCGCCCTCGGTCGTCATCCATTCGGGATCGCAGTCCAGGGCAGCACCGATCTCGTCCACCGCGTCGTTGGCGGCCGCCCGACTGTAGGCGAGAAGGACGAGTCGCAGGCCGATGGTGTCTTTGCGCTCGAGCAGGGCCACTGCCGTCTCCTGGATGACCGCTGTGTCCTGGGCGTCCAAGAGAAGACGGTGGAGGAGACCCGCGACATCCCCGATCCTGTCGGAGGCGGCGAGCTGCCGTCCGGCAGCGGCGCGAACAGACCACTCCGGTGAGCCGACTTGCTGAATCGCCGCGCCCAGCTCCTGATCACCGAGTGGTCCCATGCCCTCAGCCTGCCAGGGATCGCCCTGATTTCCAGGCGAATTCCTCGCAGGTGCCGCAGTGTGCAGCGGACGACACGAAAGTCGGTGGCTCAGGGTGTGTCGGAGTACTCGAGAATGTGCTCAGTCACGTACGGATGAACGTGCTCAGCGAGATGACAGGCGGTTCGTTCGGCTCGGTGGGGTGGATCACCAGGGGCCGAAGAACCGCGTCCACCACGTGGGCCGCGCTGCGAAGTGCTCGAGCGCGCTGGGGCCCTCGTAGTCGCTCTCCAGTAGTTCTTCGGGGACGCTTACGTAGCCGAGTTCGGTCAGAGCCTGCTCCACTGTGGCGAGGTCGGTGGGATCCAGCGCGCCCTCCTGACAGGCTTCGTCCGTACCGAGGAAGGCGCCCGGATTGTCGGCGCAGACCTCGGCGAGGGAGCCGAACTTGCTCACGCAGACCACGATCCGTGTTCCGCAGATCGTCGCGTCCGCGGGCACGCGGACGCGGCCGTACTCACTGGAGTCCTGAGTGTCCCGCTCTGACTCGCACGGAGCGCCGAATTCTGCTTCGAGTCGGCAAACCAGCTCGCTGAACGCGAGGCCGGTCGCGGCGCGGTCGTAGTACAGCGGTTGTTCCAGCCGTTCGGGGTCGTCGAGTTCGAGTAGGAGGACCAGCAATTCCGTCCCGCTCATTGCCATCCGCCCATCCTGCCGCCCGACGAGGCGGGAGCAGAGGGCCAGGGGTGTGCGAGCAAGGGGCGGATCCGGAGGTAGTGGCTCAGGCTGCGGCCTCGCGCTCGATGGCTGCAAGACGCGCGTGGCCCGCAGCGCGCCCCCGCCAACCAAGAGACACTGCGCCACACCCCCTCCGTACGCGAGAATGAACGCGAGTCAGCCCCTCACGTATGCCGAGGAACCGCGCGATGACCGCCAGTCCCACCGCAACAGAACACACCGGCCGTCTGGTCCTGCGCACCGACCAACAGAAGGGCCTCGCCAACACAATCCGCCACCTGCGCCGCCCGCGCACCCGCGGACACATCGTCTCGGCCTGCGGCACCGGAAAGACCCTCCTCGCACTGCGCGTCGCCGAAGAACTCGGCCTGCGACACCTGGCAGTGGCAGTGCCCACCCTGGACCTGGTCGCTCAGTGGGCGGCAGCGGCTCGCGCGGACGGCCGCCAAGAGCCGATGATCACGGTCTCCTCGCTGCGCGCCGAATCACACCCGCTCCTCGCCGAGGCCAAGGTCGACTCGGCCAACGCGGGGGAGTACCTGTCCTACTGGCTCGCCCGCCACCCCAAAGCAACAGTCTTCTTCACCTACGACTCGCTGTCCAAGATCGAAGAAGCCCAACACTCCGCGATCTTCCCCGCCCCAGTCTTCGGCCTGCTGATCGTGGACGAAGCACACGCCACGGCCGGCACCTGGGAGAAGAACTGGACCGCGCTGCACAACAACGAACGCATCCCCGCCGAACGCCGCCTCTACCTCACCGCCACCCCGTATGTATGGGAAGCCCCACGCCTGACCGAGCCGCCCACCACCAGGCCACAGCCCAAACGCACCGCCGCCACAGCACCGGCCTGGGACGACCCGGCCCTGCTGGCCACCATGGACCAGCCACAGATCTTCGGCCCCCGACTGCACACCTACACCCACGCCGACGCCATCGATGACGGCGTCCTGGCCGACTACCAGCTAGTCGTCCCCACCGTCACCGACACTGAACTGCACACCGCGCTCACCGATCCGGAGGCCGGGCCCACCGCGCGCCGCACCACCGCCCTGCACTTGGCCATCCTCAAAGCCATGCGCGAGCAGGACCTGCGGCACGTGTTCGTCTACTTCCAACAAATCGCCGATGCCGCCGACTTCGCTCGCCAGTTCGCCCACACCCTGCGCACCCTCCCCGACCAACTGCGCCCCGACTGGGCGGACGACGTCGTCGTGCAGTCCATCGACGGCACTCACAGTCCCCGCCGGCGCGCCCACATCATTGCCCGCTTCACCAACGCCGACCGGGCCGTGCTGGCCAACGCCAAGGTCCTCGGCGAAGGGGTCGACCTGCCGGCCGTCGACGCCGTCGTCTTCGCTGACCGCACCGCCAGCGTCCGCCGCATCGTCCAGGCCCTGGGCCGCGCCCTGCGCAAACCACCCACCGCCACGACGAAGACGGCCAGCCTCATTGTCCCCGCCTACATCCCGCCCGATGCCGACCCCACTGACCTCCTCGGCACCCCCTACGAAGCCCTCTGGCTGGTCACCTCCGCCCTGCGCCACCACGACCAGACCATCGCCGCCCGCGCCCCCCGAGCCAAGAACCAGCATCCCGCCCGCGACTCCCACACCTACATCACCCGCCGCTTCCACTTCGACCACACCCTCGACCCCACCGCGATCGCCCGCGCCCTGGACCTGCTCGTCTGGCCCTCCCACGGCGCCGTCCTGTCCGCCCCCCGCCGCGCCGGCCTAGCCGCCGCCATCCGATACCAAAGCGAACACACCCACCTGCGCGTGAGCGCCGACTACGAGGACGCTTACGGCTACCGGCTGGGGCAATTCATCACCGGCCAGCGCACCGCCTACCAGGCAGGCGCCCTCGATCCGGCATGGATCGCCGAGCTAGAGGATCTCGGCATGATCTGGGACGACCACGAGGCAACCTGGCAGGGCCACCTGGCCACCGTCGAGGCCTTCCACGCCGAACACGGCCACCTTGCCATCCCCACCCAAACACCCGGCGGCCAGTTCCTAGCCGACCAGCGCGCCCTGGCCCGAAACGACCGCCTCACCCCCGACCGCCACAACCAACTCACAGCCCTCGACCCAGACTGGAAACTCCCCTACGGCCCCGACTGGCATCGCAAATACCATCTGCTGCGCCGCCACCTCGAAGCCGGCAACCACCCCAGCACGCTGCGCCGCGACACGGTCATCCATGGAATGAAGGCGGGCAGCTGGCTGCACCGCCAGTTCACCCGCTGGTCCGATCTCGACCCCGGCCAGCGCGATCTGCTCGACCGCATGGGAATCGCCCCCGACCGTGCCCTCCTGGACCAAGAGCACGCCGCGGGCAGACCGAGCACATCGCGGCGGCGCACGTTCGCGCAGACCACCGAGATCCTCGGGCTCTTCGTGGCACGGTGGGGACGCACCCCCGGCGCCCGAGAGTGGATCGAGGTGGACGGCGACCGTGTCATGATCGGTCCCTGGCTCGCCAAGGTCCGCACCAAGCTGAACGCTGATCAACTCCCCTCAGAACAAGAAGAGTTGGTGTCCGCGGCCCTTGCCGAGCACGGCATCGATCTGGTCCTTGCTCCCGGCACCATCGGGCCATCGAACGGCTGAGGTTTGGCCGCTGAGCTCAGTGCGGCGGCAGCCGCGTTTCGCGCGCTCCGGGTCCCATCTCCGGTATGGGGGGAGTGGCAGAACTCGAATACTCCAAAGTTTTGGATATAAGGAAGCAGCGGCACACAGGATTGGCCCGGCTCGGCATTCTGGTCGTGAATTGACGAGGCGTCACAAAAATCCAGTCGGGCGCAACAACGACCCACGGGCCCTCGCTGCCAGCCGAATTAACCTGCACCCCAGTCATGTTGGACTTGAAGAGCCAAGACAAGTCGGGGAGGAGGCACGATCGCGGAGCGATCGGGACACCGCACCGACGACCCAACTCGATCCGCGGAGCGGATCCGGTCCCGGAGGGACCGAGCCCAGCCCCCGCGGAGCGGGGCTGGACCGACGCGTAGCGTCGGCGCGTCGTTCCTGCGGAGCAGGACGCGCGC
>NZ_JBIAPL010000015.1:0-128612 GCF_042888225.1 Streptomyces sp. NPDC003023
AGTCGAGGCAGTGCACGCTGCACCGCCTGTCCCTGGGGGTCGAGGATCTCGGGCTTGAGCATGACGTCGACTACGACGCGAGCCACGGGCACTCCTCCTTGTGACGCTGCCTACGCAGAAACGACTCGATTGGTTCAATCCGAAGAGGAAAAGTGATGTGATTCACTTTCACTCGAAGGCTGGTCGCGCCCATTAGGCGGAAGTCGAGGCACGGAAGTCAAGGATCCTCCTTGTTTTCCCGTGTCGTTTGAAAGTCCTTAAAAGTGGCTGGAGTTACGGCAGGCCCACGGTGGAGTCTTGGTATGCACCCCGCGCGCAGCGAGGGTGTCAGATACCTGAGTCACAGTCTCCAACGGGGGAGTTCACGTGCCAGAACCACAAGCGGATCCGCGGCCGGTCGCGGTAATCGGAGCCGGGCCTTCCGGACTCGCCTCGCTCAAGAATCTCGCTGATCTGAACATCAACTGCGTGGCGTACGAATCCCATTCCGGTGTGGGTGGTATCTGGGACATCGGAAATCCGCGAAGCTCTGTTTACGAGAACACGCACACCATCACCTCGCGAGAGGTCACCGGATATTCCGATCTGCCCATGGACCGCGGGCTCCCCGCCTATCCTCGCCATGACCAGGTGAGCGCCTATCTGAGGCAGTACGCGGAGCGGTTCGACCTGCTGCGTCTGATCCGGTTCGACTCCGACGTCACCGAGGTGGAGCGGCTCCCCGACGGCTGGCGGGTCACCACGGCGGACGGCCACTCGCAGGAGCACAGCGCTCTGATCATCGCGAACGGCCACAACTGGCATCCGCACACACCCTCGTTCGCGGGCAAGTTCGACGGCGAGATCCTGCACAGCAGGGACTACACCAGCCCGGCCGACCTCGCAGGCAAGCGGGTGCTCGTCGTGGGCGCCGGCAACTCCGGCTGCGACATCGCGGTGGAGGCCGCGGGTGTCACCAACGACGTAGCCATCAGCATGCGCCGCGGATACTACTTCTTCCCGAAGTTCATTTTCGGGAAGCCCGCCGACCAGGTTTCGGAATCGAGTCAGAACCTGCGGCTGCCGGCCCCGGTGGCACGGGCCGCGTACCGGACCATGCTGAAACTGAGCATCGGCAGCCCCGAGCAGTTCGGCCTGCCCAAGCCCGACCACGAGCCGCTCGAATCCCCGCCGATCGTCAATTCGCTGCTGCCGTACTACTGTGCGCACGGACGGGTCAAGGTGCGAACGGCTCCCGTTCGGTTCGACGGTAAATTCGTGGAATTCGCCGACGGTACGTCAGAAGAATTCGATACGATCATTCTGGCGACCGGATTCAGGATTCACATCCCGTTCGTCGCCGAGGAGCACCTCGACTGGAACAAGGGCCGGCCCGACTTCTATCTGCTGGCCTTCTCGCCTCGCTACGACGATCTCTTCATCGCCGGAATGACCGACGGAACCGGCGGCCATTTCCCCACCGTGGAGCTCCAGTCGCGGGTGATCGCCGCCTATCTCGCGGCGCGCCGGCAGGACCCGGAGACCGCCCGCAGATTCGACGAGATGAAGCGCCGCCGGGACGTGGACATCAGCGGTGGCATCAAGTTCCTGGACTCGCCCCGCAACCTCACCCAGTTCGAACTCCTCACGTACCTCCGGGTACTCCGCGACCACCTGTCGCTGCTGGGCGGCCGGGACACCATGTACGCGAACCGGCCCTCCCTGCTGGATCAGGCCGCGGCGCTCTTCAAGGGAGGCCGGAAGTGAACACCCTCGGTGCGGCACTGCTGACCGATGTGCAGAAGGAAGTCCTCGACGAGGTGCTCGTCGGAATTCCGTACAACAGCGCGTCCCAGTTCCACGAGTACTTCGGCACCCGGGCGGCGCCGCCGCGTTTCGGCCTGTCCTGTGCGTGGCAGTCCTTCGCCGCCGGACGGATGGTGACCGAGCGGACGGGCGTCGCCGCCGAGTACCTGATCGACGGGCGGCACGTCGCTGCGGTCTACCGCGGCAAGGACGACGTCGTCGTTCTCGACCCCTACCTGCTGCACGGCGAGCCGCTGCGGCTCGACCGGTCCGCCGCGGTCGACGGCGCGGTACAGGTGGTCGTGGACGCCTACCCGTTCCGGGCGCGCGAGGACGGCACACCGGCTCCCGGGCGGGTGCGTGCCACCTGGACGCTCGACGACGACGTCATCCGCCTGGACTACCTGCGCTTCAGCCCGCGACGCGGGCACAACGTGGCCTCCCGGTCGTTCGTCATGCGCCCGGACTCGCGGCTGGAGACCGTGCCGCCGCCGGCGGACTGGGTCCGTCCGCTGCTGGTCCACCCCGAGCAGCACAGCGTGTCCGTACGGGTCCTCCACCCGGTCACCCGTGAGATGGCGGAGCTGATCCTCCCCCTGGCCGGGCGGCCCGCGGGCGTCGCGGAGGACCGCGCCGTGATGCTGACCAAGAACAACCAGGGCGCGGTCGCGTCCTACGGCGACCCCCGTTTCCAGCGCGACCTCGAAGTCGTGGCGGACGCGGTGTCCGCGCCGCCGGACGACGTGATCGCGTTCCTCCTCGAGGCAGCGTCCATTCACCGCGCCGCCGCGCCCGCCGGGCTGGCTCTCGCGCCCTACTCCCTGGAGGACGAATGACGGCCGAGGCCTTGCCCGGCACAGCACGGCAGGTCCGTTCGTACTTCCTGGCCGGGACCATGCAGGGGGCACGCACGGGCGCGCACCTCACCGACCAGTCCTACCGGGAGCTGCTGACGAGGGCCCTCCGGGCTCGGCGGCCCGACGCCGTGATCCACGACCCCGGTGTGGTGATGGCCGAATGGCTGACCTCGCACCCCGCCGACGTACGGGCCGCACATGCCGCGCTGGCGGACCGGCCGGTGCTGCGCCACTGCGAACTGGCCCCGGAGCTGCGGGAACTGACCGATCTGTTCCACCGGCTGACCCGTCTGGCGGCCGACAGCGACGTCTGCGTCGCCTGGCTGCCCGGCCACGAGCCGAGCATGGGCACAGCCGCCGAGATGCTCTCCGCCCACCGGGCCGGGCGCACCGTCGTGTCGATCACGGACATGCGGCAGAACCTGGCGGTCCTCTCCTGCTCGACCGTGATCCTGCCCGACCTCGACTCCTTCACCGAATGGCTCGACGCGGGCGGTGACACCGCATGAGCGCGGACCCGTACGCCGCGGACAAGCCCCGCGAGGCCTGCGGCGTCGCGGGTGTCTGGGGGCCCGTGGGCCACCATGCCGCTCTGGTACGGGAGATGCTGGTCGCGTTGCAGCACCGTGGGCAGGAGAGCGCCGGCATCGCCGTCGGCACGGGCGGCGCCGTCGTCGCACGGCATGGCGCGGGCACCGTCGCCCAGGCGCTCCCCGACCTCGACGGGCTCCCCGACGGCCCGGTGGCCGTCGGCCACGTCCGGTACGCCACCCACGGCGCACGGGACGGCCTGGCCGGCGCCCAGCCCGTGGTGCTGGACCGGCCGCCGTTGGTCCTCGCGCACAACGGCACCCTGGTGGACCCGCACACCGCACCTGGCGCCGACTCCGTCGACCCCGGACTGTGGGCGACCGACAGCGAGTTGCTCGCCCGCATGCTGCTCGACGCCCGCACACGCTCCGGCCTCGACACATCGGCCGCACTGCACGAGGTGCTGCGGGGCGTGCGGGGCGCGTACGCCCTGGTCCTGACCGACGGGGAGGACCTGTACGGCGTCCGTGACCCGCACGGGTTCCGGCCGCTGTCCCTGGGCCGGCGTGGCGACAGCTGGCTGCTCGCTTCGGAGACCGCCGCCATCACCGCCGTCGGCGGTGAAGTGGTGCGGGAACTGGAGCCCGGCGAGGTGCTGTCCATCGGCGCCACCGGTACGGCCAGCAGCCGTCTCGCCGTACCCGACGCGAAGACGGCGTCCTGCCTCTTCGAGTACGTCTACTTCGCACGCGCCGACTCCACGCTGTCCGGCCGCAGCGTCTACCAGTCCCGCTACCGGGCGGGTCAGGCCCTGGCCGACTACGCGCCGGTCGGCGGATCGCCGCGCCCCGTCGTCGTGGCCACACCGGAGACCGCGCGGGTCGCGGCCGACGGCTACGCCGAGCGGGCCGGCCTGTCCGTCGTGCAGGGACTGCTGCGGCCCGGAGCCGTCGGCCGCAGCTTCATCGCCGGCGACCCGGCGGCCCGCGAGAACACGGTGCGCCGCAAGCTGGCCCCGGTCGCGGACGCGGTCGCGGGGCGGCGGGTGGTGCTGGTGGACGACTCGCTCGTGCGGGGCACCACCATGCGCACCGTGACCCGCCTGCTGCGCGACGCCGGAGCCGTGGAGGTGCACCTGAGGGTCGCCTCCCCGCCGTACCGGTGGCCCTGCTTCTACGGGATCGACACCGGACGCCCCGACGAACTGCTCGCCGCCCGAATGCCGATCACCGAAATGGCGAGCCAACTCGGCTGTGACAGCGTGGCGTTCCTGTCGCTGGACCGGCTCACCGAAGCCGTGGGAGGCGACTCCTCCGGCTACTGCACGGCCTGCCTGACCGGCCGCTACCCGACCGCTGTCCCCGCCGCCCACGCCCCGGTACCCCGGTGCGGGGCGGGGGCCCGATCCGACACCGCCCTCGCCACCCGAGCGACAGCCGAATGAGGAGCTCAGCAGTGAACACCCCAACCGAGGCGACCGCGACCCAGCCTCCGGCACCGGCGCAGACCGGTCGGGAGGCCCACACCATCGTTGAAGCCCTTCTCGCCCGTACCACCGGCTCCGACGCCGACCGCCCCGTGGTCACCGCGCTCGACGCGTCCGGCACCACGATCGAGAGCCTGACCCCGGTCGAACTCGACCTCCGGGCCAGGGCCCTGGCCGTGGCACTGCGCGGGGCCGGCAGCGCCGGCGACCGCGTCATCGTGCCGGCACTGCCCGGACTCGACTTCCACATCGGCTTCCTGGGCTGCCTGTACGCCGGCATGATCGCCGTGCCGGTGCCCGCGTTCCGCACCGCCGCCCGGGCGGGCACCACCACCCGCGCCGAGCGACTCTCGGGCATCTGCGCGGACTGCGCCCCGTGCGCCGTCCTCGTCTCGACCCGGCAGGACGCCGAGGAGGCGGACACCGACCTGCTTCCCGGGGTGCGCTGGGTCGCCGTACGGCAGGACGACCCGGAGCCCGGCGCCGCCCTGCCCGACCCGGCCGCGCTCGACCCGGCGGCCACCGCGCTGCTCCAGTACACGTCGGGGTCCACCGGCGACCCGCGCGGCGTCGTCGTCGCCCACGGCAACCTGGTCGCCAACCAGGCCGCGATGCGTGACCGCTGCGACGTCGAACCCGGCACCACCATCGTCAGCTGGCTGCCGTTCTTCCACGACATGGGGCTGTGCACCGCCGTGGTGCTTCCGCTGGTCTCCGGCGCCACCACGGTCACCATGGAGCCGTCCACGTTCGTCCGTGACCCGAAGGTGTGGCTGCGCGCCATCGCCGCCGAGGACGACGTCTTCACCGCCGCGCCCGACTTCGCGTACGACATGTGCGTCAACCGGGTGCCGGAGGAGCAGCGTGCCGCGCTCGACCTGTCGACCTGGCGGGTCGCGGTCAACGGCTCGGAGCCCGTACGGGCCGCCACCCAGCGCCGGTTCGCCGACGCGTTCCGGACGAGCTTCTTCCGGGAGGAGGTCTTCTCCCCGGGCTTCGGGCTCGCCGAGTGCACTCTCGCGGTGAGCCTCAGCCCGTCGCTGGTGCCTACTGTCGTGGGCCTGTACGAGCGTGAGGCGCTGGCCGAGGGCAAGGCGGTGAAGACCACCGCCGCCGACGAGGGCGTCGAACTCGTCGGCTGCGGATCCGTGGTGGACAAGGTCACGGTCGCCGTCGTCGACCCCGAGACCCGTCACGCCCTCGCCGACCGCGTCGTCGGTGAGATCTGGGTCGACTCACCCGGCAACTGCGGCGGCTACTGGGGACGCGAGCAGGAGTCCGCGGACACTTTCGCGGCACGTGTGGAGGGTGACGAGACGCACGCCGGCCGGACGTACGTACGGACCGGGGACCTCGGCTTCGTCGACGAGGGCGAGCTGTTCATCACCGGCCGCATCAAGGACGTCCTGGTCATCGGCGGCGAGAACTACTTCCCGCAGGACGCCGAAGCCGTCGCGCTGGACTCCCACCCGGCCTTCGCCCAGCAGCGGGCCGCGGCCTGGCCGCTCGGTGAGGACGACCGGGGCGTGGCGGTCGTCGTCGAGACGACCGTGCGCGAACCCGCCGAACTCGCCGCGGCCGTCCGCGCCGCCGGGATCGCCGTGGCGAGGGTGCTGCCGGCCGGCGTCAGCGTCTACGCGGTGCCCCGCAACAAGATCCCCCGCACGACGAGTGGAAAGATCCGCCGCCGCACATGCGCGGAACAGGTGAGGACAGGACAGCTGGTGCCGCTGGCGCAGTGGTCCAGCCGACGGACGGAGGGCGCGGCATGAGCACCGCACAGGACATCACCCCACTGCTGGTGACGGAACGTCTGCGCCGGGTCGTGGCCGAGCTGCTGGAGATGGAGCCGTCCGAGCTGGACACCGATGTGCCGCTCAGCGCCTTCGGCATCGACTCCATGACGAGTGCCGTCCTCGTCCGCGACGTCGAGAAGTCCTACGGCGTCAGCCTGCCCAGCGGGGCTTTCCTGGGCAGGCTCACCCTGTCGGAAGCGGCCGACGAGGTCGTGGCCGAGGTGACCGGGAACCCCCGGCCGCCCCAACAGAACTAAGGAGCGATGAGCATGGCACTCGACGCATTCGGATTCCTCTTCACCGGGCGTGGGCTCGACCCCGAGCGGGACCGCTCCGTGATCGAGCGTGACGGGTTCCGAGCCGTCATGGTCGGCATGGAGGACCCGTCCAGGGCTCCCGAGGTGGCCGCGGCCATGGTCGACGAGGGCATCCAGCTCATCGAACTGTGCGGCGGCTTCGGCCCCGTGTGGACGGCCAAGGTCATCGAGGCCACCAAGTCCCGTGTGCCGGTCGGCTCCGTCGGATACGGACCCGAGTCGATCGACGGCATGGCAGCGCTCTTCCCGCCCCAGGCGGGCTGACCCCAGCCCGCCTCCCGCCGGGGTCTCCTCCCTGTCATCCCCCGTCCGGGGAGGAGACCCCTGCGGGCCCGCGGCCCGCGGGGACCCGTGTACGACGACGAGATGGATCATCCTCATGAACCGCGCCGGCCTCCACGAACTGCGCGTGCTGGCAGCCAGCCGCCCCGCCCTCCCGATCCTCCTGCACGCCGGACGGTTCGCCCGGCCGTTGAAGTACGTCCCCCGCATCGGCTGGCTGACCGCCGACGCGGCCATGGCGCGATCCGTCCTCACCGACCAGAAGCACTTCACCGTCCTCGACCGCGGTGGGGTCGGCCGGCTGTGGGCCCAGCTCCTCGGCGACTGGGTCGAGGACCTGTTCGACGGAGAGGGGCACCGGGCCCTGCGCGCGGGGACCCGCGAACTCTTCGGCGAGACCACTGCCCGCGCCCTGGTGGATCGCACCGTCGGGGCCCGGCTGGCAGAGGCCCGCGCCCAACTGGCCGTCGGCCGGCCGGTCGACGTCGCGGCCCTGGGCCGGGCGGTCGTCGGCCGGATCGTCACGGAACTGCTCCGCGTCCCCGTCACCGGCACCGACGACACGGCCTACGAGCGTGTCTTCGCCACCGCCCGTGAACTGGCCGCGCTCTCCGTGGAGGCCGCCGGAGGCGGCGATCTGACCGAGGCGACCGTCGCGCGCGGCCGGGACATCGTCGCCCGGCTCACCGGTCACGTGGAACAGGCGTGGCGCACCGAGTCCCCCGACCACCTCATCGGCCGCTGCCGCGAAGTGGGCCTCGACGCCCGGCAGACCGCGGGCATGGCGGCGCTGGTGGGCGTCGCGGCGACCGAGACCGCCGCCAGCGCGATCACACGCACCGTCGCCCTGCTGCACGACACGGGCGAGCAGCACAAGCTGGTGGCATCGCCCGAACGCGTCCCGGAGGCCGTCCGCGAGGGGCTGCGCGTGACCGCCCCGGCACCGGTCATCGGCAGGACCGTACGCAGTGACGTTCGGCTCGGCGGACGCGACCTCCGGGCCGGTGACCGGATCACGCTGCTGAACTACACCGCCAACAGTTTCACCGGAGGCTTCTGCCTCGACCGGCCCGCCGACCCGGCCAACCGGCAACTGTGGTTCGGCGCCGGCCGTCACCACTGCCTGGGCTCCGCGATCGCCCAGGCGGAGATCGGTCGCACCCTCGAGACGCTGACCGCCGTCGGGCGGCCCTGGCGGGTCGTGGAGCGCCGCTACAGCCGCCGCGTGGTCATTCCCTCGTACGACCGGCTGACCGTGACCCTCGTCTGACGGGAGACCAGTTTCATGCCCCGCATCCATGCCCGGCTCGCCGGTGTGGCCGTACACATGCCGGAGACCGTGCGCTCCGACACGGAGACCGAGCAGCGTGTCGCCTCGGCCGGCACCGGATTCCGGCCGCCGCCCGGCCTGGTCCGCCGCCTCACCGGCGTCGAACGGCTCCATGTCATGCCCGACGACTGGCAGGCCTCCGACCTGGCCGCCGCCGCCGCGCGCAAGCTGCTCGCCGACACCGGGACCGACCCGGGCGGCGTCGACCTGCTGATATTCGCCGCGGCCAGCCAGGACATGGTCGAGCCCGCGACCTCCCACATGGTCGCCGACCGTCTCGGCCTGAGCTGCCCCGTCTTCGACGTGAAGAACGCGTGCAACAGCGTGCTCAACGCACTGGAGACCGCGCACGCCCTCATCGCCCAGGGTTCCTACCGCCGCGTCCTCATCGCCTGCGGCGAGACCCCCTCGCGCGCCGTCCGCTGGTCGGTGCCCGACCTGCGCACCTATCTCGCGTCGATCCCCGGCTACACGCTCTCCGACGCGGGCGCGGCGCTCCTCGTCGAGGCATCGGGTGAACCGGGCGTCCTCGGCTGCGGGTTCACCGCCGACTCCAGATCCTGGAGCGTCGGGACGCTGGCCTCCGGCGGCTCCGCCAACCCCCGGGGCGACGAGCACACCTACTTCCGGCTCGACGGCGTGGGCCTGCGCCGCGCCTTCGAACAACTCGGCCCGCGCATACTCGACGACACGCTGGAACGGCTCGGCGTCGGCTGGCAGGACATGGCGGCCGTCTGCGTGCACCAGGTCTCGAAGCCCTACCTGGACGAACTCACCGAACGGTTCGGCCTGCCCAAGGACAAGATCACCGTCACTGTCACCGAGCACGGCAACGCGGCCTCGGCCAGCCTGCCCCTCCAGCTCGTACGCGCCAGGGAGAGCGGCCAGGCGGGCGTGGGCGACCTGGTCGCCCTCGTCGGTCTCGCCGGCGGCATCAGCATGGGACTGAGCGTGATCCGGCTGTGAGCCTCTGGGTGGTCGTCCCCGCCTACAACGAGGCGCCGGGAATCACAGCGACGCTGCGCGCTCTCGCCGCGCAGACCGACCGCGACTTCTCCCTCGTGGTCGTCGACAACGACTCGACGGACGGCACCGCCGACGTCGTACGGTCCTTCGGGTTCCCCGGTGACCTCCACATCGTGCGCGAGACACGCAAGGGCACCGGTGCCGCGGCGGACACCGGCATGCGCTACGCCATCGCGCACGGCGCCACACATCTGGCCCGCACCGACGCCGACTGCCTGCCCGCCACCGACTGGACCGCCCGCGTACGGGCGGCGTTCGGCACCGGCCTCCAGCTGGTCGCCGGCCGGCTGCGCCCGCGCACCGACGAGGCGCCGCTGCCGCCCCTGCGCCGTGCGGCACTCGTCGGCGCCACCGAGGTCGCGGCGCTCTTCGGACGGTTCAGGCCAGGCAACCGCGGACCGCACTACCTGGGCCCGTATGTGATGGCACCCGGCTGCAACATGGCCATCACGGCCGAACTGTACGAGCGTGCCGGAGGGTTCCCCCGCACCGCGATCGAAGAGGTCCACGAGGACCGGGCCCTGGTCAACGCGGTACGCAAGCTGACCACGGCATACGGGGTACGGCGCGACGTACGCGTCGCCGGGTCCGCCCGCCGGGTCCGCGAGTGGGGGCTGCGCCGCACCCTGGGCTGGTACGCCGACCACCGGTACCGGCCCGAGAAAGTGGACATCCGATGACGGCGACCGTCGCACCACCCGCCGCCCCCGACCGGTGGGAGCGCCGGCTGCAGACCTCCGCCCACCCCGTCGCGTACCGGCTGCTCAAGGCCGTCGCCGCACGCGGACCGGTCGTGCGTGTCCCGCGCGTCGGCGTCGTCGTGAGCGACGCGGCCCTTGCCCGCGAAGTTCTGTGCGACACCACGCGCTTCACCAAGACCGGTCCGGGCTCGCCCGCCGACCTGTGGACCCCGGTGCTCGGCCCGTCAGTGCTGCTCAACATGGAGGGCCCCGACCACACGGCACTGCGCCGGCGCCTCTCCGGGCTGTTCACCCCCGGCTACGTCGCCGCGCTCTGCGCCCGCGTGCTGGCGGAGCCGCTCGCCGATCTCACCCGCCGGCTCGGCGCCGGTGAGGAGGTCGACCTCGTGCACGTCGCCCAGACCTGTGCGGGCGCCGCCATTTGCGAGATCGTCGGAATGCCGGTGGAACCGGGCCGGTTCGCCGCCGCCCACGCCGAAGCGGCCGAGGTCACGAGGATGGTGCGGCTGTGGCGGCACTCCATGACGGGTCGGCAGGTGACCCGGGCCCGCGAGGTGCTGGGGAACCTCACGGCATCCGCGGTGACCGCCTACCGCCAGGGCTCGGAGGAGACCCTGCCGGGCCGGCTGCGCGCACTGGGTCTCAGCGAGGAGGAGGCCCGCGGCGCGGTCGGAGCCTTTCTGCTCACCGGTACGGAGACCCTGGTCTCCTTCATCCCGCGTCTCGTCGCCATCTGCCACGACACGGGCCGGCTCGACGGACCGGGAGGCATGGACCGTGACGACGGCCGCGGCGGGGCCGGTCGCGACGCCGTCGTGGAGGAGGCGCTGCGCGTCACGGTGCCGTCGCCGGTGATGCTGCGCAGCGTCACCGGACGCACGACCGTCGGCGGGGTCCCCGTGGACGCCGGGGACCGCGTCGTGATCGCGACGCTGCTGTGCTCACAGGCGTACGGCCCCTTCGACCCGGAGTCGCCCCACCCGCCGGAACTGCGGCGGCTCTGGTTCGGGGCGGGCCCCCACTTCTGCCTGGGCATGCCGCTCGCCATGGCGCAGATCCACGCCGTCCTGGACGCCGTCCTCGCCGCCGGGCCCGTCGCCGTCACCGGCCGCCGTGCCGCCCGCCGTGTGCTGATCCCCGGGTACGCCCGGCTCGGCCTGAAGCTCCGGAGCACCAGTTGACCGAATCACCCGACACCCGACGCCGGCCGGGTAGCGGCACCGCGACCGACCTGCTGACGGCCCTGTTCGACACCGCCGACCGGCGCGGTGACGCCGCCGCGCTCACCGGACCGGGAGCCCGCACCCTCAGCTACGCACGGCTCACCCGCGCGGTGCTGGCCACCGCGCAGGGACTGCGGGCGGCGGGCATGGAGCGCGGCGACCGGGTCCTGTTCTCCGTACGCCCCGGACCGGACGGCGTCGTCCTGGCCCTGGGAGTGATTGCGGCCGGTGGCACCGTGGTGTTCGCCGACCCCGGGGCCGGTCCCGAACTGTTCACCGCCCGCCGTGAACTCGCCGCTCCCCGCTGGGCCGCCGCCGAGTCCCTGCTGTACGCGGTGGCCCGGTACGGCCGCCCGCTCGCCAGGCGGCGAGGGCTGCTCCTGCCCCCGTACCACCGGCTGGGTCTGCGCCACATTCACGCGGGCCGCCGACTGCCGGGGGTGCCCGCCGGCGCCCTGTCGGCACGCCGGCTCGCCTCCGGACCCGTCCCGGTGCTGCGCCCGGACCCCGACCCCGACCAGGAGGCGCTGGTCGTCTTCACCTCGGGCACCACCCGGGCGCCCAGGGCCGTGGTGCACACCCGCGGTTCCCTCGGGGCGGGCCTGGCCGGCTGCGGGCACGCCCTGGGCATGGGCGACGGGGATGTCCTGCACACCGACCAGCTGATGATGGGCGTCCCGGCCCTGGTCGCCGGAGCACACTGGACGATGCCGCCGTACGGCTTCGCACCGGCGGCCGACCCCGTCCGCTTCGCCCGCGGACTGGCGGGCGCCACACACGCGTTCTGTGTGCCCGCCGACCTGCCCGCCGTCGTCGAGGCCGTCGAGCGAGGCGACGCGGCCATGCCCGCCTCGCTGCGCCACCTCGTGCTCGGCGGAGCGCCCGTGCTTCCCGGGCTGCTGCGCCGGGCCGCGCGCGCCCTGCCGCGGGTGGACTTCCTCGCGGTGTACGGGATGACCGAAATGGTTCCGGTCGCCGTGGTCACCGGCAGCCGGAAGACCGCCCACACCGGCCCCGGGGACCTCCTCGGCGCCCCGCTGCCGGGCATCCGCGTGCGCACCGCGCGAGACGGCGAACTGCTGGTCTCCGGGCCGAATCTGTGCCGCGGCTACCTCGGCGAGCCGCCGATGGACGAACACGCCACCGGAGACCTCGCCCGGCTGGAGAACGGGCAGCTGGTCCTCCTCGGCCGCAAGAAGGACATGCTGATCCGCGGCAGTACAAACATCTACCCCGGGCTGTACGAGCCGGCCGTCGCCGCCCTGCCCGGTGTCGCGGAGGCCGTCATCGTGGGTGTCCCGGACGCCTACGGCGACGAACGGGTCGTCCTCGCCCTGGTCCCCGACACCCCCGCTGTCGCCGACTCCCTTGCCGCGTCGGTACGTTCACGGCTCTCCACCCTCATCGACGCGGCCGCGCTGCCGGACGAGGTGGTCGTCCTGGACCGGATCCCGGTCGCGGGACGCTCCCGCAAACCGGACCGGGAGGCCCTGCGCACCTCCCTGCGCCGGGCGGACGCGGCCCACCGGGCGGGGGCGACGCCGTGAGGATCGCCGTCACCGGCGCACGCGGATTCGTCGGCGGCGCCGTCTGCCGCGCCGCGGCGGAACGGGGCTGGACCGTCCACGCACTCACCCGCGCCGACTGGGACCTCGCCGCCGGTCCCTGGGCGAAAGCCCCGAGGGTGGACGCGGTCGTGCACGCGGCCGCCGCCGTGAGCGACTGGGGACGGCCCGAGCCCGTCTGGCACGCCAACCTCACCGGTACGAAGAACGTGGCGGTGTCCTTCCCCCGCACACGACTGGTCCACATCTCCACGGCCAGCGTGTACGACCCGTTCCGGCCGACGGTGCTCGCCGACGAGGCACAGGCCCCGGTCCGCCGGTACCTCACGCCGTACGCCGCCTCGAAGGCCGCAGCGGAGCGGGCCCTGACGGGCCGGCCGGACACCGTGGTGCTGCGCCCGCACGCCGTCTACGGCCCGGGCGACCGCACCCTGCTGCCCCGGGTGCTGAGCGCGGTCCGGGGCGGCTCGCTGTGGCTGCCGGGCGACGGCACGGCCCTCCAGTCGCTCACGCACATCCGCAACCTGACCGATGCGGCGCTGCTGGCCTGCGACTCCGCCACGGCGCCGGGGACGTACAACATCGCCGACGCGGACACCGTCGCCATCGGCGAGGCCCTGCGTGAACTGCTCGCGGCGCGCGGCCTGCGGGTGCGGGTGCGTGCCCTGCCGACGGCGGTGGCGGCTGCGGCCGCCGTCACGGCGGAGACGGCATGGCGCCTGGCGCGGCGGCCCGGCCCGCCGCGCATCACCCGCTACGCGATCAGCCACCTCGCAGAGGAACGGACCCTCTCCCTGGGCGCGGCCCTGCACGGCCTCGGTTTCCACCCCTCACCGACGTCGTTCCGCGACGCCGCGTCGTGGTGAACACGCCCGCGGCCGCCCGCCGCCGGGACTTCCCGACTTCCCGACTCCCCGAAGGGGCCCGTACATGACCACCAGCTCTTCCGGATCCGACTACGCGTCCGCGGGTGTGGACATCGAAGCGGGCGACCGTGCCGTCGAGCTGATGAAGGAATGGGTGAGGAAGACGCGGCGCCCTGAGGTCCTGGGCGGCCTCGGCGGCTTCGCCGGTCTTTTCGACGTCTCCGCGCTCAAGCGGTACGAGCGTCCGCTGCTGGCGTCCGCCACCGACGGCGTGGGCACGAAGGTCGATCTGGCCCGGAGGATGGACGTGTACGACACGATCGGCCACGACCTGGTCGGCATGGTCGTCGACGACCTGGTCGTCTGCGGCGCCGAACCGCTGTTCATGACCGACTACATCTGCGTCGGCAAGGTGCGTCCCGAGCGGGTCGCCGCCATCGTGCGGGGCATCGCCGAGGGTTGTGTCCTCGCCGGCTGCGCCCTGGTCGGCGGCGAGACGGCGGAACACCCGGGGCTCCTGGGCGAGGACGACTTCGACGTGGCGGGTGCGGGCACGGGCGTCGTGGAGCACGACAGGATGCTGGGCGCGCACCGGGTCGAAGAAGGGGACGCGGTGATCGCGATGGCGTCCTCGGGTCTCCACTCGAACGGCTACTCGCTCGTGCGGCACGTGCTCCTCGACCGGGCCGGCTGGTCACTGGACCGTGAGATCCCGGAGTTCGGCCGGAGTCTCGGCGAGGAGCTGCTGGAGCCCACGAAGATCTACTCGCTGGACTGCCTGGAACTCACGCGGACCACCGAGGTGCACGCCTTCAGCCATGTCACGGGCGGTGGTCTGGCGAACAACCTGGCCCGCGTGATCCCCGACACGCTGCACGCGGTCGTCGACCGGTCCACCTGGACGCCGGGCGCGGTCTTCGAACTCGTCGGGCGGGTCGGCCGGGTGGACCGGCCGGAACTCGAGAGGACCCTCAACATGGGCGTCGGCATGACCGCGGTCGTCCCGGAGACCTCCGTGGACAAGGCGCTCACGACGCTGGCCGCGCGCGGTGTGGACGCCTGGGTCGCCGGCCGGATCACCGCGCGCGGCGACCGGCCCACGGGCGCCGGACTGGTCGGCGCAGCGCGCTGAGCCGACCGCCGGGCTTCAGTCGCCGTCCGTGCGGACCGGGAAGCGGCTCGGTGCGACGAACACCAGCACCAGCAGCGCCCGTCCCGCAGCCGCCGCGGTTCCGGCACAGACGTGGGCGACGGCCGCGTCGACCACGCGGCGCAGCCGCTGCGCGGCGTCGGCCGGCAGCGTCGGCCGACAGCGCGGCCGGGTTCTTCAGGGCGTGGGACACCGGAGTCCGGGCCGCCGCCGCCTTCAGGTGTTCGTCGGCACTCCGGCGAGGATCGTCGGCTCCAGCTCCTCGTAGCGGCGGCGCTCGGCCCCGTCGCTGTCGTAGAGGACGGACGCCAGCCAGCCCGCGAAGAAGCCCAGCGGGACGGAGACGAGGCCCGTCGTGGTGAACGGGAACCAGTTGAAGTCCAGGTCGGGGAAGACGGACTGCGGCGATCCGGACACCAGGTTGCTGCCGGTCATCAGGACGAGCGCGGAGCCGGTGCCCACGACGAGTGTGGCGAGCAGTCCGGTTCGGGTGTAGCGGCGCCAGAAGAGGCTGTAGACCAGGGCGGGTGCGACGGCTGACGCGCCGACGCAGAAGGACAGGGTCAGCAGCGCCTGGAGGTTCAGGTGCCTGGCGCCGGCGGCGATCGCGATGGCGACGAGGCCGACGCCCGCGGCGGCGCCCCTGGCGATGGCCATCTCCGTACGGTCCTCCAGTCGCGCTCTGCGCAGCCCGTGCGCGATCAGGTCGTGGGCCAGGGTGTTGGCGCAGGCCAGGGTGATCCCGGCGACGGAGGCGAGCAGCGTGAGGAAGATCGCCGTCGCCACGGCCGTGAAGAGCAGGGTCTCGAAGGTGCTGGGGTCGGGCCCCATGACCGCCTGGCTGACCATCAGGAACGCGGTCTTGCCCTGCGGGTCCCCGGCGGCCAGCGTCTCGTGGCCCACGACGGCGGCGGCGCCGAAGCCGATGACGACGATCAGCAGACACGTCACGACGACGATCGACACGGCCCAGGACATGGAGCGCCGCACGGCGCTCGCGCTGCGGGCGGTGAACATGCGCATCGTGATGTGGGGGAGGACGGCCGCGCCCAGTACGACGGTCAACTGAGTGCTGATCATGTCGATCTCGCTGCCCGCGAACTGCAGTCCGGAGGCGAGATAGGCGTCCCCCGCCCCGCTGCCCGCCTTGGCCGCATCGAGCAGCGCGGGGGCGCTGAAGTCGAAGCGTTCGAGGACGAGTACGGCGATGGCGGTGGCCGCGCCGAGCAGGACGACGGTCTTGACGATCTGGATGAAGGCGGTTCCCTTCATACCGCCGATCGCCGCGTACGTGATCATGAGCAGGCCGAGGAACACGATCGAGCCGGTCTTGAACCCGTCTGCGTGGAATCCGAGGACGACGGCGAGCAGGTCGCCCGCGCCGGCGAGCTGGAAGATCACCAGCGGCAGCAGCGCGGTCAGCGTGACGGCGGCGGCGGTGATCCGCACGAGGGGCCCGGGGGCGCGGCGGGTGAAGACGTCCCCCATGGTGAACCGGCCGGCGTTGCGCAGGGGTTCGGCGAGCAGGAACATCATCAGGACCAGCGAAAGCACGGTGCTCAGGGCGAGGGTCATCCCGTCGTACCCGAGGAGTGCGACGATGCCGATGGTGCCGAGGACGGTGCCCGCGGAGATGTAGTCGCCCGCTATCGCGAAGCCGCTCTGCATCGGGGTCAGCGAGCGGTAGCCGGTGTAGAACTCGCCCAGGTCGTCACGGTCGGGGCCGGTCATCACGCACAGCAGCAGCGTCACGGTGATGACGGTGATGAACGCGATCAGGGACATGGTCTGGGCGTCAGAGCTGAACCCGTTCATGCGCGGGCACCTCCGGCGCGCTGCTGCCGTCCACCCCGCCGGGCCGCCACCTGCTCGGCGCGCTCCGCGACCGAGTGGGCGAGCGGGTCGACGCGCCTGCGTGCGATCCGTTCGTAGAGAGCGATCGCGGCGAGCGCCACGGGCAGTTGGAGCAGCCCCAGCAGCAACCCGGTGGTGAGCCCGCCGCTGACTTCGCCGGTCATCATGCCGGGGACGTAGGCGGAGAGGAGGAGGAAGAGGACGAAGTAGCCGAGCGCGGTGAGGGTGGAGATCCGCCGCAGCCTGCGGTAGGCCGAGCCGAGGCTCCGCACTTCGCGTCCGCGGCCGTGGTCGTCGCTGCCGGACGGCTGTACGGTCGGCGCCCGGTCCCACGGCTGCTGCGCCTCGAAGTCCCAGGCCGGGACCGCCGGCTCCTGACGGTGGCGGCCGGTGCCACTGGGCGGCCGTGGCGGATCGGGGAAGAGCTGGTGGTGGTACGACATCGTTCTTCTGCTCCTTGCCGCCGTGAGGGACAGGCGGGTGGCGCCGGCGGTCCGGGTACGTTACTCACGGGTAGAGCAAGGAACAAAGGAGTTACTGACCGTTCGGTATGTCAGTTCGGTGACGATCCTGTGTCGGCACGGCCGGGGGCGGACTCGGAGTCGACCGGCGCAAGATGTCCTTCGGCCCCGGCTTGTCGCCCCTCTCCATCAGGGACTGATGTAGTCGCCCCACCAGAAGGTGGCGACGTAGGCGCGTCCAAGTGCGTCTCCGCCGCGTCCGCCCCTGACGTGGATGACGATCAACGCCACGACGAACCAGGCGGTGAAGCATCCCGCGACGGTCAAGGCCCACTGAGGGCCCGAGGCGATAGCGATGACGACCAAGGCGATGATCGTCACGGCCAGTCCGATGTGGCCGTCGCCGATATGCGTGCCGGACCTGCTGCCGCCTGTCATGAGGGCCTCCGCCGAGGATCACGCCGTCCTGCGCCAGAGCAGCCTACGTGGCTCTGGCTGTGTTGTCGGTGCTGCTTGAACGACGAGACCTGGTGCCCTTCTGTCCGTTCGTCGTCCGTCAGCAGGGATGGCCGCGAGTGCGTTTCGCGGGCTCTACCAGTCCTCCGGGGCGCCCTTGCCGGATGCCTTCGGCGCGCAGGTACCCGCTGAGGCCCAGGCTCAGCGGGCGGAAGCCGGATCGTCCCGTCACCGGATCAGATACACGTGAACTGATCTACTCGTCGCCCTTCGGGCCGTCGCCATCGGGCCGTTGCAGCGCTTCGTCCCAGACATTGCCCCCGTCGGCCCAGGTCCAGAGCCAGTGGCGCAGCGAGGATGCCGCGTACCGCAGGCCGTCATGAGGATCTTGCCCCCAGTCCGGCTCCCAGCCTTCGGCGTCCCAGAGCAGCACTGGGTGGTCGACCGCTGTCAGCGAGACGTACCACTCCATGCTGCAACCACCGCCCGTCAGAAAGAACCAGGACCGCGGCGGCCCCCACCAAGATCGCTGGGGGTGCACGGTCAGAGCGCAGGGCCAGTCCGCCAGATACCCGGGCGGCCGGCGGCCCTCCGTCAGTGAAGCGAGGCCGCCGTCCGGCCCGAATCCTCCATCTCCGATCTCGGTGTAGATGCGCCGGAGCAGTTCGGGCAGGCGATAACCAATCTTCTGCTCCGCGTGCTCGACCTCGGACTCGGTGAGCGCAGGAAAGGGCCCCTCGGGCAGGACGGTGGGGTAAGGGACAACATCTCCGGTTCCCCACGCGAGGGCATGAAGTCTCTCCAGAAGCGCGTCGTCATCTGCGGCAGTGCGGGCAGGATCGGTCATGCGTCGGGACTCCAATGCGCGGGCCTGAGGGCTGTCCCCGTCAGGCACACCGCTTGCGTGTGCGTACAGGCCGTGGCGATCGCCCGCTTACTCAGCCGGGCCGGGTTGAGAACCACACTTGCTGATCGTTTCAGAATGAGTGAGAGCTTGGCTTCGATGCGAGGAGGCGGTGGACTCCTGTCGGGCGTGTGGTTTCGCCGACCCTGCACGACAGTCAGCCCGAAGAGGAAGGGTCGGACTTCCAAGCGAAGGCGCCTTCTGTGCGCGTTGCCAAGGATCCGGTCTCCCAGGACTCGGTGATATCTGTCCAGTTGTCCAGGTAGGCGCTTCGCGCGGCGTGCTCTGCTGCCTGGTCGTAGAAAAGGCGGAATCTGTAGACCCGGTTGTCATCGGCGATGACTTGACCGTCCTCATGGTCGGGACCCCCCTGCAGGAGGTCGACGACTGTCGTCCGGGCAGGATCGAGTCCCTGGTCCGTCAGGAGCTCCCGCAACCGGACCCAGAGGTCGAACGAGCTCGATCGCAGGAGCTCTGTGTACTGGACGACGATGCTTGACACCATGAGTTCATGATCCGGCTGAAGTCCATCACAACTCGGTTACGCACCGAGCCGCACCCCGCTCGCCGGCTGGTGGTTCGACGGGGACCCGAAGCGCGCGAGGCAGTGCCACACCTTCTTGAGCGCCTGGGGATCGAATCGGCCGGTGCGAGCGGCGTCACCGACGATACGAGGATCGAGCGCCCCGTCGACGGCGATTTGCGTGCCCAGATCGACGTACTCCTGGCCCCGGTAGTCGGGACGGCGGCGCAGTTCGTCGACGGTGAGCCGGAAGCCGTCGTGCCACTCCACCGGGCAGCCGAGACGGAGAGCCGAGGTCTCCACGGCCGTGCCTCGATGGGACGGGTCAAGGACCAGCGCCTCCACATGATGCCGAACCTCGACCGGTCCGTGCACCTGTGCCTCTATGTAGTCGTCGATGGCGTCCCGGGAATCGGCCAGGGCGAGTTCGACGAGCCCCATACGGGCCGCCACGCCGAAATCCGTGGGCTCGGCACAACTGTCCGGGTAGCAGAACGTGGTCCGGTCCAGGGTCCCGGAGGTCAGTCTGAAGTGGGCGGAGCCGAATCGGGGCGCCCCGCCGGCCGGTTTGCGGCGAAAGTTCAAGGCTCCGTAGACCGGGCGCTCGTGGGCGGACGCCGAGTCGTACGCACCGTCGAAGATCCGGCTCTCCCAGTGCCAACGATCGCCGCCGCGGTGAGCGGTCAACCCGCCGTTACTCGTTCCTGTGACGAACTGCGAGCGGTAGAAACCGTCTTCGCCCATGGCGTCCAGGATCGGCTTGCCGCGCAGCAGGCGATCCGGGTGGAAGTTGAGGGTCACGCGCAACGTCGCGTCCATCGGGCCACCGGAAGCCAGTGCCTCGACATGGCGGAGGGCGTGGGACCACGGTGCCTGTGGCGTTGCTGAGCTCATTCGCGCAGTGTGCCTCTGGTCGTTCCGTTCGTGCACCCGTATTCATCTGGCGTGGACGTCCACGACGACCGCACAGGCGCGGCGTCGAGTTCGCACCACAGCAGTTTGCCGTTACGGCCGAAGAGGTCGTCTCCGAATGGACAGCCGCCCCAGTTGACGGCCAGCCGGACGACGATCCGTAGACCGCGACCGCCTTCGGTGAGGGGGGCTGCGTCGGGTGGGAGCGGCTTGCCGTCGAAGGGGGCGGGGATGTCCGGGTTGGAGTCCCAGACGCTGATACGGAGCCCGCCGCCGTCCATGGGTCGCATGCGGAGTGTTGCGTGTCCGTCGGAGTGGCGGTAGGCGTTGGTGACCAGTTCGGAGGTCAGCAGTTCGGCGGTGTGGAGTAACGAGGTCATGCCGTGGCCGCCGAGCACGGTGCGGAGGGTGTGGCGGGCGACGCGTGCTGCGAAGGGGTGGTGGGGGAGCTGGAGGACGTACGACCAAGGAGTGGGCGGGGATACGGTGTCCACGGAAGTCTCCTGTGGGGCGGTGGAGTTGTATCACTCGACGATCGGCGTACGTCGTGCGGTGGCAGTGCCGCGGGTGCGGTGCGCTTCCGTCTTGTCGGCTGCTCGGCGGTCGAGTGCGTGAGCAACACCGTAGCGCGGGACTTGTAAGGTCTTACATGAGATTCGAGAAGTACTTACAACTCCATCCGTGTGGGTGATACCTGGAAAGAGGGTGCGATGCCGGCCCGTACGTCCCTGACCCTGCGACAGCAGCGGCTCGGCGCAGAGCTGCGGAAGTTGCGCGAACGCGCAGGTCTCACGTCGACCGAGGCAGCAGGGCTGCTGGGCGGACCGCAATCCCGCATCAGCAACATCGAGGCCGGGCGCTACGCGGTGAGTGCGGAACGGGTGCGCGCCCTGGCGCACAATTACGCCTGCGATGAAGAAGGTTACGTCGACGCACTGGCAGCGATGACCGGCAGCCGTGCCCGAGGATGGTGGGACGAGTACGCGGAACTTCTGGCACCCGGCCTGCTCGATCTGGCAGAAATGGAGCACCATGCCACCTGCTTGCGCGTAGCCGTGGTGATCCATGTGCCGGGACTGCTCCAGACCACCGCGCATGCCCGTGCCGTGATGGCCGAGAGTGTGCCGCGTCTTCGGCCGTACGAGATCGAGCACCGGGTCTCGTACCGCATCAAGCGGCAGGCCGTGCTTTTCGAGGGCACGCCGACTCCATACACCGCTCTTGTTCACGAAGCGGCCCTGCGCATGGGCTACGGAGGGCGGGAGGTCGCCCGGGAGCAGCTCATGGCTCTGCTGGACGCGTCGGACCACGAGAACGTGACGGTTCTGGTCCTGCCCTTCGGAGAGGCGTCCTTCCCTGCCTCCGGACAGCCGATCACTTACGCGTCGGGACCTGTGCCGCAGCTTGACACCGTGGTGTTGGACACCGACCACGGGTGCGACTTCCTTGACGCGGAAGCTCAATTGGCGCGCTATCGATCCGTACTGGACCGGATGGAGTCCCAGGCGTTGTCCGAAGAGAAGTCACGCACATTCATCCACCGCATCGCCAAAGAACTCTGAAAGGCCCGACCTGTGCACGAGCTTGCCTGGCAGAAGTCCTCCTACAGCGCTGAAGCGGCCAACTGCGTCTGCGTCGCGCTCGCCCCCGACGGCACCGTCCGTCTCCGGGACAGCAAGGTGCCCGACGTGCTTGTCGCCACGCGCCCCGAAGTGCTGGAACGGTTCATACGCGCGGCCGCCGACGGGCGGTTCGACGCCTGACCGAGCAGGGCCGTCACTCTCCGTCCGTACGGACCGGGAAGCGCTTCGGGGCCACGAACACCAGCACCAGCAGAGCCAGTCCCGCCGCCACCGCCGCGCCCACGTAGACGTGGTCGACGGCCGCGTCCACCGCGCGGCGCAGTCGTTCCGCGGCGTCGGCCGTCAGCGCGGCCGGGTTCTCCAGGGCGTGCGACACCGAGTCCAGGCTGCCGCCGCCCAGCCGGGAGACGAGGACGGCGTTGGCGATCGCGCCGAACAGCGCCGCGCCCACGGACTGGCCGACCTGGCGGCAGAAGAGGACGGACGCGGTCGTGGTGCCGCGTTCCGACCAGCCGACGGTGGACTGGACACCGACGATCAGGGGGAGTTGGAAGAGGCCGAGCGCCGCGCCGAGCAGCAGCATGAGCAGGGCCGGCTGCCACGGTTCGCCCGGGAACGGCAGCAGCGGGAAGGCCAGCAGGACGAGCACGGCCGCCGTGATGCCCCAGATCGCGGTCCGCCGGAAGCCGATACGGGTGTAGACGCGGTCGGAGAGAGCCGCGCTGACCGGCCAGCTCAGGGTCATCACCGACAGGACGAAGCCCGCCGCGATCGGGCCGAGGCCGAGCACGGACTGGGCGTAGGTGGGCAGGAAGACGGTGGGAGCGACCATCAGCAGTCCCAGCGCGCCGAGCGCCAGGTTGACCGCGGAGATGGTGCGGCGGCGCCAGACCCAGCCGGGGATGATCGGCTCCGCGGCGCGCCGCTCGACGGCGACCGTGACGGCGACCAGGACCGCGCTGCCGCCGAGCAGGCCGAGGGACGGGGCCGAGATCCAGGGCCAGGCGATGCCGCCCTGCACGAGGGCGGTGAGGAGCAGGGTGCCCGCCGCGAACACGCACAGCGCACCCGCCCAGTCGATGCGCGGCCGGGCCTCGGGGGCGGGCCGGGCGGGTTCCGTGAAGTGGCGCAGGACGAGGTAGAGCGCGACCGCGCCGACCGGCAGGTTGATGAGGAAGATCCAGCGCCAGTCGGCGTACCCGGCGAGCAGTCCGCCGATCGCGGGACCGGCGACCGCCGAAGTGGCCCACACCGTCGACAGCTTGGCCTGGATCCTGGGGCGTTCGGCCAGCGGGTAGAGGTCGGCGGCGATGGTCTGCACCGTGCCCTGGAGCGCCCCGCCGCCCAGGCCCTGCACCACCCGGAAGGCGATGAGCGCGGCCATGTTCCAGGCGAGGGCGCAGAGCAGGGAGCCGAGGAGGAAGAGGACGATACCGGCGACGAGGACCGGCTTGCGGCCGAAGGTGTCGGACAGCTTGCCGTAGACGGGGAGGGTGACGGTCACGGCGAGGAGGTAGCCCGAGAACAGCCAGGAGAAGACGGCGAAGCCGCCGAGGTCGCCGACGATCTGCGGCACGGCGGTCGACACGACCGTTCCGTCGAGCGCGGCGAGCGCCATCCCCATCATGAGCGCGGCGACGACCGGGCCTCGTCCGCGGGGAGTGGCCGGATCCGCCGCGGCGCCGGACAAGGGTTGCGTGCGGCCGGTGCTTCCCATGGCGTCCCTCGGGTCCTTTCCTCATGCATCTATTTCCGGGACACCATCTCACTTGAAGCTCACGCAGCGGGAGGGTGCAGTCTCGTCGTACGACGGGTCCACCCCGAGGTGGAGTCCCCCTAGGGGCTCCTCCTTACTTCTGCCCAGGGGACGTTCGTCCCGGCGGACGACGTGAAGGCCGGGTGGCGCTCCTTAACTTGTTCTTACGGCCGCAGCTGAGGCCGCTGCACGAGGCAGCACCGGACGGGGGTGGGGAAAACCCCCGGCCCAAGACTGCGCTGCGCACCAGCGCGCCGGACCGCTTCCGTCGCGAGACTCGACTCGTACCCGCGGCGATGCCATTCGCTGGATCCGGATCACCGGTCCAGTCGCTGATTCCCAGAGCTAGGAGATCTACCGTGACCACGGCTGTAACCACCCCCGCATACGGGGAAACCGGAGGGCGCACGGCCGTCGCCGCACGGGGGCGGCAGGTCGTCAAGGCGTACGGCGCCGGCGAGACCCGCGTCGTCGCGCTCGATCACGTCGACGTGGACATCGCCCGAGGGCAGTTCACCGCCATCATGGGGCCGTCCGGCTCCGGCAAGTCGACGCTCATGCACTGTCTGGCCGGGCTCGACACCGTCACCTCCGGCCAGATCTACCTCGACGACACCGAGATCACCGGGCTCAAGGACAAGAAGCTCACGCGACTGCGCCGGGACCGCATCGGGTTCATCTTCCAGGCGTTCAACCTGCTTCCCACACTGAACGCCCTGGAGAACATCACGCTCCCCATGGACATCGCCGGCCGCAAGCCGGACGCCGGGTGGCTGAACAGGGTCGTCGAGACGGTCGGCCTTGCCGAGCGCCTCAAGCACCGGCCGACCCAGCTCTCCGGCGGTCAGCAGCAGCGTGTCGCGGTGGCCCGCGCGCTCGCGGCCCGCCCCGAGATCATCTTTGGTGACGAGCCGACCGGAAACCTCGACTCGCGGGCGGGCGCCGAGGTGCTCGGCTTCCTCCGCAGGTCGGTCGACGAGCTGGGGCAGACCATCGTGATGGTCACCCACGACCCGGTCGCCGCCTCCTACGCGGACCGGGTCCTCTACCTCGCCGACGGCCGCATCGTCGACGAGATGCAGCGGCCGACCGCGGAGGCCGTCCTCGACCGTATGAAGGACTTCGACGCGCGCGGGCGGACGTCATGACCGTGCTCAGGACCTCGATGCGCAACTTCTTCGCGCACAAGGGACGCATGGCCCTGTCGGCCATAGCCGTACTGCTGTCCGTGGCCTTCGTGTCGGGGACGCTGGTGTTCACCGACACCATGAACACGACCTTCGACAAGCTCTTCGCCACGTCCTCCGCCGACGTGACCGTCAGCCCCAAGGACGCCAAGGGCACGGAGGACCCGGCGACCGGCCGGCCCGAGACGCTGCCCGCGTCACTCGTCGAACAGCTCGGCTCCGTCGAGGGCGTGGAGTCCGCGGAGGGCGCCGTTTCCAGCCTGAGCGTCACCGTCGTCGACTCCGAGAACAAGAACATGGGCTCCACCACCGGCGCCCCGACGATCGCGGCCAACTGGACGAAGAACGACCTCAAGACGATGGAGATCGCCTCCGGCCACGCCCCGCGCGGCCCCACCGAGGTGATGGTCGACGCGGACACGGCCGACAAGCACAAGCTGAAGCTGGGCGACGAACTGCGGACGATCGCCGTCACCGGTGACTTCACCGCGAAGATCTCCGGCATCGCCGCCTTCAAGGTCACCAACCCCGGTGCCGCCGTCGTCTTCTACGACACCGCCACCGCCCAGCGCGAACTACTCGGCAAGGAGGGCCTGTTCACCCAGGTCCTGGTCGTCGCGGACTCCGGCGTCAGCGACGACCGGCTCAAGAAGTCGGTGGCTGCCGCGCTGGACGGCCCGTACAAGCTGCAGACCGCGAAGGAAGCGGCGGACTCCGGCCGCGAGGAGATCGGTTCGTTCCTCGACGTGATGAAGTACGCGATGCTCGGCTTCGCCGGGATCGCCTTCCTCGTCGGCATCTTCCTGATCGTGAACACCTTTTCCATGCTGGTCGCCCAGCGCACGCGGGAGATCGGCCTGATGCGTGCCATCGGGTCGAGCCGCAAGCAGGTCAACCGTTCGGTGCTCGTCGAGGCGCTGCTGCTCGGCCTGGTCGGCTCGGTCGCCGGTGTGGCCGCGGGCGTCGGGCTCGCCGTCGGCCTGATGAAGATGATGTCCGCGGTGGGCATGACCCTGTCCACGGACGACCTGACCGTGAAGTGGACGACGCCCGTCGTCGGCATGGTGCTCGGCATCGTCGTCACGATTCTCTCCGCGTACATCCCGGCACGCCGCGCCGGCAAGGTCTCGCCGATGGCGGCCCTGCGCGACTCGGGCATGCCGGCCGACGCCAAGGCCGGCTGGATTCGCGGCGGCATCGGTCTCGTCCTCACCGGCGGCGGCGCGGCGGCCCTCCTGGTCGCCACGCAGGCGGACAAGGCGAGCGAGGGCTCCATGTTCCTCGGCCTCGGTGTGGTGCTGTCACTGATCGGGTTCATCGTGATCGGCCCGCTGCTCGCCGGTGTCGTGGTGCGGGTGATCAGCGCCCTGGTGCTGCGGATGTTCGGCCCGGTGGGCCGCATGGCCGAGCGCAACGCGCTGCGCAACCCGCGCCGTACGGGAGCGACCGGTGCCGCCCTGATGATCGGCCTCGCCCTGGTGGCGTGCCTGTCGGTGGTCGGCTCCTCGATGGTCGCGTCGGCGACGGAGGAGCTCGACAAGTCGGTCGGCGCGGACTTCATCGTGCAGTCCGCGACCATGGGGCCCATCGTGCCGCAGGCGCAGGAGGCCCTGAAGAAGACGCCGGGCCTCGCGCACGTCACCGAGTACAAGGGCGTCGACGCGAAGATCACCGCCCCCGACGGCACGGCGGAGGACCTGCAACTGGTCGCCGCGAACCCGACGTACGCAGAGGATCTGCGCCGCGAGACGGTGGCGGGTGAGCTGTCCGCCGCCTACGGCAAGGACGCCATGTCCGTCGGCAGCGACTACGCGGAGAAGCGCGGCGTGAAGGTCGGCGACACGATCAAGGTCGCCTTCAAGAACGGCAGCTCCGCCGGTCTGAAGGTCGCCGCGATCACCTCCGACGACACGAACGTCGACAAGGGCGCGATGTACATGAACATCACGACCGCCGAGCGGTACATCCCGGCCGAGAAGATGCCCGCGAACATGATCATGTTCGCGAAGGCGGTCGACGGCCAGGAGAAGGAGGCGTACGCGGCGCTGAAGAAGTCGCTCGCCGAGTACCCGCAGTACAAGGTGCAGAACCAGACCGACTTCAAGCAGGACCTGAAGGACCAGATCGGGCAGCTGCTCAACATCGTCTACGGTCTGCTGGCGCTCGCGATCATCGTCGCGATCCTGGGTGTGGTGAACACCCTCGCCCTCTCGGTGGTCGAGCGGACCCGTGAGATCGGCCTGATGCGGGCGATCGGTCTCTCGCGCCGCCAGCTGCGCCGCATGATCCGGCTGGAGTCGGTGGTCATCGCTCTCTTCGGTGCGCTGCTCGGCCTCGGCCTGGGCATGGGCTGGGGCACCTCGGCCCAGAAGCTGCTGGCGCTGGAGGGCCTGGGGGTCCTGGACATCCCGTGGCCGACGATCATCACGGTCTTCGTGGGGTCGGCGTTCGTGGGCCTGTTCGCCGCGCTGGTGCCGGCGTTCCGCGCCGGCCGGATGAACGTGCTCAACGCGATCGCGACGGAGTGACCGATTGAGGCGGCCGGTCCCGTACGGGGGTCCGGGCCGGCCACGCACGCGACGGCTCCGGGTGTCCATGGCGGACACCCGGGGCCGTCGCGTGGTCTCAGACCTGGAGCACCGGGACGTCGTACAGGGGGATGTGCTTGTCGCGGGTCACGAGGGTCAGGCCCTCGGTCTGGGCCTGGGCTACGAGCATCCGGTCGAACGGGTCGCGGTGGTGGAACGGGAGTTGCCCGGCGCGGATGCCGTGCAACCCGGTCACGGGAAGGGGCCTGAGCTGGCAGTCCCTGGCCCGTTCCGGCAGGTCTTCAGGTCCGTCCAGCTTTCCCAGGGCCTGCTTGACGGCGAGCTCCCACGGAGTGACGGCGCTGACGTAGGCCAGTGCCTCCGTGTCGAGGAGGTCCTTCGTCTCGTCGGACAACTGGGGAGAGTCCAGCAACCACCACACCACGACGTGGGTGTCCGCGAGCAGTTTCACCGGTCGTCCTCCGAAGAGAGGCCGAAGGCGTCGGCGAAGCCTTCGTCGTCGGACATGTCGTCGAAGTCGTCGCGGAAGACGACCGGCTCGGTGAGCGATCCCCGGGCCGTCCTGCGTACCTTCGACGCGAGGGGGATGACCTTCGCGACGGGGGAGCCGGACTTGCTGATGATCACCTCCTCGCCGGTGGCGACCGCTTCGAGGATCTTCGAGAAGTGGGTCTTCGCCTCGTGCACGTTGTACTGCCGGGCTGCTTCCATCGCGGCCTCACAGATCATGAGTGGACTAAGTGGTGGACTTAGTTTACCGCTCGGTCGCCGCTCGAACCAGCGCCTTCACTCTCCGGAGTGGCCCGGTTCCCTCGCGCGAGTGACACACCCACGCCGTAGTCTGGGAGCCCCCGGCCCGTTCGACGTGTCGGGCCCTTCGCGTTGCCCCTCGCTCCTCCTGGACGGAAGCCTTCATGAGCCTGCACGGTCTGCTCGATGCCGTCGTACGTGACCCGGCGCTCGCCGAGGCGGTCAGGGCGGCCGGCGACGGCCACCGTATGCACGTCGACCTGGTGGGTCCGCCCGCCGCGCGGCCCTTCGCCGTGGCCGCGCTGGCCCGCGACACGGGCCGTCCCGTGCTGGCCGTCACCGCCACCGGCAGGGAGGCCGAGGACCTGGCCGCCGCGCTGCGCTCGCTGCTCCCCGGCGAGGGCGTCGTCGAGTACCCGTCGTGGGAGACGCTGCCCCACGAGCGGCTCTCGCCCCGCTCCGACACCGTCGGCCGCCGCCTCGCCGTGCTGCGCCGCCTCGCGCATCCCTCGCCCGACGACCCGGCCGCAGGTCCCGTACAGGTCGTCGTCGCGCCCGTGCGGTCGGTGCTCCAGCCGCAGGTCAAGGGGCTGGGCGACCTCGAACCCGTGGCGCTGCGCAGCGGGCAGCAGGCCGACCTCGAGGAGATCGTGGAAGGGCTGGCCGCCGCCGCGTACTCGCGGGTGGAACTGGTCGAGAAGCGAGGCGAGTTCGCCGTGCGAGGCGGCATCCTGGACGTCTTCCCGCCGACCGAGGAGCACCCCCTTCGGGTGGAGTTCTGGGGCGACGACGTAGAGGAGATCCGCTACTTCAAGGTCGCCGACCAGCGCTCCCTGGAGGTCGCGGAGCACGGGCTGTGGGCGCCGCCGTGCCGCGAACTGCTGCTGACGGCCGACGTCCGGCAGCGGGCCGCCGCTCTCGCGGAGGCCCACCCCGAGCTGGGCGAACTGCTCGGCAAGATCGCCGAGGGCATCGCGGTCGAGGGCATGGAGTCCCTCGCCCCCGTCCTCGTCGACGACATGGAACTGCTGCTGGACGTGCTGCCCGAGGGCTCGATGGCCGTGGTGTGCGACCCGGAGCGGGTACGGACGAGGGCGACCGACCTCGTGGCCACCAGCCAGGAGTTCCTGCAGGCGTCGTGGGCGGCGACGGCGGGCGGCGGAGAGGCCCCGATCGACGTCGGCGCGGCCTCGCTGTGGGGTATCGCGGACGTACGGGACCGGGCCCGGGAACTCGGCATGATGTGGTGGTCCGTGTCCCCGTTCGCCGCGGACGACTCCGACCTGGAGGACGACACGGTCAAGCTGGGCATGCGCGCGCCGGAGACGTACCGGGGCGACACCGCCCGCGCGCTCGCGGACACCAAGGGCTGGCTGGCCGACGGCTGGCGCACCGTCTTCGTGACCGAGGCGCACGGCCCCGCGTCCCGCACGGTCGAGGTGCTCGGTGGCGAAGGCATCGCGGCCCGTCTCGACGCCGACCTGTCCGAAATCTCGCCCTCGGTCGTCCACGTCGCCTGCGGTTCGATCGACTACGGCTTCGTCGACCCGGCGCTCAAGCTGGCGGTCCTCACGGAGACCGACCTGACCGGCCAGAAGGCGGCCGGCAAGGACGGCCAGCGGATGCCGACCCGGCGCCGCAAGACCATCGACCCGCTGACCCTCGAGGTCGGCGACTACATCGTCCACGAACAGCACGGCGTGGGCCGCTACATCGAGATGGTGCAGCGCACCGTCCAGGGCGCGACCCGCGAGTACCTGCTCGTCGAGTACGCCCCCGCCAAGCGCGGCCAGCCCGGCGACCGGCTCTACATCCCCACCGACCAGCTGGAGCAGGTCACCAAGTACGTGGGTGGTGAGGCCCCGACGCTGCACCGGCTCGGCGGCGCGGACTGGACGAAGACCAAGGCGCGCGCGAAGAAGGCGGTCAAGGAGATCGCCGCCGACCTGATCAAGCTGTACTCGGCCCGGATGGCCGCGCCGGGCCACGCCTTCGGCCCCGACACGCCCTGGCAGCGGGAGCTGGAGGACGCCTTCGCGTACGTCGAGACGCCCGACCAGCTGTCCACGATCGCCGAGGTCAAGGAGGACATGGAGAAGACGGTCCCGATGGACCGGCTGATCTGCGGCGACGTCGGGTACGGCAAGACGGAGATCGCGGTGCGGGCGGCTTTCAAGGCGGTCCAGGACGGCAAGCAGGTCGCCGTCCTGGTCCCGACGACCCTCCTGGTGCAGCAGCACTTCGGCACGTTCACCGAGCGGTACGCGCAGTTCCCGGTCGTGACGCGGGCGCTGTCCCGTTTCCAGTCGGAGACCGAGGCGAAGGCGACGCTGGAAGGGCTGCGGGACGGCTCGGTCGACATCGTCATCGGTACGCACCGGCTGTTCTCCTCGGAGACCAAGTTCAAGGACCTGGGTCTCGTCATCGTCGACGAGGAGCAGCGCTTCGGCGTCGAGCACAAGGAGCAGCTGAAGAAGCTGCGGGCCAACGTCGACGTACTCACCATGTCCGCGACCCCCATTCCCCGCACACTGGAGATGGCGGTGACCGGCATCCGCGAGATGTCGACCATCACCACCCCGCCGGAGGAGCGGCACCCGGTGCTGACCTTCGTCGGCCCGTACGAGGAGAAGCAGATCGGCGCGGCCGTGCGGCGTGAACTGCTGCGGGAGGGCCAGGTCTTCTACATCCACAACCGTGTCGAGTCCATCGACCGGGCCGCCGCCCGCCTCCGGGAGATCGTCCCCGAGGCGCGTATCGCCACCGCCCACGGCCAGATGTCCGAGTCGGCGCTGGAACAGGTCGTCGTCGACTTCTGGGAGAAGAAGTTCGACGTGCTGGTGTCCACGACGATCGTCGAGTCCGGCATCGACATCTCCAACGCCAACACGCTCATCGTGGAACGCGGCGACAACTTCGGCCTCTCACAGCTGCACCAGCTGCGCGGCCGTGTCGGCCGCAGCCGCGAGCGGGGTTACGCCTACTTCCTCTACCCGCCGGAGAAGCCGCTCACCGAGACCGCGCACGAGCGCCTCGCGACCATCGCCCAGCACACCGAGATGGGCGCGGGCATGTACGTCGCCATGAAGGACCTGGAGATCCGCGGCGCGGGAAACCTGCTCGGCGGCGAGCAGTCCGGCCACATCGCGGGCGTCGGCTTCGACCTGTACGTCCGCATGGTCGGCGAGGCGGTGGCCGACTACCGCGCCTCGCTGGAGGGCGGTGTGGAGGAGGAACCGCCGCTCGAGGTCAAGATCGAGCTCCCCGTCGACGCGCACGTGCCGCACGACTACGCGCCCGGCGAGCGGCTGCGGCTCCAGGCGTACCGGGCCATCGCCTCCGCGAACACGGAGGAGGACATCAAGGCGGTCCGCGAGGAGCTCACCGACCGGTACGGCAAGCTGCCGGAGCCGGTGGAGAACCTGCTGATGGTGGCCGGTCTGCGGATGCTGGCGCGGGCGTGCGGCGTCGGCGAGATCGTGCTCCAGGGCCCGAACATCCGCTTCGCGCCGGTGGAACTGCGCGAGTCGCAGGAGCTGCGCCTGAAGCGGCTGTACCCGCGCACGGTCATCAAGCCCGCGGTCCACCAGATCCTGGTCCCGCGCCCGACGACGGGCAAGATCGGGGGCAAGCCGGTGGTGGGACGTGAACTGCTGGCGTGGACGGGTGAGTTCCTGGCGACGATCCTGGGCTCCTGAGCGGTATGTGATCAGGACACCGGCCGCGCCCCGCCCGGGGCACGGCCGGTGTCCGGTCAACCGCGAGGTTCAGAACGCGTCGAGTCCAGCGCCTGGTCTTCCGACTCTGTCCTCTGTCCCCTCTGTCCTTTGCGCTGTGCCGGTGCCGGTGCCCGTGCCGGTGCCCGTGCCGGTGCCCGTGCCGGTGCCCGTGCCCGGTCCGACGAAGCCGTGTTCACGCACGCGTCAGGCGGTGGTCGACTCGTGCTGTTCCCCGGGCCCGTGCTCGGAGCCAGGGGCGGAGAACAGGACTGCGAGCGCCCGGAAGACGTCGGCGGGGTCCCGGTCCCCCACGGGTTCGTCCAGATTGTGCGTCAGGAGCAGGGTCGCGAAGCCGTGGGCCAGGGACCAGGCCCCGATGCCGGCGATGCGTGCGTCGGGCACCGCGTCCATGGTGGTGACCCCGGCCCGGAGTTCGGCCGACGCGCGTTCCTTGGCGGCCAGCAGGCCGGGGTCGTCGCCCCGGTGCAGATCCGGCTGGAACATGACCTGGAAGTGCGCCGGGTGGTCGATCGCGAAGCGGACGTACGCGACTCCCCGCTCCCGCAGGTCCGGGGCCTCGGACAACGCGTCGGCCAGCAGCTCGTAGCCCTCGGCCGCGATGGCGGTCAGCAGGCCGGTCCGGTCCTTGAAGTGGTGGGCCGGGGCCGCGTGGGAGACGCCCGCCCGGCGGGCGAGGTCGCGCAGTCGCACCGCGGACGGGCCCTCCACGCGGATGACGTCGAGCGCCGCCGACAGGACGGCCTGCCGCAGATCGCCGTGGTGGTAGGTGCGCTCGCTGCTCATGCGATCAGGTTACGCGCAATCTAGCCATTGACAAGTTCCTCGACGGCTGTGCAATCTAGGCGGCGACTAGATGGTGGCGGATCGCACGACTGAGCGACATGGAGGCGGAACCATGACCGACGAACTCGGACGCGTACGGCAGATGTGGCACCTGCTCGAGCCCCTGCACGCCGTGCTCTACTACGCGCCGCAGGCCTTCGAGGAGGCCGCCGCCCTCGGCCATCCGACCGACGAGAGGTGGCCCAGCTACTTCGCCTGGCGTGCCGCGCCCCTCGGGGAAGCCGGAGCGGCGCAGGTCGGCTCCGCGTTCTACAGCTTCAGCCCGGCGATGGTGCGGCGTCACGTCCCGGGGATCTGGGACGTGGCCTCACCCGAGGACGTGCTCGCCGCCAGGCTGCGCGCCGTCGACCGGACGTACCGGCACGTGCTCGGCGACGCCGTCGCGTCCAAGGACCTCGCGGAAGCCGCCGAGCTCGCCCGGCGTGCCGCTCAGAGCGCGGACTGCGCGGGACGTCCGCTCGCCGCCGCCAACGCCGCCCTGCCCTGGGCCGACGCACCCCATGTCGTGCTGTGGCAGGCCGCCACCCGGCTGCGCGAGCACCGCGGCGACGGACACCTAGCCGCACTGCTGACGGCAGGTCTCGACCCCGTCGAGTCGCTGGTCTCCTTCGCCGCCGTCGGCGCGGCCCCGCGGGAGACCTTCACGAGCCGCGGCTGGAGCGAGGCGGAGTGGACCGCCGCGCACGAACGGCTCGTGGCCCGCGGCCTGCTGGAGCCCGACGGAACCGCCACCGCCGACGGGCGGGCGCTGCGCGCCCGCGTCGAGCGGCAGACGGACGAGATGGCCGCCGCACCCTGGGCGGCGCTCGGCCCCGACGACACCGCGCGTCTGTCCGCACTGCTCGGGTCGTACTGGGTCGCGGTGCTCGGCACCGGGCTGCTGCCCCAGCAGAACACCCTCGGTATCGGCAAGGTCTGAGTCCGGCAGTACCGTACGGACCGTGAACGGACGTGGGTTGGCGGAGACAGGGGCGGCTGCACTGCTCGCGGCGGTGCTGCTCACCGGTTGCGACGGCATCGGCATCGACGCGGGCGACGCCGAGGGAGCCAGGAACCCTTCGCAGGCCGCACCGGAAGCAGGCGGTACGAGCCCGCTCGCCAACCCGCGCGGCACCGAACCGGGGCTGGCCGCCCTCACCACCGAGCAGGACAGGGCCGCCGCCCGCGAGTTGATGGCGAAGCTGACCACCAAGGGGCGCGGTCCGAGGACCGGTTACGACCGGGACGAGTACGGCTACGCGTGGATGGACACGGCGGACGGGATACCGCTGACGAGGAACGGTTGTGACACGCGGAACGACTTGCTCAAGTTGCATGGGCAGAACGTTCGGTTCCGCGACGGCTCGGACTGTGTGGTCGTCTCGATGGACCTGTACGACCCGTACACCGGCAAGGGCATCGCCTGGAAAAAGGCGAAGGCCGCCGAGGTGCAGATAGACCATGTCGTGCCGCTCTCGTACAGCTGGCAGATGGGCGCTGCCCGCTGGGACGAGGACAAGCGGCGGCAGTTGGCGAACGATCTTATGTTGGCGTCATAGATGTCTCACGGTGACGTGTCTCAGGGGCGGGGTGGCTGCGTGTCCAAACGGTGTCTCACGAGCGACGTGCTGCGTGCCGGTGCTGCACTGGCTGTCGGGATGTTCCTGGCGGGCTGTACGGGAAGCGGACTGTCCGGCGAGAGTGGTTCATCAGGCGGTGACTCGTCCGCCAAGTACGGAGCCAGCCCTTTGGCCGCCCCTGACGGAACGAAGCCTGGGCTTGCTCCGATCGCGTCCGAGAAGGACGAGACGACAGCGCGTGAGCTGATCTCCAAGCTGTCGACCAAGGGGCGAGGGCCGAAGACCGGATACGACCGGGACGAGTTCGGCTACGCGTGGATGGACACGGCGGACGGTGTGCCACTGGCCCGGAACGGTTGTGACACGCGGAATGACTTGCTGAAGCTGCACGGGCAAAACGTTCGGTTCCGCGCCGGTTCCGACTGTGTGGTCGTGTCGATGGACCTGTACGACCCGTACACCGGCAAGGACATCGCCTGGAAAAAGGCGAAAGCCAGCGAGGTGCAGATAGACCACGTGGTGCCGTTGTCGTACGCCTGGCAGATGGGCGCCGCCCGCTGGAGCAAGGAGAAGCGGCAGCGGCTGGGCAACGACGTGCTGAACCTGCTACCCGTCTCGGGCTCCACGAACTCGGCCAAGCGGGACTCGGGGCCCGCGTCCTGGCTGCCGCCCAACGAGGCGATTCGGTGCTCGTACTCGGTGCGGTTCGCGCAGGTGGCGCTGAAGTACGAACTGCCGGTCACCACGCCGGACAAGAGAATGATGCTGCGCCAGTGCGGAGGTTGAACGGGCCGCGCGGCTGACTGAGGGACGCTGACTGCGACCAGGAAGGTTCGGACCGTGGGGGATGACTGGCGAATGGATCGGATCGGGAGCGCTCTGCGGGGTGAGAACCCCGCTGTGCTGAGGCGCTTGACCGCGGGATTCGCAGTGATCGGCGATGTGCAGTTCCTGCCGGGCTACTCGGTGCTTCTCGTGGATGATCCGGAGGTGGAGAGACTGTCGGACCTGCCCAGGGCCAAGAGGCTGTCGTTCTTGTCCGACATGGATCAGCTTGGAGAGGCGGTTGAGCGAGCCTGCAGGCGTCTGGACACGGAGTTCTGCCGGGTCAACCTGGAGATCCTGGGCAATACCGATGGCTTCCTGCATGCGCACGTATGGCCACGATTCAACTGGGAGCCAGCCGACTTGGTGGGACGGCCGGTCTGGCTCTACGCCCGTGACAGGTGGACGGACGAGCAGTTCGCACTCGGTCCCGAGCATGAGCCGCTGCGCGCGGTGATCGGGGACGAGCTCGATCGGCTGCGCGCGGCGAACTCATGACTGGCCGGCACAAAGACGGTGGCCGCAGCGGTGGTCTGCGAGGTCACGTCTGTTCCGAAGCAGCCTCGGCCGTCGTTCGGGCTCCTTTCAATTGCCTGACAACCCGCTGCTGCCCCCCTGCTACCTGAGCCTGTAGTCGGCGGGCGTCCGCCTCCAGTTCGACGTTCCGCAGAGCGAGGACCTGGATCTGGTTCGCGTACGCTGCGGCAGTGGCTCGTAGCTCCCGGATCTCGGCTGCCTTCTCCCGACGGAGCCGCACTTCGGATTGCCTCAGGCGCGCGATCTCCTGCCTGAGCTCGTCCGTCTCGGGGCGCCGGGCAGCAGGGGAGCCGAGGATCTCCTTGACGGCCTTCGCCACGGGAGAGCGGTAGTACGAGGCTCGGGAGACGCCGGCCTCGGCGCAGATGTTCACCGCCGACGTGCGGCCGTCCGTGATCTCGGGGCGGCCGAGCATGAGCTGCTCGAAGGCGCGCATGATCTTGTAGTCGATGTCGGTCAGCCCGGGGTTCTCCCGGGCCAGGCGGGCGAAGGCCGTGCGGACGGTTTGAAGGGTCTCGTCCGGGGAGTCGGTCATTGACGGGTGTCCTCGTGGTCGATCTCGGCGATCAGGCGGGTGAGTGTGGCCAGGTGTTCGGTGATGGCAAGCTGCTGGAGTCGGGGCAGGCCGGTGCTGTCGGCGAATTCGGCTCGGGCCATGTCGTGCGCACGTTCCAGGCGGGGCAGGTGGACGGCGGAGCGGCGTGAGTTGGGGCAGTTCATGCACATGTCGAGCATGGGGACGGGGCGTCCCAGTGGCTTGGCCCGCTTGCGGCACACGGCCGTCTCCGCCTGGTAGAAGCAGTCGTTCAGCACACCGGGGTGCAGCGTCTTCGTCAGGTGGTGCAGCAGCGTCCTCAGCCGGGAGGGGCTGGCCGCCGCGCCCGGCAGGTCCCCGAGTTCACGGTGGATGCGGTCGAATTCGGCCTCGATGCGCTGAGCGGCACCACCTGCGGAACGACCGCCCTCGTTCCAGTCGTGGTAGAGGTCCTCGACGTAGTCGAGCTTGGCGACGGCTTCCTCGGCGGCCACCTCGTCGGCGAAGCCGGAGGCGGAGGTCCCCGCGTATCCCTCGAACATGGTGATCGCGGCGTGCTTGTATTGGCGGGCGCCCGCGACCACGCCGAAGGGCTGGTGGGCGATGTGCCAGGCGAGGCTGCGCCGGAACTGCCTGGTGTCGAAGGCCCAGGGAAGCGCCGTGGGCTCTGGCGCGTCTTCCTCGTCCGGTGAGTGCACGTCCGGGGGCGTTGTCGTCAGCGGGATATAGAGCTCATCCGCCGTGCTGAACAGATCGTTGAGGTGGTCGCGGAAGGCTCTGATGCGCTGGGGCATGTTGCTGAGGAGCACGTATCCGTTGCGGCCACCGCCGTCGTAGCCGAAGAGGTGACCGGGGTCGTCGTTGATCTCCTTGAGCACGGCAACGGCGCGGTGTACGACGTCCAGGACGACCCACTCGGCTTCGTCTCCGCTGAGCTTGCGGTCCTTCCCCTTGTAGACCCGTCCGCGGAGTCTGTACCGGGGCCGCCCGTCGGCACCGGTCTCGGTAGTGGCGCAGTCGCGGTCCAGCTCACGCACTTCCACGTCCCGCATTCCCGACAGGTAGGCAATGACGATCCAGCACGCCGTGCGCAGGAAGGACAGCTCGTTGGCCAACGTGACGGGGCTCAGCGGCGGGCGCCACGGCCTGCCGGTGGCCGGCCACTCGGACATCGGAGTGTCCAACCCGCCTTCCTCGTAGCCGATGTCCTCGCCGGCCTCGGCCATCAGCGGTCGCAGGTGTGCGGCGTTCCCGCAGCCGGCCAGGAGGGAGACGAGGCGGTGATTCGGGCTCTGCGGTACGCCGTCGACGGTGACGGTGTTGGGCACGGTGTGCACGGTCTCGCGGGGGAGTGCGGGGATGCCCCGGCCGGCCGCGCGGCGTTCGGCGATGAAGGCCAGAACCCGTTCGCGTGCCTGGTCGTGGCCGAGGTTCCGGCCCTTGCGTGCTGCTTCGAGCGTGGCAATCTCCCGCTGGGCGGCGAGAATGTCGGCGCTCGCCGTCTCCACGTAGAAGACGGCCGCCCGGAGCAGGGGAGCGAGGATCTCCTCGGGGATGCGGGGCGTGGTGTTCTCGCCCTTGAGGCGTTGGAGGCCGACGACGCCGTAGGCGCTGCGGCCGTTCCACGGCAGGGCGCCCAGCCTGTCCGCGGACAGGAACGGCCCGTGGGCCGACAGGTGCTTCAGGAATGCCACGTTGCGTGCCGCGGTGTGCGGGCTGCTCTTCCACTTCTTCAGCACGGCGTCCAGATGGGTGCGGTCCACGTCGGACAGTCGTGGGGCGCCCACCTCTCGCAGGTCCTTCATGACGACGATGAACGTGCGCAGCTCGTCGGCTGCCGTCGTGGCCTTGAGCGGACCCAGGCCCAGTGAACCCCGGCTCAGGCGGGAGGCGACGTACTCCTTCGCCGTGCGTCGAGTCACCAGGTCGCCGATCTGCGTGAAGTCGAGCCGCCACGTTCGCCACGTGCGGGGGAGTACACACCGCAGGTCCCAGACGTCCTCGGACAGGAGCGGGCCACGGCTCGGCAGACCCACCGTGAGCCGCTTGGGGAGCACGAACTCCTCGGACGACGACAGGTCCTGCTGCTCCGACCTGGGGTTCGGGACGGCAGTCATGCGATGACCTCCAGGAACGACGCGGGCAGCAGCAGGTGATCGCCGCCGCCCTCGGCGATGACCTGCGCCGTGGCGATCTGGCGCGTGCTGAATCGGGCGCGGACACCGTGGACGATGCGATCCCACGCGAGGCCGAACCGCGCGGTCCACTCAGCGGCCGGATACTCCTCGCGCTGCCGCTCCAGGAAGTCCAGAAAGGACAGCAGGCTCGGCAGGTGGCGGCTTGTGAACACCGCGTTCGGGCATTCCAGGCAGCCCCAGGCCGGGACGGGGCAGGCAGCACCAGGCTTGCGCGCGAACGGTGAGGCGGAAAAGTCGCGGCAGGAGGCGAGCCATACGTCCTGCTCGCCGGAGAGCGCCGACTCGATCTCCCGCGCAGTCAGTGCGGCCTGGCCGTCGTCGAGTCGTGCGCCGTCGTCCGACAGCACGACAGGTGGGGGAAGCGCCGCGCCGAGTGCCTGCTCGAGGCCCGCCTCCACGGCCTGCTCGTGGGTTTCCTCGTGCGCGCCGATGTCCGCGTAGTGCTTCGCGGCGACCGGCCGGGTGTGGCCGGAGGCGAAGTCCTCAAGGACCCCGCCGGCCCGGAGGTACTGACGGGACTTGACGGTCTTGCGTACCCGCCGCAGGTCCAGGGCGACCGGCCCGCCGTCACTGTCGGTGAGGCGGTCGAGCCCACGCTCGTACATCCACTGCCGGCTCACGGCCGACCCCTGGGGACCGTCGAAGGATGCCCGGGCCTGCCCGTGACGACCGACGTCGCACCACAGTGCGTCGCTGTCGATCAGTTCGCGGGTGCGTTTCGTCAGGCGCAGGGCCAGCCGGATCACGCCACCGGGGAAGCGCAGCGACCCGCCATCGGTGACCCTGACCGTCTTGTGCGTGGAACCCGGGGCGCGCTTCTTGACGTAGGCGATGCTGACGTAGCCGCGTGCCGGACTCGCCAGGCAGTCGGAGCGCAACTGCCGGACGCACTCGGGTTCCATGCCCGTCTGACAGGCGAGAAGGAGCAGGAAGGGCACCAGATCCTTGGCGGTGAGGTGCAGACGACCGTTGAGTTCCTCTCTTCCGCCCAAGGGGCGCAGGACCTTGTACGAGGCGTCTTCGACGGTCAGCGGGCCGTGGTGTGCGATGTACCAGAGGATGTTCTCCAGCCGATCCCAGCCGTGTTGGCGCGGGTCGCGGCCCGTGGCCGCCAGATTCTCGCCCTCCAGGATTCGGTCACGGATGCGGGCGACATCGTCCCGGGCGGCGTTCTCCAACGCGTCGAGCACCGGGAACGGGTACGCGTCGAGGGGCTTCGACGCCCGATGGGCCGCCGCCGACGTGAAGCCCAGGCGGGCGTGAAAGGCGGCCCCGAAGGCGTTGGGGTGCGCCTCGTGCACCAGCTTCAGAAGCCGCACGAGGTACGTCATGGTGAGGTACGGCTCCTTGCTCGTCCCTCCGTACCGAGCGATCAGACGCGTCTCGAACTCGTCCAGTAGATCGGGCTTCAGGTCGCTGAGACGCAGGTCGGAGGCGGAGTCCGGTAGGACAGCGGCCGTGAACTCGACGAACTCCCGGATGCGTTTGACGACATAGCGGACGCCATTGCGGTCACGCAGGGTGCCGGGAGCGCTGACGACTTCGGCGAGTGCGGTGGCGAGGGCGCGGGTGAGACGGGGACACGGGAGCCCTGACAGGTCGATGCTTTCGGGACTCCCGTTGAGATCCACGGTGAAGATCACGGGGCCGATCGTCGGCACGGGCTCGGCCGCGGCGGGGGTCTCGACAGCGGCAGGGAAGCGGACGCGGCGCGGGCTCACCGGTCCTCCTCCACGTCCAAGGGGATCCGCTCGAAGGCGGCGGCCTGTTCGTCCCAGTCGCCGAGAGCGGCGAGGACGATCTCCTGGGCCTCGTCCAGGACGTCGAGGTATGTGTAGACGGTCGCCTCGTGGCGATGGCCGAGCAGGAGTTGGAGCTTGCGCAGGGGGTTGCCGATGAGCAGGCGCTTCACTTCCGCGTGAGTGAACCGGCGGTCCTCACGCATGCCGAGTGCCCGGACGGTCTGTCGCAGCAGCAGGCCGAGCATGTGCACCGCGAACGTGTGCCGCAGGGTGTGCGGGTGGACGTCGAAGTCGAGCCCGAAGGCGGCACACCGCTCGTTCGCCCGTTGGAAGACCGACTGCCAGGTACTGCGCCGCAGTGGCAACCCGTTCTCACCGAGCCACAGACACAGGGGACCGACCGCGCTTCCTCGGCTGTCGACCTGGACGAGTCGTGCCCGGTCCGCCGCACCGATGCGCGAGTACGACCAGCTCGTTCCGTTCTCGACCACCAGCGCGTGCCGGCTCACCCGGCGTACCGGCAGTCGGTCCGCATCCGCTTCGTACACGCCTCGGACGCGCCGCCGCTGCACCAGCTCGTCACGCTCCATACCGACGTAGTGGTGCAGGTCGCGGGCCACCCGGGGGCGGACGTACACCGTGCGTGTCCTGCCGCGCTTGGCCACGGCGGCCGAGACGGTGATGTCGCCGATCAGGCGTCTGCCGGTCACCGGTGGCAGCTCCGTCGTCAGCAGGCTCGCGGCCTCGCCCAGCCGCATGCCGGTGCAGACCAGGAGATCGGCGAAGAGAGCATTGCGTTCGCCGTTGCGCCCACGCCACCTGACGTCCAGGGAGCCGTCCGGCAACAGCCCGCGCAGCCCGATGTCCCGCCAGAGCATGAAGTCCTCGTGTGAGAGGAACCGGATCGGCTGCCGGGGCACCTCGGGCTCGGCGTCGGCGTTGACTCGTAGGCGCTTCGGCCCCTGAGGGGACACCACGGTCTTGTCGACGTACCGGAACGGCTCGGCGGGCAGCAGTTCCTCGTACAGCGACCACTGCACCCACTTGTCGAGCGCGGCGATCGAGCGGTTCCAGGTCGCCACCGAGATGCTGCCCGGTCCGTTGCCGTGCAGGCGTACGGCCTTGTACGCCCGGAGGTCGGCACCGTCCGTGTCCCAGATGGACTTGCCGCCTCGGGACTTGTGCAGGAAGCGGCAGTAGAGCATGACGTCGGTGCTGTAGGCGATGCGGCTGTTCTCCGATCGCACGCCCCAGTTCTCCAGGTCGCGCAGGAAGCGGTTCAGGTGGTGGTCGTAGCCGCCGTCCGGTCCGAGGATGAAAGGTCTGCCCTCGTTGGCGCCGGCTCGCTGAAGGACCGTGTCCCCGTCGAAGGGAAGTGGGTCGATGAGTGGCGCCCCGAGCGCCGTCCGGTGCAGTAGCACCAGCGTCCCGGAACTGGCATCCGTCTCTTCTGACTCCATCACGCGCGAGCCACCCTCCCCCGGTGTGAGACAAGCTGTACGCGCACATAACGGAGAAGTCGGTGAGACAGTTACGGGTGCCGACATAAACGATCCGCTGAACCTTCTGCCGGTCGAGGGCCGGGCGAACAGCGCCAAGAGTGATTCCGGGCCAGCCTCGTGGCTGCCTCCGAACAAGTCGATCCGCTGCGCCTACGCGGTGCGTTTCGCTCAGGTCGCCGTGAAGTACGAGCTGCCGGTGACGGCCCCGGACAAGCAGACGATGCTGAGGCAGTGCGGGGGCTGACGGCCTGGCGGACTCGGGTCCGGCGATGCCGCCCCAGGCCGGCGGCGGCTCGTTCGTCACCTCGAGCACGGCCGGTGTCGCCGTTCGGGCGGCCCACGCCGCCCGCGCACCCCGCCCACTCCCGGGCGGGGGATAACCAGTACGGATCGCGGCGGACGCTGATTAGCCTGCCGTAATGGACCTTGAGATCACGACGCTCGCCGAACGCCCCGAACTGCAGGGCGCCATGTGGCAGATGCTCGACACCTGGGACGAGTTCGTCACCAACGACCCGATCGGCTGGGCCTACATCGGACGAATCGTGGGCGAGCTGCCCGAGTACGTGCTGGTGGCGACGGATCCCGAAGGGAAGGTCGTCGCGAGGGCGTTCAGTGTTCCGCTGGCCATGGACGTGGACGGGCGCAGGGAACTGCCCGCCGGCGGCTGGGACCAGGTGATGCTCTGGGCGTTCTCCGATCTGCGCCACGGCCGTAGGCCCGACACGGTCAGCGCGATCGAGATCACCGTGGCCACCGGCAGGCAGGGCCGGGGGATATCGAGCCGGATGCTCGCCGCGATGCGGGACAACGCCCGCCGTCTCGGCTTCGACGAGGTGATCGCGCCGGTGCGGCCGAGCGCGAAGAAGGACGAGCCGCAGACCCTGATCGACGAGTACGCCTACCGCACCCGCGCGTCGGACGGACTGCCGTACGACCCGTGGCTGCGGGTGCATGTACGCGCGGGCGGTGTCCTGGAGAAGGTGGCGCACACGTCGATGACCGTCACCGGGTCCCTGGACCAGTGGCGCCGGTGGACCGGGTTGCCGTTCGACACGACGGGCCGGGTCGAGGTGCCGGGCGCGCTGGTGCCGGTGCACTGCGAGGCGGAGCGGGGTTACGCCGTGTACGTGGAGCCCAACGTGTGGGTGCGGCACCGGCTGTGAACGCGCGCGGCGGCGTGCCGCGGCGGTGGACGCGGAAGAGGCCGGGGAGGCCGCCCTTTCTGGCGGCCTCCCCGGCCTTCTGCGAGCCGGTCCGTCAGACCGTGAGCTCCCACTGCGAGGCGTCGTAGTCGATGCCGGGGGAGACCTCGACCGTCAGGTTCTTCGCGTCGGCCGGGGCGTCGAAGGCGAAGGTGACCGTGGCCTTCTTGCCGGGCAGGATGGTGCCCTCGAAGCCGGAGCCCACCTTCTCGTCGAAGATCTGCTCTGCGGTCACGCCGTCCTTGCCGGCGCGGGCGTCGAGGGTGACGAGGGTGGTGTCGAACTTCTCCTTGCCGGCGTTCTCGATGGTGACCGTGACCTGGTAGGACTTGTTGCCCTTGGTGTGGCCGACCGCGAACTCACTGGCCGTGTACGGCTTCGGCGCGGAGACGGTGATCTCCACGTCGTCCTCGTAGGCGGAGGTGTCGCCGGCGGCAAGGGTCTCGCCGGTCGTCCCCGCGGCACCGTCCGTACCGCCCGCGCCGTCCGCGGACGTGTCCTTGGGGGCGGTGTTCTCGACGGCCTTGTTGATCTCGTCGACCGCTTCGTCGACCGCCATCACGGTGACGATTCCGATGATGACGCTGACGATCAGGGCGAGCAGACCCAGCACCGCGCCGGCCGTGGCCGACCCCTTGTTGGTGGCCTCTGCGCGCTTGGCGCGGCCCCGGCCGACCAGGCCGAGGATCAGCGCGAGCAGTCCGAGGATGCTGCCGATCCAGAAGAGGAACGGGATGACGCCGAAGAGGAGGCCGATGATTCCGAGCACCAGGGCGGCCGTGCCGAGGCCGTTGCGCGCCGGGCCGGGCGCCGCGGGCTGACCGGGCTGCTGAGGATCGTACTGAGGCTGGGTGTGCTGTGACATGGGTCCCCCCCAATGGTTTGTGGCGGGCCCGATTGCCGTAGCCCGTGGTGTCGTGGGTCAATAAGAGCAGAGCTTGTGAACCGAGTCAACAAGAGATTGCTTGCATCTTCAATCTGCGCCTGTGAAGCGCTCGTTGCGTGTGAACCCGAGTACAGTGCCGTCCACCAGCGGAACTGTGACGGGGAGACAGCCGGTGCCGAAGAACGCAGCAGAGGTGACGGCAGCAGAGGTGACGGCAGCAGAGGTGACGGCAGGAGAGGTGACCGCGTCAGAGGTGACCGCGGCCGAGATCGCCAGACTCGCCGGCGTGGGACGTGCTGCCGTGAGCAACTGGCGGCGCCGGCACGCCGACTTCCCCAGGCCCGTCGGCGGCACGGAGACCAGTCCGTCCTTCGCCCTCGCCGACGTCGAGCGCTGGCTGCGCGACCAGGGGAAACTCGCCGAAGTGCCGCTCCGTGAACGGGTCTGGCAGCAGCTGTCCAGCCACCCAGCAGGAGCCGTCACCGCCCTGGTCCACGCGGGCTGTGCGCTGCTCCTCGTCCATCAGAGGCCGGCCGGCTGGCCCGCCCTGAGCGCCGTGTCCGACGCACGCCTGGCCACCACCCTGCCCGCGGCGCTCGAGGAGGTGCTGACCCTGCGTTTCGGCCGTCCGCGGGCCGTGCAGACACCGGTCCCCGCCGACCTCGTGGCTTCCGTGCCGCTGATGCGCGGGGCGGCAGCGCTGGCCGCGGAGACCGGCGCCCGTCAGGCGTTCGAGTTCCTGCTGGGCAGGCATCTCGACGCGAACCCGCGCCAGTACACACTCACGCCCACCGGCCCCGCCGAGCTGATGGCGGCCCTGGTCGAGCCCGCCGGAACCGTGCTCGACCCCGCCTCCGGCACGGGCACACTCCTGCGTGCCGCCGACCGCCCCACCGCGCTCCACGCCCAGGAGGCCGACCCCGACCTGGCCGCGCTGACCGCGCTGCGCCTCGCCCTGCACTCGGACGCGGAGGTACGGACGGCCGCGGGCGACGCCCTGCGCGCGGACGCCTACCCGACGCTCGCCGCGGACGCGGTCCTGTGCCACCCGCCGTTCAACGAGCGCAACTGGGGCCATGACGAACTGGCCTACGACCCGCGCTGGGAGTACGGCTTCCCGGCCCGTACCGAGTCCGAGCTGGCCTGGGTGCAGCACGCCCTCGCCCGGCTGCGCCCCGGTGGCACGGCCGTCCTGCTGATGCCGCCCGCCGCCGCCTCCCGCCGCTCCGGACGCCGGGTCCGCGCCGGGCTGCTGCGGCGCGGCGCGCTGCGGGCGGTCGTCGCCCTCCCCGCCGGTGCCGCGCCCCCGTACGGCATCCCGCTCCACATGTGGGTGCTGCGCAGGCCCGGACCCACGGAACGCCCGTCGCCGGAACTGCTCGTCGTGGACACCGCCACCGCGGAGCCCGCCGCCGCTGGGCGCGACCGGCTGGACTGGCCGGCCATCCGCTCCGCCGTGCTCGACGCCTGGCGGCCGTTCGACCGGGACGGCACCGTGACGGAGACACCCGGTGTGAGCCGGTGCGTCCCGGTCATCGAACTGCTCGACGACGACGTGGACCTGGCCCCCGCCCGGCATCTGCCGCCCTCCGCCGCGGGTGGCGGCACGGCCGAACTGGGCCGCGTCCGGGAACGGTTGACGCGCACCCTCGGCCGTACCGTCGAACTCACCCCCCGGCCCGCGTGTCCCGCCGATCCCACCACCCCCTCGCACTGGCCCTCCACCACCGTGGGCGAGCTCGCCAGGGCGGGCGACCTCGCCCTGCGTTCCGGCGGAGCCGGGTCCGCACCCGCGGACGGGGCGGTGTCCGTCCTCACGGAGCAGGACGTCCTGGCCGGCCGTGGCCCCTCGGGCACGCTTCCCGTCGGCCCGGAGGAGGCTCCGGTGCTGGTCGAGGCGGGCGACGTCGTCGTCCCGGTGCTCGGGAGCGGCACGGTCGTGCGGGTGGCGGACGAGGCGGCGGCCGGGGCGGCGCTCGGCCGCAACCTCCAGCTGCTGCGCCCCGACCCGGCGGCTCTCGACCCCTGGTTCCTCGCCGGTTTCCTGCGCGGCAGTGCCAACCAGCGCCAGGCGAGCAGCTACGCGTCGACCGCGACCCGGCTCGACGTACGCCGTCTCCAGCTGCCCAGGCTGCCGCTCGCCGACCAGCGGCGCTACGGCGACCGATTCCGCGCACTCAGCGAGTTCGAGGACGCGCTGCGGCTCGCCGGGCGGCTCGGCGAACAGCTCGTGCAAGGACTTCACGACGGCCTCACGGACGGCAGCGTTCTGCCGGAGTGACGTATCGGACAACGGTTCCGTACAACCCGCACCCGCTTGTCGGTGTCGGTGTATACGCTTCAGTCCGCTTCAGTCCCTTCCGCCTCGTCCAGGTCCCGGCCTCCAGGAGCAGGAATGCACGGCCACGGCTTCGCGCCGCCGCAGCCCAGGCGCACCCCGACGGCGCTGCTCGTCGTCGTGCGCGTCCTCTTCGTGGCGCTCGCGCTGCTCAGCTTCGGGTTTCTGGCCTGGGGCACGATGCTGCGCATCGCGGTCATGAGGCGACGGCGTTCGGACTGGCTGCTGTTCTGGGTCTCGCTGGTCGCAGCCGTGACCTGTCTCGTCGTGATCGGCGAGTTCTCCGCCCAGGGGGAGACGGCGGCGGCCGAGGAGCCGCGGCCGGTGGACTTCGTGTGCATGTTCGTGCTGCTGGGCCTCGCGCTGGGCGTCCCGACGCACTACCTGGTCGCGGACATCCGCCACTACCAGGATCCCTACCGGTCCGCCGGATGGCCGCCACCGCTGCCGACGGGCTCGCCGTACGGCCCGACGGTGCCGGCCGGCGGGCCGTACGGGCCCCCTGGGCAGCGGCCCCCCGGCTACGGCTATCCGCCCGTCCCGCCCGCGGCCCGCGTCCCGTCGCCGACGGACCCGTTGACCGCCCCGGCCGCCCCGGCAGCCCCGGCGCCCACGACGCCCCCGGCAGCCCCGGCGCCCCCCGCGCACGCCCCCACCCCGGCCCCCGCCTGCGCCCCCGCCCCCGCGCCGGCCACTTTGCGCATCGACCAGGTCCGCGCCGAGCTCGACGAACTGAGCGACCTGCTCCGCAAGGAAGAAGGCAAGTGAACGGCCGCGTCATCGCAGACCGTTACGAGCTGTCCGCCCTCATCGGCCAGGGCGGCATGGGCCAGGTCTGGACGGCGTACGACGGACGGCTCGACCGCCGCGTCGCCGTCAAACTGCTGCGCCCCGACCACATGGCGGCCGCCACCGCCGCCGACGAGATGCGCCGCCGTTTCGTGCGCGAGTGCCGGGTGACGGCCCAGGTCTGCCACCCCGGCCTGGTCACGGTCCACGACGCGGGCAGCGACGGCGACGACCTCTACCTCGTGATGCAGTACGTCGAGGGCGCCGACCTCGCCGACCACCTGGCCGAGCACGACCCGTACCCGTGGCAGTGGGCCGTGAGCGTCGCCGCGCAGCTGTGCGCGGTGCTCGGCGCCGTCCACGCCGTGCCGATCGTCCACCGCGACCTCAAGCCGCGCAACGTGATGGTGAAGCCCGACGGCACCGTCACCGTCCTCGACCTCGGCGTCGCATCCGTCATCGACATGGACACCACGCGGCTCACCCACACCGGTTCGCCCATCGGCAGCCCCGCCTACATGGCGCCCGAGCAGGCGATGGGCGGCGCCGTCGGCCCGTACACCGACCTGTACGCCCTGGGCGTCCTGCTGCACGAACTCCTCAGCGGGAACGTCCCCTTCGCGGGCTCCACAGCGCTCGGCGTCCTCCACCGCCACCTCTACGAACCGCCGCTCCCGGTACGCCAGCTGCGCCCCGAGATCCCCGAGCCGCTGGAGGCACTCGTCCTCCGCCTGCTCGCCAAGGAGCCGGAGAACCGGCCGTCGGGAGCGCACGAGGTGTACGAGGCACTCGCGCCCCTGCTGCCCTCGCGGGGCGCACCGGCCGGCCCCCTCGACCCCACCCGTCCCTTCCTTCGCCCGCACGCCCCCTGGCCCGACCGGGCGTCGGCGCCGCCCCCGCCGGTCGCACCGCCGGTCACGTCCGCGCCGAAGCCGGACGTCGCGGCCGCCGTCGACGAGGTCAAGCGTCTGCTCGGCGAGGGCGGCATCACACAGGCCGTGGACATCCTCGGCGGAATCCTCCCGGCCGCCGCGGCCGAGCACGGCGAGAACTCACCCGTCGTGCGCATCCTGCGCAAGCAGTACGCGGCGACCCTGATGGACGACGGGCAGTACCGCCGCGCCCTGCCGGAGCTGCGCCGCCTCGCGGAGGACCGCACCGCGGAGGCGGGCCCGGCCGACCCGCAGTCCCTGCAGTTCCGCCATGACGCGGCCGCGTGTCTGGAACAGCTCGGCCGGCCGGCCGCGGCACTCACCGAGTACCGCGCGGTCCTGCCGTACTACGAAGGCTCCGATCCCGATCGAGCGCTGCAGGTGCGCCACCGCATCGGCCATCTGCTGCTCGCGGTGGGCGACCACATGGCGGCGTACGAGCAGTTCCGGTCCCTGCTGTACGACGCGGAGCGCGCGTACGGCCCCTATCACCAGCTTCCCGCGGAACTGCGCCGCGCCCTGGAGCGCCAGCAGCAGTTCCGCATGGGCTGAACGTACCCGGCCTCAGACCGCCCGGAGGAACGCGGAGGTGGAGACCCGTCCCAGCATCCGCAGCCGGGACGTGCCGTCGGCCAGGTGCTTGTCCAGGGCGTCCTGCACGCCGGGCCACTTGTTGTCGCCGTAGTCGTCGAGCACCACGATCCCGCCCGGCGCCACGAGCTCCTCGACCCACTCGAGGTCGGCGCGGACCCCGTCCTCCGAATGGTCGCCGTCGACGACGACCACGCCGTACTCCCGGTCGGTGACGCGGGAGCGCACCTCCGGGTCGGAGGAGAAGCCCTGCTCGATCCGGGCCGGGTAGGCCCCGGCGCCGCCCGACGGCGCCAGGTTGGCGAGCACGACGTCCTCCCGCACCGGCGTCCCGGTGGGGTCGGCGTGGGGAGTGGCGCCGGGCTGGAGCTGCGATCCCGCCAGCGGGTCGACGATCGTCAGCGCCGGCTGGATCCCGGCCCGGTGCATCATCCGCAGCAGCGCGGCGGCGAACTGCCCGTAGAGGGTGCCGATCTCGAGGATGTCGCCGTTCGGCGGGCTCAGCAGCGGGATCGTGGCGAGCTTGCCGCACACGTTGGAGGTCGACCCGGCGAGCCTGCCGACGCCGAGCGCCTCCTGCGCCACGACCGTCCGGTAGGCGACGACCACGCTGCGGCGGGCGTGCGGGCTGCCGTCGCTCACCGTCTCGATCTGGCGCACCAGGGTGTCGATCGCTCCGGCCGTCGGCATCCGGTGGGTTCCTCTGCCGGTGCCGTCGAGGAGCAGACCGAAGGCGTACTGCTGCCGCCGCATGTCGGCGACTTCTCTTCTCAGGGACTCGACGTCGGACCGCAGCGGTCTGGTCATCCGCTCCACCAGAGGTAGGGCGGGGCGCAGGAGCTGCTTCGTCAGACGGTTGGGCAGAGAGGACATGCCAGGGAACGTACGCGTGAACAACTCCGGTGCCCACCAAGACCGAATGCTCGGCGGATGAAGGGTGGGTTTCGCAATTGTGAAGGCGGTCACGCCGCCTCGGCCCACCCGCTCCTGTGCCGGCGGACGCGTCCCAGTGCCGGCGGCCCGAAGACCGTCACCAGCAGGGCGAGCAGCGCCGCGCCTCCCACCGCCGTGCCCAGACGCAGGCCCGGCGGGCGGAAGGAGCAGCTGATCGCCGTGCGGCTGCCGTCCAGGGGGACGGCGACGAGGCCGAGGTAGGAGTCCGCCGGGCGGCCGTCGCAGCTCCAGCCGGCGATCCGCGGGGCGGCGATCACCGCCGTTCCCCTGGTACCGGTGGGGAGTTCGGCCGTGATGCCGCTGTCGGAGACGTCGACGTCCACGGCTCCGGTGGCTTTCAGGCCCGCGACGGCGGCGTCCAGAGCGGTGTGGTCGAGGCAGCCGACGGCCGCTCCCCGTGGGGCGGCGGAACCGTAGGCGACGGGGAGGCCGGGGGCGGTCGCCGTGCCGAGCGAGGTGATCGGCGCCCGGCGCTTGGGAGTGCCGCCGAGGAGCTTGACGGGCGGGTTGTCCCCGACCCGGGCGGTGCCCGTGTAGTCGGGCGCCCACAGGAAGACCTCGGTGCCCGGCCGGCAGGCGCCGTCGACGGGGGATTCGTAGACCCGTGCGCCGAGCAGGAGCTCCTGGTTGCGGAAGGGGGACGAACCGTAGCGGGGCTCGGGGCCCTGCGGCCGTGCCGTGACGAGCGGCGGTGGGTCCGAGCGCAGGATCCGGGGCCGCCCGCCGGGGCCGGTCCGTACCCGGGCGCCCACCGAGAAGATCGCGTCCGTGACCGGATTGTCCAGCGACTGCAGGCTCCGGCCGCGTGAGGTCCAGCCCACTCCGAGTGCCGCGAGCGTCCGGGTGAGGACGTCGGGTGTGTGGCTGCTGTAGTACGAGGCGCCCTGGCCGCCGACGAGCATCGGGTCGTTGCCGGTGAGCCGTTCGCGGCCGGGGTCCGTGCGGTACGCCGGCCAGCCGTCGGCGTCGCGGACGGCTGCCTCCCGCGCGCTGTGCGCCGCGCCCCACGACGGGTAGTGGTCCAGGCGCGCGGGTCTCTCGCGGTCCGCGTAGGCGGTGGTCGCGGCGGCCTGCCCGATCAGCGCACCGGTGAGGAGTACCGCGGCCACCGCCGCGTGGCGGCCGCGTGCGGCGATCAGCAGTCCGCCCACCACCGCGACCAGACCCAGGGCGAACAGCAGATACGCCCAGAGGGTGGTCAGTTCGCTGGTGACGGCGGCGAGCGCGAACGCGGTGACGACCGCGCCGCCGCCGAGCACCGAGCGCCGCTGCGGCCAGCCCCGCGACACAGACGTCCAGGCACAGATCACCACGAGCCCGGCGACGACGAAGGTCTGCCGGTAGGGGCTGCCGTTGGGTGTGGCGAAGACGTGCCACACCAGGTGCGTGGGTCCCCACTGCACGGACACCGCGGCGGCGACCGCCAGGCCCGTCCATGTCCACCGCTCCTTGACCGGCACCGCGCGGTTGAAGGCGAGGGCGGCGGCCAGCAGCAGGGTCCCGGTGCCGATGAAGAGGGCGGGTGTGAAGAAGCTGTACGTCGCCGGGAGCATCCTGGCGAACACGTCCGCCCAGCTGGCCGGTGCGAACTCCTTCGACCATCCCGGATACGCGTGCTTCGAGCCGAGGAAGACGGGGACCAGGACGGGCGCGGCGAGGCCGACACCGAGCAGCACGGTCCGGACGGACCGCAGCAGGCCCCGCGCCCGTTCCCCGGGCCGCGTCTCCTCCAGCAGCAGGCGCACGGCGAGCACCAGGGCGGCGCCGATGGTCGCCATGTACGCCGTGTAGAAGTTCGCCGTCCACGCGAGGGCGACGACCACCGGCCCCAGGAGCGGCCGCCGGCCGGTGCGCGCCCATTCGGCCGCCAGGCACAGCAGAGGGAAGAAGACGAGACCGTCCAGCCACATCGGGTTGTACGTCGCCTCGACGACCGACCAGCCGCACAGTGCGTACGAGGCGCCGAGGACCGCGGCCGCCCACCTGCGGCCGCTGCCCTTGTGCAGGGCCGTGAGCAGCCAGGTCATGGCCGCCGCCGCCGCGGCCGTCTTCACCACGGTGACGACGTAGACGGCCAGGTCGATCTCGTCACGTGGAAAGAGCCCGACGAGCACCGAGAACGGGCTCGTGAGGTAGGTGCCGAGGTCGGGCAGGAAACTGGTGCCGTAACCCGACTGCCAGTTGAGCAGCAGCCCGCCGTCCGCCCGGCCGTGGAGCAGGTCCCACAGGTGTGCGTGGTACGGGACGAACTGGTTCCCGAGGTCGTTCACACTGCGGGTGCGTGGCCCGAAGGGGAAGGTGCGGGCGACGGCGTCGCCGGCGCACACCGCCCCTACGGTGATGAGCGCGGCGAGCGCGGCGGCGCGGCCGCGCGACGCGGGCGCGGCGGAGGGCAGAGTCCACATGATGATTCGAATATGCCAGCGCCGATCGTGAAAGCGCTCTACCGGAGGGCCAGTTCACCGAATGGTCTCCTGGGCGCCATGTGTTGAACCGGCGCGAGTCATTCGGTTCGAATGTTGTTCTCCTGTGCTGATCTCGATAGTTGTTCCCTGCTTCAACGAAGAGGAGATCATCGGCCGCTTCCACGAACATGTGACCGCGGAACTCGCCCTTCTCGATGGCGAATTCGAACTGGTCTACGTGGACGACGGAAGTCATGACCGGACGCTCCCGCTCCTTATGGAGATCGCCGAGGCCGACTCCCGTACGCGCTATGTCTCCTTCAGCCGGAACTTCGGCAAGGAGGCGGCGATGCTCGCCGGTCTCCGGCATGCCCGGGGCGACGCGGTCGTCATCATGGACGCCGACCTCCAGCATCCGCCGGAGCTGGTGCGCCGCATGCTGCAGCTCTACGAGGAGGGCCACGACCAGGTCATCGCCAAGCGCACCCGCAAGGGCGACCGGGTCACCCGTACGGTCACCGCGCGCGCCTACTACTGGCTGATCAACCGGCTGGTCGACGTGGAGCTCGTGGACGGCGTCGGCGACTTCCGGCTGCTGTCGCGGCGCACGGTCGACGCGATCCTGGAACTCACCGAGTACAACCGGTTCTCCAAGGGCATCTTCGCCTGGGTCGGATTCCGTACCACGACATTCGAGTACGAGAACGCGGTGCGTGAGCAGGGCCGTTCCAAATGGAGCTTCGGAAAGCTCCTCAACTACGGCCTCGACGGGCTGCTCTCCTTCAACAACAAACCGCTGCGGGCCGCGATCTATCTGGGAATGCTGCTCCTGGCCGTCGCCACGGTGTACGCGTCCTGGATTGTCGGTGTCGCCCTCGTGAACGGCGTGGACACCCCCGGGTATGTCACCCTACTCGTGGCGGTCATCGCGCTCGCCGGTGTGCAGATGCTGATGCTCGGTGTGGTCGGCGAGTACGTCGGCCGCATCTACTACGAGGTGAAGCGGCGGCCGCACTTCCTGGTGAAGGCGACCAACGCCGGCCTTCCCCGACAGGACGACGGGCGGAACAGGCGCGCGGGGGAACTGGTAGGAAAATGACGGTACGCGGCCAGATCATCAGGTTCGCCCTGGTCGGGGTCGTGAACACCGGCACGTACTACGGCCTCTACCTGGCGCTGCTGACCTGGCTTCCGTACGTGGCGGCGCATGTCGTCGCCTTCCTGCTGAGCATGGTCGGGTCCTTCTTCCTGACCTCGTACTTCACGTACCGCACCCGGCCGACCTGGCGGAAGTTCCTGCTGTTCCCGCTCACCAACGCGGCGAACTTCGTGGTGACCACCTGCGGCGTCTACCTGCTGGTGGACATGCTCCACTTCGACAGTACGTACGCGCCGCTCGTCGCGGCGGCGGCGGCGATCCCGATCACGTTCGTGGTCTCGCGCATCATCATGCTCGGCCCGGACCGCCGCCCCGCGGAACGGGAGCGGGAGCCGGTCGGGTAGCGCCGCCCGCCGCGGCCCTCTCTCCGCCCCCGTACCGGCCGAGGCTGGTACGGGGGCAAAGACGTACGCGCACGCGGACGTGGCGCCGCGCGAGGCGATGACCGCGGTCGGGTGGGTCGCGAAGACCGGCCGCGGGGGCCTGTCGTTCCGGTCGGAGGCTCGGAGGCTCGGAGGCTCGGAGGCTCGGAGGGTCGGAGGGTCGGAGGATCGGGGCCGGGTGCGGCCGCATGGCCGCCGCACCCGGCCTCGGTGCTACTTCGCCGGGGCGGTCAGCGCCGTGCCGGCGAAGGCGGGCTTCTCGTCCTGTGCGCGCATGGTGCTCAGCGCCGAGGTCTGCTGGACCTGGTAGACGCGGGTCTGGTTGTCCGCGGTACGGAAGGAGTAGGCCCAGGTGGGACCGGCCGCGTTGGTGTAGGTGAACGCGGTGGGCTCGGTGGCGGACACCTCGTAGGCCGGCTGCTGCCAGGCGCGCCAGGTGCCGCTGCCCTGTGTGGTCTCACCCGTGTTGTGGATGTAGCCGTCGGCGCCCCGGACGGTGATCTCGGTGAGACCGGTCAGGGGGGAGATCACCGCGCTCGGCGAGCCGTCGGCGGTCAGCCCGTCGACCGTGGTCCAGGCGCCGTAGGGGCCGCTCTCGGCCGCCTGCACCGTGGTGACGACCTTGCCCAGGCCGTCGGTGGCGAAGACGCGCAGCCGGTAGCCGGGGTAGACGACCACGGACGGCGTGCCCGTGACGGCCTGGGCGCCGAGCGAGGTCCAGGAGGACAGGCTGCCGTCCTCCCCGAGGAGCGCCGTGGACAGCGTGCCGTCCGCCGCCTTGCCGAACAACTGGATGCCGTCCCGGACGGTGACGGCCGTGAGCGGTCCCTGGAATCCGGTACCGGCCAGCTTCGTCCAGCCCATGAAGTCGACGTTGGCGCGCTGCTGGATGCGGTACCAGGGGCGGCCGTCCGCGTCGGCGGCGACCTGGACGAGCAGCCCGGCCGGCGTCCTGGCCGTCACGGGGTGCTGCGCCATGGCGCCGGCCAGGTCGATCCAGTTGCCCCAGTCCGCGCTGGACTTCGCCGTCTGGTTGCGCTGCCAGACGCTGCCGGAGGTGTTGTGGCCGGTGACGACGACACGGCCGTCGGTGTGTCCGGCGAGCGACGGTGTGCCGGCGAAGGCGTCGTTGCCGGAGATGGTGGTCCACTGCACGCCGTTGATGTCCGACGGGTCGGCGATCCGTCCGTGCACGAGACGGCCGATGTTGTCGGTGTAGGCGAGCTCCAGCGACCCGGCGGCGGACTGGACAACGGCCGCCCGGCTGTAGGACTCCAGCGGGACGGAGGGTGCCGCCGGGGTGTGGTCGTTCAGGATGCGGCAGGCGTCGGGGGCCCCGGTCACGTTGGGGAAGTTCTGCCAGCCCGAGGCGCCCACGGTCTTCTTGTAGACGGCGAAACCGCCGGTGTTCTCGTCGAGGCGGTAGTAGTGGGCCGTTCCTCCGGTGGTGACGCCGACCAGCGTGTCACCACCGATGGAGGTGACGCTCTTGTAGACGTTCCAGTCCGCCCAGCTCTTCACGACATGGCGCTCGACCCATCGCTGGCTGGTGAAGTCGTAGCGGGAGCGGACCAGTTCGCCCGTGGCCGCCAGGCGCCCGAAGACCACGCCGTCGTCACCCGCGACGATCAGGTTGTAGCGGTCCCAGCCCTTGTCGATGATCTTCCCGCTCGTCGCGTCCCAGGTGCCGGTCGCGGGGTCGTACTTGTTGGCGCGCAGATTGCCGGCGTTGTCGAGGACCCACAGATGGTCGCTGCGGTCGACCGAGATCTGGTTGCGGTCCGCCGATCCGGCCAGCCAGCCGTAGTCGTCGCTGATCTTCTTGTGGTGGATGTTCCAGGTGCCGGTCGAGGAGTCCCGCTGGCTCAGGTAGAGGCCGTCGGACTTGATCCCGTAGAACTTCGCCCGGTGGCCGGCGAGGACGCGGCCGTAGGCGGACCAGCCACTGTCGATCGTCTTCGGATTCGCGAGGTCGCCGCCGGCGAGCGGTGTCGGCATGTCGTACCGCAGCAGGCTGCCCGCGGTGTTCACGGCGTAGGTCGGTCCCGTGGGCGTGCACGAGGCCGCCTCGGCGGCGTGGGCGGTGCCGGGAACGGCGGTGAGCAGCGAGAAGGCGGCAGCGACGGTGGTGGCGGCAGCGGCCCAACGAGCGGCGCTGCGGGACGAGTTGGAAGTCATGACCTCGGACGCTAGGCGGCGTTCCGTGAACGTGGCGGTAGCGGCCGAGTGAACAGCTGCTCTATGCAATTGACGCGTGCATGAACAATGGGTGCAGGTCCTCGACAGGACGGTCACAGGATCTACAACATCAACAAGTCGATTTCAGCAGCGACTTGGGGGTTCTGTGCCCGCGTACCGGAGACTTGCGCGCAACTTCCTGATGACCCGTCTGCGGCGCAGCCGCCTGGCGAAGGTCATCGGGGCCGCCGTCGCCCTGGTCATCGCGGTGGGCTCCCTCGCCGTCGCCGGAGTGGGCTTCCCGTACATCCCCGCACCTCCCGCCGCAGCCGAGGGGCCGGAGCAGCGCTGGGGCAGCGCCGAAGGGCTCGGGCACACCGCGGGGAACGGTTCCAACACCACCTCGCCGCGGTCACTGCGCGCCAAGTACCCGCTGACGCCACCTCCTTCCGCCCGGCCCGCCCCCCGCGGCAACAGGGTCGAGGTCGGCGCAGCGCCCGCGGCCGAGGTCAAGGGCTTCGACCGCAGGACCAGCAAGGAGATCGTCGCGGAACGCGACGCCCGCAGCCGGGTCTGGGCGAACGAGGACGGCACCCGCACCACCGAACTGTCCACGACGCCCGTCAACTTCGCCGACGCCAAGGGCGACTGGCGACCCGTCGACACCACCCTCACCGAGGCCGGCGGCGCGTTCGTCAACCGGGCCGACTCCGTCGCCCTGCGCATCGCCGACCGGGCGGACGCGGCCGTGCTGGCGTCGCTCACCCTCCCGTCCGGTGAGTCCTTCGGCTGGTCGCTCGACGGCGCCTCCACCGCGAGGGGCAGCGCCGCCGGCACCCGGGTCTCGTACGAGAACGTCCTCCCCGAGACCGACCTGTGGCTCGACTCCCGGGCCGGTGGCGTCAAGGAGACACTCGTCCTGCGCTCGAAGGACGCGCCCGCCGAGTACGTCTTCCCCCTGACCCTCGAAGGCCTCACCGCGCGGACCCGGGACGGTGCGGTCGTCCTCACCGACACCGACGGCCGGACCAGGGCCGTTGTCCCCGCCGGATTCATGGAGGACGCGAACGGCGCCGTGTCGCACGCCGTCCACTACGACCTCGTCGAACAGGACGGCCGGCAGGCCCTGCGTGTCGACGTCGACCGGGACTGGCTCCTCGCGCCGGACCGCGCCTTCCCCGTCCGTGTCGACCCGTCCGTCGACACCACCGCCGCCTCCACGTCCATGTACGTCAGGCAGGGCGGCGCCTCCGTCGTCGGCTCCAGCGAGCTCCAGGTCGGCAAGAGCCCCACCGGCGCCACGTACTCGTTCCTCGGCTTCCCCTCGCTCGACGAGGAACTGCGCCACCACCGGATCTTCGGCGCCCAGTTGCAGATCGTGAACTTCGACGCGGCCTCCTGCAAGCCCCGCCCGGTCTCCGTCCACCCCGTCAACGAGGCATGGACCGCCGGAACCGGCACCGCCTACCCCGGTCCGTCGGTCGGCGCGTCCCTCGCCTCCAAGTCCTTCGCCTACGGGCATGTCGCCTTCGGCCAGTCCTCCTCCGCCTGCCCCGCCGCCGGTGAACTGTTCGACCTCGGCAAGGGCGGCCGGGACCTCGTTCAGCGCTGGGTCGACGGCACCCAGCCCAACCACGGACTGTCGCTGCGCGCCTCGCCCACCGACACCCTCTCCTTCAAGAAGCTGACCGGCCACTCCACGGCCAACCCGCCGAAGCTGTTCGTCACGCACTCCCCGTACAGCGCGACCTACTCCTTCCCCAAGCCCGTCCCCGACCCGCCGGTGCTGCAGAACCAGGACGGCAAGGTCAAGGTCTCGGTCACCAACAAGGGCGCCGAGACCTGGACCCCGAGCAGCTACTACCTGGCCTACCGGGCCTACGACGCCAAGGGCAGGCTCGTCACCCAGCAGCGCACCGCCAACCTGGCCGGCAATGTGGCGTACGGGCAGAAGGTGACGCTCGACGCCACGATCAAGGCACTGCCCCCGGGTACGTACCTGCTCGACTTCACCATGGTGCGCACCGGCGGCAAGGTCTTCACCGACGAGCAGGTGCCGCCCGGCCGGCTCACGCTCCAGGTCTTCGACATCGCCCCGGTGGTGAAGGAGCAGTTCCCGCCCAACGGTTACCAGGCGCAGACCCTCACCCCGCAGCTGTGGGCGAGCGGCGTCGACATCGACGCCCCGCCCGGCTCCACACTCCAGTACAAGTTCGAGATCTGCGAGGCGGACAAGGACGGCAGGCCGACCGGCTGCACCACATCCGCCTACCAGACCTCCTCGGCCCATCCGGTCCCCGCGGGGCGGCTGAAGTGGGGCACCACGTACCTGTGGCGCGCCTTCGTCAAGGACGCCACCAACGAGGTGCCCACCGCCCAGGTCGCCCTGGTCGCCGCCGTGCCGCAGCCCGAGATCACCTCCCGCCTGTCCGATGCGCCGGGCAAGGAGTTCGACCCGAACGTCGGCAACTTCACGTCCGCCGCGATCGACGCCTCCCTCACCACGGTCGGCCCGGACATGACCCTGGTGCGCACCTACAACAGCCTCGACCCGCGGCGCGACCTCGCGTTCGGAGCCGGCTGGACCACGCGGTACGACATGCGGCTCACCCCCGACGACGACGGCTCCGGCAACGTCGTCATCCGGTATCCCGACGGGCAGGACGTCCGCTTCGGCAAGAACCCGGACGGCGGCTTCGCCCCGCCGTCCGGCCGGTTCGCGAAGCTGACCCATGACGCGACCGCGGGCACCTACCGCCTCCAGGACAAGTCCGGCACGAGCTACGACTTCTCCACCAGCGGCCTCCTGGTGAAGATCACCGACAACTCGTCCAACGTCGTCACCCACACATACTCCGGCGGCCGGATCCAGAGCGCGAGCCATGCCCGCAGCGGCCGCTCACTCACCTTCACCTGGACCGGCTCCCATGTCACCAAGGTGTCCACGAACGCGATTGACGGCGCCCCGCTGAGCTGGACCTACACCTACACGGGCGACGTACTCGACAGCGTCTGCGACCCGCACTCCGGCTGCACGCGGTACGGCTACGGCACGGGCAGCCACTACGCCACCACCGTCCTCGACTCCCGGCCCCAGTCGTACTGGAAGCTGGGCGAGGACGAGGGCACGGCCGCGAACAGCGCCATCGAGGCCAACCTCGGCAAGGACCGCGGCACCCACAGCGCCGTGACACTCGGCGCGGCCGGCGCGATCACCGGCGACCCGGGCACCGCCGCCACCTTCAACGGCACCACCTCCCGGGTCGACCTGCCGTCCGGCACCCTCAAGAAGAGCAGGGACGCGGCCGTCGAGGTCTGGTTCAAGACGCCCGCCACCGGGGCCGGCGGTCCGCTGATCGGCTACCAGAACAAGGCCTGGGGCACCGCGCCCGGCACCGGTGTCCCCATGCTGTACGTCGGCAACGACGGCAAGCTGCGCGGCCAGTTCTGGACCGGATCCGTCTCACCGATCACCGACATCACCAAGAACGTCAACGACGGCAACTGGCACCACGCCGTGCTCTCCGTGTCCGGCTCCACGCAGAGCCTCTACCTCGACGGCAGGCTGTCCGGAACCCTGACCGGCAAGCAGCTCACCGGCACCGACCTCACCCACAACCAGATCGGCGCCGCGCACGCCTCCACACCGGCCTCCTGGCCCGGCTGGGGCACGACCGGGGCCCGCTCCTTCGCGGGCACCATCGACGACGTGGCCGTCTACCACCACCCCCTCGGCCCGGCCGCGGTCACCGCCCACCACCGCGAGGGCACCCGCGCGGCCACCCCCCTGACCAGGACCACCCTGCCGTCCGGCCGGATCGCCTCCGAGGTCTCCTACGACACGGCCCGCGACCGGGTGAAGGAGTACACCGACCGCAACGGCGGCACCTGGCAGATCGGCACGCCCGCCGTCTTCGGCGACGACAACGACCTGCGCCGCACCGTCGAGGTCCACGACCCGGTCGATTCCCCGTACTTCTACGAGTACGACGGCCTGACCGGGTGGATGCTGCGCTACGGCGAGCCCATGGCGCTCGGCGCCCGCGAGCCCGAGCCCTCGCCCAGCCCCTCCGGCAGCGAGCCGCCCGGCGAGGTGTGCACCGAACCCGACCCGGGCGACCCGGCGTTCTGCACCAACCCCCCTGGCGACGGGGGCGGCGAACCCGACTTCATCCGGCACCCCGCCGACGGCGTCGCCATCCGGCTCTTCGAGTACGACGACAACGGCTTCCAGACCGGGATCATCAGCGAGAACGGCGACAAGGTCACCCTCGGTCACGACGACCGCGGCAATGTCACCAGCCGGACGACCTGCCGGGCCGCCGGGGACTGCCAGACCTCGTACACCACCTACCCGACCCCGGCCGGCGACTTCGACCTGAGGGCCGACCAGCCGACCGAGACCCGCGACGGACGCTCGTCGGGACCGACGGACAACAGGTACCGCACCCAGTACCAGTACAACGCCGACGGTCAGTTGACCGTCCAGACGGCGCCCGACGGCGGAACCGTCAGGAACGCGTACACCACGGGCGCGGAACCCGCCCTGGACGGCGGAAACACCCCGACCGGACTCCCGCTGTCCACCACCGACCCACGCGGCAAGATCACCCGGTACCAGTACTTCAGGTCCGGTGACCTGGCCCGCATCACCGAACCGTCCGGCCTGGTCACGAAGTTCACCTACGACGCCCTCGGCCGCAAACTCACCGAGACCACCGTCTCCGACGCACAGCCCGCCGGAGTCACCACGACCTTCGCCTACGACAAGCTGTCCCGGCTCGTGTCCACCACCGACCCGGCCACCACCAACGCCGTGACCAGCGCCCGGCACCAGCAGAGGACCGTCACGTCCTACGACGCCGACGGCACCACGGTCGGCACCGAGGTCTCCGACATCCTCGGCGGGGACCTCCCGCGGACGATGACGTTCGAGATCGACGGCCACGGCCGCCCGGAGAAGGCGATCGACGCCGAAGGCAACGAGACCAGCTACACCTACGACGCTCTGGGCAACCGGACGTCGATGGTCGACGCCAACGGAAACCACTTCGACTACCTCTACACAGCGCGCAACATGATGGCCGAGACCCGGCTGCGCGACTGGGAGGACGACGGCGGCGACGAGGACCACACGGTGCTCCAGTCGTACGCCTACGACATGGGCGGCCGCCTGGTGCGGCACACCGACTCCATGGGCCGAAGCCTCGTCTACGAGTACTACGGTGACGACCTGGTCAAGTCCATCACCCTCAAGGACTTCCACAACCCGGACGGCACCACGCGCGACATCGTCATCGAGTCCAACACCTTCGACGGCGCGGGCAACGTCCTCACCGAGCGCACGTCAGGCGGCGCGCTGCTCACCGAGTACACCTACGACGCCGTCGGCCGTGTGAAGAGCGAGGTCACGGACCCCGCCGGGCTCGCCCGCCGCACCACCTACACCTACGACCTCGCCGGCAACGTGGACACCGTCGCCTCCAGCGGCGCGCCTTCCAACGTGCCATGGCCCACCGGCGTCACCCCGGAGACGGTCCGCTACCTGTACGACAACGCGGGTAACGCGGAGAAGGAGATCGTCCAGAACGGCACAGAGACCAGCACCACCGTCTACGCCTACGACCAGCGCGGCCTGGTGAAGTCCCGCACCGAGCCCGGCGGACACGTCACCGACTACACGTACGACGAGATCGGCCGGTCCGTGTCCGCTCTCGCGCCGCAGGTGCGGACCGAGTCGAACGGCGCCGCTCCGGTGGCCTCCCGGCCCACCACCTGGACCGGGTACGACACGTTCGGCGCGGTCACCGAGTCCGTCGACGCGCTGGGCAACACCAACCGCACCACCTACGACCGGCTCGGCCGGGTGCGCACCTCCAGCGCACCGTCGTACACCGCGCCGGGCTCCGACACGACCGTCGCCCCGACCGTCAGCAACACCTACGACCCGCTCGGCAACGTGACCGAGTCCACCGACCCGCTGGGCCGGGTCACCAAGTACACCTACGACCGCCAGAACCGGCTGATGGCCAAGGACGTACCGGTCGGCACCGGCGACGCCCGCGCGCAGTGGAAGTACACCTACACCCGCACCGGCAAGATCCTCTCCGCCACCGATCCGAACGGCGCCCGCGCCGAGACCACCTACGACGACCTGGACCGCCCGGTCACCAGCACCCGGATCGAGCGGAAGCCCCTGCCCGCGGCCTTCACCACCCGCAACGAGTACGACGACGCGGGCAACGTCGTGAAGCAGACCGCGCCCGGCGGCGGCGTCTCCACCTTCACCTACGACGCGCTCGGGCAGCTGCTGCGGATGACCGACGCCGGCGGTGTCGTCGACCAGTTCGGCTACGACATGAGCGGCCGTGAGGTCCGCCGCACCGACGGCCTCGGCCGCACGTCGGCCAAGGTGTACGACGCGATGGGCAGGCTGCTCCAGGACACCGACCTCGACGCCGCGGGCAGCCAGCTGCGGAAGGTCGCCTACGGGTACGACGAGGCCGGGAACCTCACCTCGTCCACCGACCCGCTCGGCCGCACCACCACCTACGCCTACGACGCGCTGCGCCGGCTCACCGGCCAGACCGAGCCCGTCTCCGACACGAAGTCGATCACCACGTCCTTCGGCTACGACGCGCTCGGCAACCGCACGCGCTACACCGACGGCCGCGGCAACAGCACGATCTACACCACCAACACCCTCGGCCTGCCCGAGTCGGTGATCGAACCGGCCACCGAACGCGACCCGGCCCCCGGGGACCGCACCTGGACCAGCGGCTACAACGCCATGGGACAGGTGGAGAAACTGACCGCGCCGGGCGGTGTGGTGCGCACCCGCGAGTACGACAGGGCCGGACAGCTCGTCCGCGAGACCGGGACCGGCGCCGAGGTCGCCACCCCTGAGAAGACCTTCGGATACGACCAGGCCGGCCGGCTGACCCGGGCCACCTCCCCCGAGGGCGACGACGTCTACGAGTACGACGACCGCGGACTGCTGCTGCGGGCGAGCGGCCCGTCGGGCGAAGCCACCTACGAGTACAACAACGACGGTCAGCTCACCAGCCGCACCGACGCCGCGGGCACCGCGAGCTTCGGATACGCCAGGCAGCAGCTCACCTCCGCCACCGACCCGCTGACCGGAGCCGCCCAGAACTACCGCTACGACGGCGCCGGCGCGGTCAAGCAGATCGACTACGGGGCGGGCCAGCGGCGGACGTTCGCCTACGACGACCTGGGACGGCTCGACAGCGACACCGTCAGCGCCTCCGGCGGCACCACGATCGCCTCGACCGACTACGGGTACGACTCCGACGACCACCTGAAGTCCAAGACGACGACGGGCGTCGCAGACGCCGGCGAGAACACGTACGGCTACGACGACGCCGGCCGACTCACCTCCTGGACCGGCCCCGACGGCACCACCACCGGATACGAGTGGGACGACAGCGGCAACCGGATCCGCAACGGCGACAAGACATCCACCTTCGACGAGCGCAACCGGCTGCTGTCCGACGGCGACTACACCTACGACCACACCCCGCGCGGCACACTCGCCACACGGACCAGCTCGGGTCTGACGGAACAGTTCACCTTCGACGCCTTCGACCGCCTCACCAAGGCGGGCGAGTCGGGCACGGCGTACACGTACGACTCCCTCGACCGCGTCGCCACCCGCAACACGGCGGACTTCACCTACGCGGGCTTCGCCCCCGACCCGGTCAAGGACAACAACTCCACCTACGGACGGGGCGCGGCGGACGAACTGCTGTCCGTCGCCGAGGGCACGGGACCGGCGCAGCTGACGGTCACCGACAAGCACGGCGACGTCGTCGGCGACATGTCCGCCACCGACGGCACGGCCACCGCCCTCACCTCGTCCGCGTCCTTCGACCCCTTCGGCCAGGTCGCCGAGGGCTCCGGCACGGCGGGCAACGCGGGCTACCAGGGCGACTGGACCGACCCGGACACCGACCAGGTCAACATGGGCGCGCGCTGGTACGACCCGGCGACCGGTGCCTTCGACTCCCGCGACTCCTACACCTACGCGTCCGGCGCCTCGATCCTCGCCAACCGGTACACGTACGGCGCCGGTTCACCGATGGACTACAGCGACCCGGACGGCCACTGGCCGAGCTGCGACTGGTGCAAGAAGAAGTGGAACGGCTTCGTCAAGAAGGTCAAGCAGAACAAGTACGTCCGGGCGACGGTCAAGACCGCGAAGAAGGTCGTCAGCGCGGTCTCCTACGCGGTCCGCCACCCGCGCGCGGCCTTCAACCGAGCCCTCGACTTCGTCGGCCGGGCAGCCAACTACATCTACCGGAAGTCCGGCCTGAAGACGGTCGTCGACGCCGTGGTGCGGGTCACGGTCCGGGCAGCCGCGGGGGCCACGCGCGCGGTGGGCGAATGGGCCAGGCAGAAAGCCGCGGAGGCCCGCCGGATCTACTACGAGGCCAAGGCGACCGTGACGCGCAAGGCCCGTGAGGCAGCCGCGTACGTCGCCAAGCACAACCCGATCCCGGACATCGTCGCCGCGGCCAAACCTCTGATAGCCGTCGCCAAGGCGGTCGTCACCGCCGACCCCAACCTCCCGGCGATCATCGTCGGCGCGGCCCGTGACGTGATCGCCGACGTGGCGAAGGCGACGGACGCGATCCGCGAAGCCGTCGTCGAACAGGTCGGCGCGGTCGTCGAGACGGTCAGCGAGGCCGTCGACTGGGGCGCCGTCTGGGACGGCGTCAAGACCGTCGGCAACGTCGTCGCCGAGGTCACCGGCTACAACGACATCAAGAACTGCGTCACCAAGGGCGACATGGAGGCCTGCGCCTGGGCCGTCGCGACGGTCGCGGGCGCGGCACTCGGCGGCGTCGGCGCGGGCGCGGTCCGAGCGGCCAAGGCCGGCCGGATGGCGGCCAAGGCGGCCAAGTACGCGGACGACATCGGGAAGGCGGCGAACCGTGTCGACGACACGGTCGACCGCGTCGAGTCGGCCGTGGAATGCGCCACCCTCGCCTCCGACCTGCTGGGCAACAGCTTCGTGCCGGGCACAGAGGTCGTCATGGCCGACGGCAGCCGCAAACCGATCGAGAAGGTCGAAGCCGGCGACGAGGTGCTGGCCACCGACCCGACGACGGGCGAGACGTCCGGTCAGGAGGTCACCGCGACGATCAAGGGCAAGGGCCAGAAGAAGCTGGTCCGCCTCACCATCGACACGGACGGCGACCGCGGCGAAGCCACCGACACCATCACCGCGACCGACGGCCACCCCTTCTGGGTGCCCTCGCTGAACAAGTGGCTCGAGGCCGGCGAACTGAAGCCCGGCCAGTGGCTCCGGACCGGCAGCGGCAGCTGGGTCCAGATCGACTCGGTCCGCGCCTGGACGCAAGCCGCGACGGTCCACAACCTGAGCGTCGACTCCGCCCACACCTTCGTGGTCGCCTCGGGCGCGGCGACGGCCCTCGTCCACAACTGCGGCACCGGCAAGGGTGCGTCGGCCGATCTCCTGGGTTACGCGGACTTCCTGCGCCCGCACGGTGGCAAGAAGGGCGTCAAGTTCGTGGCCAAGTACACATCGCCTTCGGGACGCAGCTACTTCGGCTACAACAAGCACGGGTTGAAGGCAGAGCCTGGTGGCCGCCTGGATCGAGCCTTCGCCATGTTGGGCAAGCGCGGTCACGACAATTGCGCCGAGGCGATGTGTTTGATCCTCGCCGAGAAGGCCGAAGGCCCGGGCGGACTGCTCGGGGGGAAGATGGAGGCGGTCAGGGTACGAGGCCTGAAATCCGGTGGGGACGCACACGGGTCCGAGGCCACCCCCTGCCGAGAGAGCTGCATGCCACGCCTGGACTCGATGGCGATCGACTATCGGGACGAAGTGCCGTAGGGAGGGGCCCGAGTGACGAAATGGACCGGTATCCGGGACGAACAGGCGTTCCGGGAGGCAGCACGCCGCGTCGTCGACCTGGTGCTGACGGACGACGACGTCTACCTCGACGCTCTTCCTGACGCTGTGGAGATCGAGATCGTGACGCCCCTGTCCATGGTCGCGGACGTCCTGGAGGACGGACACACCTTGGACGAGCTGCGCTCGGCAGTCCGTGTCTTTCTGAGTGCCGCCGCCGCGGTGGCATCCCAGATGCCGAACGATCTGGCAGAGATGGTCAGCGACCTGAGGACAGCGAGGTGACCCGGGGTGGGGCGGTGCTGCGGTCCGGCACCACTCCCACCGCATCCGGACCGTTCGGCGAATCGTTTGGCGAATCAGTGGCCCACACCACTGAGACTGCCTAACATCGATCACCGCAAGGCCTTGTGCACCGAAGCACAATCACGCCAGGAGGCTCCTTTGCACCGCCGTCGTCGCACCGCGCTCACCGTCTCCGCCGCGCTCATCGCCGCCGCGCCGCTCCTCGCCGCCTGCGGCAGTCAGGCCCACCCGGGGGCCGCCGCGGTTGTCGGCGGAGAGCGGATCGAGGTGTCCGCCGTCCAGGCGAAGGTCCAGGACGTGCGCGACGCGCAGCAGGCCTCGCCGCAGTCCGCGCAGTTGATCAGGGACACCGGACAGCTCGGCCGCGCCAAGCTGTACGACCTGATCGTCGACCGTGTCGTGCAGCGCGCGGCCGACGACGCCGGGGTGAGCGTCAACCGCCGGGAGATCCAGGACGAGCGCGGCAAGCTGGTGGAGCAGGCGATGGGCGAGGAGCAGCTCGCCGCCATGTACCTCCAGCAGCGTGGCATCGCCCCGGACCAGCTCGACGCCGCCGTGCGCCGCGACATCCTGGTCGGCAAGATCGCGACGGCGATCGGCGCGGAGAACAGCCCCGAGGGCCAGCAGAAGCTGAACGAGACGTTCACCGCCGCGGCCAAGTCCCTGGACATCGACGTGAACCCGCGTTACGGCGCCTGGGACGACCAGAAGCTCGAGCTCGGTGCGTACAAGGCGCCCTGGATCACACAGGTGTCCCAGGGCGAGGAGCCCGCCCCGGCCGGTGCGTAGCGCGCTGTAGGTTCGGGGGTGTGACCACTGAAGCACCCGCCGCCGGCCGTATCGTCCTGCTCACCGCCAGCCACCGCGTGGCGCCCGGACTGCTGTCCTGGCCCGCGTGGCGGACGCTGCACGCCGCGGACCGGGTGGTGTGCGGCGACGCCGCCCACCGGCAGCTGTCGTACCTCCGTGACGCGGGTATCACCGTGGAGCACGCGGAGCCTGGCGCGCAGGAGCTCGTGGACTACTGCGCGGAGGGCGGCCGCACGGTCGTGGTGCTGGCCTCGGGGGAGGGCGAGACGACACTGACCGACGGCCTGGCCCGCCTCGGCGGCTCCGGCCGGGTGCGGATGCCGGACCTGGAACTGCTTCCCGGCGCGTACGACCTGCCGGGAGCCCGGCTGCTCGACCTCGTGGAGGTCATGGACCGCATCCGGCGCGCCTGCCCCTGGTCGTCGCAGCAGACGCACAAGGGCCTGGCCAAGTACGCCATCGAGGAGGCGTACGAGCTCGTCGAGGCCATCGAGGACGGTGACCGCGACGAGCTGCGCGAGGAGCTGGGCGATGTGCTGCTCCAGGTCGTCTTCCACGCGCGCATCGCGGAGGAGGGCCGCCCGGAGGACGGGGCGGAGCCGTTCTCGGTCGACGACGTGGCGGGCACGATCGTGGAGAAGCTGATCCACCGGCACCCGCACGTCTTCGGCGAGGAGACCGCCTCCACACCCGAGGAGGTCAAGGCGCACTGGCTGCGCACCAAGGCGATCGAGAAGCAGCGCGAGTCGGTGACCGACGGCGTCCCGCTCGGCCAGCCGGGCCTCGCCCTCGCGGCGAAGCTCGCGTCCCGGGTCCGTACGGCGGCCTTGGACGTCCCCCTCCCCAAGGGCGGGGGCATCGGTTACGAGCTGCTCGCCCTCGCCGCCCGCGCGGAGGCGGACGGCGTCGACCCCGAGGCGGCGCTGCGGGCCGCGGCCCGCGCGTACCGTGACGCGATCCGGGCGACGGAGCGGCAGGACGCGGCCGGTAACGTCGAGGGGTGAACGCCCCGAACGACCCGAACCCGGCCCCCGAACTCTTCACCTGGGAGTTCGCGACCGACCCGTATCCCGCCTACGCCTGGCTGCGCGAGCACTCGCCCGTGCACCGGACCCGGCTCCCCAGCGGGGTGGAGGCGTGGCTGGTGACCCGTTACGCCGACGCCCGGCAGGCGCTGGCCGACCAGCGGCTGTCGAAGAACCCGGCGCACCACGCCGAACCCGCGCACGCCAAGGGCAAGACGGGCATTCCCGGCGAGCGCAAGGCAGAGCTGATGACGCATCTGCTGAACATCGACCCGCCGGACCACACCCGGCTGCGCCGGCTCGTCTCCAAGGCGTTCACGCCACGCCGGGTGGCCGAGTTCGCGCCGCGCGTGCAGGAGCTGACGGACCGGCTCATCGACTCCTTCGCGGAGAAGGGGACCGCGGACCTGATCCACGAGTTCGCCTTCCCGCTCCCCATCTACGCGATCTGCGACATGCTCGGCGTCCCGCCGGAGGACCAGGACGACTTCCGCGACTGGGCGGGCATGATGATCCGGCACGGCGGCGGGCCGCGCGGCGGGGTCGCCCGCTCCGTGAAGAAGATGCGGGGATACCTCGCGGAGCTGATCCACCGCAAGCGGGAGCAGCCCGGCGACGACCTCATCTCCGGCCTCATCAAGGCGTCCGACCACGGCGAGCACCTCACGGAGAACGAGGCCGCCGCGATGGCCTTCATCCTTCTCTTCGCCGGCTTCGAGACCACCGTCAATCTCATCGGCAACGGTGTCTACGCGCTGCTGCGCAACCCGGAGCAGCGTGAGCGCCTGCAGACGTCGCTGGCCGCGGGGGAGCACGGGCTGCTGGAGACGGGTGTCGAGGAACTGCTCCGCTACGACGGGCCGGTGGAGCTCGCGACCTGGCGGTTCGCCACCGAGCCGCTCACCGTCGGCGGGCAGCGGATCGCGGCCGGCGATCCCGTGCTCGTCGTGCTCGCCGCCGCCGACCGTGATCCGGAGCGCTTCGACGCGCCGGACACGCTCGATCTGTCACGGAGCGACAACCAGCATCTGGGGTACGGGCACGGGATCCACTACTGCCTCGGCGCACCGCTCGCCAGGCTCGAGGGGCAGACCGCGCTGGCCACTCTGCTCCGCAGAATGCCGGACTTGCGGCTTGCGGGTGATCCGGCCGATTTGAGGTGGCGTGGGGGGCTCATCATGCGCGGATTGCGCACTCTGCCCGTTGAGTTCACCATCCAAACAAACTGACGCCTCGTCAATTCTGTGACTTTCACGTGATCTCCGCTGCATCGACTTGTGACTCGCGTTCGAATGCGACTACGTTCACCGTCGACTCGGCAGGCGTCAGCAGGCCGACGGGTCCACCGCTGTCACGTGAAAGGCAACCGCATGCTCTCCGGGAACGGACGACACCGCCGACCCCGCCAGGCTCCGGCCCTCATCGTCGCGGCAGGGGTGACCGGTTCGGCAATCGCCATTCCGCTGCTCGGCGCGGGTGCGGCATCCGCGGCGGACGCCAGCACCTGGGACCGCGTCGCGGAGTGCGAGAGCGGAGGGGCCTGGAGCGCCGACTTCGGCAACGGCTTCTACGGCGGACTCCAGTTCTCGCAGGAGACCTGGTCCGCCTACGGCGGCACCGCGTACGCGCCCAGCGCCGACCTCGCGAGCCGCTCGCAGCAGATAGCGGTCGCCGAGAAGGTGCTCGCCGCCGAGGGGCCCGCGGCGTGGCCCGCCTGCGGACCGCTCGCGGGGCTGCAGGACGACGGCATGGACACCGGTGTCGACCCCGGCATCCTCCCCCTGCCGCAGGAGAGCGACGCGCCGTCCGGCGAGCCGTCGACGGACCCGTCGCCGACGGCCGGGCCGACCGGCACGGAGGACGGCGGGACCGCCGACGACACCGCGGACACGTCGGGCGAATCCGGCACTCCGGACGCGGACGCCTCGCAGCCGTCCGATGACGCCACCGCCGAGCCGGCGCCCAAGGATGGCGACGCGGCCGCCCCGGTCGAGCCCACCGCTCCCGGCGCGGACGACGGCACCTCGGGGACGGCGCCTGCGGACGAGGCGACGGACGAGGTGACGGACGGCACCGGCAGGCACCGCGGCGCACCGGCCGGGGACGAGACGGAAACCGGCAATGCGGGCGAAGAGCGCGACAACGGTCGTCATGCCTCACGCAGTGACAGTTCCGGGCGCACCGGGGTGGACGGGGTGACGGATCCCGGTGTCTACACCGTTCAGCCCGGCGACAACCTGTGCGACATCGCCGCCGAGAACGGGGTGACCGGAGGCTGGCCGGCCCTGTACGAGGCGAACGAGGCGACGGTCGGCGCCGACCCCGACCTCATCCTGCCCGGTCAGAGCCTCGATCTGGGTCTGAACCAGGGATAGTTCGCGGGTGGTTTGATCGCCATATGTCCGTTCTGTTCGAGTGAGACAAGGGTCTCTTTGTCTCAACTGGAGCAAATCGCCCGGCGAATTCGGCCACTCCGCCCCCCACCTGCGAAAACGGACATCTTGGAGTGTCCGGTTCGAGTACTTTCTCCCCGATGTTCGACTTTGAACATCGGGGAGCGGTGCGTTTACGGTCTGAACCGCTCGCCACCGCGGGCACCGTCGACCGATACGCCGAATCCTGCCGTCGGTCGGGGGGAACACTCGTCGCTCAGAGCGCCGAAGGCAGGAGCGGGGGACCCAAGGTAAGCGCCGGCGCCGGACGTTCGGATCGAGAAGACCGAAGCACCGGAACCGGCTGGGGGTTAAGTCGCGCGGGACCGCGCGGCCGGGCACTCACGGCCCGAACCCGACAGCTCACCTCGCAGGCGTCGGTGAGGAGAAGTTCCATGCTGCGTTCCACCGGCAAGGCCAAGCACCGCCGCCCGTCCAGGATCACCCGTCTCGTCGCGCTCGCCGGTGTCGCCGGCGCCGCGATCGCCGCCCCGGTCCTCGGTGCCGGCTCCGCGTCCGCCGCGACCGTCTCCGAATGGGACGCGGTCGCCCAGTGCGAGTCCGGCGGCAACTGGTCCATCAACACCGGCAACGGCTACTACGGCGGCCTGCAGTTCTCCAGCTCGACCTGGGCCGCGTTCGGTGGCACCGCGTACGCCTCGAACGCCCACCTGGCGTCCAAGGCGCAGCAGATCGAGATAGCCGAGAAGGTCCTGGCGGGCCAGGGCAAGGGCGCCTGGCCGAGCTGCGGTGTCGGCCTGTCCAACGCCACCCCCGCCACCGGCTCCGCCGACGCCGAGCCCACCCAGCCGGCCCAGAAGCGTGCCGAGGCGCCCACCACGCGCTCCGAGCGCGCCGAGGCCCCGGCCCCGGAGAAGAAGGCGAAGTCCTTCCAGAAGGGCGACGGCGAGTACACGGTCGAGGCCGGCGACACCCTGAGCAGCATCGCCGAGGCCGAGAAGGTCAAGGGCGGCTGGGAGAAGCTGTTCGAGCTGAACAAGGACATCGTCGAGGACGCCGACGTGATCCACCCGGGTCAGCGGCTCCACCTCGGCTGACACCCCCTCCGCGGTCCGGCGGCCGCGGAGTCACCCCGCCCGTGCGAAACGGGATCCGAGCACCCCGGTCCGGCGTACCTTCCCCCGTACACGCCGGGCCGGGGCTCGGTCCGTAGCGGGCCGGAACGGCCCAAGAGCGGTTACCCGCAGGTAGGTAAAGCCCTGTTTGTCCGGCCGCGGGAGTCTTGATGCCCTTTTTCGTCCCAGCGGGCGGGCATCGGCCGGCCTTTGCCCCCGAGGCGGTTAGGCTCTTGCCGCAAGGCCAAGCAGACCTCTGCACTTTTCTCGCGTCACATCCCAGAAGGAGATGCTCGTGCCGTCCATCGACGTCGTCGTAGCCCGGGAAATCCTGGACTCCCGAGGCAACCCCACGGTCGAGGTCGAGGTTGGCCTCGACGACGGCAGCACGGGTCGTGCTGCAGTTCCGTCCGGCGCATCCACCGGTGCGTTCGAGGCTCTCGAGCTCCGCGACGGTGACCAGAACCGCTACCAGGGCAAGGGTGTCGAGAAGGCGGTCCTCGCCGTCATCGAGCAGATCGGCCCGGAGCTCGTCGGCTACGACGCCACCGAGCAGCGCCTGATCGACCAGGCGATGTTCGACCTGGACGCCACGCCGGACAAGTCCTCCCTCGGGGCCAACGCCATCCTCGGTGTCTCCCTCGCCGTGGCGCACGCCGCCGCCGAGGCCTCGGACCTGCCGCTCTTCCGCTACCTGGGCGGCCCGAACGCGCACCTGCTGCCCGTTCCGATGATGAACATCCTGAACGGCGGCTCGCACGCCGACTCCAACGTGGACATCCAGGAGTTCATGATCGCGCCGATCGGCGCCGAGTCCTTCTCCGAGGCCCTGCGCTGGGGCACCGAGGTCTACCACACCCTCAAGAAGGTCCTGAAGCAGAAGGGCCTCTCCACCGGCCTCGGCGACGAGGGCGGCTTCGCGCCGAACCTCGACTCCAACCGCGCCGCCCTGGACCTCATCCTCGAGGCCATCAAGGAAGCCGGCTACGCCCCGGGCAAGGACATCGCGCTCGCGCTCGACGTCGCCGCGTCCGAGTTCTACAAGGACGGCAGTTACGAGTTCGAGGGCAAGTCCCGCTCGGCCGCCGAGATGACCGAGTACTACGAGGAGCTCGCCGCCTCCTACCCGCTGGTCTCCATCGAGGACCCGCTGTTCGAGGACGACTGGGACGGCTGGAAGGTCCTGACCGACAAGCTGGGCACCAAGGTCCAGATCGTCGGCGACGACCTCTTCGTCACCAACCCGGAGCGCCTCGCCCGCGGCATCGAGGACGGCGCCGCGAACGCCCTGCTCGTCAAGGTCAACCAGATCGGTTCGCTGACCGAGACCCTCGACGCCGTCGAGCTCGCCCAGCGCAACGGCTTCAAGTGCATGATGTCCCACCGCTCCGGCGAGACCGAGGACGTCACCATCGCCGACCTGGCCGTCGCCACCAACTGCGGCCAGATCAAGACCGGCGCCCCGGCCCGCTCCGAGCGCGTCGCCAAGTACAACCAGCTGCTCCGCATCGAGGAGATCCTCGACGACGCCGCGGTGTACGCCGGCCGCAGCGCCTTCCCGCGGTTCAAGTACGAGGGCTGAGCGAAGGCGATCTCCGGCTGACGCCCTGTCGTACGTACGTCCCCGGCCGCGGTCCCGTACCGTGTCCGGGGACGTAGGCATGTGAAGGGGAGGCGAGAGGATGGCGCGCAGGCCGGAGGCCGACCGGTTCTCCACCGCGACCAGGCTGCGGCTGCTCGGTGAGCAGACCGCCGCGCGCGTCTACCGGTCCCAGAACCGCCGCCAGGCCCGCCGCTCCCGGCTCACCGGACGTGCCGCCTTCCTCGCCCTCGTCGTGTGCTCGCTCGTCGTCGCACTCGCCTACCCGATGCGCCAGTACGTCTCCCAGCGGGCGGACATCGCCGAGCAGGAACGTCTGATGGACGAGGCGCGCCGGGAGGTCGAGCGGCTCAAGGACGAGAAGGCGCGTCTCCAGGACGACATGTACATCCGGCGGCTGGCCCGCGAGCATCTGCACTACGTGCTCCCGGGGGAGACCGGCTACACCGTGATCGACTCCGAGGCCGCCGAGCAGCAGCGCGAAGAGGGTGGCGCGGCCGACCGGCCGTGGTACTCCAACGTATGGACCGGCGTGGATCACGCCGACGAACCGCAGAAGTAAGTCAGCGAACAAGGCAGGCATGGAAACCCCTCCTCCCACCACCGAACCCACCGAGCCGACGGACGCGGACATCGCCGCGTTCAAGGAGCAGCTCGGCCGGCCGCCGCGCGGTCTGCGCGCGATCGCGCACCGCTGCCCGTGCGGGCAGCCCGACGTCGTGGAGACCGCACCGCGGCTCCCCGACGGCACCCCGTTCCCGACGCTGTACTACCTGACGTGCCCGCGGGCGGCCTCCGCGATCGGCACGCTCGAGGCGAACGGCGTCATGAAGGAGATGACCGAGCGCCTGGCCGCCGACCCGGAACTGGCCGCCGCCTACCGGGCCGCCCACGAGGACTACATCGCCCGCCGTGACGCCATCGAGGTGCTGGAGGGCTTCCCCAGCGCGGGCGGCATGCCGGACCGGGTGAAGTGCCTGCACGTCCTGGTCGGCCATTCGCTGGCGGCCGGACCCGGCGTGAACCCGCTGGGCGACGAGGCGATCGCGATGCTGCCGCAGTGGTGGGCCAAGGGGCCGTGCGTGTCGCCGTGCGCACCGGGGAAGGACGCCGAATGACCCGCGTCGCCGCCATCGACTGCGGCACCAACTCCATCCGCCTGCTCGTCGCCGACGTCGACCCCGCCACGGGGAAGCTCGTCGACCTCGACCGCCGGATGACCATCGTCCGCCTCGGGCAGGACGTGGACCGTACCGGCCGCCTCGCCCCTGAGGCACTCGAGCGGACGTTCGCGGCCTGCCGCGAGTACGCCGCCGCGATCAAGGAGCACGGCGCGCACCGCCTCCGCTTCGTGGCCACGTCCGCGTCCCGTGACGCCGAGAACCGCGACGAGTTCGTCGCCGGCGTCCGCGACATCCTGGGTGTGGAGCCCGAGGTGATCAGCGGTGACCAGGAGGCCGAGTTCTCCTTCACCGGTGCGACGAACTCCCTCGACGGCCGCTTCGACCTCGAGCGGCCCTACCTGGTCGTGGACATCGGCGGCGGGTCCACCGAGTTCGTGGTGGGCGAGGACCACGCCCGTGCCGCCCGGTCCGTCGACATCGGCTGCGTACGGATGACCGAGCGGCACGCGCCGGGCAGCCCGGCGACGCCGGAGCAGATCGCCGCCGTCACCGCCGACATCGAGGCCGCCCTCGACGATGTCGAGAAGACCGTGCCCATCGGGCAGGCCCGCACCCTCGTCGGGCTCGCCGGCTCCGTGACCACCGTCGCCGGGATCGCGCTCGGCCTGGAGGCGTACGACTCCGAGGCCATCCACCACTCGCGGATCTCCTACGAGCAGGTCGAGGAGGTCACCACCATGCTGCTGAACTCCACGCACGACGAGCGCGCGGCGATCGGCGTGATGCACCCCGGCCGGGTCGACGTGATCGCGGCCGGGGCGCTCGTACTGCTCACGGTCATGCGGCGGGTCGGCGCCCGCGAGGTGGTCGTCAGCGAACACGACATCCTCGACGGCATCGCGTTCAGCGTCGCCGGCTAGGCGTCCGGCGTCGCCGGTCAGGACGCGGCGGGGGGAGCCGGGGAGGGGGTGAGGACGACGAACTCCGCCCCGGCCGGGTCCGTGCACACCGCCAGCCTGCCGACGCCCTCCGCGTCCTCGGGACCCATCGAGACCGAGCCGCCCTTCTCCCGGACGAGGGCCACCGTCGCGTCGCAGTCCGCCGAGCCGAAGACGGGGTGCCAGTACGGGTGCGCCGGACCGGACGCGAACATGTCCGGAACCGCCATGACGCCGCCGAACATCCGCTCGGGGGGACAGTCCTCGGGCGTCAGCATCGTGTACGTGCCGCCGCCGCCCGGGAGCTCCATGTCCTGACCGGTCCAGCCGAAGACGGTGCCGTAGAAGCTCTGCGCGGCGGACGAGTCGGTGGTGTAGAGCTCGACCCAGCCGAGGCTGCCGGGGCCGTCGGCGGCCTGCATACCGGGGTAGCTGCCCGCCTGCCAGACGGCGAACTGGGCGCCCTGCGGGTCGGTGAGCTGTGCGAACCGGCCCTCCTCCGACACCTCGGACGGCGGGGTGCGGACGGAGCCGCCCGCCTGCTCGACGGCCTTGACGGTGGCCTCGATGTCCCGGGTGTTGAAGTAGATCATCCAGGCGGAGCGGGCGCCCTCCTCGGTGAGCCGTCCGACCGCTCCGACCGTCCTGCCGTCGAGGCGGAAGGCCTTGTAGTCGCTCATCTCCTCGTCGAAGGACTGGGCCTGCCAGCCGAACACGGCACCGTAGAAGTCGGCGGCGGCGTCGATGTCGGGAGCGCCGAGGTCGATCCAGGCGGGAGAGCCGGGGACGAAGTCAGTGGTGATCACGCGAATCCCTTTCTCCGGGTTTCCCCGGTTCTGTCCGGGGTGCTGCGTGTCAGCCTGTCACCGTGCCCGGGCCCTCGCGCGGTGACCCGGCCGAGCCCGCACCGTACGCGTCAGCCGACCGGTGTCGCCGCCGCAGAGCCGATGACGTGCTCCCGGCCCCAGGCGCCGAGCGGCGCCAGCGCCTCGTTGAGCGCCGTTCCCCGGGCCGTGAGGGAGTACTCGACGCGGGGCGGGACCTCGTCGTACTCCTCACGGTGCACGATGCCGTCCGCCTCCAGCTCCCGCAGATGCGAGGCGAGAACCTTCTCAGTGACCCCCCGCAGCCGCCGGCGCAGCTCGCCGAACCGGCAGGCCCGCTCGCCGAGCTCCCACAGGATCAGCACCTTCCACTTCCCGCCGATCACGTCCATCGCAGCGTCGATACCGCAGTGGTACGCCCCCGGCCTTCGCGCGGTCGTCATGTGCCGACCCTCCCGCCTGCTCGCTCACCCCTCGGTAACCACCCACTCGAAAGTGCGTACTTGATGGTCCTCGGGCCTCCGACAAGGCTAAACGCCATGACCGACAACACCACCCCGAAGCCGTCCCTGTCCGTTCTCGGGCTCGGTGCCATGGGCACCGCCCTCAGCCGCGCCTGGCTCGCCGCAGGACATCCCGTCACCGTCTGGAACCGCACTCCGGCCCGGGCGGAGCCGCTCGCCGCCGAGGGTGCCTCGGTCGCCGCTGCCGCCGCTCAGGCCGTCGCGGCGAACGATCTCGTCGTGATCTGCCTGCTCGACGACGCGTCCGTCGGCGAGGCACTCGCGGACGCGGAGCTGACAGGCAAGGACCTGGTGAACCTCACCACCAGCACGCCCGCCCAGGCCCGCGACCTGGCCGAGTGGGCGGGTGAGCGCGGGGCGCGCCTGCTCGACGGCGGCGTCATGGCCGTACCGCCGATGATCGGGGTGCCCGAGTCGGGCGGATACGTCTTCTACAGCGGGTCACGCGACGTCTTCGACACCCATCGGGAGACCCTCGCAGTACCGGCCGGCACGAGGTACGTGGGGGAGGACGCGGGCTTCGCCGCTCTGCACGACGTGGCGCTGCTCAGTGCGATGACCGGCATGTTCGCCGGGATGCACCACGCTTTCGCGCTGATCCGCAAGGAGGACATCGAGCCCAGGGGCTTCGCCGCGCTGCTCGCGGAGTGGCTGGTCGCCATGTCCAGGGCGGTCCACACGACCGGCGAGCGGCTGGAGAGCGGTGACTTCACCACCGGCGTGGTGTCCAACCTGGCCATGATGGTCACCGGCAACGCCACCCTGCGGAGCACCGCGGAGGAGCAGGGTGTCAGCGACGAACTGCTGGCCCCCTACATGGCGCTGATGACGCGTCATCTCGAGGACGGGCACGGCGACGAGGACGGCACCGGTGTGATCGACCTGCTGGTCCGCTGAGCCGGGCGCCGCACGAGGCGCGCCCGGCCCGGTCGGGGGCTCTCCGACCGGGCCGGGCGTCATCCGGCTCCCCCCCGCGCCTCCTCGCTGCCGGATCAGAGGGTGGACTTGAACAGCAGACGGTTGGGCGTGCTGCCGACGTTGCCGCTGATCACATTGGCGGTGCTGTTGTTGACCAGCCAGCTGTTGACGGTGCTGCTGGACGCGTCTCCGTACGCCGACTTGTAGAGGGCGGCCACGCCGGCGACGTGCGGCGAGGCCATCGAGGTGCCGCTCAGCGAGGCGGAGCCGCCACCGGGACGGGCGGACGTGATGCTCACACCGGGCGCGTACAGGTCGGTGCAGCTGCCGTAGTTGCTGAAGCTCGCCTTGCGGTCCGAGGAGTCGGAGGCGGCGACGCTGATCGCGCCGGGGGCGCTGGCCGGGGACACGTTGCAGGCGTCCTGGTTCTCGTTGCCCGCGGCGACCGCGAGATGCACGCCGGAGTTGGCGAGGTTGGTGGCCGCGTTGTTCAGCGAGGACGAGTAGCCGCCGCCCAGCGAGGCGTTGGCCACGGCGGGCTTGACCGCGTTCTGCCGGACCCAGTCGAAGCCGGCGATGATGCCGGAGAACGAGCCGGAGCCCTCGCAGTCGAGCACGCGCACACCGCGCAGCTGGACTCCCTTGGCGACGCCGTACGTCGTACCGCCGACGGTCCCTGCGACGTGGGTGCCGTGTCCGTTGCAGTCCTGCCCGTTGCCGCCGAAGGCGTCGAAGACGTTACGGGCACGGCCGCCGAAGTCGGCGTGGGACGTGTCGATGCCGGTGTCGATGATGTACGCCGTCACACCGGAGCCGTTGCGGTTGTACGTGTAGGTGCCGTTGCGGCCGGTGCGCTGGTCTATTCGGTCCAGGCCCCACGGCGCGTTGCTCTGGGTGGCGGTGGAGGTGACCTTCTGGTCCTCCTCGATGGCGAGCACCCGCGAGTCGCCGCGCAGCGACTTGAGCTGGCCTGCGGTCAGCTCCGCGGCGAAGCCGTTGAGCACGTCCTCGTACAGGTGGCGGGTCTTCACCGACTTGGCCTTGGCGACGGCCGCCGGGTCGGCGTCGGCCTTGAGGGTCACGATGTAGCGGCCCTTGATCTCCGTGGCGGCGGGAGCCTCCGCCACCTTCAGCAGCGGCGCGGGCGCCGGCTCGACGACGGGTGCGGCGGAGCCGACGGCGGGGACCAGGGCCAGGGGAACTGCCAGGACCAGGGCGCCGATGTGGGTTTTGCGCATGGAGAAGCTGACACCTTTCGTGGTACCGGCCGGGACCGGTGAGTGGGGGAGCGCTCCAGGGCCCTTCTGGACGGCGAGTGCCGTCCTGTGGGGAGGCCGGATGGGGCGCGGAAGGTGGAACAGCGCGTCGCGCGGCGAGGCCGCGCGACGGTGTGGCGGGCGCACCGGAAGGACGGCCTGCGAACGGGATCGCCGCTCGCCGGGCCGGCGTCACTGCCGGGGCGCGGCGAAAACATACTTGCGGTAACTGCCCGTTCACCAGGGCCGAATCAGGCGTGACCGTTAGTGGACAGGGTCAGTCGCGTGATCCCGGACCTGGCCATGGCCAAGGCGCCTCCGGCGGTTCTAGGGTCTGGATCATGTCAGCGGAGCAGGCCCCTCACCCGCAGGCCGTACCACCGGCCGTCGGCACGCAGCACGACCTCGGCGCCCCGGCGCCCGCCGGTCCTTCCCCACGCCCGTCGGACGCGGCCGGCGATGTCGCCGACGAGGCGCGTGGCGCCTACACGGCACTCGTCGAGGGGCCGTGGCAGGACCCGGCACGCGCCGGCGACGGTTGCGCGCTGCCCAGGGACGTACGGGACTGGCTCGGTGAACGGCGGCTGCTCAGCGGCCGGGACCGGATCAGTTCCCCCGAACGCGCCCTGCACGACCTGCTCGCCGAGCACCGCGAGCGCCTCGACCGGTCCTGGGAGGAGCTGCGCAGCGGCCTGGAGGCGGTCGACGACGTCCTGCGACTGCTCCCCGGCGTGCGGCACGCGGGGCGCGAAACGGTGGAGGCGGAGTTCTTCGACGACCGGACCCGGTTGCGCCAGCGGATCGACGACCTGGACGTGCTCTGCCGGGACGAGGTCCTCGGTCTGCGCAGGACCTTCCCCGCCCCGGAGCTGCTGGAGGACAGCCTGGGCGGGGATCTGCGGATGCTGGACCGGGGCGTGTCGGTGCGTCTGCTGGTGTCCATCCGGGCCGCACGCCGTCCGGGCGCCGCCCGCTATCTCTCCGTGCTCGTGGAGCGCGGCGGGCAGGTACGGGTGACCACGACCGTGCCGCTGCACCTGAACATCGTCGACCGCGCGGTGACGGTTCTCGCCCTCGGGCCCGTGGACGGAGGGGAGGTCGCGTCCGGCGACGTCATCCTGCACAGTGCCCGGCTCGCCAAGTGCTTCGCCCAGGTCTTCGAACACCACTGGGGAGTCGGCCGCCCCTGGCAGGCGGTGAGGCCGGGCAGCGGCGGCTCGGCGTGCGACTGGTCGCAGCGGGAACGCGAGGTCCTGGCCCTGCTCGCCTCGGGGGCGAAGGACGAGGCGATCGCCCGCAGGCTGGGTTGTTCGGAGCGGACGCTGCGACGTCTGCTGACCGCGCTCGTCGCCAAACTGGGTGCCGAGAGCCGCTTCGCGGCAGGGGTGCAGGCCGCCCGGCTGGGCCTGCTGGACTGACCTGGCGGGGGTCCCGCGAGAAAGTTCGTGAACTTCTTCACAAGGAAAACCGTCCGGACTGGTCCGTCGGAGCCCCGAAAGCCCCTTTGTGCCCGCCTGTTGGTGCTGGAGGACCACATTCGAAGGCGTGCGGAGGCTGGTGCTCCCAGAGAGGAAGGGTGGGTGGTTCAACCGCCATCAGGCCCTAGGTGCCAGCTCAGAGGGGTGATCAACGTTTCCCGTCGCGCAGTGGTTCCCTCTTGGCGTCATGACCTCGGTCACGCGGGCCGCGCAGTGTAGCAGAGTGGGAGGAACACCTTGTGAAGGGGCTCACGAGCGCCCCCTCCGAGGGGGGTGGATACTCGATGGCATGAGCACCACGGAGCGTCCCAGGATCCTCGTTGTAGGCGGTGGGTACGTAGGCCTGTACGCAGCTCGGCGCATTCTCAAGAAGATGCGCTACGGCGAGGCGACCGTCACGGTCGTCGACCCGCGGTCGTACATGACGTACCAGCCCTTCCTCCCCGAAGCTGCCGCCGGCAGCATCTCGCCTCGGCATGTCGTCGTCCCGCTGCGACGCGTGCTGCCCAAGGCCGAGGTTCTCACCGGCAGGGTCACGACCATCGACCAGGACCGCAAGGTCGCGACGGTCTCGCCGCTCGTCGGCGAGGCGTACGAGCTGCCCTTCGACTACCTGGTGATCGCCCTCGGCGCGATCTCCCGCACCTTCCCGATCCCCGGCCTCGCCGAGCAGGGCATCGGCATGAAGGGCATCGAAGAGGCCATCGGCCTGCGCAACCACGTTCTCGAGCAGCTGGACAAGGCCGACTCGACGACCGACGAGGACGTCCGCCGCAAGGCGCTCACCTTTGTCTTCGTCGGTGGCGGCTTCGCCGGCGCCGAGACCATAGGTGAGGTCGAGGACCTGGCCCGCGACGCGGCCAAGTACTACAACAACGTGAAGCGCGAGGACATGCGCTTCATCCTGGTCGACGCCGCCGACAAGATCCTCCCCGAGGTCGGCCCGAAGCTGGGCAAGTACGGCAAGGAGCACCTCGAGGGCCGTGGGGTGGAGGTCTACCTCTCCACCTCCATGGACTCGTGCGTCGACGGCCGCGTCGTGCTCAAGAACGGCCTCGAGGTCGACTCCAACACCATCGTGTGGACGGCCGGCGTGAAGCCGAACCCGGCGCTCGCCCGCTACGGTCTGCCGCTCGGCCCCCGCGGCCACGTCGACTGCGCCGACACCCTCCAGGTCAACGGCACCGACTACATCTGGGCCGCCGGCGACAACGCCCAGGTCCCGGACATGGCCGCCCGCAAGGCCGGCGTCGAGAACGCCTGGTGCCCGCCGAACGCCCAGCACGCCCTGCGCCAGGCCAAGGTCCTCGGCGACAACGTGATCTCCGGGATGCGCGGCTTCCCGCAGAAGTCCTACGAGCACGCGAACAAGGGTGCGGTCGCCGGTCTCGGCCTGCACAAGGGCGTCGCGATGATCGTCATGGGCAAGGTCAAGATCAAGCTCAAGGGCCGGCTGGCCTGGTACATGCACCGTGGCTACCACGGCATGGCGATGCCGACCTGGAACCGCAAGATCCGCGTGTTCGCCGACTGGACGCTGGCGATGTTCCTCAAGCGCGAGGTCGTCTCCCTCGGCGCGATGGAGACCCCGCGCGAGGAGTTCTACGAGGCGGCCAAGCCGGCGCCTGCCGTCGCGAAGCCCGAGGCCGAGAAGGCCAAGGCCTCCTAGCGGTACCCACCGCCCTGTCGAAGGGGCCGCCCGCCATCCGTGGTGCGGGCGGCCCCTTCGGCGTTTCCCCGTCCCGGACGCCGTCCCGGACCGGTCGCGGACCCCGTCCCTGGGCGGTCCCTGTCCTGGTCCCGTCCCGGACCGGTCACGGACCCCGTCCCGGCCCGGTCCCGGAACCCCGCCCCGACCCCGTCCCGGAAGGGCCCGGGACCCCTCCCGGTGTCGGACGGCCCGAGGCCCGGGCCGTCCTCTGTCCGGAGCCCGGGCGGCGGGAACCGGCCCCGGACGGCGGGCGCCGACCGGGAACCGGACGCCCGCCCCGGCCCCCGGCCCCTGACGGCGGGTTCCGGACATCGGACGACGGGTGCCCGGCCGCCGCCTCGATCTCGTCGTGAGGCCCGGCGCCGCCCCGTGCCGCCCCGTGCCGCCCCGTTGCCTTTGCCTGTGCATTGCGTAGTGACGGGAAGCACACACGGTGCTCGTGTTGTTGACGGAAGTGCGCCGTGCAGCCCCGCCGACGCGGGGGCGGCACGGGAGTTCGTGGGAACCACCGTCACGGAGGTGTGCGCCATGGCCGATGCCGCACTGCGGCTGAGTACTCTTGCACAGGACCTGCTGGGAGACCCGCTCCCGGTACGCATCCGCGCCTGGGACGGCAGCGAGGCCGGGCCGCCCGGCGCGCCCGTCTTCGTCGTACGCCACCGGCGCGCCCTGCGGCGGCTGTTGTGGCGGCCGGGAGAGCTGGGGCTCGCCAGGGCCTGGGTCGCCGGGGAGATCGACGTCGACGGCGATCTCTACGAGGCCCTGGGCCTGATCGCCGGGATCGTCTGGGAGCGCGGCGACGACCGGAAGACCGCTTTCCACCCCGTACGCGACCCGCGAATCCGGGCGGCCGCCCGCGGCCTGCTGCGGCTCGGCGGCGTCCTGCCGCCCCCGCCCCCGCCGCCCGAGGAGGTGCGCCGCCGCACCGGCCCCCTGCACACCAGGCGGCGGGACAAGGAGGCCGTCAGCCACCACTACGACGTCGGCAACGACTTCTACGAGCTCGTACTGGGACCGTCCATGGTCTACTCCTGCGCCTACTGGGACGAGGCGGGCACCCTCGAGGACGCGCAGCGCGACAAGCTCGACCTGATATGCCGCAAACTCGAGCTCGAGGACGGGGACCGGCTCCTCGACGTGGGCTGCGGCTGGGGGTCCATGGCCATCCACGCCGCCCGCCGGTACGGAGCGCGGGTCACCGGCGTGACCATCTCCCGTGAGCAGGCCGCCTACGCCCGCAAGCGCGTCGCGGACGAGGGCCTCACCGACCGGATCGAGATCCGGGTCCAGGACTACCGCGACGTCAGGGACGGCCCGTACGACGCCGTCTCCTCCATCGGGATGGCCGAGCACGTCGGGCGCGTCCGCTACCGCGAGTACGCCGACCAGCTGTTCTCCCTCCTCGTGCCCGGCGGACGGCTGCTCAACCACCAGATCTCCCGCCGCCCCGAGACGGACGAATCCGCCTACCACGTCGACGAGTTCATCGACCGGTACGTCTTCCCCGACGGCGAGCTCGCGCCCCTGGGCCGTACCGTCGCGACCCTGGAGGAGGCGGGCTTCGAGGTCCGCGACGTCCATGCCCTCCGTGAGCACTACGCCCGCACGCTGCGCGCCTGGGTGGCCAACCTGGAGGGCGCGTGGCCGCGGGCCGCCCGGCTCACCTCGGCCGGCCGCGCCCGGGTCTGGCGGCTCTACATGGCCGCGTCGGCGGTCTCCTTCGAGCGCAACGGGATCGGCGTCAACCAGATCCTCGCCGTACGGACTCCGGACAGCGGCAGCTCGGGAGTGCCGTTGCGGACCGGTGGCTGGCGCTGAACCCTGAACGCCGAAACGGGGGAGGCCGCGTGGAGCGTGCTGTGCATGCTCCACGCGGCCTCCCTGCGGGCCTCGGCCGCTACTCCGTCTTGATCGCCGTCAGCATGTTCAGCTTCGCGGCGCTCCGTGCCGGCCACATCGCGGCCAGCACACCGACCACTCCGGCCAGCAGCAGGAAGACGCCTATCCGGTCCCACGGCATGACCAGCACGTAGCCGGGGATCTCCTTGCGGATCGTCTCGCCGATCGCCCAGGCGAGGAACGAGCCCAGGCCGATGCCGACGACCGCGCCGAAGACCGAGATCACCACCGCCTCGAGCCGGATCATCCGCTTCACCTTGCCGCGGTCGAGACCGATCGCCCGCAGCATGCCGATCTCCTGCTGACGCTCGAAGACGGACATGGCCAGGGTGTTGATGACACCGAGCACCGCGATGATCAGGGCCATCGCCAGCAGCCCGTACATGATGTTCAGCGCCGTGTTGATGAACCCGCCGAACATGTTCCGGATGTCCTGCTGGTCCATGATGCTCATCGCCGGGTTGTCGCCCAGCGCGTCGACCAGCGCCTGCTCGTTCGCCGCGGTCGCGCCGCCGTCCATCTTCACCCAGATCTCGGGGATGTACGGCTTGGGCTCGTAGGGCGCGACGACGTCGGTGGAGACCAGGATCGGGGAGAGGAACTCGTTGCCCTTGTAGACGGCGCCGACCGTCAGGTTCCTCGTCTCCTTCCTGCCCTCCTCGCCGAACTCGGCGGGCAGCGTGTCACCGGTCTTCCAGCCGTTCGACTTCGCGGTGTCCTCGTCGACCACGATCTGCCCCTTGGCGAGCGTGGCGAGCGAGCCGGAGACCGTCTCCAGGTCGAAGACCTTGCTCACGTCGCCCGGGGTGACCGCCGACGCCGAGTGCCACTTGCCCTTGATCTCCATCGAGGAGGCCTGCTGCGGGGAGACGGCGCTGACGCCCTTCGCCTTCTCGATCGCGTCGAGCGCGGACTTGTCCACGGCGCCGCCGCCGGCCATCGAGACCATGTAGTCGGCGCTGATGTTGTCCGTGGTCATCTGGTCCACGGCCCGGCCCAACGTGGCACCGAGCACCGAGATCCCGGTGACCAGCGTGAGCCCGATCGCCAGCGCGGACGCCGTGGCACCCGTACGGCGCGGATTGCGGACCGCGTTCTGTCCGGCGAGCTTGCCGGAGACCCCGAAGACACCCGTGAGCAGCGGTCGCACCAGTGCGATCACCGGGCGGGACAGCAGCGGGATCAGGACGATGATGCCGACCAGCGCCAGGAACGCGCCGCCTCCGATGATCATTCGGCCGTCGGAGCCCGCCGCCGCACCGGCCACGATCGCGGCCGCGCCGAGCAGGGTCAGCACACCGCCGATGGTGTTCCGCAGCACCAGCGACTTGGTCGTCGCCACCGCGTGCACGCTGCTCATCGCCGCCACCGGCGGGATCTTCGCGGCCCTGCGGGCGGGCAACCACGCCGCCAGCACCGTGATCAGCACACCGACGCCCAGGGCGGCGGCCATCGCGGTGGGCGAGACGACCAGGGGCCCCGCGGGGACCTTCGCGCCGAACGTGCTCATCGCCGACCGGAGGCCCGTGGCGAGACCCAGGCCGAGCACGAAACCGACGACGGAGGCGACCGCGCCGACGACCAGCGCCTCGAGGATCACCGAGCGCTTGACCTGCCTGCGGGACGCGCCGACGGCACGCAGCAGCGCCAGCTCCTTGGTGCGCTGGGCGACCAGCATGGTGAAGGTGTTGGCGATCAGGAAGACACCGACGAAGAGCGCGATGGCCGCGAACGCGAGCAGCATCGTGTTCAGGTTCGACAGACCGCTCTCGATCTCCTTCGCCTGGTCGGCGGCCAGCTCCTTGCCGGTCTGCGCCTCCGCGTCCTTGGGGAGCAGCGGCTCGACGGCGGCGAGGATCTTCGCGTCGGAAGCACCGGCCTCGGAGGTCACGGTGGCGTCGGAGAAGTAGCCCGGCTGCAGGTACAGCTGCTGGGCCACGGCGGTGTCGAAGAGGACCAGACTGCCCCCCGCGTTGACCGCGCCGTCCTCGGTGGTGAAGACACCGGCGAGGGTGTACTCCTTCACCGGCCCGTTCGTGGCGACCCGTACGGTGTCGCCGACCTTGTAACCGCCCTTGGTCGCGGAGTCCTTGTCGAGGGCGATCTCGGCGTCCTCGCGCGGCCCCTCGCCGGCGGTGAAGGCGTAGGCCGCGTCCTTGCCGTCCTTGCCGGGGGCGAAGTTCGCGCCGGTGTTGGACCAGCCGTTGCCGATGAGCTTGCCGTCCTGGTCGGCGACACCTGCGAAGCCGGAGACACGGCCGGTGGCGGTGGCCACCCCGTCGACGCCCCGGATCCGCTCCAGGGTCTTCTCGTCGATCCCGGCGTCCTTCTCCGCGTCGCTCGGGTCGATGTAGGTCGTCACGGCGACCGCGACGTCGTCGTAGCTCTTGGCGGACTGGTTGCGGTAGGCGTTGCCGAGGGTGTCGGTGAAGACCAGGGTGCCGGAGACGAAGGCCACGCCGAGCATCACGGCGAGCACGGTCATCAGCAGCCTGGCCTTGTGCGCAAACACATTGCGCAAGGCGGTACGGAACATGTGGGTGTCCTGGAAGTGGGCGTCGGGGCGCGACGGCGGGCCCGGCGGGCCGGCCGTGGCCGACGGGAAGAAGATCTGGGGAGTGGGCGCGGGGCGGCGTGGCCCCCGCGCGCGTCAGCTCGTGCGGCCCTTGGCGTCGAAGGCCTTCATGCGGTCGAGCACGCCGTCCGCGGACGGGCTGTGCATCTCGTCGACGATCGCGCCGTCCGCCAGGAAGATCACCCGGTCGGCGTAGGACGCGGCCACCGGGTCGTGCGTCACCATCACCACGGTCTGACCCAGCTCGCGCACGGAGTTGCGCAGGAAGCCGAGGACCTCGGCGCCCGAGCGGGAGTCCAGGTTGCCGGTCGGCTCGTCACCGAAGATGATCTCCGGCCGGGACGCCAGGGCGCGGGCGACGGCCACGCGCTGCTGCTGGCCTCCGGAGAGCTGCGTCGGCCGGTGACCGAGCCGGTCCCGCAGACCCACCATGTCGATGACCCGCTGCAGCCACTCCTGGTCGGGCTTACGGCCCGCGATGTCCATGGGGAGCGTGATGTTCTCCATCGCCGTCAGCGTCGGCAGCAGGTTGAACGCCTGGAATATGAAGCCGATCTTGTCGCGGCGCAGTTGCGTCAGCTGCTTGTCCTTGAGGCTGCCGAGTTCGGTGTCGCCGATGCGTACGGAACCGGAGCTGAAGCTGTCCAAACCGGCGACGCAGTGCATCAGCGTCGACTTGCCGGAGCCGGACGGGCCCATGATCGCGGTGAACTCGGCCTGCCGGAAGTCGACGCTCACCTGATCCAGCGCGACCACCTGGGTCTCGCCCTGTCCGTACACCTTGGACAGGTCCGTGGCGCGGGCCGCCACTGCGGTGGCGCGGTGAGCGATGGGGGTGGTGGTCACGAGAAGGGCTCCTGTCGGATGTGCTGCGGTAACAACACCATCCTTCCCGGCCCCGCGCCGCGGATCGTCAGTCCCGATGCCCGTTCCCGGGGCCCTCTCGGGTCGGACCGCGAGGCTCGTCCCTCCTCCTTTGGGATGACGGTGTCCCCGACGACGCGTGGGGGGCCCGAGGGCGCTTTTACGTCATTCCCGACCGTGCCGGGCAGCGGCCGCAGGCGGTACGAGGAGGGTACGAATACCCTCTTAACTGGTCTGACGCTCCCTCAGGAGCCGCTGGAATAAGACAAGATCGGGCCATCGCCCCCCTGGTGGAGTGATCCGCACCGATAGGCTCGGGGTGCCAACGCGGAGCCCTCGCGCCACGCCCGGGTGGTGGAATGCAGACACGGCGAGCTTAAACCTCGCTGCCCCTCGGGGCGTGCCGGTTCAAGTCCGGCTCCGGGCACCTCGACGCCCATCCGCCTGCCCACCGCCCACCCCGTCCGGACCACGCGAGACGCATCCCTGTGTCACGATCGCGGAAAGATCCTCCCCGAGCACTAGGGTGTTCTCTTTGCTTCCGCATTACTCTTGACTTCTAGGCCGCGCACGGTGGCCAAGGAGGAGTGAGATGAGGAGCAGCAACCCGGTCTTCTCGCGACGGGGGTTCAGCCGCGACAACGGCTACGCCGGCTACAACGCGCAGCAGCCGCAGGCCGGGGGCCCCGCCGTAGGTACCAACCCCTACGCACAGGGCGCCGGCAACCCGTACGCGACCAACCCCTACGCCCCGGCGGACACGCAGTACGGCGCCCCGGCGCCGGTCCGCACGGACGCCATGACGATGGACGACGTCGTCACGCGCACCGCCATGACCCTGGGCACCGTGATCGTCGGTGCGGTCCTCGCCTGGGCCGTCCTGCCGGTGTCGCCGACCAGCTACGGGATCGCCATCGGCTCGGCCCTGGTGGCCTTCGTCCTCGCGATCGTCCAGTCCTTCAAGCGGACGGCCTCGCCCGCGCTGATCCTGACCTACGCGGCCTTCGAGGGCATCTTCCTCGGCGTGATCAGTGAGATGTACAACAGCCAGTGGAGCGGGGCGCCGTTCCAGGCGGTTCTCGGCACCATGGCCGTCACCGGCGCCATGCTGTTCGTGTACAAGCAGCGCTGGATCCGGGTCACCGCCCGGTACGCCCGCATCGGCATGACCATCGCGCTCGCCTTCATCGCCGTGATGGCGGTCAACCTGCTCCTGGTCGTCTTCGGCGGCGTCGAGGACGGCGGCCTGCGCAGCTTCGGCCCGCTGGGCGCGATCGTCGGCATCCTGGCCATCCTGATCGGCTGCTTCTTCCTCACCTTGAACTTCAAGGAGATCGAGGACGGCATCACCTACGGCGCGCCGCGTCAGGAGTCCTGGCTGGCGGCCTTCGGTCTGACCGTGACGCTGGTCTGGATCTACCTGGAGATGCTGCGTCTGGTGGCGATCTTCAGCGGCGACGACTAGTCGCCCGAGGCCCGGCCCCGTGGCCGGGTGAGCTCACGCACGAAGGGCCCGCAGGCACTGCCTGCGGGCCCTTCCGTCGTGTGCGGCACCTGAAGCGCTCAGAGCAGCTTGCGCGCTGCGCGCCTCAGGTCGTACTCGTGGATGATCGCTTTCGCATGTCCGTAGGCGAGGTTGTGTTCGCCCCGGAGCCAACTGACCTTCTCCTCGAAATTGAAGAGAGACGGCCCTTCGTCGACGGTGCGGAGCCAGTCGGAAACGGCACGACCGGTGCACTCGGGGATTCGGGAGAGCAGATTTCGGTGGGTCTCTTCGGAGAAGACTTGGGACATCGGCGCCTCCGGACGCATTGCGCGTGTGCTCTTCACGCCACCGTGCCTGAGCGTTGGCGTATTGGCAACAGCCCCGGGAGGGCGCGTAGGGTCGCGGGGTGCTTGATACGACGGAACTGACCGCCGCGGCGGACCGCTTCGCGGACCGTCTGCGGGCCGCCCCGCAGAGCCGCCTGCAGAGGGGCGCCGCGGCGGAGGCACTGGCCCTGGCCAGGGAACTGGCGGTCCGGGCCCAGCGGATCGAGGAGCCGGACCGGGAGCCGAGGATCATGCCGGACGCGGGGGTCTTCGCGGTCGCCGACCAGGTGTCGGTGGCGTCGCACGATTTGGCCGAGGCATTGCGTTCGGTTCCGGTGGAGTCACGCGCGGTTGACGAGGCTGCGGCGCTGGTGCGGTCGGCGGCGGAGCGGGCGGGGCTGTAGCCCCTCGCGCCGGTCCTTGCCGGGCGCCTGCGGGGCCCGGGCGGGGCCGTGGGTAGTAGGGGCGTCAGTGGGACGCGATGACGCGGTCCGCGAGGATGTACACGCTCTCCTCGCCGCACGAGAACGTCAGGGTGTACGCACCGGACACCCCGGACCCGCCGAGCAGCACCGGCGCGGTCCCCGCGCGCAGCGCGTCCGCCAGCCGTTCCGCGGTCTCGCGGTGGCCCGGGGTCATGCACAGGGTCGTACCGTCGGCGAAGACGTACACGTCCAGCGTGCCCAGCGGGCCCGGTCGGACGTCGGCCAGCTCGGTGCCGGTCTCCGCCAGCTCCTCGAGCTTGGACACGGTGCGCTCGTGATCGGTGACGACCGGGGTCTGCACCGGCACGAAGTCGGGGTGGGAGGGGTGCCGGCGGCGGGCGGCCGCCAGTTCGGGGGAGTCCTCCGCGAACTCGGTCACCTCGGGGAGGTCGGCCATGTCGTCCAGGCCGTCGATCGCGTCCAGATCCATCGACCCCAGCGGCTCCAGCGGCTCCAGGCCGGCGAAGTCGGCCTGCCGAGGGACGTAGAACGGCGGCATGTCGTCACCGATGCCGGACAGGCCGCCCAGCACGGAGGCGGAGCCGTCGCCGGGGTAGCGGGCCGAAGCGTCAGCGGCGTCGCGCGCTTCCTGCGCGGCCCAGAAGGCCCGCGCCTCTGCCAGCTCGCGCTCCCGCTCCTCGGCGAGCGCCTCGGCGACGGCCGCGCGTATCTCGGCGGCGTCACTGCTGCGGGCCTGGGGCACGGAGGCGGTGGGGGCGGGCACGGACGACGCGGCGAGCTCGGCTCGCAGGGCCGTGACCTGCTTACGGAGCCCGTGGGCGGCGTGCAGGGCAGCGGCGCCCACGGCCGTGGCGGCGGCCGTGGTCAGCAGCAGGGCAAGAGGCATGGCGCTCACTGACTTACTCCCGGTTTCAATCGGATCCCCCCGACTTCTACATCAGCTTGCGATGAACCGGCGCCACCTGTCAGTGCATTACGTCACGAATTGGACAGGTCTTTGTGCCCGGCGTTTAACCATGGGACGGCTGTGACCTGCTAAAAGGGTCTCCCCCAGGAGATAGGTCACATCCTGGGGGAGATTCAGTCACGAACTGAGATCCGTGCCGGGCGGAGGGCCTGTGCGGCAGGTGCCGCCTTCGTTCCTCAGGCGACCCCTACCCTCCGCTCCGGATCGGCTCAGCCGCTCGCTTTGTTGGTCGCGTTCGCTTCGCCACCGCTGCGGGCAGGTGCCGCCTTCGTTCCTCAGGCGACCCCTACCCTCCGCTCCGGCTCAGCTCAGCCGCTCGATGACCATCGCCATGCCCTGGCCGCCGCCCACGCACATCGTCTCGAGGCCGAACTGCTTGTCGTGGAACTGGAGGCTGTTGATGAGCGTGCCGGTGATCCGCGCGCCGGTCATGCCGAAGGGGTGGCCGACCGCGATCGCGCCGCCGTTGACGTTGACCTTGTCGAGGTCGAAGCCGAGGTCGCGGTACGAGGGGATGACCTGCGCCGCGAACGCCTCGTTGATCTCGACCAGGTCGATGTCCGAGGTGGACAGGCCGGCCCGCTTGAGCGCCTGCTTGGACGCCTCGACCGGGCCGAGGCCCATGATCTCGGGGGACAGGCCGGAGACGCCGGTGGAGACGATCCGGGCCAGCGGGGTCAGGCCGAGCTCGCGGGCCTTCGTGTCGCTCATGATGACGAGCGCGGCGGCGCCGTCGTTCAGCGGGCAGCAGTTGCCGGCGGTGACGAGACCGTCGGGGCGGAAGACGGGCTTGAGGCCCTGCACGCCCTCGAGGGTGACGCCGGCACGCGGGCCGTCGTCCTTGCTGACGACGGTCCCGTCGGGGGTCGTCACCGGGGTGATCTCCCGCTCCCAGAAACCGTTCTTGATGGCTTCCTCGGCGAGGTTCTGCGACCGGACACCGAACTCGTCCATGTCCTGGCGGGTCACGCCCTTGCTGCGCGCGAGGTTCTCCGCGGTCTGCCCCATCGCGATGTACGCGTCGGGAACGAGACCGTCCTCGCGGGGGTCGTGCCACGTCGAGCCCTCGGTCTCCGCGACGGCGGCCGTGCGGGCCTCCGCGTCGGCGAAGAACGGGTTGTGCGTGTCCGGCAGGCTGTCGGAGTTGCCCTTCACGAACCGGGACACCATCTCGACGCCCGCGGAGATGAAGACATCGCCCTCGCCGGCCTTGATGGCGTGCATGGCCATGCGGGAGGTCTGCAGCGACGAGGAGCAGTAGCGGGTCACGGTGCAGCCGGGGAGGTGGTCCATCCCCATCTGTACGGCCACGATGCGGCCGAGGTTGTTGCCCTGCTCGCCACCGGGCAGGCCGCAGCCAAGCATCAGGTCGTCGATGTCACGGGGGTCGAGCTCGGGCACCTTGGCGAGCGCGGCCTTGATGATCTCGGCGGTCAGGTCGTCGGGACGGATGTCCTTGAGCGAGCCCTTGAAGGCCCGACCGATCGGGGAACGGGCGGCAGAGACGATCACGGCTTCGGGCATCACGGCTCCATGAGGGAAAGGTCCGGAAGGGCTGGTTGGGAAGTTACCTGTACGTACCGCTCGGGTCACCGTACGGATGGTGTGATGCGGGACTCTTTTCTAAGCGGGCGCTTGCTTATGCCCCTGTGGAGGTGGCTCCTCCCCACCCGGCCCCTCCCCGAAACCGCCCGGGCCCAGCCCCGGGCGGGGCGTCAGGCCCGCCCCGCGCGGCCCTTCGCGGGCTCCGTGGCCGGGGCCGCGGGCGACGTGGCCTCCGACGCGGGCAGGCGGCGGCGTCGGCGGTGCTTGAGAAGCGCCCACGGCGCCCGCGCCCCAGTGACCTCCGTGCCCGCCTCGGACGCGGCCGTCGCGGCCGCCCTGGCGACAGGAAGCATGTCCTCGTCGCGGTCGGCGTCCAGCGCGTCCGTCTCCGGCCACAGGCCGAGCACCGCGCACAGCGTCGGCAGCATCGCCATCGCCGCTGTCGCGTAGCCCTCCGCCGACGGGTGGTAGCTGTCCACCCCGAACATCTCGCGGGGATTCGCCGCGAACTCCGGGCCGAGCAGGTCGCCCAGCGAGACCGTGCGCCCGCCCTGCTCCACCACCACGATCGTCTGCGCCGCGGCCAGTTGCCGGCTCACCCGGCGGGCCACGTAGCGCAGCGGCTGGTAGACCGGCTCGATCGTGCCGAGGTCGGGGCATGTGCCGACGACCACCTCCGCGCCCGCGGTGCGCAGCCTGCGCACCGCGGAGGCCAGGTACCGCACCGATTGGGTGGGTGGCATGCGATGGGTGACGTCGTTCGCGCCGATCATGATCACGCAGACGTCGGGTGTGCGGGAGCGGTCCGCGAGAAGCTGCGTCACCTGGCGTTCCAGGTCGTCGGACCGAGCGCCCGGCTGTGCGATGTTACGGACCTCGACCGGGCGCTCGGCCACCGCCGCGAGGCCGGAGGCAAGCAGCGCCCCGGGCGTCTGGCCGGCTCTGCGGACGCCCTGGCCCGCGGCCGTCGAGTCGCCGATGATGCCGAGGTGCAGAGGGTTCTCACGGCCGAAGGTGAGCCCGTACAGACCGTCGCCCCGCGGCGGGACGGGGGCCCTGCCGTCGCCGACCGTGCGTTTCGCCAGATGGACCTCCGCCACTACCAGGCCGACCGCCGCCGCCCCGAGCAGTCCGATGCCGCCCCCGCCGTATGCCGCGCCTGCCGCGATGCGCCGCGCCACCCTCGCTCTCGACACAGCCCGAGCCACCTCCTCGCAACCCACGGGGCCGCGGCCTCGCGTGCCGCAGCCCTCGCCGGTCTCGTCGCCCTACAACAGCTAACTGCCCCGTAGCTACTGTCGCCCAATCCCATGTCCGCCCGCTTACGCTGGGCGAACCATCACGGAGACCCCGGAGAACATTGTGCGTATCCACAACTCGATGATCAGCCTCGTCGGCGACACCCCGCTGGTGAAGCTGAACAACGTGACCACAGGCATTTCCGCGACCGTCCTCGCCAAGGTCGAGTACTTCAACCCCGGCGGGTCGGTGAAGGACAGGATCGCGCTGCGGATGATCGAGGCGGCGGAGGAGAGCGGCGCCCTTCAGCCCGGTGGCACGATCGTCGAGCCGACGAGCGGCAACACCGGTGTGGGACTTGCCATCGTGGCCCAGCAGAAGGGTTACAAGTGCATCTTCGTCTGCCCGGACAAGGTGTCCACGGACAAGATCAATGTGCTGCGTGCGTACGGTGCCGAGGTCGTCGTGTGCCCCACGGCCGTCGACCCCGAGCACCCGGACTCGTACTACAACGTCTCGGACCGGCTGGTGCGTGAGACGCCGGGCGCCTGGAAGCCCGACCAGTACTCCAACCCCAACAACCCGCGTTCCCACTACGAGACCACCGGTCCCGAGCTCTGGGACCAGACGGACGGGCGGATCACCCACTTCGTGGCGGGTGTCGGCACCGGCGGCACGATCTCCGGCACCGGCCGGTACCTGAAGGAGGTCAGCGACGGCAAGGTCAGGATCGTCGGCGCCGACCCGGAGGGCTCCGTCTACTCCGGCGGCTCCGGCCGGCCGTACCTCGTCGAGGGCGTCGGCGAGGACTTCTGGCCCTCCGCGTACGACCGGACCGTCACCGACGAGATCGTCGCCGTGTCGGACAAGGACTCCTTCCAGATGACGCGCCGTCTCGCCAAGGAGGAGGGCCTGCTGGTGGGCGGCTCCTGCGGAATGGCGGTCGTCGCGGCGCTGCGCGTCGCGGAGCGGCTCGGTCCCGACGACATCGTGGTGGTGCTGCTGCCGGACAGCGGCCGCGGCTATCTGAGCAAGATCTTCAACGACGAGTGGATGGCCGATTACGGCTTCCTCGAGGGTGAGGGCGCGTCGAGCGTCGGTGACGTGCTGCGGGACAAGGAGCACGGCGGCATCCCGAGCCTGGTGCACATGCACCCGGAGGAGACGGTCGGTCAGGCCATCGAGGTGCTGCGCGAGTACGGCGTCTCGCAGATGCCGATCGTCAAGCCGGGCGCCGGCCACCCGGACGTGATGGCCGCCGAGGTCATCGGCTCCGTCGTCGAACGGGAACTGCTGGACGCGCTGTTCGCCCAGCGCGCGTCGCTGGGCGACCCGCTGGAGAAGCACATGTCGGCGCCGCTGCCCCAGGTCGGCTCCGGTGAGCCGGTGGCCGACCTGATGTCGGTGCTCGGCACGGCGGACGCGGCGATCGTGCTGGTCGAGGGCAAGCCGACGGGAGTGGTGAGCCGTCAGGACCTGCTGGCGTTCCTCGCCAAGGGCGGCAAGTAGCGGTCGGCGCCCGGCCTTTCGCGCAATCGGTACGCGCACGTCACGTTCGCGCAGCACCCGCTTAACACGCGTCCGGCACATTGGTCGATGTCGGCAGGGGGACCGGGCAGGTGCCCCGGCCGGCGCCAATGGCGGCGTCACAGGACTTCCGGAGCGGCTCCCGGACCTCCACGGACGCCCCGGACGCCGAGGCCGGTCCTGACCCGGTCGGCGTCCCTCGCGGGGACCGCTGTCGTCCCGGCTCCCGGCCTTCTGGGCCGGGGGTGCGGCGGTCCCCGCGCACCTCGTCCCACGGACCTGGTCCGTGGACCTTGGCCTGCGGGCCCGGCCTGCGGGCCCGAACCGGCGTCGCCCCGGCGGGAGTCGCTGCTCGCCGTCGGCCGGGCCCGGCGTCAGCCGTCCCAGTCGGAGCCGGTGTCACGGGACCGGCGCTGCCAGGGCCAGGCATGGGCGGCGTGGGCGACGTTCACGCCGACGATGCCGAGCCAGGCGACGATCAGCCCCGGCAGGTCGGCGTTGGCCACGCCGATCGCCGAGAGCGGGATCGCCAGGATCATGGTGACGATGCCGAAGCCGAAGCGCTCCCCGAAGTTGTCGGACGAGCCCGGCAGATGAGGACCGCCTCTGGCGGCAGCCATCTGCTCCTCGGCGAGCCGGCGCCGGACACGGCGGTCGACCGTGGTGTCGAGCCGTTCCTCGACCTTCTCAAGGAACGACTCGACGAGTGCCGGCTCGTACTCCTCGCCCAGTTCGCGGCGGGCGTGGAGGGTGGCGTCGAGCTCCTTCTTGAGCTCTGGGTCGCGGGCTTCCATGGGACAGAAGCTACGGCCGGTGCCGCCCTCGCGTCAGTGGGGTTAGCCCCCGTCTTCGCCCCCTGGACAGCAGGAGTCCGCCGCCCCCGCTGTGCCAGGATGTGGCGTCGCGTGCCGTGCCGGGTGAGCCTCAGGGGGACGAGGAACATGAGCGCAGAGAACACCGCAGGCCACGCCTTCGGCGGCCTCCACCACGTCCAGCTGGCCGTACCGCCGGGTGCCGAGGACCTGTGCCGCGGCTTCTGGGGCGACGTGCTCGGGATGACCGAGCTGGAGAAGCCGCCGGTGCTGGCGGCGCGCGGCGGCTGCTGGTTCCGCGGTGGCGGTCTCGAGGTCCACCTCGGTGTCGAGCAGGACTTCACGCCCGCCCGCAAGGCACACCCCGGCATTCTCGTCCGCTCCCTGCGGAGCCTCGCAGAGCGGCTGGAGGCGCACGGCCACGAGGTGACGTGGGACGACGAGTTCCCCGGCCACGACCGCTTCTACGCCTACGACAAGGTCGGCAACCGGCTTGAGTTCATGGAGCCGCGCCCGGTTTCCGGGTGAGAGGCGGGTGCGCTTGCCGCGTCTGCATATCGTCATGCAGAGTTCTTGGTGACTGAATAAGTGAGCCGGACGAGGGGGATGGCATGAGCGACAGCCCTGCCGCGCGACTGCAGCTGCTGTTCGAGGGGCACCGGCTCACCCCGACCCAGCGCCGTATCGCGCACTGCATGGTGCGCCGAGCCGCGGACGTGCCGTTCCTGTCCAGCGTGGAGCTCGCCGAGCTCGCCGGGGTCAGCCAGCCGTCCGTCACCCGCTTCGCCGTCGCCCTCGGCTTCGACGGCTATCCGGCGCTGCGCCGGCATCTGCGCGAGATCGTCCCGCCTGAGGCGGCCGCCGGAGGCGAGACGTACAACGAGTACCAGCAGGCCGTGCAGGCCGAGATCGAGAACCTGAGCCACCTCGCCGCCATGCTCGCGGAGCCGGCGCCCGTCGAGCGGGCCGGCCGGCTCCTTGCGGCGTCGCGGCCGCTGCCGGTCCTGGGACTGCGGGCGGCGTCGTCGCAGGCCCGCGGGTTCGCCTACTTCGCCGCCAAGGTCCACCCCGACGTACGGCTCCTCGACGAGGGCGGCTCGATGCTGCCCGACCGGATCGACGCCGCCCGGCGGGCCGGCGCGAGCGCACTGCTGTGCTTCGCCCTGCCCCGCCACCCGAAGGAGGTCGTCGAGGCCCTTGCGTACGCCCGGTCGGCCGGTCTGACGGTGGTGACGGTCGCGGACTCGGCGTTCGCACCGGTCGCCGCCCACAGCGACCTGCTGATCCCGGCGGCCGTCGGCACCGGTCTGGCCTTCGACACGGCGTGCGCCCCGATGCTCCTCGGACGGGTCCTGCTCGAGGCGATGTGCGACGGCCTGCCGGATGCGCAGGCCCGGCTGGAGGACTTCGACGCGCAGGCCGCCGAACGGGGCCTCTTCGCCGAGTAGCCACTGCCCGGCCAGGGTGGCGTGCCGTTTTCTCAGACGGCGCTCAGATACGGCCGCTAGCCTCCGCGCCCACAGCATCGATCTCTCGGAGGGAGTACGGACGTGGGGCGCGGGACGCAGTCGCTGGCGCGAGTGGCGGTGGTCGTGAGGGCGGGGGCGGCGCCTCTGTGGTGGCTGGGGGTGCTCGCCGCCGGGACCGGGCTGGTGATGCCCGGGCTCACGGGGCGCCGCATCGGGGTCCTGGCCGGGGCGGCGCTGTTCCTGGTGACCGCGGCCGTGGTCGCCCTCGCGCGCCGTCGCCGATACACACACCTCGCGGGATGCGCGACGCGTGCCGGCCGGCACGACGTGCTGCAGGACCGGCGGGTGACGCTGCGGGTGGCGCGGCGGCCGTGGCGCTGGTGGCTGCTGTGCGCGTTCCTGGCCGCCGTCGCCGGCTCGCTGGTGCTGCCGGCCGCCGGCGGGGCGGTGCTCGCCGGTGCGGGGACCGGCCTGTGGCTCAAGGCCGTATGGCTCGGCAGGCTTGAGCGCACCGAGGAGACGCTGCTGTGGCTGCGTACGGACTGGCCGGCCAAGGGCCCGGTGGGCAAGCAGGTCAAGGGCTTTCGCACCACCGGGATCGCCGCCGGTGACGCCGCGCCCGGAGGGGCGCGGCGCCGCTGAGCGGAAGGGATCAGACCTCCAGTTCGCTCTCGATCTTCTTGAGCTGGTGGCGGGCCATCGCGAGGTTCGCGCGCTCCTTGTCCAGGGCGAGGTAGAGGAACAGCCCGCCCGCGCCGCGGCTCTTCATCAGGCGGATCAGGTGGTACTGCGAGCCGAGGGTGATCAGGATGTCCTCGATCTCGTCCTTGATGCCGAGGTGCTCCATCGTGCGCACCTTGGCGCGGACGACGTCGGTGTTCCCGGCGGCGGCGACGGTGAGGTCGAGATCCTTGCCGCCGCCGACGGTGCCCAGCGCCATGCCGCTGGTGTAGTCGACGAGCGCGGCGCCGATGGCGCCCTCGATGGTGGTGGCTTCCTTCAGCGCGGTTTCGGTGTTGGCCATGGCAGGCGCACGTTCCTTCCGTCGGTTGGTTGTCGCTGTCGCGGTGGTCTCGGCGGTGCGGGCGGATCGGGGCGTTCTCGGGGTGCCGGTGGCCCGGCTCGTTCGTGGGGAGGGGTCCGTGGAGGCAGCCATGTCAGGCGTCCTGGGGTCGTTCGAGGGCGGCGTCGACCAGCTCCCCGACACGGGCGCCGGCCCGGCGGGCCTCGAGATGGAGCCGGCCCACGTTGACGCGGGGCTCGGCGAGTACCGTGAGCACGGCCGAGGAGCCTGCCGCGTAGGTGGCGACGTAGCCCGCCTCTCCGCGCACGAGCAGCTCCTTGAAGCCGCCCTGCCCGGTCGCCTCGGTCAGCCGCAGCGCGACCCCGAGAGCGGCGGCGGTGAGCGCGGCGACGCTCTCGGCCTCCGCGGTGTCCGACGCCAGGACCAGACCGTCGACACTCGCCGCGAGCACGCCGGTCAGCTGGGGCACGCGGGCCCGCAGCCTCTTCAGTTCGCCGAGTACTTCGGTTTCCGCCGTCATGAGTTGTCTCCTCTCGGCGCGCAGCCTCAGGGCGCGCCTCATGACGGTGTGCGCGGGGCCCGGTGGGTCGTGCGGTGGGTCACAGGCTTGCCTCCAGAGCGTCGCGGAGTCGGCGTAGCAGGGCGATGTCCGGGTCGGCGGGAAACTCGGCGACCCAGCCGGGCAGCGGGGAAGGATGGTGCGCGGTCGGCTCCGACGGTGTCTCGACGAGCCCGGCCGCGGCCATCCGCCGTACCTCGATCAGCGTGTTGAAGGCGGGCCGGCCGACGGCCCGGGCGATCGCCGACGGGGTGCGCACGCCGTCGGCGAGGTCCAGCAGGGCCCGCTGTCGGGGGGTGGCCGCCGCCCCGTGTTCGGGCGGACGGCGGCGCAACGGCGCGGTGTCGACCTCGGGGTGCGGCCATACGGAGTCGAGCAGCCCGCGCCGTCGGCGGGCCTCGCGGGCGACGGCCGCGGCGGGTACGGGACGTACCGTGCCCATCCAGTGGGCGACGCCGTAGCGGAAGCGGGTCGGCCCGCTGCCGGGTGCCAGCGCGAAGAACGCGGCGTCGTGCAGGGCGCCCAGGTGGCAGATCTCCATCTCGCCGTCGGCGACCTGTCCGCTGTCGACGAGGAAACGCGCCACCTCGCGGCGGGCGCCGGCCGCGGCCACCGCCTCCTGCCAGCCCTCGGGCGCCAGTCGGCCGCCGGCGGTCAGCAGGACGTCGAGACCGGGTGCGGCCGGGCTCTCGGCGTGCACGACCTGCCCGTCGGCCAGGTAGAGGGTGCCGTGGTCACGGACGAGGACGCCGGTGGCCCTCTCCTTCGCCAGTCTGGCCAGCATGGGGGAGACGGCCGTCGCCGCTGCGGTCATCCGAGGACCAGCCGCTCGGCGAGGTCCGCGAGGCGCAGCCGGGCGAGGGCCAGATTGCCGGTCTCCCGGTCGAGCCAGAGATGCAGGAACACACTGCTGTCGAACGTGGTCTCCACGAACCGCACCACGTGGTACCCGGTGCGGGTGGTGACGATGAGGTCCTCGACGGGTAACCCCTTGGCCTCTCCGTCGCCCTCGGCGGCCGGGGACTCGTCGGGCGCGAACGAGGGGTACTCCGCCGCCATCCTGGCCAGTTCGGCCGTCTCGGCCGCGGTCGCCTCGTGGTCGCCGCCCGGTGTCTCCCCGACGTAGCCGAGGGCGAGCCCGCTGGTCCAGTCCACGATGGAGGCCCCGCGGGCCCCGGGCACCACCATGGCCTGCAGCAGACACTCGTCGATTCCGGGCACGCGGACTCCCCTCCCCGCCTTGGAGTGCCGCGCACGAACGCAGCAGTGACGGAGAGGTTACGCAACGTGTCACCCTCAGGGGCGAGTTCTGGCATTTTCCAACGGAACATGCGGGTGCCCGATAAGGTCCGGCCCGTCCTATCCGTCGTGTGCGTCTGCCTCCTCCTCGCGGCGCACCTTCATCACCACTTTGTTGACACCCCACAGCACGATGCCGATGGCGACCAGTACGCCGGCCCTGATGTAGACGTCCGCCGCCCGGTCGGCCATCGGACTGGCGAGGACGAGCGCGGTGATCGCGCCCAGGACCGGCAGCACCGTCGGCGTACGGAAGTGCCGGTGTTCCACGCGGTCCCTGCGCAGGACGAGCACGGCCACGTTGACGACCGCGAAGACGCAGAGCAGCAGGAACGCGGTGGTGTCACCGAGCCCGGCGATCTCGCCCGTCGACACCAGTCCGATGGCGAGCAGGGTCACGAACACGATGCCGGTGATGGGAGTGCGGCGTTTGCGCAGCACCTTCCCCATGGCGCGCGGCAGGACCCGCTCGTTGGCCAGCCCGTAGCAGAGCCGGGAGGCCATCATGATGTTGATCAGTGCGGAGTTGGTGACCGCGAACAGGGCGATCAGCGCGAAGAGTTTCGGCGGGAAATCGACCCCGCCGGCCTTCACGACCTCCAGCAGCGGACCGCTTGACCCCTCGAGCGTGCGGTAGTCGACGAGGAGCGACGACACCAGCGCGACGAGCACGTAGATGGTGCCGGTGACGGCGACACCGATGAAGATCGCCCGGGGGAACGTGCGGACCGGGTCGTGGGTCTCCTCCGCCATGTTGACCGAGTCCTCGAATCCGACGAAGGCGAAGAAGCCCAGTGCCGTGGCCCCGAGCACGCCGGTGATCAGCGCGTATCCGGTGCCGGACGCCTCGAACTCGCCCAGCCGGGACGGCTCCCCCTCGCCGGTCAGTACCGCCCAGGCGCCGATGCCCAGGATCACCATGAGACCGGTCAGCTCGACGACGGTGAGCACCACGTTCGTCTTCACGGACTCCGACACGCCTCGCAGCGCCAGTCCCGCGAGGACGACGATGAAGACGATCGCGATGAGCGTCGGCGGGATCGCGTCGGTGAACTCCTGGAAGTAGTCCCCGCTGAACGCGCGGGCCGCCGCGCTCGCCGACGACAGGCCCGAGCACATCACCATGAACGCGACGATGAAGGTCAGGAAGGGGACCTTGAAAGCCTTCTGGGTGTACAGCGCGGCGCCGGCGGCCTTCGGATACTTCCCTACCAGTTCGACGTACGAGGCCGCCGTCAGGATGGCGACCACGAAACCGATGGCGAACGGGAGCCACAGCGCCCCGCCGACCTTGCCCGCCACTTTGCCCGTGGTGGCGTAGATGCCCGTGCCGAGGATGTCGCCGATCACGAAGAGGATCAGCAGCTTGGGTCCGATGGCCCGCTTGAGGGCCGGTTGCCCGTCCGGTGACTGCGCGGGCGCCGATGCGGATGTGGCCATGAAACCTCTCCCGTGGTCGGATGGGAAGTTTCCTGCCCCTTTGTGTTCCGTGTGATGCGGCATGCGCCCCGTGTGCTGCGCGCAGGCCGCTCACGGGCGCCCCGCCTCGCACGCGGCTCCTCGGGCGCTGCCGCCCGGGTCTCGGTGACCGGGCCCGCTGCGTGCCGCGTGCTCGGGGTGCGTGGGGTGCGTGGGGTGTCGGGGCGCGGTGCCTCAGCCGAGCAGTGCGTCCCGTTGCGCTCCGCCGGACTCCGCGACGATCGCCTCCATGCTCTGGGCCTCCCGTACGGTGGCGAACCGCACCGTGCCGTCCGCCTTGGTGGTGAAGCCGTGGACGGCGGTCCTCGGCAGGCTGTTGTAGCCGTAGTGGCTGGCGAAGTAGTACGCGCCCGTGTCGAGCGCGGCGATCACGTCGCCCGCCTCCAGCAGCGGCAGCGAGCGCTTCTCCGCGAGCAGGTCACCGGCGAAGCAGGCGGGCCCCGCGATGTCCTGCTCGACACCGGGCCCCGCCTTGGGCAGACCCTTCGCGTCGTACGCGGCGATCCGCAGCGGCCAGGAACGGGGGTCGTAGACGGTACGGGTGGCGACCTGGACGCCGGCATGGGTGACCGCGATCGCCCGGGACCCGGCGGACTTGGCGTACTCGACCCGCGACAGGACGGTGCCGTGCTTGGCGAGCAGCGAGCGCCCGAACTCGGTGACGAGGCCGTACCGGCCGTCGAACAGTCCGGGGACGTGTTCCGCGAGGAGCGAGGCGTACTCGCCGAAGGCGGGGGTGTGCTCGTCGGAGGAGAAGTTGACCGGCAGGCCGCCGCCGATGTCGATGGTGTCGACCTGCTGCCGGCCGGCCGCCGTGTTGATCTCCTCCGCCAGCTCGTACACCGCGAGGACGCCCTCGGTCATCCGGGTCAGCGCCATGCCCTGGGAGCCGGAGTGGGTGTGCAGCCGGGTCAGCCAGGGCCGCTCGAGGTACGCGCGGACGACCTGCGCGCGGGCGCCCTCGTCGCGCAGGGCGACACCGAACTTGGAGGTCGGGGTGGCGGTCGAGAGCGCTCCGATGGAGCCGCCGCCGACCTGCGGGTTCACTCGCAGGCCGATCGGCGACCCGGTGGGTCCGGCGGCGACGAGAGCGTCGACGCGGGCCAGCTCCTGCCAGTTGTCGGCGTTGACGGCGATGCCGAGGCCGAGCGCCTCCCTCAGTTCGGCGACGGTCTTGGCGGGGGAGTCGAGCACGATCAGGTGGGGCGGCAGGCCCGCCGCACGGGTCAGTGCCAGTTCGCCCGGGCTCGCGACCTCCGCGCCCAGGCCCTCCTCGTGCAGCAGCGCGAGGACCGGTACCAGTGGGGCGGCCTTCACGGCGAAGGCGTGCAGCACCCGCGCGTCGGTGACGGCGGCGAAGGCGGCCCGCAGCGCCGCCGCGGACGCGCGGATACCGGCCACGTCCAGGAGGGCGGTGACGGGCTGTTCCTCGGTGAGAAGTCCCTGTTCCACGGCCGCTCGTACGGCCAGGTCCCGGCGGTCGACAGTCATGTCCGCCAGCCAATCATCCGGCGAGTCGTGCCGCAGCTGTTGACTACAACTATTCAGAAGGTGAGTATGTGAATAGAAAATCGACACATCATCGCGAGGAGGCACCGCCATGTCAGGACCCCGCCCCGTACGGGCAGCGCGCGGCAGCGAACTGAGCGCCCTGGGATGGCAGCAGGAAGCAGCCCTGCGCATGCTGCAGAACAACCTCGACCCCGAGGTCGCCGAGCACCCCGACAAGCTCGTGGTCTACGGCGGCACCGGCAAGGCGGCGCGGGACTGGCGCTCCTTCGACGCGATGGTCCGCACCCTCAAGACGCTCAAGCAGGACGAGACCATGCTCGTCCAGTCGGGCCGCCCCGTCGGCGTCATGCAGACGCACGAGTGGGCGCCGCGCGTCCTCATCGCCAACTCCAACCTGGTCGGCGACTGGGCGAACTGGGAGGAGTTCCGGCGCCTGGAGGCCCTCGGCCTCACCATGTACGGGCAGATGACCGCCGGATCGTGGATCTACATCGGCACCCAGGGCATCCTTCAGGGCACGTACGAGACCTTCGCGGCCGTCGCGGCGAAGAAGTTCGACGGGACACTCGCGGGGACGATCACCCTGACCGCCGGCCTCGGCGGCATGGGCGGCGCCCAGCCGCTCGCCGTCACCATGAACGACGGCGTCGCCATCTGCATCGACTGCGACCCCCGTGCCATCGAGCGGCGCATCGAGCACCGCTACCTGGACGTGCGCGCCGACTCCCTCGAGCACGCGCTGTCCCTCGCCGTCGAGGCCCGGGACGCCCGCCGGCCGCTCTCCATCGGCCTCCTCGGCAACGCCGCCGACCTGCTGCCCCGCATGCTCGCCGAGGGCGCGCCCATCGACATCGTCACCGACCAGACCTCGGCCCACGACCCGCTGTCCTACCTGCCGGCCGGCGTCGACTTCGACGACATGGCCTCGTACGCGGCGAAGGACCCGGCCGGCTTCACCACCCGCGCGCGTGAGTCCATGGCCCGGCACGTCGAGGCGATGGTCGGCTTCATGGACGCCGGCGCCGAGGTCTTCGACTACGGCAACTCGATCCGCGGCGAGGCACAACTGGCGGGATACAGCCGCGCCTTCGACTTCCCCGGCTTCGTACCGGCCTACATCCGGCCGCTGTTCTGCGAGGGCAAGGGACCGTTCCGCTGGGCCGCGCTCTCCGGCGACCCGTCGGACATCGCCAAGACCGACAAGGCGATCCTCGACCTCTTCCCGGAGAACGAGTCCCTGCACCGCTGGATCAAGATGGCCCGCGAGCGCGTCCACTTCCAGGGCCTGCCCGCACGCATCTGCTGGCTCGGCTACGGCGAGCGCGACCGCGCCGGTGAGCGCTTCAACGACATGGTGGCGAGCGGCGAGCTGGCCGCCCCGCTGGCCATCGGCCGCGACCACCTCGACTGCGGCTCCGTCGCCTCCCCCTACCGCGAGACCGAGGCGATGCTCGACGGCTCCGACGCCATCGCCGACTGGCCGCTGCTGAACGCCATGGTCAACGTCGCCTCCGGCGCGTCGTGGGTCTCCCTCCACCACGGCGGCGGCGTGGGCATGGGCCGCTCGATCCACGCGGGCCAGGTGTCGGTTGCCGACGGCACCAAGCTGGCGGGCGAGAAGATCCGCCGCGTCCTGACGAACGACCCGGGCATGGGCGTGATCCGCCACGTCGACGCGGGCTACGACATCGCGGAGTCGGTCTCCGACGCCAAGGGCGTCCGCATCCCGATGCGCGAGGGTGACGCGTGACCTCGCTCCCCGGCGCCGCCGGTTCCCCGAACGGCCCGCACTCCGGGGCGGCGCCGGAAACCGCCGCCCCGGCGTCCGGGAACGGTGAGGGAGCGGGGCAGGGCCACACCTCCTTCCACGAGATGTGGCACGACCTGCGCGCCATCGGCCGCAACGCGGACACCGGCGGCTACCGCCGGTACGCGTGGACCGCCGCGGACCAGGACTGCCGTGCCTGGTTCCGGGCGCAGGCAGAGGCCCGCGGGCTCGCCCACGAGGTCGACCGCAACGGCAACCAGTGGGCCTGGCTCGGCGATCCCACCGCCGGCGACGCCGTCGTCACCGGCTCGCACCTCGACTCCGTCCCCGACGGCGGAGCCTTCGACGGGCCCCTCGGCGTCGTGTCGTCCTTCGCCGCGCTCGACGAACTCCGTCGCAGGGGAGCGGAGTTCCACCGGCCGTTCGCCATCACCAACTTCGGTGACGAGGAGGGCGCCAGGTTCGGGCTCGCCTGCGTCGGCTCCCGGCTCGCCGCCGGGCAGCTGACGCGGGAGAAGGCGTACGAACTGACCGACGCGGACGGGACCAGCCTCCCCGAGGCCATGGAGGCCGCCGGCCACGACCCGGCCGCCATCGGCCCCGATCCCGAACGCCTCGCCCGTATCGGCGCGTTCGTGGAGCTGCACGTCGAGCAGGGGCGCGCCCTCGACCTCACCGGTGACGCCGTCGGCATCGCGTCCGCGATCTGGCCCCACGGCCGCTGGCGGTTCGACTTCGCCGGCGAGGCCAACCACGCCGGCACCACCCGTCTCGTCGACCGGCGCGATCCGATGCTGACGTACGCGGAGACCGTCCTCGCCGCCCGCCGTGAGGCGGAACTCGCGGGCGCGGTCGCCACCTTCGGCAAGATCTCCGTCGAGCCGAACGGCGTCAACGCCATCCCGTCCCTCGTCCGCGGCTGGCTGGACTCCCGCGCCCCCGACCAGGCGACGCTCGACACGGTCGTCGCAGCGGTGGAACAGGCCGCCCGGGAGCGCGCGGAGCGCGACGGCGTGGACCTCTCGGTCGTGCGGGAGTCGTTCACGCCGGTGATCGAGTTCGAGCACGCCCTGCGCGACGAGCTGAACAAGATCCTCGGCGGGGCCGTCCCCGTGCTCGGCACGGGCGCGGGACACGACGCGGGAATCCTCTCCACGTCCGTCCCGACCGCCATGCTGTTCGTACGCAACCCCACCGGCGTCTCGCACTCCCCGGCCGAGTCGGCGGCCGAGGACGACTGCGTGGCCGGGGTGATCGCACTCGCCGACGTACTGGAGGGTCTGGCGTGCAGGTGACGACGTACTGGCTGGAGCACGCCTGGCTCGGCGACCGCGTCGAGCCGGGCGTGGCCCTGGACGTGCGAGGCGGCCGCATCACCGCCATACGCGAAGGGGCCGGTGCCCCGCCGCCGGGCGCGGAGGTGCTGCGCGGCCTCACACTTCCCGGCCTCGCGAACGCCCACTCACACGCCTTCCACCGTGCGCTGCGCGGCACGGTGCAGGTCGGATCAGGCACCGGACCGTCCCCGAGTGGGCGGGGAGCAGGCGGCGAGCGGGCGCCTGATTCATTCTGGGCATGGCGCGACGTCATGTACGACGTGGCGCAGAGACTCACCCCCGAAAGCTATTACTCGCTCGCGCGCGCGACGTACGCCGAGATGGCGCTCGCCGGCATCACCGCCGTCGGCGAGTTCCACTATCTGCACCACGCGCCGGGCGGTGTCCCCTATGCCGACCCCAACGCAATGGGCGAGGCACTGATCGCGGCCGCCGGCGAGGCGGGCATCCGGATCACGCTCCTCGACACGGCCTACCTGTCGGCCGGATTCGGACAGCCTCCCAACCACCACCAGTCGCGCTTCTGCGACGGCACGGCGGACGCCTGGGCCGAGCGGGCCGACGCGCTCAAGGACGGCGACCACGTACGGATCGGGGCCGCGATCCACTCCGTACGCGCCGTCCCCGCGGACCAGTTGCCGACGGTCGCCGCCTGGGCATCCACCCGTGAGGCACCCCTCCACGTCCACCTCTCCGAGCAGACCGCGGAGAACGACGCCTGCCTGGCCGCCCACGGCCGCACGCCCACCAGGCTGCTGGCCGACCACGGCGTGCTCGGCGCACGCACCACCGGCGTCCACAACACGCACCTCACGGACGACGACATCGCGCTGCTCGGCGGCACGGCCACCGGCACCTGCATGTGCCCCACGACCGAACGCGACCTCGCCGACGGCATCGGCCCCGCACCCGCCCTCCAGGCCGCGGGCTCGCCCCTCTCCCTGGGCAGCGACAGCCACGCCGTGATCGACATCTTCGAGGAGGCGCGGGCGATGGAACTCGACGAGCGCCTGCGGTCCCGCACCCGCGGCCACTGGACGGCGGCCGCCCTGCTGCGGGCCGCCACGGCCGACGGCCACGCCGCGCTGGGCTGGCACGAGGCGGGCCGCCTGGAACGCGGCGCGCTCGCGGACTTCACCACCCTCGCACTGGACACCGTCAGGACAGCGGGGCCACCGCCGCGTCTGGGAGCCGAGACAGCGGTATTCGCCGGGTCGGCAGCGGATGTGCGCCATACGGTCGTGGGCGGCCGCCATGTCGTACGGGACGGGGTCCACACGACCGTCCCGGACGTACCCCGAGCCCTGACGGACGCGATCGCCGCACTGCACGGCTGAAGGAGACACCCCGCATCATGAACAGCGGTCCCGAGACGACGAACAACGCCCCGGCGACGCCCGCCCCCGCGACGACGAACAGCGCCGTCGCGGCGACGGCCACCGTCATCACCAACATCGCCAGCCTGGTCACCAACGACCCCTCCCTCGGTGACGGATCCCCCCTCGGACTGATCCGGGACGCGGCCGTCGTCATCGACGGCGACCGCGTCGCCTGGATCGGTGAGAACAGCAAAGCACCCGCCACTGACAACCGGCTCGACGCCGGAGGCCGGGCCGTGATCCCCGGTTTCGTCGACTCGCACTCCCACCTCGTCTTCGCCGGCGACCGCACCGCCGAGTTCAACGCCCGGATGTCCGGGCAGGCCTACGCCGCCGGCGGTATCCGCACCACCGTCGCCGCGACCCGTGCCGCGACCGACGCCGAGCTCGACGCCAACGTCGCCCGCTACCTCGCGGAGGCGCTGCGCCAGGGCACCACCGTCATGGAGACCAAGTCCGGCTACGGCCTGACCGTCGAGGACGAGGCCCGCGCCCTGCGGATCGCCGCGCGCCACACCGACGAGGTCACGTACCTCGGCGCGCACATCGTGTCCCCCGACCTCGCCGACGACCCGGCGGCCTACGTCGCCCTCGTGACGGGCGAGATGCTCGACGCCTGCGCCCCGCACGCCCGCTGGGTCGACGTCTTCTGCGAGAAGGGCGCGTTCGACGGCGACCAGGCCCGGGCGATCCTCACCGCGGGCAAGGCGAAGGGCCTCACCCCCCGCGTCCACGCCAACCAGCTCACCTACGGCCCCGGCGTGCAGCTCGCAGTGGAACTGGACGCCGCCTCCGCCGACCACTGCACCCACCTCACCGAAGCCGACGTCGACGCGCTCGCGCACAGCGCGACGGTCGCGACGCTGCTCCCCGGAGCGGAGTTCTCCACCCGCGCCGAGTGGCCCGACGCCCGACGCCTCGTCGACGCGGGTGTGACGGTCGCGCTGTCGACGGACTGCAACCCCGGCTCGTCGTTCACGTCCTCCGTCCCGTTCTGCATCGCCCTGGCCGTACGGGACATGGGGATGACCCCGGACGAGGCCCTGTGGTCCGCCACGGCCGGCGGCGCGGCCGCCCTGCGCCGCACCGACGTCGGCCGTCTGCGCCCCGGCGCCCGCGCGGACCTCGTCGTCCTCGACGCCCCGAGCCACGTCCACCTCGCCTACCGGCCGGGTGTTCCGCTGGTGCGCGAGGTGTGGCGGGCCGGCCGCCGCGTGGTCTGACCGTCCGGCGCACAGCCGTCGCAGCCGTCGCAGCCGTCGCAGCCGGAGGGGCCGTTCCGTTCGGCCGAGCCGTACCGCCCTGCCCGCGCCGTGATCGCGAGGTCCCGGCGCCGGGAGCCGAACTCGGCCCGGGCGCAGGTGTGTGCGTCATTGCCGTGTCCAGCGGGACGCGGAGATACCCACCGGTCGCGGCGTCGGTGAGCCCGCGGGGGGCCAGGCGCATGATGTCCGGCTCCCTGCGGCGCGCGGTGCTCCACGGACGGGCGGCGGCCGGTCGTTCGGAGGGTGGCGAGTGGTGGTCGGCCGGTGGTCGGCGAGTGGTGGTCGGCGAGTGGTGGTCGGCCGGTGGTCGGCCGGCGCGGCGGCCGGACCGTGAGCGGACACCGCCCGCCGGCAACGCCCCGCCCGGCCTACGGCAGCAGGTGGCGCCAGCCGGCCGGGTGGGCGGCGAGGTAGTCGCGCAGGCCCTGGGCCGGGTGGCCGGTCAGACGGGGGACGGCGTCGGACACGGTGGCCATCTCGCCGACCGCGATGGCCTCGTACGAGCTGACCCAGCCCGTCACCTCCCACTCCTGCGCGCCGTACCCGGCCCGTGAGGCGTACGCCTCGTCGCGGGACTCCAGGTGGTAGCGCACGGTGCGCCCGGTGACCTCGCCGAGCGTCTCCGCGGCCTCCGTCAGCGTGAACGCGACCGGGCCGGTGAGGTCGTACACGACCCGGTCGTGGCTGCGGGTGCCGTCCAGCAGCACCGTGGCCGCCGAGTCGGCGATGTCGTCGTGGGCGACGGCGGCGACCCGCCCCTGCCCGGCCGGGCCGCGCAGCACACCGTCCTTGCCCGTCATGGCGGGAATCGCGCTCAGGTAGAAGTTGTCCCGCAGGAAGGTGTGCCGTACCCCGCAGGAGCGGATGTACTGCTCGGTGTGCCAGTGGTCGCGGGCGAACGTGAACGTCGCGTCAGGCGCGGCGCCCGTGAACGACACGTACACGATCCGCTCGACGCCGGCCGCGACCGCCGCGTCCACGGCCGTGCAGTGGTCCTTCTCCCGGCCCGGCGCCTCGTGCGCGGAGACCAGGAAGAGCGTCTCCGCGCCCTCCAGGGCCCGCCGCATCGCCTCGCCGTCGCCGTACTCGGCGGGGCGGGCGGGTACCGCGCCCGGCAGTTCCGGCAGTCGTGTCGGGTCGCGGCCGATCAGCCGGGTCGCGGTGCCCGCATCGGAGAGACGGCGCGCCACCCGGCCGCCGACGCGGCCGCTCGCTCCGGTGACTGCGATGACTGGGGGCATGACGTTGTCCTCTCCTGCGGGCGGCCGGTGCCGGGCCGGGTCCGCCCAAGTCTCGTCAATCGCTCCGGGTTCGCCGCCCGCGACATGCGACAGTGGCCGCATGCGAACCATCGGCCTGCTCGGCGGCATGAGCTGGGAGTCCAGCGTCGATGCTCCCGTCGTCCGCCGGCAGCGGGGGCCTGCACGGGCCCTGGGGCGGGACCGCCCGGTCAACGACGGGGAAGGGCCCACTCCTTGACGGAATGGGCCCTTACAGGTCCGCTGCGGCAGACCCCCGCGGCAGGGGGAGCCGGGTCACTCCTCGAGCGTCAGGCCCTTGCGGAGCCTGCGCAGCGTCCGGGACAGCAACCGGGACACGTGCATCTGCGAGATGCCGAGTTCTTCGCCGATCTCCGACTGCGTCATGTTGGCGACGAACCGGAGCGAGAGGATCTGGCGGTCCCGCGGCGGAAGGCTCGCGATCATCGGCTTGAGCGATTCGACGTACTCGATGCCCTCGAGCCCGTGGTCCTCGTAGCCGATCCGGTTGGCGAGGGCGCCCTCGCTGTCGTCGTCCTCCGGCTGGGCGTCCAGCGAGCTGGCGGTGTACGCGTTGCTCGCCGCCATGCCTTCGACGACCTCGTCCCTGCCGATCTCGAGACGCCGGGCGAGCTCGTCGACGGTGGGTGCGCGGTCCAGCTGCTGGGACAGCTCGTCGCCGGCCTTCGCGAGGTCCAGCCTGAGCTCCTGCAGCCGGCGCGGCACCCGCACCGACCAACTGGTGTCGCGGAAGAAGCGCTTGATCTCGCCGATGATGGTCGGCATCGCGAAGGTGGGGAACTCGACACCGCGGCTGAGTTCGAAGCGGTCGATCGCCTTGATCAGACCGATCGTGCCGACCTGGACTATGTCCTCCATCGGTTCGCTGCGGGTGCGGAACCGGGAGGCGGCGAACTTGACCAGCGCGAGGTTCAGCTCGACAAGGGTGTTGCGGACGTACGCGTACTCGTGCGTGCCCTCCTCGAGGGACGCGAGGCGCGAGAAGAGCGTCTTGGACAGCTCTCGGGCGTCGAGCGCTCCCACCTCGCCGAAGGGCGGGATCTCCGGCAGGCCCTCGAGGCCCTGAGGGGCCGCGGCCTGTTCGTCGGTGGGGGTGGACGTTGTCGACGGCGCGTGGGGGGTACGCGGTTCGTCGAGCCGGGGTGACATGGTCTCCTCCATCGTTCTCGGCATATGGCTGCCGAAGCCCATACATGCTGCTGCGGTGAGCGGCGCCTCCAAAGCCGGCCGTGTTGGTTGTGTCCCTACTAGCCCTACCGGGTCGGCCAGGTCGATCGCAAGTGGCATATGCGACAGGTGTCCGTATTGTCGGTTAGTTCGGCTACCGGAGTGCGCGGGGAGGGCGTAGGGTTCGACGGGCTCAGTGCCGCCTGTGCGCGGTGGCTGATGTGATGTACGGCACGGTGGACGACGCAGTGGACGATGCAGTGAACGACGCAGTGAACGACACGGCGAAAAGGGACGGCATGGACCGCGAGACGGTCGGCAGCGTAAATCGGGGCCGCCTTCAGGTCGAGGTTCGGACCGAGGGCCGCAGCGAAATCGTGAAACCGGTGGGTGAGCTGGATCACCACACCGCCGAATTGCTGCGTGCGCCCTTGGAGGAGGCGATCGAGCAGGGTCGCGTACGCCTGGTCGTCGACTGCTCGCAGCTCGAGTTCTGCGATTCCACCGGACTCAATGTTCTGCTCGGCGCCAGGCTGAAGGCCGAGGCCGACGGGGGAGGGGTTCACTTGGCCGGGATGCTGCCTGTGGTGGCCAGGGTCTTCGAGATCACCGGGGCCGAGGCGGTCTTCACCGTCCATGACTCTCTCGAGGACGCCCTCGTCCACTGAAGTGCCCCCTGTTGCCCGCATCACGCGGGCCGGGTCGATCGTGTGGGTGTTGTCACGATTCGGTCGGGCAGGAGTACCCCCGCAGAACGTTGAACGCCCAGCACTCTGCGTATTGAGACCAATGAGAACTGGCGAACTGGTGATTCGGTGAATCGGTGAGGTGAAGCGCTGATGAGCACCACCCGGCAGCAGCAGCCGGGCGACCTCGGCCCTGAGCCGGGTGGCGCCGGCGCGGCACCGGCCGTACCCGCCCCCGGGGCCACGGGTGCCCCTGGCGGCTCCGTGCGCAGGCTTGCCCTGGGCGCGGCCAGCGGCATTGTTCCCCTTGCCCGCGACTTCACGAGGCAGGCCCTCCACGACTGGGGCTGGCTGCCCGCGGCGACAGCCGACCGGAGGGCTGCCGCGGAGGACGTCCTTCTCGTGGTCTCCGAGCTGGTCACCAATGCCTGCCTGCACGCGGAGGGTCCGGAGGAACTGCGCGTCGGCTGCGACGGCAAGGTGCTGCGCCTGGAGGTCGCCGACCGCGGCACCGGCCAACCGGCGCCGCGCACCCCCCACCGCGCCGGGCGGCCCGGCGGGCACGGCATGTTCATCGTCCAGCGGCTCTGCATGGACTGGGGGGTCGTCAGGACCCCGGGCTCGCCGGGCAAGACGGTGTGGGCGGAGCTGTCCGCCCCGGCCTGAGCGATTCCGGAACCTCTTTGTGGAGCACGTCGATACGGCGTGCTCTTTGTCTTCCCTCCCCAAGGCCTCGGGCGTACCTTGAGCGCCCGATCTGATGTGTCGTCAGTTAAGTGCGGCCGAGGGGATCCGACGTGTCGTACCAGAAACGAACAGCTCTCGCGCTGGCAGCAGCGGTAGTGGCCCCGGCGGCCTTGATGACCGCCGCCCCCGCCGCGCACGCCACCGTCGTCGACGTCGACTACCGGTGCCAGACCCCGATCGGCCCGAAGGGCGCGGTCTCGCCGATCGACATCACCGCCGTGAAGAACGGCAGCGCCTACAAACTCACCATGTCCTTCAAGAAGGGCGTCTCCTCCAGCCCCGTCGAACTCGGCAAGGGCGCCATGAAGCCCAGCGCCGTCATCGAGCTGGGTGGCGCGGAGACGGGGAAGGTGCAGGTGTCCGGGCCGTCCAACGCGGCGGCCGTACCCGCGAACACGCCGATCAGGATCAGCGACCTGTCCGGCACCTACACCCCGAGGAAGAGCGGCAAGGTCACCTTCACGGCGGGCGTGCTGACCATCAAGGCGCTCGGCACGACCACGACCTGCACGCCGAACAACAGCCCGCGTCCCTCCCTCGAGCTCGACGCCACGGCGACGGGCGGCAGCACGGGGTCGCAGTCCGCGCCCGAACTCCCGAGGACCGGCCCGCTGGACTCGGCGATGGCGCTCGGCACGTTCGGTGGAACGGTTGTGCTGACCGGCGCGGCCGGTGTCCTCTGGCTGACCCGACGCGGCGCCGCGCGCGGCGGCGGCCGGACCGCGGGCTGACCGTGCGGGCCGCGCTCGCCCTCGTGCTCGCCGTGCTCGGCGCACCGGCCCCGGCCGCACCGCCGGAACCCGGCTGGGCGCTGGGTCGGGCCCAGGTGTATCTGGAAGGCGGCCCCGGCGCGGTGCTCGAGGACCGTGTCGCCGTGACGAATCCGGGGCCGGAGGCACTCACGGTGGACATGCGCACGCCACGCGCCCCGTCACCGTGGATCGCCCTCGCCGCCGACGAGGTGACGATCCCGGCCCGCACCCGGGCGGAGATCCCCTTCACGGTGACCGTCCCCACCGACACCCCGCCCGGCGAGCGGACGGCGACGATCACGGCGGCGGCCGGCGGCAGCGAGAAAGCGGTCCGCGTACGACTGCGTGTGAGCGGCCCCGAGGTCGCGGCCCTGACGGTCGAGGACGTGTCCATCTCCGACGGGTCCGTCCACTACACACTCGTCAACCGCGGCAACACCACCCTGTCGCCCCGCGTCTCCCTGCGCACCGACGGCCTCTTCGGCGCACCTGTCGCCCGCCCGGCCCGCGACCTCGATCGGCTCCCGCCGGCGCGACGGGTGTCGCTGACGGAGCGATGGGACCCGCCGGCGCTGGACCGCGTCGACTTCCGGCTGGACGTGACGGCGGCGGGCGGCGTCCGCACCGGGGCCACGGTGACCAGGACGTTCGTGCCCTGGCCCGCCGTACTGCCACTGCTCCTGCTTCTGCTCCTGCCCGTCCCTCTGTGGCTCCGCCGCCGCGCCGAGAAGACAGGAGGCTGACAATGCCGGGCCCCTTCCCCCGTCTTCTCTCCGCCGTCCCCGGCCTGCGTGCGGCCGGGCGGGCGCGGGCAGGCGCCACCGGGCCGCGGCAGAGGGGACCGCGCCGCGCGTCGGCCGTCGTCGTCGCCGTCCTGTTCGTCCTCTCCGCTGCCGCTGCCGCTGCCGCTGCCGCTCCCCCTGCCCCTGCCGCACTCGCGCTCGCTGCCGCACCTGCCCCGCCCGGCCCCGACGTGCGTCTCTCCGCTCCGCAGGCCGGCAAAGGCGGCGACCTCACCGTCACTGGCACCGGCTGGCGGCCCGGCACCCTGCTCATGCTGCTCGTCTGCGGCCGGGCCACCCCCGTCGACGGTGTCATCGGGGGCACCAACTCCTGCGCGAACGCGGACGGCCGCGCCGTCACCACCGACTCCGAGGGCTCCTTCAGCAAGAAGCTGCCGGTCGCGGAGCCGCCCGTACCGTGCCCCTGCGTCGTGCACGTCGCCACCGTCACGGGCGAACAGCAGGTAGTCGACGCCGAGTTCGCCGTCGCGGGCCACCCCGTCGCACCGCTGCCCGAGCAGACCGGCGGCGGCAGACTGGCCGTGCTCTCCACGACACGGCTCGAAGGCGGATCGGGCCTCCTCGTGATCTTCGGCGCACCTCCCTCGCGCACCCTGGAGTTCACCGTCGGCAACCTCGGGACCGGCCCCGTGAAGGATCCGGTCTTCCAGATCGGCACGGCCCACGGCGTGTTCGCCCCGCAGTGGGAGGAGCAGCAGTGGCGCGGCACGATCAAACCCGGAGGCAAGGCACGGATCACGCTGCCCGTGCAGCTCTCGGCCGGTGCGCACGGGGACTACTCGGTCTCGTTGAAGTACGGCAGCAAGGTGCTCGCCGAGCAGCCGTGGGGCGTTCCGTGGCCCTGGGGCGTGACGGCCTTCTGGATCCTGTTGGCTCTGGTCGTACCGGCCGCCCTGTTCCGGATCGGGATGGCCGTCGTCGACCGGCTCCGGCCCCCCGGGCCACGCCACGCCCTCCGCGCGCCCGGGGGGAAACCCGTGGCGGCACCCCCAGCGGCACCCCAAGACCCTGACTCCGCACCGTCAGAGAACCGGCCCACGACGAAGGGACATTCGTGAGTACGCAACGGAGGATGAGCGCGGCCGGAGTCGCGCTGATGCTCGGCGGCGCGGGGATCCTGCTGGCGGCGAGCCCCGCCCAGGCCGCCGAGGTCTCGTACGCGACGGAATGCGTTCCGCCGCCCATCTCCGGCCTTCCGCCCGTGCAGGGGACCACCAAGGTGCAGATCACCGCCCCCGCGGAGGCGAAGGTCGGCGACAAGGTCGAGGTGGTCTGGAAGACCGTGGAGGCGGCGTCGAAGAACCCGGACATCCTCGACCTGGAAAAGGACACGGTGAAACCGACCGGCACGATCACGCTGGGCGGCGCCGCGAGCGGCGAGCTGAAGATGGAGGGTCCGCGGCAGAACCCGCCGATCCCGAAGAACAGCCCGATGGTGCTGCCCGACATGAAAGGCACCCTGACACTGGAGAAGGCCGGCGAGGTCACGCTGACGCCGGGCGCCTATGACATCAACGTCTCGAAGCCGATCTCGACGGACACCAAGTGCTCGCCGAAGGAAGCGGTCCGGGTCGGCGCGACGATCAAGGTGACGGACGGCGGAGGCGGCACTTCCGGCGGCACCACCTCGGGAGGCACCACCTCCGGCGGTACGACGTCGGGCGGCACCACCTCGGGCGGCACCACCTCCGGCGGAACCACCTCCGGCGGAACCACCTCCGGCGGAACCTCGTCGGGCGGCACCACTTCCGGCGGCGACGGCGGAACAACGTCCTCCGGTGGCACCTCCGGCGGCACCTCCGGCGGTGGCGACCCGGCCCCCGGCCCCACCGACTTCGAGGGCAAGGAGGTCGAGGTCGCGTACTCCTGCAAGACACCCATCGGCGACAAGAACGCGGTCTCCCCGGTGAAGATCAACGCCGTCAGGAACGGGGGGAGCTACGACCTCACCGTGAAGTTCTCCAAGTCCGTCATGGACAGCCCCGCCGACATCCCGGCCGACTCGGTCAAGCCGTCCATGGAGGTCGCGCTCGGCGGCGCGGACAAGGGCTTCGTCCACGTCGAGGGCCCCAGCAACAAGGAACCCATCAAGTCCGGAGAGCCCATCGAGATCCCCGACCTGACGGGTACGTACAAGCCCGGCGCCACCGGCAAGGCGACACTCAGCCCAGGCGTACTGACCGTCAAGGCCCTCGGTACGACCACCACGTGCACGCCGCCCGCCGACGTCAAGGTCTCGCTGGAGCTCGACACCTCGGCCCAGCCCGGCGGCGCCTCCGGGGGCACGTCCACGTCCGGAGGGTCGAGCGGAACGGCGGGCACCTCCGGCAGCGGCACCAGCGGCGGCCTCGCCCAGACCGGCGCCGAGGACGCCGGCGCGCTGCGCGCCCTCGCCCTCGTCGCCGGCACGGTGATCCTGCTCGGCGGCGCGGTGTTCACGTTCACTCCGTGGCAGCGTCTGCGCGGGCTGCGCTGAGAACGGCGACGGGCCGCCGCACCGGTTCAGGTGCGGCGGCCCGTTCGCAGGGCTCGACTCGTGTCAGCGCACGTCGCCCATGAGAGCGCGGATCTTCCGTCCGGCCATCATGAACGTGAGGCCCGCGGCGATCGCGATGACCGCCCACATCGAGTAGTACGCGGCGTCGCCCAGCGGCTTGTTGAGCTTCGTGGTCCAGCCGTTGAGGGCGTTGCCCGTGGCGGTGGCCAGGAACCACAGACCCATGATCTGGCCGACGAACTGCTTCGGCGCCAGCTTGGTCGACAGGGACAGGCCCACCGGGGACAGGCACATCTCACCGATGGTCTGGGCGAGGTAGACGCTCAGCAGCCAGAAGACGGTGACCTTGCCGGAGTCGCTGCCCGCGGCCGCGGCGCCCGCCAGACCCATGATCGCGAAGGAGCCGCCGATGAGGAGCATCGCGAGCGCGAACTTCATCGGGGTGCTGGGCTCGCGGTTGCGCTTGGCCAGCTTGACCCACAGCGTGGCGAAGATGGGCGCCAGCACGATGACCATGGCCGGGTTCACCGACTGGTACCACGATGCCGGGAACTCCCAGCCGCCGATCATGCGGTCGGTCTTGTTGTCCGCGAACAGCGTCAGCAGCGAACCGGACTGGTCGTAGATCATCCAGAACAGGACGGCGGTGGCGAAGAACCACATGAACGCCTGGATCTTCGGCTTGTCCTGGGCGGTCAGCGCCGGGTTGCGGTACATCGTCACGAAGTAGACGACGGGCACCACGATGCCGAGGACCGCGAGCATGTTCACGATGTGCTCGATGTCGTACGTGCCGAGCGCGATGTCGAGCACCAGCGCGGCCACGGCCAGGCCGGACCACAGCAGAACCTTGCGCAGGACGGTGCGCTTCTCCTCCGGCGTCGCCGGGGTGCCCGGCTCCTTGCCGATGTCGCCGAGGTGGCGGCCGCCGAGGACGTACTGCACGACGGCCAGGGTCATGCCGATACCGGCGACGGCGAAGCCGAGGTGCCAGTTGACGTGCTCACCGAGGTAGCCGACGAGCAGCGGGGCGACCATGCCGCCGATGTTGATCGCCATGTAGAAGAGGGTGAAACCGGCGTCGCGACGGGCGCCGGACTGACCCTCGTACAGGCCGCCGACCATGGCCGAGATGTTCGGCTTCAGCAGACCGGTACCGGCCGCGATGAGGGTGAGACCCGCGAAGAACGCGGTGTCCGAGGGCAGAGCCAGCGTGAAGTGGCCCAGGGCGATGACGATGCCGCCGACCAGAACGGCCTTGCGGGCACCCCACAGACGGTCCGCGACCCAGCCGCCGGGCATGGCGGCCATGTAGACGACGGCGTTGTAGACGCCGTAGATGGATACCGCCAGAGCCTCGCGCTCCTCGAGCCGGCCGTCGAGGACTTCCGCGACCAGATAGAGGACGAGGATGGCGCGCATTCCGTACCAGGAGAAACGCTCCCACATCTCCGTCATGAAGAGAGTGGCCATACCGCGGGGGTGGCCGAAGAAGGTCTTCTCGCTGCCAGGCGTACTGGCGGAGTCCTTCGTCAGGCTGGACGCCATGGTCGATCCTTGCTTGCTCGGGACGCGGCGCTTCGTGAGCGGTACGCGCCCGGTGGGGGGAGGCCGGCACCGGTACGGAGACGGTCCACCCCACGCCGTCGGGGTTCCTCCGCGGGCGGAGGCTGGGAACGGTCCGTACCGGGATCCACGCCCCGGGCACTGAGTCGCACCCGGAGCCCGGCCAACAGGTCATTGACTGCGTCAGGTCGGACTCGAAACGGGAGGAACGGTACCGGTTCCGACCTTCGTACAGAAAAGAGACCCTTGGCGCGTGGAGCAGCCAAAGGTCCCCCAGTCGTACTACGGGCGTCTAGCCACCATACGACACGACAGTGCGGCATATGGAAGGACTTGAGACATGGATCACAGGTGAACCGGGAACCGCCTGCCCATAATCGAAGGTCCTAATCAGGATCGCATCCCACAGCCGCAGGTCTTGTCGATCACGCCCCGGCGGCCGGTCCGCGCGGACTACCATCACGACATGACCCGTGTACTGCTCGCCGAGGACGACGCATCCATCTCGGAACCGCTGGCCCGCGCCCTGCGCCGGGAGGGATACGAGGTCGAGGTACGCGAGGACGGTCCGACCGCGCTCGACGCGGGACTCACCGGCGGCGTGGATCTCGTCGTGCTGGATCTCGGGCTGCCCGGCATGGACGGCCTCGAGGTCGCCCGCCGACTGCGCGCGGAGGGCCACGCCATCCCCATCCTGGTGCTCACCGCACGCGCCGACGAGGTGGACACCGTCGTCGGCCTGGACGCGGGCGCCGACGACTACGTCACCAAGCCCTTCCGGCTCGCCGAACTGCTCGCCCGTGTCCGGGCACTGCTGCGGCGCGGCGCCACCGAGCCCGTCGCCGCGCCCGCCACCCACGGCGTCAGGATCGACGTCGAGTCGCACCGCGCCTGGATGGGCGACGAGGAACTGCAGCTGACGGCCAAGGAATTCGACCTCCTGCGGGTCCTGGTCCGGGACGCCGGACGGGTCGTCACCCGCGACCAGCTGATGCGCGAGGTCTGGGACACCACCTGGTGGTCGTCCACCAAGACCCTCGACATGCACATCTCCTGGCTGCGCAAGAAGCTCGGCGACGACGCCGCGAACCCCCGCTACATCGCCACCGTGCGCGGCGTCGGCTTCCGCTTCGAGAAGTCCTGATACTCAAGGCACCATGCGCCGCCGTCTGATCACCTCCACGCTCGCCGTCGTACTCGTCGTCATCGCCGTCTTCGGCGTCTCGCTCGTGCTGGTCGAGACGCGCACCATCAGCAGCAGCGCCCAGGAGAGCGTGGACTCCGACGCGCTGCGGCTCGTCAGCATCGTCGAGAGCCGGCTGGTGGGCGGCGAGCCGGTCAATCCGGACATCCTCGCGGAGCAGGGCGACATCACCCGCTACGCACTGATCCGCATTCCGGGCCGGGGCACCATCGAGATCGGCGAGCCGCCCTCGGGCAACGTCATCCGCGGCACCGCCGTGGGCGAGCGGAACAGCACGGTCACCGTGGAGGAGTCCCGCTCGTCGGTGTACGAGGAGGTCGGCAGGTCTCTGCTGATCATCGCCGCGGTCGCGCTGCTCGCCGTCGTGGCTGCCGTACTGCTCGCCGTGCGCCAGGCCCATCGGCTCGGCTCGCCCCTCACCGATCTCGCGGAGACCGCGGAACGCCTCGGGTCCGGCGATCCCCGGCCACGTCACCGCCGTTACGGCGTGCCGGAGCTGGACCGGGTCGCCGACGTGCTCGACGCCAGCGCGGAGCGGATCGCCCGGATGCTCACCGCCGAGCGGCGGCTCGCCGCGGACGCGTCGCACCAGCTCCGTACGCCGCTGACCGCGCTGTCCATGCGGCTCGAGGAGATCACCGTCACCGACGACCTGGAGACCGTGAAGGAGGAGGCGAGCATCGCCCTCACCCAGGTCGAGCGGCTCACCGACGTGGTCCAGCGACTGCTGACGAACTCCCGCGACCCGCGTACCGGCTCCGCCGTCGTCTTCGACCTGGACGAGATCGTCAAGCAGCAGCTCGAGGAGTGGCGTCCCGTCTACCGGAGCACCGGCCGGGCCATCGTCTGCTCGGGCCGTCAGGGCATGCAGGCCGTCGGCACGCCCGGCGCGGTGGCCCAGGTGCTCGCGGCACTGATCGAGAACTCCCTCATGCACGGCGGGGGAACCGTCGCCGTGCGCACCAGGGTCACCGGCAACCAGGCGGTGGTGGAGGTGACCGACGAGGGGCCCGGCGTGCCCGGCGACCTCGGCGCGCGGATCTTCGAACGGACCATCAGCGGCCGCAACTCCACGGGCATCGGCCTCGCGGTCGCCCGCGACCTCGCGGAGGCGGACGGCGGGCGGCTGGAACTGCTCCAGCAGCATCCGCCGGTGTTCGCGCTCTTCCTCAGCCGGATGGCGAAGAAGCGCAAGGACGAGAAGCCGACGGTCAGATAGCGCGGAGCGCGTTCGTCCCGGCCCGGCGGGTCAGGGGGCGACGCGGTCCCGCGCCGGCTCCGACCGCGTGCGGCGGCGCTGCTCGACGAGGGACTCGGCGGCCTTGGATCCGGGTGTCCGCGCGGTCTCCCGGGCGGGCAGGGCCCGGAACACCCAGGTGCGGTACGACCAGAAGCGGAACAGCGTGGCGACGCCGATGCCGAGGAACTTGAAGACGTTGCTCTGCAGCGGGGTGTCCCATCCGAAGCCGTACGTCGCCGCGTAGAGGACACCGTTCTCGATCACCAGGCCGACGGCGCTGAACAGCAGGAACAGGGTCAGCTCGCGGGTGCGGCCGCTCTTGTCGCGGTCGCGGTAGGCGAAGTAGCGGAAGCCCACGTAGTTGAAGGCGATCGCGACGACCGTCGCCAGGACCGACGCCCGGACGACCGGGATCTCGGTCACCTGTCGTACGAGGTTGAACACCGCGAGATTGACGAGCAGCCCCGCCCCGCCCACCGCGCCGAACTTGGCCACCTCCCGGATGAGCTGGTGCAGCCGCCCCCGCAGCCTTCCGCCTCGTTCACTCATAGGGAGAGTCCAGCCTCATCGGATCGGCATGTCGGGCATGTGTCGTCACCGTCACTGTAACCAGCGACCTCCCGTGGTGCCTGTGGGCCCTGAGGATGATGTTGTGCCCGAGGGTCGTACTCGCGGCCGCTCCCGCATACCACGCGCCGGTCGCATTTGTGTGAATCTACGGAAGTCGGGGCCCGTCGGCTGGGCGGATACCCTAGGAGAGTGACGTTCCCGGTAGTCGGCATGGTCGGCGGCGGTCAGCTCGCCCGCATGACCCATGAGGCGGGTATCCCCCTCGGCCTGAAGTTCAAGCTCCTCAGTGACACCCATCAGGACTCTGCGGCCCAGGTGGTGAGCGATGTCGTCGTCGGCGACTACCGCGACCTGGACACGCTCCTCGAGTTCGCGCGCGGCTGTGACGTGATCACCTTCGACCACGAGCATGTGCCCTACGAGCACCTGCGCGCCCTGGAGGCGCGGGGTGTGAGCGTCCGGCCCGGTCCGGACGCCCTGGTGCACGCCCAGAACAAGGGGGTGATGCGCGCCAGGCTCACGGAGATCGGTGTCCCCTGCCCACGCCACCGTGTCGTGGCCGACCCGGCCGACGTGACGGCGTTCGCCGAGGAGGGCGAGGGCTACCCCGTCATCCTCAAGACGGTGCAGGGCGGCTACGACGGCAAGGGCGTCTGGTTCGTCCGCGGCGAGGACGACGCCGCGGCACCCTTCAAGGCGGGTGTCCCGGTCCTCGCGGAGGAGAAGGTCGACTTCCGCCGCGAGCTCGCCGCGAACATCGTCCGCTCCCCGCACGGCCAGGCAGTGGCCTACCCGGTCGTCGAGTCGCAGCAGGTCGACGGTGTGTGCGACACCGTGATCGCACCCGCGCCCGACCTCGACCCCGAGCTGGCCGGTCAGGCGCAGGAGCTCGCGCTGCGCATCGCCAAGGAACTCGACGTCGTCGGCCATCTCGCCGTCGAACTCTTCGAGACGACCGACGGCCGCATCCTCGTCAACGAACTCGCCATGCGCCCCCACAACTCCGGCCACTGGACCCAGGACGGCGCGATCACCTCGCAGTTCGCCAACCATGTCCGGGCCGTACTGGACCTGCCGCTGGGCGACCCCCGCCCCCGCGCCAAGTGGACGGTCATGTGCAATGTGCTGGGCGGTGACTACCCGGACATGTATGCGGCCTACCTGCACTGCATGGCCCGGGACCCACAGCTCAAGATCCATATGTATGGCAAGGACGTGAAGCCCGGCCGCAAGGTGGGGCACGTCAACACATACGGCGACGACCTGGCCGACGTGCTCGAGCGCGCCCGCCATGCCGCCGGCTATCTGCGAGGAACGATCACCGAATGAGTCCTGTCGTTGGCATCGTCATGGGTTCCGACTCCGACTGGCCCGTCATGGAGGCGGCCGCACAGGCCCTTGACGAATTCGAGATCCCGTACGAGGTCGACGTCGTCTCCGCGCACCGTATGGCGCGCGAGATGATCGCGTACGGCGAGGAGGCGGCCGGCCGCGGCCTCAAGGCGATCATCGCCGGCGCCGGGGGAGCGGCCCACCTGCCGGGCATGCTCGCCTCGGTCACCCCGCTCCCGGTCATCGGCGTCCCCGTCCCCCTGAAGTACCTCGACGGCATGGACTCGCTGCTCTCCATCGTGCAGATGCCCGCCGGCGTCCCTGTCGCCACCGTCTCGGTCGGCGGCGCGCGCAACGCCGGACTGCTGGCCGCCCGCATCCTCGCCACGCAGGATGCCGAGCTGCTCGCCCGCATGAAGGACTTCCAGCAGGAGCTGAACGACCAGGCCACCGAGAAGGGCAAGCGACTGCGCGCCAAGGTCGCGGGCGCGGACTCCTTCGGCTTCGGGAAGTAGCCGGCCGGGAACCGGGAAGTAACAGCGCATGGACACCCCCATGGATCTCCTCGGACGGGCCCGCGAGCTGCTCGCCGCCCACCCCGTCGTCGACGGCCACAACGACCTGCCCTGGGCGCTGCGACAGCACGTCCGCTACGACCTCGACCGCATGGACATCGCGGCCGACCAGAAGGGCAGGCTGCACACCGACATCCCGCGGCTGCGCGGCGGCGGGGTCGGCGCGCAGTTCTGGTCCGTCTACGTCCGCAGCGACATGGCAGGCGACACGGCGGTCAGTGCCACGCTGGAGCAGATCGACATCGTCGACCAGCTCCTCGAGCGCTACCCCGCGGACCTGGCGCGCGCCCTGAGCGCGGAGGACATGGAGATCGCCCGCGACGAGGGCAGGATCGCCTCGCTCATGGGCGCGGAGGGCGGTCACTCCATCAACAACTCGCTCGCCACCCTGCGCGCCCTGTACGCGCTCGGCGTGCGTTACATGACGCTCACGCACAACGACAACATCGCCTGGGCGGACTCCGCGACCGACGGGCCCGGCGTCGGCGGCCTCTCCGCCTTCGGCCACGAGGTCGTCCGTGAGATGAACCGCATCGGCATGCTCGTCGATCTCTCGCACGTCGCGGAGACGACCATGCGTCACGCGCTCGCCACCTCCGTCGCGCCGGTGATCTTCTCGCACTCCTCGTCCCGCGCGGTCTGCGACCACCCGCGCAACATCCCCGACGAGGTACTGGCCCTGCTGCCCGCCAACGGCGGCGTGGCCATGGCGACGTTCGTCCCCAAGTTCATCCTCCCGGCAGCGGTCGACTGGACCCGCGCCGCGGACGAGAACATGCGCGCCCACGGTCTGCACCACCTGGACACCACCGACCGGGCGATGAAGATCCACGAGGCGTTCGAGGCGTCCAACCCGCGGCCGGTCGCGACCGCGGCCACGGTCGCGGACCACCTCGACCACATGCGCGAGGTCGCCGGCATCGACCACATCGGCATCGGCGGCGACTTCGACGGGACGGCCTTCACACCGGCCGGCCTGGAGGACGTCGCGGGCTACCCGAACCTGATCGCGGAGCTGCTGCGCCGCGGCTGGTCGGACACCGACCTGGCCAAGCTGACCTGGCAGAACGCGGTCCGTGCCCTGAGGTCCGCCGAGGACGTGGCCGCCGACCTGCAGACCACCCGCGGCCCGTCGAACGTGACGATCGACGTGCTCGACGCGGTCTGATCCGCGCCAGGGGTACGCGGCTCCCTGCCGCGTACCCCGAACGCGCCACTCGCCGCGACCCCTTGCCGCTCCCGTGCCACGGTTGGCGTAACGGCACACGCCGGCGAACCCGGAGCGGCACATGGCAGATCTGCAGGACGCCTCGTCCCTGACCACGGTCGGTCTCGACGGTCTCGACGACCTCGACGACCTCGATGCTCTGAACGACCTGGACGCGCTCGACGCTGCGGCGGCCGCGCCGCCCGATCCGAACGAGCAGGCCACCGATACCGCTCCCGCTCCCGCTCCTGGCGAACCGCTGAAGCGAGCCGGGGAACTCCTGCGCGGCCACCCGCTGATCGACGGGTACAGCGGTCTCGCCCCGACGCTCCAGAGCATGCACTGGTACGACCTCGAAGCCGGCGAGAGCCTGCTGGAGACCGACGTCCCGCGGCTGCGCCGCGGCGGCGTCGGAGCCCAGTTCTGGTCCCTGCGGGGACCGGACGACAGCGCGGGTGCCCCCTCGCTCGCCGCCACGCTGGAACTGATCGACCTGGTACGTGCCACGGTGGCCGACTGCGACGAGGGCCTGCGGCTCGCGTTCAGCACCGACGACGTCGTGGACGCCCGGAACTGCGGCCGGGTCGCCGCGCTCCTCGGCCCGATGGCGGGCCCGGCGCTCGGCGACTCGCTCGCCGCACTGCGCGCCGTGTACACGCTCGGGGTGCGCAGTGTGACCCTCGCGGGCACGCGCTGGACGCAAGGCAGCGGCCTCACCCCCTTCGGCCACGAGATGGTCCGCGAGATGAACCGGCTCGGTGTTCTCGTCGATCTCTCCGGCTGCTCGCCCGACACCATGCGCCGCACACTCGCGATCACCAGGGCGCCGGTGGTCCTCTCCCACCAGTCGGAGCCCGTCCCGGACGATGTGCTGCGCGCGCTGCGCGCCAATCACGGCGTCTGCATGGTGATGTGCACGGCCGGGTCGCTCACGGAGACCGCCGACCGGCTGGACCGGGTGCGCGAGATCGCCGGGCCGGAGTCCGTCGCACTCAGCGGTGCGTACGACACGGGCGCGGTGCACGAGGCCGGGCTGAAGGACGTCTCCTGCGTACGGGGGCTGATCGCCGAGCTCCTGGAGCGGGGCTGGCCGGACTCCGACGTCACGGCCATGACCTGGTCGAACGTGACCCGGGCGCTGCGCGACACCGAGTTCGTCGCCCGCGCGGCCCAGCCTCGCCGAGCGCCCTCGCGGGCGGTGATCGGCGCGCTGGACCTCTGAACAGCGGTTCCCGTCGTCAGCCGGCGCAGAGGCAGAACGGATGCCCGGCCGGGTCGGCGTACACGCGGAACGAACGCTTGCGGTCCTCGGCGTCCAGCACGGTGGCGCCGAGCGCCAGCACCTTCGACTCGGCGTCGTCCATGTCGTCGACCGTGACGTCCAGATGGAACTGCTGTGACTTCTCGGCAGAGGGCCAACTCGGCGGCACGAACCCCGGTGCCGCCTGGAACGCGAGAGTCACCCCGTCGGCTCCTTCGAGGTCCACCCACCCGTCGCCGTCGTCCTTGACCGTCCCGCCGACGAGTTCGGCGTAGAAGCGGGCGAGGGCGACGGGATCGGGACAGTCCAGCACGACGGCTCCGAGCTTGGCGATGCTCATGCTTCCTCCTCGGTAGTTACCGGTATTCGCAGTCAACCGGTACCCCTTGCCCCCGGCGGGGTTTCGGGAAAGGGCGGGGTGGGGGGAACTACGCCCGCGGACGGCCCATCGCCCGGTACGTCCATCCCGCGCCCCGCCACGCCCCGGAGTCCAGCGCGTTGCGCCCGTCCAGGATGATCGGCGACGCCACCGCCTCCTTCAGCTCCGCCGGGTCCAGCTCGCGGAACTCGCGCCACTCCGTCAGGTGCAGCACCACGTCCGCGCCCCGTACCGCCTCCAGCGCCGTGTCCGCGTAGCCGAGCGTCGGGAACAGGCGGCGTGCGTTCTGCATGCCCTTCGGGTCGTAGACCGTGACCTGGCCGCCCTGGAGGTGGATCTGTCCGGCCACGTTCAGCGCCGGCGAGTCCCGCACGTCGTCCGAGTCCGGCTTGAACGTCGCGCCGAGTACCGCGACGCGCTTGCCCAGGAACGAACCCCCGCCGACGGCTTCCCGCGCCAGCTCCACCATGTGCCCACGGCGGCGCATGTTGATCGAGTCGACCTCGCGCAGGAAGGTCAGGGCCTGGTCCGCACCGAGTTCACCGGCGCGCGCCATGAACGCGCGGATGTCCTTCGGCAGGCATCCGCCGCCGAATCCGACGCCGGCCCGCAGGAACTTCTTCCCGATCCGCTCGTCGTGGCCGATCGCCTCGGCCAGCTTCACCACGTCGCCGCCGGCGGCCTCGCACACCTCGGCCATCGCGTTGATGAACGAGATCTTGGTCGCCAGGAACGAGTTCGCGGCGGTCTTCACCAGCTCAGCGGTCGGGAAGTCCGTCACGACGAACGGCGAACCCTCGCCGACCGGCGTCGCGTAGACCTCCCGCAGCAGCTTCTCCGCGCGCCCGCTCTGTACGCCCACCACGATCCGGTCGGGATGCAGGGTGTCGTCGACCGCGAAGCCCTCGCGCAGGAACTCCGGGTTCCAGGCCAGCTCCACGTCCGGGCCCGCCGGGGCCGTCTCCGCCAGCATCCGGCCGAGCCGTTCCGCCGAGCCGACCGGCACGGTCGACTTGCCGACGACCAGCGCGGGGCGCTCGAGGTGCGGCGCGAGCGAGGCGAAGGCGGCGTCGACATACGTCATGTCACACGCGTACTCGCCGTGCTTCTGCGGCGTGTTCACGCACACGAAGTGGACGTCGCCGAAGGCGCCCGCCTCCTCGTACGAGGTGGTGAAGCGCAGCCTGCCGCTGGAGCCCTCGAGCCCGGCGACGTGCCGCCGCAGCAGCTCCTCCAGGCCGGGCTCGTACATCGGGACCCTGCCCGCCGCCAGCATCTCGATCTTCTCGGGGACCACGTCGAGCCCCAGCACCTCGAAGCCCAGCTCCGCCATGGCCGCGGCGTGCGTGGCGCCGAGGTATCCGGTGCCGATCACGGTGATCTTGAGGGCCATCGGTGCTCCAGTACTGATGCGAGGCAGGTGCGCGCCCGAGCATATCCGGGCCGTCGTGGGGGAGGGTTCGCTGTGCGGCGGGAGGCTGTCGCCAAACTCACGTATGCCCGTCACGGGGCGGCCGTCTAAAATCGACGTACTTAACGGTAGTTAACAAATTGGGGAGTGAGAGACGTTGGCGGGAACCGCTGATTTCGACCTGTACCGCCCGGCCGAGGAGCACGACATGCTCCGCGAGACCGTCCGCTCTCTCGCCGAGGCGAAGATCCTCCCGTTCGCGGCCGCGGTCGACGAGGAGGCCCGCTTCCCGCAGGAGGCCCTCGACGCTCTGGTCTCCTCCGACCTGCACGCGGTGCACGTCCCGGAGACGTACGGCGGCGCCGGTGCCGACGCGCTCGCCACGGTCATCGTGATCGAGGAGGTGGCCCGCGTCTGCGCCTCGTCCTCCCTGATCCCGGCCGTGAACAAGCTCGGCTCGCTCCCCGTGCTCCTCTCCGGCTCCGAGGAGCTGAAGCAGAAGTACATGTCGCCCCTCGCCAAGGGCGACGCGATGTTCTCGTACTGCCTCTCCGAGCCGGACGCCGGCTCGGACGCCGCCGGCATGAAGACGAAGGCCGTGCGCGACGGTGACTTCTACGTCCTCAACGGCGTGAAGCGCTGGATCACCAACGCCGGCGTCTCCGAGTACTACACGGTCATGGCCGTCACCGACCCTTCGATGCGCTCGAAGGGCATCAGCGCCTTCGTCGTCGAGAAGTCCGACGAGGGTGTCTCCTTCGGCGCCCCGGAGAAGAAGCTCGGCATCAAGGGCTCGCCGACCCGCGAGGTCTACCTCGACAACGTCCGCATCCCCGCCGACCGCATGATCGGCGCGGAGGGCACCGGCTTCGCCACCGCGATGAAGACCCTGGACCACACCCGCATCACCATCGCGGCCCAGGCCCTCGGCATCGCCCAGGGCGCCCTCGACTACGCCAAGGGCTATGTCCAGGAGCGCAAGCAGTTCGGCAAGCCGATCGCCGACTTCCAGGGTGTCCAGTTCATGCTCGCGGACATGGCCATGAAGATCGAGGCCGCCCGCCAGCTCACCTACGCGGCCGCGGCGAAGTCGGAGCGTGGCGACGCCGACCTGACCTTCCAGGGCGCGGCGGCCAAGTGCTTCGCCTCGGACGTGGCCATGGAGGTCACCACGGACGCGGTCCAGCTGCTCGGCGGCTACGGCTACACCCGTGACTACCCGGTCGAGCGCATGATGCGCGACGCCAAGATCACCCAGATCTACGAGGGCACCAACCAGGTCCAGCGCATCGTCATGGCGCGCAACCTGCCGTAGGACACGCTCCGCCGCACACGACGAACGCCCCCGCCGGAACCGGCGGGGGCGTTCGCCGTCTGCGGCGGGGAGGGCTCAGCCCTCGTCGCCCGCGCGGCGCCTGCGTGCGGCGAGCAGCAGAGCCGCACCGGCGACCACCGCCGCGGACGCGCCGCCGGCGGCCAGGGCGATGTCGGAGTCGGCGCCGGTGGCAGCCAGGGTGCGGCTGCTGCCGTTCGCGGTCACGTTCCCGTTGCCGGTGGTGGTGGAGGACGAGGTGGAGGCGGGGGTCCCCGTCGTACCGGTCGTCCCCGTCGTACCAGTCGTGCCGTCGGAGGGCTTCGAGCCGGTGTCCTCGCCCTCCTCCTCACCCTTGTCGTCGTCGCCCTTGTCGCCCTCGGCGGCCTCTTCCGCGGCCTTGTCCTTCGCACGGGCCTCGTGCTGCCCGGTTTCGAGGAAGGTGATGCGGTCCTCGGGGGTGCCGTTCAGCGCGGCGAGGCCGGCCTTCCGCACCTCGGGGCCGCCGGCGCTGATGATCTGAGCGATGAGGACGCGATTGTCCTCGTCCCTGGCGGTGTGCTGCCCGGTTTCGAGGAAGGTGACGCGGTCGGCGGGGGTGCCTTCGAGTGCTGCGACGGCCGCCTTGTAGAGAGCGGGTCCGGCGCCGTTGAGGAGTCGGACGATCTCGACCTTGTTGTCCTCGTCCCTGGCGGTGTGCTGCCCGGTTTCGAGGAAGGTGACGCGGTCGGCGGGGGTGCCTTCGAGTGCTGCGACGGCCGCCTTGTAGAGA
>NZ_JBIAPL010000015.1:128710-174935 GCF_042888225.1 Streptomyces sp. NPDC003023
GAGCGGGTCCGGCGCCGTTGAGGAGCCGGACGATCTCGACCTTGTTGTCCTCGTCCCTGGCGGTGTGCTGCCCGGTCTCGAGGAAGGCGACGCGGTCCGCGGGGGTGCCTTCCAGCGCGGCGCGGCCGGCCTTCTGCACACCGCGGCCGCCGGTGCTGATGATCTGGGTGATGAGAATGCGGTTGTCCTGGTCACGGGCGACGTGCTGGCCGGTCTCGAGGAACTCACGCATTGCGGCGGGACCCTGGTCGATGGCGGCGCTCCCCGCCTCGGCCAGTACGGAGCCGGGCTTGGCGGCGCCGATGATCCGCAGGATCTCGATCCGGTCCTTCTCCGCCTGCTCGTCCGCTCCGGAGAGGGACTGGTCGGGGGAGGTGGGGGCGGACGGCGCCGACGGCGTGGTGTCCTGTGCGAGGGCGGGCGACGCCAGGAGGACGGCCGGAGCAATGGCGGCGACGGTGACGGCCGAGGCGATCCGGGACAGCTTCAAGAAAAACTCCCACGCTTTTCACATGATCTTCTTGGACGTTGCCAACTCTAGGTGAGCCCAGTGGGTCGATCGAACGGATTGTCGTGGCCCGCCAGTGCGTGCATCCTTTTGGATCGCCGCTCCATCTTGAGTGTGATGCCGCGCGGATGCGCGGCATCAAACGGCAGGCGACGTACGGCTACTCCCACCATCGCTTCGAGATACGGGGCCGACTGTCCTCCTGCCTGCACATCCCCCGGCTGACCTGCTCGGCCCCGGCCGCAGTCGATCCCGTACTCCGTGCTGAGGATGAGCGAGCCACCCGTGGCACCCTTGGTCACCAGTTCGCGGCAGGTCAGATGAGGTGGCATCCGCCCATGAGAATCACCATTGGCGACAACTGGACCGCCACCGTGGTGGGGGATCCGCTGCACATCGCCCCACGTTTCGATTTACGGGACTTCCGTGTACGTGTTGCGCCGTACACGGATGTCAAGGAACGCGGGCAGTTCCTTCTGGACACCTTCGGCAGCCAGCCGTGGCTGTGGGACACGCCCGATGAGCTCCGGTTCAAGCCGGCGGACCGGGAACTGGTCGGCGCCGAGTTTCAAATCGCAGGCGAGGCGGCTGATTCCGAAGACGCCGCCCGTGTTCCCGCTGCACCCGCGATCCGCCCGGGCGGCCTTCGTGCGGACGAGGCCCGGGACTTTCGCCTGGAGGCGACCACGGAGCTCTGCCGTGCGTCCGGGGACTCCGCACTGACCTGTCCGCGCGACCTCGACGTCCTCGACGAGCCGTTGGAGGCCCGCATCGGCATCGCGCCCGACGTGGCGCTCCTCGTCCAGCGCGGCACCGTCGTCGGCTGGAGTCTCACGGATCCCGTGCGCTACCTCACCACCGGCTTCGCCGCCCCCGACCCGGCTCCCGTCGCCTCGGCCACTAGGCTGCTGTTCACCGCATGCCTGGACTTGCTCACCACGCCGGTGCTCGACGCGGTGAGGGACCGGGATCCGGTCGCCCTGGCCCGGCTCCGGGCACTCGATGAGGCTCTGCGCAACCAGCGTGAGGACCGTCACCGAGTCGAGGCCCTCCTGGCGCTTATCGGCGAACTGGCCGAGGACTACGGCAACTTGTGACGGCGAGTCACATCAGACATCCGAGGTGAGGCGGTCTCCCCTCGGAGCGTGGATACCGCCGGGCGTCAGGCGGGGGTCGTGTCGTCGCCCACGATGCGAAGGGCCGGGCGTTCGACGGCGAACTCGCCGATCTCCAGGGCCGCCTCGCGCCACTGGGCGGCGCTTTCGAGCAGGTACGCGCTGTCGTGGCGGTAGCCGGGTGGAGGCGAGTCCGGGGTGGTGGGCCAGAGCATGGTGACGGCGAAGCGGACCGCGTGAAGGGCCGAACCGACGTGCGCGTCGGCGCTCTTCGGCAGGCGGACCAGCAACTGGAGCCGGTCGGCGAGGTCGGTGAGTTCGCCGTAGACCTGGGTGCACTGACGCGCGCGGGCGGTCTGGATGTCGTCGTTCACGGTTCCTCCGGTGTCTGGTGGGGTGGGGGGCGGGGCAGTCCCGCGCCGGTCAGGCGGCCTCGGCATCGGCTCGGTCTTCCGCCAAGGCCTTGGCCTCGGCGTGGGCCTCGGCGTCGGCCTTGGCCTGAGCCTCGAGTCGGCAGTCGAGGCAGAGGCCTGCATCCGGGGCGCGGAAGACGCGCGTGCACGTGCCCTCGCAGTCCTGCATGGGGTGGATGACTTCCGGCTCGGGAAGGTCGGGGAGGGGTGGCGGGAGAAGCGCGGTGAGGCGGTGGGCGAGGAATCCGGCGGGTTGCCGCAGGTGCTCGGGCAGGTCGGCGGTGAGGGCGCGACGTACGGCGTCGGGGGTGGCCTCGCGTTCCAGCCAGGCGGCGACGGCCGGGGCGAGGCGGCGGACATCGCGCTCGCCGAGGAGCAGCCGGGGTTCGTCGCGGCGCAGGCCGGCGAGGAGATCGGCGGCCACGCGGTGCCGCTCCAGGTCGGGGGAGTCCGGCTGGGGGAGCGGCGGACGAGGGGGAGCCGGTGCGGGTGCGGGTGCGGGTGCGGGCTCGGGTGCGGGCGTCGGGACCTGTGGCGGTACGGGGCTGGGGGCGGTCGCTGCCGGTGGCCCGGCCGGTGCGGGCTGCGGTGCCGGTGCCGGTGGCCCGGCCGGTGCGGGCACCGGGGGCTGGTGTGGCGGCTGGGCGACGGGGGTGGCCGCGTCCGGTTGGTTGTACGAGATCGTCCGCGTCACGACCCTGCCGTCCGGCAGCCGCTCCGGCGTGCGCGTCAGGTAGCGGTGTTCCTCCAGCTCCCGCAGGGCGGAGGCGATCCGGGCCTCGCTCTCCGGGAAACGGTCGGTGAGCACCTTGATGCCGACTTTCGCCCCGTCGGGCAGCGACTGGATGTGCACGGCGAGCCCGATCGCGGTGAGCGACAACTGCCCGTGCTGGGCCAGGTGGTTGCCGACGATCGTGAAGCGGTTGGTGTGGATCGCGTTGACGTGGATCACGCCGAAGGCGGTGACACGGCCGGGAACGCGGGACGAGGCGCGCGAGGGCGCGCTAACCTGCTGGGTGTCCATCGGGAAGCTCCGAACTTCCTCGGTGGTCAGGCCCTCGATCGGGATGCCAGTCCCGGCCGGGGGCCGTCGCATGTCTGGGGTTGTCGCCACGAGCATATGCCCACCAACCCGCCGTAAATCCAGCCAGATTGGACGATGTCACCCGGGAGAGTGAGGGGGCGGGGTTGGGTGGGGTGGGTGGGTTTACCCGTTTCTTTAAAGCCTTCTTTGGTCTTTATGCATCGTGCGCCGCCGCGTCGCGGAGCACCGGGTCCTGGCCCTCCGCGATCCGGTCCGACCGGCTACGGAGCAAGATCAAGCTCCGCCCAGACGGTCTTTCGAGGTGCCGGACCGGGCGTCACGTCCCACCGGTCGGCGAGCGCTGCGACGATCAGCAGCCCGCGTCCGCCCTCGGAGTCGGCGGTGGAGCTCGCGGACGTACGCGGCAGGCGGTCGCCACGCGTGTCGGTGACGGCGATGCGCAGCCGCTTGCCGCCGGCCTCGACGCCGAGTTCGAGCCGGAAGTCCCGGCCGGGCACGCGGCCGTGGACCGCCGCGTTGCTCGCCAGTTCGGCGACGATCTGTGCGGCCGCTTCCGACGGCAGGCCCCAGGAGGTCAGTTGGGCCGTGGTGAGCAGCCGCGCGAGCCGGGCTCCCCTGCGGGTGGGGGAGAGCAGCACGGTGAACTGCCGGGCATAAGCGGAGGTTTCGGTTCGGGTGATTTCCTGATTCACGTCACTCAGCGTGGCCGGATCACGCGTACGCTGAACAGAGCGACGCGTGTACGGACAGTCACTGTCCGGCCCGGCTCAAGACGTGTCCATCCGGTACGGCGTCGGACCAGGCAGCGTGGAAACGGGTGGAGGCGGTGTCGTATGGCAGAGGCGTGCGCGGATGAGTCGGACCGGGACGTCGAGTGGGACGACGACGACTCGGGTGCGGTGATCGCGGCGGTCGGCCGCCAGGTCAGGCTGTGGCGGGAGGCCGCGGGCATGCGCGCGGCGGAGCTGGGCGCGGCGATCGGTTACGGCGAGAACCAGGTGTACAAGGTCGAGGTCGGCAAGCGGATTCCGAAGCCGGAGTTCCTGGACAAGGCGGACGAGGTCCTGGGCGCGGGCGGCAAGTTGGCCGCGATGAAGAAGGACGTGGCGGAGGCGAGGTACCCGAAGAAGGTCCGCGACCTGGCGAAGCTTGAGCGCGACGCGGTCGAACTCGGCGCGTACAGCAACCACAACCTGCACGGGTTGCTCCAGACCGAGGAGTACGCCCGCGCGCTGTACGAGATGCGTCGGCCCTCGTACAGCGCTGACCAGATCGACCGTCATGTGGCGGGTCGCGTGGGACGGCAGGAGATCTTTGAGCGCGAACCCCTCACGATGCTGACATTCGTACTGGAAGAAGTGACGGTCGCCCGTCCGCTCGGGGGCGCAATGGTTGCGCGTCGTCAGCTCGAACACCTACTGGAAATCGGCCGCTTGCGGCATGTGGAGATCCAGGTGATGCCGACGGATCGTGAGGATCACGCAGGCATGGGTGGCCAGTTCCAACTGCTGAAGTTCGACGACGGTACGGCAGTGGCACACTGGGAAGGCCAGCTGTCGAACCGCCTGATCTCCGACCCGAAGGAGGTCCGGATCATCGAGCTGCGGTACGGAATCATCCGGGCGCAGGCTCTCACCCCACGAGAGTCTCTGGCCTTCATCGAGAAAGCGCTGGGAGAGAGATGACCCGCAAGACCTCAGTCGGAGATGGCTCCGCGCTGGAGTGGTTCAAGAGCAGCTACAGCAGCAACGACGGCCCGGAGTGCGTCGAGGTCGCGGTTGCTCCTACCGCCATGCACGTGCGCGACTCCAAGAACGTGCCCGGTCCCGAGCTGGGTTTCACGCCCGCCGTCTGGACAGACTTCCTTACCTACGCGTCCGGAAGCTGATGGGGGAATCATGACCATGGAGCCCTCCATCAAAGGCGGGTCCACGCACGAGTGGTTCAAGAGCAGCTACAGCACCAATGACGGCCCGGACTGCGTCGAGGTCGCGACCGGCACCGGCACGGTCCACGTCCGCGACTCCAAGGACGTGCCCGGCCCGCAACTGGGCTTCACCACCGACGCGTGGACGGACTTCGTGACGTACACGTCCGGCGGCTGACCCCAGCGTGCGCCCCGCCCCCGGCGGGGGCGGGGCGCGGGCGTCAGCGGCCCGCCTGCAGGGCGGTCCAGGTGCCCGAGCCGACGATGCCGTCCACCACCAGGCCGCGGCTGCTCTGGTAGGAGCGGACCGCGGAGTCGGTGGCTGCGCCGAAGCTGCCGTCGATGGCCACGGTCTTGCCGAGCGCGGCCGTCAGCGCCCGCTGCAGCCGCTTGACCGCCTCACCCGTGCTGCCGAGACGGAGCGTCGGCCGGTCACCGGCGGAGAGCAGCGCGGTCCAGGTCTTCCGGCCCACCACACCGTCCGCGGTGAGCTTCCGCGACGACTGGAAGGCCTTCACCGCGCTCAGGGTCGTCGGCCCGAACTGACCGTCCACCGCACCAGGGTCGAAGGACTGCGACTTCAGCAGCGTCTGCAGCGCCTTGACGTGGGCGCCGGTCGCACCGTACTGAAGCGTCGGGTACGAGCTGAAGCTGATGCCGTCCACGCTGCCGGAGGTGCCGCCGACCAGCTGCATGTAGTAGGTCCAGTTCCAGTGCGGACCGGGGTCGGTGTGGTCGTTGTCGGGGAGCTCGTTGTGACCGACGACGTGCGCCCGGTCCTTGGGTATGCCGTAGGTGTCGCACAGGTGCTTGGTGAGCGCCGCCGACGAGCGGTACATCGAGTCGGTGAACCAGCTCGGGTTGTCCACCCAGCCCTCGTGCTCGATGCCGAGGGACGAGGAGTTGGCGGAGCGGGCGTGCCAGGCGGTGTCCCGGTTGCGGACCATCTGCGTGATCTGACCGTCCGAGGACCGGATCACGTAGTGCGCGCTGACGTTCGCGGAGGGGTTCTGGAACCAGCTGATCGCTCCGGCGTACGAGCCCTGGGTGACGTGGACGACGACCTTGTTGATGGCCGCCGAACGTCCGGCCGTGTAGTTGCTCGTCGAGGCCGGTACCCACAGGGCCGGCCCGTAGTCGGTGCTCTGGATGCCGAGCGAGGCACCGCTCGCGTCGGCGTACGCGCCCTTGTCGGGGCTGACCGGCCGCCCGACGACGACGACCTCCTCCGTGCCGCGCGTGCCGCCCGGCCGGGCGAGCAGGCCGCCCGCGAGGACGTCGTAGACGCTGTCGGCGTACAGGGCGGCGGCCTGCTCGCCTGCGCCGCTGTAGCGGGCAACAGCCGGGTACCAGGCGTTCGGGTCACGGCGCTCGGCAGCGCTCAGCCCGAGGTCGTCGGCGTAGGAGTGCAGGACGGCGGCGGCGCCGTGGATGTTGGCAGCCGTGTCGGTGCGCAGGAGGGAGAGCGGTCGGCCCGTGAGCGCGGCGGCCTCACGCAGTGTGCGGTTGCCGGGGTTGTCGGCGAGGTGCATGACGCCGAACCCGTTCGCCTGGCTCGGGGCGCCGTTGTGGCCGTCGAGATGCGTCTCGCTCCAGCCGAGGGCGACGAGCAGATCGCGGGGGACGTCGTGGCGGGCGGCGGCCTCCGCGAAGGCGTGGCCGACGGGACCGTGCCCGGCCCGGTCGGTCGCGGCCCTCGGCGCGTGGGATGAGGCCGAGGCGGCGGGGACCGAGGTGAGGGCGAGACCGGAGACGGTCGCGACGACGAGGGCCGCCGTGGTGAGGCGTCGGCGGGTTGCTGCCTTGCACAGGTACATGGGGGCTCCTGGGAGTGGCGGGACAGCAGTCGGCAAAACATGGGCATGACAAGCATGCTTGTCCAACTCACCTTGCACCTACGCGCGTTGACAACTCAAGGATGACAGGGCGGTCCGTCGGGCATCGGCAGGAAGATGTCACAGGGAAAGGGCCGGTCCCGGTCCGCGGACGCCGAAGGGCCCGCACCGCGCCGAGCGCGATACGGGCCCCAGGGCAAGGCCGTCACTTGTCCGTGACGGTGACCTTCTCGTCGTTCTGGATCTGCTTGACCAGCTGCTGCACCTTCGCCTTGTCCCAGACCAGGTTGCCGCCGCGACTGCCCGACGTCGGCATGTTGAGCGACGTGCCCTCGCCGTCAGTGACGCCCTTCATCGCGAAGAACATCTCGCCCAGGTCGAACAGCGACATGTCCTTGTCGACGATCAGGGTGTCCAGACCCGCGCCCATCACGGGGTACAGCTTGAACGGGTTGAGGATCGTGCCGGGCGTCGCCGCCTGGCTCGCCAGCGCAGAAAGGAACTTCTGCTGGTTCTTGGTGCGCGCCAGGTCCGACTCGGCGAAGGCGTAGCGGGTGCGGACGAAAGCCAGCGCCTGCTCCCCGTCGAGGGTCTGCTTGCCGGCCTGGAAGTCGGCACCGGACTTCTTGTCCTTGAAGCCCTTCTCGATGTTCATCTCGACACCGCCGAGGGCGTCCACGATGTTCGCGAAGCCCGCGAAGCCGATCTCGGCGTAGTGGTCGATGCGCAGCCCGGTGTTGTGCTCGACGGTGCGGACGAGCAGTTCGGGCCCGTCCTCCGCGTAGGCCGCGTTCAGCTTGGTCCTGCGGCCCTGGTTCGGGAACTTCTTGCCCGACTCGGACCCGATGAAGGACGGTATCTCCACGTCCGAGTCGCGCGGCAGGGACACCATGGTGTTCCCGCTGCCGCAGGCCGCGAGAATCATCATCGAGTCGGTGCGCTTGCCCGCCGCGTCACCGGTGTGGAGCTTCTTCTTCTCCTCGGCGGACATGCCCTCACGGCTGTCCGAGCCGACGATCAGATACGTGGTGCAGTCACCCTCCGCAGGCCGTTCGATGACCTTGGCGAGGTCGACCTCGCGGCGCACCTTCGAGTCGGCCCAGAAGTACGTACCGATGGTCGTGCCGAGCACGGCCACGAGCACGACGATCGAGCCGATCTTGAGCCTGCGCCGCCAGTCGGGCGCGGGGCCCGGCTGCCGCGGCGGTCTGCCCTGCGGAGGGACGCCGCCGCCACCGCGGCCCGCGCCGCTGTAGACCTGGCCCGTGTTGTAGCCGCTGTCGTAGCCGGGCTCCGCGTACCCCTGGTCGTAACCGCGGGGCTGCTGCGGGGGAACCCCGCCCTGCTGCGGGGCGGCCGGGCGCTGGACGTGGCGCATGACACGCGCGCCCTCGGGCTGCGCACCGGCGCTGCCGCGCCCGTAGCCGCGTGCATTGCCGTTGCCGCGCTCGTCGGTCCACCCATCGGGCCAGTCATTCATGCGGAACAGTGTGCAGGGCGCGGCGGCCACCCAGACAGGGTGGGTGGGGAATCGCACCAGGGCTGTAGCGAAGCTGATGCATTTCCGCCCCGGCATATGGTGGACGCCATGACAGATCAGGCCCAGCGCCCGGAGGACGAAATTCCGGGCAAGCCCACTTCGGCATCCCGTACCACCCTCAGCCACATCATGACCGGAAGTGACACGAACCTCCTCGGCACCGTGCACGGCGGCGTGATCATGAAACTGGTGGACGACGCCGCCGGAGCCGTCGCGGGCCGGCACTCGGAAGGGCCGGCGGTCACCGCCTCGATGGACGAGATGGTGTTTCTGGAGCCGGTCAGGGTGGGCGACCTGGTCCATGTGAAGGCACAGGTCAACTGGACCGGCCGGTCCTCCATGGAGGTCGGCGTACGGGTCCTGGCCGAGCGCTGGAACGAGTCCACGCCGGCGACCCAGGTCGGCAGCGCCTATCTGGTCTTCGCGGCCGTGGACGCGGACGGCAAGCCCCGGCCGGTACCGCACGTGGTGCCCGAGACCGAGCGGGACCAGCGGCGCTACCAGGAGGCGCAGATCCGGCGTACGCACCGGCTGGCCAGGCGCCGGGCGATCCGTGAGCTGCGTGAGAAGCGCGCCGCCGAGGGCATGGAGGACTGAGCCTCGCGGCTCGGGGGCACTCGCGGCTCAAGGGCACTCGCGCTCAGGGGCAGACGACCTGGTCGCCCGTCACCGCGCCGAACCTGCCGGGGTGCGGCTCCTGGGCCCGCACGGGGTTGACGGATTCGAAGTCGGCTCCTGCCATCACCTTCAGCGTCTGCCCCTGGCCCTTCACCGGGCGCAGCTCCGCGCCGGGCAGCGCCGCCTGGAGCGACTTCGCCGAGCGGTCCCACCGTGGGTCGTACATCACATAGGTGCGCTTCACCCGCCCGTCGCCGCCGCCCTGCGGATCGCGCGTGGTGTTGAAGCCCAGGTCGTGCAGGGCCTTGTCCACCTTGGCCCCGAGGCCCGCGGAGTCCGTCCCGTTGTAGACCTGCACATGGATCTGCTCGGGGGAGACGTCGACGACGGTGGCCTTGGGGCGCTTCGGGCGGTGCGGGGCGAGCGGCTTGTCCTCACGCAGCAGCCCGAACAGTTCCTTCGCCCTGGCGTCGTCCCACTTCACGGTGGAGCCGACGCCCTTGACGTGGAACCCGGGGTCCCCGATGGGTACGGAGGTGAACTCGGAGGAGGCCGGCGTGAAGCCCCGCATGGCCTTGCGCAGGGCCAGGATCTCCGGGGTGCCGAAGTTCTTGTCGGCGCGCACCGAGCCGAGCAGGGTCGAGGTGACCTTCCGGAACCTGACGGGGTTGAGCAGGACCCCGCTGCTGGTCGCCCGGTCGACGAAGGCGGCCAGGAAGCGCTGCTGCCGTTGCATCCTGCCCAGGTCGGCGGCGCCGTCGACATGGCGTGAGCGCACGTACTGCAGTGCCTCCCCGCCGCTCAGCCTGTGCGTGCCGACCGGCAGGTCCAGGCCGGTGTGCGAGTCCTTCAGCGGCCTGGCGGTGCAGATGTCCACGCCGCCCACCACGTCCACGGTCTTCATGAAACTGGTGAAGTCGACCTCCAGGTAGTGGTCGATCTTCACCTTCGTCATGTGCTCGACCGTTCGCACGGTCAGACCGGGGCCGCCCTCCGCGTAGGCGGCGTTCAGTTTCACGGGGTGCGGTTTGTGGTGCTTGCCGGTGGTGCTGTCGGTGTGCTCGGGAATCTCCGCGTAACTGTCCCGTGGCAGGCTGACCACGCTGGCCCGTTCCCGGTCCTGCGAGACATGCACCAGCATGATCGTGTCGGTGCAGTTGCAGGGCGCGCCGCCGAGCCGGTACTTCTCCTTCTCCGCCGCCGTGATCTTGTCCCGGCCGTCGGTGCCGACGACGAGGATGTTCATGCCGCGACCGCCGTCCGGGCGGTTCTTCATGTCCCGGAACGGATCGATCCGGTTGATCCCGGTTTCAAGGTTGGTGATCACGGCGTGCCCGATGCCACCCACGCCCAGCACCAGAACCGAGAGCGACGTCACGATCCGCCGGCCCCAGCGCGGCGGCGTCCCGCGCCCGTCCCGCGCCGCCGGTCGGTCTCCCCGGCCTCCGGCCGCCCTCTGCCCGGGCCGTCCTCCCCGCCCCGCACCCTGTGCCGACCGCCGCGCGGCGGGCCGTCCGTCGGTGCCGCGGCGCTGCGGCTCCTGACGGGGGCGAGGACGCGGGCCGGGCTGTCGGGGAGGCCCGGGCGGTCGGGGCGGTCGGGGCAAGAGGACACCTCCGCGGACGACAGGGGATCCCACGCACCGTAGGCCCATACGATCTGCGACACCGGCTGCCGCGCCTGGAGGTCCCCCGTTCGCGGTAACGTGGCGGGCGATGAACGCCACGCCCGCTGTCTCCGTGATCATGCCGGTCCTCAACGAGGAGCGGCATCTGCGCAACTCCGTCCGCCACATCCTCGAGCAGGAGTACGACGGAGAGATGGAGGTGGTGATCGCGCTCGGACCGTCCACGGACCGCACCGACGAGATCGCCGCCGAACTCGTACGGGAGGACCCCCGGGTCCAGACCGTGCCGAACCCGACCGGCCGCACCCCGGCCGCGCTGAACGCCGCCATCGAGGCTTCGCACCACCCCGTCGTGGTGCGCGTCGACGGCCATGGCATGCTCTCGCCGAACTACATCGCGACCGCCGTGCGCCTGCTGGAGGAGACCGGCGCGCAGAACGTCGGCGGCATCATGCACGCCGAGGGCGAGAACGCGTGGGAGGAAGCGGTCGCCGCCGCCATGACCTCGAAGGTCGGCGTCGGCAACGCGGCCTTCCACACCGGTGGCCAGGCCGGCCCCGCGGAGACCGTGTACCTCGGCGTCTTCCGTCGTGAGGCGCTGGAGCAGCAGGGCGGCTACAACATCGAGTTCATCCGCGCCCAGGACTGGGAGTTGAACTACCGCATCCGTGAGGCCGGCGGCCTGATCTGGTTCTCGCCGGAGCTGAAGGTCCAGTACCGTCCGCGGCCGTCCGTACGGGCGCTCGCCAAGCAGTACAAGGACTACGGCCGCTGGCGCCACGTCGTCGCGCGCTATCACGCCGGCTCGATCAACCTGCGCTACCTGGCGCCGCCGACCGCGCTCTGCGCCATCGCCGCGGGCGTCGTCGCGGGTGCCGCGCTGACGCCGTGGGCGTTCGTCGTCCCCGCCGGCTACCTCGCGGCGATCACGGCCGGCTCGGTCCCGGCGGGCAAGGGCCTCTCGCTGAAGGCGCGACTGCAGATCCCGGTGGCTCTGGCGACCATGCACATGTCGTGGGGGTACGGCTTCCTCACCAGCCCGCGCTCGCTGGCGAAGAAGGTCATCGCCAGCCGCCGCCCGTCGGTGAAGTCCGCCGCCTGACGCGCTCCGGACCCGGACAGGCCACAGGGCCCGGTCGCCACGGCGACCGGGCCCTGTGGGCGTCCTGCTGCTACCAGGTGTAGCCCTCCTGGACCGGCATGCACGCGTCGTCCTTGTCGCCCTGGAGGATGTTCGCCGTGTCCGGAGTCTTGTCGTCGGTCTTGCCGGACGACTTCGGATAGGCGTCGCCCTCGCGCCAGTCGGCGCCGACGATCAGCTGGATGCCGGTGGCGTCCGTCGACCTCTTCACCGAACCCGCCGGAATGCCGAGGGCCTTGGCGACCGCCTTCGCGTCGCCCTCCAGCTCCGCGTTGGAGTACAGCACGACCGTCGTCTTCTGCGGATCCAGCGTGTTGTCGGCCTTGGCGAGGGTGAAGCCCTTGTCGGTGAGGAGCCCGGTGACGGCCGTCGCACGGCCCTGCTCGGCGAACCGGCCGTCGCCGCCGGTGCCGTTGCGCACCATGACCGGGATCTCCGCGGGGGCGGCAGCGGGGTCCTTCGACTCGGCGGGCTTCGGCGGGGGCTTCTTCGGCCCCTTGCCGTCCAGCGGAATGTCCTCGCGCACCAAACGGAACAGCTGCTCGGCGTCACCCGGGAGGGGTTCCACCTTGCCCTCGAGACCCGGCCGCTTGCTGTAGAAGTTCGGCATGGTCGTCATGGTGATGCGGGAGGTCGGCACGCTCTTGAGCTGCGTTCCCAGGTCGAAGAGGTCCTTCACCGTGTCGATGCCCTTGTCGACGGTGAGCGAGTCGATGGCCGCCGTCGCGAGTTTGCGCAGCTTGTTGGGGTCGGTGAGCTTGGTGTTCTTGCGCAGCTCGCGGACCATCGAGTTCATGTACATGTGCTGACCGTGCGCACGGGCCAGGTCGGTTCCGTCGTCGAACCCGTACCGGGTGCGCAGCCACTGCAGCGCCTGCTCGCCCTGGATGTACGTCGTGCCCTTCTCCAGCTTCAGGCCGGAGCCCTTGCCGTCCCAGCTGCGGGAATGGATGTTCTCCTCCACACAGACCGGGACGCCGCCGATGGCGTCGGCCATCGAGATCACACCCGCGAAGTCGATCATCATGAAGTGGTCGATGGTGATACCGGTGAGCTCGTACCAGGTGGCGACCGTGCATCCCGGACCGCCGCGGCCGAGGGACTCGTTGGTCAGCGCGACTTCCTTGGCGGGGAAGGTCTTGCCGGTGTCCGGGTCGGTGCACTCCGGGATCTTCACGATCGTGTCCCGAGGCATGCTGACGACCGAGATGTTGCTGCGGTCAGCCGAGAGGTGCACCAGCATCTGCACGTCGGCGAGCGGCGTTCCGCCGAAGGTCTCCTTCGCGCCGCCGAGCTTCTGGTTCGCCTCGGTGTCCCGCGCGTCGGAGCCGATCAGCAGGATGTTCAGCGGGGTCTGCCCGGCCGCGTTCGCCTTGTGGTCGGGCATCGCGTCGCCGAGCGTCAGATCGTCCTTCTTGAGCTTGCTGTTCAGGTGCTCGTAGTACAGGTACCCCGCCCCCGCGGTACCCAGCACCACCACCGCGACGGTGATCGCGACACCGCGGAGTATTCGGCGCTTGCCACGTTTCGCGCGGCGGCGGGCACCGCCTCGCCGGTGGCTCCCGCCCGACGCCTCCGCCGCGTCGCCCGCCGAGGGGTCCGCGGGGACCTGCTCGTCGTCGGGAGCCGTACGAGCGCCCGGGACGCGCCCGGGCTCGTCGTCGTACAGCCCGTCGTTCCAGCCGAGATCGCCGGCCTCCTCGACGCGTTCCCGGGTCCCCTCCCCACGCACGCTGCTTCTTCCCACCCCTGGTCCCCCCTGTGTTCAGGCCCGCCCCATGAGCCGTTTCCGCGGCGTCACTTGGCGCATACCTGCTTGTCGGCTTCGATTCGCGTCACGTCGTCCGGCAGCTTCGCCGGACCCGTGATGGGCACCCCTGCGCCCTTGAAATCCGGACCGAGGGTCAGCGTCATCGCCTGCAGCCCCTCGGCGTCCTGTGTGCCGGGCTTGAGCGCCGCGGCGGGCAGGCCCATGAGGTCCGCGAGCTTGCGGGCCTGGTCCGCCTGGTTCGGTGCGTACTCGAGGGTCGTCCTTGCGACGTCCGCCGGTGCGTTGCCCTTGTTGGAGGACTTCAGCACACCCTCGGTGTTCTGCAGCCAGTCGAGCGTCTTCTGGGCGGAGCCCTGGGGTCCGCCGCCGTTGAGCACGTCGACACGGACGTCGGAGGCCTCCGCTCTGGTTCCCTCGAGGAGGGCGTTCTGCTTCTCCTGGGCCGCGTCCTTGGCGGCCTGCTTCTGCTGCTCTACCTCGGTGAGGGAGATGTCCTCGCGGACCATGGCGAACAGCTGCTCGGCCTTGGCCTCGTCGAGCACGACGGTTGCCTTGACCTTCTCCGTCGGGTTGTCCTTCACCGGCACGGTGGCGAAGGTCAGGTTCTTCATCTCGAACTTGCCGAGCTCCAGACCCAGGTCACGGAGCTTCATGATGTCGTCGATCTTGGAGTCGACGGTCAGTGCCTTGGTGCCGGCCTCCGCCAGCTTCACCAGCTTCGTCGGGCTGGTGAGGGTGTCGTTCGACTTGAGCTTGCGCATCAGTGAACTGAGGAACTGCTGCTGGAGTTTGATGCGGTCCAGGTCGCCGCCGAATCCGACCGCGTGCCGTGTGCGGACGAACGCGAGGGCCTGTTCGCCCTTGACGGTGTGCTCACCGGCCTCGAGGTTCAGCTTGGAGTCCTTGTCCTTTATGTCCTTGTCGAGGCAGATGGGTACGCCGCCGACGGCCGAGCTCAGCGTCTTGACCGCGTTGAAGTCGGCCACCATGAAGTGGTCGGGCGTGATGCCGGTGATCTCGGTGACCGTGCGCATGGTGCAGCTCGGCGTACGGCCGGACTGGCCCAGACTGATGTTGAACCGGGCGTTCTGCTGTCCGGGGATGGTCTTGGTGGACCCGTCCTCCTGGGTGGTCGGACAGTCCGGGATGTCGGTGACCAGGTCGCGCGGGATGCTCAACGCCGTCGCGTTGGTGCGGTCCTTGGACACATGAAGCAGCACGGTGGTGTCCGCGTGGCCCGCGCTGTTCCGGTCGCCGTAGCCCTCGTTGCCCGCGCCGGTGCGCTTGTCCGTGCCGATCACCAGGATGTTGATCGGCCGGTCCTTGCTGAAGCCACCGGTGCTCGCGCCGTCGTCGGGGAGCGCCTGAATGTTCGAGTTGAGGTGCTCGTAATAGAGGTATCCGGCCGTCGCCGTGCCGACGAGCAGCAGCGCGAGGGTGCCGGACGTCCACAGCAGCGCCTTCTTCTTGCCCGACTTGGCCTGCTTGCGCTTGCGCCTGCCGGCCTGCTGCTGCGCCGCCCTGCCGCCGGAGGCGTCCTGGGCGCGGCGGCTGCGCTGGCCCGGGACCTCGGTGGCGGGGGTGGCCGTACGGCGCCTGGAACCGCCCTCGGTCGCCGCGCTCCGCGCGGCGTCGCCACGGCGGCCGGCCCCCCTGGACCCGGCCCCCCTGGACCCGTCACTTCTGGACCCGGCACTTCTGGAAGCTGAGCCTCTGGCGGAGGGGATCGACTGCGGTGCGGATTGTTCCAGTCGCAGTTCGTAGTTGCCGGTCTGCGGGTTGAGTACCCACTGGTCGGCGGGGTCGATCTCGTCCGCCTGCCCACGGCTTTGCGCATCCACGGTTGCTTGAGTCCTCCGTCGGTGCCACGCGAAGCGCCTCCCCCGACAGGCGCTCGGTCCTTCGATTCAGCAGTGCGCGACACAGGGGTCGGAAGCACCGGATCGCGTCACACTATCCGCCAAGTTCAGCGTCGAGCGACGCCCGTGACAAATTCCACGTCCCTTACAAGCGGGCAATACGCCCAATCCGTCTGCACTCTCTGCTTCCGTTTGGCCATTGCTTTACTCACACATCCCTTCGGCGGCATTGGTACCGGGAAATGTCGGTGTCGGGCTCGGTCCGGTGGTCCCGTCCGCGTCGGGCTCCCCGGTGGCCCCGTCGCGTTCCTGCTCGTCGCCGGGTACGACGGTGACGGAGGCGTCCTCGCGCAGACTCTTGAAAAGCTGGTCCGCCTCTGGCTGGACGAGCTCGTCGCGGTTCGGGTTCGCGGAGTGCGGCTTCCGCGGAACGGTGAGGAATTGGACCTTTTCGGTCGGAATGCTGCGAATTGAACGGGTCAGATCGTAGAGATCCCTGAGCGAATCCAGGCCGGGATCGGTGGTGATCGACTTGGTGGCCGCGTCGAGCACCGGGTACAGCCGCGTCGGATTGAGCAGTACGCCGTTGCTCTGCACCTTCTTGACCAGGGCGCCCAAGAACTGCTGCTGGCGCTCCATGCGCTCCGTGTCGCTGCCGTTCCCGAGCGTCTTGCGCGCCCGCACGAACCCGAGGGCCTGCTCGCCGTGGAGCGTCTGCGGCCCGGCCGGCAGCTTGAGACGTGCGGCCTTGTCGTCGATCGGCTCCTTCAGACACACCTCCACGCCGTCCACGGCGTCGACCATGTCCTTGAAGCCGCGGAAGTCGATCACCATGTGGTGGTCGACACGGATGCCGGTGAACTTCTCGACCGTACGGATCGTGCAGGCCGCGCCGCCGAGCTGGAAGGCCGAGTTGAACTGCGCCATCTGCTCCTCGGTGCGGCTGCCGTCCGGCTTTCCGCAACTCGGGACGGTGACCATCAGGTCGCGTGGGATCGACATCGCCGTCGCGCTCTCGTGGTCCGCCGCGATGTGCAGCAGGATCGTGGTGTCGGAGCGCTGGCTGCCGCCGCCCTCGTCACGGCCGTACTCGTCGTTGCCCTCTCCGGACCGGGTGTCGGAACCGAGGAGCAGGATGTTCTGGGCGTCGACGGCGAGCGGGGTGGGACGTTCCTTCTCGTACGTCTCCAGTTCTGCGGCGGCGGTGGTGTCGGTGGTGATGTTGGAGTCGAGCTTCCGGTAGAACCACCAGCCCGCCCCGGCGGCCGCGAGGACGACGAGCGAGGTGCCGAGCGCGGCCCAGCGCATCCAATGCCGTGGACGCCGCTCGCCGCCACCACTCGGGTCGTCGCCGGAACCGTCCCCGCCGGAGCCGCCGCCGGACCCCCGCCCGTCGCCGCGTCCGTTCCGCGGGCCGTCTTCGCGGCCGGAGGCGCCGTCGTCCGCGCCGCCCCTGCCTTCGCCGGGAACGTGGCCGTCGGCGGGCCCGGGTCCGGCGTCCCCGCCCGTGCCCTCCACGCCTTCCGCGTCGTCGGCATCGGCATGCGGCGTGCCGTCCGTCCGCTCCCCGGCGGTGTCCGCCCGGACGTCCGGGCCGATCCGCGATGTGGCCGAGTCCCGGCCGGCGTCGGGCAGTTCGTCGTCCGTGACGTCGTCCCCGATGTGCCCAGCGGTCCGGTCCGCGGCGGCGGACCGCGCGTCGGCCGGGTCGTCGCCGGTCCTCCCGGCACCTCGCGGGCCGCGGGAGGCCCCGTTCGGGGAACCCGCCCCCGTGGGCACGAGGTCCGCGTCGGCCCCGGCCGGCCCGCCGGGCTCAGCGGTCCCGACGGCGTCGGCGGACCGCCCGTCGGTCCGGTCGGCGGACCCGGTCGCGGCGAGGTCCCCGGACCCCGCGCTCTCGTCCGCGCCGGCGGACCGCGCGCTCTCGTCCGCGCCGGCGGAACCCGCGGGCCGCGTGCCGGCCTTGTCCGTCACGTGTGCGTCCATCCTTCGTGGCGTCGGCGGCGCGCTGGGCCGCCGATCGCTGGTCTAGACGGCTGAACCCCGCGCTTGGTTGTGCGTTGAAACACGCTTGTCGCCGATCATCCACCGGGGCAGGCCGCCCACCGGGGAGGGCCCGGCCCGACTGTGCGCCACACGAGTGGACGCCCGGCGCTTGTCATACCGCCGTGTCGGTGACCCGCTCGCTCTCGACGCGCTTGGCCAGTGCCTCCTCGGACAACTCGCCGAGATTGCGGCACAGCACGACGGAACCGCCGGACGCGAGAGGCGCGAACAGGCCGGCGGACAGCCCGTCCCAGGAGTCGTACGACTTCCCCGACAGCAGCCGCGACCCGGGCGCGAGACCGAGTCGCTCCGCGTCGGCACGGGCCTGCTCCACCAGTTCGGCACCGGTCAGTTCGACGCCGCCGACGGCCAGCGCGGGCTCGTCCGCGTCGACGGGCGCGTAGGCGGCGAACCGGTCGCCCTGCCCCGGTACCTCGACCGCGTAGTCGGCGTAGCCGGCCGGCGGTTCCGGAAAACGGCGTCCCAGCGGCGCCAGCGACAGCGCGATCCGGTCGCCGCCGCAGGCCAGCCCGGCGTCGAACTGGCCGGATCCGGCGACCACGCAGTCGGCTCGCGCGGCGTCACCGCCCACATCGGCGAGCACGCCCACGGAGGAACACGCGAGCAGCCAGACGGCACTCTGCCAGTGCGCCGGCAGCAGCAGCGCGAGCCGGTCGCCCGGCCCGGCGGAGAGATCGCCCTGGAGCAGATTGGCCGTCTTCGCCACCCAATTGGCGAAGGTGGCGACGGACAATTCCACGCGCTCACCGGTGGCGTCGTCGTAGAAGGTGACCAAGGGGCGTGCGGGGTCCGCGGCGAGCGCGGATCGCAGCAGGTCGGCAGGGGTGCGGTCGCTGGCGTTCACCCGCGCAAGCGTACGCCGCCGCCCGGGGGCCAAAGCGGCCGCTCGGGTGACGGTGTCCTCCGGTCGGACCGACGGCCCGTCAGCTCACCGGCGGTTTCCCGCCGCGCGAGGCCCCCCGCACCGGCACAGGATCCTTCCCATGCGTGGATACCTGGCTTCTTCCGTCGGAGTGGCGTGCGCGACCGCGCTCGTCCTCCCGCTCTCGCTCGCTTCCGGCGCGCTCGCCGCGCCCCTGCCGGCCGCCGCGGTCCCACAAGCACCGGACGTGCCCGGCTCGACCCAGTCCCTGCCACTGAAGGCCTTCGGCCAAACCCCCTCGGAACGCTCCCCCGGGACCACCGGGCAAGGCGCCCGTGAACAAGGACTCCCGGAACAGGACGTCGACCCGTTCTCCCTCGTCGGCGTCGTCTGGGAGGACGAGCTCACCGCACTCGAGGGCACCGTCGAGGTGCGTACCCGGGCCGTCGGCTCCGGCGTCTGGTCCGACTGGCAACAGGTCGAGACGCACAACTCGGAGCACGCGGCCGACCCCGGAACCGCGGAGAGCGAGTCGCGCACCGTACGCGGCTCCACCGCCCCGCTGTGGGTCGGCGCGTCGGACGGCGTGGAAGTACGCGTACGGGCCGACGACGGCAGCTCTCGAGGCCTCCCCGCCGGCATGCGCCTCGAACTCGTCGACCCCGGCGACGGTCCCGCCGCCCCCGGCACGGACACGGACACGGGCACGGGCGTGGGCACGGGCACGGAGACCGGCCCCGCCCCGGACACGGACCAGGCCGCGGGACCGGGCCCCGACACCACCGTCGGCCGCGGTCCCCTCGGCGGCCTCGAGATCCCGGCCCTCAACCAGGCCGACACGGAGGCCGAAGCGGCGGCGGCGGGCGACCTGCTCGCCGGCGACCTCGCCGCCGGAGCGAAGCCGTACATCGGACCGCGGCCGGGCATCGTCACCCGCAAGGGATGGGGCGCGGACGAGTCGTGGCGGGAGAAGGCGTTCGTCTACACCGGCTCGGTGAAGGCCGCGTTCGTCCACCACAGCGCCACCGGCAACAACTACACCTGCAAGCAGGCCCCCTCCGTTATCCGCAGTATCTACCGCTACCACACCAAGAGCAGCGGCTGGCGCGACATCGGCTACAACTTCGCCGTCGACAAGTGCGGAAACATCTACGAAGGCCGGGCAGGAGGCGTGGCCAAGCCCGTGCTCGGCGCGCACACCCTGGGTTTCAACACGAACAGCACGGGCATCGCCGTGCTCGGCACGTACAGTTCCACCAATCCTCCGCAGGCCGCGGTGAACGCGGTGGCCAAGCTGACGGCGTGGAAGCTCGGCCTGCACGGGATCAATCCGAAGGGCAAGGTGACGCTCACCTCGGCCGGCAGCGGCAAGTACGCGAAAGGCGTGAAGGTCAGCCTCAACGCCATCTCCGGCCACCGCGACGGCTACGTCACGGACTGCCCCGGAGGCCGCCTCTACAGCAAGCTCGGAGCCGCCAGAACGGCCTCGGCGAAGCTTCAGGGCCGCTGAGGGGGCACGGGGCCGGGCGCTGCTGACGCACCTCATAAACTGGCCGGTCCAACCCGCGACCGTGCCCGGCCCCAGCAGGAAGCAGAGAACGCATTGAACCAGGCCCCAGAAGCGATCCTCCTGGTCGGAGGCAAGGGCACCCGGCTGCGTCCGCTCACCGTCCGCACTCCGAAGCCGATGGTTCCGGCGGCGGGCGTGCCCTTCCTCACCCATCAACTCGCGCGTGCGCGGGCGGCGGGTGTCGAGCACATCGTGCTCGCCACGTCGTACCTCGCCGAGGTCTTCGAGCCGTACTTCGGTGACGGCTCCGCACTCGGCCTGCACCTGGAGTACGTGACGGAGGAGGAACCGCTCGGCACCGGCGGGGCCATCCGCAATGTGGCGTCCCGGCTGCGGTCGGGTCCCGACGACCCGGTCCTCGTCTTCAACGGGGACATCCTCACCGGCCTCGACATCGAGGCGCTCGTCGGCACCCACCGCTCGTCGGGCGCCGATGTCTCCCTCCACCTCACCCGGGTCGACGACCCGCGTGCGTTCGGCCTGGTGCCGACGGACGGGACCGGGCGCGTCACGGCGTTCCTCGAGAAGCCGCAGACGCCCGAGGAGATCGTCACCGACCAGATCAACGCGGGCGCGTACGTGTTCCGGCGGTCGGTCATCGACACGATCCCGGCGGGCCGGCCCGTCTCCGTCGAACGGGAGACCTTCCCGGAGCTGCTGAGCTCCGGGGCGCACCTCCAGGGCATGGTCGACTCCACCTACTGGCTGGACCTCGGCACCCCGCACGCCTTCGTACGCGGCTCCGCCGACCTGGTCCTCGGCCGCGCTCCGTCCCCGGCGGTGCCGGGCCGGCGCGGTGACCGGCTGGTCCTGCCGTCCGCGACGGTGGCACCGGGCGCCAAGCTGACCGGCGGCACGGTGGTCTGCGAGGGCGCGAGCGTCGGCGAGGACGCCCGGATCGACGGCAGTACGGTCCTGGCCGGCGCGGTCGTGGAAGCCGGCGCCGTGATCTCCGACTCACTCGTCGGCGCGGGCGCGCGCATCGGGGCCCGTACGGTGCTGGCCGGAGTGGTCGTCGGGGACGGCGCGGTCGTGGGCGAGGACAACGAGCTCCGGGACGGCGCGCGGGTGTGGTGCGACGCCGTGCTGCCGGCGGGCGCGGTCCGCTTCTCCTCCGACCAGTAGCCGGCGACCAGTAGCCTGGCCGCATGGCAGGGCGTTTCCAACCGGGTGCACCGGGCACGAGCCGCGCCACCGTACGCGGTGGCGCGACACGCGTACCCGCCGGGATACCGCGGCAGACCGCGGCCGGTGACGCCCCTCGTGTCCGGCGGTGGGAACCGCCGTGGCCGCTCGACCTCGGGCTGGTCCTCGGGCCGCTGCGACGGGGCCCGGCCGATCCCACCTTCCGTACGACGGCCGACGGATCGGTCTGGCGGGCCAGCCGTACGCCCGCCGGGCCCGGCACGTTGCGGGTCGCTTTTCGGGACGGCGCGGTGGCGGCACAGGCATGGGGGCCGGGTGCCGAGTGGCTGCTCGACGGTCTGCCCGACCTGCTCGGGGCGGCCGACGAACCCGAGGCGTTCACCCCGCGGCACCGACTGGTCGCCGCCTCGCAGCACCGCCGGCCGGGGCTGCGACTCCTGCGTACGGGGCTGGTCCTGGAGTCCCTGATCCCCTCGATCCTGGAACAGAAGATCACCACGGACGAGGCGTACCGGGCCTGGCGGCTGCTGGTCCGAAAGTACGGCGAACCGGCACCCGGCCCCGACAACGGCCTGGGGCTGCACGTCATGCCGGAGCCACGGACCTGGGCGCTCGTACCCTCCTGGGAATGGCACCGGGCAGGCGTCGACAACAAGCGCGCGTCGACGATCCTGCGCGCGGTGAAGGTGGCGCGCCGCATGGAGGAAGCAGCGGCGATGCCCGCCGAACAGGCCATGGCCAGGCTCGAGTTGATCCCCGGTATCGGCCCGTGGACCTCGGCGGAGGTCATCCAGCGCAGCAACGGCGCCGCCGACGCGGTCACGGTCGGCGACCTGCACCTGCCGCGCATCGTCGGCTACGCGCTGGCGGGGGAGCGCGACGCGGACGATGCGACGATGCTGGAACTGCTGGCCCCCTACGAGGGCCAACGCCACCGGGCGGCCCGCCTGATCCTTCTCTCCGCCCGTACGCCCCCGCGCCGCCAACCGAAGATGCGGCGGGTCGACATCGCGCAGTGGTGACCACCACGTCGCTGCGGACCGCCGCGGCCGCTGTGGGCGCCTGCTGCTCGTGCGGCGGGCCTGGTCCCTCCTTTCCCCACCCCTTCCGCTCCGGGGCAGGCCCCGGGCCCCCCGCCGCACCTACCGGGGGCTGTTCCGTCCTGCGGACGGTGTACAGGGCTTCGCACGGTGGCCTCGATCTCTCCCCCTCCGGCCTGGCGCGGGGGAAGTCCCCCGGCCGGACTGGACCTCGCCCAGCGAGATCCAGCCGTCGGCGGGGAGGACTTCAGCCCCGCCGGCGTTCGGGACGCGGGGGTCCGGGCCGGGGTACCTCCCACGCCGCCGGGCGCAGGAGGAGGAGCTCCGAAAACACCGCGCGAAGCGCGGGACCGCACCGGCCTATCGGACCTCGATGAACGTCGACGCCTCCCGCGGCGCCCGTGCTTTCGGCGCGGCGGCAGCGTGACCGATGGCGACCGCCCCCATGGGGTCCCATGTCCGCGGCAGTGCGAGGACCTCGCGGACCACATCGCGGCAGAACATCGTCGACGAAACCCACGCCGACCCGAGCCGCTCCCCGGCCAGCGCCACCAGGAAGTTCTGCACGCCCGCGCCGGCTGCGACGACGAACATCTCGCGCTCGGCCGCGTCCCGCCGTTCGTCGCCGTAGGTGTGCGAGCCATCCATGACCAGGCACGGCACCGCCAGGTACGGCGCGTCGCGCAACACGTCCCCGCGGCGGACCCGTCTGGCGATCGACTCCTCAGGCTTGCCGTCCCGCCGCAGGTCCGCGATCCACGCGTCGCGCATGGCGTCCAGCAGCCGCAGCCGTGACTGTGCCGACTCGAGGAGAACGAAGCGCCACGGTGTGGTGTGGTGCGGGGCCGGTGCCGTCACCGCCGCCGCGACCGCGCGCCGGACCGCGCCGCCGTCCACCGGCTCGTCCGTGAACTCACGGACCGTGCGGCGAAGGGTCACCGCCTCCCGCACGGCCTCCGAGGTGCCCAGCCGGAACATGTCGTCGGCCGCGCTTCGGATCAGTGCGCTCGCGTCCTCCGCGGTGTCGCCCACGATGTGCGGCAGGCCGCGTACGACGGCGACCGGCAGGCCGTTCGCCTTGCCCTTCACCAGGTCGCCCGCGGCGGCGAGTTCGTCGGCGGTGGCCACCACGGTCGCCCCGAGCGGATTGCCGTGGGCGTCGGAGCCGCCCCGCAGGTCGTCCAGCACCCGTACGCCCGCCGCCCCGATCGCGACATCGGTCAGCCCGGCCCGCCAGGGCCGCCCGAACGTGTCGGTGACGATGACGCCGACGTCGACGCCGAGTTCGTCACGCAGCCCTTCGCGGATGGCCAGGGCGGAGGCGTCCGGGTCCTCGGGCAGCAACAGCACCGTCCCCGCGGGGGTGTTGGACGCGTCCACGCCGGCGGCGGCCATCACCAGGCCCTGCCGGTTCTCCACGACGCGCAGGGTGCCGCGCCGCGCCACGACCCGGACCGTCTCCGCGTCGATGGCGGCCTCCCGGTCCGTCGCCTCGACGATCCGGCCCTCCGCCTTGCTGACGATCTTGGAGGTGACGAGAAGGACATCCCCGTCGGCCAGTTCGGGGGCTGTGGCGGCGATCAGCTTGGCGAGGTCGTCGCCGGGCCTGACCTCGCCCATTCCGGGCAGTGCCCAGACCCGGTACGAGGCAGGGCTCACGCCCGTACCTCCTCGGCCAGGGCCAGCGCCGCGCGGGCCATCTCGGCGGTCGCGTCCACGTCGGTCATGAGCAGTGGCACCGCCCGGCAGCGGATGCCCGCCGCCTCGACGGCCGTGACCGCGGCCTCGTCGACGGTGTCCACGAGCCAGCCGTCGAGCAGCCCGGAGCCGTAGTGCGTGGCGACGGCGGCGGCGGTCGCCTCCACGCCCACCGCGGCGAGGACCTTGTCGGCCATGCCGCGCACGGGCGCGTCACCGACGATGGGGGAGAGCCCGACGACCGGTACGCCCGCCTCCGCGACGGCCTCGCGGATGCCGGGCACGGCGAGGATCGTGCCGACGCTCACGACGGGGTTGGACGGCGGGAAGATGATCACGTCCGCGGACGCGATGGCCTCGAGCACGCCGGGTGCGGGCTTGGCCTGGTCGGCGCCGACCGGCACGACGGCCTCCGCGGCGACGGAGGCCCGCAGCCGCACCCAGTACTCCTGGAAGTGGATGACCTTGCGCTCGCCGTCGATCGTCACGGCGACATGGGTCTCCACCCGGTCGTCGGACATCGGCAGCAGCCGTACGCCCGGCTTCCACCGGTCGCAGAGCGCCTCGGTGACGGCGCTGAGCGGATAGCCGGCGCCCAGCATCTGTGTACGGACGATGTGGGTGGCGAAGTCGCGGTCGCCGAGGCCGAACCACTCCGGACCGACGCCGTAGGCCGCGAGCTCGCTCTTGACCTGGAAGGTCTCGTCCCGGCGTCCCCAGCCCTGCTCCTCGTTGATGCCACCACCGAGGGTGTACATCACGGTGTCGAGGTCGGGGCAGACCTTCAGGCCGAAGAGATGGATGTCGTCACCGGTGTTGCCGATCACCGTGACGTCCGCTTCGGGCGCGGCCTGCTTGAGACCACGGAGGAAACGGGCGCCGCCGATGCCGCCGGCCAGAACCACAATGCGCATGCGGCCATCCTCGCAGGTCCCCTGGAGGCGTCAGACGGGGACGGTCTCCGTGGTGCAGCGGGCGGCCGTGTGCATCGGCATCTCGGTCAGGCCCGGATAGTAGACGTGCAGGCTCACCGCCGGCTCGAGGGAGTCGTTGACCACCTCGTGCGCGTAGCCCGGTGCGAAGACCCGCTGGGAGCCTTCCGGGAGGGACCGTTCGCCGCGCTCGGTGCGCTCGGTCAGTTCGCCCCGGAGGACGGTGAGCACGCCGGAGGACGGGCCGTGGTCGTGCAGGCCGCTGCCCTGGCCGGGGACCCAGCTGAGCAGCCAGACCTCGTAGCCGGGGCCGGTGCGCAGCCGGTGGTACCAGCGGGAGGCGGCGTCGTACTCGACGAGGTGCTCCCACTGCGTGCGGTCGGCCGCGACGGAGCGGGCGAGGCCGGCGAACTCGGCGACGGTGGCCGGGTGCTCACGGGCGGGCTGGAGAAGGTGCTGCACGGCGAGGATGTCGCCGGCGATCTGGAGGTCGCTGTCGCTGTTCATGGGTGCGGGGGTTCCTCAGCAGGAGTGCATGGGGTGTCGCAGAGCGGGCAGGTGACGCGAGGTGCGAGAAGCCGGAGCTCGAGGGCTCAACAGCTGGAACAGCAACAGCAACAGCGCGCCTGGACAGCGCTGCGGAACCCGCGGTGGCGGGTCGCGAGGGGCGCTGTGGTCGCTGGCATGAAACCAAAGGTGACGGGTCCGCTCGTCCAGTGTCAACCCAATGACCGATTTGGCGGCAATGTTTCACCTTTTCCGGTTACTGCGAACGGAGAAAGGTTTGTGCAGGCGACGGTGCGGAGACATGCGGCAGCAACCCTGCTTGCAAACGTCGTTGGGCTTGAAGTGATCGGACTGTGATCCGGATCGCTTCACCGGCTCGGTCGAAACAAGATCGATCTCTCCGGCGTCTTCTCCTCCGAGGGGCGGGGTGCGGAGCAGGCCGCTGGCATGTGTCACGATTTTGGTGATTTGAACACTTTCCGCATAGCCTTGGTTCCGCAGAGTGAATACCGGGCCTAATAGCAGATCTCGGCTTGACTGGCCCGGAGCTACACACTTGTAATTTCACTCGTGTCGTTCGGCCGAAAACGATCGCGGCAACATCACGGGGACGCAAAGACAGACGAGGGGCGCACATGACCGAGCTGTTCGAACAACTGCTGGTCGAGGACGCGGACGAGGAACTCGGCTGGCAGGAGCGCGCGTTGTGCGCCCAGACCGATCCCGAGTCCTTCTTCCCCGAGAAGGGTGGCTCGACCCGCGAGGCCAAAAAGGTCTGCCTCGCCTGTGAAGTCCGCTCCGAATGTCTCGAATACGCCCTGAACAACGACGAGAGATTCGGGATCTGGGGCGGCCTCTCCGAGCGGGAGCGCCGGCGTCTCAAGAAGGCCGCCGTCTGAATCGCCGCCCGCATCACCGCCGGTCAAACGGTACAACTGCGTCAACAACGTATGAAACGAACGGTCCGCCGTCTGTGGGTTGTCCACAGGCTGCGGACCGTCCACATGTCAGCCGTTAGTGTGGGGCCCCGTCCGTGACGCACCAGAGCCCCTACGGGGTGACCCCGGCCGGAGGGCCCGTACCTCAATGTCCGCCACCACAGCCGCGTTTGTTCCGGCAGCCGCGCCAGAGTTCCCGCGGCACGTCGTCACCGCCGTGCTCGTCTCCCACGACGGAGCGCGCTGGCTCCCCGACGCCCTCGCCGGACTCATCGGCCAGGAACGCCCCGTACAGAACGTCGTCGCGGCCGACACCGGCAGCGCCGACCACTCGGCGCAGCTGCTCACCGACGCCCTGGGCGCCGAACGCGTGCTGCATCTCGCCCGCCGCACCGGATTCGGCACCGCCGTCGACGAGGCCGCCCGCACCGCCGGCGTGCTCACCCCGGAAGAGCTGCCGTATCTGAAGCGGCCCAGCGGCTGGGACCCGGTCAGCAGAACCTGGCGCGACGACGCGTACGACATGCCCGAGCTTCCGTACGGCGAGCCCGTCCAGTGGCTGTGGCTCCTGCACGACGACTGCGCGCCCGAGCCCGACGCCCTCGCCGAACTGCTGCGCGTCGCCGACTCCGACGAGTACGCCGCGATCGTCGGCCCCAAGCTCCGCGGCTGGTACGACCGCAAGCAGCTCCTCGAGACCGGCGTCTCCATCGCCAACAGCGGACGCCGCTGGACGGGGCTCGACCGCCGCGAACAGGACCAGGGCCAGCACGACCAGGTCCGCTCCGTCCTGTCCGTCTCCTCCGCGGGCATGCTCATCCGCCGGGACGTGTTCGAGGAACTCGGCGGCTTCGACCGGCGGCTGCCGCTCATGCGCGACGACGTGGACCTGTGCTGGCGTGCCCACTCCGCCGGACACCGCGTCCTGATCGCCCCCGACGCCGTGCTCCGGCACGCCGAGGCAGCCGCCCGCGAACGCCGCACCGTCGACTGCGCCGGCCGCTCCGTGGCCAGCCCGCACCGTGTCGACAAGGCCGGCGCCGTCTACACACTGCTCACCAACACCCGCGGCGTCGCGCTTTTGTACGTACTGCTGCGCATCGTCTTCGGCACCCTGCTGCGCACCCTCGCCTACCTGGTCGGCAAGGTGCCCGGACAGGCCGTCGACGAGGTCATGGGCCTCTTCGGCGTACTGCTGCGGCCCGAGCGCATCCTGGCCGGACGGCGCAGACGCTCCGGGCGGACGGTCGAGGCGAGCGAGCTGCGGCCCCTGTTCCCGCCGCCCGGCGCCACCGTCCGTGCGACCGTCGAACAGGTCGTCTCCAACTTCGGCGGCTCGGACGTGGACTCCGGCGGCTCCCGGCACGGCGCCGTGGAGTCGGGACCCGGCGGTGACGACGCCGACTTCCTGGAGATCGAGCAGTTCGGCAGGCTGAAGAAGATCGCCCGCAAGCCGGGCCCGCTCCTCTTCGCCGTGCTCCTCGTCGTCTCCCTGGTGGCCTGCCGCGGGCTCTTCGCAGGCGGCGCCCTGGCCGGCGGCGCCCTGCTCCCCGCTCCCGGCGACGTCTCCGACCTGTGGAGCCGTTACGCGGACAGCTGGCACCCCCTCGGCACCGGAGGCACCCAGACCGCGCCGCCGTACCTCGCCGTCCTCGCGGTGCTCTCCGCGATCTTCCTCGGCTCCACCGGCCTCGCCCTGACCGTGCTGCTCGTCTGCTCGGTCCCGCTCGCCGGACTCACCGCCTACTTCGCCTCCCGGCCCATCGTCGAGTCCCGGCTGCTGCGGGCCTGGGGAAGCGTCGCCTACGCCTTCCTGCCCGCCGCCACGGGCGCGCTGGCCACCGGGCGGCTCGGTACCGCGGTCCTCGCCGTGGTCCTCCCGCTCATCGCCCGCGCCGCGGTCGCCGCCCACGGGCTGCGCGTCACCGGCAGTGGCCGCGGCAGCTGGCGGGCCACCTGGGCGTACGCGCTGCTGCTCACCTTCGCCATGGCCTTCACGCCCGTCGTGTGGCCGATCGCGGTGGTTCTCGGCATCGCCGTCCTCGTTCTGCGGCGGGGCGACATCACGGCCTACGGGATGCGTTTCGTCGCGGCCGTCGGCACCCCCGTGCTCGTCCTCGCGCCCTGGTCGCTCTCCCTGCTGACCAGCCCCTCCGGCTTCCTCCGCGAAGCCGGCCTGGCCTACGACGGCGGCGTGGCGAGCGCCACCGACCTGCTGGGCATCAGCCCCGGCGGCCCCGGAACGGTCGGCGGCCTCCTGATGATCGGCATCGTGCTGGCCGCGCTGGGCGCCCTGCTCCGCGAGGAGCGGCAGTTCGCCATCCGCGGAGCCTGGACCGTCGCGCTGGTCGCCCTGGTCCTCGCGGCCCTCGTCAACGGCTCCGGTGACAGCGGCTCCGGCTGGGCGGGCCCGGCCACCCTCGTCTACGGCATCGCACTGCTCGCCGCCGCGGTCCTCGGGGCCGAGGGCGGCCGCACACGCGTCGCCGCCCAGAGCTTCGGCTGGCGACAGCCGGTCGCCGCGCTTGTGGCACTGGCCGCCGCCCTCGCTCCCGTCATCGCCGCGGCCAACTGGATGGTCGCCGGCGCGGGCGGTCCCCTCGAGCGGCGCGACCCGGTCCAGGTGCCGGCGTTCGTCGCGGAGGAGAGCGACACCCGGGACCAGCCGCGCACCCTGGTGCTCGGCGGCGCGTCGGCCGCCAAGGTCTCCTACACCCTCGTACGCGGCTCCGGCGGCCGCCTCGGCGACGCCGAGCTCACCGAGAGCGGCGGCAGCGACGACCGCCTCGACAAGATCGTCGCCAACCTCGTCGCAGGGTCCGGCGCCGACCAGACCAGCCAGCTCAGCGGCTACGCGATCCGGTACGTGCTCGTCCGTGACGGAGCGCCCCGCGAGACCAGCCGCGTCCTGGACGCGACGCCCGGCCTGAGCCGGCTCAGTCAGCTCGACGGCAGCGCCCTGTGGCGCGTGGACCGCCAGGTCGCCCGCGCCACGATCGTGACCGGCAAGGACGAACCCCTGCCGGTGGCCTCCGACGCGGTCGAGGCGCACGCCGAGATTCCCGTCGGCGGGTCCGGCCGGATCCTGCGCATCGCGGACCGCGCCGCGGAGGGCTGGCAGGCGACCCTCGACGGACGACCGCTGAAGAAGACGACGGTCGACGGCTGGGCGCAGGGCTTCGAACTGCCCGCGGAGGGCGGCCGCCTCGACCTCACGTACGAGAACCCGGCCACCCACACGGCATGGATCTGGACCCAGGCGTTCCTTGCGCTGGTGCTGGTCGTGCTGGCGCTGCCGGGCCGTAAGCGGGAGATGGACGACGACCTGCCGGACGCGCCGGTGGCGGTGCCGGACGAGTCTGTGACCGGCGACGGCCGCAGGGCGCGCAGGCTGCGTGCCCAGGCCGAGGCGGAGGCGGAGGCCGAGGCCGAGGCAGGGACCGTGGAGGCGACGGAAGCGGCGGAGGCCGGGGTGACAGGGCAGGGCGGTCCCGCGGACCCGGCCCCGGACCCGCGACCGGTGGACGAGCCCGCGCCGTACGCGGCGGTGCCGCAGCAGCAGTACGGCGAGTGGGACACCCGGACGTACTCCGACGCCGGGTACGGCACCTCGTACGACCAGGGGCAGTACCAGGACGTCCAGTACGGCCAGGGTCAGGCGCAGGGCCAGGGGTACGGCGAGGGACAGCAGTACGGCGGGGACCAGACCTACGGGGACGGCCAGTACCGGCAGCCGGACCCCTACCAGGGCGCGCCCTTCGACGACGGCCAGTACCAGCACGGCGGCCAGTACCCGGTGGACGGTCAGTACCAGCAGGACGGCCAGTACCCCGTGGACGGTCAGTACCGGCAGGACGGCCAGCACGACCCGTACGGGTACGGCGATGCGAACGGCGGCCAGTACCCAGAACCCCCGGCGCAAGCCCCCGGCACGACGCGAGGCGAGTCAGAGTGAAGCGCACGACCATCTCCCTGATCGCGGCCGCCACGGCACTCGCCGCGGTGACCGGCTTCGCCTCGCTCACGGCGCCGGACGGCGCGGACGAGGCACAGGGCGGCGCTGCGGCGCGGCTCCCCGTCGAACGCTCCAGCCTGCTCTGCCCCGCGCCCAGCAGCTCCGACCTCGCGGAGACGACGTACACCTCCTTCACGCCCGCCGGGAAGGGCGCGGCGGGCGGCGGCGAGGGGGCCGACGCCGACTCGGCGGAGCTGAGGCCGTCCGCGGTCGCGCTGGCCGATCCCGACGCCGCACCCGCGGACGAGGCCGGCAAGGACGACGCCGGCAAGGACGACGCCGATAAGGACGACGCCGCGAAGGACGACGCCGGCAAGGAGAAGGGCGAGGCGAAGAAGCCCGCCCCGGACAAGGCTTTCCTCGCGCTCAAGGAGCCCGGCAAGCCGGTCTCCGTAGAGGAGGACGGCGGCCAGGCCCCCGCGCTCGTCGGCACGGCCACCGGCAGGCTCGCCCCGGGCTGGACGGCGCAGCAGACCACCACGGTCGCCGCGGGCAGCGGACGCGGACTGCTCGGCGTCAGCTGCACCGCACCCGACACGGACTTCTGGTTCCCGGGGGCCTCGCTGGCCGACAAGCGCCAGGACTACGTCCACCTGACCAACCCGGACGACACCGCGGCGGTCGTCGACGTCGAGCTCCACGGCAAGGAAGGCGTGCTCAAGAGCACTGTCGCCGAGGGCATCCCGGTCCCCGGTGGGTCCAGCCTCCCGGTCCTGCTCTCGACGCTCACCGCTGATCCGGCGGAGGACGTGACGGTCCACGTCACCACTCGTACCGGCCGGGTGGGCGCCGTCGTACGGTCCGTGGAGGAGAACGCCGGCAGCGACTGGCTCGGCGCCTCCGCCAGCCCGTCCGGCACGGCCGTGATGCCCGGTATCCCGGCGGATGCCACTTCGGTGCAGCTGACGGCCTTCGCACCGGGGGACGAGGACGCGGAACTCAAGCTCCGGCTGGCGGGCCCGACCGGCACGATCACACCGGCCGGACACGAGACGCTGCATGTGAAGTCCGGGATGACCGCGAGCGTCGACCTCGGGGAACTCACCCGTGGCGAGGCCGGTTCCCTGATCGTCAGCGCGGTTGACGGCGGCCGGGCCACCCCGGTGGTGGCCGCGCTGCGCGTCGTGAGGGGCAAGGGCGACAAGAAGGAGGTCGCGTTCATCCCCGCCGCCGCGCCGGTGGGCGAGCGTGCCACGGTGGCCGACAACCGTGCCAAGGGTTCCCTGCTGTCGCTGACGGCATTGGGCAAGGACGCGAAGGTGAGGGTCACCGCGTCGGCGGGGACCGAGGCCGGCGCCCAGGTGGTCAAGGAGTACTCGGTCGGGGCGGGGAGGACGACGGTGATCACCCCGCCTGTGCCCGCCGGGCTCAAGGGCTCCTACGCGATCACGGTCGAGACCCTGTCGGGCGGGCCGGTGCACGCGTCGCGGTCTCTGGAGATCGCGGAGGACGGCATCCCGATGTTCACCGTGCAGGCGCTGACGGACGACCGCGGAACGGTGACGGTGCCGGAGGCCGAGCAGGACCTTTCCGTGCTGGACGACTGACGCGTACGGGTGACCGGCGTGCCTGCCGGTCCTCCTTGGCGGCGGCTGTCCGTGGCCGCCGCCGAGGTCGCCGTCAGTCCTGTCCGTAGCGCGGATCCACCGACTCCGGGGCCAGACCCAGGAGCTCCGCGACCTGCTCGACGACCACTTCGTGCACGAGCAGTGCTCGTTCGTCGCGGTTCTTTGTCCGAATCTCGACGGGCCGGCGATAGACCATGATCCGCGCCGGCCGGTCCTTGGTGGCCTGTACGGCGCTGCCCAGCGGTACCGACTCGTCCGGTGAAGCGGGTACGTCCAGCACCAGGAAGTCGACCTCCGCCAGCTGCGGCCAGTGGCGCTCCAACCGCTCCACCGAGTCCTGGACCAGGTCGCGGAAGGTCTCCGCGCGGCTGGCCGCGAGCGGTACCTGCGGCGGGGCGACGGGGCCGCGCATGCCTCGTCCGTGCCGGTCGCGGCGACGAGGCCTCGGCTCTGCCGGCCGGGGGGGTACAGGACTGTCCATCACTGACGCAGGGTAGCTCTCCGGGGCCTGCGGCGATCGTTCCCGAGCCACAGGCACGAGGCTTGCCGCCAAATGAACGTTTCAGCCAAGGTTGGGCGCGATTCCAGGGCTCTCGCGACCGCTGATTCGGACGCGATTGACCTGATTCACTCCAACTCATGACCGCACGGCGTGTGGCCGTCGCCCGTGTGGTTCTCTTTCCGTGCAGGTCAGGCCAGTTGCTCGAACTGCCGATATGTCCGATGTCACACGACGACACGGGGGAGTGACCTGGTGGAGAGTCGTCGCAGCCCGCTCAAGAGTGCGGTACCGTCCAACGTCGTGAGCCCTGTACGTCGCTGTTCGCGCACCGCGTGCGGCCGCCCCGCCGTCGCGACACTGACGTACGTCTATGCCGATTCGACCGCGGTCCTCGGTCCGCTCGCCACCTATGCCGAGCCCCACTGCTACGACCTGTGCGCCGAACACAGCGAGCGCCTGACGGCGCCGCGCGGCTGGGAGGTCGTACGGCTCACGGACGGCTCCGCCCCGCCCCGCCCCAGCGGAGACGACCTCGAAGCACTCGCGAACGCGGTGCGGGAGGCGGCACGACCCCAGGACCGTACGGCGGAAGCCGGCGGACAGGGGGGACGGCGCTCGGCCGACCCGATGGAGGTCGCGCGCCGCGGCCACCTGCGGGTACTGCGCTCCCCGGACTCCTGACGGCCGACCCGCCGGCCGCTTGCCTCTCTGGTGGCCGCTTGCCTCTCGGGTCGCCCGCCCTTCCGGTCGCCCGCCTCTCGGGTCGCCCGACCCTCCGGTCGACCGCTCCCCGCGCTCTCGCCGCTTTTCACGGGTGTCCCGCACCCTCGCGTCTCCGCTCGCCTCCGCATCCGACGACTTTCGGGCAGGACCCGCGCGGTCGGCTGCCGCCGTGAGGGTAGTTTGAAGCGATCGCATGGACTTCAGAAGGGGTTGGGCCGTGGCTGTTGATCTGTCGCAGATCGTGAAGGCGTACGACGTCCGCGGGGTGGTGCCGGATCAGTGGGACGAGTCGCTCGCCGAACTGTTCGGCGCCGCCTTCGTACAGGTGACGAACGCGGACGCGATCGTCGTCGGCCACGACATGCGACCGTCGTCGCCCGGTCTGTCGGGCGCGTTCGCACGCGGTGCCGCGGCCCTGGGCGCAGACGTCACCCTCATCGGGCTCTGCTCCACGGACCAGCTGTACTTCGCCTCCGGACACCTGGGGCTGCCGGGAGCGATGTTCACCGCCTCGCACAACCCGGCGCAGTACAACGGCATCAAGATGTGCCGTGCGGGCGCGGCACCGGTCGGCCAGGACACCGGCCTCTCCGAGATCCGCGGGCTCGTCGAGACCTGGTCGAAGGAGGGCGCCCCCGCCCCCGCCGGAACCCCCGGCACCGTGACCGAGCGCGACACGCTGACCGACTACGCCGCCCACCTGCTCTCCCTCGTCGACCTTTCGGAGATGCGTCCCCTGAAGGTCGTCGTGGACGCGGGCAACGGAATGGGCGGCCACACGGTCCCCACCGTCTTCGACTCGCTGCCGCTCACCGTCGTCCCCATGTACTTCGAGCTGGACGGAACCTTCCCCAACCACGAGGCCAACCCGCTCGACCCCGCCAACATCGTCGACCTGCAGGCCCGTGTGCGTGCGGAGGGCGCGGACCTGGGCCTGGCGTTCGACGGCGACGCGGACCGCTGCTTCGTCGTCGACGAGCGGGGCGAAGGCGTCCCGCCGTCCGCGATCACCGCCCTCGTGGCCTCCCGTGAACTGGCCAAGCACGCCGGAGGCACGGTCATCCACAACCTGATCACCTCGTGGTCGGTCCCGGAGGTCGTACGCGAGAACGGCGGCACCCCGGTGCGCACGAGGGTCGGCCACTCCTTCATCAAGGAGGAGATGGCCCGTACCGGCGCGATCTTCGGTGGCGAGCACTCCGCGCACTACTACTTCCGCGACTTCTGGAACGCCGACACGGGCATGCTCGCCGCCCTCCACGTACTGGCGGCCCTCGGCTCCCAGGACGGCGCGCTGTCCGAGCTCGTCGCCCAGTACGACCGGTACGCGGCCTCCGGCGAGATCAACTCCAAGGTCGAGGACCAGGCCGGCCGTGCGGCAGCGGTGAAGGCGGCCTTCGCCACCCGTGAGGACGTCACCGCCGACGAGCTTGACGGGCTGACCGTGACGGCCGCCGACTGGTGGTTCAACCTGCGCGCCTCGAACACCGAGCCGCTGCTGCGGCTGAACGTCGAGGCACGCGACGAGGCGACCATGGCCAAGATCCGCGACGAGGTGCTGGCGGTCGTACGGGCCTGAGACCGCCGGTACGGGCAGGGGGCGGCCACCCCCTGCCCGTACCCACCGGGCCACGCACCGCCAGAACGAGCCGCACCGCGTCCCCCGGCGGTAGGCTGACGAGGCCTGATCCGCCACACCGTGACCGCATGTGCGACGCGATCGCCGTCCCAGCGCCGGCCCCGCGACACACGACATGCGACATGCCCGAAGGGACACCGCTGTTATGCCGCTCGAAGCCGGCCTCCTGGAGATCCTCGCCTGCCCGGCCTGCCACGCCCCGCTCGACGACCGCACGGCAGCCGACACTCCCGAGCTGATCTGCACCGGCAAGGACTGCGGCCTCGCCTACCCCGTCAGGGACGGCATCCCCGTTCTGCTCGTCGACGAGGCGCGCCGCCCCGCGTAGAGCCGCCCCGGCGCAGCCCCGTGCCGGCCCCGCGCAAGGCGGGAGGCGGGACGGCCGTCCGACGGATCGCGGGTCCGTACGGCGGCGCCCGCCGACCGCGCCGACACGACCGCGCCCGTACAACCGAACATTCCCCCGCCCGCGTACGGCGATCGGAGGCCCACCCCCATGCTCGACGACTCGCTCCTCGACGCCCCGGACGCCTTGGCCCACGCCGACCGCCGCGGCCTGCTCCGCGGCGCGGCGGAGGCCGGGGCCCGCGTACGCACCGCGGCCAGGCACGCCGCCGAAGCCGGTATCGCGGAGCTCAGCCCGGAGGGCCGGCCGCGAGCCGTCCTCGTGGCGGGCCCCGGCACCGCCGCCCTCGGCGTCGCGGACCTGGTCGGCGCGCTGGCCGGTGCGTCCGCTCCCGTCATCCCCCTCCGCCCCACCGGTGTCGCCCACGCGGCCGGCGCCCTGCGCTGGGCGCTGCCCGGCTGGGCGGGCTCACTCGACCTCCTGCTTCTCACGACGACGGACGGCAGCGAACCCGGTCTCGCGCTGCTCGCGGAGCAGGCGTACCGGCGCGGCTGCACCGTTGTCGCGGTCTCCCCGCAGCGCTCGCCCCTCTCGGAGGCGGTCGAAGGGGTGCACGGTCTGGTCGTCCCCATGGCCACCGCGCCCTACGAGGCGTACGAGGAGGCTCAGGCGGCGGCTCCCGGCGCTCTGTGGGCGTTGCTCACGCCGCTTCTGGTGCTCCTGGACCGCGTCGGCATGATCGACGCCCCGCCCCAGACGCTGGTCGAGGTCGCCGACCGCCTCGACCGGACCGCCGAGCGCTGCGGGCCCGCCGTCGCGATGCACAGCAACCCGGCCAAGACACTGGCCGCGGACCTCGCCGACAGCCTGCCGCTCATCTGGACGGAGGGTACGGGCGCCGCACCTGCGGGCCGCCGCTTCGCCGCCGTGCTGGCCGAGCTCGCGGGCCGGCCCGCGCTCGCCGCCGAACTGCCGGAGGCACTGCCGGCCCACGGTGTGCTTCTCTCGGGCGACTTCGCGGCGGGTGCCGACCCCGACGACTTCTTCCGCGACCGGGTCGACGAGCAGCAGGCGCTGCGGGCCCGCGTCGTACTGCTGCGCGACCGCCCGGCCGACGGTCTCACCGCGGCACCGGCCGCCCGCGAGCTGGCGCTCAGCCACGACACGCCCATCAGCGAGCTCGAGCCGGAGGACGGATCGGAACTCGAGTCGATCGCCGAACTACTGGCCATCACCGATTTCGCCGCCGTTTACCTGGCTCTCGCGACGTCCGGCAACCATCCCGCATAGCCGTACCCGCACTGACGGGCGTGCACAGCCGTACCCGCACAGCCGTAGCCGCCCAGACGTACCCCACCCGGCCGCGGCCGTCTGCAAGGGCCGCCCGGACGTACCCGCCGGCAGCCCGGCCGGACCGCACCACGACGTATCGACGAAGGACCAGGGAAGATCATGGATCGTCTCGCCAACACCGTGCGCCCCTACGCCTGGGGGTCCACGACTCTCATCCCGGAACTGCTCGGCGTCGCCCCCACCGGCGAGCCGCAGGCCGAGATGTGGATGGGAGCCCACCCGGGGGCACCGTCGCGGGTCGATCGCGGCGCCGACGCCGGCCGGCCCTTGTCCGAGGTCATCGCCGCGGACCCCGAACGGGAACTGGGCGAGGCGGCCGTCGCCAAGTTCGGTCCGCGGCTGCCCTTCCTGCTCAAGCTCCTCGCGGCCGGCGCGCCGCTCTCCCTCCAGGTGCACCCGAACCTGACCCAGGCGAGGGACGGATACGGGGCGGAGGAGAACGCCGGCGTCCCCCTCGACGCGCCGCACCGCAACTACAAGGACGCCAACCACAAGCCGGAACTGATCTGCGCGCTCACGCCCTTCGACGGCCTGTGCGGCTTCCGGGCCCCCGATGCCGCGGCCGAACTGCTCGCAGGTCTCGAGGTCGACTCACTCAAGCCGTACGTGGACCTGCTGCACGCCCGGCCGGAGGAAGCGGCGCTCCGCGAGGTGCTGACCGCCGTGCTGACCGCGGACCCGCAGGAGATGACCGCCACCGTCACAGAGGCCGCGGCGGCCGCCGAACGGCTCGGCGGTGACTACGCCCCGTACGCGTCGATCGCCCGCCACTACCCCGGCGATCCCGGCGTCATCGCGGCCATGCTGCTCAATCACGTACAACTGCAGCCCGGCGAGGCACTGTTCCTCGGCGCCGGAGTCCCGCACGCCTACCTCGACGGGCTCGGTGTCGAGATCATGGCCAACTCCGACAACGTCCTGCGCTGCGGTCTGACCCCCAAGCACGTCGACGTCCCCGAACTCCTGCGTGTCGTCCGGTTCGAGGCGACGGATCCCGGTGTGCTGCGCCCCGAGGTGTCGCCCTCGGGCGAAGAGGTCTACGACACCCCCATCGACGAGTTCCGGCTCTCGCGCTACGTACTTGCCCCGGACGCCGAGCCCTGCGAAGTGACGGCGTCCACGCCGCAGATCCTGCTGTGCGCGGCGGGCAGCGTCACGGCCGGTGAACTGATCCTCGCGCCCGGCGAGTCGGCGTTCGTGCCCGCCGGGGAGAAAACGGAGATCTCGGGCACCGGTGGCGGTTCGGGCACCGTCTTCCGCGCGACGGTCGTGGCCTGAACGGCACCCAGGGGTGACCTGAGTCGGCACAGCGGACAGGTGCTGCAACAATGGCGCACCGCAAAGACCCGGCAAAGGACCGGTCGGCGTACGTACGAAGGGACATCCGGCAAGCATGAGCGCGTCAGGCGGTACCAAGGCGATCGTGGCGGCACTCGCCGCCAACCTCGCAATCGCGGTGGCCAAGTTCGTGGCGTTCCTGTTCAGCGGTTCGTCGTCGATGCTTGCGGAGAGCGTCCACTCGCTGGCGGACTCGGGGAACCAGGGACTGCTCCTCGTGGGCGGCAAGAAGGCCCAGCGCGAGGCCACTCCGCAGCACCCCTTCGGGTACGGGCGTGAGCGCTACATCTACGCGTTCCTCGTCTCCATCGTGCTCTTCTCCGTCGGTGGCATGTTCGCCATCTACGAGGGCTACGAGAAGATCAAGCACCCGCACGAGATCGAGGCCTGGTACTGGCCGGTCGGCGTCCTCGTCTTCGCGATCATCGCCGAGGCGTTCTCGTTCCGTACCGCCATCAAGGAATCCAACGCGCTGCGCGGCACGCTCACCTGGTCGCAGTTCGTGCGCCGTGCCAAGGCTCCTGAGCTTCCGGTCGTGCTCCTGGAGGACCTGGGCGCACTGGTCGGCCTGATCCTCGCCCTGGGTGGCGTCAGCCTCGCGCTGGCGACCGGCAACGGCGTCTGGGACGGCATCGGAACCCTGTGCATCGGCGTCCTGCTCATCATCATCGCGATCGTGCTCGCGGCGGAGACGAAGTCGCTGCTGCTGGGCGAGGCCGCGGGCACGGACGACATCGAGAAGATCAAGGCCGCCACGGTCGACGGCGAGACGGTCACCCGCATCATCCACATGCGGACGCTCCACCTCGGGCCGGAGGAGCTGCTGGTCGCCGCGAAGATCGCGGTCGAGAGGCACGAGACGGCGGACGAGGTCGCGGAAGCGATCAACGCCGCCGAGGAGCGCATCCGGGCGGCCGTGCCGATCGCGCGGGTGATCTACCTCGAGCCGGACATCTACAACGAGGCGGCGGCAGCCACCGGTGCCAACCCCGGCAAGGCGCCGGGCGGTGCCGGTCACTGACCGACGCGCATGTGCGGTGAGGCCCCTGGACCACGACGGTCCAGGGGCCTCACTGCTGCCCGTCTTCCATGGCCGCACGCTCTTCTGCGGGGTGCCCGTTGTGCGGCCGGGTGCCTGTGGTGCGGGTCGCGGGGTGCCCGCGGTGGGGGTCGTGCTGCCCGCGGTGCGGTCGTGGTGTCCGCGGTGCCGGTCGGCTATTCGATCTCGCCGAGCACGGAGAGGACCGAGGGCACATCCGGCGCCGCCGTCAGGCGCTCGCGGAAGCCGGCGTCCATGAGCTTGCGCGACAGCATGGCCAGGATGCGCAGATGCTCGTCACCCGCGGACGCCTCCGGGACCGTGATCATGAAGATCAGCCTGGCCCTGGTGCCGTCCATCGAACCCCACTCCACGCCCTCCGTGGAACGTGCGAAGCCGACGACAGGTGCGGTGACGGCGTCGGTCTTGGCGTGCGGGACGGCGATCTCCTCGCCGAGCCCTGTGGTCCCCTCCTCCTCGCGGGCCAGCGCTGCCCGCACCAGTGCCTCGGGGTCCGTGACCTTGCCGGTGGTGGCAAGCATGGCGGCCATCTCGCGAATGGCCGCTTCCTTGCTGTCGGCCGCGAGCCGTACCTTCACGGTCTGCGCGGTCAGATACCCGGACAGGACCTCGCCGTCGGCGTTCCGGTCGTCCGTGGCGGGCGGCTCGGTGGTGGGTGAAGAGGCCGGGGGAGCGGCCTCCTTGTTCGCCTCCGGCCTGTTCGCGGTCCGGGAACCTGCCGCGCCCGCGCCCACCAGGGCGGGTGCGACGACCGCGCTGCCGGTGCCGGTGCCGGTGCCGGTGCCTGTGCCGGTGCCGGTGCCGTCGTCGGCAGGGGCGGAGGCGGAGGCGGGCACGAGGGCGCCCCGGCTGCCGCGCTCCTTCAGGCCGATCAACGCGTTGGTGGTGACGGCGGTGACGACGGTGCCGACGGCGACGGCCAGGAAGAACATCGGCACGCCGCCGACCGCGCCCAGCACCGCCACGATCGGGCCGCCGTGCGGAACCGCGTCCTCGACCCCGGCCATGCCCGCGAGGGCCCCGGCGACCGCACCGCCGAGCATGTTCGCCGGGATGACCTGGGCGGGACGGGCGGCGGCGAACGGGATCGCACCTTCGGAGATGCCGAACACGCCCATGAAGAGCGCGGCCATGCCCGTCTCACGCTCCTGCTCCGAGTACAGCCTGCGGCGGATCAGTGTGGCGAGGCCCTGACCCAGGGGCATGACGGGAATGGCTGCCGCGCACATGCCCATCACGGTCTGGTTGCCGGTGGCGATGAGTCCTGCACCGAAGAGGAACGCGGTCTTGTTGACCGGCCCGCCCATGTCGAACGCGATCATGAGGCCGAGGAGTGCGCCGAGCAGGATCGCACTGGTGCCGGTCATACCGCTGAGCCACTCGGTGAGGTGCGTGAAGAGCCAGGAGATCGGCTTGCCGATGACGTAGACGAAGAAGAGGCCCAGGGCCGTTGTCGCCAGGATCGGGATCACGATGATCGGCATGATCGGCTGGGCGAACCTGGGGACCTTGACCTTCTTGATCCACAGGACGAGGTAACCGGCGATGAATCCGGTGACGATCGCCCCGATGAAGCCGGCGCCGGCCTCCGAGTCGTACAGCGCACCGGTGTTCGCGATCCAGCCACCGATCATGCCGGGGACGAGGGCCGGGCGGTCCGCGATCGCATAGGCGATGTAGCCGGAGAGGATCGGGATCATCAACTGGAAGCCGATGGCGCCGATCGCGTTCACATGGGCCCAGAAGGTCCCCTCCGGGATGACGTAACCCTTGGCCGTGGCGTCACCGCCCAGCGCCAGCGAGATGGCGATGAGCAGACCGCCGACCACCACGAACGGGATCATGTACGAGACACCGTTCATCAGCGCCTTGTACACGGCGCTGCGCTCCTTGCCGCCGGAACCACCGGCTGCGGCGGTGGTCGCGTCGCCGTCGGCGCTCTGCACCGGGGCCGCCTGCACCCGCTCGATCAACCGCTCCGGGTGATGAATGCCCTCGGCGACGCCGACCGCCAGCACCTTCTTGCCGACGAAGCGGCTGCGGTCGACATCCTTGTCCGCGGCGATGATGATGCCGTCCGCGTCTCTGACATCGTTGTCAGAGAGTACGTTCTCGGCACCGATCGATCCTTGGGTCTCCACCTTCATCTCGACGCCGAGCTTCTCCGCGGCCTGCGTCAGCTTCTCCGCGGCCATATACGTGTGTGCGATGCCTGTCGGGCAGGCAGTCACCGCGAGCAGCTTCACTTTCCGCTGCTCGCTCGCCGAACTGGTCACGTGGTTCTCCTAACGCTCGTCCCGCGGATCGTGCGGGTTGTGCGGGTTGTGCAGGCTGCGCGGATCCTGCGGGGTCTGCGGGTCGCGCGGCCCCTCGTGGAGGCCACACGGACGCCCTCGATCCCGCGGCGGCATGTCGCAGCATCGTGCAACAGAATCCGGCCATCTCCAAAGCCCTTGCACGCGGCGACCGCTGGGCGCGGGCGCGAAGGACGGCCTGAAGGCGAGCCAGGGTGGGCTGGGGCCGACTGGGCCGATCGGTGTAGATTCGTAACCAGTCAGACGTCGCTGCTGATGGCGGTCGGGCGGTCCCGCGCGGGCCGACCGAGGGAGAGAGGGCCTCCGACGGACTGTCCTGCGGACTCCCGGGCATTCGTATGCCCCGGCCGCCGCAGAGCCAGCCGTAACCACCCTCGACCCGAACCACGAGGAGCAGCTCGCATGTCGACTGTCGCCAATGGCCAGGACTTCAAGGTCGCCGACCTTTCCCTCGCCGCCTTCGGCCGCAAGGAGATCACCCTCGCCGAGCACGAGATGCCCGGCCTGATGTCGATCCGCAAGGAGTACGCGGAGGCCCAGCCGCTCGCCGGTGCGCGCATCACCGGCTCCCTGCACATGACCGTGCAGACCGCCGTCCTCATCGAGACCCTGGTCGCCCTCGGCGCCGAGGTCCGCTGGGCGTCCTGCAACATCTTCTCCACCCAGGACCACGCCGCCGCCGCGATCGCGGTCGGCCCGAACGGCACTCCCGAGAGCCCGCAGGGCGTCCCGGTCTTCGCCTGGAAGGGCGAGACGCTGGAAGAGTACTGGTGGTGCACGGAGCAGGCTCTGACCTGGCCCGGCACCGCCACCGGTGGCCCGAACATGATCCTCGACGACGGTGGTGACGCCACCCTCCTGGTCCACAAGGGCGTCGAGTTCGAGAAGGCGGGTGCGGCTCCCGACCCCTCGACGGCGGACAGCGAGGAGTACGCCCACATCCTGCGCGTGCTCAACCGCACGCTGACCGAGAACCCGCAGAAGTGGACGCAGCTGTCGTCCGAGATCCGCGGTGTGACGGAGGAGACCACCACCGGTGTCCACCGCCTCTACGAGATGCACCGTGACGGCACGCTGCTCTTCCCGGCGATCAATGTGAACGACGCCGTGACGAAGTCGAAGTTCGACAACAAGTACGGCTGCCGGCACTCGCTGATCGACGGCATCAACCGCGCCACCGATGTCCTCATCGGCGGCAAGACGGCGGTCGTCTGCGGCTACGGCGACGTGGGCAAGGGCTGTGCGGAGTCGCTGCGCGGCCAGGGCGCGCGGGTGATCATCACCGAGATCGACCCGATTTGCGCGCTGCAGGCGGCGATGGACGGCTACCAGGTCACCACGCTGGACGAGGTCGTGGAGAGCGCGGACATCTTCGTCACCACGACGGGCAACAAGGACATCATCATGGCCTCGGACATGGCCCGGATGAAGCACCAGGCGATCGTGGGCAACATCGGCCACTTCGACAACGAGATCGACATGGCCGGTCTCGCGCGGATCGACGGCGTCGTCAAGGACGAGGTCAAGCCCCAGGTCCACACCTGGACGTTCCCCGACGGCAAGGTCCTGATCGTGCTGTCCGAGGGCCGTCTGCTGAACCTGGGCAACGCGACGGGTCACCCGTCGTTCGTGATGTCCAACTCGTTCGCGGACCAGACCCTGGCCCAGATCGAGCTGTTCACCAAGCCCCAGGACTACCCGACCGACGTGTACGTGCTCCCCAAGCACCTCGACGAGAAGGTCGCCCGCCTCCACCTCGACGCCCTGGGGGTCAAGCTGACCACCCTGCGCCCGGAGCAGGCCTCCTACATCGGCGTCGAGGTCGACGGCCCGTACAAGCCCGACCACTACCGCTACTGACCACCACGGCGCTCAACAGCGCCGGCAGCAGTACGCACCGAGCAGTACCAGGCAGGCCCCCGCACCCCCGTGTCGGGGGCCTGCCCCGTACCCTCCTCGAACGGCTCCGGCTGACGCCTCACCGCACAAGGACACCTACGCCCCCATGCCCCGCGGCCGCTATTCGCTCCACGATCCGCACGATCACACCCCCCTCGGTGAAGAACACTTCCAGTGCGCCCCCGGCCCCTCCGGCTGGCGGTATGTCTCGCGAACCACCACTCCCTCCGGCGACGACGCCGGCTCCGTCGACCTCGCTCTCGACGAACTGGGCCGCCCCATCCGCCTCGAACTCCACGCGGCGAGCTGGCAGGTCCGGGGTGCGGCGATCGACGGCGTCACCTGGGTCCGCACCGACCCCACCGGCAACGACGCCAGAGAAGGCAACGCCCCCGCCCACACCTTCACCGGCACCTCTCCCGCCTTCCTCGTCGCCACTGCCCGGCTGCTGCGCCTCGCACCCGGCGCTCCCGCAACCCGTATCCGCCTCGTCGCCTTCACCGACCCCGTCCTGGCACCCCTGACCGTCGACCAGTCCTGGGCCCTGGTGAAGAGTGAAGCGCACACCACTGACAACGGCCCCCTGACAGTGGACGAATACCAGGTCAGCGCCTTGGACACGGGCGAGCAGTACGCCGTTCACATCGCCGGGGACGTGGTCCTCGCCGCGCCCGGCATCGAGCTCGAGGATCTTGAGAGCCCGCCTTCCGCCTTCCGCTGAGGCGAGCCCTCCGACTGTCGGCGCTGTGACTGTGACGGTGGCTGTGAGTGCGGCTTCGGCGCTGATGGCCGGTTTACGCGGGAGGGGCGAATCCGCTCGATGATGCGGACGGAACCTCGGCGGGGAAGTGTGCCGGAGAACGGGGTGCCGGAGGCCGCTGAGTGGCGGCAGCTCCCGCAGGCCCCGGCACCGGGCCCGGATCTGCCATGGGGCCCGCGGCCGGTGCCGTCCCGGATCCGAAAGATTCGGCAGCGGCTTTCGAAGCGGACGCGGTGAATGTGCGCCGGGCGTCGCGAGCCTGCCGCTCGCTCACCACGGCAGCGAGATACGCGGCCGGAGGCACGCCCTGCGGAGCAGGCGTTCCCGTGTGGGCCGCCAGATCCCCGGCCAACTGCTGGGCCATGGACCAGCTCACCGCCGGGTCCAGCTGCCTCATGCGGGTGAGGTACTGGCGTATCGCCAGCCACAGGGTGTCCGGCACGCTCGACAGATCGAGCTGGGCGAACCGGCCCGCCAGCCACGGCGGCGGGGGAGGCGGCGCCATCGGACCGCGGGCCGCGGGCACCCGCTCGCGCACGACGAGCGTCCCGGCGAACACGTCTCCTATACGCCGGCCCCGTTCGGAGACCAGGGACGCGATGCAGGCGATGACGCCGAACGTGAAGAGGATCTCGACGACCCCCATCGCCCCGCGTACGAGTGCGTGCCGGAAGCGAATGGGCCCACCGTCGTCGCGGACCACGCGCAGTCCACAGGCCAGCTTTCCCAGCGAACGCCCGTGGCTCAGTGTCTCCACGGCTATTGGCGCACCTACGAGCACCAGCAGGAACGAGGCGATGGACACCGCCATGACGGCTGCCTCGTCCAGCGAGGCAGTTGCCACCGCGAGCCCCACGGACAGCAGCAGATATCCCGTCCACACCACGGCGAGATCGATCACGAGAGCAAGGGCTCGGCTCGGCAGTCTCGCCGGCTGCAGCCCCAGTACGACCGCGTCCCCTGTCACTAGCCCGCTCACTGCTGCCCCCTTCGTGTTCTTCGGCCTTCCCCGCCCCCTGATCCACCAGTCTGCCAAGCTGACCGGCAGCGTGTCGCAGTAGTGCAGCAGTGAAGTAGTACCGACCGTACGCAACGCACCCAGTGCCTGGAGCAGCAGCCGACCATGGACCTCGATGTCTTCGTGACAGCCCACCGCGCCGAGTGGGACCGCCTGGACCACCTCCTACGTCGGGGTCGCCACCTGACGGGCGCGGAGGCCGACGAGCTCGTCACGCTCTACCAGCGCACGGCCACCCATCTCTCCCTGGTTCAGTCGAGCGCTCCGGAGCCGGCCCTGACGGCGAGACTCACCCAGCTCGTGGCGCGCGCGCGAGCAGTCGTGACCGGCACAAGGCGGTCGAGCTGGCGAGACGTCGCCGACTTCCTCACCGCCGGCTTTCCGGCGGCGGTCTACCGCTCCCGCCACTGGTGGATACCGACCGCAGTGCTCTCCACACTGCTGGCGGCCGTCATCGGGTGGTGGATCGGAACCCATCCGGAGGTGCAGTCCGCGATCGGCGCACCGGAGGAACTGCGCCGGCTGACCCGCCCCGGCGGAGAGTACGAGACGTACTACTCGAGTCACCCGGCGGCCTCGTTCGCCGCGCAGGTGTGGACGAACAACGCACAGGCGGCCGCCATGTGCCTCACCCTCGGCGCCTTCCTGTGCCTGCCGGTCATCTGGATCCTCTTCCTGAACATGCTGAACCTGGGCGTCGGCATCGGACTCATGGCTTCGGCCGGCCGGCTCGACGTCTTCCTCGGCCTGGTGCTCCCGCACGGCCTGCTCGAACTCACGGCCGTCTTCGTCGCCGCCGGCACAGGCCTTCGCCTGGGCTGGACGGTCATCGACCCCGGCCCGCAGAGCCGCCGGAGTGCACTGGCCCAGCAGGGCCGGGCCGCGCTCGGCATGGCGATCGGCCTGGCTCTGGTGCTGTTCGTGTCCGGTCTGATCGAGGGCTTCGTGACGCCCTCGGGCCTTCCCACCTGGGGCCGCATCACCATCGGCGTCGCCGCAGAAGCAGCGTTCCTCGCCTACGTCTACGTCTTGGGCGGCAGGGCTGCCCGGGCAGGGGACATCGGTGACGTGGAGGAGGCCGACCGCAGTGCCGAACTGCCCACGGCAGCCTGATGTGCGTACGGCCCCCGCGAGCTGCTAGTCTCCTCTTCGCCCCGCAAGACCCGTTGACATGGGATGTGTGGGGAGGTAGATTTTAACGGTTGCCTCGGACTGGACAGTTCGGGCGTGAACATTTAGAGTCTGTCTGGTTCTCGCTGGGAAATGATTTCCGCGGAGCCGCTCCCGATTCCTTATCCGGATCACGAAGCCGATTAGCTCGGCCGAAATGCTTCTGATAAAGTCGGGTCCAGCCGAAAGGCAAAAGGCCACTCCAACGGCCACCGGAAATGAAATCCGAACCGGAAACGGAACGGAAAACGGATCTGGTAAGGTTGGAAACGCAAGACCGAAGGGAAGCGCCCGGAGGAAAGCCCGAGAGGGTGAGTACAAAGGAAGCGTCCGTTCCTTGAGAACTCAACAGTGTGCCAA
>NZ_JBIAPL010000016.1:0-72691 GCF_042888225.1 Streptomyces sp. NPDC003023
CCCGTCGAACCCGACGTATAGATCACGTAGGCGGGGTGGGCCACCGCGACGTCCACCACGGGGTCGGTGGCGGGCATCCGGGACGTGTCCACGGATGCCACCCACGCCTCGTCGACGACGAGCACAGGCCGGGCGTCGGTGAGCATGTAGTCGATGCGCTCCTGCGGATGCGCCGGGTCGACGGGAAGGAACGCGCCACCGGCCTTCACCACCGCCAGCTGCGTCACCGCCAGCTCCACCGAACGCGGCAGCACCAACGCCACCACCCGCTCAGGACCCACACCCTCCGCGATCAACCGGTGCGCCAGACGATTCGCCCGCTCGTTCAACTCCGCGAACGACACCTCACCGTCCTCGGACACCACCGCGACCGCGTCCGGAGTCCGCTCCACCTGCGCCTCGAACAACGCCGCCAACGTCCCCGAAGGCACCTCACACGACGTGTCGTTCCACTCCCCCACCACCCGCTCACGCTCAGCGGCGGACAGCAGCCCGGCCTTCGACAACCGCGTGTCCGGAGCCGCGGCCATGGCCGCCAGCCAGTCACCCAGCCGCGCCACCAGACCCTCGACCGTCCCCCGGTCGAACAGATCCACGCTGTAGTCCACGAACCCGCCAAGACCCGCGGGCCGGCCCTCCTCGTCCCGCCGCTCACCGAAACTCACCGCCAGATCGAACTTGGCGGCGCCGGTGCCGACGGGCATCAGCTCACCTTGCAGACCAGCCGCGTCCAGGACGTGACCCGGGTCGTTCTCCAGCGTCAGCATCACCTGGAAGAGGGGGTGCCTGGCCAGCGACCGCTCGGGGCTGATCAGATCCACCAGCCGCTCGAAGGGCACGTCCTGATGCGCGTACGCCGCGAGGTCCGTCTCCCGCACCCGCGCCAGCACCTCACGGAACGTCGGATCACCCGACACATCCGTCCGCAGCACCAGCGTGTTCACGAAGAACCCCACCAGCTCGTCCAACGCCTCGTCACCACGGCCCGCCACCGGCGTCCCCAACGGCACATCCGTCCCCGCACCCACCGCCGACAGGAACGACGCCAGACCCGCCTGCAACACCATGAACAGGGTGCTGCCGTCCTGCCGTGCGAGCTCCGTGAGCCGGGCGTGGAGCCGGCCGTCGAGTTCGAAGGGCACAACGTCGCCGCGGTAGGTCGGACGGGCCGGACGCGGCCGGTCGGCGGGCAGCCGCAGCTCCTCCGGCACACCGGCCAGGGCCCGCTGCCAGTACGCGGTCTGGCGGGCGCTCAGGCTGTCGGGCTCCCGCTCCTCGCCGAGGAGTTCGCGCTGCCAGAGCGCGTAGTCGGCGTACTGCACCGGCAGCGGCGCCCACTCGGGCGCACCGCCCTCACACCGCGCCGCATAGGCCTGTGACAGATCACGCGCCAGCGGCGCCAGCGACGCCCCGTCGGCCACGATGTGGTGGAGCACCAGGAGCAGCACCCGGTCGTCCGCGTCGGTCTCGAAGAGGGTGACGCGCAGCGGCAGCGCGGTCGCCAGGTCGAAGCCGCGGGCCGCGTGGACCGTGAGCTGCGCCGGGAGTTCGTCGGTGGTGGTGCGCCGGACCTCGAAGGGGAGGTTCGCCCGGTCCGGCTCGAGGATGTGCTGCCGGGCCCGGCCGTCGGTGTCGGGGAAGAGGGTGCGCAGGCTCTCGTGCCGGGCGACGACGTCGCCGAGCGCGGCACGCAGTGCGTCCGTGTCCAGGTCGCCGGTCAGCCGGAACGCCAGCGGCAGGTTGTACGTGGCGCTCGGACCGTCGAGACGGCCGAGGAACCAGAGCCGCTGCTGGGCCGGTGCGAGCGGGATCTCCGCGGGCCGGGTGCGTCGTTCGAGCGCGGTGCGCGCCTCGGCTGCCTCGTCCAGAAGTCCGGCGAGTCCGGCGACCGTCGGCTGCTCGAACAGGGCGCGGACCGGGAGTTCGGCCCCGAGAGCGACGCGGATGCGGCCGGCGAGGCGGGTGGCGAGGAGGGAGTGGCCGCCGAGGTCGAAGAAGCTGTCGTCGATCCCGACCTCGGGCACGCCGAGGACGTCGGCGAACAGCGCGCAGAGGATCTCCTCCCGCGGGGTGCGCGGGGACCGGCCGGTCACGGCGTCGGTGTAGTCGGGCGCCGGGAGGGCCTTGCGGTCGAGCTTGCCGTTCGGGGAGAGCGGCAGCTCGTCGAGGATCACGAACGCGGACGGCACCATGTGGTCGGGCAGTGCGGCGGCCGCGTGGTCGCGCAGCGCGGCGCGCTCGGGCGACGTCCCCCGGGTGGGGACGGCGTAGGCGACGAGCCGCTTGTCGCCGAGGCGGTCCTCGCGGAGCACCACCGCGACCTGCCCGACCCCGGGGTGGGCGGCGAGGACGGACTCGACCTCGCCGAGTTCGACGCGGAAGCCGCGCAGTTTGACCTGCCCGTCGGAGCGGCCGAGGTACTCGAGTCGCCCGTCCCGCGTCCAGCGGACCAGGTCGCCGGTGCGGTACATCCGCGCACCCGGCTCGCCGAACGGCGCGGCGACGAAGCGTTCCGCGGTGAGCGCGGGCCGGTGCAGATAGCCGCGGGCCAGTCCGTGGCCGGCGAGGTAGAGCTCTCCCGCGGTGCCGGGGGCGACGGGACGGAGGCTGCCGTCGAGGACGTAGACACGCGTGTTCTCGATGGGGCGGCCGATCGTCGGCGTCCCGGTGCCCGCGGTCAGCCGCTCGCTCATGGTGGCGACGACGGTGGACTCGGTCGGGCCGTACAGGTTGAACATGGTCCGGCCGGGGGCCCAGCGGTCGACGAGCGCGCTGTTGGTGGCGTCGCCGCCGACCAGCAGGCAGCGGAAGCCGGGCAGTTCGGCGGGCGGCACGGTGGCCAGGGCGGCCGGCGGGATCAGTGCGTGGCTGATCCGCCGGTCCGCGAGGACCCGGGCGAGGTCCTCGTCGGCGAGTGGTCCAGGCGGTGGCACGACGAGCGTCGCACCGGCCGGCAGGGCCATGGTGAGTTCGAGGACCGAGGCGTCGAAGCTGGGCGAGGCGAACTGCAGCACGCGGCTGTCGCCGTCGACGTCGAACCGTTCGATCTGGGTCGCCGAGAAGGTGGCGATGCCCGCGTGGGTGACCGTGACGCCCTTGGGGAGGCCGGTGGAGCCCGAGGTGTAGATGACGTACGCCGGGTGGGCGAGGGTCAGCGGGGAGAGCCGGTCGGCGTCCGTCGGATCGGTGACCTCGCGGTCCGACAGGTCGAGCTCGTCCAGCAGTACGGGGTCGGCGCCGGGCGCGCGTGCGGCGAGCGCGGCGGTGGTGAGGACCAGCGCCGGGCGGGCGTCGTCGAGCATGTGGGAGATGCGCTCGTCCGGGTGGTCCGGGTCGACCGGCAGATACGCGGCGCCCGCCTTGAGCACGGCGAGCTGGGCGATGACGATGTCGACGGACCGCGGCAGCAGCAGGGCGACGGTCCGCTCCGGGCCCGCGCCTTGGGAGATCAGCCAGTGCGCCAGCCGGTTCGCCCGTTCGCCGAGCTCGGCGAAGGTGAGGCTGCCGTCTTCGTGGTCGACGGCCGGCCGGTTCGGGGTGCGCCGGGTCTGTGCCTCGACCAGTGCGGGGAAGGTCAGGTCAGGGACCTCGCGGGCGGTGTCGTTCCAGGCCGTGACCACCTGGTCGTGTTCGCCCGCGGTGAGGACGTCGAGACGGCCGACGAGCTGGTCCGGCTCCCGGACGAGCCGGGTGAACAGCCCCTGAAGACGGGCGGCGAGGGCCTGGGCGACCGGCGCGGCGACCGCGTCGGGCCGGTGGTTCAGCCTGATCTCGAGCCGGTCGCCGGGCAGGACGACCAGGGTGAGCGGGTAGTGGGTGGCGTCGCGGCCGTCGATGCGGCTGACCGTGAGGTCACCGGGGGCGCGCAGCATCGTGGGGTCGAGCGGATAGTTCTCCAGCACGGCGAGCGTGTCGAACAGCTCACCCGCACCGGCGAGTTCCTGGATCCGGGACAGCGCGAGGTGCTGGTGTTCCAGCAGGTCGCTCTGCTCGTCCTGGATGCGCTCGAGCAGTGCCGCGACGCTCTCCTCGGGGCGCAGCGCGACCCGGACCGGCAGGGTGTTGATGAAGAGGCCGACCATCGACTCGACGCCGGCGAGCTCGGCGGGCCGTCCGGAGACGGTGGCACCGAAGACGACGTCGTCACGTCCGGTGAGCCGGGCGAGCAGCACGGCCCAGGCGCCCTGGATGAGCGTGTTGAGAGTGAGTCCGCGGCCGCGGGCGAAGCCGGTGAGTGCCGCGGTCTGCTCCTCGGAGAGGGTGACGGTGACCCGTTCGGGCTGCACGGACGGGTCGGGAACGACACCGGGCGCGACCAGCGTCGGCTCGTCGGTCCCGGCGAGCGCATGGCGCCACGCGCGTTCGGCGGCGTCCGTGTCGAGGCCGTCGAGCCGGCGCAGATGGTCCGCGAAGGGCGGTACGGGCGGCAGGGCGCGGTCGTCGCCGCCGGTGGCGTACAGCGCGAACAGCTCCTGTACGACGACGGGCATCGACCAGCCGTCGAGCAGGATGTGGTGGTTGCTGAACAGCAGCCTGTGCCGGTCGTCGGCCAGTCTGACGAGGTGGAAGCGGACCAGCGGGGGTTTCGTGACGTCGAAGCGGTCGGCACGGTCCTCGGCGAGGAGTCGTTCCAGCGCCTGTTCGCGCTCGCTCTCCGCCAGGCCGCTCAGGTCGCTCTCCCGCCACGGCAGTTCGACCTCGGCGGGCACCACCTGGACGGGCCGGTCCAGGCCCTCCTGGCGGAACGCGGCCCGCAGGTTGGGGTGGCGGCGCAGCAGTGCGGCGGCCGCCGCGCGCAGTGCCACGGCGTCGAGGGGGCCTTCGAGGTCTGTGAACAGCTGCACGGTGTAGACGTCGGGCGCACCGCCGTCGAGGAGGGAGTGGAAGAGCAGGCCCTCCTGCAGCGGCGCCAGCGGCAGCACGTCGGCAAGGCCGGGCACCGCGCTCTCCAGACCGCTGAGCTGCGACTGCGTCAGCGTCACGAGCGGCAGGTCGGAGGGGGTCAGCCGACCGGTGGCGCGCGGAGCGGTGGTGGCGAGGCGGCGCAGCGCGTCGAACCAGAGTCCGGCGAGCTCGCGCACGTCGGCCTCTTCGAGGAGTTCGCCGGCCCACGTCCAGGTCGCGACCAGGGCCGGGCCCTCGGGGCCTTCCTCCGCAAGGGCGTTGATCTCCACCGCGTGGGGCATGCCCATGCCCGCGTCGGCTCCGCCGCCGATGACCGAGGCCTCTGGCGCGGGAGTCCAGTCCCCGCCGCCCGTGCTGCGGAACCGGCCCAGGTAGTTGAAGCCGATCGAAGGAGCCGGGAGTCCGGCCAGCGCCAGGGCGGTCTGCGGGTTGAGGTGGCGCAGCAGACCGTGGCCGAGTCCGCTGTCCGGTACGGCGCGCAGCCGTTCCTTGACGTCCTTCACCGCGGCCGCCGGGTCGTGCCAGGAGCCGGCGGGGAGCCGGACCGGGTGCAGAGAGGTGAACCAGCCGACCGTGCGGGACAGGTCGGTGCCGTCGGTCTCCTCACGGCCGTGGCCCTCCAGGTCGAGGAGGAGGCCGCCGGAGGTGTCCTGTCCGCGGCGCCGCCGCCACTCGGTGACTGCTGTGGTGAGTCCCGCGAGCAGGACGTCGGTGACGCCTGCCCGGTACGCGGCGGGGAGCGTGGTCAGCAGCGGCGCGGTCTCCTGCGCGGCCAGGGTGAGGACCAGGCTGCGGGCGCTTTCGACGGTGTCCCGCCGCGGGTCGAGGGCCCGGTCCGCGAGCGGTTCGTCCGGCGCGGCGAGCATGTCGGTCCACAGCTCGAGCTCGTCGAGCAGGTTCGGGTCCTGGGCACGGGCGGTGAGCTGCTCGGCCCAGCGGCGGTAGGAGGTGCCGACGGCGGGCAGCCCGGGGGCCCTGCCGGTCGCCGCTGCCTGCCAGGCCGCCTCCAGGTCGGGCAGCAGGATCCGCCATGACACACCGTCGACGGCCAGGTGGTGGACGGTCAGCAGCAGCCGGCCGGGCAGGTCCGCGCCCAGGTCGAACCAGACCGCGCGGAGCACGGTGCCGTTCTCCGGGGACAGGGCCCGGCGCTCCGATTCGGCGCGTGCGGCGACGAGTTCGGCGAGGCCGTCGGCGCCGGTGACCGCCACGCGGTCGAGGACGGCCGTGGCGTCCACGGCTCCCCGTTCGCGGACTTCCAGACCCCACAGCGGGCCACGCCGGGTCAGCCGGAGCCGCAGCATGTCGTGCCGGTCAAGTACGGCCTGGACGGCGGTCGTGAGGTGCGTCTGCTGTGCCCCGGCGGGCACCTGGAGGAGCACGGACTGGCTGAAGCCGTCGACCGGGCCCTGGCGTTCCCGCAGCCAGTGCATGATCGGGGTGAGCGGTACCGCACCGAGACCGTCGTCGGTCATCGCGTCGCCGTCCTGTTCGTCCGACGGCTCCGCCGCCTGGGCCAGGGCGGCGAGCGCCGAGACCGTGCGGGCCTTGAAGACCTGCTTGGGAGTGATGACGAGCCCGCGCGTCCGTGCCCGGGCGACCAGCTGGATGGAGACGATGCTGTCGCCGCCGAGGTCGAAGAAGCTGTCGTCGACGCCGACCCGGGGCAGGCCGAGAACCTCACCGAACAGGGCGCAGAGGATCTCCTCCTCGGGTGTCGAGGGGAGCCGTCCCTCACCGGCGGTGCCGACGTCCGGCACGGGGAGCGCCTTGCGGTCGAGCTTGCCGTTGGGGGTGAGCGGCAGCGCGTCGAGGACGACCACGAACGCGGGCACCATGTGGTCGGGCAGGGCCGCGGCGAGGTGCGCCCGCAGCGCGGCCGGGTCGGCGGCGGCTTCGCCGGCGGGGACCGCGTACGCCGCGAGCCGGCGTCCGCCGGGGTCGTCCCGTACGACGACGACGGCCTGGGCGACCGCTTCGTGCCGGGCCAGGACGTTCTCGATCTCGCCGAGTTCGATGCGGAAACCGCGGACCTTGACCTGGTCGTCGGCGCGGCCGAGGAACTCCAGCTCCCCGTCCGCGGTCCGGCGGACCACGTCGCCGGAGCGGTACATCCGCTCCCCCGGAGCGCCGAACGGGTCGGCCACGAACCGTTCCGAGGTGACGTCCGGCCTGCCGAGGTAACCGCGGGCCAGACCGGCGCCCGCGATGTACAGTTCGCCGGCCACACCGGGCGGCACGAGCCGCAGGTTGGCGTCGAGCACGTGCACCCTGGTCCCGGTCACGGGGGTGCCGATGGGCGGCACCCCGCCGCCTTCGAGCGCGCCGGACATGGTGGCGCACACGGTGGACTCGGTCGGGCCGTACGCGTTGACCATCCGGCGCCCCGCCGACCAGCGCTCGACCACCTCGCCGGAGGTCGCCTCACCGGCGACGACCAGGGTGGTGACGGACGCGAGGTCCGACTCGGCGGCGGCGCCGAGGACGACGGGCGGCAGCGTGGCATGGGTGATGCCGTGGCGGGCGGCGAAGGCGGCGAGCGCCGGTCCCGCCGTCAGCTCCTCCGGGTCCCCCACGACCAGGGTCGCGCCGGTGAGCAGGCCCATGACGAGCTCCCAGAACGCCGCGTCGAAGCTCGGGGAGGCGAACTGCAGCACCCGGCTGCCCGGACCCACCCCGAACCGCTCGATCTGCGTCGCGACCAGCGACGCCACACCCGAGTGCGTCACCACGACACCCTTGGGACGGCCCGTCGAACCCGACGTGTAGATCACGTACGCGGGGGCCTGCGGCCGCTGGACGACGTCCGGCAGCGCGGCGGTCACCAACGCTTCGGCGGTCGCCGGCCCGTCGGCGGTCACCGGCCCGTCGGCGTCGACGAGGAACCGGGGCACCCCGCCGGGCAGGGAGTCCGCCAGTGCGCCGGTGGTGACGAGCAGGGCGGGGGCCGCGTCGTCGAGCATGTAGCGGATGCGGTCGGCCGGGTACTCGGCGTCGACCGGCAGATAGGCGGCGCCGGCCTTCATCACGGCGAGGACGGCGACCACCAGTTCCGCGGAGCGCGGCAGCGCGACCGCCACGATCCGCTCGGGGCCCGCGCCGGCTGCCGCCAGACGCCCGGCCAGTTCGGTGGCGCGGTCGTCCAGCTCGCGGTAGGTCAGCTCACGGTCCGCGTGGCGCAGCGCCGGGGCGTCGGGAGCGGCGGCCGCCCGGGCGGCGAACAGCTCGGGGAAGGTGCTGGGGGCCGGTGCGGTGCCGGTGTCGTTGGCGCGCTCCAGACGCTCCGACTCCTCGGGGAGCAGCAGAGTGAGACGGCCGAGCGGCTCCGCCGCGCGCTCCGTGACGAAGCGCAGGACGGTCTCGAACCGGCGGACGATCCGGCGGACCGCGTCGGCGTCGAAGGCGTCCGGACGGTGGTTGACCCGCAGGTGGAGCCCTTCGCCCGGCATCACGGCAAGGCTGAGGGGGTAGTGGGTGGCGTCCCGGCCGTCGATCCCGGTGACGGCGAGGGAAGGCTCGGAGAGCCGCTCGGGATCGAGCGGGTAGTTCTCCAGCACGGTGATGGTGTCGAAGAGTTCACCGATGCCGGCGATGCGCTGGACGTCGGCGAGACCCACGTGCTGGTGCGGCAGCAGCTGTGACTGCTCTTCCTGGACCCGGGCGAGGAGCGCGGCGACCGTCTCCGCGGGGTCGAGACGTATCCGGACGGGCAGGGTGTTGACGAAGAGACCGACCATCGACTCGATGCCCGGCACCTCCGGCGGACGGCCGGAGACCGTGCCGCCGAAGACCACGTCGTCGCGGCCGGTGAGCCGGCCGAGCAGGATCGCCCATGCCGTCTGCACCACGGTGTTGAGGGTGAGGCCGTGGCTGCGGGCGGTGGCGGACACGGCGTCGGCGAGGTCGGCCGGCAGGTCGAGGAGCAGCTGGTCGGGGGCGGCGGGCGTGGTGGTGTCGAGCTCGGCGCCGGCGAGCAGCGTGGGTTCCTCGACGCCTGCGAACGCCTGGCGCCAGGCCGCCTCCGCGGCTTCGGTGTCCTGTTCGGAGAGCCACCGCAGATAGTCGCGGTACGGCGGCGGGGTGGGCAGGTCGCGCCCGGTGTGCAGGGCCAGCAGCTCGGCCACGTACAGCGGCATCGACCAGCCGTCGAGCAGCAGATGGTGGTGTGTGAAGACCAGCCGGTGGCGGTCGCCGCCGAGCGCGACGAGGGTGAAGCGCACCAGCGGGGGGTCGGTCAGGTCGAAGCGGGTGGCCCGTTCGGTCTCCTGGATACGAGTCAGTTCCACCTGCTGCCGGTCGGCCGGGAGGGCGGACAGGTCCGTCTCCGTCCAGCCGGGTTCGGCGGCCCGGGGGATCACCTGCACGGGGTGCGGCAGGTCCTGGTGGTGGAAGGCGGCCCGGAGGTTGGGGTGGCGGCGGAGCAGTGAGCGGGCCGCCTCGCGCAGTTCCGCGCCGTCCAGCGGCCCTTCGAGGTCGAAGAGGAACTGGACGGTGTAGACGTCGGGGCCCGACTCGTCGAAGAGGGCGTGGAACAGCAGGCCCTGCTGGAGCGGCGCGACGGGCAGGATGTCGGCGGGGGCGGGGTGCGCTGCGGCGAGCCGGTCGATCTGCTCCTGGGAGAGCCGGACCAACGGCAGGTCGGACGGGGTGAAGCCGCCGGCGTCCGGCTCCGCGGCGTGCGTCGCGAGGCGGCGCAGCTCCTGGAACCAGAGGTCGGCCAGGTGACGGGCCTCGGTCTCCGTGAGAAGGCCGCCGGCCCAGTTCCAGACAGCGGTCAGCCGCGGTCCTTGTGGACCGTCCTCGGTGAAGGCGTTGAGCTCGACCGTGTGCGCGAGCGGCATCTCGGGGTCGTAACCGCCGGAGAGCGGGGCGGCACCGGGCGCGGTGGCCCAGTCCCCGCCGCCGGAACGGCCGAGGCGCCCGAGGTAGTTGAAGGCGATCTGCGGGGAGCCGAGGTCCGCCAGGGCTTTCGCGGTGTCCGGGTTGGCGTACCGCAGGAGGCCGAATCCGATGCCGTTGCCGGGGACCGCGCGGAGCTCTTCCTTGATCCGCCCGAGGGCGGCGCCGGGCCGTTCGTCGTGGCCGCCGGCGGTGAGGCGTACCGGGTAGAGGCTGGTGAACCAGCCCACCGTGCGCGACACGTCGGCGCCGGGCACCACGTCCTCGCGTCCGTGGCCCTCGATGTCGACCAGCACGTCCGGCGCGTCGGTTCCGCGTTCCGCGCGCCACTGGGTCACCGCGGAGACCAGGCCCGCCAGCAGGATCTCGTTGACGCGGGCGTGGAAGACGGCCGGTACGTCGGTCAGCAGTGCCCGGGTGGCCTCGGCGGGCAGGGTGAGTGCGAGCGTGCGCTCGGTGGCGGCGGTGTCGACGGCCGGGTCCAGGGAACGGCTGCCGAGGCGCGGGTCGGGCCCGTTCAGCATCCGCTGCCAGAGCTCCAGCTCGGCGGTCAGCTCCTCGGTGCCGGCGAGCCGCGTCAGCTCGCGGGCCCAGGTGCGCAGTGAGGTGCCCGGAACGGCGTCCGCGGGTGCGCGGCCCTCGGCGGCGGCGCGAGCGGCGTCGGCCAGGTCGGGCAGGAGGATGCTCCAGGACACGCCGTCGACGGCGAGGTGGTGGACGGCCAGCAGCAGTCGTCCGGACGTCTGCTCTCCGGCGTCGAACCAGACGGCCCGCAGCATCCTGCCGTCGAGCGGCGAGAGTGCGGCCACGGCGCCGGCGGAGTGCGCGGCGACCGCCTCGGTGAGGGTGCTGTCGTCGGCGCCGATGACGTCCACCCGCCGCACGCTGTCCGCGGCGAGCTCGGCCGCGGTGTCCGACGGTCGTATCTCCAGGGCGAAGCCGTCCCCGGTGCCGAGCTGCCTCATCCGCAACGCGTCGTGACGCTCCATCAGACGGCGCAGGCCGGTCAGCAGGTGGTCCTCGGTGAGGTCTGCCGGTACCTGGAGCAGCACCGACTGGTGGTACCGGTCGGTCCGGCCGCCGCGTTCGGCGAGCCATCCTGTGATCGGGGTGAGGGCCAGGTCGCCGGCCGGTTCGTCGTCCACGGGGCCGGCGACGGCGTCCGGGGCGGCCGAATCGGCTGCCTCTGCGAGTGCGGCGGGGGTGCGGTGCCGGAACACGTCGCGGGTGGTGAGCCGCAGGCCCGCGGCGCGGGCGCGGGAGACGAGCTGGATGGAGGCGATGCTGTCGCCGCCGAGGTCGAAGAGGTTGTCGTCGACACCGACGCGGGGCAGGCCCAGCACTTCGGCGAAGAGCGCGCAGAGCAGTTCCTCGGTCTCCGTGCGCGGTGCGGCACAGGCATCGGCGCTCACGGCGATCTCGGGGGCGGGCAGCGCCTTGCGGTCGAGCTTGCCGTTGGCGGTCAGCGGCAGGGCGTCCAGGGCGACGAACGCGGCGGGGACCATGTACTCGGGCAGACGCGTACCGAGGTGGTCGCGCAGCTCGGCGGCGTGCGGGGCGTCGTCGTTCACGGGGACGACGTAGCCGGTGAGCTTCTTGTCGCCCGGCCGGTCCTCGCGGACCACGACGGCGGTCTGCGCGACTCCGGGGTGGGACTGGAGGGCGGCCTCGATCTCGCCGAGTTCGATGCGGAAGCCGCGGATCTTGACCTGCTGGTCGGCGCGGCCAAGGTACTCGAGTTCACCGTCGGCGTGCAGGCGCGCCATGTCGCCGGTGCGGTACATCCGGGTGCCGGGAGCGCCGTACGGGTCGGCGACGAACCGGTCCGCGCTCAGATCGGGTCGGCCCAGGTAGCCGCGGGCGAGACCGGCACCGGCGACGTACATCTCGCCGGCGATGCCGGGGGCGGCGGGGCGGAGCGCCGAGTCCAGCACGTACAGACGCAGGTCTGGAATGGCGGAGCCGATGGTGCTTCCGGCCGCCGCGGCGGCGGTGGGACGGTCGAGCGCCAGGTGGGTGACGTGGACGGTGGTCTCGGTGATGCCGTACATGTTGACCAGCACCGGAGCGTCGTCGGCGTGCCGCTCGTACCACTCCTCCAGACGCCACAGATCCAGCGCCTCACCACCGAACACCACATACCGCAGAGCAAGTTCGCCCGCCGAGTCCGAAGCCTCCCGATCCACCTGCATCAACTGGTAGAACGCCGACGGAGTCTGGTTCAGCACCGTCACCCGCTCACGCACCAGCAGCCGACGGAACTCCTCCGGAGAACGCGACACCTCGAACGGCACCACCACCAGACGCCCACCGTGCAGCAGCGGACCCCAGATCTCCCACACCGAGAAATCGAACGCGTAACTGTGGAACATCGTCCACACGTCGTCCCCGCCGAACCCGCCGAACCCGAACCAGTGCTCCGTCGACGAGAACAACCGCACCACATTCGAATGCGGCACCACCACACCCTTGGGCCGCCCCGTCGAACCCGACGTGTAGATCACATACGCCGGATGCGCCGACTCGATCCCCACACCCAGGTCACCGCGGTCGGCGACAGCCAACTCGGCGGACACCGCCGGGTCGTCAAGAACCAGCCACGGCACGCCCGCGGTGTCCACCGCGGAGAGGTCCACCGAGCCCGACGTCACCACCAGCACCGGCGACGCGTCGGCGACCATGTAGGCCAGCCGGTCCGCCGGATAGTCCGGGTCCATCGGCACATACGCCGCACCCGACTTGACCACCGCCAGCAACCCGACGATCAGCTCCACCCCACGCGGCAGCGCCAGCCCCACGAACTGCTCAGGACCCACCCCCCGCGAAACCAGCACCCGCGCCAGACGATTCGCCCGCGCGTTCAACTCCCCGTACGACAACGACACATCACCGAACGACAACGCGACGGCTTCGGGCGTGCGCGCCACCTGCTTCTCGAACGCCTCGACGAGCGTGCCGGGCGACTGCTCTCCCCTCGCCTCGGCCGGCGCCGGAGCGACCAGGGCGCGCTCGGCCTCCGTGAGCACGTCGACGCGGCCGAGCGGCAGACCGTCGGGGGCGTCCGCGAGGGCGGTGAGGAACGCGCGGAAACGCGCGAGGTGGGCGTCGAGCTCGTCCCCGGTGTACAGATCGGGGTTGGCGTCGAAGTCGATCTGGAGGCCCTTGCCGTCCGTACGGTCGTAGACGATCACGGACAGGTCGTCGGCCGGGCCGATGCAGAGGTTGTGGACCGTTGCGGGAAGCTCGCCGAACCGCAGGTCGTAGTCGAACATCATGATGTTGACCTGGGGCCCGGTCAGCCGCCGGTCCGCGCCGAGGAGTTGCAGGTCGCGGCGGAGGTCCTCGTACCGGTACCGCTGGTGCTTCATGGCCCCGCGCATCTCGCCGGCGACCTGGGCGAGGACGTCCCCGAGCGTGCTGTGCCCGGCCACGGGCACCCGCAGCGGCAGGACGTTGGAGACCATGCCGGGCAGTGAGCGGGCGGCGCCGCCGAGCCGGGTGGTCACGGGCAGTCCGAGGACGACTTCCTCGGCGCCGGTCAGCCGGTGCAGATAGACGGCGACGACGCCGGTGACCAGGCACGGCCATGCCACCCCGGCCTCGCGTGAGGCCTCCCGCAGCTTCTCGGCCACCTCGGCGTCGAGCCGTGCGGTGCGGCGCAGCAGGCCGCGCGCGGCGCTCGGTTCCTGGGCGGAGAGGCTGACCGGCTCGGGACGGTCGGCGAGCCGGCGCAGCCAGTACTCCCGGTCGTCGTCGCACCGCTGCGACTCGCGGTACGCGGCGTCCAGCCGGACCAGCTCGGCGAGCGGCCCGAACGGGTTCGGCGACTCCTCGCCGGCCGCCAGCGCGGTGTAGACCTCGGCGGTGCGCCGGGCCACCAGGGCGACAGTGAAGCCGTCCACGAGCAGGTGGTGGTAGCGGTGGAGCCAGAACCAGCGGTCGTCGGCGGCACGGAAGAGGACGAAGAGGAAGAGCGGTCCGGTGGAGGTGTCCTGAGGGCGCGCCAGGTCCGCGCGCATCCACGCCTCGGCGGCGGCGCGCGGATCCGGCTCCGCGCCGACGTCGATCGTCCGCAGTTCCCACTCGGGAGCGTCGTCGATGATCTGGCGCGGACCGTCGGGCGTCTCGGTGAACCGGGCCCGCAGGTTCTCCATCTCGTCCACGACCCGGCGAAGCGCCGCCTCGAAGATTCCGCGGTCGAGCTCACCATGGATCTCGAGATACTCGCCGGCGTTGTAGACCGGGTTTTCCGGGTCGAGCTGCTGGGCGAACCAGATTCCGGACTGCGCTGCCGTCAGAGGTATCCCGTGCCCACCGAGCGTCATTCTTCTCCACCTCGAGCAGATCGACTGCAAAGGATTCCGCCCGAACGGCGGAGATATCCCGGAGATGGGAATTCCGGAGACGTCCCCCGCTTCCCCCACTCCTCATTTCCGGCCACTGTCGCACCGCCCGAGATACCCGGACAACCGACCCTGCATCATGCTGCCAAGCACGGCGAACGGCGTCGTCACGGCACACGAAGGCCGTATCCGGGCCGACAGAATGCTGCCAACGCCCTCGGGCCCCGGGCAGGCCGCGGACATGGGAAACGGGTGCCCGCGCAGAACGCGAGCACCCGCTCCCTACCCTCTGAACTCCGAAGCCGGGGCCCGGTCCCCGGTGGATCGCCGCCGGTCAGCCGCCCATGGCCTGGACGAGGCTCTTGGGCCGCATGTCCGTCCAGTTGGTGTTGATGTGGTCGACGCACTCCTGGCGTGCCGCCTCGCCGTGCGCCACGGTCCACCCCGCGGGCACTTCGGCGAAGGCGGGCCAGAGCGAGTACTGCCCCTCGTCGTTGACGAGGACGAAGTAGTTGGCGTTCTCGTCCTCGAACGGATTGGTCGCCATGATTCAGCCTTCCTTCACTGATTGTTTTCTGATCCGGGCGCGTACCGCGTCCACGAAGCCGGGCAGCCTGTCGACTCCCCAGTACTTGTCGAAGCCGTCGATGAAGAAGGGGACGCCGAACACGCCGTCCCGGTGGAGAGAGTTCAGGGCCCGCAGACCCTTTTCCCGGATCACCGGGTCCAGGTGTGCCTCCGCCGTCACACAGGCGTCGAGTCCGATTTCCTTTCCGATCCGGCCCACGATGTCCGGGTCGGATATGTCCTCACCCAGTTCCCAGCGGTACCGGTAGGTCTCCTCGATGAAGCGCGGGCCCGCGCCCGCCTCGGCCGCGGCCAGATAGCCGAGGTGCGAGACCTCCCACCGCGGGGCCGGGTCCACCGGCCACACCATCTCGAGCTCGCGGGCCCGGGCGAGCCGGCGCACGTCCTGAAGGATGTAGAGGTGCTTCTCCTTCGACATCGGGACGTACGGCAGCCGGACGTTGTTCCGCTCGAGCTCGTCCTGGGCCGCCTCGTCCGGCTCCCAGAACGGCAGCCACTCGATGTGCTCCGCGACGTCCGGGTAGGTGCCGGTCAGGTCCCGGTAGGCCATCCAGGAGTACGGGCTACGGAAGGAGAAGTACCAGCGTGGGCCGCGTCGTGCCATCACCGCCTCCAAGGGGGTTCGCGGATGGATCAGATGGTGATGCCGCCGTCGATCTGGAGCACCGCTCCGGTGATGTAGGCGGCACGGTCGGAGACGAGATAGGCGACGAGGTCGGCCACCTCTTCCGCCGTGCCCATCCGGCGCAACGGGATGGAGGAGAGCGCTTCCTTGCGGGCCTTGTCGTTCATCGCGGCGACCATGTCCGTCTCGATGAAGCCGGGGGCGACCGCGTTGACCCGGATCCCGGAGCGGCCGGTCTCCTTGGCCAGGGCGCGGGAGAAGCCGATGATCCCGGCCTTGGAGGCGGAGTAGTTGGTCTGCGTGCCGTGTCCGTAGACGCCGGCGACCGAGGAGATGTTGACGATCGCACCGGCGCGGCGCTTCATCATGCCGAAGACGACGGACCGGCAGACGTGGTAGACGCCGTCCAGGTTGGTGTCGATGACCTGCCGCCACTGCTCGTCCTCCATGAGGACCAGCGGGTTGTCCCGGGTGATGCCGGCGGCGGTGACGGCCGCGTCGATCTGCCCGAACTCCTCCTCTGTGGCGCCGATCCAGGCCCGTACGGACTCGGCGTCGGCGACGTCGACCCGGCTTCCCGTCACGCGGACGCCGGTGTCCGCCAACTCCTTCTCCAGCGTGCGCGCGGCCTCGTCGTCCGAGCGGTAGCAGAAGGCGACGTCGAATCCGTCGCGGGCCAGTGCGTGGACGGTGGCGCGGCCGATGCCGCGCGAGCCGCCGGTGACGAGGGCCACCCGGTTCGTGGTGTCTCCCATGATGATGTTTCTCCGTGAGTGTGCGAATCAGGTGGCCGCGGCGGGGCGCAGAACCTCTGCGGGCCGGAAGGCCATGACGATCCGGCCGACGGTCATCACCGTCTCGCCGGCCGATCGGCTCTCGCCCTCGAACAGGACGGTGTCGTCGACCCGCCGGTCGAGCCGGACGCGGTGTTCCAGGACCTCGCCGGGCAGTACGGGCCGGTGGAACTCGACGCCCGTCATGGAGCCGAAGAGCATCACCTGCCCCTCCAGTACGTCCGGGTTGGGGTCGTCCCAGGTGGCGAGGACGCCCGCCGACTGGCACCAGGACTCGATCAGGAGCGACATCGGGTAGGCGAAGTCCTCGTCCGGGGTGCCCGGGCCGAGCTTCTCGTACCACGGCTCGTTGCAGGTGACGGCCTTGAGCGCGGTCAGCCTCTCGCCGGGGACGACGTCGGTGACCCGGTCCACGAGCAGCATCGGGAAGCGGTGCGGCAACCGGGCCCGGATGTCACGCTGTCCGATCACGCCGCCACCTCCGGGGCCGCGGCGCGCGGGCGGTAGCGCAGGCGTACCGTGGCGGCGTCGCCGCGGCCGGTGGCCAGCTTCGCCCGGCACTGCCAGTCCCCCGCGGGGGTCTGCTTCCAACCCATGGTGATCTCCAGCCGGTCGCCGGGGAAGACAGGCCCGGTGAACCGGGTCGACTCCACGGCGGCAAGCTCGCCGTCCTTCGCTCCACCGGGTGCGGTGGCGAGCGCCGCGAGGTGGGTGCACTCCACGAGGCAGACGCCCGGGAAGATCGGGAAACCCGGGTAGTGCCCGGGCAGCACGGTCTCGCCGTCCTCGACGGTGAAGCGGGCGGCGGTGTGCGACTCGTCCTCGCCGGGCAGCACCTCGACGAGTCCCGCGAGCGGGCTCGCGCCGGGCATCAGGCTGCCCGCTGCGCCGCGTCGATCTTGCGGAGCAGCAGGTCGTAGGCGCTCTGCAGGGTGATGATCTGCTTGAGCTCGGACTCCGGCAGCTTGACGCCATACTTCTTCTCCAGGACGACGACGATCTCCAGCGCCATCAGGGAGTCGACCTCCAGGTCGTCGACGAATCTGGCGTCGTCGGTGATCTCGGACTCGTCGACGTCCAGCACCTGCGCCACGAGGGCTCGCAGTTCTTCCTTGTCCAGCACGGTCGGGGTTCCTCTCATCAGCTGGTGGTGGGGCGGGCTCAGCGCAGGCCGAGCAGGGCGCAGCCGACGGTGCCGGTGCGGTCCACGGAGGTGATCACGCCGATCCGGCTGGCCGCGTCCTCGGGCCGGTCGGCGGCGTAGGAGAGCAGTGCGGCGGCCTGGAAGGCCGCTGCGGCGGCGCCCGTGTCGCCGATCAGGTCGGTGGGCGTCAGATCGGCGTGACCGGAGGTGCCGAAGACCTCGGCGACGGCGTCGGCCTCGCCCCGGCCCTCGCGTCCGGGAGCGCCGGACCTGGCGACGGCGACGACCTGGTCAGCCTCGACGCCCGCCCGCCGCAGCGCGGAGCGCAGGCAGGACACGAGGGCGGGGCGGGTGTCCCCGTCGAGCACGACACCGAGTTCGACGGCGACGAGTTCGGCGAGGACCGGCTGGGCGGGGTCCCCCGGGTCGTGCGGTTCGACCAGGAGCATGGCGCAGCCCTCGCCGAGCGGCGCGCCGGCGGATGCGCCGCCCTCGTCGCCCGCCCGGCGCTCCAGCCAGGCGCGGGCCTGCGAGAACTCCTCGGCCGCGCCGCACAGCACCGTACGGGCGCGGCCCGCGGAGAGCAGCCGGCGCGAGTAGTTGAGGGCGTGCAGACCGGCGGTCCGGCCGCCCGCGATGGTGGCGTTGGGGCCCTTGAGCCCGTACCAGATGGCGCTCTGGCCGGCGGCGCAGTTCATCACCGTGTTGGGGAAGCGCGCCGGGTCGACGAAGAAGGGCTGGTCACCGGTCAGGGAGTCCCTGGTGAAGTCCATCATGGACTGGGCGCTGCCGGTGGTGGTCCCGAGCGCGAAGGCCGCGCCCTCGCCGGTGCCGACCGCACGGTTGCGGTCGCCGTCGTCGAGGAGCGCCCCGACGGCGGTGACGGCGAGGCCCGTGACCCGGTCCATGGAGCGGGTGCCCTTCTTCCCGAGCACCTTGCGGATGTCGAAGTCGGGGACCACACAGCCGGTGCCGTCGGGGGTCTCGCCGTGCCCGGTGCCGAGTTCCGTCGCAGCCGGCCGCCGTTCGCGCAGGCCCTCGGCGAACGCCGCCCTGCCGATGCCGTACGACGACACGGCCGACCATGCGGTGATCACCGGGCGGCCGGCGACCGTGGTGAGTGTGGACATGTCCGTCGTGCTTCCTTCCGTTCACCGAGCCCGGTGGGCTCGCGAAGTCACAGCTGCTCGCACCGTCGGTGCGGCGGTCACAAGAAACAGACCATCCGGTAGTCGGTCCAGCGGGCGGCCGTCTCGCCCTCGGCCGCGACCTGGATGCCCGCCAGCAGACGGTCGGGGGAACCGGCCGCACCGAGTGCGGTCAGCCCCGGCTCCTCCGCCCAGACGCCCACTCCGGCGTCGAGGAGGGCGCGCAGCCCCTTGCGGGGGTCGCCGAGTGTGTCCACCGTGCGGTTTCCGATGCGCAGCGGCGGCACGGGCGGCGCGGTGAGGGCGTAGGTCACGGCCCGGCCGCGCAGCAGGATGTCGAGCCCGCCGAGCTGACGGTGCAGTTCGGTGGCGAGGTAGAGCTCGTCGAAGAACTGCTTCTCCAGCGCTCCCCGGTAGCCGCGTTCCACGATGGCCAGCACCCGGCCGTCGGGGTGTTCCTGAGAGGACATCAGATCACTCCGACGAGTACGGTTCTGCCGGCCGCGGCCACATTGGCCGCGTATCCGGCGGGCGGGCGGAGCACCACCTGCGGCAGATGCTCCGCGACGCCCCTGTCGTCACTGCAGAACCGGCACCCGTACCAGTACAGCCGGCGGGGGAACGCGGTCAGCAGTTCCTCGGCCAGCGCCGCGGTGGAGGGGTACTCACGGTTCCAGTCGGCGAGGTTGCGCGGCTTGTCCCGGCCCAGCGAACGCTGGGTGAGCAACGTGGCGTAGCCGCAGGTCCACACCTGTACACCGGCTCCCCGCTCCAGCAGCGCCTGGGTCAGCCGCAGTGCGGTGGTGACCTGGTCACTGCCGTGCGGGGCGCCCATGAGGGTGATCAGTACGTCGGTCTCCGGAATCTTCCTGGCCACGTCAGTGCCACACCACCCGGACGGCCGGGTCGAGGATCCAGCCCGCCACTTCGTCCATGCCGATCACCTTCAGCTCGGGTCTGAGCAGGTCCGCGCCGAGACCCCGCTGGGTGAGCGAGAACTCGTCTGCGGCGAGGACCCCGCCGCCCTTCTGGAACCGGTCCAGGTCGTCGTCGCTGCCGGGGACGGCCAGCAGGACGCCGTCCTGGACCAGGAAGAGCAGCACCGAGTGCCCGGCGAGGACCTGGGTGACGGCGTCGCGCCGGAACGCGGGGTCCTGCGCGACGCCCCCCTGGCTCTCGACGAGCAGCAGCCGGGGCCGGCCGCCGCTCTCCCGGATCTCGGTCACGCCTGCGGCGCCTTGCCGTTGATCGCGTCGACGACCCGCTGGTCGAAGTTGACCAGGCTCCAGTCGCGGCGGTTCTCGATGACGGCGTAGCCGTGCACGATACGGCCCGTCGCGGTCCTGACCAGCTTGCCGTCACGCAGCACGTAGAAGTCCATGCGCGAGGTGTAGGTGAAGTCCTTGAAGACCTCCTCGACGGTGTAGACCGTGTAGAGGTCCTCCTCCATCAGCGCCTCGTCGAGGATGCGGATGTCGGAGCGCGGGACCACCGGGATCCAGCGGCGGTCGTCGAGCAGGGTCTTGATGGAGATGCCGCGGTCGGCGACGAAGCGGTCCTTGCCCTCCTCCATCAGCCGCAGGTAGCCGGACATCTGGATGCGCTCGGTGAAGTGGCAGTACGGGTACGGGATGTTCCACTTCCAGGCGTACGCGTTCTGCCCGGCGGTGAGCCGCTCGAGGATCTCCTCCTCGGCGGGAGCGGCGGCGGGCGCCTCGCGCTCGAGGTCGTCGCCGAGGACGGCGACGGCGAACCGGGCCAGCTCGGCCGGGACCTCGCCGGCCGCCTCGAGGTAGGTGTCGACGCGCAGCGACACACGGACCTTCGAGGTCACGGCCTTGTGGATCTCGCCGTTGCGCTCGAACTGGATGGTGACCTTGAAGCCGATGGTCGCGTCGTCGTCCTTCGTCCACGGCACGACCTCCGCCTCCGCGACGTCGTCCATGTGGAAGGCGTGCAGGATGCGGGTGTCGATCGAGACGATGTCGAGGCCGAGGCCGTGCTCCTCGTACAGCGCGCGGGCGGGCAGCGCGGTCTGCCGGAAGTGGTCCAGAACGGCTTCCTCGACGAGGTAGTTGACGTGCTTGAAGCCGATCCAGGTGCAGATGTTGGAGCCCTCGTAACGGGGGCGGACCTGCGTGGTCGTGGTGGTGTCGAGGAGCGCCTTGACGGCGGTGTCGGTGACGAGGGTCATCGCTGGGGCTCCAGAGCATTGAGAGGGGCGGTACCGCGCTGGGGTGTGGCGCCCGTGATCGGGTTGAGGAATTCCTGCACGGCGGCGGCGAAGAGCGGTGCCGCGTCGAGCATCGGGAAGTGCCCGCAGCCGGGCAGGACGCGGGAGACCGCGTCGGGAAGCGCTGCGGCGAGGGCGACGCCCTCTTCCGGGCGGGCGGCGAAGTCGGTCTCGCCGCCGAGCACCAGGGTGGGGACGGTGATGCGGTCGGTCCTGAGTGCGGGTGTGCGCAGGTAGAGGTCGAAGAAGCGGAACCAGCCGTAGGCTCCGACGCTGTCGCGCACCCGGCGGCCCATGGCCGCCTGCACATCGGCGGGGAAGCGCCCGTCGGAGTGGGCGCGGATCCCCTCTTCCATGATCAGGTGGAAGTCGTTGAGGTAGTAGCTGATCGTCTCCCAGTCGAACTCGTCGGCGGACCCCCGGTAGAAGGGGGAGACGAGCACCAGGGCCCGGATGCCGAAGTGGCGCAGCGCGTCCACGCCGCCCCGGTTCTTCTGGTCGAGCAGGTCGAGCAGGACGTTCGCCGCCATCGAGTGGGCGACGACGACGTCGGCGCGTCCGGGCACCGCCTCCAGCGCCTTGGCCAGCCAGCCCTTGAGATTGGGCTGCTCACCCCAGTCGGCGATGGTCTCGGTACGCCACGGCAGCCGGGCGGTCCAGAGCTGGTAGTCGTCCGGGAACTGCTCGATCGTGCGCTCCCACACGCTGTCGGCGGCCGCGAGGCCGTGCAGCAGCAGCACCCGGGGGCCGGTGCCCTCGGTGCGCTGCCGGACGGACACCGGTCGCAGGTCGACATGGGTGGCCATCACGCCGCCTCGGGGGCCAGGAGCAGCAGCTCCGCGCCGGCGTCGTCCGCCGCGGTGCCGGCCGTGGCCTGCACCGGGCCGCGCTCGCCGGCGTCGAACATGCCGACGGCGGCGGCGCACTGGAGGACGCCGTGCGCACCCGAGGCGTGGCCGAGGTGCGACGGCAGCTCCCAGCGGCGGCCCCGGGCGGGGGCCGGGTCGCCGGCGCTCCTGCGGTACGTGCCGAGGACGGCGCGTACGGTCGCCGAGCGCTGAACGGCCGCCGTACGGGACTCCAGGACGAGTGCCGCCCCTCCGTCCACCGCCCGTGCGCCGCCGAGGAGCCGGCGCACCACGTCGTTGTCGGGCTCGACGCCGAGGACCAGGACCCGCTCCGCGCGTCCTGCCGTGATCATCGTGGTCGCCCAGTGGACGGCGTCCAGGCCGGACGTCTCGCCGTTGCAGACCATGAGGTTGGGACCGCGCAGGCCGTAGCGGATGGCCGCGGACGACGCGATGACGTTGCTGGACGCGTTGGGGAGGTCCATGGGGCTGGTCGCGGTGACGGTCTCCTCGCGGATGGTGTCCAGCGACCGCGCCACGGTGTCCAGGTTGCCGAAGTTGGAGCTGGCGACCACGCCGACGCTCTCCGCGGGGCAGGTGAGGCCGTCGTCTCCGAGGAGCCCGGCGTCCCCGAGGGCCGCCGCGGTGAGGCAGTAACCGAGCTGGGTGGCCCGGTCCTTGTAGCGCAGTCCCTTGCGGCCGACGTGTGCGGCCGGCTCGACGGGAGCGCCGTCGGCGGCGGGTCCGTCGGCGAGAGCCCGTACGGTGTCGGCACCGGGCAGCAGCACGGCGGCGCCGGAGACGACCACGGTCCGGTCGGCGCTCTGCGAGGTCATCGAGGGCCCTCCACTATGGCGACGGCATTGATGCCGCCGAATCCGAAGGCGTTGAGCTGCGCCACGTTCAGCTGCCGTTCGGCGGCCGCCTCGCCCGTCACGAAGCGGAAGGGCGCGGCCTCCTCCACCGGCTCGTCGAGGCCGACGGTAGGCGGCACCCGTCCCTCGTTCAGGGCGCGGACGCCCACGATCAGGTTGATCAGGCCGGACGCCCCGGAGGTGTGCCCGGTCATGGACTTCACCGCGGTCATCAGGGGCCCGGACGCCCCGTCACCGAGCACGTCGGCGAGCGCGGCCGCCTCCGCCTCGTCGTTGAGGAGGGTGCCCGTGCCGTGCAGCATCACCAGGTCGATGTCCGAGGGCTTGACCCCCGCGAGCCGGTGGGCGGCACGCATGGCCTCCGCGATGCCCTCGGGGGAGGGTGCGGTGACGTGGTACGCGTCGCAGTTGACGGCGACCGAGCGCAGCCGGCCGTGCACCTGGGGCGCGTCCCGCTCGGTGCGGCGCAGCACGACCGCCGCGGCACCGTCGCCCATCAGCACGCCGGTGCGGTTGCGGTCGAACGGCCGCACCCGGTCCGGAGGCTGCGGGTGCACCCGCTCGAGGAGCCCGTACATGGACTCGGTCAGCACGTCGACACCCGCGACGATCACGGTGTCGGGCGCGTCGTCCCCCTCCTGTTCCAGCAGGTCGGAGCCGAGCGCCAGTGCGTACAGCGAGGCCGAGCAGGCGTTGGAGAAGGTGTGGGTGTCGTCGGCGCCGAACCGCTCGCGCAGCCTGGTGCCGAAGTGCAGCCCGGAGGCGTCGAACGGTGCGCCGTCGCGCGACGAGAGCTCGAAGGAGCGCAGCTCCCGCAGGCCGGTGCCGATCAGCACCGGAATGCCGCTGAGGTCCTCGCCGAGGCCGGCGTCGGCGGCGGCCTGGCCGATGGCCTCGACGAGCAGGTCCGAGGCGCGGCCCGCCACGTCCTGTCCGGGCACCGGCCTGTTGTCGACCTCGTACGCGTGCTGCGCGCGGAACCGGGTCCGGTCGAAGCCGCGGAGTTCGGCCCGGCCGCTGCGGCCCTCGCACAGGCTCTCGAAGAGTTCACCGACCCCGGAGCCGGTGGCGGCGACGGCGCCCATCCCGATGATCGGGCGTGTCGTCATGACGCCTCCAGAATCGCGTCGTAGCGGCCGAGGAGGACCGCGGCGTTGTTGCCGCCGAAGGCGAGCCCGTTGTTCTGCACGATCCGCAGGTCGGCCTCGACCGCCTCGTTCGGAACGCAGTCGACGTCGCACTCGGGGTCGGTGGTGACGTGGTTGATGGTCGGGGGGATGAAACGGTTCTGTATGGCGAGGGCGCAGCCGATGGCCCCGAGCGCGCTGGCGGCGCCCATGGCGTGGCCGAGCATCGACTTCATGGAGACGGTGCGCGGCGGCCTGCTCCCGAAGACCTGGCGGATCGCGCCGGCCTCCGTGATGTCGTTGGCCCTGGTACCGGTGCCGTGTGCGGAGATGAGGTCGACCTCCTCCGGCTTGACGCCGGCGTTCTCCAGGGCGAGGCGCATCAGTTCGGCGACGCTGTCCCGGTCGGGCGCCACCTGGTGGTGGGCGTCGCAGTTCAGGCCGTAGCCGAGCACTTCCGCGTAGATGGTGGCGCCTCGCTCCAGCGCGGAGTCGAGACGTTCCAGTACGAGGACGCCGGCACCCTCGCCGGTGAGGATGCCCTTGCGGTCGGCGTCGAAGGGCTGGCAGCGGTCGGGGGCGATGGTGCCGAGCCGGTAGAAACCGGTGAAGGTCTTGCGGCACATCGCGTCCGCGCCGCCGCAGAAGGCGAACTCGGCCTCACCGGAGCTGACGGCGTCGAAGCCGTAGCCGATGGCGTAGTTGCCGGCCGAGCAGGCGGTCGGAATGGTGAGCGCCTCCACGTCGGTGAGGCCGAGTTCCTGGGCGATGGCCACCGAGAGCCGGCCGGCCGGTACCCGCCGTGCCGCGACGGGGTCGAACATGCCGGTGCCGTCGACCAGTTCGCTCTCGACCATCTGGTCGAGGTCGTAGCTCTCGCCGTCGGTGGTGCCGATGGAGATCAGGCCGCGACGGGAGCGCAGCTCCGCCAGGTCGAGGCCCGAGTCCTCCAGTGCCATCCGGGCGGCCGCGGCGGAGAACTGCGCGGCCCGGCCGAGCTGTTCCACATCGAGGGTGCTGATCCAGTCACGAGGGTCGAAATCCGTGATCTCGCAGCCGTTCGCGTGGGCGAAGCCCTCGGTCTCGAAAACCGAGATGGGCCGCGCACCGCTGCGCCCCTCGCGGAGTCCTTGCAAGAACTCCTTCGCCCCCAACCCGATGCTGGAGACCACACCGAGTCCGGTGAGGACGACCCGGTGCCGTTCAGGTCCGGCCTGGCCGGTGCCGCGCACTGCCGTCATGCCAACCTCCCAATCCACTGCGGCCGGGGCCGACTACCAGCCGGCCGGCTCCGAGACGACCTCGTAAACGCCCTTGAGGTTCACCATGCGCGGCAGTTCGGACTGGTTGATGACGACACCGAACTCCTTTTCGAGCGCGGCGAGGATTTCAATCGCACGAAGGGAGTCCGCGTTGTGGTCCTCCTTGAAACGGCTGTCCTCCGTGACCTCGTCCTCCTCGATCTCGAGAATGTCGCAGACGATTTCCTTGATGGTGACGATTCGCTCGTCGCGGGTTGCAGTGGACACGCTTCACCTCTTTTTTGATGTGCCGCTCTTCGAGCCGCCGCAGAATTACTCGCGAATGAATACTGTCGCCGCGCTCCACCGGCGACAACGGCGGCTGCAACAAGCTGCCACCGAGGTTCCTCTGTTCATGTTCCGGAGGGCACCCATTCGCCCTGTGCACGGCGAAGTGCGTCACTCAGTGATGCGGCGGCGTCGATCAGCACACCGCTGAGCGTGCGGTCCGGCGCCCCGGGCACCCGCGCCGGGGGCCCCGACAACGCCAGGGCGCCGACCACCCGTTGTTCCTTCGTCCGTACGGGCACCGCGCACGCCGCGCTGCCGGGTGCCATCGAGTCGGGGCCGTACGCCCAGCCGCGGCGCCGCACCTGGGCCAGCTGGGCGGCACCGAACCGGGCGCCGCGCAGGCCTTCGTACAGTTCTTCCGGGTCCTCCCAGGCGAGCAGCACCTGGGCGACCGGTCCCGACTTGGCCGGCCGGGAGGTCCCGACCGTCACGGTGTCGCTGCGACCGGACGGCGCGGTGGCGACGCAGATCTGCAGGGCGCCCCGGCGGCGGAAGAGCCTCGCTTCGAGCCGGGTCAGGCCGCGCAGTTCGGCCAGCACCGGGCCGGCCGCCTGGACCAGCCGGTCCCTCTGTGCCTCCACGGAGAGATGACCGAGCCGCGGGCCGAGCACGAACCGGCCCTGGAAGTCCCGGGCGAGCAGCCCCAGTCGCGACAGGGCCACGGCGATCCGGTGCGCGGTCGGCCGGGCCAGACCGCTGCGGGCGACGAGCTCCGGCAGTGTCACCGCCTCGCGCTCGACCACGCTGAGCACCACCGACGCCTTGTCCAGCACCCCGACCCCGCTCATCGGCAGCGGCTCTGTGGAGATGCTCACCGTTCGGTCGCCAGCCGTGTGCGGATGTCCCTGATGAGCTCGTCGCGTCGGTCCACCAGGTAGAAGTGGCCGCCGGGCAGCACCTTGAGGTCGAAGCCCTTGGGCGCGACCCGCTCCCAGCCCCTGACGCCGTCGACGTCCACGGCCGGGTCGCTGTCACCGACATAGCCGACGACGGGGCAGTCCAGTGGTTCGCCCGGCCGTGCGGCGTACCCGGAGACGATCGAGAAGTCGGCGCGGACGGCAGGAAGGATCAGCTCCCGCAGATCGGGGTCGTCCAGAAGCGCGGTGTCGGTGCCGCCGAGCCGCTTCACCTCCTCCACCAACTCCTCGTCGTCGCCGATCGGAGCCGTGCGGGGCGTGAGCAGATGCGGCGCCTTGCGGCAGGAGACCATGAGCACGGCGGGGGGCGTCCCGTGCTGCTGCTGGAGCCGCAGGGCGACCTCGTAGCCGAGCGAGGCGCCCATGCTGTGTCCGAAGAGGGCGATCGGGACGTCGCAGACGGGCAGCAGCGCCTCGGTGAGCGCGTCGGCGAGCGGCTCCATCTCGGTGAGGAGCTCCTCGGCGATGCGCTCCTGCCGGCCCGGATAGCGGATCGCCACGACCTCGGTCTCACTGCCGAAGGCGTGGCCCCAGCTGTGGAAGAAGCTGGCGGAACCGCCCGCGTGGGGAAGGCAGACCAGCCGCATCCGGGGCGGGGTCTGCGTGACGTATCTGCGCAGCCAGATGCTGTCCGTGCCAAGTGCCATGGTGCGTCGGTCTCCTCGATCGCGGGTGCGTCAGTGAAGGACGCCGGGGTCGTCCACGGACATGACCTCGATGTCCGGGTCGATCCGGCGGATCAGTCCGGCCAGCGTGCGGCCCGGCCCCAGTTCGACCAGTCGGCCGCAGCCGAGCGTCCTGGTGAGCATCAGCACGCTTCGCTCCCACAGCACCGGGCTGGTGAGCTGGCGGGTGCCGAGCTCCGCCCAGTCGCAGTCGCCCGTGTACGGCACGGCATCGACGTTCGCCACGACGGGCAGGTGCACGGCGGCGAACGCGGTGTTCTTGAAAGCGGTGCGCAGCGCGTCGGCGGCGGGAGCCATGTAGGGGCTGTGGAAGGCGCCGCCGACCTGGAGGCGGATCAGTTTCGCGCCGATCGAGGGCGCCGCGGCGTCGACCCGGTCGATCCCCTCGAGGGAACCTGAAACGACGGTCTGGCCCGGAGCGTTGACGTTGGCGACCCAGACGTCGGGCCCGGTGGCGCGCACTTCGCCCACCAGCGCCTCCACCTCGGACGCCGGTGCGGCAACCAGCACGGCCATGGTGCCCTCGCGGTCCTCCGCGGCGCGGCGCATGGCCCGGCCGCGGGCGGCGACCAGGGAGGCGGCGGCCTCGACCGTGAGGGCGCCGGCGGCGGCCAGCGCGGCGTACTCGCCCAGGCTGTGGCCGGCACAGGCGACGACCGGACCGCCGAGCGTCCCGGTGCGCACAGCCTCCGCGTTCGCGATCATGGCGACGGTGAACACGGTGAGCTGGGCGAGATCGGTACGCCGGAGCTGTTCTGCGGGCGTGCGCAGCAGCAGTTCGGGCAGATCCTCCCCGGTGACCTCCGAGATCTTCTCCGTGAGGTGCCAGGACGGCGTATTCCGCCAGACCTCGCCCATTCCCATTTTCTGAGTTCCCTGTCCGGGAAACACCAGACCGATCGGCAATTGATTCATGGCCCGCCTTCCACGCGGTGTCAACCGGAAAAGAGGCACGGGAGTCCGGACAGCGCCACCCCTGCACTCCGGCGATGTCCACGGGGGTTTGGACAGTCGCCACGAGAGGGTTCCGCAAGCCGGATTCCCGCGCCTCCGAGTGCCATACAACTGCGCGGATCGATAGGCGGCAACGTTCCTTTCAGGAAGCTGCCAAGCGCCTTCAGGGCGGCGAACCGGCGCGGCCCCTGCGGGGTGCGACAACAGGCGGAAGCAGCCCCAATTCGGCAGCCCTGACGCCTGCTTGGAATCGCGAATTCGCACCGAGCAGTGCCATGATCTCCGCGACGTAGCGACGGTAGGTCCGCACCGACACGGTGAGCTCGCGGGCGGCGACCTCATCGGTGACGCCGGCCCTGAGCGCGCCGAGGATCTGCCGCGCCAGCATGGCGCGGTCCTGGTCCCCGAGCACGATGCGCTCCCCGGCGGGGACCGCGTTGCTCCAGACACTCTCGAAGAGGATGTGCAGCGTGTGCAGCACCTCCGGAGCACTGATCAGCGAGGCTCTGCGGCCGACCGCCGGTTCGGCCACCACGAGACCGGTCGTGCCGTCGACCAGCAGGGCCCGGAGCGGAGGCACCCGGGCCACCCGTATCGCCACCGGCAACTTGTGGGCGCGATATTCGCGCCGGTACGCCTCGTCGAGGAGCGCGGGGCTGGTGAGCACCCGCACCGAGATCTCCTCCTTCGCCCGGCAGATGAGTTGGCTCTCCACCCGCTTGTCGCGGTCGCATCGCTCGTCGGCCGAGGGCAGCCACGCGTGCACGACGTCGATTCTGCTGCGCGCACCTGCGATGAGTCGCTCCGCCGCGTCGAGCACGGCTCCGTAGCCACCCTCGATCGTGGCTATCTGCTGTCTTCGGGCACTGCGACTGCGATGGATGGCCACGGTGGACTCGAGAAGAGCCCGGACCTCCAGCAGAGCGTGTTCCAGATCGTCCCCAGATTCCTGGGACATTTGTCGTTCACCATCCCCCGATTTGGACATTCCGTGCACAAACGGGCTCTCAGGGCCTCCGCACTCCGTGCGTCGGCGGGCTATGCCGCCAGCAGACCCAGTTCGACGGCGCGCACGCCTGCCTGGAAGCGTGAGTTGGCGTCGAGTTCCCGCATGATCTCGGCGACGTGGCGGCGGTAGGTGCGCAGCGAGACATTGAGGTCGCGCGCCGCGACGTCGTCGGTGTGGCCCGCCCGCAGCCGGTCAAGGATCTTGCGGGTGAGTTCGGTGCGCAGGCGGGGACTCAGCCCCAGATGGTCGGCGAGCCTGCGGCCCCGGGTCCAGGTGCCGGCGAAGAGCAGTTCCAGTGCACGCACCGCGGCCGCGTCCTTCACGACGGTGGCCTGCTGCGCGTCCCCTTCGCCGGGCGCCCGCACCAGTGCGCCGGCCCCGTCGGCCACGACGACTTCGCGCAGTTCGCGCTCGGAGACCCGGACCTCCAGCCGGGCTTCCGGGAGCCGGCGCAACTCGGCCACGGAGGCTTCCGCCGCCTCCGGGGTGCACAGCACGCGCACCGCCACGCCCTGACCGACCGGGGTCAGCAGCCTCAGCACACAGTCACTGAAGTCACCGGGCCCCGTCATCGCCACACTCAGCGAGTGCCGCACCCCACTGATGAGCTGGCAGAGGGCACTGTCGAGCACCGCGGCACCGGTCGGCTCGGTCGGCGGGGAGGTGGCCGGCTGCCGGCGGTAGAGGGAGACGGTGGACTCGATCAGGGCATGGGCCTGCAGCAACGTCTCTTCCAGATGCACCGCGTGCCCCTGCCGCAGCGCTTCATGGTCCGTATCTGGTGGATGCATGAGCGTATCCATCACTTGCGCCCCCTTGCGCTCTCAGGATCTTCCGCGTCCGCGACGACCCGCAGATTTCGGCCGCGCGCGACTCCGTGATCCGACACGAGATTTCCCCCGATGCATCCGTTGAATCGGGCATTATTTTTCAGCCACAATAATCTCGGATGCAGCAGGAACATTAGTTCGCTGGCTGGGAGCCAGTCAACAAGATGTGCGGTTCCCGGGCCCGCTCACCGGAACATGCAAACCAGACATTTCAAGCCAATCGGCGGTCGCTCCACCCCTGCTGACAGCAAGCTGCACTTGAACCTCGGGAGGGAGTCACTTGACCACCGCTTTACTCACCGTCCGCCATGTGTCGGACACAAGCCGTGAGCCTCATGACCCCTTGCTGCCAACTGCCCACTTTCCGGGACAGGTTCGCACCTAGGGTCACGATGTGACCACACGTTACGCACTGCCCCCACACCCTGCCGGTGCCACCCCGTCATCCACCGGTGCCGCCCAGGTGTGGTGGTGGAACCCGCCGAGGGCCGGCCACACCCGAGCCGACCTCGACGTGCTCGACGACTCGGAGCGCGCCCGTGCGGATCAAATGAAATCAGCCGATGCCGCGACCGAGTACATCTCCTGCCGCGCCACCGTCAGGCGCGCATTGGGTGCTCTTTTCCGCCTGCCGCCCGCCGAAATTTCATTTGGCCGAAACCCATGCCCTGGCTGTGGGAAACCACATGGTCCTCCCGTTGTACTTCATCCGGAAACCAACTGGCAGATCAGCATTTCCCACTCGTTCGGAATTGCCATGCTCGCGGTCGCCCCGTACCGGGTCGGCGTGGACGCCGAGGCGGTACGGGACGTCCACGTCGAGGAGATCATGGCCAACGTACTGACCTGCCGTGAGGGCGAGGCCGTCCGGGCCGCGCCGGCGGGTCTCGGTCGTACCAGGGCCTTCCTGCGCTGCTGGACGCGCAAGGAAGCGGTGCTCAAGGCGGTCGGCATCGGACTCGCCACCGACCTCACGGCTCTGGAGACCCGCGCCTGGGCACCCGGACCCGCCGAGGTGACCACCGACGCCCTCGCCGTCCCGACCAGCTGGGACGTGCTCGACGTTCCTGTGCCGGACCGCTGGTCGGCGTCGGTGGCAGTCCCGGCGGGCTTCGGCGCCGACGTCACCGTGCGTCCACTCGTAGCCCTGATCAGGGGCCGGAGCAAAAGCCCGGTACACGGCTGAGTCGCCCCTGAGGCGGTCGCGGCCGCTCGCCGTTCGTGACTGCCGCCGGTCAGCACCCGGCGGCGGGGCCGGGCGGTGACCGGGACGACCGGGCCCGCCCCGTCGTCAGCCTGCCCCGTCGTCAGCCTGCCTGGTCAGCAAGGGGAGGAAGCTGGCAGGATCGCGCCATGCTCTCGGCACTTCCCGTCCTTTCCCGCCTCGGCCGCCGCCGCGCCCTGCAGGGTGCCGCAGCGGCCCTGGTGGTCTTCGGACTGCTGCTGTGGTGGCTGCTGCCTTTCGGACAGTCTTCGCCCAGCGGGAAGCTGACGCTGAGCACCGGATCGCACAGCGGCGTCTACCAGCGGTACGGGGTCCTGCTGAAGGAAGCCCTCGCCCGCGACATGCCCGACCTGACGGTGGACCTCCGCACCAGCGAGGGCTCCCAGCAGAATCTCGAGCGGCTGGCATCGGGCGACGCCGATTTCACCATCGCCACCGCCGACGCGGTCGCGAAGTACAAGCGGGACGCTCTGCCGGGGGCCGACCGGCTGCGCGGCTGCGCGCGGCTGTACGACGACTACGTCCAGCTCGTCGTGCCCAGGGACTCACCGGTCCGTTCCGTGCGCGACCTGCGGGGCAAGGCTGTGGGAGTCGGTCAGGGCGGCTCCGGGATCCGCCTGGTCGCCGACCGGCTGATGAAGGCCGCGGGGGTCGATCCGGCGCGGGACATCACCGGGGTACCGGCCGGCATCGACGTCGCCCCGCACCAGCTGGAGAACGGCATGATCGACGCCTTCTTCTGGTCGGGCGGGCTGCCGACCAACACGGTGCAGGAGCTGTCCGAGCGGTTCCCCATCCGGCTGGTCCCGCTGGAGCCGGAACTCGTGGCGAAGCTGCACGCCTCAGGCGATCCCACCAGCTACTACCGCTCCGCCGTGATGCCCGCGGACGCCTACCCGCAGGCGCAGGGAGGGCAGCGCGTCGAGACGGTCGCCGTCGCGAATCTGCTCGTCACCACGGACCGCATGGGTTCCGCGAGGACGGAGGGCTTCACCCGCACGGTGATCAGGAGCCGGGACCGGATCGGCAACACCGTGCATCCGGCGCAGCTCGTGGATCTGCGGACCGCCCTCTACACCGACCCGCTGCCGCTCCACGAGGGTGCCCGGCGCTATTACCGCTCGGTCAAGCCGTGAACCCGGTCAAGCCATCAACCCGGTCAAGCCATCAACCCGGACGGGCCGTGAACCCGGCCAGGCCGTGACAGAAGTCCCGCGGCCGGCAGGCGTCCGCCCCCCGACCGCCACACGCATCAGGAGTGCGTCGGCTTCTCGGAGCGCGTCCGCGGAACGGTGATCGTGACCCGCAGGCCGTGCGGCTCGTGGTGGGCGTACGTGAGCGAACCGCCGCCCGCCGTCAGCAGCGCCCGCGAGATCGACAGGCCCAGGCCCGAACCCTTCACGTTCTGATGGCGGCCGCTGCGCCAGAAGCGGTCACCGACCCGGAGCAGTTCCTCATCGGTGAGTCCTGGCCCCAGGTCGGTCACGACGATCGTCGACGTGCCACCCTGCGACGCGACGTCGACGGTGACCTCTTCACCCTCCGGGGTGAACTTCAGCGCGTTGTCGATCACCGCGTCGAGCGCACTGGAGAGCGCCACCGGGTCCGCCCAGGCGGTGACCGCCGAGGGCTGTGAGGACAGCACGACCCCCCTCTCCTCGGCGAGCGGCCGCCATGCCGCCACGCGCTCGGCAGCCAGCTCGCCGATGTCGGTGAGCTGGAGCTCCGCGGAGGCGTGCTCGGCCAGCGCCAGGTCCAGCAGGTCGTCGAGGACCTGGGCGAGGCGTTTGCCCTCGGTGCGCACGGAGGCGACCTCCGCGTTCCCCTCCGGGAGCTCCAGCGCGAGCAGCTCGATGCGCAGCAGCAGCGCCGCGAGGGGATTGCGCAGCTGGTGGGAGGCGTCGGCGACGAAGGCCCGCTGCTGCTCGAGCACGTCCTCGACGTTGTCCGCCATCTCGTTGAAGGAGCGGGCCAGCCGTCTGAGTTCCGGCGGGCCGCTCGCTGCCGCGACGCGCGAGTTCATCCGCCCGGTCGCGATGTCGTGGGTGGCGGCGTCGAGAATGCGTACGGGTCTGAGCACCCATCCGGTGAGACGGAAGGCGGCACCCACCGCGACGAGCATCGCCGCGCTTTCACCGCCCGCGATCAGCAGCCAGCCCCGCAGCACGCGTGAGCGCAGCTGGTCCGTGGGCGAGTCGGTGAACACGACGGCGACGACGTCCCCGTCGCGGACGACCGGTGAGGCGACGACGAGTCGCGCGTCGCGCTGCCACGGCCACACCTGCGGCGGATCCTCGCTGCGCCGGCCGGTCAGCGCCTCCTGGAACGCCTCGCGCCCCTCTTCCGCCGGCAGGTACCAGTCACGCGGCGCACGCGCCATCGCGTCGCCGTCGCGGTAGAAGACGCCCGCCCTGATCCCGTACGTGTCGTGGTAGCGGTCGAGCTGTTCCCGGAGTGTGGAGCGCCGCTCGTCCGGTACGGCCCCCTGATCGGTGACGAACTGGGCGAGCGCGGCGAAACGCACGGTGTCGTCGATGCGGTCGACGACGACGCTCTGCTGCTGCGCGGCGGCGACACTCACGGCGAGCGGAAAGCCGAGCGCCAGCAGCACACCGGCCATGAGCACGATGAGCAGCGGAAGGAGTCGGGTACGCAACGGGGCCGAGCCCTACGCCCCGGCGGGCGTGACGAGCCGGTAGCCGACGCCCCGCACGGTCTCGATCAGGGCGGGCATCCGGAGCTTGGAGCGCAGCGACGCCACATGCACCTCGAGCGTGCGGCCGGTCCCCTCCCAGCTGGTACGCCACACCTCGCTGATGATCTGCTCACGGCGGAAGACCACCCCGGGGCGCTGGGCGAGCAGGGCCAGCAGGTCGAACTCCTTACGGGTGAGCTGCACGACCTCGCCGTTCACGCTGACCCGGCGGGTGGGGAGCTCGATGACGACCGGTCCGAGCCGCAGGGCGTCGTCGGCGGATGAGGAGGAACCGGCGTCCTCGCCCGAGGTGGTGCGGCGGCTGACGGCGTGGATCCGGGCGAGCAGCTCACCCGTGTCGTACGGCTTCACCACGTAGTCGTCCGCGCCGAGGTTGAGGCCGTGGATACGGGAGCGGACGTCGGAACGGGCCGTAACCATGATCACGGGCGTGGAGGTCAGTTTCCTGAGCTTGCCGCACACCTGATAACCGTCCTGGTCGGGCAGGCCGAGGTCCAGGAGCACGACGCCGAACGGCGGCTTGGCCGGCGCCGTGGCCGGCAGGACGGCCCGGAGGGCCTCCTCGCCGTTACGGGCGTGCACCACCTCGAAGCCGTGCCTCGCGAGCACCGCGGACAAGGCGGCGGCGACGTGGTCGTCGTCCTCGACGAGCAGCAGTCTCATGGCCCCCCTCCGGTCGTGTGGTGTTCGTAGTGCGGTCGCGTGACGTTGGCAGAGTGGTCATGACACACCCCAGGGCATCAATGCGGATGGACCCGTGCACAGTCAAGAGCCATTCGGGCGCGAGAAGGTTCCGTTATCCAGCCGGTATCGCAGTGCACCATCCCCTTCACACATAGTGTCCGGGTGAGGCCGGATCGTTATGCTCAATTTCCCCTCAGATGTAATGACGCTGGTCGCAGCGGGTGACTAAGGTCGCCCCAACCGAGGAGGATGGAGCAAGAAGCCGATGAGCGGAGTGTCAGTGACCAAGGACACCGAGGACGCGGTGCCCACGGCCGATCTGGTCGTGCTGAGCAACGTGAACAAGCACTTCGGCGCGCTGCATGTGCTCCAGGACATCGACCTGACCATCGCCCGGGGCGAGGTCGTGGTCGTCATCGGGCCTTCCGGGTCCGGAAAGTCCACCCTGTGCCGCACCATCAACCGTCTGGAGACGGTCGACTCCGGTGCCATCTCGATCGACGGCAAGCCGCTGCCGCACGAGGGCAAGGAGCTCGCCCGGCTGCGCGCGGACGTGGGAATGGTCTTCCAGTCGTTCAACCTCTTCGCGCACAAGACCGTGCTCGAGAACGTGACGCTCGGGCAGATCAAGGTACGCAAGGCCGACAAGAAGGCGGCGGAGACCAAGGCCCGAGCACTGCTCGACCGGGTGGGTGTCGGCGCGCAGGCCGACAAGTACCCGGCGCAGCTCTCCGGTGGCCAGCAGCAGCGCGTGGCGATCGCGCGGGCGCTGGCGATGGACCCGAAGGTCATGCTCTTCGACGAGCCGACGTCGGCGCTCGACCCCGAGATGATCAACGAGGTCCTCGAGGTCATGCAACAGCTGGCACGCGACGGGATGACAATGGTGGTCGTCACCCATGAGATGGGTTTCGCCCGCTCCGCCGCGAACAGGGTTGTGTTCATGGCAGACGGCAAGATCGTGGAAGAGGCGTCGCCCGAGGAGTTCTTCAGCAATCCCCGCAGCGACCGCGCCAAGGACTTCCTGTCGAAGATCCTTCACCACTGAGTCCTGGATCAGCCGGTCCATCACTTCGCGTCTGGTCCAACACCTCGCGTCAAACTCTAGGGAAGTCATCATCATGAAGCTTCGTAAGGTCACCGCCGCTTCTGCCACCGTGCTCGCGCTCGCCCTGTCGGCCACGGCCTGCGGCTCCGACAGCGGCAAGGACAGCGGCTCGGGCGACGGCGGCGGCAAGAAGATCACGGTCGGCATCAAGTACGACCAGCCGGGCCTCGGACTCAAGACCCCGGACGGCAAGTTCACCGGCTTCGACGTCGACGTCGCCAAGTACGTCGCCAAGGAGCTCGGCTACGCCGAGGGCGACATCGAGTTCAAGGAGACGAAGAGCGCCGACCGCGAGACCGCGCTTGCCCGCGGCGACGTGGACTTCATCGCCGCCACGTACTCGATCACCGACACGCGCAAGGAGAAGGTCGACTTCGCCGGCCCGTACCTCCTCGCCCACCAGGACCTGCTGCTCCGCGCCGACGACAACGTCGCCAAGGGTGACGACCTCAACGGCAAGAAGCTCTGCTCGGTCACCGGCTCCACCTCCGCGCAGAACGTGAAGAAGGACTTCGCGCCTAAGGCCCAGCTGAAGGAGTACCCCACGTACTCCCAGTGCCTCGGCGCCCTGCAGAGCGGCCGGGTCGACGCGCTGACCACGGACGACTCGATCCTGGCCGGTTACGCCTCGCAGGACCAGTACAAGGGCAAGTTCAAGCTCGCGGGTCTCAAGCTGAGCAACGAGAACTACGGCATCGGCGTCAAGAAGGGCGACAAGGAGATGGTCGACAAGATCAACGCCGCCCTCGAGAAGATGGTCAAGGACGGCTCCTGGGACAAGGCCGTGACGGCCAACTTCGGCCCGGCCAACTACAAGAACGAGCCCGCCCCGAAGGTCGGCAACATCGTCAAGTGAAGCAGGGCTGACGAGGCGCGCCGCCGCTGACGGCGGCGCGCCGGGCCCTCCCACACGCGGAAGCGCGGGAGATCGTGTTCGACTTTCTTGAAGGTTACGACTTGCTCGGGGCGTTCTGGATGACGGTGAAGCTCACCGTCCTCTCCGGAATCGGCTCCCTGGTGCTCGGCACCGTCCTCGCCGGAATGCGGGTGAGCCCGGTGCCCCTGATGCGCGCGTTCGGCACGTTCTACGTGAACGTGGTCCGGAACATCCCGCTGACCGTGATCATCGTCTTCTCCTCGATCGGTCTCGCCGATGTGTTCGGCATGACGCTCGGGGTCGCCGACGACTTCGACGCACTGTCGTTCCGGCTGGCGGTCCTCGGGCTCTCGGCCTACACGGCCGCGTTCGTCTGCGAAGCCGTGCGGTCCGGTATCAACACGGTGCCGGTCGGTCAGGCGGAGGCGGCACGCGCCCTCGGTCTGAGCTTCACGCAGGTTCTGACGACCATCGTGCTTCCTCAGGCGTTCCGCTCGGTCATCGCCCCGTTGACCAACGTGCTGATCGCCCTCACCAAGAACACCACGGTCGCGGCCGCCATCGGCGTCGCGGAGGCGGCTCTGCTGATGAAGGAGATGATCGAGAACGAGGCCCAGTTGGTCCTCATCTCGGCGATCTTCGCCTTCGGCTTCGTGGTCCTCACCCTCCCCACCGGACTCATCCTCGGCTGGGTCGGCAAGCGCATGGCGGTGAAGCGATGACGTCCGTCCTCTACGACGCCCCCGGGCCCCGCGCCAAGCGTCGCAACATCGTCTACACGGTTGCCTTCCTCGCCGTGCTGGCGCTGGGCATCTGGTGGGTCGTGCGCGTCCTGTCCGACCACGGACAGCTCGAGTGGTCCCTGTGGAAGCCGTTCACCGAGGCTCCGGCGTGGACGACCTATCTGCTCCCCGGCCTCGGCAACACGCTGAAGGCAGCGGCCCTCGCCATGATCATCGCGCTCCCGCTGGGTGCGATCTTCGGCATCGCCCGGCTGTCCGACCACCGCTGGATCCGCATCCCGTCCGGGACCGTTGTGGAGTTCTTCCGCGCGATCCCGGTCCTGATGCTGATGTTCTTCGCGAACGAGTTCTACTCGAGCTACACGGACATCAGCAGCGACGTCCGCCCGCTGTACGCCGTGGTCACCGGCCTGGTGCTCTACAACGCCTCGGTCCTCGCCGAGGTCGTCCGGGCCGGCATCCTGTCGCTGCCCAAGGGCCAGTCGGAGGCCGCAAAGGCCATCGGTCTGCGCAAGGGCCAGACGATGACGAACGTGCTGCTCCCGCAGTCCGTCACGGCGATGCTCCCTGCCCTGGTCAGCCAGCTCGTCGTCATCGTCAAGGACACGGCGCTCGGCGGCGCGCTGCTGGCCTTCGCGGAACTGCTCAGCGCCCAGGGCACACTGTCCGCGAACTACGCGAACACCATCCCCAGCTTCATCATCGTCGCGCTGATCTACATCGTCGTGAATGTGATCCTCACCAGCTTCGCCTCCTGGCTGGAGAAGAGGCTGCGCCGGGCCAAGAAGAGCTCGGGCGCGGTGCTCACCGCGCCCGGTGGAGCCGAGGAACCCGTCGGTGAGCCCGGAGTCAGCAAGACCGACACCTGACAGGCCGGCTGACGGTTCATCGGATGTTCGACCGCTGAGGGGCGGTGGCCAGGTGCCACCGCCCCTCGCCGCGTCCCCGGTGTCGCTTGACGCGGGCACCGGCAGTGGGTTGCATACGTTCTGTGATCGCGCACCGGGCTCCAACCGCACTTTTCCGCACATCCCTCCGGGCCCGAGGAGTCACGCCGTGGACCCGGTGATCGTGGTCGGCGCAGGCCCGGTCGGACTCGCGCTCTCCCTCGCCCTCGCCGCGCAGGGCGTCCCCACCGTCGTGCTCGACGAGGGCAACGGCAAGGACGAACCACGGCCCGCGCGCACCGTCGTGCTGCGCCCGGACACCGCCGCTCTGATGGAGCGGCTCGGCTGCGGGACCGTGCACGACGAAGGCACCCGGTGGACCGGCTGGCGGTCGATGCTGCGCAAGCAGGACCTGCGGCAACTGCCTCTCGGCGACGGCGAAGCCCCCACCGCGCCAATCCACATCCCCCAGCACAGTCTCGCCCGCGGACTGCGCGACGCCGCCGGGGAGCACCGACTGGTACGACTGGTGACCGACAGCCGCCTCGACTCGCTCGAACAGGACGCCGGAGGGGTCGGCGTGCACACCAGAGGGCCCTCCCCCACCTGGTGGCGGGGAAGTTACGTGGTGGGCTGCGACGGCGCCAGGTCCACCGTGCGCAAACTCCTCGGCATCCGCTTCCCGGGCCGTACGGCGGTCGAACGCCACGCCGTGGCCGCGCTGCGCACCGAACTGCCCTGGCCGGGCGAGGCGGTGCTGCACCGTCAGCCGCCGTGGAACTCGGGCGGCGACGAGATCACCGCCCGCCCGCTCCCCGACGGGATCTGGCGGCTGGACTGGCTGCTCCCTCCGCGCGGCGAGCTGGTCACCCCGGAGGCACTGGTGGCGCGGGTCCGCGACACGCTGGCGGGCTGGTGCGGCCGGACACCACCGTACGAACTGCTCGACACGGGGGTCCACACCCTTCATCACCGGCTCGCCCGCCGCTGGCGCGTCGATCGGGCGTTTCTCGCCGGCGACGCGGCCCACCTGCTGGGGGCGCTCGGCACCCAGGGGCTCGACGAAGGGCTGCGGGACGTGGACAACCTGGCCTGGAAGCTGGCGCAGGCGTGGCATCACGGTGCGTCCGAGACGCTGCTCGACAGCTACCAGGCGGAGCGGCGCACCGCCGTCGCCGCGCGGCTGCGCGCCGCCGACCAGTCGCTGCCGATACTGCGCAGCGGCAGCGGGCTGCGCATGTACCTCCCGGGAGCGGCGCGTGGGCACGACGCGATGCTCACCGACGCCCATCTCGGTCAGGGCGCGCTCGGGGCACCACCCGTCCACGCGCACTCCCCCCTCACCCCGGAGCCCACCGGCCCGCAGACTCTCGCCGGCACGGAGCCCGGCGCACCCGTGGCCGACGTACCGGTGACGGCGCCCGACGGCACTTCCACCCGCCTGCGGGACCGGCTGGGCCAGGGGCGTCTGCTCGTCGTCCTGGTGGCACCGGGCACGGGGGTGTGGGACCGGCGTCACTGGGTCGGCGCGGGCATCATGCCCCGGTTGGCGACGGCCGTGTCAGGGCTGCCGGTCCGGGCGGAACTGCTGGTGACGGAGAGCTTCCCCGGGGCCTCCGCACACACCGTGCTGCTGGTACGGCCCGACGGGCATCTGGTGGCCGCCTTCGCGGGGGTGCGGCCCGCCGAGCTGTACGCCGCCGCCGACACCGCCCGAGGAGGCGAACCCTCGGCGGCGGGAACCGACCGTACTGCGGGCATCGATTGATTCCCGATGGCCGCCGGGTTCAGCGACGGGAGGAGGACTGGCAGTGAGTGGACCGCTGGGGATCGACGACTACTTGGAGCAGGTGCGGCAGGATCTCGAACGGGTCGGTCCCGAGGAGGCTTTCGAGGCCGCAGTCGGCGGAGCCCTGCTGGTGGACATCCGCTACCAGGCGCTGCGCGAGCGCGACGGTCTGATTCCGGGAGCGCTGGTCGTGGAACGCAACGAGCTGGAGTGGCGGCTGGACCCGCAGGGCAGTCACCGCGTCCCGGAGGCGGTCGGTCATGGCCTGCGGATCGTGGTGATCTGCGACGAGGGCTACGCCTCCTCCCTCGCGGCGGCATCCCTGCACCGGGTGGGGCTGCGGCATGCGACCGACCTCGTCGGAGGCTTCCAGGCCTGGAAGGCGGCGGGACTGCCGGTATCGCCGTAGGTCGGTGGGACCGCCGGTCACTCCGTACGCCGACCGGAATCCCGGTCGCCCGTACGCCCACCCGACCGCCGTTCCCGCGCCGGCCGACCTGGCTGCCGTGCCGCCGTGGGCCGGTCAGACCGCCGGTCACTCGCACGCCGACCGGACCGCCGTTCCCACCGTAAGCCGTCGGCAATCCCGGTCGCCCGTAGACCGGCCGGCTCATCGCCGGCACGGACGTCGGTCTCCGCACATCCCGGACGGCGACTCGTCTTCATGCGGCCCGCTGCTAGAAGCCCGCCTCGTCCAAGTCCGTCGTGTCCTCGCCCTCTTCCTCCAGCGCGCGCCTGACCACCCGCAGGGCCATCCCCTCCGAGTAACCCTTGCGTGCCAGCATCCCGGCCAGGCGCCTCAGCCGGCGGTCCCGGTCCAGGCCCCTGGTGGAGCGCAGCTTCCGCGCCACCAACTCGCGCGCGGTCGCCTCCTCCTGATCGGAATCGAGCTGCCCCACGGCCTCGTCGATGAGCACGGAGTCCACGCCCTTGGTGCGCAGCTCCCTCGCCAGAGCCCGCCGGGCGAGGCCCCGGCCGTGGTGCCGGGACTCGACCCACGCGTCCGCGAACGCGGCGTCGTTGATCAGTCCCACGTCCTCGAAGCGGGAGAGGACCTCGTCGGCCACCTCCGGGGGGATCTCCCGTTTGTGCAGCGCGTCCGCGAGCTGCTTGCGGGTGCGCGGAGTCCCGGTGAGCAGGCGCAGGCAGATGGCCCGCGCCCGCTCCGCCGGATCCTTGGGTGACAGCTCCTTCTCGGCCCTCGACGAGTCGGGGCTGTCACCCGGCCATTCGGTTCGCCGGGCAGCCACGGACTACGCCTTGGCCGCCGCCGTCTTGGCCGACTTGGCCTTGCCGGCGGGCGCGGGCACGGACTTCGCCGCGTCCTCGGCCGGGGCAGCGACAGCCGCGTCCGCACCGGGCTCCGCCGCCGGGGCCTCCGGCCTGACACCGACGCCGAGCTTCTCCTTGATCTTCTTCTCGATCTCGTTGGCGAGATCGGGGTTGTCCTTCAGGAAGTTACGGGCGTTCTCCTTGCCCTGGCCGAGCTGGTCGCCCTCGTACGTGTACCAGGCGCCGGCCTTGCGGACGAAGCCGTGCTCCACGCCCATGTCGATCAGACCGCCCTCACGGCTGATGCCCTGGCCGTAGAGGATGTCGAACTCGGCCTGCTTGAAGGGCGGGGCGACCTTGTTCTTGACGACCTTGACGCGGGTCCTGTTGCCGACCGCGTCGGTGCCGTCCTTGAGCGTCTCGATACGACGGATGTCCAGACGCACGGAGGCGTAGAACTTCAGCGCCCGGCCACCGGTCGTGGTCTCCGGGGAGCCGAACATCACACCGATCTTCTCGCGGAGCTGGTTGATGAAGATCGCGGTGGTCTTGGACTGGTTCAGCGCACTGGTGATCTTCCGGAGCGCCTGGCTCATCAGCCGCGCCTGGAGACCGACGTGCGAGTCGCCCATCTCACCCTCGATCTCCGCCTTGGGCACGAGGGCCGCGACGGAGTCGATGACGATCAGGTCGAGCGCGCCCGAGCGGACGAGCATGTCGACGATCTCGAGCGCCTGCTCGCCGTTGTCCGGCTGGGACAGGATGAGGTTGTCGATGTCGACGCCGAGCTTCTTCGCGTACTCCGGGTCGAGGGCGTGCTCCGCGTCCACGAAGGCCACGGCCCCGCCTGCCTTCTGGGCGTTCGCCACGGCGTGCAGCGTGAGGGTCGTCTTACCGGAGGACTCCGGCCCGTACACCTCCACCACGCGGCCGCGCGGCAGGCCGCCGACGCCGAGGGCGACGTCGAGTGCGGTCGACCCGGTGGGGATCACCTCGATGGGCTCGTTCGGCCGCTCGCCCAGGCGCATCACCGCGCCCTTGCCGAATTGGCGTTCAATCTGTGCGAGCGCGGCGTCGAGCGCCTTCTCGCGGTCGGTTCCTGCCATGGGTTCCACCCGATTTGCTTGTGTCGATCGCTTCACGTCAAAGACGCTAACCCCTGCCACTGACAATGGGCCCCGCCGTCCCGCCGGCCTGTGGACAACTCGAGGTATCGAGGGCCGGGATTCCATAAGAATGGATGTTCGATTTTACTGTCAAGCGCACCACGCGGGCCCGTGTCACGCGGTCCGCGGGCGCTGACACCCCACCGATGACGAGTGGCCCCTCGCCTCCGCTGTCCCGTTCCACTGAGGTCCGATCGCTGTCGCTGACGGTCGCTGCCCCGTAGGTTCGTGCGGCGGAACAAGAGTGCCGGCCATGTTCAGGTGTGAGGGGTCACAGGTGGCAGAGACTGATCTGGAGCTGAGCGACGGTCGCAGGCTGCACGTCTACGACACCGGCGCGGGCGACTCCGACAACCGCCTCGTCGTCTTCTGGCATCACGGCACACCGAACATCGGCGCACCTCCCGAGCCCCTCTTCCCTGCCGCCGACCGGCTCGGCATCCGCTGGGTGTCGTACGACCGTCCCGGATACGGCGGATCGACCCCGCGCCCGGGCCGGAACGTGGCATCGGTGGCTGCCGACGTCGCCCGTATCGCCGATGAGCTCGGCATCGACCGGTTCGCGGTCATGGGACATTCCGGTGGCGGTCCGCACGCCTTGGCGTGCGGCGCCCTGCTGCCGGAGCGTGTCCTCGGCGTGGTCTCCGTGGCGGGCCTGGCTCCGTTCGGGGCCCAAGGACTCGACTGGTTCGCGGGCATGACGGACTCCGGCGCGGCTTCCCTGCGTGCTGCCGCCGAGGGGCGCGCGGCCAAGGAGACCTACGAGGCGAGTGCCGAGTACGACCCGGAAATGTTCACTCCGGCCGACCATGCCGCCCTCTCCGGGGACTGGTCCTGGTTCGGCACCGTCGTCGGCCCGGCCGTGGAGGCCGGCCCGGGCGGGCTGATCGACGACGACCTCGCGTACGTCGCTCCGTGGGGGTTCGACCCGTCGCAGGTCGTCGCTCCGGTCCTCTTCCTTCACGGTGGCCGGGACCGGATCGTGCCCGGCTCACACAGCCAGTGGCTCGCGAGTCGTTGCCCGAGGGCAGAACTGCGGTCGAGTCCGGCCGACGGCCACATCTCCGTGCTCAGGGCCGGCGCGGCCGCCATGGACTGGCTCGCGGAGCACTCCGGCGGCTGACGAACCCGACGCGACGGGGCGAGACGCCGGCCTGATCGCTCGATGGCACGCGCTCGGTGTTCACCGGTTCACCGGTTCACCGGTGAACGGGCACGGAACGCGGTGCTCGGCCTCAGGACTCCGCGTCGGCCGGTGCAGGCGCGGCGCCGGACCCGCTCTCCGAAGCCGGCGGCCCGGTCCGGCCGCTCCCGAGTGCGTTGCGCACCCGTTCGAGCGCCCGGCCGCTGTGCCGGCTGTGACTGTGGACCCGCGGGTCGTCGGTCACGGCGTACCGCTTCACGTACGCGCCGAGGAACGCCTGGAGGGTCGCCACCGCCGGGATCGCGATCAGCGCGCCGACAGCTCCCAGCAGCGCGGTTCCCGCGACCACCGAACCGAAGGCCACCGCCGGGTGGATGTCGACCGTCCTCGCGGTGAGCTTCGGCTGCAGAACGTAGTTCTCGAACTGCTGGTAGACCACGACGAAGCCGAGGACCCACACGGCGTACCAGGGGTCGACGGTGAACGCGATCAGCATCGGCAGCGCGCCCGCCAGGTAGGTGCCGATCGTCGGGATGAACTGCGAGACCAGGCCGACCCAGACCGCGAGGGCCGGTGCGTAGGGCACCTCGAGGATCTCCAGCAGGACGAAGTGCGCGGCCCCCGAGATCAGCGCCATCAGTCCGCGTGAGTAGAGGTACCCGCCGGTCTTGTCGACCGCGATCTCCCAGGCCCGCAGAACCTCCGTCTGCTTGGCGGGAGGCAGCACGGAGCACAGGGCACGGCGCAGCCGGGGCCCGTCGGCCGCGAAGTAGAACGAGAAGAGGAAGATCGTCAGCAGCTTGAACAGGCCACCTAGCACGGTCGCCGAGACGTCCAGCACCCCGGTCGCACTGTTCTGCACGTATTTCTGCAGCCAGTCGGAGCGCAGCAGACTGTCCTGGACCTCCACCCTGGAGAGTTCCGTGTCGAAGGTGCCGTTGATCCAGCGGATGACCGAGTCGAGGTACTTGGGGAACTCCTCGACCATCTCGACGATCTGGCCGGCCAGCATCGAGCCGAGCAGTACGACGAATCCCACCCCCGCGACCAGTACCGCGAAGAAGACCAGGAAGGTGGCAAGGCCGCGGCGCATACCGCGGGCCGCCATCCGCCCCACCGCGGGCTCGATCGCGAGCGCCAGGAAGAAGGCGATCAGAACGTTGATCAGGAGGCCGATGAGCTGGTGGAAAGCCCAGCTGCCGAGCTGGAAGCAGGCGTAGAGAGCGAGCGCCAGGATCAGTGCGCGCGGCAGCCAGCGCGGCATCCGGGCCGGACCGCCGCCGCCGGCCTCCGGCCCGGGAGGCGGGGCCGCCTGCGGTGGGGTGGGCGCGGCGGTGCCCTGTGCGGGGATTCCCACTGAGGCGTCGTCCGACGCGACCGCGTCACACGCGGTCGTCTCGTCAGCGGTCATGTCGTCAGCGGTCCCGTCCTGTGCGGTGTGGTCCTGCGAAGTGTCCCCCGGCGTCCCGAGCCGTCCCGACTCTCACCGCTTGTCCGCAGGGATGTCCACGGCGGCGCAGACGGCGCGCCAGACATCCTTGGCCTCCCAGCCCGCGGCAAGCGCCTCATGGATCGTACGGCCGCCGAGTTCGGCCATCACATGGTCCCGTGCGAAGGAGTCGGCGTAGGCGGCACCGAAGTGGTCCGCCATGCGCTCCCAGAAAATCGTCAACCGCATGACCCCAGTATCCCGCTCCCGAGTGTGCGGCCCCGTCCGTTCGCCTTGCCGAAAGCCCTTTCCGCTCTACGGTCGGGACATGGCTGGAATCGGAGCAACCACCACCCCCTCCCCCGCGTCGCCCTCTCCGCTCGCACGCGCCGAGCACTTCATCTGGCTGACGGCCCGGGTGCTCGAGCAGCGGCGGTTCGCGCACCACTTCCTCGGCGGCGGCTCCGACGCGGTGGAGACGGCGCTGGCCGCCTACCTCAACGAGGACGGCGGATACGGCCACGGCCTCGAACCCGATCTGCGCGGCCCCGTCAGCCAGCCCCTGCACACGGGGCATGCCCTGCGCGTTCTGGACTCCATCGACCGCTGCTGCGGTCTCAGGGTGGAGCGGATGTGCCGCTACCTCACGGGCGTGTCCACGCGGGACGGCGCCCTGCCGGCCGTCCACCCCTCGCAGCGCGCCTACCCCGCGGCCCCGTTCCTCCCGATCCTCGACGACCCGCCGAGCGAACTGCTCGCGACGGGCCCTGTGGTCGGCATCCTGCACCGCAACCAGGTCTGGCACGCCTGGCTGTTCCGGGCCACGGACTTCTGCTGGTCGGCCGTCGACTCGATCGAGAAGTCGCATCCCTACGAGATCGAGGCGGCGGTCGCTTTCCTGGACGGCGTGCCAGACCGTCCGCGAGCGGAGGCCGCGGCGGAACGGCTCGGCCGGATCGTGCGCGAGCAGCGGCTCGTCGCACTGGATCCGACGCGACTGGACGACCAGCCCGTCGCGCCCGGCTACGCACCGGGTGAGCACCACTTCGCCCACGACTACGCCCGCAGGCCCGATTCGCTCGCGTTCCGCTGGTTCACCGACGAGGAGATCGACCGCTCACTGGAACACCTCGCGGGCGAGCAGCAGGAGGACGGTGGCTGGCCGATCCGTTGGCACCAGTGGGCCCCCGGCAGCGCCCTCGAGTCACGGCCGATCGTGACGATCGAGGCACTGCTGACCCTGCGGGCCTACGGGCACGCCATCGAGTGATGCGGGTGGGTGGCGGGTGACGACGCACCGCTCCCCTCACTCAGCACCTGGTACCGGCCACCGCGCAACGCCCTGAGCGAGTCACCCGCCCAGCGCCCGCACCCCCGCCGTCACGGCCACCGCCGCCCCCACGACCACGAGGAACGGTGCGCGCAGCAGCAGCGCGACCGCGGCGGCCCCGACCCCCGCGGCGCGCGCGTCGAGGACGAGCGACTGGCCCGTGCTGAAGGTCTGCTGCGCCGTCAGCGCGGCCAGCAGTGCGACGGGCAGCAGGGCGGCCAGCCGCTGCACGAGAGGACGCTCCAGTGTGTCGGCCGGCACCAGCAGGCCCACGAGCTTGACGAGATAGCAGCCGACCGCCGTCGCGGCGATCGCGATCCAGATGCTCATCGGTCCTGGTCCTTCCTCTTCGCGGGCCTCGACCGGTCCGCGCCTTCACCGATCGCCCGTCCCTTGAGCCACAACACCGCGGGTGCGGCCAGTGCTGCCACGAGCACCGGCACTCCGGCGGGCAGTACGGGCAGGAAACCGAGGCCGAGCAGCACCGCCAGCGCGGCCGCCGCCCGCTCGGTGGCCGTCCGCAGCATCGGCGCGAGCAGCGCGAGGAAGACCGCCGGGCCTGCCGCGTCGAGCCCCCATGCCTCGGTGTCCCCGATGGCCTCGGCACCGAGCGCCCCCAGCAGAGTGGTCAGGTTCCAGAGCACGTAGAGGGTCAGGCCTGTGACGGTGAACCCGAGGCGCACACTGCGCCTCGTGGGCTGCGCGAGGGCGACGGCGGTGGTCTCGTCGATGACCCAGTGCGCTGCGAGGGGCCGTACAAAACGGGGCAGCGCGAGCAGTTGCGACAGGCGCAGCCCGTAGAAGGCGTTGCGTATGCCGAGGAAGAAGGCCCCGGCCGCGGCGGCGAGCGGATTGCCGCCTGCGGCGAGCGCGCCCACCAGGGCGAACTGCGAGGCTCCGGTGAACACCAGCAGGCTGAGCGCGCAGGTCTGCAGGAGGGTCAGACCGGATCCGGCCGATGTGACACCGAAGGCGGAGCCGGAGAGCCCGACGGCGACGCCGACACCGAGTGCGTCCCTGACGACGGCGGAGTCGGGCTTGGGGGCCGGCCGTGACACGGCTCCTTCCGCGGCAGCGGACGACGCCTCCGCGTCACCTCGCGGTGCGCCGCCGTCCTCGGACGAGGTGTCGCCCGGTGCGGACGGGTCGTCGCCTGCCGCGGACGCGTGCCGGGCCGCCGACGCGTGCCTGGCCGCGGACGCGTCCCCGTGCCCCGGCGGCTGTCCTGCGACGGACACCGTGAGAGCGGCGCACGGCGTCTCTCCCCCGTGGCCGCCGGCGGCCATGCCTGGTCGAGCTGTCTGTTCTGCCACGCCCTGGAGACTACGCAGGGCTCTGGCCTGCGGTCTTGTACGTTCTTGCGCGCTCTCTGCGGTACGCCCCGGGCGTGACGCCGACGATGCGGGTGAAGTGGCGGTTCAGGTGCGGCTGGTCGGTGAAACCGACCGAGACCGCCGCCGCGGAAGGGGCCGTGCCGGCGTCCAGGAGGAGCCTGGCCCGCCGGACGCGCGCGTTGGTGAGCCAGGTGTGCGGCGGCATGCCGTAGGCGGCCTTGAAGGCACGCAGCAGCGCGAAGGGGCTCACGCCGAGCTCCTGTGCCAGCTCCTCCAGGGACGGCGGTTGTGTCATCCGCCGCTCCAGGAGCTGCTTCGCGGCTGCCGCGGTCCGCGCACCGGCCGCCGGGGGCGTGCGGCCCGGCAGGGACCGCCCGTGGCGGCGCAGCAGGGTGGCGACGGCGATGCGCAGGACACTGTCGGCGGCCAGGGCATTGCCCGCCTCTGCGGCGCGGTGCACCTCGTGCACGAGGCGGGCGGTGTCCGGATCCTCGACGATCGTCTCGGCGAACCCGGCGGTCCCGCGCAGGGTCGTCGTCTCCTCCGCGATCGCGGCGACGAGCTGCGAGGACGGATAGAGGGTGGAGTACACCCACCCTTCGGGCACACCGGCCCTGGCCGAGTGCGGCACCTCGGGGTTGATCATGACGACGGTGCCGGGCCGCGCCCGTACCGTGCCCTCCGGCAGCAGGACGTCCTCGATGCCGCGGCGTACCGCGCCGAGGACGAATCCTTCATGGCTGTGCCGGGGGAAGGAGTGGCGCACGTAGCGTGCCTGCAGCAGGTCGAGGCCGGGCACGCCCGGGTACTGCCAGTGCCGTGCCCACTCGCCCTTCCTGTCCGGCGCCGGGTCCTTCTCCATACCGCCATTCTGCTCCCGCCGCCGACCGGACGGGACGGCCGTCCATGCCCTGGACACGCCGTCCGGCCCGTTCGGACACGCCGTGCCGGCCCGCCTCGCCACGCCGCCCCGGCCCGCATTGTCAGTGGCCGGGTGCACGATGGTGGGCATGGCCAGGACTGCGCTCGACTCCTTCTCCCCCGCGACCCGGAGCTGGTTCACGGGGGCGTTCAGCGCGCCCACCGCCGCGCAGGAGGGGGCATGGAGGGCCATCGGCGAGGGCTCGGACGTGCTCGTGGTGGCGCCGACCGGCTCGGGCAAGACGCTGGCCGCCTTCCTTGCAGCCCTGGACCGGCTCGCCTCCACCCCTCCCCCGGCGGAGGCCAAGAAGCGCTGCCGCGTGCTGTACGTGTCACCGCTGAAGGCCCTCGCGGTCGACGTCGAGCGCAACCTCCGCAGTCCTCTCACCGGTATCAGGCAGGAGTCGGTGCGGCTCGGCCGGCCGGAGCCGGAGATCCGGGTCGGCATCCGCTCGGGCGACACTCCCGCGGCGGAGCGACGGTCGCTGGTCACCAGACCGCCGGACATTCTGATCACCACCCCCGAGTCGCTGTTCCTGATGCTCACCTCGTCGGCCAGGGACGCGCTGGCGGGCATCGAGACGGTGATCCTCGACGAGGTCCACGCCGTCGCGGGCACCAAGAGGGGCGCACATCTCGCCGTCTCGCTGGAGCGCCTCGACGGGCTGCTGCCCCGCCCGGCCCGCAGGATCGGTCTGTCGGCGACGGTCCGCCCGGTGGACGAGGTGGCCCGCTACCTGTCGCCGCAGCGCCGCGTGGAGATCGTCCAGCCGCCCTCCGGCAAGGAATTCGACCTCTCGGTCGTCGTCCCGGTCGAGGACCTCGGTGAGCTGGGGTCGCCCCCTCCCAGGGCAGGAGGAGGCTCGCCCTCCCCGGACACCGGCGACGGGGTCGCGGAGAAGCCGTCGATCTGGCCGCATGTCGAGGAACGCATCGCCGATCTCGTGCAGTCCCACCGTTCCACGATCGTCTTCGCCAACTCCCGCCGCCTGGCCGAGCGGCTGTGCAACCGCCTCAACGAGATCGCGTACGAGCGGGCCACCGGCGCCCCCATGCCCGAGGAAGCGCCGCCGGCCGAGATCATGGCGCAGTCCGGGGCGGCGCAGGGCGCCCCGCCGCTGCTCGCCCGCGCCCACCACGGGTCGGTGTCCAAGGAGCAGCGGGCCCTGGTCGAGGAGGACCTCAAGGCCGGCCGGCTCCCGGCGGTCGTCGCCACCTCCAGCCTCGAGCTGGGCATCGACATGGGCGCGGTGGACCTGGTCGTGCAGGTGGAGTCCCCGCCGTCGGTCGCCTCCGGTCTGCAGCGCGTCGGCCGCGCCGGCCACCAGGTGGGCGCGATCTCCACCGGGGTGGTGTTCCCCAAGTACCGTGGCGATCTGGTGCAGGCGGCCGTGGTCACGGAGCGGATGCGGACCGGCTCCATCGAGTCGCTGCGCATCCCGTCGAACCCGCTGGACGTGCTCGCCCAGCAGCTGGTGGCGATGGTCGCGCTGGACAGCTGGCAGTTCGACGACCTGCTGGCGCTGGTACGCCGCGCCGCGCCCTTCGCGTCACTCCCCGAGTCCGCCTTCACCGCCGTCCTCGACATGCTGGCCGGCCGCTACCCCTCGGACGCGTTCGCCGAGCTGCGTCCCCGGGTCGTCTGGGACCGGGTGGCAGGCACGGTCACCGGCCGTCCCGGGGCCCAGCGCCTCGCAGTCACGTCCGGCGGCACCATCCCGGACCGCGGCCTCTTCGGCGTCTTCCTCGCCGGCGCCGACCCGAAGAAGGGCGGCGGCCGGGTGGGAGAGCTCGACGAGGAGATGGTCTACGAGTCGCGGGTGGGCGATGTGTTCACCCTCGGCACCACCTCGTGGCGCATCGAGGACATCACCCGTGACCGCGTTCTGGTGTCCCCGGCCCCGGGGGTGCCCGGACGGCTCCCGTTCTGGAAGGGCGATCAGCTGGGCCGGCCGCTGGAGCTGGGGCGTGCGGTCGGTGCCTTCCTGCGCGAGGTCGGCGGCCTGTCCGCCGAGGACGGCCGGCTGCGTCTGCTGGCCGCCGGCCTGGACGCCTGGGCGGCGGACAACGTGCTCGCCTACCTCGACGAACAGCGGACGGCCTGCGGCCATGTGCCCGACGACCGCACGATCCTGGTGGAGCGCTTCCGCGACGAGCTGGGCGACTGGCGGGTCGTGATCCACTCACCGTTCGGCGCCCAGGTGCACGCCCCGTGGGCGCTGGCGCTGGGCGCCCGTCTCGCCGAGCGGTACGGCATGGACGCGCAGGTGATGCACGCCGACGACGGCATCGTGCTGCGGCTGCCCGACGCCGACCTGATGGGCCTCGACCTGCTCGACCAGGAGCCCGCCCCCACCGACGGGACGTTCGACAGCGAACAGGCACCCGTCGGCGCCGCCGACGCCGTCTTCGACAAGGGCGAGATCAGTCAGATCGTGACCGAGCAGGTCGGCGGCTCCGCCCTGTTCGCCTCCCGTTTCCGCGAATGCGCGGCCCGCGCGCTGCTGCTTCCCCGCCGCAGTCCCGGCAAGCGCACGCCGCTGTGGCAGCAGCGGCAGCGGGCATCCCAACTGCTGCAGGTCGCCGGCGAGTTCGGCTCGTTCCCGATCGTGCTCGAAGCGGTCCGCGAATGCCTTCAGGACGTCTTCGACGTACCGGGGCTCACCGAACTGATGGGTGACATCGAGTCCCGCCGGGTCCGCCTGGTCGAGGTCACCACGCACGAACCCTCACCCTTCGCCCGCTCACTGCTGTTCGGCTACGTGGCACAGTTCCTGTACGAGGGCGACTCCCCGCTCGCCGAGCGGCGGGCGGCTGCCCTGTCGCTGGACTCCCGGCTGCTGTCCGAGCTGCTCGGCCAGGCAGAGCTCCGTGAGCTGCTGGACGCGGACGTGCTCACCGAGCTCGAACGGGAACTGCAGTGGCTGACGGAGGATCGCCGGATCAAGGACGCCGAGGGGGTCGCCGACCTGCTGCGGGTGCTGGGTCCGCTGACCGACGCCGAGCTCGCCGAGCGCGGCAGCGCTCCCTCCTGGCCCGAGGAACTGGCCGGCTCGCGGCGTGCCATCCGGGTGCGTATCGCGGGCGCCGACCACTGGGCGGCGATCGAGGACGCGGGGCGGCTGCGCGACGCGCTGGGCACCGCACTTCCCGTGGGTGTCCCCGAGGCGTTCACGGAGCCCGTCAAGGACCCCTTCGGTGACCTGCTGGCCCGGTTCGCCCGTACGCACGGGCCCTTCACCTCGGCCCAGGCCGCCGCCCGCTTCGGTCTCGGCGCCGCCGTCACAGAGGGCGGCCTGCAGCGCCTCGCCGCGAGTGGCCGGGTCGTGCAGGGCGAGTTCCATCCCTCCGGCATCGGCCAGGAGTGGTGCGACGCGGCCGTGCTGCGCAGGCTGCGCAGGCGGTCGCTGGCAGCGCTCCGTCATGAGCTGGAGCCGGTGCCCCCCGGCGCGCTGGCCTCCTTCCTGCCCCAGTGGCAGCACATGGGCAACAACAGACTGCGCGGCATCGACGGCCTGGCCCGCGCCGTCGAACAGCTCCAGGGCGCCTCGGTGCCTGCCTCGGCCCTCGAGAAGCTGATCCTCCCGTCCCGCGTCTCCCACTACAGCAGCACCCTGCTCGACGAACTGACCACCACCGGCGAAGTGGTCTGGGCGGGCGCCGGTGCCCTCCCCGGCAAGGACGGCTGGGTGTCCCTCTACCTGGCGGACGCGGCGCCCCTGCTCCTGCCCCAGCCCCACCCCCTGGAGCTGACCGCGCTGCACGAATCGGTTCTCACCACCCTGTCCGGCGGCTACGGGCTGTTCTTCCGCCAGATCGCGGACCAGGTGCGGGCCACCACCCACCCCGAGGCGACCGATCCGCAACTGGCCGACGCCGTATGGGATCTGGCCTGGTCCGGCCGCCTCACCAACGACACCTTGGCCCCCCTGCGTGCCCTGCTCGGTTCGGGCCGTACGGCAGGGTCCACGGCCCACCGCGCCAAGCGCACCGTCCCCCGGGGCCGGTACGGCAGCCTCACGGCCGCCGCCCGCACCGCCTCCCGCACGGGCCCACCCACGGTGAGCGGCCGATGGTCCCTGCTGCCGGCGCTGGAGCCGGAGCCGACCCATCGGGCGCACGCCCTGGCACGGACCCTGCTGGACCGCCACGGCGTGGTGACGCGCGGAGCGGTGGCGGCGGAGGGTGTCGAAGGCGGATTCTCCGCCACGTACCGCGTCCTGTCGGCCTTCGAGGACAGCGGACAGGCACGCCGGGGTTACGTCGTGGAGGGGCTGGGCGCCGCCCAGTTCGCCATGGACGGCGCGGTCGACCGCCTGCGCGCGGCGTCCACCGCGCGGGACCGTGCGGAGGGCCAGGCGACACCGCGCGCGGTGGTCATGGCCGCTGCCGACCCGGCGAACGCGTACGGTGCCGCCCTGCCCTGGCCCGAGCCCCCGGAGGGCGCCGGGCACAAGCCCGGCCGCAAGGCCGGCTCCCTCGTGGTCCTTGTCGACGGTGAGCTGACCCTCTACATGGAGCGGGGCGGCAAGTCACTGCTGGCTTGGGCCACCGACCCCGATTCGCCGGCGCTCCACGCGGCTGCCGGGGCGCTTGCCGCCGCGGCCCGCGAGGGCGCGCTCGGCACCGTCACGGTGGAGCGGGCCAACGGGGCCCCGGCCCTGACGGCTCCCCTGGCCCGCTCCCTGGAGACGGCCGGTTTCCACGCCACGCCGAGAGGGCTGCGCCTGCGCCCGTGACCTGGTTCCCGCGCCCCGGTCGCCGACCCGGCCCGCGACCGGACCGGTGACCGGAGCCGCGACCGCCGCGACGGCCGGCTGTCGCGCATCATGGATGCCATGCCCGAAGGAGACACCGTCTGGCTGACCGCCCACCGTCTGCACGAGGCGCTGGCCGGTCGTCTGCTGACCCTTGCCGATCTTCGGGTCCCGCGCTTCGCCACGGCGGACCTCACCGGTCGCACCGTCCTGGACGTGACTCCGCGCGGAAAGCACCTCCTCACCCGGTTCGAGGGCGGACTGACCCTGCACTCGCATCTGCGGATGGACGGCTCGTGGCGGGTGTACGACGCCGGTGCGCGCTGGGACGGCGGCCCGGCCCACCAGATCCGCGCGATCCTCGGCAACACCGCACGCACCGCCGTCGGCTATCGCCTGCCCGTCGTCGAACTGCTCCGTACCGACGACGAGGACCAGGCGGTCGGCCACCTCGGGCCCGATCTCCTCGGCCCCGACTGGGACCCCGTCAAGGCGGTGCAGAACCTGCTCGCGGACCCCGCGCGCCCGCTCGGCGAAGCTCTCCTCGACCAGCGCAACCTCGCCGGTATCGGCAATGTGTACAAGTCGGAGCTGGCCTTCCTCGCCCGCGTCACGCCCTGGCTGCCCGTCGGCGAGCTGCCGTCCGGCGTCCCCGAGCGCCTGGTGGCGACGGCCCGGCGGCTCCTCGACGCCAACAAGCAGACTTTCGACCGGCGCACCATGACGAGCGGCCGCGATCCCGGCCAGAAGCTGTACGTCTACGGGCGCCGGGGCCGCCCCTGCCCACGCTGCGGCACCCCCGTCCGCAAGGCCGATCAGGGTGACGGGAGCCGTGAGCGTCCGACCTACTGGTGTCCGCGCTGCCAGACCGGCCCCACCGGCTGACCCAGGCGCGCCGGTACCGCAAATCACCGCGGCTCCCACGGCAATTGACGCTCCGTCAGATCAGTCGTACGGTCCCGACCATGACCCTCTCTGCGTACGACCTCGGCGGCCGCACCGCTTTCGTCACGGGCGCGGCCGGCGGCATAGGTCGCGCCTGCGCCGTCCTGTTCGCCGAGGCGGGCGCGGTCGTCCACTGCGCCGACCTGGACGGCGACGGTCTTCGCGAAACCCGCTCCCTGATCGAGGCGGCCGGAGGCAAGGCCCTCACCCACACCGTCGACGTCACCGACCGCCCGGCCCTCTCGGCGGCGGTCGCACACGCGGACCGGCTCGACGTCATGGCCGCGGTCGCGGGCGTCATGCACACGAGTTCCGTGCTGGAGACCCGGGAGGAGGACCTGGACCGCGTCATGGCGGTCAACTTCAAGGGTGTGCTGTACGCCTGCCAGGAGGCGGCCCGCACCATGATCCCGGCGGGCGGCGGCTCCATCGTCACGATGGCATCGTGTGCGGTCGACGCCGCCGGCCCCGGTCTGCTCTGCTACAGCGTCTCAAAGGCGGCGGTCGTCCAGCTGACCCGGACGCTCGCGACCGAACTCGGCCCGCACTCGATCCGGGTGAACGCCGTAGCGCCGGGCTGGATCCGCACGCCGATGACGGACCGCCATGACGCCGAAAGCCGACGGCACGAAGCCGCGATGGTGCGGATGTCGCCGCTGCGGCGGGTGGGCGATCCGGAGGACATCGCACACGCGGTCCTCCATCTGGCCTGTGACGCCTCGGCCTTCACGACCGGCCAGGTATTCCGTCCGAACGGCGGCGTCGTGATGCCCTGGTAGCCCGGCGGGCCGCCGTCGCGTGCACGGGAAGGAGACTGAGGCCCCAACCGCCCGCAGCCACCGCCCCTTCGAGGACTCCGGAGTGCTCCGGCACCAGGACGAGCCGCAGAACCGCCCACCACCACAGTCCACCTGCCACGAGCGCGAGAGCGACAAAAGGCACGAGGACCGCCCCGCGTACTGCCATGGCTGCCACCTCCGGCCCACGCTAGTGCGACGCGTCCGACCGCGGGGAGGGCGCACGGTTGCCCCACCCGGCGCGCGACGGCAGCCGTTGCGCGCTCGGCGTCATGCGCTCTCGGCCTGGAACATCCAGGCATGCTTCTCGAGGTCGGCCGTGAGCTGGATCAGGATGTCCTGGCTCACCGGGTCGGGATCCGCGGTCACGTCGATGCGCTCACGCATCCGCCCGATGACGGCGCCGAGGGCGTCGACCATGGCCCGCACCACGTCGACGTCCTTGATCCAGCCCTCGGGCACGGACCCGATCGCGCTCTGTGCCGCGACCGTCGCGGCGCGCCCGTCGGGCGTCACACCGATCGCGGAGCAGCGCTCCGCGACCGTGTCGGAGTGCTGCCGCGCGGTGTCGACGACCTCGTCGAGCTGGAGGTGCACGGACCTGAAGCGGGGGCCGACGACGTTCCAGTGCACCTGCTTGGACACCAGTCCGAGGTCGACCAGATCGACGAGCGCACCCCTGAGTGCTTCACCGACCGTCTTGAGGTCCGCATCGGACAGAGTGCTCTTCACGACAGACATGCACGTCCTCCACTCGGTACGCCGACTACCGTCCACGATTGCACAACTACCGAAAAGGGTCATCCGGGGACGGAAGGGCAGGCAAAAGGCCCTGACCGGTACTCGGGTACCAATCAGGGCCCATCACAAACCGAAAGCCGTGCAGGATCGAGCAGAGCCCGCGGATCAGGCGGCGACGACGTCGACCGCTTCCGCAGGCGCCTTGATCGTCACTCGCTCCGTCGGCACACCTGCCACCGACGTCACGGAGACGGAGCCCAGCATCGGGCGTACCGGCGCAGGCACCGGATCGACGGCAGCCGCCGACTCGGCCAGTTCGGCCAGCGACAGTTCGTCGCTCACTTCACGCATGAGCTCGGACATCCGTACGTCAAGCGCGTCGCAGATCGCGGAGAGCAGCTCGGAGGATGCCTCCTTCTGCCCCCGCTCCACCTCGGAGAGATAGCCGAGTGAAACTCGGGCGGACGAGGAGACTTCGCGCAGAGTACGGCCCTGGCGCTGGCGCTGCCGACGCAGCACGTCACCAAGCAGGCGACGGAGCAGAATCATCGGTGGCTCCCTCCTCGGACCGCGTAGCCGCATCCTTCACGCCCCACCGTACCGCCTTGCGCCGCGGCCGTGCGGGGAGCGATGTCGTGTTCACTCAGGGCTGCAAACATCAATTCCCCCCGTTCTGTTCCGTATCCTGTGCGCGCGCGTTCCCGAGCAGTTCCGCACGGAGCAACTCCAGCACGCTCCGTACACTCTCTCTACGGATTTCCCCGCGGTCGCCGTTCAACCTCAATGCGGCCACTTTCCCGGCGCCGGCCGGGCCCGCGACGGCCACGTACACCGTCCCGACGGGCCGGCCGTCCTGCGGTTCCGGGCCTGCCACACCCGTGGTGGCGATACCCCACTCCGCCCCCATCACATCCCGTACTCCGGCCGCCATCTGGGCGGCGACCTGCGGATCCACCGCGCCGCGCGCTGCCAGAAGGGCACCGTCGACGCCGAGGACTTCCCTCTTGAGAGTGGTGGCATAGGCCGTCACGGACCCCTGGAAGACTTTCGAGGCTCCGGGTACGGACGTGAGCTCCGCGGCCACCAGGCCGCCGGTGAGGGACTCCGCGACGGCCAGCGTCTGGCCACGCTCCGCAAGCAGTCCCAGGACCTCGGCCGCGGCGGTCACCTCGGGGAGCCCGCCCCGGTCCGCTCCGCCGCCAGTCCACGGCGCCTCAGCACGATCGCCTGCCGCACGTAGTCGAGACCGGTGACGACCGTGAGGATCACCGCGAGAGCCATCACCCAGAACCGCAGCGTCGCCAGCGGCCCGGTCAGCGCCAGCACGTACATGCCGACCGCGGTGCCCTGGGCGAGGGTCTTCATCTTGCCGCCGCGACTGGCCGGAATCACTCCGTGCCTGATCACCCAGAACCGCATCAGGGTGATGGCGAGTTCGCGGAACAGGATGACTCCGGTCACCCACCACGGAAGGTCACCGAGCGCCGACAGGCTGATGAGCCCCGCCGCCATGATCGCCTTGTCGGCGATCGGATCGGCGATCTTCCCGAAGTCGGTGACCAGGTTGTACGTGCGCGCCAGGTGCCCGTCGAAGATGTCGGTGATCATGGCCACGGCGAAGGCGGCCCACGCCCACGCCCGCCAGGCCGGGTCGTAGCCGCCGTCCTGCAGCAGGAGCAGCACGAAGGCGGGCACCAGCACGAGCCGCACCATGGTCAGGATGTTGGCGATGTTCCACAGGCTGGCCTGATTGACGGCCGCAGCGCCCAGCTTGCCGCCGGGCGCCGGCCTTCCGGTCCCGCCCGCCGCGGATGCCGGCACTCCGGTCATCTGCCCGCCTCCTCGCCAGAGGTCCCGGAGCCGACCCCCAGGACCTCGCAGTACTCGGCCACCAGGTCGACACCCTCGGTGCCCACCACCTTCGCCACGACCATACGGCCGGGCTGGAGGCCTTCGCCCGAGGTGAACACGACCTGGCCGTCGGTCTCGGGCGCCTGGTGAGCGGCCCGCCCCACGGCGCCGTCCTCGTCGTCCACGGACTCCACCAGTACCTCGACGGTCTCGCCCAGGCGTTCCTCGGCCCGCTGTGAGGTGAGCTCGTCGGCGATTCGCGAGAGGTGCTCGAGTCGCTCCGCGATGACGTCGGCGTCCAGCTTGTTCTCGTAGCCGACAGCTTCGGTGCCCTCCTCGTCGCTGTAGCCGAAGACGCCGATGGCGTCGAGGCGGGCCGCGGAGAGGAAACGCTCGAGCTCGGCGAAGTCCGCCTCGCTCTCGCCGGGGAACCCGACGATGAAGTTCGAGCGCACACCGGCCTGCGGCGCCTTGCCCCGGATGGTCTCCAGCAGCTCCAGGAACCGCTCGGTGTCACCGAAGCGGCGCATGGCCCGCAGCACACCGGGCGCGGAGTGCTGGAACGACAGGTCGAAGTACGGGGCGACCTTCGGCGTGGAGGTCAGCACGTCGATCAGGCCGGGACGCATCTCCGCGGGCTGCAGATAGCTGACCCGCACCCGCTCGATGCCGTCGACCGCGGCCAGATCGGGCAGCAGGGTCTCGAGGAGACGGATGTCGCCGAGGTCCTTGCCGTACGAGGTGTTGTTCTCGGAGACCAGCATGATCTCCTTCACGCCCTGCTCGGCCAGCCAGCGCGTCTCGCCGAGGACGTCGCTCGGACGCCGCGAGATGAACGAACCGCGGAAGGACGGGATGGCGCAGAAGGTGCAGCGCCGGTCGCAGCCCGAGGCGAGCTTCACGGAGGCGACCGGGCTGCTGCCCAGACGGCGGCGCAGCGGCGCACGCGGACCGGACACCGGGGCGACGCCCTCCGGCAGGTCCTCGGGGGCCGGCGCGACATCGCCGTGTCCCGGCAGGGCCACCTCGGTCGCCTGCTGCCGCTCGACGGGGCTCAGCGGCAGCAGCTTGCGCCGGTCGCGGGGGGTGTGCGAGGCATGGACGCCCCCGCTGAGGATGGTCTGAAGGCGGTCGGAGATGTCGGCGTAGTCGTCGAAGCCGAGCACACCGTCCGCCTCGGGGAGCGCCTCGGCAAGATCCTTGCCGTACCGCTCGGCCATGCAGCCCACGGCCACGACGGCCTGGGTTCTGCCATGATCCTTGAGATCGTTGGCCTCGAGCAGGGCGTCGACGGAGTCCTTCTTGGCGGCTTCGACGAATCCGCAGGTGTTGACGACGGCGACGTCGGCATCGGAGGCGTCCTCGACGAGCTCCCAGCCGTCCGCTGCCAAGCGGCCTGCAAGCTCCTCCGAGTCCACCTCGTTACGGGCGCATCCGAGAGTGACAAGGGCGACGGTACGGCGTTCGGGCATGGACTCAAGACTACTTTGTCCCGGCCCGGGCCCCGGCCGCGAGGGTCGGGGCCGTCCGCCGGCGTCCGGAGGGTCAGCCCGCCTCGGGGTCGCCCTTCGTGTAGGAGAGCCTTTCGACGCCGCCCATCTTGAATTCGTCCTGGACCTTCTTGCCGTTCACGAACAGCTCGATCGCGCCGGCGTTGCCGAGGATCAGGTCGACGCGCTCGTCGTCCTGGAAGGTCTTGCTCTCGCCCTTGAGCAGCAGCCCGTCGAAGAGCAGCTTGCCGTTGTGCGACTTCGCGGAGATCCAGCTCTTGTCGCTGGTCGCGGAGAGCTTGACCGTGACCTTGTCCTTCGGGACGGCCGCGATGGCGCTGTCCGACGGGTCGGGCTTCGGGTCGGTGGGCTTGGTGGTCGTCGCCTTGGTCGGGGTGGGCTCGGTCCCGGAGGCGGGGCCGTCCGCGACGTTGGTGCCGCCGCTCTCTCCGTCGCTGAAGAGGGTGAAGCCGGAGAAGCCGATCACAGCCACGATCGCGGCGACCATTGCGGCGGTCCAGTTGGGACGGCGCCGCTCGGGGCGGATGCGCTCGGCTTCGAACAGTGGCGCCGCGGCGGTCGGCGCCGGCCGGCCGCCGTGCTCGTCGTCGTACTGCGCGACGAGGGGGTCGGGGTCGAGCCCGACGGCGCGCGCGAGCATACGGATGTGCCCGCGGGCGTACACGTCGCCGCCGGAGCGGGAGAAGTCGTCCTCCTCGATCGCGTGCACGATGGGGATGCGCACCCGGGTGGAGGTACTGACCTCGTCGACGGTGAGGCCTGCGCCGACACGCGCCTGCTGGAGCACGTGGCCGATCGAAGGCCGGTCGTCTTCGATTGAAGGCCGGTCGTCTTCGGGGGAGTTGCCGATGGACACGGGGGCGCCTTTCGAGCGTGTAACCACCTGCTGGAGGTTCAGTCTATGGGTGGTACGAAAGGGTGGGGCAACCGGGCAGTGGGACTTTGTACGCCATCGGAATGGACGGGCGATCCCGGGGTCGGGACATCTGTACATCCCTCCCTCCAACTTGACGTACGACCAAGGGAAACGGTTGCTCTCCGAACCCTTACGAGTGAGTCTCTCCCCGGATCACGGCGAGCACTCCATCCAGTTCGTCGGGTTTCACGAGGACGTCACGGGCCTTGGACCCCTCGCTGGGTCCGACGATGTTGCGCGACTCCATGAGGTCCATGAGCCGGCCGGCCTTCGCGAAACCGACGCGCAGCTTGCGCTGCAGCATCGACGTCGAGCCGAACTGCGTGGAAACGACCAGCTCAGCGGCCTGACAGAGCAGATCGAGATCGTCGCCGATGTCCTCGTCGATCTCCTTCTTCTGCTTCGTGCCGACCACCACGTCCTCACGGAAGACGGGAGCCATCTGATCCTTGCAGTGCCGGACGACGGCTGCCACCTCGTCCTCGGTCACGAAGGCGCCCTGCATTCGGGTGGGCTTGTTGGCACCCATGGGCAGGAAGAGCCCGTCGCCCTTGCCGATCAGCTTCTCCGCACCCGGCTGGTCGAGGATGACCCGGCTGTCGGCCAGGGAGGAGGTGGCGAAGGCGAGCCGCGAGGGGACGTTCGCCTTGATCAGACCGGTGACGACGTCGACCGAGGGCCGCTGGGTCGCCAGTACCAGATGGATGCCGGCCGCGCGCGCCAGCTGCGTGATGCGGACGATCGCGTCCTCGACGTCCCGAGGGGCGACCATCATCAGGTCCGCCAGCTCGTCCACGATGACCAGCAGGTACGGATACGGCTGGAGGTCGCGTTCGCTGCCCTCGGGCGGCTTGACCTTGCCCTGGCGCACGGCCTGGTTGAAGTCGTCGATGTGCCGGTAGCCGTAGGCGGCGAGGTCGTCGTAGCGCAGGTCCATCTCGCGCACGACCCACTGCAGCGCCTCGGCGGCCCGCTTGGGATTGGTGATGATCGGGGTGATCAGGTGCGGGATGCCCTCGTAGGCGGTGAGCTCGACCCGCTTGGGGTCGACCAGCACCATCCGTACGTCCTCCGGGGTCGCTCTTATCATCACGGAGGTGATCAGGCAGTTGATGCAGGACGACTTGCCGGAACCGGTGGCGCCCGCCACGAGCACGTGCGGCATCTTCGCCAGGTTGGCCATCACATAGCCGCCCTCGACGTCCTTGCCGAGCGCGACGAGCATCGGGTGGTCGTCCTCCGCGGCGTCCGCGAGGCGCAGGACGTCTCCGAGGTTGACCATCTCGCGGTCGGTGTTCGGGATCTCGATGCCGACGGCGGACTTGCCGGGGATCGGCGAGATGATCCGTACGTCCGGGCTGGCGACCGCGTAGGCGATGTTCTTGGTGAGGGCCGTGATGCGCTCGACCTTCACCGCGGGGCCGAGCTCCACCTCGTACCGGGTGACCGTCGGGCCACGGGTGAAGCCGGTGACGGCCGCGTCGACCTTGAACTCGGTGAACACGTTGGTCAGGGAGGCGACGACCGCGTCGTTGGCGGCGCTGCGGGTCTTGCCGGGGCCGCCGCGCTCGAGCAGATCGAGCGAAGGCAGCGAGTAGGTGATGTCGCCGGACAGCTGGAGCTGCTCCGCCCTCGGCGGCAGCGGGTGGGACTCCTCGCGGGCCGGTTTCGTCAGGTCGGGCACAACAGCCTTGGCCGGGACGTCCGCCTCACGGCCCCCTGCCTCGGGTTCCCGCGCGGTCGGCACGGGCGAGGCGGCGCGCTGCCGCTCGGCGGTGACGTCCCGTGAGACGTCACGGGTGAGATCGGCGACGAGCGGCGAGGGCGGCATGCCGTTCAGTACGGCTCCGTCGAGGGCGGCCGCCGCGGCGGCCGCCACGTCCACCGCGTCCATCTCCCGGCCGAGGGCCGGCTGGGCCGAGGGCCTGCGCGGCCGGCGGCGCCTAGAGAGCGCCTCCTCCTCCGCGGCCTCCGGGTCGGTGTCGGCCATGGCCCCGGCACGTCCTGCCGTACGCCGGGAGCGGGCGGGCAGCGCCTCGCGCCACTGCTCGTCGTACCGCTCGTCGTCGGACTCCTCACCGGCCTCGGGGCCGGGCAGCGGCTCGAGGATGCCGAGTTTGGAAGCGAGGAGCCGCAGGCGCTGCGGGATGGCGTTGACGGGCGTCGCGGTGACGACGAGGAGACCGAAGACGGTGAGCAGCACCAGCAGCGGCACCGCCAGCACCTCGCCCATGGCGAAGACAAGCGGCTTGGACACCGCCCAGCCGATCAGACCGCCGGCGTCCTGGATCGCTTCGGTGCCCTCGCCCCGGCCGGGTGATCCGCAGGCCATGTGGACCTGGCCGAGCACACCGAGGACGAGGGCGGAAAGACCGATGACGATGCGGCCGTTGGCCTCCGGCCGCTCGGGATAGAGGATGAGCCGCACGGCGACCGCGCCCAGCAGTATCGGCGCGAGGAGATCGAGCCGGCCGAAGGCGCCGGTGATCAGCATCTCGACGAGGTCGCCGACCGGGCCGCGCAGGTTCGACCAGGTGCCGGCCGCGACGATCAGCGCCAGACCGAGCAGCAGCAGCGCCAGGCCGTCCTTGCGGTGCGCGGGGTCCAGCCCCTTGGCGCCACGCCCTATGCCGCGGAACATCGCCCCGACGGCGTGGGCGAGGCCCAGCCAGACGGCCCGCGCCAGGCGGTACACGCCTCCTGTGGGGGACGGTGCGGGCTTGGGTGCGGCCGCCTTCCTGGCCGCCGCCTTCTTCGCGGGTGCCTTTTTCGCGGGCACGCTCTTCTTGGCAGCGGGCTTCTTCGCGGGCGCCGTCTTCTTCGCAGCGCCGGTCGTACGGCCGGCCCGCGGCTTCGCGGTGCCCGCCGTGCCCTGGGAACCCTTGCCGGACGTACGTGAGGCCATGGTGGTGAGGTTACCGGTGTCGACGGCGGGGGACACGTGTGCCCACTGCTTCACCCGTTCGTGTCGTGGCTGCTGGGGCGGAAAGCTGACGCACCCTCAAGGGCCCGTCGCCACCCGGCGGGTACGTGGCGGACTGGGCCCGGTGCCGTGACCGGCAATGTTCGCCCGTGCAGGAGCATCGTCCGGCGCTGGGGCACCACCCGTACCCGAAGTGCCTCCAGGGGGAGATCGCAAGGCGGCCGGAAGTCCTCGCAGCGGAGCCACCCGGGCTTCCGGCCGACGCAACGAGCGGGTGCCTCCCGCGAGGGAGGGCGTGCTGGGCGGTGCGACAGGGCAGACCCTGCCGGGAGGCGCACTAGTTCTGCGAGGGAAGCCTCGACGGACCGCCGCCGGTGCCGGGCTCCAGCGCGTCAAGAGCCCTGCGGAGACCGGTGAGTTTGCGCTCGAGGTGGGCCGCGGTGGCCACCGCGGCCGCGTCCGCCGAATCGTCGTCGAGCTGCTTGGAGAGTGCCTCCGCCTGCTCCTCGACCGCGGCCAGGCGTGCGGACAGCTCGGCGAGGAGACCCGCGGGTTCCCGCCCGGCGCCCGCCTCCGGCTGCGTGCCGCCTTCGAGCTGCAGCCGCAGCAGTGCGGCCTGCTCGCGCAGTTGGCAGTTCTTCATGTACAGCTCGACGAACACCGAGACCTTGGCGCGCAGCACCCACGGGTCGAACGGCTTGGAGATGTAGTCCACCGCACCGGCGGCGTAACCCCGGAAGGTGTGGTGGGGTCCGTGGTTGATCGCCGTGAGGAAGATGATCGGGATGTCCCGGGTCCGCTCACGCCGCTTGATGTGCGCGGCGGTCTCGAAGCCGTCCATACCGGGCATCTGGACGTCCAGCAGAATGACCGCGAAGTCATCCGTCAGCAGCGCCTTGAGCGCTTCCTCCCCTGACGATGCCCGCACCAGCGTCTGATCGAGCGCGGAGAGGATGGCCTCCAGCGCAAGCAGATTCTCCGGCCTGTCATCGACCAGGAGGATCTTGGCCTTCTGCACCATGCCCCGTCCTCCTCGCCCCGGAATGGGGTCTCCCCAGCTCGAAGAGCCGGGGGACGCACCAGGCGCCGCCCCAGGGGACGACTCCTTTGCGCCGCCCGTCCTTGTGCCGGTCATGGTAGCCGCACCCCGCCCGTCGCCACACCCTGTCACCATGATGTCACTGTGCACGTACCGCAAACGTGGGGGGAGATCGGATAGTTCCCCGGATCCTCCGCCCCCACACGCCTTCGGCCAAACTCGATCAGCGACTCGCGCACGATCGCACGTCCGGCAGCTATCCCTCCCGCATCCACTGCTCCATCACTGACAAGAGATGGTCGGGATCGACGGGCTTGGTCACATAATCGGAAGCACCCGACTCGATGGCCTTCTCCCGGTCGCCCTTCATGGCCTTCGCCGTGAGCGCGATGATCGGCAGACCGGCGAACTGGGGCATCCTCCGGATTGCCGTGGTCGTCGCGTACCCGTCCATCTCGGGCATCATGATGTCCATCAGTACGACGGTCACATCATCGTGCTGCTCCAGGACTTCGATGCCTTCCCGGCCGTTCTCCGCGTACAGCACCGACAGCCCGTGCTGCTCCAGCACACTGGTGAGCGCGAAGACATTACGGATGTCGTCGTCGACGATCAGCACCTTCTCGCCGTCGAAGGCGAACACCCGCCGCTGCTCCGAACCCTCCTGCTCGCCCGTGGCACCGATCGCCCACGGCTCCTGGCCCGGCACCGGACCGGACAGTCCGGCGGTCCGCTGGGCCTCCAGCGCCGCCTGCGCCTTCCGGCGCCGCCGCAGCAGAGCGGCGGGACCCGTCGGCACGGACTGGGCCCGCGCCTCCGCACCGGCACCCTCCTCCGCCGCGGGCTCCTCCCGCTGACTGCTCGGGACGCCCGGTCCGAGCTGCGGATAGCCCTGCGGCGGCAGCTCGCTCGGCTGGAGCGGCAGGTACAGCGTGAACGTCGAACCACGCCCCGGCTCACTCGCCGCGTGGACCTCACCGCCCAGCAACCTGGCGATCTCCCGGCTGATGGACAGCCCGAGGCCCGTACCGCCGTACTTGCGGCTGGTCGTCCCGTCGGCCTGCTTGAACGCCTCGAAGATCACCCGCATCTTGCCGGCCGCGATCCCGATGCCCGTGTCCGTCACCGAGAACGCGATCAGGTCCGCGTCCGCGTCCCTGAGCGAGCCGGCCTCCAGCAACTGCTCGCGGATCGACTGCGGCACATCGGCCCCCGCCGGCCTGATCACCAGCTCGACCGCGCCGCTGTCCGTGAACTTCACCGCGTTCGACAGGAGGTTGCGCAGCACCTGCAGCAGGCGCTGCTCGTCGGTGTGCAGCGTCGCGGGCAGCTCCGGCGAGACCCGGACCGAGAAGTCGAGCCCCTTCTCCGCCGTCAGCGGCCGGAACGTCGCCTCGACGTAGTCCACCAGCTGCACCAGCGCGATACGGGTGGGGCTCACGTCCATCTTGCCCGCCTCGACCTTGGACAGGTCGAGGATGTCGTTGATCAGCTGCAGCAGATCCGAACCCGCGCCGTGGATCGTCTCCGCGAACTCCACCTGCTTGGGCGACAGATTGGCGTCGGCGTTGTCCGCCAGCAACTTCGCCAGGATGAGCAGCGAGTTGAGCGGCGTGCGCAGCTCGTGCGACATGTTCGCCAGGAACTCCGACTTGTAGCGCATGGAGACCGCGAGCTGTTCCGCACGCTCCTCCAGCACCTGCCGGGCCTCCTCGATCTCGGTGTTCTTCACCTCGATGTCGCGGTTCTGCTGCGCCAGCAGCTCGGCCTTGTCCTCCAGCTCGGCATTCGACTCCTGCAACGCCTTCTGCCGGTTCTCCAGCTCCGCGGAACGCTCACGCAGCTGCTCGGTCAGCTCCTGCGACTGCTTGAGCAGCACCTCGGTCTTCGTGTTGACGCTGATCGTGTTGACGCTCGTCGCGATCATCTCGGCGATCTGGTTCAGGAAGTCCCGCTGGATCTGCGTGAACGGCTGGAACGACGCCAGCTCGATCACCCCGAGGACCTTCCCCTCGAAGAGCACCGGCAGCACGATCACATACGCAGGCGACGCCTCACCCAGCCCGGATGAGATCCGCAGATAGCCCGGCGGCACATTGACCTGGATGGTCCGCTTCTCCTCCGCCGCCGTCCCGATCAGGGTCTCCCCCGGCCGGAACGACGTCGGCATCAGCCCGGCCGAATAGCCGTAACTGCCGCGCATGACCAGCTCGTACGACTCCCCGCCGGAGTCCGAGCCGCTGCTCGTCGGCATCGCGAGGAAGAAGGCGCCGTGCTGAGCGGAGACGACCGGCGTGAGTTCGCTCATGATGAGCGACGCGACGTCCTCGAGATCACGACGGCCCTGCATCAGACCGGAGATACGGGCCAGGTTGCCCTTCAGCCAGTCCTGTTCCTCGTTGGCGAGGGTGGTGTCGCGAAGGTTCGCGATCATCGTGTTGATGTTGTCCTGGAGCACCTGGATCTCACCGGCGGCGTCCACATCGATCTTCAGGTTCAGATCGCCGCGCGTCACCGCCGTCGCGACGGCCGCGATGGCGCGCACCTGCCGGGTCAGGTTCCCGGCCATCTCGTTCACCGACTCGGTCAGGTCGCGCCAGGTCCCGTCGACGTCACGCACCCGGGCCTGACCGCCCAACTGCCCGTCGGTGCCCACCTCACGGGCGACCCGGGTGACCTCCTCCGCAAACGAGGAGAGCTGGTCGACCATGGTGTTGATGGTGGTCTTGAGCTCGAGGATCTCGCCCCGCGCGTCGATGTCGATCTTCCTGGTGAGATCGCCCTTGGCGATCGCGGTGGTGACGGTGGCGATCTGCCGTACCTGCCCGGTCAGGTTGGACGCCATCGAGTTCACCGACTCGGTCAGGTCCTTCCACGTACCGGAGACACCCGGCACCCGCGCCTGACCGCCGAGGCGACCGTCCGTGCCCACCTCGCGGGCCACCCGGGTCACCTCGTCGGCGAACGACGACAGCGTCCGCACCATCGTGTTGACGGTGTCGGCGAGTTCGGCGACCTCGCCTCGCGCCTCCACCGTCACCTTCTTCGTCAGGTCGCCGTTGGCGACCGCCGCCGAGACCCGGGAGATGTTGCGCACCTGACTGGTGAGGTTGTTCGCCATCAGGTTGACGTTGTCGCTGAGGTCCTTCCAGATTCCGGTGACACCGCGCACCCGCGCCTGCCCGCCCAGCACACCCTCCGTGCCCACCTCACGGGCGACCCTGGTCACCTCGTCCGCGAAGTCCGACAGCTGGTCGACCATCGTGTTGACGGTCGTCACCAGCTCGAGGATCTCGCCCTTCGCATCGACGGTGATCTTCTTCGACAGGTCGCCCTTGGCGACCGCCGTCGTCACCTCCGCGATGTTCCGGACCTGGCTGGTGAGGTTGTTGGCCATGAAGTTGACGGACTGGGTCAGGTCCTTCCAGGTGCCGGAGACACCCTGCACCTCCGCCTGGCCTCCGAGGATGCCCTCGGTGCCCACCTCGCGCGCCACCCTGGTGACCTGCTCCGCGAAGTTCGAGAGCTGGTCGACCATGGTGTTGAGCGTGTTCTTCAGCTCGAGGATCTCGCCACGGGCGTCCACGTCGATCTTCTGCGACAGGTCACCCCGCGCCACCGCGGTGGCGACCTGAGCGATGTTGCGGACCTGCGCCGTGAGGTTCCCGGCCATGCCGTTCACCGAGTCCGTCAGATCCCGCCACACACCCGCCACCCCGGGCACCTGCGCCTGCCCGCCGAGGCGACCGTCCGTACCCACCTCGCGGGCCACCCTGGTGACCTGCTCGGCGAAGGCGGACAGCTGGTCGACCATGGTGTTGATGGTGTTCTTCAGCTCGAGGATCTCGCCACGGGCGTCCACGTCGATCTTCTGCGACAGGTCACCCCGCGCCACCGCCGTCGTCACCTGCGCGATCTGACGCACCTGGGAGGTCAGATTGCCGGCCATGAAGTTGACGGAGTCGGTCAGTTCCTTCCACGTACCGCTGACGCCGTCGACCCGCGCCTGGCCGCCGAGGCGGCCCTCGGTGCCCACGTCCCGCGCCATGCGCGTCACCTGGTCGGCGAACGAGGACAGCTGCGCCACCATCGTGTTGACGGTGTTCTTCAGCTCCAGCATCTCGCCCGCGACATCGACCGTGACCTTCTGCGACAGGTCACCGTTCGCCACCGCCGTCGTCACCTGCGCGATGTCACGCACCTGACCGGTGAGGTTGCGGAACGCCGTGTTCACGGAGTCGGTCAGGTCCTTCCACGTCCCCGCCGCACCCGGCACCTCGGCCTGACCCCCGAGCCGGCCCTCGACGCCGACCTCGCGCGCGACGCGGGTCACCTCGGAACCGAAGGACTGCAGCTGGTCCACCATCGTGTTGACGGTGTTCTTCAGCTCCAGCATCTCGCCCGCGACATCGACCGTGACCTTCTGCGACAGGTCACCGTTCGCCACCGCCGTCGTCACCTGCGCGATGTCACGCACCTGGGTGGTCAGGTTCCGGAAGACCGTGTTCACCGAATCGGTGAGGTCCTTCCACGTCCCCGCCGCACCCGGCACCTGTGCCTGACCGCCGAGCAGACCCTCCGCACCGACCTCGCTGGCCACACGCGTGACCTCGTCGGCGAACGTCCGCAGCGTCTCGGTCATCTGGTTGATCGTCTCGGCGAGCTGCGCCACTTCGCCGCGAGCGCTGACCGTGACCTTCTGCGACAGGTCACCGTTGGCGACCGCCGTCGTCACCTCCGCGATACCGCGCACCTGCGACGTCAGGTTGCCGGCCATCGTGTTCACCGAATCGGTGAGGTCCTTCCACACGCCGGCCACACCGGGAACGGTCGCCTGACCGCCCAGCTCACCCTCGGTTCCCACCTCCCGCGCCACACGGGTCACCTCGGAGGAGAACGACGACAGCTGGTCCACCATCGTGTTGACGGTGTTCTTCAGCTGGAGCATCTCGCCGGCCACATGAACGGTGACCTTGCGTGACAGATCGCCCTTCGCGACGGCCGTGGTGACGAGGGCGATGTCCCGCACCTGCGCCGTCAGCCGGTACGCCATCGTGTTGACGGAGTCGGTGAGGTCCTTCCAGGAACCCGACATGCCCCGGACCTGGGCCTGACCGCCGAGCTTTCCCTCCGTGCCCACCTCCAGCGCGACGCGTGTCACCTCGTCGGTGAACGCGGACAGCTGGTCGACCAGGTTGTTGACCGTACGCGCGACCTTCAGGAACTCGCCGCGCAGCGGGCGGACCGCGGCGCCGTCCTGACCGTCCATGGCGTGCGAGCGCAACTCCATGCGCTGCTCGAGATCACCCTCCGCGACCGCGGACAGTACCCGGCCGACCTCGGAGACGGGCCGCGCCAGGTCGTCCACCAGTTCGTTCGCGGCGTCGACGGCCGCCGCCCAGGAGCCCTCGCAGGCTCCTGTTTCCAGCCGCTCCGTGAGTTTTCCCTCACGGCCGACCATCCTGCGGACTCTCGCGATCTCACCCGTGAGATGGAGATTGCGGTCTGCGACCTCGTTGAAGACAGCCGCGATCTCGGCCATCACTCCGTCGCCGGACACTGTCAGACGGCGCCGGAAATTCCCGTCGCGCATCGTCACCAGCGCCGACAGCAGCCTGTTCAGGGCCGCTGTGTCGACTTCGGTTGTCCCATTGCTCCGGGACCGTCCGCCTTTCGCGCGCGTATCCTTAGCCCGCGCCGCCACGCCAGACTCCACCGTGTCCCTCCCGCAGGGGTTGACCGTACTGCCTGGGCCGTCTCAGGAAGCCTGCCCAGTGTTTCACCATGCCGGAACCAGGCGATAACAGTTCGGCAGCTTCGCATAGCGTCCCCACCCTCAGAGGGCGGAAACAGCGGCAACCGGCATCCGCTCGGACAGCGAAGGTAAGTAACCTGGCATCCGGCTGTCCAACCGCCCCGGTCCGCCCGGCGGGGGCGGTGTGGTGCACGACTACCACCGGGCACCGGGAGGGGCAGGCCGATCATGGCAGAGCCGGGCGTCGAGACGCGTACGAGGAGTTCTGTGATCACCGCGCGGGCGGCCGCCAGCTTCGACCCCGTCGGACGGTCCGTCGCGACCGCCCGTGCCTTCGTCCGCGACACCCTCCAGGGGTGGGGACACTCCGACGTGGTGGACGACGCGGTGGTGCTCACGAGCGAGCTCGTCACGAACGCCATCGTCCACGCCGGGACCTCCGCCGACGTCCTGTGCCTGCGCTCGGAGGACGGCGTCCGCGTCGAGGTCGCCGACCGCTACCCGGAGCGCGAGGTCCCGATACAGGGTGCGGGCCGGGCGATGGCGAACCTCGACAGCGAGAACGGGCGCGGGCTCCTCCTGTGTGCGGCACTCGCTTCCCGATGGGGCGTGGAGTACACACCGACGCACAAGACCGTGTGGTTCCAACTCGACCTGCCGCAAAGGCCGGTGGGAACCCGGTCCGCAGGCCCGGTACTGCCCACCGCCCTGCTGCCGGTCGCCGAGGAGCGCGTGCGAGTGGCGGTCACACAGATCGACCGCACGGGCACGATCTCGGTGTGGAACGAGGACGCCCAGCACCTCTTCGGGTACGCGGCGGACCAGGTCATCGGCAAACCGCTCACCGACTTCGCCGCCTGGCCGCACACGCCCGGCATCGGCACCGGCATCGCGGAGGCCTTCCAGCTCTCCCGATGGGAGGGCAGCTACGGAATCCGCGGCCACGACGGCCGTGTGATCCCGGTCTACGCCTCCCACCTACGGGTACGCGACACGAAGGGCGAGCCGTCCACCGTGTGCCTGCTGGTCCGCGACGACGAGCGCGCCGTGCTGCAGACCCCTCATCGCGCGCCCGTCACCGACAGCGGCTCGGAACACCGCGCCACGGACCCGTTCGAGGTCTTCATCGGCTCCCCCGCCCCCGACGACCTCGACGGCCTGCTGCAGCGCACCGTCGAACGGGCCAGGGACATGCTCGACGGCGACGCCGCGTTCCTGCTGCTGGCCACCGACGACGAGACGGAGCTCGAGGTACGCGCCACGACCGGCCTTCCCTCGGCCCGTCAGCGCTTCGCACGCGTCCCGGTCGAAGCCGGCTCGGGACGGTACGGCTCCGCCCGGATGCCCGCGGTCCACGAGGACCTCACCGCCGTCTCCGGGGCCGTCCCGCTGCTCAACTCGACCGGCATGCGCTCGGTCGTCACCGTGCCGCTGAAGGTCGAGGGGCGGCTCACCGGCTCGCTCGGTGTGGCCGCCGAATCCGCCGGCCGCTACTCCAACGAGGAGGCCCTGCGCCTGCAGTTCGCCGCGGACCGGATCGCCCTGGCCGTCGAGTCCGCTCGACTCGGCGAACTGGAACGGCTGCGCCGCGGGTCCCTCTCCTTCCTCGTCGAGGCCTCCGACCTGCTGGCCGGCACCCTGGACCGGGACCAGACGCTCGCCCTGATGGCACAGATGACGGTTCCCACGCTCGCCACCTGGTGCGCGGTCTACACGATCGCCGACCAGTCGTCCGAGCCGTACCTCAGCTATGTGCTGCACGAGGACGAGGAACGCATCGACGGCCTCAAGGCCCTCCTGTCGAAGATCGATCCGCCCGACCCGGTACCGGCGCCCGGAGCCCGGGTGTGGAACGCACCCGGTGAGGCCGCCCAGCGGGCCGCGCTGCTCGCTTCCAAGCGGGAGCTGGGGCTCGGCTCCGTTCCGCCCGTCTCCTCCGGGATCGGGACGACTCTCGCCACGGCCGCAGCCGTCGGCGGGGAGACGGTCGTCCTGCCCCTCGTCGCCCGCAACCGCGTCATCGGGATGCTGACGCTCGGCAAGCCGACCGACGACCACTTCCGCCAGGAGATCCTGGAGCTGGCCGAGGACCTTTCACGACGTGCCGCTCTCGCCCTGGACAACTCCCGCCTCTACTCGGAGCGCGTGGCGATCAGCCAGTCCCTGCAGCGCAGCCTGCTGCCGCCGGAACTGCCGCAGATCCAGGGCGTCGAGGTCGAGGTCATCTACCGGGCGGCCGGCGAGGGCAACGAGGTCGGCGGCGACTTCTACGACCTCTTCCCCATCCGCGACGGCGCGTACGGCTTCGCCATCGGCGACGTCTGCGGCACAGGTCCGGAGGCCGCGGCCGTCACCGGCCTCGCCCGGCACGCGCTGCGCCTGCTCGCCCGGGAGGGCTTCGGTGGCCCCGCGGTCCTGGAGCGCCTGAACGCGGCGATCCTCGACGAGGGCGCCCGCAGCCGCTTTCTCACGCTCCTCTACGGAGAGCTGTGGCCTCAGGAGGACGGCAGTGCGGTACTCAAGGTCGTCTGCGCCGGCCATCCGCTGCCGCTGCGCCTGCGACAGGACGGCACGGTGGAGCCCGCGGCCGAGCCGCAGCCGCTCCTCGGCGTCATGGACGATCTGGAGCTGTACGAGCAGACGGTGACCCTCGACCCGGGCGATGTCCTGCTGTGTGTCACCGACGGGGTCACCGAACGCCGGGAGGGCACCCGCATGTTGGGCGACGACGGCCTCAGCGACGTGCTGACGACCTGCACCGGCCTGACGGCGGGCGCGGTCGCCGCACGGGTACTCAGGGCCGTGGAGCGCTTCGCTGCCGAGCCGGCCTCCGACGACATGGCCATTCTCGCCATGCGGGTCCCGGAGCCGCACAACAGCTGAACGGCACGCACGAGCCGACCGGACACACGAAGAAGGCCCCCGCCTCATGGCGGGGGCCTTCTTCTTTCTGTACGAGCCCCCAAACGGAATCGAACCGTTGACCTTCTCCTTACCATGGAGACGCTCTACCGACTGAGCTATAGGGGCCTGTTGCGCTGCGGCAACGGGATAAAGCATACCCCGGATCAGGGGGTGCTGCGAACCATCTTCCGCCTTCTCCTGCCAACTCCTGCCAACTCCTGCCCGCTTCTGTCACCTTCTGCGCGAAGACCGCCGGCCGAGAGGAAGGATTACTCCTGAACGCAGGAAAGCCCCGCACCAGAGGTGCGGGGCTTCCCCACAATGATTGTTCGGCGGCGTCCTACTCTCCCACAGGGTCCCCCCTGCAGTACCATCGGCGCTGAAAGGCTTAGCTTCCGGGTTCGGAATGT
>NZ_JBIAPL010000017.1:0-56964 GCF_042888225.1 Streptomyces sp. NPDC003023
CGGCGGCATCGTCCGCGACATCCTCGCGATGGGCGCCCGCCCGGTCGCGGTCGTGGACCCGCTGCGCTTCGGCGCGGCCGACCACCCCGACACCAAGCGCGTCCTGCCGGGCGTCGTCGCCGGCATCGGCGGCTACGGCAACTGCCTGGGCCTGCCGAACATCGGCGGCGAGGTCGTCTTCGACGCCTGCTACCAGGGCAACCCGCTGGTCAACGCAGGCTGCATCGGTGTGATGAAGCACGAGGACATCCACCTCGCCAAGGCATCCGGCCCCGGCAACAAGGTCATCCTGTACGGCGCCCGCACCGGCGGCGACGGCATCGGCGGCGTCTCGGTCCTCGCGTCCGAGACCTTCGACGACACGAAGCCCACCAAGCGCCCCGCCGTCCAGGTCGGCGACCCGTTCCAGGAGAAGCTCCTGATCGAGTGCACCCTTGAGATCTTCAAGGAGAAGCTCGTCGCGGGCATCCAGGACCTCGGCGGCGCCGGTCTGTCCTGCGCCACCTCCGAGCTGGCCTCCGCCGGCAGCGGCGGTATGCGGGTCGAGCTGGACACCGTGCCGCTGCGTGACGCGACGCTCTCGCCCGAGGAGATCCTCATGAGCGAGTCGCAGGAACGCATGTGCGCGATCGTCGAGCCGCAGCACGTCGACCGGTTCATGGAGATCTGCGAGAAGTGGGACGTCATCGCCACCGTCATCGGTGAGGTGACCGAGGGCGACCACCTGGAGATCTTCTGGCACGGCGAGCTGATCGTGGACGTGCCGCCGGGCACCGTCGCTCACGAGGGCCCGACGTACCACCGTCCGTACGCCCGCCCGTCCTGGCAGGACGCGCTGCAGGCCGACGACGCGAACAAGCTGGCCCGCCCGCGGACCGCCGAGGAGCTGCGTGAGCAGGTCCTGAAGCTGGTCGCCTCGCCCAACCAGGCGTCCAAGGCGTGGATCACTGACCAGTACGACCGGTTCGTGCAGGGCAACACCGTGCTCGCGCAGCCCGAGGACGCCGGCATGGTCCGGATCGACGAGGAGTCGAACCTGGGTGTGGCGATGGCGACTGACGGCAACGGCCGGTACGCCAAGCTCGACCCGTACACGGGTGCGCAGCTCGCGCTGGCCGAGGCGTACCGCAATGTCGCGGCGTCCGGTGCGAAGCCGCTGGCGATCTCCGACTGTCTGAACTTCGGTTCCCCTGAGGACCCGGACGTGATGTGGCAGTTCGCGGAGGCCACCCGCGGTCTCGCGGACGGCTGTCTGCAGCTGGGCACCCCGGTCACCGGTGGCAACGTCTCGCTCTACAACCAGACCGGTGAGACCGCGATCCACCCCACGCCCGTCGTGGCCGTGCTCGGTGTGATCGACGACGTCAACCGCCGCACGCCGATCGCGTTCGCCGAGGAGGGGCAGCTGCTCTACCTCCTGGGCGACACCCGCGAGGAGTTCGGCGGCTCCGCCTGGTCCCAGGTCGTCCACGACCACCTCGGCGGCATGCCGCCGAAGGTCGACCTCGACCGCGAGAAGCTGCTGGGCGAGATCCTGATCTCGGCCTCCCGCGACGGCATGATCGACGCGGCGCACGACCTGTCCGACGGCGGACTGGTCCAGGCCGTGGTCGAGTCCTGCCTGCGCGGCGGCAAGGGTGCGCGCCTGGTCGTCCCGGACGGTCTGGACGCCTTCACCTTCCTGCTCAGCGAGTCGGCCGGCCGCGCCGTCGTCTCCGTCCCGCGCAGCGAGGAACTCCGCTTCACCGACATGTGCGGCGCGCGCGGGCTCCCCGCGACACGAATCGGTGTCGTCGACGGCGACTCGCTCGAGGTGCAGGGCCAGTTCGGCATTCCGCTGAGCGAACTGCGCACGGCCCACGAGGAGACCATCCCGGGTCTGCTCGTCTGACACGCAGCGAAACAACGAAGAAGCCCCCTCGCCGGTCCGCCCGGCGAGGGGGCTTCTCCCATGGGCACTCATGCGCCGCAAGCGGGAACTTCCCCGCCTTCGGGGAGCCGTTGCCGGCCGTCGCAGACGCAACGGTCGTGCACGCTGACGGTCGTGCACGCTGACGGTCGTGCGCGCACGACTGTCAGCGCGCCCACCTCAGCCGCGATTCACTGCCCGCGGTGATCTGCCTGATGCTCGACGAGGCGTGGCTCCGGGACGTCGGCGGCGTCCGCAGGGTGCCGGCGCCGCGGCAACTCGGCGACTCCGGGATGCCGTTCCGCCTGCGCGGTATCGGAGTCCCGGGGAACGGCGAGGCGTTCGTGGTGGAGAAGGCTGTCGGGAACGTCGTCGAGAAGTCCCTGCCGTTCAGACGCCCACCCCGTAGGGTCGGCTCATGCCACCTGCCAGGAAGCGCCTTCGCGCCTACGACCCCGAGACCACGCGCGCCGCCGTACTCGCCCAGTTCGAGCAGGTACGGCAAGCCGTGGGCACGCTCACCGAGGAGCAGTTCGCGATGCCCACGCGACTCGGGGACTGGACGGTGCGCGAACTCGCCGCGCACATCGCGATGGTGTCCGGGCTCGTCGCCGGGTATCTGCGGCTGCCGGAGCCGGACAAGCAGGACCTGGCCCTGCTCGACTGGCCCTTCGCGACGGTCACGGCCGCCGGGCAGGTCGACGACGACACCAGGGCGTTCGCCGACAAGGGCGCGGTCACCGAGCTGTTCGACCGGACGGCCGCGGACCTCGGGGAACTGCTGCCGACCGCCTCGGCACAGCGGCTCGTGCCCATGCGGTTCGGCGGCATGCGGCTCGGGGACTTCCTGGTCACCCGAACCGTCGAGCTGATCGTCCACACCGACGACCTGAACGACGCGACCGGTCTCGGCGTCCCGTACGACCGCCAAGCGCTCGCCGCCTGCACCCGGCTGCTCGCGGACGCCCTGGCGGTCAAGGCGCCCGGGGCGTCGACGGAGGTGCGGATCCCGCCGTTCGCCGTCGTGCAGTGCGTGGAAGGGCCGAGGCACACCCGCGGCACCCCGCCCAACGTGGTCGAGTCCGATCCGCTGACCTGGATCCGCCTGGCCACCGGACGCGCGGCATGGCAGGACGCGGTTGCGGCGGCGAAGGTCAGCGCGAGCGGCGAGCGCGCCGACCTCGGGGGGCTGCTGCCGATCCTCGGCTGAGCCGTACGGAGGAAAGGGCGGAACCGACGCACCAGGCGCTCCGTCCCACCGGTATGCGCAATCACCTGAGCATTTCAGTGACCGCACTGGCCGTCCTCGCGCTCGCCGCCTGCGGGACGGAGTCCGGCTCCGGCGGCGGGGGAGGCGCCTCCGTGCAGCCCGACGTGCCCCTCTCCGGCGTCCACTGGTCCGTCGACAGCATCACGGTGGACGGCAGGAGGACCGAGGCCCCCACCGACGCGCACGTCGAGATCACGGACAAGGGGCGGGCACAGGGCAACTACGGGTGCAACCACTTCGGCGCGGACGTGAAGATCGAGGGTGACACCGTCACCGTGGGGCCCGGCGAGATGACCGAGATGGCGTGCGAGGAGAAGATCCAGGGCTTCGAGGACGCCCTGCGTGCCGCGTTCTCCGGGAAGCTCAAGGCGAAACTCACCGACGGCAGGCTGATCCTCACGACGGAGAAGGGCGACACCATCGCCCTCACCTCCGAGCCGTCCACCCCGCTCGTGGGCACCAAGTGGTCGGTGAACAGCCTGGTGACCGGCGAGACGGTCGCGTCGCTGCCCGCCGGCGCCGAGAACAAGGCGCATCTGACGTTCGGCAAGGACGGCTCGGTGACCGGAAGCCTCGGCTGCAACCGCTTCACCAGCACCGCCGAGATCACCGAGGACTCGATCGCCTTCGGCCGTCTCGCCTCCACACGGAAGCTGTGCGAAGGCCCCGAGATGGACCTGGAGCGCAAGCTGGTCAAGATCCTCGACGGGACGGTGAAGTACGAGCTGAACCACCGCTCCCTGACCCTCACCGGCGCGGACGGCGAGGGCTTCGCAGCGGTCGTCGCCGACACCTCGGGCGCCTCCGACGAGAAATGACCGTGTGAACTAGCACACGCCCGGATGACCGTCGCGGCGACGGCCCCCCGGCGTGCCACCTTGACGGAGCGTGATCAAACCTGTGCGGGCGGCCGCACGGGCCGAACCCCTGGCCCATGCGGGATGCGGCCCCGTCGTCCCGGATCGTGGACGAGTCGATGGACGGATTTCCGGGCGTCCGGCGAGGTCGAGCACACGTCGGCAGGCACCCGTGCTCGGGGCTCCGAGACACCTCGCGGACCCCCCGGGACCCCTGTCGACGCCGTCCCCAATTCGGACCAGTGGTCGATCTCGCCTACACTCGGTGGCGTGCCACGTGGTGACGGACGACTCAACCACGACCTGCTCCCCGGTGAGAAGGGCCCCCAGGACGCTTGCGGCGTCTTCGGTGTCTGGGCTCCGGGTGAAGAGGTCGCGAAGCTCACTTACTTCGGGCTCTACGCCCTCCAACATCGAGGCCAGGAATCCGCGGGAATCGCGGTGAGCAACGGCTCCCAGATCCTCGTATTCAAGGACATGGGCCTGGTCTCGCAGGTCTTCGACGAAACCTCCCTCAGCTCCCTGACGGGTCACATCGCGGTCGGTCACGCCCGCTACTCGACCACGGGCGCCTCGGTGTGGGAGAACGCGCAGCCGACCTTCCGGGCCACCGCCCACGGCTCCATCGCGCTCGGTCACAACGGAAACCTGGTCAACACGGCGCAGCTCGCCGAAATGGTCGCCGCACTCCCCAAGGAGAACGGCCGCTCGACCCAGGTCGCCGCGACCAACGACACCGATCTGGTCACCGCGCTGCTCGCCGGTCAGGTCGACGACGACGGCAAGCCGCTGACGATCGAGGAAGCGGCCGCCAAGGTCCTCCCCGAGGTCCGGGGCGCCTTCTCGCTCGTCTTCATGGACGAGGGCACCCTCTACGCGGCCCGCGACCCCCAGGGCATCCGCCCGCTGGTTCTCGGCCGCCTCGACCGTGGCTGGGTCGTCGCGTCGGAGACAGCCGCACTCGACATCTGCGGTGCCAGCTTCGTCCGTGAGATCGAGCTCGGTGAGCTCATCGCCATCGACGAGAACGGCATCCGCAGCTCCCGATTCGCAGAAGCGAAGCCCAAGGGCTGTGTCTTCGAGTACGTCTACCTGGCCCGCCCGGACACCGACATCGCCGGCCGGAACGTCTACCTCTCCCGAGTGGAGATGGGCAGGAAACTGGCCAAGGAAGCCCCGGTCGACGCCGACCTCGTCATAGCGACGCCGGAGTCCGGCACGCCCGCGGCCATCGGCTACGCGGAGGCCAGCGGCATCCCGTACGGCTCCGGCCTGGTGAAGAACGCCTACGTCGGCCGCACCTTCATCCAGCCCTCGCAGACCATCCGCCAGCTGGGTATCCGCCTCAAGCTGAACCCGCTCAAGGAAGTCATCCGGGGCAAGCGCCTGGTCGTCGTGGACGACTCGATCGTCCGCGGCAACACCCAGCGGGCCCTGGTGAAGATGCTCCGCGAGGCGGGCGCCGCCGAGGTCCACATCCGGATCTCGTCGCCGCCGGTGAAGTGGCCCTGTTTCTTCGGCATCGACTTCGCGACCCGCGCAGAGCTCATCGCCAACGGCATGACGATCGACGAGATCGGCACCTCCCTCGGCGCCGACTCCCTGTCGTACATCTCCATCGACGGCATGATCGAGGCGACCACCATCGCCAAGCCGAATCTGTGCCGCGCCTGCTTCGACGGCGAGTACCCGATGGAGCTGCCCGACCCCGAGCTGCTCGGCAAGCAGCTTCTGGAGACCGAGCTGGCGGGCGGCTCCGACGCCGCCGACGCGCTCCGTCGTCCGTGATCCCCCTGCAGTACGACACGAAAGTTCTCCAGCATGTCTGCTGAATCTTCCGAGCGTGCTCCGCACGCGGGCACCGGCGCCAGCTACGCGGCCGCGGGCGTCGACATCGAGGCGGGCGACCGCGCGGTCGAGCTCATGAAGGAGTGGGTGAAGAAGACGCAGCGCCCCGAGGTCGCCGGCCTCGGCGGCCTGGGCGGCTTCGCCGGTCTCTTCGACGCCTCCGCCCTCAAGCGTTACGAGCGTCCGCTGCTGGCCTCCGCCACGGACGGTGTCGGCACGAAGGTCGACATCGCCCGCCAGATGGGCGTGTACGACACGATCGGCCACGACCTGGTCGCCATGGTCATGGACGACATCGTCGTCTGCGGCGCCGAGCCGCTGTTCATGACCGACTACATCTGTGTCGGCAAGGTCCACCCCGAGCGGGTCGCCGGGATCGTCAAGGGCATCGCCGAGGGCTGTGTGCTCGCCGGCACCGCGCTGGTCGGCGGCGAGACCGCCGAGCACCCCGGCCTGCTGGGCCCGGACGACTTCGACGTCGCGGGCGCGGGCACCGGCGTGGTCGAGGCGGACCGGCTGCTGGGCCCGGATCGTATTCGCAAGGGTGACGTGGTCATCGCGATGGCGTCCTCCGGGCTTCACTCCAACGGGTACTCGCTGGTCCGGCACGTGCTGTTCGACCGGGCGGGGATGTCGCTGGAGCAGCAGGTCGAGGAACTCGGCCGGACGCTGGGCGAGGAGCTTCTCGAGCCCACCAAGATCTACTCGCTGGACTGCCTCGCGCTCACCCGGACGACCGAGGTGCACGCGTTCAGCCACATCACCGGCGGTGGGCTGGCCAACAACCTGGCGCGGGTGATCCCGGACTCGCTGCACGCGGTCGTCGACCGTTCGACCTGGACTCCCGGCGCGGTGTTCGATCTCGTCGGCAGGGCCGGCAAGGTCGAACAGCTGGAGCTGGAGAAGACACTCAACATGGGTGTCGGCATGATGGCCGTCGTCCCGGAGGAATCCGTGGACGTGGCGCTGACCACGCTGGCCGACCGCGGGGTCGACGCCTGGGTGGCCGGCAGCATCGTCGAGCGTGCCGCCGACGGACAGACGGGCGCCGAGCTGACGGGAACCCACGCGTCGTAGCAGTCGCGACGCCGTCGGTCGGCGGAAGCCGACCGACGGCAGCGGCCGCCCGGCCGCCGGTCCGGCAGTGACGTGTGGTCCGGCAGTCGCGAGCGACGGCCGTGAGCAGACAGCACAGAACCCGGTCCGAGGTTTCCCCAGGACCGGGTCAGTGTCAGTACAGCGTCAAGCGCCGCGGCGTTGTTGCGACGACGGGCCGGACTCTTCGTCCTCGTCCTCGTCGTCGTTGTACAGATCCGCGTACTGTGCGTACGGGTCGTCGTCCTCGTCGTCGTCCTCGAACGGCTCGCCGTTCGGAGGCTGACTCGAAGTCGAAGCGCCCAGCTCGTTGGCCAGACGCGACAGGTCAGTCCCGCCGCTGTTGTACTTCAGCTGGCGGGCGACCTTTGTCTGCTTGGCCTTGGCCCGGCCGCGCCCCATGGCTCGACCCCCTCGGTGACGGGGCTCGACGGCCCCAGAGTCTTGACACGCGTTCATGAGTCGGAACGGGCTCTCCTCGGAGAGACCGGTCCGTAGGGCTTCAACGGTACCTGCTTCCGCGGCCATACGGTACGCCGCCCGCATCAGGTGCCACTTCACAGGACCGGCGAGGAGCCCTGTCCTCGCTGGTCAACTGCGATTTTAACCTCTTCGTGGCGGTCGACCCGCCGACCGTGGGTGAGTCTTGTCTCCCCGGAGGCCGGCGGGCCGGGTGTTCACGGTCGGCCGGCGCGTGCCTCGGCCATGCGCTGCTCGGCGATCCGGTCGGCCGCGGCGGCCGGCGGAATACCGTCTTCCTTCGCACGTGCGAATATCGCGAGCGTCGTGTCGAAGATCTTCGAAGCCTTCGCCTTGCACCGGTCGAAGTCGAAGCCGTGCAGCTCGTCGGCGACCTGGATGACGCCACCGGCGTTCACCACGTAGTCGGGGGCGTAGAGGATCCCGCGGTCCGCGAGGTCCTTCTCGACGCCCGGGTGCGCGAGCTGGTTGTTGGCCGCGCCGCAGACGACCTTCGCCGTCAGCACCGGGACGGTGCCGTCGTTCAGGGCGCCGCCGAGCGCGCAGGGCGCGTAGACGTCCAGGCCCTCGGTACGGATCAGGGCGGCCGTGTCGGCGACGGCGGTGACCTGCGGGTGCCGGTCGAGGATCCGGCGTACCGACTCCTCGCGCACGTCCGTGATCACGACCTCGGCGCCGTCGGAGATCAGGTGCTCGACCAGGTGGTGACCGACCTTGCCGACACCGGCGATGCCGACCTTGCGGCCGCGGAGCGACGGGTCGCCCCACAAGTGCTGGGCGGAGGCGCGCATGCCCTGGAAGACGCCGTAGGCGGTGAGCACGGAGGAGTCGCCCGCGCCGCCGTTCTCCGGCGAGCGGCCGGTGACCCAGCGGCTCTCGCGTGCGACGACGTCCATGTCGGCGACGTAGGTGCCGACGTCGCAGGCGGTCACGTAGCGGCCGCCGAGGGAGTCCACGAACCGGCCGTAGGCCAGCAGCAGTTCCTCCGACTTGATCTGCTCGGGGTCGCCGATGATCACGGCCTTGCCGCCGCCGTGGTCGAGTCCGGCCATGGCGTTCTTGTACGACATGCCCCGGGAGAGGTTCAGGGCGTCGGCGACGGCCTCCTCCTCGGAGGCGTACGGGTAGAAGCGGGTGCCGCCGAGGGCGGGGCCCAGGGCGGTGGAGTGGATGGCGATGACAGCCTTCAGGCCACTGGCGCGGTCCTGGCACAGCACGACTTGCTCGTGGCCTCCCTGTTCCGAGCGGAACAGGGTGTGCAGTACGTCGACACTGGCGCCGGTCACATCGGTCACGGTGGTGACTCCCAAGTACGAAGCGGCGGATTTCGGATCTTCCTGTGGGTGGGGAAGAGTCCAGTTGGGCAAGAGAGTAAGTCCTACGCGTGCGTAGATCGGACTCAGTGCCGAGGATCACCCTCTCGTGGAGTACCGGCGTGGAAGGATCTGCGGCATGCCAGCGCTGTCCTCGGTTCTTGTCCCGTACGCGTCCTATCTGCGGATCTACGAGCCGCTGGCCGCCTTCCCCGAGCCCGAGCGCGGCCACTGGGCCGACTACGCCCGTCGGGAGGCCACCCCGACCGCCCAGGACGAACTGCGCCGCTCGCTGGCCGACTTGCTGCCGACTCCGCCGGTCGTGGTGCCGGTGCACGAGAGCGCCGACGCGTTCGTGGCGGTCGTCGACGGCGTCGTGTGCGTCTGCCCGTGGCGGACCAGGCTGCGCGGCTGGCTGGCGCTCGAGGAGCTCGCCCAGCAGCTGCCTGCGCCGCTGCTGGACGCGGCGCTGCCGCCGGTCGTACGGGGACAGGCGGCGGCGGACTTCGAGCAGTGGCGCGTACACAACCCGGACGCCCGGCCGTGGATCAGGACGGCGGTCTGGCACGTGCCGGTCGGCTGGTTCACGCTCTTCGCCGACGAGGAGCGGGAGTACGAGGCGGCAGGACCGGCCGCGCCCGTCCTGCGCTACCGGACGCCGATGGTCCAGGCCCGCCGGCGGGTGGCCCGGGCGCTGCGGACGCTGCGGGAGACGATCGACGAGGGTCCGCTGACCGACGGCCTGGTGGACGTGGGCCGCTGGCTGGAGGAGTTCCATCCCCGGTCGCTGGTGGAGCTCGACTACGGGGGTCTCGTGCACGCGCTGCCGGGTGAGCAGCTCCTGGAGGACCGGTCGGCGGCCGACGCGGCGGAGGGGGTGGCGGCGCTGCGGGAAGGCGACGGCGAGGGGGCGGCGCGGGTCTACCGGCGGCTGACCGAGCGCTGGCGGGCCGTCAGGGACCGTCAGTTCGCCAACTGAAGGCCGACTTCGTTGTCGGGGCTCCGCCGCGTACAGGACCTAGGTCCTGATCCGGGCAGAAGCCCCAAGGGTGACGGACGGCACTAACCGCGCCCTTGCGCCCATCACCCACCCTCGTGTCAAAATAGGACAAGGAGTCCGGGGAGGGTTCCTTCCGCCCAAGTGTGGGCGGAATGCTCAGCATTGCACTCTATGGGGGGTCTGACGACTCCTGATCGCTCTGTGACTGATCGTTACTGTGACGTGACTGTCCGTTATGGCATGGTCCATCGGGCTTCGGCCGCTGATGAACACCTGAGAGGGCAATTCCATCGGTTTGGCCGACGTCGCTGGACAGATGGTGTAGTTGTAGTGCCGAGGACAAGCCGTTCGTCCTATAACCGACTCGGCCCGCGTCTGCCATTTCGGGCAACGCGGGTCAAGGTGCAGAATTTAGAGGAAAGAACCGAGATGGTTCGGTTCTCCCGAGGAGGCCGCTCATGACCGCTCGCACCCCTGATGCCGAGCCGCTGCTGACCCCGGCTGAGGTTGCCACCATGTTCCGCGTGGACCCGAAGACGGTCACTCGCTGGGCCAAGGCAGGCAAGCTCACGTCCATCCGCACGCTCGGAGGACATCGCCGGTACCGCGAGGCAGAGGTCCGCGCACTGCTTGCGGGTATTCCGCAGCAGCGCAGCGAGGCCTGAACACCCCGTTTGACCGGGCATTTCCGGGGCCCCCACCTCGGATCGCCCACCCACAGCTCCACATGACGGCGCTCTGCCCCAACAGAACCTCGTCATTGATCGCGCTGGACTCCGCCGGGTCCAGCGCGATTCTTTTTTGTCCTCCGCGGGGAGGGTTGGGCGCCTTGTGCCGACCTGTGCCGGACCGCCCTGGAGGAGAGTGCAATGGCACATATTAAATCGGCCGGTTGTAGGGAGGGCCTAAGTACCGGGGTTCTGAAAACCCGTTCGGTGACACCCGTCACACTGCACGGCTCTTGTCAAAGACCAGCCTGGCACGGAAAAAGCCGCGGCAGGACGGCCGTTGGTCACTCCTTGGTGGGACTTCCGTCCTCGGCCGCCGACTCGGCCCGTAGCTCGATCGGCGGTTCGGGCGACGCCTCGGGCGACGCCTCGGGCGCCGGCTCGGGAGGCAGGGTGCCGAGCGCCGGCGGCCCGGACAGTCGTGGCTCCGACAGTCGTGGCTCCGACGGTCGTGCCTCGGGAGGCCGGGCGTCGTGCTCAGGGCGCTCCATGGCGAGCCGCAGGAGGCGATGGCAGATGGGGCAGGACCTTGTGAGGTGCCGGTAGCCCGAAGCGGCCGACAGATGGGCGCGCAGCAGCGCCCGGGTCTCGTACCGCCTTCGTGTGGACGCCGCCATGCACGTCACCTCCGGGTGTGTGCCGTCCCCTACTGACTGGGTACCCCCGGCAGATGCCGCCGTCAAGACGCCCGGACACGACGAAGGCCCGCATCGAACGATGCGGGCCTTTCGTATTTCACGCGGTCCTGACGGGATTTGAACCCGCGGCCTCCACCTTGACAGGGTGGCGAGCACTCCAAACTGCTCCACAGGACCAGGTTTCGCAGCCGTACTTGCTCCGTTGGCTGCGAGTGAGACTGTACAGCAGGTGCGACCATCAGGTCGAACTCACTCCCGGCGACCGGTCCGTCACGGCGCGGCCGCGTCGATCGCCTTCACGATCCGCTTGTCGGAAACCGGGTACGCCGTGCCCAGGGCGTGCGCGAAGTAGCTCACGCGCAGCTCCTCGATCATCCAGCGGATGTCCAGGACCTCCTGCGGCACCGGTCTGCCCTGCGGCATCTGCTCGAGCAGCCAGGCGTACTCGTCCTGCATCTCGTGGACCTTCTCCATGCGCGTGGTGTCGCGCTGGACGCTCGTCGGCATCTGCTGCAGACGTCGGTCCACCGCGACCAGGTAGCGCATCAGGTCGGGCAGCCGCCGCAATCCGGTGCGCGTCACGAAGCCGGCCGGCACGAGGGCCGCCAGCTGCTCGCGCACGTCCCGGACGTTGTCCACGAGGACGAGGCTGTTCGTGCCCTTCAGGCGGCGTTCACAGGCCTGCCAGGCCGCCAGCACCTGTTGCACCTGGCCGACCGTGCGCACGGTCAGGTCGACGAGGTCGGCGCGGACCTTGTCGAAGAGCTTGCGGAACGACTCCTCGTCCCACGCCGGACCTCCGTGCTCCGCGATGAGCCGGTCCGCCGCGGCCGTGGCGCAGTCGTCGAAGAGCGCCTGGACCGAGCCGTGCGGATTGCTCGAGAGGGCGAGCTTCTGCTGGTTCGACAGCTTGTCGGAGGCGAACTTGGCGGGGTTCACCGGGATGTTCAGCATGATCAGGCGACGGGTGCCCCGCCACATCGCCTGTGCCTGCTCCGCCTCCGTGTCGAAGAGCCGTACGGCGACCGAGGCCCCCTCGTCGACGAGCGCCGGGAACGCCTTGACCGGCTGGCCCGCGCGCCGGGTCTCGAAGACCTTGGTCAGCGGACCGATCGTCCAGTCCGTGACGCCGGTGCGCTCCAGGGACTCCCCAGAGGGGCTGGAGGAGGCCGCGGCCTTGGAGAGCGCCTGGCGGGCCTTCGGCTTCAGCTGGAGCCGAAGGGCCTCCAGGTCCTTGTCCTCGGCGAGCTTCTTGCGGCGTTCGTCGACGATCCGGAACGTGATCTTCAGATGGTCCGGTACGCGCGTCAGGTCGAAGTCGTCCGCCGCGACCGGTACGCCGACCATCCGCTGGAGTTCGCGGGCCAGCGTGACCGGAAGCGGCTCCTGGAGCGGCACGGCCCTCTTCAGGAACGCCGTGGCGTAGTTCGGTGCCGGGACGTAGTGACGCCGCACCGGCTTGGGCAGGGAGCGGATCAGCTCGGTGACCACTTCCTCCCGCAGGCCGGGGATCTGCCAGTCGAAGCCGTCGTCCGTGACCTGGTTCAGCACCTGCAACGGGATGTGGACGGTGACACCGTCGGCGTCCGCGCCCGGTTCGAACTGGTACGTCACCCGGAACTTCAGCCGGCCCTGCCGCCACGAGTCCGGGTAGTCGTCCTTGGTGACCGCGCCGGCCTTCTCGTTGATGAGCATCTCGCGCTCGAAGTCGAGCAGTTCGGGCTGCTCGCGGCGCTTGTGCTTCCACCAGGAGTCGAAGTGGGCCCCGGACACGACATGTTCGGGCACCCGCTGGTCGTAGAAGTCGAACAGGGTCTCGTCGTCCACGAGGATGTCACGGCGCCGGGCACGGTGCTCCAGCTCCTCGACCTCGGTCAGCAGCCTGCGGTTGTCCGCGAAGAACTTGTGGTGCGTGCGCCAGTCGCCCTCCACGAGCGCGTTCCGGATGAACAGGTCACGGGACGTCTCGGGATCGATGCGGCCGTAGTTGACCTTGCGCCCGCTGATGATCGGCACGCCGTACAGCGTCACCTTCTCGTACGCCATCACCGCGGCGGCGTCCTTCTCCCAGTGCGGCTCGCTGTACGTACGCTTCAGCAAATGCTGCGCGAGCGGCTCGATCCACTCCGGTTCGATCCTCGCGTTGACCCGGGCCCACAGCCGCGAGGTCTCCACCAGCTCCGCGGACATGACGAACCGCGGCGGCTTCTTGAACAGGGCGGAGCCGGGGAAGAGCGCGAACTTGGCGCTGCGGGCGCCCAGGTACTCGTTCTTCGCGCCGTCCTTCACGTCCTTCATGCCGATGTGGGACAGCAGGCCGGCGAGGAGCGAGACGTGCACCGACTGCTCGGGGACGGCAGCGTCCGCCGCCGGCTCCTCGAAGTGCATGCCCATCTGCTTGGCGACCGTGCGCAGCTGGGAGTAGATGTCCTGCCACTCACGGATGCGCAGGAAGTTCAGGTATTCCTGCTTGCACATCCGGCGGAAACTGGAGGAGCCGCGCTCCTTCTGCTGCTCGCGGATGTAGCGCCACAGATTGAGGAAGGCGAGGAAGTCGCTCGTCTCGTCCTTGAAGCGGGCGTGCTGCTGGTCGGCCTGCGCCTGCTTCTCCGCGGGCCGCTCGCGCGGGTCCTGGATGGAGAGCGCGGCCGCGATCACCATGACCTCGCGTACACAGCCGTTCTTGTCGGCCTCGACGACCATGCGGGCCAGGCGCGGATCGACCGGCAGCTGCGAGAGCTTGCGGCCCATCTGCGTCAGCTTCTTGCGAGGGTCCTTCTCGGCCGGGTCGAAGGCGCCGAGCTCCTGGAGGAGCTGCACACCGTCGCGGATGTTGCGGTGGTCCGGCGGGTCGATGAAGGGGAACTTCTCGATGTCGCCGAGACCGGCCGCGGTCATCTGCAGGATGACGGACGCCAGGTTGGTGCGCAGGATCTCGGCGTCGGTGAACTCGGGCCGGGAGTCGAAGTCGTCCTCCGAGTACAGCCGGACGCAGATGCCGTCCGACGTACGGCCGCAGCGGCCCTTGCGCTGGTTGGCGCTGGCCTGGCTGATCGCCTCGATGGGCAGCCGCTGGACCTTGGTGCGGTGGCTGTAGCGGGAGATCCGGGCGGTGCCCGGGTCGATCACGTACTTGATGCCGGGGACGGTCAGCGAGGTCTCCGCGACGTTCGTCGCGAGGACGATCCGGCGGCCGGTGTGCGGCTGGAAGACGCGGTGCTGCTCGGCGTGCGACAGGCGCGCGTACAGCGGCAGCACCTCGGTGAAGCGGAAGGCCCTCTTGTTGAGCGCGTCCGCCGTGTCGCGGATCTCGCGCTCGCCCGAGAGGAAGACGAGGATGTCGCCCTTCCCCTCGCCCATCAGCTCCTCGACGGCGTCGGTGATCGCGGTGATCTGGTCACGGTCGCTGTCGTCGCCGTCCTCTTCGAGGAGGGGGCGGTAGCGCACCTCGACCGGATACGTGCGGCCGCTGACCTCGATGACCGGGGCGTCGCCGAAATGGCGCGAGAAGCGCTGCGGGTCGATCGTCGCGGAGGTGATCACGACCTTGAGGTCCGGACGTTTGGGCAGCAGCTGCGCGAGATAGCCGAGCAGGAAGTCGATGTTCAGCGACCGCTCGTGGGCCTCGTCGATGATGATCGTGTCGTACGCGCGCAGCTCGCGGTCCGTCTGGATCTCGGCGAGCAGGATGCCGTCCGTCATCAGTTTCAGGAAGGTGGCCTCCTGGTTCACCTGGTCGGTGAAACGGACCTTCCAGCCGACCGCCTCGCCGAGCGGGGTGTTCAGCTCTTCCGCGACCCGCTCCGCGACCGTGCGTGCGGCGATGCGGCGGGGCTGCGTGTGGCCGATCATGCCGCGCACGCCGCGGCCGAGCTCCAGACAGATCTTCGGGATCTGGGTCGTCTTGCCCGACCCGGTCTCACCTGCGACGATCACGACCTGGTGGTCCCGTATCGCCTCCAGGATCTCGCCCTTCTTCTGGCTGACCGGGAGCTGCTCGGGATACGTGATCGCGGGCACGCGCCCGGCGCGCCGGGCGGTGCGGGCCGCGGACTTCTCCGCCTCCGAGGCGATCTCGTCCAGCACGGCCTGCCGCGCCTCGGGCTTACGGATGCGGCGAGCGCCTTCGAGACGGCGGCCGAGCCGGTGGGCGTCGCGCAGGGACGCCCCGGCCAGCAGGGTCTGAAGGTCGGCGAAGGAAGTAGACATACGGCATCCAGGATCGCACCCCCGGGAAACCGCTGGCGAACCCATTTCGCCCACGAGCTGGTGCAGTATGGAGCAGATTCGTCTCCGACCGCTCCGATCCGAAGGGAAAGCGCGTCCATGCCGATCGGCCGCGACCGCCGGTGCCGCCTCGTGGTGACCGCGAGCCTGCTGCTGGGACTGCTCGGGGCGCTGCTCGGGTGCCTCGGCGGTACGGCGGCAGCGGCTCCCGGCGTCTTCGCCGGGGCCGACCGGGACGCCGCGGCCGTGTCAGCCGCCACTCTCGGCCCGGGGCAGTCGCAGGGCTGCGGCAGGGGCGTGGACGACGCCGACAGCGGCGCCCACCCCGGAACGCCGCCGCGCGGCGGCTCCGCGTACGAGCTGCTGCCCGCGCTGCACGAGACGGGGTGCTCCGCTCTCCCGGCGGTTCCCGACTCCGCCTTTCTCGACGCGTCGCCGCTGCCCGCGTCTGCGCCACTCGCTCCGCCCTCCCCGGTGGATCTCTCCGTCCTGCGCGTCTAGGCCCGACGGCCCCCGCACCCGTCCAGACCGTCAGACCTTCGCTCAGGAGCATCACCATGCCTTCTTCCACCCCACGCACATCCGGGAAGTCCGTCGCCATCGGGGCCGGTGTCGTCGTCGCCGCGCTGCTGCTCGGCTTCGCCTCGTACAGCGCCACCAAGCCGGACGCGCCGTCCTCCGCCGGCGACTCGACCGCGGCCGACGTCTCGGTCGACCCGCAGGCCGGGACGTATCCCGAGCTCGAGGCGCTCGCACGCCGTGACGCCACCGACGCGCTGGCGCAGGGGCGCCACGACGCGCCCGTCGTCCTGATCGAGTACGCGGACTTCAAGTGCGGCTACTGCGGGAAGTTCGCCCGCGACACCGAGCCCGAACTGGTGAAGAAGTACGTCGAGGACGGCACCCTGCGCATCGAGTGGCGCAACTTCCCCATCTTCGGTGAGGAATCGGAGTCCGCGGCGCGTGCTGCCTGGGCCGCGGGGCAGCAGGGCCGCTTCTGGCAGTTCCATTCGGCCGCCTACGCGGAGGGCGTCAAGGAGAAGGGCTTCGGCAAGGACCGGCTGAAGGCGCTGGCGCGGGACGCGGGAGTGCCCGATCTCGGCCGTTTCACCCAGGACCTGGACAGCGACGCGGCGCGGCAGGCAGTGAAGAAGGACCAGGAGGAGGCGTACGGACTCGGCGCGACGTCCACTCCTTCGTTCCTGATCAACGGGCGGCCCGTCGCGGGCGCCCAGCCGATGGAGACCTTCACGGAGGCCATCGAGGCGGCGAAGGCGGCGGCCGGGAAGCCCGCTGCGGGTGAGGACGGCGGCCGGTGAGCGACATCGGCTACCTGGCGGCGTTTCTCGGCGGCCTGCTCGCGTTGATCAGCCCGTGCAGCGCGCTGCTGCTTCCCGCGTTCTTCGCGTATTCGATGGACTCGACCGGCAGGTTGCTGGCCAGAACCGGAGTCTTCTACGCGGGCCTGGCCACGACGCTCGTGCCGCTGGGCGCGGCGGGGTCGTTCGCCGGGAGGCTGTTCTACGGCAACCGTGACCTGCTGGTCTCCGTCGGCGGATGGCTGATCGTCGCACTGGGTGTCGCACAGATCCTCGGCATGGGCTTCGCCTCGCGCCGCCTCGCCGAGGTCTCCGGACGCATCCGCCCCACGACGGCCCTGTCCGTGTACGCGCTGGGCCTGGTCTACGGCCTCGCCGGCTTCTGCGCGGGCCCGATCCTGGGCAGTGTGCTGACGGTGGCGGCGGTCAGCGGCAGCCCGGTCTACGGCGGTCTGCTCCTGGCCGTCTACGCCCTCGGCATGGCGATCCCGCTGTTCGTGCTCGCACTGCTGTGGGAACGCTTCGACCTGGGGCGCCGCAGGTGGCTGCGCGGGCGGGTGGTCCGGGCCGGCCGCTTCGAGCTGCACACGACATCGCTGCTGTCGGGCCTGTTCTTCATCCTGCTCGGCACCCTTTTCCTGGCCTTCGACGGCACGACGGCCCTGCCTGGGCTGCTCTCGGTCGACGACTCGTTCGCGGTCGAGGAGTGGGTGTCGGGCGTGGGACGGGTGGTGCCGGACTGGGCGCTGCTCGCCTTGGTGGTGGCCGTGGTGGGAGTGGTGCTCGCCGTGCGGGGGCGCTGGGGGTCACGGCGCGGCGAACGGGTGTGACACCGGGGGCGGTCCGCCGCGGGCGATCCCGCGGCGGGCCGCCCCCCTGTGTCCGGGCCCGCGTGTACGACGAAGGCCCCGGCTCGTGAGCCGGGGCCTTCGGGTTGTGGCTGGGGCCGGGGTCGAACCGGCGACCTATCGCTTTTCAGGCGATCGCTCGTACCAACTGAGCTACCCAGCCACGGAACTCTTACGAGTTCCAGCGGTCCTGACGGGATTTGAACCCGCGGCCTCCACCTTGACAGGGTGGCGAGCACTCCAAACTGCTCCACAGGACCAAGCTTGTGCGGGACTAGTCTCGCACATGGTGTTGCGTGCCCCCAACGGGATTCGAACCCGTGCTACCGCCTTGAAAGGGCGGCGTCCTGGGCCACTAGACGATGAGGGCGTTGAAACCTGTACTGCGACTTCTCTCTGCGTCTTCCCGGAAAAAGCGGAGACGTGAGAAGCATGTGACTCCGCTTCCCCTGAAAGGATCCGCTTCTCCCTGACCTCTTACGAGGTTCGGGACGGTCAAGCCCTGACCGCTGCCCTTGGGCACGACGAGACTGTACTACGGCGTTTGGGCCTCGACCAAACCGAATAGCGGCAGTCCGGTTCACCGCCGAGGTCTCCGTCGGCGGAGTTCATGGCGATGGCGCGGGCGAGGGGCCGGGCGTGCCCTGGGAGGGGGTCCCCGACGGCGTCTCCGACGGGGATTCGGACGGGGATTCGGACGGGGAGGGGTCCGGCGCCGGGTCCTTCGCGAGATGGCGGCGGACCTCGGCAGTCGTCAGCCCGAGCCCACCCAGCGTGATCTCGTCCCACGCCTGCATCCGGCGGTTCTCCCTGTCCAGGTAGAGAACGGAGGCCCGGACCTGTTCCGGCATCTCGTTCTGGACCGCCCGGAGGCCGCCGCCGCCCGTGGAGCCCTCGACCTTCAGGCGGGTGCCGTGCGGAAGCACCTCGGTGTGGCGTTTGTGGATGTGGCCGGACAGGACGAGCGGGACCGTCCCGTCGGTCTCGCGGGCGGCCACCGGGTTGTGGGCGACGGCGATGTCGACGGGCGTACCGGCACGTTCCTGGTCGCGCAGGGACGACGCGAGACGGATGCCGGCCATCCGCTCCGCCGGGTCGCCCTGGGCGACGACAGAGCGGTCCGGGGTGAACTGCGGATCGCCGCTGCCGGCGATGCGCAGTCCGGCGACGTTCACGGCCTCGCCGTCGTCGAGGACGTGGACGTTCTCGAGACCTTCCAGGTACTCCTGTGTGGTGCGCGAGTCGTGATTGCCGCGCACCCACACGTACGGGGCGCCGAGGTCGGAGATCGGGTCGAGGAAGCCGTTCTCGGCGGCTGAGCCGTGGTCCATCGTGTCGCCGGAGTCGATGATCACGTCGATCTCGTACTGCTCGACGAGCGACTCGATGATGTGCCACGCCGCCGGGTTGAGGTGGATGTCGGAGACGTGCAGCACCCGCATCGTCCCCGGGTCGGGCTGGTAGGCGGGAAGCGTGGACGTCGCCTCGTAGAGCTTGGTGACGTTCGTGACGAGCCTCGCCAACTCCTCCTGATAGATGCCGAACTCCGTGACGATCGAGCGGGCGTTGCCGACGACCGAAGGAGCGGAGGTCAGCAGGCCCGAGAACTTCGGCTCCAGGACGGACTTGGGGTTCCAGGTCGCGTACGCGCTGACTCCGGACGCGGTCAGCAGGGCGAGCGCGAGACCGCCTGCCGCGAGTGCCCGTCGCGGGCGCCGGTAGACCGCGAGGCCGAGCGCGGTCGCCCCGGCGACGACGGCGACGCAGGAGCGCACGGCCAGCTCGGTGGCACCGTCCCGGACGTCGTGGGTGATCTCGTCCTGGAGCCCGGAGATCAGCTCCGGGTGCTCGACCAGCGTCTGGGACCGGACCGGGTCGAGGCGGTCGACATCGACGTCGAGGCGTACCGGCGCGATGTGCGAGTCGAGCTCCAGCGCGCCCAGCGGCGACACGTTGATCTTCGTTCCGCCGTTCAGGGACGGACGCAGCGTCATCGTCGTGTCCATCGGCCCGACCGGCGTACGGACGTTGCCGACGATCAGCAGTCCGAGCCAGGCACCGAAGAGGACGACCGCCGTCAGCCCGAGTGCCCTCGCCCACGGACGCGGGGCGTGGGTCAGGGCCGGCGCGGGGGCGGAGCGCGGGCCACTGCGGCCTCGGCCGCGTTTTTGCGGGCCGTGCCTGAGCCGGGTGAGTGCGGTGCGGATCGGGGAGAGCGACGAGGACGAGCTGGGCGGTTCCTGGGCTTCGCGGGCCATTGGTCCCGTATGCCCGCACAAGCGGGCGGCCATGCCGGGGCGACCACTCGCACGGCGTACGTGACAATGGCCGGGTGCTGGAGATGACGCGCGAGGAGTTCGAGGAACTGGTCTCGGAGGCCCTGGACAGGATCCCGCCCGAGCTGACGCGGCTGATGGACAACGTCGCCGTGTTCGTGGAGGACGAGCCGGCCGCGGACGATCCCGATCTGCTCGGCCTCTACGAGGGGACTCCGCTGACGGACCGGGGCGAGTGGTACGCGGGCGTCCTGCCCGACCGCATCACCATCTACCGCGGGCCGACGCTTCGGATGTGCGAGTCCCGCGAGGACGTCGTCGCGGAGACCGAGATCACCGTGGTGCACGAGATCGCCCACCACTTCGGCATCGACGACGAGCGGCTGCACGAACTCGGGTACGGATGAGCCCCCGGCCCGGCGGCGGTCCGGAGGCCATCGACCCGGACGTCGACCTCCATGTCCCCGCGCAGCGCGCGGAGACGACGGGCGCCCGCAAATGGCCGGTCCTCGCCGCGATCTCGGCGGGCGGGGCGGTCGGCGCCTCGTGCCGGCACGGTGCCTCGCTGCTGTGGCCGGCGCCGGAGGGCGCCTTCCCCTGGGCGGTCTTCTGGGTCAACGTGGTCGGCTGCGCCCTGATCGGTGTGCTGATGGTGCTCGTCAGCGAGGGCGGCCGCTCGGCCCCGCCGCTGCTGCGTCCCTTCCTCGGGGCCGGTGTGCTGGGCGGTTTCACGACGTTCTCCACGTATGCGCTCGACTTCTCCGGTCTGCTGGAACGGGAGGAAGCGGGCACCGCGCTGGCGTACGCGGGCGGCACGGTCGCCGGCGCGTTGGGCGCCGTGTGGCTGGCGGCGACCGCGGCCAGGGCGGTGCTGAACCGGAGGGCGGCCCGGTGAACTGGCTGCTGGTGATCGTGGGAGCCGCGGTCGGTGCTCCCCTGCGGTACCTGACGGACCGTGCGGTGCAGGCCCGCCACGACTCGGTGTTCCCCTGGGGGACGTTCGTGGTCAACGCCGCGGGCAGCCTGGTTCTCGGCGCGGTCGCCGGCGCGTCGGTGTCGTCGTCCGCGTACGCGCTGCTCGGCACGGGGCTGTGCGGGGCACTGACGACGTACTCCACGTTCTCGTACGAGACGCTGCGTCTGGCCGAGCGCGGATGGCGGTTCCTGGCCGTCGCGAACGTGGCGGCCTCGTTGCTGGTGGGGCTCGGATCGGTGTTCCTGGGGCTGGAGTTGGCGAGGGCGCTCACCGCCTGAGCACGGTCCGCGGTCCGTCGGCGGAACGCGGATCCCGGGCGTGTCCCTTCCGGGCCGGCGGGAGTTGGGCAGGGAAACCCGCGTCCCCTGCCCCGGAGGTGCCCCCGTGCGCCAGTTGTCAGCCCCAGGCCGTACGGCCGTCTGGATCGTCACCTCACTGGCGGCCCTGGCGTCGGCAGGCTGTATGAGCGTGAGCGACGACGCGGGCGGGAAGCCCGCGCCCAGCACCTCGGCGGAACAGCGCGGGACGGTGGCCGAGCCGGACGGCGGGCAGATGGTGCCGGGCGGGCACGGGCGGCGGCAGGCGGACGGCGACGAGACGTCCTCCGAGGCCCCTGACGCCAAGAACACCAGCGCTTCCCCCGGTCCGAGTGGGTCCGGGTCCGCCCACGCCGAGCCGACCCCGACCGGTCACCGGCCGCCGACCACGGAACCGCCCGCGCCCACCGGGGGCGGGGCGTCGCCGTCCGCGTCCGAGTCGTCGGAGCCGCCGCCGCAGGAGTCGTCGAAGCCGCCGACGGGGAGCCCCTCGCCCACGCCGACCGAGCCGACGGCCCCGCCGAGCGCCTCCTCCGAGTCCGACGTGCAGGGGGACGGGACGCGGGCTGCGGCGCCGGCCGGCACGCGTACGGAGCCGGCGGCTTCGCCGTGGTCCCACCCGTACGGGGCGGAACGGACGGTGGCGTAGTTCCCGACGGGGCGGAGGCGAGGCGGAGCCGGGGTGGCGGCGGGGCCGGGGCGGAGGGGGTGGCGGGGGCGGCGTCGGAGGGCGGCGGAGGGTGGTGTGCCGGGGGTCACTCGGAAGCGGTTTGCCTTTACCCCGGGAGGGTGCGTATGGTGGTAGATCGTTTGATCCCATTGCCCGGCGCCGAAACAGAAGAGCGCCGCGTGGCGCGTACTCTCCCTAGCCGTGGCTGACCGCATCGAGGCGGTCGAATTGCGAATTCACGGAGTTTGGGCGCGTGCCGAGACTCCGGAAGGTTTCGCATTTCGCATGTCCACTTTCAGTACTGATCACGCCGTCATGCCCGAGAACGACGAGATCGTCGAGGCGGCCGAGGCCGCCGTCGCGGAGGCCGCAGAGGCGCCCGCCGACGAGCCCCAGACGACCTTCGCGGACCTCGGCCTCCCCGAGGGCGTCGTGCGCAAGCTCGCGCAGAACGGCGTGACCACCCCCTTCCCGATCCAGGCCGCGACCATCCCGGACGCCCTGGCCGGCAAGGACATCCTCGGCCGCGGCCGCACCGGCTCCGGCAAGACGCTCTCCTTCGGTCTGCCGACCCTGGCCACGCTGGCCGGCGGCCACACGGAGAAGAAGAAGCCCCGCGCGGTCATCCTCACCCCGACCCGTGAGCTCGCGATGCAGGTCGCGGACGCCCTGCAGCCCTACGGCGACGTCCTCGGCCTCAAGATGAAGGTCGTCTGCGGCGGTACGTCGATGGGCAACCAGATCTACGCGCTCGAGCGCGGCGTCGACGTCCTCGTCGCCACTCCGGGCCGTCTGCGCGACATCATCACCCGTGGCGCCTGCTCCCTGGAGAACGTCCAGGTCGCCGTCCTCGACGAGGCCGACCAGATGTCCGACCTGGGCTTCCTGCCCGAGGTCACCGAGCTGCTCGACCAGGTCCCGGCCGGCGGCCAGCGGATGCTCTTCTCGGCCACCATGGAGAACGAGATCTCCACGCTGGTCAAGCGCTACCTGACCGACCCGGTCAGCCACGAGGTGGACAGCGCCCAGGGCAACGTCACGACCATGAGCCACCACGTGCTCGTCGTGAAGCCGAAGGACAAGGCGCCCGTCACGGCCGCCATCGCCGCCCGCAAGGGCCGCACGATCATCTTCGTGCGCACCCAGCTCGGCGCCGACCGCATCGCGGAGCAGCTGCGCGATTCCGGTGTGAAGGCCGACGCACTGCACGGCGGCATGACCCAGGGCGCCCGTACCCGCACCCTGGCCGACTTCAAGGACGGTTACGTCAACGCGCTCGTCGCGACCGACGTCGCCGCCCGAGGCATCCACGTCGACGGCATCGACCTGGTCCTGAACGTGGACCCGGCCGGCGACCACAAGGACTACCTGCACCGCTCCGGCCGTACGGCCCGAGCCGGGAAGTCGGGCGTCGTGGTCTCGCTCTCGCTGCCGCACCAGCGCCGCCAGATCTTCCGGCTGATGGAGGACGCGGGCGTCGACGCCTCGCGTCACATCGTCGGCGGAGCGGGCGCGTTCGACCCGGAGGTCGCCGAGATCACCGGCGCCCGTTCGCTGACCGAGGTCCAGGCCGACTCCGCGAACAACGCCGCCAAGCAGGCCGAGCGCGAGGTCGTCGAGCTGAACCGCCAGCTCGAGCGTGTCCAGCGCCGGGCGACCGAGCTGCGCGAGGAGGCCGACCGTCTGGTCGCCCGCGCTGCCCGTGAGCGCGGCGAGGACCCGGAGGCCGCGGTCGCCGAGGTGGCGGAGGCCGCCGAGGCCGAGCTCGCCGCGGTGCCGGCACAGGCCGAGCCGGTCCGTGAGTCCCGCGACGAGCGTCCGTCGTACGACCGCCGCGACGAGCGGGGCAACTTCAGCCGCGACCGTCGTGACGACCGTGGTGGTTTCCGTCGCGACGACCGTCGTGACGACCGTCGTGACGACCGTCGCGACGACCGTCGCGACGACCGTCGTGACGACCGTGGTGGCCGTTCCTTCGAGCGTCGTGACGACCGTGGCGGCGACCGTGGTGGCCGTACGTTCGAGCGTCGTGACGACCGTGGTGGTTTCCGTCGCGACGACCGTCGTGACGACCGTGGCGGCCGTTCCTTCGAGCGTCGTGACGACCGCGGTGGCGACCGTGGCGGTTTCCGCCGTGACGACCGTCGTGACGACCGTGGCGGCCGTTCCTTCGAGCGTCGTGACGACCGAGGCGGCGACCGTGGTGGCCGTACGTTCGAGCGTCGTGACGACCGCGGTGGCGACCGAGGCGGCTTCCGCCGTGACGACCGCCCGGCCGGTCACCGCGGCAGCGACCGTCCCTTCAACCGCGACCGCCGTGACGACCGCCCCGCCTCCGGCGGCTTCCGCTCCGGCGCCGGCGACCGTCCGTACGGCCGCCGTGACGACCACCGCGGTGGCGCCGGGTCGAGCTCCGGCTCGTTCGGCGGCCGCCGTGACGACAAGCCGCGCTGGAAGCGCAACGGCTGACGCTGTGTGACCTCCTGGTCCAGGGCCCGTACGACACCTCGGTGACGTACGGGCCCTGGCCCGTTGAGGCCCCGCACCGCCGGCCGGCAGGACCCGTGTCGGGATACCCGATCGGTTCCCGGGATCTCTGCCGCTATGCTCAGGGGTGTTGTGCCGAGGGCCGTTAGCTCAATTGGTCAGAGCAGCGGACTTTTAATCCGTTGGTTGTGGGTTCGAGTCCCACACGGCCTACCTTCCGCGCCTCCGTTGACCTGCTGGTTCTCTCCAGCGGCGTCGGCGGGGGCGTTTTCCGTGGGCCCATTGGGAGCGCGCTGGATCATGGCGCCGGGGCGTTGTTCCGCGACGTCCCGGCCCCGGCTCCCGCGGTTCGGCCCGGCTTGCCGCTTGTGCTGTCCGGGTGTCTTTGGCTCTGTGGGCCGGGCCGTTCCTCTCCGGTCGCACTCGCGCAGGTTAATACGGTGGGAAACGGGCCGGCGCCCGGCGCCGGCGCGCACCGTTGCAAGCGCATGTCCCAAAGGAGGAAGCACGATGAGCACGCCCCGCAGGGCTGCGGTCCTGGCTGTGGTCGCGAGCGGCCTGGTACTCGTTGCCGGCCCGCTCGCCGTGGCCGACGAAGACGGCTCGCACCACAAGGACCACCTGGGCGCCCAGTGCGCCAACGTCGGCAACGATGCGAGCGCCGTCGGCGTCGCGGCGCACTCGCCCGGTGTGCTGTCCGGCAACGTCGTCCAGGTGCCGGTGAGCATTCCCGTGAACGTCTGCGGCAACAGCATCGATGTCGTCGGCCTTCTGAACGGCGCACGCGAGCTGAAGATCCGCCAGTGAGCGGAGGGCGGGGGAGCGGGCCGGCCCGCTCCCCCGCCGGGTTCGCCCTCGGCTTCCTACCTGTGGCCCCCGGTCGGGTGCCTCAGCCGGCGGCCGGGCCGGGCGGGACGATCTCGCGTTTGAGGATCTTGCCGGTGGGGCCCTTGGGCAGGGAGCCGGTGATCCACACGATGCGCGGGTACTTGAACGGTGCGACCCGCTCGCGGACGAAGCCGAGCAGCTCGTCGGGCGTGGCGGACGCCCCGTCGCGCAGTACGACGGCGGCGGCGATCTCCTGGCCGTGGACGACATGCGCGACACCGAAGACAGCCGCCTCCGCGACCGCCGGATGGGCGTAGAGAACTTCTTCCACCTCGCGCGGATAGACGTTGTACCCGCCGCGGATGACGAGGTCCTTGATGCGGTCCACGATCCGGAAGTCCCCCCGGGCGTCCCGGGTGCCGAGGTCACCGGTGTGCAGCCAGCCGTCCCGTACCGTCTCCGCGGTCTCCTGCGGACGGCGCCAGTAGCCGCGCATGACGTTGTGACCGCGGATGACGATCTCGCCCACTTCGCCGTCCGGCAGTGCTCTGCCCTCGCGGTCGACGACGCGCATCTCGACGCCGTCGACGGGGATGCCGACAGTGCCGGCGACGCGTTCGCGGTCGACGCGGTTCACACAGGCGAGCGGTGACGACTCCGAGAGCCCGTACCCCTCCAGCACCGCGCAGCCGAAAGTCTTCTCGAACGCGTACAGCACCTCCACGGGCAGCGGGGAGCCTCCGCACAGGCCGACGCGCAGGGTGGAGAGGTCGTACGGATCCGAATCGGGGCTCTGCGCGAGCCTCAGCATCAGCGTGTACATCGTCGGGACGCCCAGGAAGACGGTCACCCGGTCCCGTTCGATCAGGGCGAAGGCGTCGGCGGGCGTGAAGCGGGTCAGCAGGGTGAGGCAGGCGCCCACCGACACCGCGCAGTTCAGCCCCATGACCTGTCCGAAGGAGTGGAAGAGCGGCAGCCCGCCGAAGATGACGTCGCCGGGGCCCAGGCCCATCACCCGCGCGCCCTCGTCGATGTTGCGGCGCAGGTTGTGGTGGGTGAGTTCGGCGCCCTTGGGTCTGCCGGTGGTTCCGGAGGTGTAGAGGACGACGGCGGTGTCCGCGGGCGTGCGCGGCTCGTCCCGGGCCGACGGGAGCTGGGTGCGCAACGTGGCGAGGAAAGCCTCCGGCTCGACGACGACGTGGCGGGTACCGGCCCGGCGGGCGCCTTCCACCGCCTCCGCCGCGCCCTGGTGCCAGGCGAAGAGGAGGGCCGCGCCGGCGTCGTCCAGGCAGTGCTCGATCTCCCCCGCCTTCAGCATCGGGTTGAGCGGTACGACGATCGCCCCGGCGCGCAGGATGCCGTAGTACAGCACCGCGAACACGGGGGTGTTGGGAAGCAGGACGGCCACGCGGTCGCCCGGTGCCGTGCCCAGGGCGCGAAGCTGTGCGGCGGCACGGGAGCTGAGATCGTCCAGATCGGCGAACGTCAGCTCGTCGCCGTCCAGCCGCAGGGCCGGACGGTCGGGGTACGCGGCGGTGCTGCGGGCCAGCAGAGAGGGGACGGTGCCGGGGTCGTGCGCGGGCGCGGGCTCGGGCTCGGGCTCGGGCTGCATCGGGTCATCCTCCAGCGGTGGACGGACGGGAACGGACATCAGCGGCGGACTGCGATCGCGGTCACCACCAGGCCCTCGCGGGCCGACCAGCGGCCGTGCAGCACACGCGGCAGGGACGTCGGAATGCTCGGTGGCGCCCCGAGCAGTCGGACCTCGAAGTCGCCGACGCCGTCGGCGTCCGGGAGCCCTGCCCGCACATCGGCCTGCTCGAAGCCGAGCCACCCGCCGCCGGCGGAGCTCCACAGCTTGTAGACGGCTTCCTTGGCGCTGAACAGCAGCCGGTCCCAGGCCACGCCGGGGCGCCGCACCCCGAGGTCGGCCAGCCGGTCCCGCTCCGCCGCGAGGGCGACGGCCTCCAGAGCGCGTGCGGACAGCGGGCCCGCGGGCTCGGCGTCGATACCGAGGGCCACGGCGTCGTCGGCAAGGGCGAGGGCGGCCGCCCGGTAACGGTCGCAGTGGGTGATGCTGCCGACGATGCCGGGCGGCCAGTCGGGCATGCCGCGCCGGCCCCGGGGCAGCGGGGCCTCGGGGAGGCCGAGGGCCGTCATGGCGCGGCGGGCGCACCACCGTGCGGTACCGAACTCGCGGCGGCGGCCCGGGGTTGCCCGCGCCATCAGCGCTTCCTCTTCCGGGTAGAGGACTACGGGCTCCGTGTCCACCGTCGTCTCGGCGCACCGCACCCAGGGCGGCAGCAGCCCGTCCAGCATCAGGCCGTCCGACCGGAGGCGAGGCCGATCCGTGCCGCCCAGGCCCCGATGTGTTCGACGAGGCCACCGTGGTGCCGTATCCAGCGGAAGTGGTCCAGTGGACGGCCGCCCGCGTCGGCGCACGCGTAGTGGAGGCGTTCGACGCGGGCGGAGGGCATCTTGGCGCACAGGTGGTCCACGGCCGCCGGCGGCGCCATGGTGTCGTTCTCGACGTCCACGGCGAGGACGGGCAGCGTCACCGCCCGCAGTGCCCGCTCGTAGTCCACCGGCGCTCCGGGCACGGTGTAGCGGCCGGTGCGCATCTGGCGTGCCCAGTCCCGCATGAGCCTCGCCGTCTCCCGCCCGCCGAACCCGAAGCGCTCCCCGGGCCAGTACCCGAGCATCCCGGCTCCGAGGACGCTGAGCTGACTGCGCACCAGCCATTTCGCCCGGTTGTGTCCGAGTGTCCGGTACCAGGCGGAGCCGCTGGCGACGAGCACCACGCCGTCGAGGCGCGCGGGCCGGAACAGCCCGCAGTGCACCAGACCCAACTGCCCGCCCAGGCTGTGCCCGAGCAGCAGCCGCGGTGCCGCGGGATACGCGGCGTCGACGACGCCGAGCACGGCCCCGATGTCGTGTTCGACGATCTCGCGGTAACCGAAGCGGACGCCACGGGCGGGCACGGGCACGCTCTCGCCCTGTCCGCGCAGGTCCGTCGTCACCACCGTCATGCCCTGCCGGTGCAGCGCCCTCACGAGGGGGAGGTAGTTCCGCGCGGGTGTCCCCATGGCGGGCAACAGGACGACGACGGGCGCACCCGCGTCGTCGTCCCGCGCCCGCACGCGCACGGTGAGCCGTGCGCCGTCGGGGGCGGTGATCTCGCCCAGCAGCTGCAGGCGGGGCTGTTTGGCGCTCACCCCAGCCGCCAGCCGAGCACCCCGGCGCCCCAGGTGATCCCCGCGCCGAAGGCCGCCACGCCCAGCACCCCGGACGGCCCGAGCCGGCCTTCCTCCTGGGCGTGGGCGAGGGCGACGGGAATGGAGGCCGACGAGGTGTTGGCCACCCGGTTGACATTCAGGAACAGCCTCTCGGGGGGCACCCCGATCTCCTTGCCGACGGCCTTCACGATGCGGGCGTTGGCCTGGTGGGCGACGAAGAGGTCGACGTCGTCGCAGGTCAGGCCGCGCCGGTCCAGCACTCGTCGGGCCGCGTCGCTCATCTTCTCCACGGCGTGGACGAAGATCTCCGGGCCGTCCATGCGGAGCTTGCGGTCGTGGCGGTCGGCGAAGAGCAGCGGGATGTGCTCGCCGTCGGAGGCGAGGTGGAAGGCGGGTGCGACGGGGGCGTCCGGGAGGTCGGTGAGGACCACGGCGCCGGCACCGTCACCGAGCAGGACGGCCGTCGACCGGTCCTCGGCATCGGTGATGCGCGTCAGTGCCTCCGCCCCGCAGACGAGGACGGCTTCCGCCCGCCCGGACTCGATGAGCGCCGTCCCGTGGTCCAGCGCGTAGACGAATCCGGCGCAGGCGGCGTGCAGGTCGAAGGCGGCGGCCTGCGGCGTGCCGAGCCGTGCGGCGACCTCCACCGCCAGTCCGGGCGTCGTCCGGTCGGGGGTGGTCGTCGCGACGACGACGTGGCTCAGGCCGGTGGGCTTTTGTCCGGCCTGCCGCAGCGCCGTCCGGGCGGCGTCGACGGCGAGGTCGGCCAGCCGGCCGTCGGCGGGCAGGAATCGACGTTCTCTGATCCCCGTCCGCTTGACGATCCACTCGTCGGACGAACCGATCGCCTCGAAGTGGCTGTTGGGCACGGTCCGTTCGGGCAGTGCGGCCCCGATGCCGGTGATCGCCGCAGTCATCGTGCGGCCTCCTTCCCGAAGGTCTGGCCGCCGACGCCCATCCGTACGGCGTGCATACCGCCGTCGGCATGCACGATCTCACCGGTGACGGAAGCGGCGAGATCGGAGAGCAGGAAGAGGACCGGCCCGGTGAGGCGCTGGACGTCCGCGCGGTCCCAGCCGAGCGGCGCCTCCTGCTCCCAGCGGTCGGCGATGGTGTCGAAGGTGCTGATGGCGAGGCCCGCCACCGTCTCCACGGGCCCTGCGGCGACGAGGTTGACGCGGATGCCGCTGTCACCGAGGTAGAGGGCGAGATAGCGGCAGACGGCGCCCAGCGTGGCCTTGCTGACGCCCATCCAGTCGTAGCCGGGCCAGGCGCCGGAGGAGTCGAAGTCCAGCCCGACGACGCTGCCTCGCTTCTCGGCCAGCAGCGGGGCGAGTGCGGTGGTGAGCCCGTGGAGGGAAAGGGCGGCCGTGTGCAGGGCGTGCGTGGCGCCCTCCACGGGGGTGGTGAGGAAGTTGCCGCTCAGTGCGGACTGCGGGGCGGCGGCGATCGCGTGGAGGACGCCGTCGACCGCGCCCCAGCGGTTCTCCAGTTCCTTGGTCAGCCGGGTGACGTCGTCCGGCCGGGTGACGTCCAGCTCCAGGACGTCGGTGGGGCGCGGCAGCCCGGCCGCCGCGGCCTCGGTGATCCGCCGCGTCCGGCCGAACCCGGTCAGCAGCACCTCCGCGCCCGCCTCCTGGAGGGCCTTGGCGGTGTGCCAGGCGATGGAGTCGTCGTTGAGGACCCCGGTCACGAGATAGCGGCGTCCTGCGAAACCGAGCATTGCGCTGTGGCCTTTCTTCGGTCAGGGAGTGGAGAGCACGAGCGCCGCGTTGTGGCCGCCGAAGCCGAACGATGTCGACAGGCCCACCCGCGGCCGGTCGCCGCCGGGCAGTTCGCGTGCCGTCCGGATGAGGTCGAGCCTGCCGAGCCGCTCGTCCGGCTGCCGGAGGCCGGCGGTCGGGGGTGCGACGCCGTGGCGCAGCGCCTGCAACGTGACGATGGCCTCCACCGCTCCGGCGGCGCCGAAGAGATGCCCGAGGCCGCCTTTGCTGGACGACATCGGGGTGCCTGCCAGGGTGCCGCCGCCGAGGGCGAGGCGCAGGGCGTCGCATTCCAGCCGGTCGTTGAGCAGGGTGCCGGTGCCGTGGGCGTTGAGGTAGTCCAGCTCGTCGGGGGCCGTCCCGGCATCGCGCAGGGCCTGGGTGACAGCCTCGGCGGCAGGGCCGCAGCCGGGGTCGGGGGCGGTGAGGTGGTGGGCGTCGGAGGTGGCGCCGTAGCCCCGCACGGTACCGAGGGCCGCGGCTCCGCGCCGGGTGGCCCCGTCGGCCGTTTCCAGGACGAGGACGCCGGCGCCCTCCCCGATGACGAAGCCGTCCCGCTCCGCGTCGAACGGCAGACAGCGGCCGGTGGGCGAGAGCGCCCCGGCGTTACGGAAGGACGCGCCGACGAGTGCCGACGTCGACGCCTCCGCACCGCCCACCACGACGGCGTCAGCCGCGCCGGCTGCCAGCAGGCGCAGCCCCGCACCGATGGCCTGGGCGCCGCTGCTGCACGCAGAGGCCACACACAGTGACTCGCCCTTGAAGCCGTACCGCATCGACAGGTGCGAGGCGGCGGCGTTCGCCATCATCTGCGGCACCATCAGCGCCGACACGTACTCGGCGCCCTGCTCCGCGAGGACCGGACCCTGCGCCTCGAAGCTGGCCGTGCCGCCGAGCCCGCAACCGATGACGCAGGCGACGCGCTCAGCGGCGTACGGCGGCTCACCGGCTTTCCAGCCGGCCCGTGCCAGCGCCTCCTCCGCCGCCACCAGCGCGAGCTGGGTGAACCGGTCGGTGCGGCGCGCGAGGTGACGGGAGAGGTGGTCGGCGGCGCGGAAGCCGTCACAGGAACCGAGCCCGTCGTGCAGCCCGCTCGCCCCGGCGACGGCCCGCTCGTGCAGCACGTCGGCGCCGACACCGAGCGGGGTGACCGCGCCGAAGCCGGTCACCACCGCCCCCGTCACGGCGTCACTCAAGTCCGGCCTTCGTGCAGCAGAGCTCGAGTATCTGGCCGACGGTGTCCAGCCCGTCGAAGTCCTTGGGCTTCACCGGGACTTCCAGATCCTTCTTGATGGCCTGTGCCAGCTCGACCATGTCGAGCGAGTCGATCTCCAGGTCGTCGAGCCTGGCGTCGGGGAGGATGTCCGACTCGTCGACGCCGAGTTCCACCAGCGCCTCGTTGATGAACTTCTCGATCGCGGCGTGATCAAGCATGAGCGATGTGCCCTTCTCGTGCGGGACGTCGTGGGGTGGGCGGTCCGGTCGCGGCGGACTACGCCGCGACCTTGGTGGCGTGGAGGGGCGACCAGTGCCACTGGCGCCAGTAGCTCTCCGCGATGTCCAGCCACTCCTCCAGCCGCTGCGCGCTGTCCAGGAACCGGTTGCCGCTGACCATCAGCCAGCTGTAGACGGCCTGGCTGTCCCGGCATCCGCCGCAATCGCCGGAGGTGCAGCAGAACTGCAATGTCTCGTAGTCGGCTCCCCAGGCCGCGAAGCCGGGGATCACCGGGTTGCCGTTGGCGACGCGCTCCTCGTGGTCCGGGTGGTCCACGCTCAGACTCGGGCAGACGTCGTAGCCGAAACGGGCACCCCAGTGGGAGGTGCCGGTGATGAGGGAGCGGATGAAGTACGGGTGGCTCACCACCGTCTTCGGGTACCGCTCCCTGACCCGCAGCGCCTCCTCCAGCACCCGGCGCTCGTTCTCGATCTGGATCGGGTTGTCGGAGCCGTGCTCGCTGTAGAAGTTGAACGTGACGATGTTGCCGTTGTCCGCGATCTTCTGGACCGTCGGCTCCAGGTGGCTCAGGCCGGCCTCGGAGAGCGCGAAGATGAACAGCACCCGGGGGTCGTTCCGGTAGTGGGAGAGCGCCGTGTCGAACAGCCCGGTGAACTTGGACCCGTTGACGCGGATGGCACGGAGGTCGTCGTCCAGCGGCCCGCCGCCGAAGATGCTGACGGCGACGGCGATGTGCTCGAAGCCCTGCATGGGCATCGGCCGCAGCCCGTTGGTGGAGATGGTGATGTAGGGAAGCTCCTCGACGAACGCCTCCACCCGGCGCAGGACCAGCGTGGGTTCACCGCCGATCAGGGTCGCCTGGTTGACGCCGTCGTCGCTCAGCTTCCTCGCGAACGCCCTGATCCTGTCGACGTCGGACAGTTCCCTGACCGCCGTGTCGAAGCCGCCCTCGAAGTACCAGCAGCCCTTGCAGCGGATGTTGCACGTGTTGGTCAGGTGCACCTCGCACGAGCGGACGGTACGTCCGAGTCGGCGAAGACGGTGCAGCCGGTCGGCCAGGTCGGGCCGCTCCGCCAGCAGAGCGGCAGTGCGCTCCTTGGCCTCCCTGCGGGTGAGGGGGCGTGGGCCGATGGTGAGCGGTGTTGCCATGGGGATGTGCTCCTCGTTCTCGGGATTCTCGGGAACGTGCTGTCGTCGTCACTCCCGGCACATGGCGCTCGGGGCGCGCCCCGTCCTACTCCGGAACCTTCAGCCCCAGGCTCTTGATGCGGGGCGTCACCTTCTCCCGCCAGATGTCCCGCGCCTGCCCGTTGGTCGTCTGCCGCAGCCCGTAGCGGACGGCGGTGCGGGAGCGCTCGGACCGTGCGCTGCCGAAGATCCGCTCGAAGCCGGGCCACAGTCGGTCCAGTGCCTGCTGCAGCTCCTCGCGCCCCTCGTCCGTCCCCGCGAGATTGCGGCAGACCCGCGCCCCGTGCGCGATGTGGACCTTTTCGTCGAGAATGATGGTGCGGACGGCTTCGGCCCACGGCTTGTAACTGCTCTGCGCGAACTCGGAGATCATCACCATCGCCGTCTCCTCACCGATGTAGGAGAAGACGCCGCGCTCGGCCCAGGTGGTGCACTCGTGGAACTCATGGCCGGCGAAGAGCTTCCGCTCGGCGAGCGTCTGCTTCTCCATATAGGCCGTGTCGATGCCGATGTCGGCGAGGACACGCTTGCCGATCTTGTAGTGGTCGTACTCCTCGACCGCGCGTTCCGCGCAGACCTGCCGCTCCTCGGCGTCGGGTGCCAGCGGCAGGAAGACCTGTATGTAGTCGTCTCCGCCCGAGAGTTCGCCTTCGGTGTTGACGACCATTCCCCGGATCGCGATCTCCCGGTAGTCCTCGGGCATCGCGAGAAATTCTTCAGGAGTGCGGACTACGACGACCTCATCGCTCGGAATGGTGAATGACATGTGCGTTTCTCCACCTCGCTCGCCTCACCGAGTCCGGGCGTACCGGTTCGCCGGAACTCGTTCGATCATTGGATTGTGCACACGTGCGAACGGAACTCCGGTTCCGCTTTCACTTGTCGGCGCCGCTGATCAGAATCGTTTCTTCGACAGAGCGGGCCGACGATAACCACAGCCGAGGCGGCCGATCAATGGAAATCTTTTGGCCGCGGCGGCCGAAACGCCATTGAAAAGTGTCGAGATCACATGCCCTTCCCACCGCCTCGGCGGGGGGAGCGCCGGCCTCCGCCACCCCGAAAGCGATCCGTCCGTCGGCTCCCACCTGCATAAACTCCCCGATGCGCCCAGTCGGTGGAGCGCGCTAGAACCGCATAGCCGAAACAGGCCCCGGGCTCTCGCGAACAAAGCCTCTACGCGGTATCGGCGGCGCATGCGCCGAGCCGGAGAAGGCCGATCGGACAGGCCCAACTGCGGCCGCGGCAGGGCTTCCTGGCCAATCCGCAGCCTGGACAGTCACTCGGATCTCTATATGCTTGCCGCATGCAGCCTCCTGTCCCGCCTCCTGCAATCGCCTCCCGCCTGGCCAACGTCGCTTCCTCGCCGGTCCGGGACATCTTGATGCTCACTGCACGCCCCGAAGTGATCTCCTTCGCGGGGGGACTTCCGGCTCCGGAGCTGTTCGACATCGATGGCCTCAAGTCGGCCTTCGACCGTGTAATGACCGACGGGCCCAGCCGAGCCCTCCAGTACTCCACCACCGAGGGCGACGCCGACCTGCGCGAGGCCATCGCGCAGCGCCTCACGGCACGCGCGCTGCCGACCGGCGCCGACGACCTGATGATCACGACGGGCTCGCAGCAGGCCCTCACCCTCATCACCACGGCCACCCTGGAACCCGGCGACGTCGTCCTCGTCGAGGACCCCTGCTACCTGGCCGCCCTCCAGACCTTCGGCTTCGCCGGCGCCCGCGTCGTCCCCGTCCCCACCGACGACGACGGCATCATCCCCGAGGCCCTGGACGAGATCGCCGCCCGCGAACCCGCCAAGCTGCTCTACCTCGTCCCCACCTTCCAGAACCCCACCGGCCGGACACTTCCGGCCGCGCGGCGCACCGCCGTCGCCGAGGCAGCCGCCCGGCACGGCTTCTGGATCGTCGAGGACGATCCCTACGGCGAACTGCGCTACGACGGTGAGCAGGTCCCCTGGATCGCCACGTTCCCGGCCGCGTCCGACCGCACCGTCCTGCTCGGCTCCTTCTCCAAGATCATGGCTCCGGGCCTGCGCCTCGGCTTCCTCCGAGCCCCCGCGGCCATCCGCCGGTCCTGCGTCATCGCCAAGCAGGCCGCCGACCTCCACACCTCCACCGTCGACCAGGCCGTGGCCGCCCGGTACCTGCGCGACAGCGACCTGGACGCGCACGTCCGGACCATCCGCGACGCCTACCGGGAACGCCGCGACGCGCTCCTCGACGGCCTGCCCGCCGCCCTGCCCTCCGGCAGCCGCTGGAACCGTCCCGGCGGAGGCATGTTCGTCTGGGCCGGTCTGCCCGAGGGCCACGACGCCACCGAGCTCCTCCATGTCGCCATCGGCCACGAGGTCGCGTACGTCCCCGGTGCCCCCTTCTTCGCCGGCACCCCCGACCCGGCCGCCCTGCGTCTCTCCTTCACCACGCACTCCCCGGAGGAGATCACCGAGGGCCTGCGCCGTCTGGCCAAGGCGTTCGCGTAAGCCACGCGTCCCAGAAGGGATTTCCATGCCCACCGAGTCGGCCGTCCTCGTCGACGACGCCCCGATGACCCCCGCCGCGCTCAACGAGATGATCGCGCGGGACTTCCAGGACTACGCCGCCTGTCACGTCACCGAGGCCACCGGAACGCACCTCACCATGGAGGCCGACGGCGCCCGCCTGCGCACCCGCCCCGGCGGCAGTGTCTCCGGCCCCGAGCAGGCCGCTCTCGTGGACCTGGCCGCCTTCCTCCTCGTCAACGCCCGTCTGGGCCGCCCCACCCTCATGGCACTGACCAGCTCCATCCAGATCAGCTACCTCAGCCGCCCCCGCCCCGGCCCGTTGCGCACCCACGCGGAGATGGCCAAGTTCGGCAGCCGCCTCTGTGTCGTACTCACCGAACTCCGCGACGGCGCCGGCACTCTGGCCGCAACCGCGACGGTCACCTACTCCGTGCCCCCCGTGGCGCGCAGGGCAGACCCGCGGAGGGGGAGCATGCCGGACGGAAGCCCGGCGGGAGACCCTCCGGCCGGGGGCGGATCCTGATGTCCTGGGCGCACCCCCGGCCGCCTTTCAGTCGCGTCGTCTGCAGTTGAGGAAGACCTGCTCCTCGGGCGGCACGTCGCTGATCGCCGGGGCGTATATGTAGGACGACTCCTTGACGATCTCGAAGTGCTCCGCGACAAGCCTGCGCAGCTCCTCGCGGAGGTAACCGGACACCCGGATCGTGTTGCCGAGGAAGGGGATCGGGCGGTTGTCGACGTCCGCCTCGACCATCGAGAGGATGAACAGGCCACCGGGTTCCAGCAGATGGTGGACCGTCCGCAGCGCCTGGGGGATCTCGGCGCGGGGAAGCATGAGCAGGGAGAAGAAGGCCGCGACCGCGTCGAAGCGGCCCAGGTCCACCGGGCCGCCGGGGGCGAGGTCCGAGACGTCCAGCTGGTGGAAGGTCGCCTCGGGGACGTTCTCCCGGGCGAGTTTCACCATGCCGCCCGACAGGTCGACGCCCACGACCTGGAATCCGGCATCCGTCATCTGGCGCGCGGTCGGAACGCCTGTTCCGCAGCCGAGGTCCAGCACCCGTGATCCGGCAGGCAGCGTCCCGGCCAGCCACTCACCGGCAAAGACCTGTCCTTCCTTGTGGGGGAAGGCCTCGTCGTAGCGGTCGCCGATGGCGTCGAACGCCTCCGCCTGTTCCCTTCGATCGGGGCGCATGTCCTCGTAGTCGGCCCCGTCGGCCCCGTTGATCACGAAAGTGTCCTTCCGTAGCTCACCTGAAGTGGCCCCCATCATTGCGCGTACCGGTGCCCTTCCTGAACCGCTGGGGCAGGAGCAGTCGGGGGAGTTCGCGTTCACCTGCCGAGGACGGTGAGGCCGAGCCCGGCACTGCCGGGAGAGGCGCCGGATCCGACGGACGGAACCAGGCCGATGCGACCGGCCGGCGGGGCGGGACGGAAATGTGGAGTGGATCTTGCTCCGGATGGCGTAAGGTTGTGTTCACCGACGCGGGGTGGAGCAGCTCGGTAGCTCGCTGGGCTCATAACCCAGAGGTCGCAGGTTCAAATCCTGTCCCCGCTACTGATGACACCGGCCCGGTGGGCGATCCGAATGATCGCCCACCGGGCCGGTGCCGTTTCCCGGCACGGTTCCTCGGGGTTTCGCGGTGTTCGCCCGGTTGGACGACGGGGAGTCGCTGCTCGGCGCGCCGACGCTCAGCCTGGGGAGGGCGCGGTACTGTCCGCAGCCGTCAGCGGACCCGGCAGGAGATCACCTTTGGGACAGGAGTGGCGAGACCAGGGCGGCTCCCGTCGAGCCCCCTGGTACATGTGCGCGCTGCCCCCGGCGATGATCGTCGGCGGAGTGGTCTTCGACCTCATGACTCCGACCCGCTTCACCGCGGTGCCGCTTTTCGCCGCCGCCCCGCTCCTCGCGGCACCGATCGTCTCCTGGGTGGCGACCCTGCTCACCGGTGTCGCCGCTCTCCTGGCCGTCACCGGTATGCACGCCATCAACCGGAGCTTCGCCGAGATCACGGCTCTGACGGAGACGACCACCGTGATCACGGTCGCGGTCCTCGCGCTGCTCATCAACAACGTCGTACGCCGCAGCGGTGAACGGCTCGCCTCCGCCCGGGTGATCGCGGAGACCGCCCAGCGTGCCGTGCTGCCCACGCCGGTCGACCGGATCGGCGGCCTGCACATCGCCGCCCGTTACGAGGCGGCACAGGCGGGCGCGTTCATCGGCGGAGACCTGTTCGCGGTGCAGGACACGCCCTACGGTGTGCGTCTCATCGTCGGCGACGTACGGGGCAAGGGGCTGGACGCGGTGGGGACCGTCGCCGTGCTGATCGGCGCGTTCCGTGAGGCCGCGGAGCAGGAGCGTTCGCTCGAGGGCGTGGCCCAGCGGCTGGAGCGCGCACTCGGACGGGAGGGCACGCGGCGGGAGGGCCTCGACGCCGTCGAGGGGTTCACCACCGCCGTGCTGGGTGAGATTCCCCGTGGCACTCCTCTGGTGCGGCTGGTGAACCGCGGCCACCCCGAGCCGCTGGTGCTGCACGCCGACGGGAGCCTGGACGTGCTGGAGCCCTCCCAGGCCGCACTGCCGCTCGGGATGGGCGAGTTGGCGGGATGGCCGGACCGCGCCCAGGAGTACCCGCTGCCCGACGGGGCGACGCTGCTGCTCTTCACGGACGGGGTCACGGAGGCGCGGGACGACCACGGGGACTTCTACGACCCCGTCGCACGGCTGGGCGGTCGTCTCTTCCCCGGGCCGGGGGACCTGCTGGACGCACTGGTCGACGACGTACGCCGGTACACCGGCGGCGGATCGAACGACGACATGGCGCTGCTGGCGGTCGGCCGCCCCGCGAAGGGGCAGCCGGAACGGCGCACGACGGTGCCGGTGGTCCCTCCGGAGCCGGGGGCCGGCGGCTGAATCGGTTCCAGTGCTCGAGTGGCGCGGGACGGTGTGCACGTTCCGTAGTCGGAGGGCACCCCTGCGCATAACAACTGACACAACATCAGAAACTCGATGCCCGCTGACGTTTGATCAAGTCGCCCGGTTCCGCCCGCGTCTGTCCGGTTAAGTCCCGCCCGGAATCGTTAATGATCAATCGGAAGAGCTTGGAATCGGGCACCGCCTTCTATTAACGTTCGATAACGCAGCGCGGTCGTCCAAGTCGTCGTAAGAGGCGGCGCCGCGCGCACGCGCCGAATCCCGCAAGGGAACCGGGGAACCACCAATTGGGGTGAATCGGTCACCTCTGCCGCGCAGTTCGCGGTCGAGGCGCCCGTAGGAGACCTTCCTGCTCCGAACCCGTCAGCTAACCCGGTAGGCGAGAAGGAAGGAAAGGAGAACGCCTTCGTGGCGTCCAACATGCCTGCCCCCGAGGTCCGCTTCGCGTCCGAACGCTTCGGCGCCGACGCCCCCGAGCGGACCCTGGAGGAATGGAATCCCACCGAGGAATCCATCCGCCCGGTGCGCGGTCGGCACCGTGTCATCAAGCAGCGCGGCGGACTCGCCCGCAGCTCCACAGTGCTCGGCGTCGGCGTGATCGCCGCTGTCGGCGCGGGCGGCATAGCCACCGCGCAGGACAAGCCGGCCGTCTCCATCTCCCTTCCCGACGCGATCACGGACAGTCTTCCCGACGCCAAGTCCCTTCCCGGCGTCGGCTCTCTGCTCGCGGACGACTCCGACGCGGCAGAGCTCGCGAACACCGCGCCGCTCACGGCCGCGACCACCGTCGCCGACGGTGGCGACGAATCCGCCGGGGCTGTCGGCGCGGGCGAGGCGCTTCGCGCGCGCATCCTTCAGCAGGCGGAGCAGCAGCAGGCCGAGGCGGACGCGGAGGCCAGGGCAGCCGCGGAGAAGCTCGCCGCGGAACAGGCCGCGTCCGCAGCGGAGAAGCAGCAGAGCGCGGCGGAGGCCAAGGCCGCGGAGGAGAAGCGGAAGGCGGAGGAGGCCGCGCGGGCCAAGGCGGAGGCCGAGCGTCTCGCCGAGCTCGCGAAGAGCTTCGCCCTGCCCACCTCCTCGTACACGATCACCTCCACGTACGGAGAGTCCGGCTCGATGTGGTCCTCCGGCCAGCACACCGGCCTGGACTTCGCCGCGCCGACGGGAACCCCGGTCAAGGCCGTGCACGGCGGCACGGTCAAGTCGGCCGGCTGGTCCGGCTCCTACGGCTACCGGATCGTCCTCGAGCTCGACGACGGCACCGAGGTCCTGTACGCCCACCTGTCGTCGATGACGGCGAGTGCCGGCCAGACCGTGACCACCGGCGAGACGATCGGGCGCGTCGGCGCCACCGGCAACGTCACCGGGCCGCACCTGCACCTCGAGGTGCACACGCCGGGCGGATCCGGCATCGACCCGATGGCGTGGCTGCGCGGCAAGGGCCTCACCGTCTGATCCCTGCCCGGTACGGGGGAAGCAGCACTCTTCCCCGTGCCGGGCGGTCCCGTTGTCTCCGGCAGCCACGACGCCCACCCCCCGCGTCGGGGCTGTCGGACTGTCCGCCACCGGTCGGGTCGGCAGGCCGTCCGGTCGGGCCGTCCGGTCGGGTCGTGCGGTCGGCAGCCGGTCGGGTCGTGCGGTCGGCAGGCCGGTCAGGTCGTGCGGCGCTCAGCGGCGGTACGGGTTCCAGCCGTCGTAGTCGCGGTACGGCGCCGGCGCGGGGATCCTGCTGGTCATCCGGGCCGCGTAGTCCAGCGAGGGCCCCGCCACCTCCCTGCGCTGCCAGAGATGGTGCAGCAACTCCTGCTCCCGCGCCACGAAGTCCGGCTCGGCCGCGCCGCGACGGGCCCGGTGACGCAGGAAGGCCAGCGAGGTCGCGAACGCCTCGTACTCCGACACCGCGTGCCCGGCGGCGGGGCCGTACGTGCGACGGGCGAAGTCGCGCGCCATCGTGCGGGCCCGCATCGACGACAGGGCACGAGGTTCCGCCGGGGACATCCAGCCCGCCGCGGCGTACGCGGGCAACTGGTCGGATATCGTGCGCAGCTCGCGCTGCCGGGTCCATATCGTCAGCCAGGTGAGCAGGCCGAAGACCGGGACCATGAACGCCCCGTACACGGCGTAGAAACCCCACGGGCCGAGCATCGATGCCGAGCCGTTCCACAGCGCGTGCACGCCCATCGCGAGCGCCAGGCCCAGCAGCGGCAGACCGGTACGCCGCAGCCGCCGGTGGCGGCGCGAGCCGAGCGCCGCCAAGCCGAAACCGATGCCTGTCAGCACGGTGAAGAGCGGATGGGCGAACGGCGACATCACTATGCGCACGAAGAAGGTCGCGGCGGTCACGGAGGCGAAGCCCGACGTGCCGATCGTCTGGTCCTCGTCGAACGCGCTGCCCAGGTAGAGGATGTTCTCGGTGAAGGCGAAGCCGGTCGCGGTGAAACCGGCGACCACCACGCCGTCCACGATTCCGGTGAAGTCTCTTCTGCGGAACATGAAAAGGAGCAGTATCGCGGCGGCCTTCGCGCTCTCCTCGACGATCGGTGCGACGACCGTCGCCCCGAGTGTGTCGGCGGATGCCGGGTCGGCGGTCGCCGTGGCTATCCAGCGGGTCGCGAACGTGTTCGCGATGATCGCGATCAGTGCCGCGGCGCACGCACCCCACGCGAAGGCGAAGAGCAGGTTCCGCCAGGGTCCCGGCTCGACCCGGTCGAGCCAGCGGAACGCCGCCAGGAGCAACGGGACCGGCAGCGTGGCGAGAGCGAGGCCGACCAGGAACCCGTGGTTGCCGGTCTGTTCGCGCACCAGCACCAGGATCACCAGGCCGCACAGGGCGAGCAGGGTGATCACCACACCCGCGCGGACCGCCCTGCTGTGCCGCAGCCTCGAGACGGCCCGGGCCCGGTAGCGCCGGCGCGTCGGCTCCGGCACCTCGGTGAGGAGCGCGTCGACATGCCGCTGCTCGCGTGCGGGAAGCACCGGATGCGGCGGCACGCCGGGGCCGTCCGGGCCGCCCGGGCCGTCCGGGCCGGACAGGTGATGCGGGCCGGACGGGTGATGCGGGCCGTGCGCCGGTGGCTGCTGCGCGGACGAGTCTGACACCCGTCGACCCTAACCAGGCACACTGACAACCGGCGACGGCACGGGAAATGCCGTGGGCACGCCGGGCGACGGCTCACGGCGTCCGGTCGCTCGCGTCACGCCTGCGGCCGGGTCCGGCTGAACAGCAGGTCGTGGACCTTGTGGCCCTTGTCGAGTCCCTGCCCCTCGAACCGGGTCAGCGGGCGGAAGGCGGGACGTGGTGCGAAACCGCCGCCCTCCACGGTGTTCTCGAAGTCCGGATGTGCCGAGAGCACTTCGAGCATCTGCTCGGCGTACGGCTCCCAGTCGGTCGCGCAGTGCAGGATCGCGCCGGGCCTCAGCCGCTGGGCGGCGAGGGTGAGGAAGTCCGGCTGGATCAGCCGCCGCTTGTGGTGCCGCTTCTTCGGCCAGGGGTCCGGGAAGTAGACGCGCATGCCGTCGAGGGAACCGGGCGGGAGCATCTCGCGCAGCAGGATGATCGCGTCGCCGTTCGCCACCCGGATGTTCGACAGGCCGTTCCGCTCCGCGAGACCCAGGAGGTTGCCCTGGCCCGGCGTGTGGACGTCGACCGCGAGGATTCCCGTCCCGGGGTCGTCCGCGGCCATCTGCGCGGTGGCCTCGCCCATCCCGAACCCGATCTCCAGGACCACCGGCAGCCCGCCGAACATCTCCCCGAGGTCGAGCACCCGGTGCCCGTCGATGTCCATGCCCCACACCGGCCACAGCCGCTGCAGCGCATCGCCCTGCCCGGCGGTGACCCGGCTGCGGCGCGGCTGGAAGCTGCGGATACGCCGCTCGTGATGCGAACCGGCGGGGTCGGCGGCGGGCCCGCCGGGGAACCGGGGCTCGCCCTTGGCGCGGATGATGTGGTGGTTTCGGAACTCAGACACAGTGATGCCGATTCTACGAGGACCCGCACCCGTGCCGTTCCGGGCCGGCTCGTGACCCGGTGCTGCTCCGTCCCGTCCGCGGCGCCGGCCCGGGGCCTGAACAACGGGGGCGAGGCCGGGCGGCCGAGGCGGGGTGGTGACGGTGGGCCGAGGTCAGCCGGTGCGGCGGAGACGGGTCGTGGAGAGCGACACGAGCGCGCGGCGGGCGACCTCTCGGCCGATCGGGAGAGAGGCCGTCGCCGCCGGGGAGGGCGCGTTCAGGACGTGCACCGTCCGTGGCGCCTCGCGGATCAGGAAGTCGTCGGCCAGTGTCCCGTCCCTGAGCACCGCCTGCGCCCGTACGCCCGCCGGGGCAGGGCGCAGGTCGTCCTCGGTCACCGCGGGCAGCAGCCGCCGCACCGCCGCCGTGAAGGCGCGCTTGGAGACCGAGCGGTGCAGCTCACCCGCCCCGTACCGCCAGTGCCGGCGGGCGATGTGCCAGGAGCCGGGCCAGCCGAGGGTGCCCGCGAGCTCGAATGGTCTGACGGCCGACCAGCTGTAGCCCTCGCGGGCCAGGGCCGGGACCGCGTTCGGCCCGACGTGGACGCCTCCGTCGATGCCGCGCGTGAGGTGGACGCCGAGGAAGGGGAACGCCGGGTCGGGCACCGGATAGACAAGGCCGCGTACGAGACCGGGCCGGGCCAGGTCGTAGTACTCCCCCCGGAAGGGGACGATCCGCATGCCGGGGTCGTCGCCCGCCAGTCGTGCCACCCGGTCGCAGTGCAGCCCGGCGCAGTTGACCAGCACCCGGCCCCGTACGACCGTGCCGGAGCGTGTTCGCACCGCGACGCCCCACGGGCGGCGGTCGACGACGGTGACCTCCTCGCCGTACCGGACGTCCGCGCCGGACGAGGTGGCCAGCTGCGCCGCCACAGCCGCGTAGTCGCAGATCCCGGTTGTCGTCACATGGATCGCGGCGAGCCCGCGGACCTGCGGCTCGTACTCCGTGATCTGCGCCGGGCCCAGTTCCCGCACGGGGATGCCGTTCTCCCGGCCGCGCTGGACCAGGGCGTGCAGCCGCGGTAGCTCGTCCCGGTCCGTGGCGACGATCAGCTTGCCCGTGACCTCGTGATCGATGCCGTACTCGGCGCAGAACTTGACCATCTCGGCGGCGCCGCGCACCGCGTACCGCGCCTTGAGGGAGCCGGGGCGGTAGTAGATCCCGCTGTGGATCACTCCGCTGTTGCGTCCCGTCTGGTGGCGGGCAGGGCCCTGCTCCTTCTCCAGGACCGTCACCCGGGTGCCGGGAGCCGCGCGTGTGAGTGCGTACGCCGTCGAGAGGCCGACGATCCCGCCGCCGACCACCAGCACGTCACAGTCGAAGTCCTGCCAGGACGCCCTCACCGCGTCACCTCCCACCCCGATAGTGCACTGGCCCGCTGACAACGCGCTTAAACCAGCCGACGCGCGGGAGACACGTCCTCGTGTCCGACGCCCGGTCCCGGGGGGCCGGGGCGCGGGAGTCCGGGGCGTGGGCTCCGTACGGGCCGCGGGCGTCAGGCCGGCGTCATCAGCAGCGGGCGGGCCCGCTCACGCAGCTCCATCACCCTCGGCTCGTCGCCGTACGGTTCGAGACGGTGCAGGAGGTCCCGCACGTACTCCGTGGTCCGCGCGGAGGAGATGCGGCCGGCGACCTCCACCGCCCGGGTGCCCGCCGCGCACGCCGCGTCCAGGTTGCCCGACTCCAGCTCGGCGACCGCGGAGACCACGAGGCGCAGACCGTGCGAGCGCACGTACTCCTCCGTGGGCCGGGACAGTGCCTGCTCGGTGAAGCGCCGGACCTGCCGCGGCGCCTTCAGGTCGCGGTAGCACTCGGCCGCGTCGGCCGCGAATCTGTCGTACGAGTAGAACCCCAGCCAGGAAGGGTCGCCGTCGCCTGCCCGTGAGCGCTCCAGCCAGCCCTCCGCCGCCTTGAGCGCGGCCCCCGCGGCCTGCGCGTCGTTCGCCTTGGCGTGGGCGCGGGCCTCCACCAGGCGGAAGAAGCTCATGGTGCGGGCGGTGGCGAGCCCCCGGTTGCGTTCCAGTGCCGCCTGGGCGAGGTCGACGCCCTCGTCTGCGAAGCCCCGGTACGTCGCCTGCAGGGACATCGAGGCGAGGACGTACCCGCCGAGCGGGACGTCCGCGGCGGCACGCGCCAGACGAAGGGCCTGGATGTAGTACCGCTGCGCGGCCTCCTGCTGCCCGGTGTCGAAGGCCATCCACCCGGCCAGCCGGGTCAGTTCGGCGGTCGCGCCGAACAGGGCGCGGCCGACCTCGTCCGAGTACGAGCCGAGCAGCAGCGGGGCGGCGTCCACCCGCAGGCACTCGGGGACCATGGACGAACGCCAGTCGCCGCCCCCGTACTTGGAGTCCCAGCGGCGGGCGTCCTCCGCCGCCTCACGCAGCTTGGCGACGTCGCTGTGACCCACGCGTGCGGGTGTGTCGCCCGTGTCCGCAATGTCGGCGGTGTCAGGAGGGTCGGAGGGGGAGCCGGAGGGGGCGGTGTCGGGCGCCGCCGGGGAGCCGCCCGTGGTGTCGAGCAACCGCTCGACCGACGGGTCGGCCGGGGTTATCAGCCAGCGCGACGCGGGCGTCGCATAGGCGCTCACCGCGAACGACCCGGCCAGGGACTGCCATATCCCGCCGCTGCCGGCCCGTCGGCCCGCGAGGTCCAGCCGGTACAGCTCGGTGGCCGATTTCACCGCCTCGCCGATGTCGCGGGGGAAGGCCAGACCGACCTCCGGGGCCGGGTCGGCGTCCGCGAGACCGATCTCGTGGAGCGGAACCGGACGGCCCAGTTTGGCGCCGATGGCTGCCGCGATGAGATGGGGTGCGGCGCCCTGCGGCACCATGCCCTTCGAAACCCACCGGGCCACCGACGTCTTGTCGTAGCGAAGGGTCAGACCCCGCTGTGCGCCGAGGTCGTTGACCCGCCGCGCGAGGCCCGCGTTGCTGATTCCCGCGAGGGCGAGAACCGTGCCGAGCTTTTCGTTCGGCCCGCGTTGCTCCCTGGACATGCGCCACCCCTCGACACGCAGACGGCTGCCGTGCGCGGCCCGCGCACGGCATTCGTGCTGGGTCCTCCCGGTTCACAGCCCCCGATCCCGACCCGTCCCGGCTGCAAAAGCATGTGGCCGAGCCCTGCGGAATATGCGCGCCTGCGGAGAACATCAGTAAACACAGCGTAGTTCGCCGCATCCCGACCGTTAAGGGGGCAACTTCCCTATGGCGGGATTGTTGTCCGTACGGGTCGTCGGACGCCGGCCCTCGTGCTCCCGCCGTGTGGCCGTGCGCCCGTCCGTGCGCTCTGCACGGTCGGACGCGGGAGCGCTTCCATGAGTGCTGCGTGGGTCGGCCCGCTGCGCACTGGAACCAGCGGGCTGGGGGACACCGCCGCCTCAATCCCCGCGGGCGGCGGACAGGGCCCGGGAGGTGAACTGCACCTCCCGGTCCGTGTGTTGGGCCAAACGGGCACGCCTGCCAGGCTTCGAGAATGGCTGAATACCGCCGCTCCGCACTCCCTCTTCTGCGCCTTCCACGGACCCCTGGCGGCCCCGGTGCCGGCTCGCGGACCGTCGGCAAATCGCCAATGCCAGGGGCGCGTTCACTTTTTGCGCGCGCTACCAGGACCCCCTCGCACGCGCCTCCTTCGTGGCAGCATGTTCCCGAACGGCTTCGGCAATGTGTGGAGGCGGCGATGCGGTGGCTGGTGGGGTGGAGCAGTATCGCCGCGAACTTCGGCACGGTCGGAGCCGTCGGAGCGTCCGAAGAGGGCCGCACCGTGCACCCTGTCGGCGCCCAACTCCTGTGGAGCGACCCCGATCCCCTGTGGGCGGTCGGCGACTGGCGCCCCGACGAGGTGCGCGTCATCACCGCCGAGCCGCACCAGCGGCCGTACTCCGTCCCCGCGGGCGCCCAGACCCCGGCCGTGACCCGGCTCGCCGTACTCGGCTGCTGCGCCGCCAGTGACGAACAACTGCGCGTCGGACTGTTCGCGGCGCGCGGCGGCGCACTGAGGCACCTGACGGCATGGGCGGGCAGCTACACCGTCGTCGTCCAGGTCGGCCGCCGGATCACCGTCGTCGGCGATCTCGCGGGCGCCCGGCCCGTCTTCTACACGCCGTGGGCGGACGGCACGGCCTACGCGACCGCCGCCCTTCCCCTGGCCGACCTCATCGAGGCCCAGCTCGACATCGGTCACCTGGCCGCACTGCTCGCCTGCCCGGAGGCACCGGAGGCGCTGCGCGACTCGACGCCCTACGCCGGCGTCAGACGCATCCCGCCCGGCCACGCGCTGGTCCTCCGCGAGGGCTCGCGGGAGATCACCGGGTACGAGCCGGTCGCCTCACTGGCCGTCGCCGCCCCCCAGGTGGAGGCCACCCGTGCCATCGACGGCGTGCGGGACGCACTGGTCGAGGCGGTACGGGCCAGGCTGACCGCGCCGCGGCACGCGCCGGAGACTCTGCCGCCCGACCCCGGACCCGTCCCCGGCATGGGGCCGGCCGAACGCCGCGCCGCGCGGGGCGCGCCCGCGCCCGGGATCGGGGCCGACCTCTCAGGGGGCAGCGCCTCCAGCACCCTCGCACTGCTCGCGGCCGGTCTGCCCGGCGTGCCGGGCACCGTCCTCGGGCACGGCACGGGCGCAGGCGAGCGGCTCCTCGCCGTCACCTACAACGACCTGGCCACCAGCGGCCACGAACTGCGCGAACCGGAGCTGGAACGGGCCCGTGCCATCGCGGCCAACCCCCGGCTCCACCATGTGGTGGTCGCCGCCGGTGAGGAAGGACTGCCCTACACGAACCTCGAGTCCGGTCCCCTGACGGACGAACCCGCACCGTCGCTCGTCACCGCGGAACGCCATCGGGGCCGGCTGGCCGCGGGCAGCGCCGACCACTTCACCGGCACGGGTGCCCGGCAGGTCCTGGACGCGCATCCGGCGCGTCTCGCGGATCTGCTGCTGGACCGGCGCAGACGCCACCTGCTGAGGCCGGTGACCGCCCTGGCCCGCTCAGAACGGCCCTCGCCGCAGTCCCTGTTCGTGCCGCTCACCGTGTACCGGGCGGCGCGCAGGCTGGCCCGTACGACCTACCGCACCGGCCTCGAGACGGCTGCCGACGACCTGCTCGTCGCCAACCGGTCGGGTCCGGCCCTTCGCAACGGGGCCGTGGGTGCGTCACTGGCCGCGCTGGCCTGGTCCCGGCCCGGGCCGGCGGCACGCTGGCTGACCGGTGAGGCACTCGCTGAAGTATCGGTTCGCCTGACCGAGGCGGCGACTCGGCCGACATCCGTGCAACGGCCCGGCGAGGCCCGGGCGCGAGCGGCACTCACCCGTCACGCGTCCGACCACCGGATCCTGGAGCAGGCCGCGGAGATCCGCAGCCAGCGCCTGCACGCGCCCTTCCTCGACAACCAGGTCGTACGGGCCTGCCGCGACCTGCCCGAATCGCTGAGGGTCCAGCCGGGGGCGCGGGCCGCCGTGCTGCGCACGGTCCTCGGGGGCGCGGGCATCCATGACCTGCCGCCCGGCTGGGGCTCCCCGACCCACGCGTCGACCGCCGCGGCGGCCCGTGCGGGACTGCGGGTCGCCCTGCCCGACCTGCTGGCCCTCTTCGACGCGCCGCTGCTCGCGGACGCGGGGCTGGTGGAGGCACGGGTGGTGCGCAAGGCGCTGCGCGCTGCGGCAGAGGGCGAGCCCGTCCCGCTGGACGGCCTCGCGGACCTGATCTCGACGGAGCTCTGGCTGCGGAGACTGCTCTCGCGCCGGGGCACCTGCTGGACGGGTACGGCGGCGCCACGGCAGCGGGCGGTGGCGGGCGGGGTGCCGCGAAGGCCGACGCTGCAGTCGTGACGCTGCAGTCGTAGCGGGCGGTGGAGCCGAGGACGACGGGCGCCGCGAGGTGGCGGGCCCCGGCCGTCCTCAGGTGATGCGGACTCCGCCCTACTCGCAGGTGATGCGGGACTCGGCCCAGTCCGCCAGCGCCACGTGGTCCTGCGGCTTCTCCGGCTCCGCGACGAGGCGGATCGTGCGGCTGCCCGACAGCGGTACGTGGACCGGCACGGCCGGCTCACCACTGCGGATCACGGGCGAGCGCCACAACCGTGTCCCGTCCCCGTACACCGAGAAGCGCACCGCGCCCAGTCGGAGGCCGCGTGTCAGATCGTCGATGCCGACGAAGGCGTCGTAGCCGGTGCACCGACGGTTGAGGTCGATCGTGATGGACGACTTGGCGTGCGCGGTCACCCCGTGCGCGTAACGCTCCCCGCCGATCGACATGCCGGGGCGCTGCCAGAGCCAGCCGCTCTCGCCCAGGCGGATCTCCGGGCCGGTGTGATCCCCGAAGGTCCCGTACTCCAGCCGGTTCACCTGGTAGACCTCCGCCGGCGGGGGCGGGGGCGGCGTGGGTTTCGGAGTCGGCGTCGGAGTGGGTGTGGGCGTGGGCGTCGGAGTGGGTGTGGGCTTCGGGGTCGGGGTCGGGGTCGGCTTCGGCGGTGCGGAGCTCGGGGAAGGCGTCGGTGCCGGCTTCGCCGCCTGCACCACGGGAGGTTCCGGCGGCGCGGGACGGGCGGGCGCGGCCGACGGCGGAGGCGGCTCCGCGGGCTCTGCCGGCACGACGGGCTGGGCGACGGGCGGCTTGGCCGCGGGCGCCGGAGTCGGCTGAGGGTCACCGGAGAGCGCCCAGACCAACCCGGCGGTCGCGGCCACGACGACCGTCGCCGCGATGCCCGCCTTCGCCGGTGCACCCAGCCCCTCGGCGGCGACGCCTCCCGACGCGCCCCCGGTGGCGGCCGCCGCGGCGCCGGCGCCGGCGGCTCCCACCGCCCCGCCGGCCACGATCCCCGCTGCCTTGAGGGAGTACCCCGCGGCGAACCAGCCGATGACCGCGACCGGAAGCAGTGCCGGGATCCCGGCATTGACATGAGCCAGCTCACCGGCGGCGAGCCGGCACTTGACGCACTCGTCCAGGTGCTTGCGCAGACCGCGCTCCGCCCGCATCCGCAGACCGCCGCGGGAGTAGGCGCCCAGCCGGTCCGCGTACCGTGCGCAGTCGCCGCCCGTGGTGAGCGCGGTGCTCACATGGGCTTGGAGGTAGGCCTGCTTGAGCCCCTCGCGGGCCCGGCTCGCGAGCACCGCGGTGGCGTTGGCGGTCAGGCCGAAGAGCGGTGCGACCTCGCTCGGCGACTCCTCCTCGACCGTCGTGTGCCACAGGACCGCCTGCCAGCGTTCCGGCAGGGACCGGAACGCCTGCATGGCGAGCGACTGTTCCGCCTCGTGCATCGCCCGCGCGTCGGCACCCATCTCGAGGGTGTCCACGCCCGACGCATCGGTCGTGACGGCCGCCTCTGCGGCGAACGCCGCGAAATCCTCGACCAGTTGCTCACGCTTTGCGCTTTTCGTCCACGCGGCGGCGACGCGCCGCACCGTGGTGAGCAGATAGGCCCGTACCGCCTGCTCCGGTCCCGAGCCTCCGCGGACGGCCTGCAGCGTTCTCGTGAACACCTCCGCCGTCAGGTCGTCGGCGGTGTCCGCGTTGCGGCAGCAGGTGCGGGCATACCGCCGGACGGCGTCGGAGTGGCGGCGGAACAGCTCCTCGTAGGCGCTGTCGTCGCTGTCACGCATGCGCCGGATCAACTCGGCGTCGGAGACCGGTACCTCACGAGGAGGAGGCAGCACCGAATCGTGACCGCCGGCTTCCCGCTGCTGCGGCACCTCGTACTGGTCGTACGGCCACGCGGGCTCCGCCGACGCCCCGGACGCGGACGGTCTGCCACGGCCACCCTGGCTCGGCACCTGGGAGGCGGGCAGCTCGCCCGCCTCCGGACCGCCCGCGTCTCCGAGCGACTCGTCCCGCCTGTCACCGCTCATCGCGGAAGCCCCCGTAAGCACCTGCAGACCCGGCCACCGAGCAAGCGTGCCACAGAGCGGCCGTACGCCGAACCCCTTGGTACGGCAACCATTCGTCCGGGGAAACATCTCCGGGTTCGGGTGCGCCGGACCACTCTTCGGGGAAGGACCGCAGCGGCCGTACGAACAAGGCCCGTTGACGTCCGGGCGTGAGAGGTCAGGCGGATCGCGGCCGCAGGCCCTCCAGCAGGATGTCCAGCAGTCGGGCAGAGGCTGCCTCCTGATGCGCCGCGTCCGGCAGCGAAGGGGCGGGCGTGGCTATCACGAGCAGCACGTCGGCGACGGTCACATCGTCTCGCAGCTCACCCGCGGCCCTGGCCCGCTCCACGAGCCGGCCCACCACGTCCAGCAGCTCCGCCGCACCCGAGTCGTCCTGCTCCTCGAGCGGAACCGCCCGCGGCGGCACCACCCGCAGGCCGGGCTGTGACACCAGCCGCTGCTGCGGCACCCGGGTGTCGTCCAGTGCCTCGCCGTCGACCGCGACGACCGTCGAGTCCTCGTCGTCGACGCCCACCCGCAGCACCTGCGGCGGCAGCAGCCGTCCGGCGCCGGACGCCACCGAGGTGCGCAGGAAGCGTGCGAGCGCCGACCACGGCTCGTCCTCCTGCCCGAGAGCCGTGCGCGCCTGCTCGGTCAGCCGGGAGGTCTCCTCCTCGGCTATCCGGCGCACCAGCACGTCCTTGCTCGGGAAACGGCGGTAGACCGTCCCGACTCCGACCCTGGCCCGGCGCGCCACGTCCTCCATCGGCGCGCCGTATCCCAGCTCGCCGAACACTTCGCGTGCCGCGCGCAGTACGTGTTCGAGATTGCGCTGCGCGTCCACCCGCAGCGGCGCAGGGCGACCGGCCCCGCCCGGTCCCGCGTGTCCGTTCCCATGGCTGTCCGCCCCCGAAGGCGTCACAGCAGTCTGCCAATGCGAATCCTGAATATGCATGAGCGTTCCCCCGGTCATGTTGTCTCCCCCCGGAGACCTCCCCGCTGGTCCGCCGGGCATGTCGTGACCCGACACCCCGACCGAGTACGAACATAGTTGAGCCCAGGTCAATTCAGAAGGGGGTACTTCCGCACGGAGCGCCCCCCGATCGGAGCAAGAGCCGGAAGGTTCCCCATTACGCCCCGGAACCCCGGCCCTCCCGCCACGTCTGACCTGCGTTGCTTCCTTTTTGCCCCGAGCCGCTCGCCGGCCGTGCGACAGCCGTCGCCCGGTCACACAATTTGCCGGGCCTGTGGACAAACTCCCGAGGCCGTTGCCTCATGGGATGGTGAAGGCTGCAAACACCCGGGGCACGACCCCCGGCACCCCGCCGCGCACGCGCATTCTCGTCGTCGGCGGCGGCTACGTCGGGATGTACACCGCGCTGCGCCTCCAGCGGAAGCTGAAGCCGGAGCTCGCACGCGGTGAAGCGGAGATCGTCGTGGTCGCCCCCGATCCCTATATGACGTATCAGCCATTCCTCCCGGAAGCCGCGGCCGGCTCCATCTCCCCACGCCACGTCGTGGTCCCCCTCCGCCGCGTGCTGAGCAGATGCACGATCGTCATCGGCGAGGCCAAGGCCGTGGACCACGCCAAGCGCACCGCGACCGTCACCACGCTGGCCACCGAGGAGGAGGGAACCGGCTCGGTCGAGATCACCTACGACGAACTCGTCATCGCGCCCGGCTCCGTCTCCCGCACCCTGCCGGTCCCCGGCCTCGCCGACTTCGGCATCGGTTTCAAGACGGTCGAGGAGGCCATCGGCCTGCGCAACCACGTCATCGAGCAGATGGACATCGCGTCGTCCACCCGCGACCCGGCCATCCGCGACGCCGCTCTCACCTTCGTCTTCGTCGGCGGCGGCTACGCGGGTGTCGAAGCCCTCGCCGAACTCGAGGACATGGCCCGCTACACCTCGCGCTACTACCACAACCTCAAGCCGGAGGACCTGAAGTGGATCCTCGTCGAGGCCCAGGGCCGCATCCTTCCCGAGGTCGGCGAGCAGATGGGCAGGTACGCCGTACGTGAGCTGCGTGCCCGCAACATCGACGTACGCCTTGAGACGCGGCTCGACTCCTGTGAGGACCGTGTCGCCGTCCTGAGTGACGGAGCCCGTTTCCCCACCCGGACGCTGGTGTGGACCGCGGGTGTCAAACCCGCCCCGGTCCTCGCCGCGACCGACCTGCCGCTCAACGAGCGCGGGCGGCTCAGGTGCGACGCCCGGCTCGCCGTCGAGGGTGTCGAACACGCCTGGGCGGCGGGCGACGCGGCGGCGGTGCCCGACCTGACCTCGGACAAGCCGGGTGCGGAGTGCGCCCCAAACGCCCAGCACGCCGTGCGTCAGACCAAGGTGCTCGCGGAGAACATCGTGGCCTCGCTCCGCGGCGCGCCGATGCAGGAGTACGCACACAAGTACGCGGGCTCGGTCGCCTCCCTCGGGCTGCACAAAGGCGTCGCGCACGTCTACGGCCGCAAGCTGAAGGGCTATCCGGCGTGGTTGATGCACCGCGTCTACCACCTCAGCCGGGTGCCCACCTTCAACCGCAAGGCGCGGGTGTTGGCCGAATGGACCCTCTCCGGTCTCTTCAAGCGTGAGATCGTCTCCCTCGGCTCGCTGGAACACCCACGGGCCGAGTTCGAACTCGCGGCGGGAGGGGGACGACCGGTGAACCGCTCGAAGGACCAGCCGTCCGCAAGCCCGAACGAAGGGCCGAAGGGACAGTCGGCCGACGGGTCACCCGGCGGTCCCACGGGGACATGACGCCTGTTCGGCAACTTGCGGAAAGACGACTGTCAGTCCGGTCGGCCACACTGGACGTGTGACCATAGGTGGGCTCACACCTGCACAGAGTGACCCTTCGCGACAACCCATTGAGGCTAGAAAGTCAGTGAACTTCACGCGTTGGAGCGCCAGGCTCCCCGGTACGCAGCGTCGCGCCGCAGCGCGGGGAGCCGACCAGCGGCTCTCCCCGGCGCAGGGGTCCGAGGGCTCGGTGCCCGCGGCACGCGGCGAGTACGGACAGCTGGAGCCATCGCCCGACGTCCCGGCCCTCGAGGACTTCTCCGTACCGGAGATTCTCGGCCGTCTGCCCGCCCTGGTCGCTCTTGTGTACGGTCCGGACCACCGCATCGCCTACGTCAACGACGCGTACGTCGCCGCCTTCGGCCCGCGTACGGCGGGGGCGGCCGCCGCTGACGTCTGCCCCGAGCTGTCCGAACTCGGCCTGCTCCCGCTGATGGACCAGGTGCTGCGCAGCGGCAGGCCGCGCACGGTCAAGTCCCGCAGGATCAAGGGCGTCGGCGCCTCCCCGCAGCGCGGCGAGGGTTCGTACACGGTGACCTGCCTGCCCGCGGAGCGGACCGACGGCAGCAAGGAGACGGCGGGCGTCCTCGTCTTCGCGGCCGACGTCACCGACCACGCGGACGCGGCCGAGCGGTTGCGCGCCAGCGAACGCCGCCATCGCGAGACGGCCGTGACGCTTCAGCGTTCGCTGCTGCCCCAGGAGCTGGAGCAGCCGGACGATCTGCGTTTCGCCGCCACGTACCAGCCGGGCGGCACGGACGCCGCGGTCGGCGGCGACTGGTACGACGTGATCACGCTCGGCGCGGGCCGTACGGCGCTGGTCATCGGCGACGTGATGGGCCGCGGGGTCCGTGCCGCCGCCGTGATGGGCCAACTGCGCACGGCGGTCCGCGCCTACGCCCGCTTGGACCTTCCGCCGCACGAGGTCCTGCAGCTGCTCGACGGCCTCGCCGCGGAGATCGACGCCAGCCAGATCGCCACCTGCGTGTACGCGGTCCACGACCCGAACGAGGGCAGGCTCGTCTACGCCTCGGCCGGCCATCTGCCGATCCTGGTGCGGGACGAGGACGGCACGGTCCGCACGGCGGCGGAACCGACCGGCCCGCCGCTCGGCACCGGGGGCTGGCTGCACACCTCGGGCACCATCGCCCTGCCGCCCGGTTCCACCGCCGTCCTCTACACGGACGGCCTGGTGGAGCGCCGCGGGGAGGACATCGACGAGGGGATGGCGGCGCTGGAGCGCGCGCTGGCCGGGGCGACCGGCGGCCCGCAGGTGGTGTGCGACCGGCTGATCCGTTCCCTGGGCGTGACCGCGGAGCACGACGACGACGTCGCGGTGCTCGTACTGCAGCACCCCACACGCCAGGGCGCGGACGCCGAGCTGTTCCACAACGCGGCGCTCGACCTGCTCGGCGGCATCGAGGCGGCCCCGCGGGCACGGGCCTTCGCGACCGGGGTGCTCGCCTCCTGGCGGTTCTCCCCCGAGCTGCACGACCTCGGTGTCCTGGCCGTCAGCGAACTGGTCGCCAACTCCCTCCAGCACGGCACCCCACCCATGCGTCTGCGGCTCCGCAGGACCGACCGGCGCCTGATCGTGGAGGTGACGGACGGCGACGACCATCTGCCGCGCCGCCGTCGTGCGGAGACGGAGGACGAGGCGGGCCGCGGGATCTCCATCATCGCGACGATCGCCTCGTCCTGGGGCAGCCGCCGGACACCCGGCGGGGGCAAAGCGGTGTGGTGCGAGTTCGCGTTGCCTCGTTGAGCTCCGGCCTCAGTGGGCCGGGGCGACGGCTTCCTCGGGCTTGTGGACGGCCACCACTCGAGTCTTCGCCGCGAGGTACGGACGGTCCTGCACGGGGGCGAGCCGCTTGCCCAGCCGCAGCGCGAGCACCGTGATCGACAGCGAGAACAGCACGAAGGTCACGATGTACGGGCCGTGCAGCGCGGCGCCCATCGGCCCGCCCACCGCCGGCCCGACCGCCAGCGCGAGCTGCTTGACCAGGGCGAAGGCGGAGTTGTACTGCCCCACCATGGCCTCCGGCGCCAGGTCGGCGACCAGGGGCGCCACGGTCGGCGACAGCATCGCCTCGCCGAGCCCGAAGAGCGCGTACGTGGAGATGAACGCGGCCGTCGCCATGGCCTGGCTGCCGTGCCCGAGCCCCGCGTACCCCGCGGCCAGCCACGCCACCGCCCAGATGAGTCCGACGGAGGCGATGACCCGGCTGCGGCTGCGTCGCTCCACGAACCTCAGGACGAGGAACTGGGCGAGCACGATGACCGCGGTGTTGGCCGCGAGCGCGGTGCCGAGGGTCGCCGGCTCGATGCCCGCCGCCTCGGTGCCGTAGGCCGCGAGGCCGGACTCGAACTGGCCGTAGCAGGCGAAGAAGATGACGAACCCGAGGATGAGCAGCTGCACCATCGCCCGGTGCCCGAGCAGAACACGGAGTCCGCCCTTGGCGCCCGCCTCCGCGTCGGCGGGACGGGTGCCGTGGAGCGCCGGGGAGTGGGGGAGCCGCACGGTGAGTGCGATGCCGGCGAGTATCAGGAACATCGCGGCCTCGATGCCGAACAGCAGGACGAAGCTCGCCGGCCGGCTCTCGTCGACGATGTGTCCGCCGATCAGGCCACCGACACCGAGCCCGAGGTTCTGCAGGAAGAACTGAGTGGCGAAGGCGCGGGTACGGGTCGCGGTCTCGGAGCACCAGACGATCATGGTGGCGAGAGCCGGCTGCATCACGGCCGTTCCGGCGCCGAGGAGGGCGGCCGACAGGACGGCCGTCGGGACGCTGCCCGACAGGCCCATGCTGATCGCACCGATGGACGCGAGCACCGCGCCGGTCACGAGAACGGGCAGCGGCCCGCGGCGGTCGATGACGCGTCCGGTGAAGGGGAGAGCGACGAGCGCGGCCATCGCGAAGATCGCGAGCACGACGCCTGCCGTACTCGCGCCCAGATCCCGCACCTGCGCCACATAGACGTAGAGGTACGGAACGGTGAAACCGAGCCCGAACGCGCTCAGCACGTTCCCCGCGTGGATCCGGCGCATCGCTGCACCCTTCGCCTTGGTCACACTCACCTACTTCTGATCCGAGTCCGTAGAAGCCCGTAGTACTGAGCTCTGAAGACTTCAACACTAAAGTTCGACAGTTAAGAGTACACATCGAAGGACTTCAAGGCGAACGCATGCCGTGCCATACTTCGGCGCATGCCTACCGAGACCCCCGAGGCCTCCGCGACGCCCGGCCCGCAGGAGCCGAGCCTCGACGAGCAGATCGCCGCCTATCAGCGAGAGTTCGGCGATCTCGATCCCCAGGTCGAGAAGGTGGTCTCGGCCCTCGGCCGGCTCAACCGCCGGATGAACGTCGCCTACGGGCGCCAGGTAGCCGAGCTCGGCATCAGCAACGCCGAGTGGGAGGTCCTGAAGACGCTGGTGCTCTCGGGCGCCCCCTATCGCCTGGGCCCCGGCGAACTCGCGAAGCGTCTCGGCCTGACCCCGGCCGCCATGACGCACCGCATCGACCGCATGGCCGGCGAAGGGCTGGTCACCCGCGACCGTGACGAGAGCAATCGCGTACGCGTGATCGTGGAGCTGACGGACGAGGGCCGCACCAAGTGGCTCGAGGCGATGCGCATGGCAACGAACTTCGAGGAGGACCTCCTCCAGGACCTCTCTGGCGATGAGCGGGCTCTCCTCGGTGAGCTGCTGATCCGGGTGCTGCGCCGGGTGGAACACGACCAGCCGGACGCCGGCGGCCGCCTCACCGATCTGGACTAGGAAGCGCCTGCTGGACGACCTGTCCGGGCCCCTGGCGGACACTTGACACGACCCTCGGCGATCCGTAAGGTTCTTCGAGTTGTCACGGAGCCGGAACGGTTCTTCGACAGCCATCCCGCCGCGAACGCGGCAACCAAACTCAGCACGATCTCCCAGCCGGGACGAATTTCGGCATGCCGAAATTTATTTCGAAAGCTCGATTATGAGCCGCCCGGGAAATCCGCTACAGTTTGAGCGTCGGAACGGCCCAACAGCCGCGAGGACAACACCCGCTGACTGGGAATCAGGCCCGAAAGAGTCTGATAGAGTCGGAACCGCCGGAAGGCCGAAAGGCCGGAAAGCACACCGAG
>NZ_JBIAPL010000018.1:0-41396 GCF_042888225.1 Streptomyces sp. NPDC003023
CTGCCGCGGCTTGGGCGCCGTCGGCGTCACCGACACCCCGTTCACCCGCACCCCAAGCGCCCCCAGCACCTCGATGTCCACGCCGTCTCCCCTGTTCGCGCATGTATGCGAGCACTCCTCAGTGCAACGAGTAAAAAACAGGGCGGACGGTTTGTCAATATAGGACCGTCCGCCCTGTTTTCCTTGACGTCATCTATACCTGTGGAACGTTCACTCCCCTTGCAGGGCAAGGGGATTCCGGGGGTGCGTCCATCCGGGCCCGGTGGCCCACTCTACGGCGCGTCACTCTCGAACCGATGGATTTACATACCGCGTTGGCGGTTTATTTCAGTCTCTCCAGCTCTGCGGGGAGCGGTAGTCCGTGGTGCGGTCGGTCCGCCGCCAGCGGGCGAGGGACCGCGGTCCGGGGGCCGGGCGGGCCTGTGGTGCCGGTGCGGCCAGCCGTGACATCAGGGTGAGGGCGAGCGCGGCCAGTTCCTCCTCGGTGGGCTGTCCCCGCTCCACGCGCCATGTGGCGTCCGCGGCCTCCGGCGTGCTCACGGTGTCCTCCTGCGGGTGCGGTCGGGGCCCCTTCAAAGGACTCGGACCGCGCTCTCGGCGTGCTTCTTGGCGAGGTTGAGCGTGGCGGTGCTGTTGCGGCCCAGGGCGTCGCGGACGTAGCGGCGGGCGGCCGCGACGTCGGCGTCCGGGCCGAGGACGGGTTCGATGTTCTCCGGGCGCAGGACGACGGAGTGCTGCGAGGTGACGGTGACGCCCCGCTCGTCGGGGACGACGGACCATTCGCCGGTGTGGGCGGACATCAGCAGCGGGGTGGCGGTCTGCTTGTAGACGATGCGCTGGGCGTGGGGGAAGCAGACGCGGACGGATTCGGTGGTGTGGGTGGAGCCGTCGGCGGTGACGGTGTCCATGGCCATGACCTGGACGCCGGGTGTCTCCTCCGTCAGGTCCAGGCGGGAGACGTGGGGGACGAGCTCGGGCCAGTCGCCCACCCGGTAGAGGAAGTCGTAGACGAGTTCGGCGGGGCCGTCGACGCGCACGGAGTCCTCGAAGGACAGGACGAGTTCGTCGAGCCGGTTCCAGCTCTCGGCGAGATGGCGGAGGTTGGCCAGCTCGGCGCGGCTGTTGGTGTCGGTGGCGCGTTCGACCCAGGCGACGTCGTCGGGGGCGTCGTCGGCGACGGTGAAGTCGTGCAGGAGGGTCAGTTTGCAGCGGTCGGCGCCCAGCGCGTCGACGATCCAGGTGCCGCCCATGGACTTGACGGGCTGGGCGGGCAGTTCCTGGCGGAACTCGACACGGCGCCGCTCGGGGTCCAGCACCCGCCGTGAGGTCCAGGACTTGACCTGCCCGTTGGCGGTGGCCCACATGCGCAGGCGTTCGCCGGCGCCGTCGAACTCGAGGCGCTCCACATGGACGTTGGGCGGGAAGAACAGCGGCCACTGGACGGCGTCGGAGATCAGGCCGTAGACGACGCCGGCGGGCGCGGCCACGGTCACCTCGTGCGTCGTTGCGTGCACTCGCTCAGCGGACATCTCTCATCCTCTTTCAGAAGTTGCCCAGTCCGCCGCAGACGTTGATGGCCTGGGCGGTGATGGAGGCGGCGTGTTCGGTGGTGAGGTAGCCGACCAGGGCGGCGACCTCTTCGGGGGTGGTGTAGCGGCCGAGGGGGATCTTCGCCTCGAACTGCTCCTGTACGTATTCCTCCGTGGTGTCCCAGGCGGCGGCGTAGCCCTGGCGGACGCGTTCGGCCAGCGGGGTCTCGACGTAGCCGGGGCACACGGCGTTGACGGTGATGCCGGCCGGGGCGAGTTCCTTGCCGAGGGCCTTGGTGAAGCCGACGACGCCGTGTTTGGAGGCGGAGTAGGGGGCGCCGAGCAGGACGCCCTGTTTCCCGGCGGTGGAGGCGATGTTGATGATGCGGCCGCGGGGGGCGTCGGTGAGGCCGCCGTGTTTGAGGACCTCACGGGTCAGCAGGAAGACGCTGTTGAGGTTGGTGTCGATGACGTCGTACCAGAGTTCGTCGGCGATGTCGGCGGTGGGGCCGCCGCCGCTGCGTCCGACGTTGTTGACGAGGACGCAGACGGGTCCGTAGGTGTCCACGACGGTGCGCACCAGGGTGGCGACGGACTCGCGGGAGCGGACGTCGGCGGCGATGCCCTCGGCTTCCAGGCCTTCGTCGCGCAGGTCCTCGACGGTCTGTTTGACCTCTTGTGCGGTGCGGGCGCAGATGAAGACGCGCAGGCCGCGGCGGCCGAGGTCGCGGGCCACGGCGAGGCCGATGCCGCTGGTGGCGCCGGTGACCAGGGCGACCGGCGGGGTCGCCGGTGACGGGTGCGTCATCGCCTTGCCTCCTTGTGCGGTGCGCCGGCAGTGGTGCCGACGGTGCTCTCGACGGTGTCCAAGTCCGCTCGACGGCCGCAGGAGGGCTGCTGGAGGACGGTGCCCGCGCCGCGGGCGGGGCGCTCGGCGTGCGGGTGCGGGTGCTGCGGGGTGAGGGACAGCGGGCGCAGGGCGTCGTCGAGGGCGCGCGGGGTGAGCAGGCCGCCGCGGGCGGCGAGGTAGCCGTCGGGTCGGATCAGTGCCCAGGCGCCGGGGGGCAGGCCCAGGGCGTGGCGCAGGGCGCCGTCGGGGTCGGGCAGCGGGCGGGGGGCCGCGTCGCCGCGGTCAACGCCGGTGCCGGTGGTGGTGTCGGTGGTGGTGGTGGTGAGGGTGCGGACGGACAGCCAGGCGCTGTGGCGGGCGGCGGCGTCGGCGGCGGTGCGCTGGGGGGTGGTGGTGTGGGCGGCGGGGGTCAGGATCAGGTGGAAGCGCACGTCGCGCAGTTCGTCGGCGAGGGCGCGGGGGCCGGGTGAGTCGGGCCGGCGGGCGGTGGCGGTGGCGGCGCGTTCGCCGGGGCCGGGGACGTGGCGGCGCCGGGGCAGCGGGACGGGCACGGCGATCGGGTCGGCGACGGGGACGTGTTCGCGGCGGGCGCCGGTGGTCAGGGGGCTGGTGGTGTAGTCGATGCGCAGTCCGGACATGCCGCCGAGGACCTTGCGCTGGATGGCGCGGCGCAGTGGCGGCAGGTTGCGTACGGCGGTGAAGACGATGGGCAGGGCGAGGGTGGCGAGGGCGTTCTTGAGGGCGACGAGGTAGGTGGCGGTGCGGGTGGAGCCGAGGAGGGCCTTGCCGATGGGGACGCGTTCGGTGCTGTAGGTGTCGAGCAGTTCGGGGCGGGCGTGGCCGTGGTGGACCATGGCGAGTTTCCAGGCGAGGTTGAAGGCTTCCTGGATGCCGGTGTTCATGCCCTGTCCGGAGGCGGGGCTGTGCACGTGGGCGGCGTCGCCGGCGACGAAGACGCGGCCGGTGTGCATGCGGGGCACCATGCGCTGCTGGAAGGTGAAGACGGAGGTCCATTCGGGGTCGCCGACGTGGACGGGGCGGCCGAGGCCTTGGGTGAGGCGGGCGGCGAAGCGGTCGGCGGCGCCGGTGGCGTCGGCGGAGTCGGGTGCGGTGTCCAGGAGCCGCCAGTGGCCGGAGCGGGCGTAGGGCACCATCATCAGGGCCGCTCCGCCGGTGTGGACCCAGTAGATGCTGTCGGGTTCGAGGTCGGTGCGCAGGGGTGCGTCGGCGAGGATCCAGGTGTCGCGGCTCTCGCCGATCAGGGGCAGGCCGAGGTGTTTGCGTACGGTGCTGTGGCCGCCGTCGCAGCCGATGAGCCAGGGGACGTGGCAGGTCTCCTCGGTGCCGTCGGCGTGGCGCAGGGTGGTGCGTACGGAGGTGGTGTCCTGTTCGAAGCCGGTCAGGCGCACGCCCCATTCGACGGTGACGCCCAGGGCGGTGACGGCGTCGCGCAGGACGGCTTCGGTGCGGGTCTGTTCGATGAGGACGGTGTACGGGTGGCGGGTGGGCATGGTGCGGTAGTCGGCCTCCAGGCGCACCAGGCGGCGGCCCGAGGCGTACATGGTGAAGGCGCGGTTGGCGCGGCCGGCTTCGACGACGGGGGCGAGGGTGCCCATCTGGTCGAAGGTTTCCAGGGTGCGCGGGTGGACGGCGACGGCGCGGCTGGTGCGGGCGGGTCCGGTGGCGGCGTCGACGAGGCGCACGCGCAGGCCGCGGCGGGCGAGTTCGTGGGCGGCGCTGAGGCCGACGGGGCCGGCGCCGGCGATCAGGACGTCGTGGGGTTTCAGGTCACCGGACACCGGCCGCCTCCAGCGGGGTGTCGGCGCTCTCGTCGGTGTAGAGGGCGGGTTCGGCGGTCACCAGGGGTTTGAGGTCGGCGACGACGGCGGCGAAGCCGGGGCTGGTGACGGCGGCGCGGTGGGCCTGGGGGCTGTCCCAGACGGCGATCTCGAGGTGGACGTGGTCCTGGCCGACGGCGCGCAGGTTCTGGTGGCTGATGCAGCCGGGCTGGGCGCGCATGTAGGCGGTGAGGCGGGCGCGGGCGGTGAGGAAGGTGTCGTGGTCGCCGTGCACGGTCAGCTTGTTGACGAAGGTCACCATGGTCTGCCTCCTGGGCGGGTGCGAGGTGGTGGGGTTCAGGCGGCTGCTTCGGCGGCGGCGCGGGCGCGCAGCCGTCGGCGCAGTTCGGTGCGGCGGGGTTTGCCGGTGGGGGTGCGCGGGACGGCCTCGAGGGCTTCGACGCGGCGGATGCGTTCGAAGTGGGCGAGGCGGGAGTTGGCCTTCTCGGTGATCGCGTCGAGGACGTCGAGGACGGCGTGGGGGGCGTGGTGCGGGGGGCCGGGTGTCTCGTGCAGGACGATGCCGGCCCAGACGACGGCGCCGTGGACGGGGTCGGGCCAGCCGACGACGACGCATTCGGCGACGCGGGGGTCGTCGGTGATGATCCGTTCGACGGCGGTGGGTGAGACGAGTTCGTTGTCGTACTTGAAGACGTCGCCGAGCCGGTCGACGAGGAACAGGGCGCCGTCGGTGTCCTGGTAGCCGATGTCGCCGGTGGAGAACCAGCCGTCGGCGTCGACGCGGGAGGGTTCGTCGTCGTCGAGGTAGCCGGCCATCAGCTGGGGTCCGCGGACCTGTACCTCGCCGGTCGCCCAGGGCTGGGCGGGTGTGCGGGAGTCGAGGCCGACGATGCGGCTCTCGGTGCCGGGCAGGGGGTGGCCGACGGCTCCGGGGCGGGGGTGGTCGGTGAGGTGCTGGTTGTGGCTGAGGGGGGAGAGTTCGGTCATGCCGTAGCCCTGGACGACGGGGACGCCGAGCGCCTGGCTCAGGCGCCGGGCGGCGGCGGGGGCCAGGGCGGTGCCGCCGGACATGACGGCGGTGAGCTGCGGCAGGGCGGGCGGGCCGCCGGCCGGGGAGGTGAGCCGCGGGTCGGCGGCGAGGCGGTGCAGGCGGGCGGGGAGGCCGTAGTAGTGGGTGGCGCCGGTGCGGGCGGCCAGGTCGAGGGAGGCGAAGGGGTCACCGTCGGTGCACAGCACCTGCCGGGCGCCGGCGCAGATCGCCGAGTTGAGGTGCATCACGTGGAACAGCGGCAGGTGGTTGAGGGTGACGGAGCCGGCGTCCAGGCCGTGGGCGAGGGCGATCTGGTGGGCGTTGGCGACCAGGTTGCGGTGGGTCAGGCGCACGGCTTTGGGGCGGCCGGTGGTGCCGGTGGTGAACTGCAGGCACACGGTCGCCGACAGGTCGGCCGCTGTCCTGTCCGGTCCGGGTGCCGCGGGTTCGCCGGCGGTGTCGTGCAGGGCCAGGTGCAGGGGCAGCGCGTCGGCGGGGACCACGCCGTCGTCGGCGTCGGTGACGACGAGGGTGGTCAGGCGGGGCAGGTGCTCGCGCATCTTGACGAGCAGTTCGGCGGTGGCGCGGGGGACGAAGGCGATCTCGACGGCGGCGGCGGTGAACATGTGGCGCAGCGCGCTCTCGCCGACGAGCGGGTTGATCAGGGCGATGGTGGCGCCGCTGCGGCTGGTGCCGTAGTAGGCGGCGGCGAAGGCGGCGTCGAGGGTGTTGGCGACGCCGACGGTGGTGGGCCGGCCGGCGGTGCGGTGGAGGTAGTGGGCGATCCGGTCGGCGCGGGTGTCGAGTTCGGCGAAGGTGCAGGTGTGCGGGCCGTGGGTGAGGGCGATGCCGTCGGGGTCGTTGACGGCGGCCTGGCGCAGCAGTCCGTCCAGGGGCAGTTCCGGGTGGGTGAATCGCGGCACGGTGTGGGCCTCCTCCGCGTCGTGCCCAGCCGGCTGGCACCGGTCGGGTGTCGGAGCAACGTTGTGCGGTGGTGCTCGAGAAACCGTCGAAGCGTGCTCGACGGTTTCTCGCAGGACGGGACGCGCGGGCTCGCAGGACGGGACGCGCGGGCTCGCAGAGCGGGACGCGCGGGCTCGCAGGACGGAGCTCGGGGGCTCGCAGGACGGGGCTCGGGGGTGCGGGGTGCGGGTGTGCTCGGGGCGTGGGGGTGGGCGGGGTCGGGCGGGTGGGCGAGGGGCGCGAGCGGGGCTCCAGTGGCGTGCGGGCGGGCCTCCATCGTGTGCGGTCACGTTGGGCCGCGTACGGCACTGCCTGCGCGGGGCCGGGAGCTCCTGGTGGGTGCTCCGCCTCGCGCACGGACCGAATCGCCACCCGATGGGGGTTTCACCACATGACGCAGACGACGATCGACCGGCCGGGTGTCTCGGCTCTTCAGGAGGCTGTGCAGGGCGCGGCGGACCGGCTGGTGGCCGCGGGTGCGGCGGGTGTGCAGTTCCGGGTCACCCGGGGAGAGCATTCCTTCGTCGTCACCTCCGGGATCGCGGAGCTGGGCTCGGACCGGCCGGTGCCCGAGGACGGCCGTTTCCGTATCTCGTGCATCACCAAGCCGTTCGTGGCGGTGGTGGTGCTGCAGCTGGTCGCCGAGGGCCGGCTGGAGCTGGACCGGAGCGTGGAGAGCTATCTGCCGGGTCTGCTGCCGTACGGCGAGAAGATCACGGTGCGCAATCTGATGCAGCACACCAGCGGTCTGTACAACTACATGGACTCGTTCCAGAAGCCGGGTGACCGGTTCCTGCGGGACCGCTACAAGCACTACGAGCCGCGGGACCTGATCGCGATCGCGGCGGCCAAGCCGCTGGAGTTCGAGCCGGGGAGCAGGTTCGCGTACTGCAACACGAACTACTTCATCGTGGGTCTGCTCATCGAGAAGGTCACCGGCCGCTCCTACCGTGAGGAGATCACCGGGCGGGTGCTCGAGCCGCTGGGGCTGGCGGAGACGACGCTGCCGGGTGACGACCCGAACATTCCGGGGCCGCACGCCCGCGGCTACATGCAGATCGGCGGCGAGCCGGTGGACGTGACGCTGATGAACCCCTCCGAGGCCGGGTGCGCGGGTGAGATCATCTCCACCACCGCGGACCTGGACCGGTTCTTCGACGCGCTGTTCGACGGGAAGCTGCTGAACGAGGCGGAGTTCACGCAGATGACGACCGCGCTGCCGCCCGAGATGATCGAGAACCTGCCGATGGGCATCGGCTACGGGCTGGGCATCATGAAGCTGGAGAACGACGCCGATCTGGACCTGTGGGGTCACGGCGCCGGCATCCCCGGCTACGCCACGTTCGCGGCGACCACCCGTGACCGGCAGGCGCGGGTGCAGCTGTCGTTCACGATCGGTGACAAGGACTTCGGGCCGGAGGCCGAGCAGGCCGTCATCCGTGGTGTGAACACCGCGCTGTGCGCGTGAGGCGGCGATGACGAATCCGGTGGAGAAGGCGGTCGTCGTCACCGGCGGCGGCACCGGTATCGGTGCCGCCACGGCCCGTGCTTTCGCCGACGACGGCGCGCATGTGCTCATTGTCGGGCGCAGTGAATCGACACTGAAGGAAACAGCGGACGGATCCGACCGTATTCGTGTGCTGGCCGCCGATATTCACGACCGTGATGCGCCCGCTCTGATTGTGGGGACGGCGCTGAAGGAATTCGGTCGTCTCGATGTGCTGGTGAACAATGCGGCCGTCACGTCCTTCTGCGGGCTCGAGGGCCTGGAAAGGGACGCGGTGCGTGCGCAGTTGGGCACGAATCTGCTGGGTCCGCTTTTTCTGACGCAGCAGGCCCTGGACGCGCTGGAGGCCACGCGTGGTGTCGTGGTGAACGTCAGCTCGGCGGGTTCGCTGGGCCGGCGGGCGTGGCCGGAGAACTCGGTGTACGGGATGGCGAAGGTCGCGCTGGACTTCTTGACCCGCACCTGGGCGGTGGAGCTCGCGCCGCGCGGGATCCGGTCGGTGGGCGTCGCGCCCGGTGTCGTGGACACCGGTGTGGGGGTGCGGGCCGGGATGCCCGAGGAGGCGTACGAGGCGTTCCTGGAGCAGATGGCCGAGCGGATCCCGGCGGGCCGGGTGGGCCGGGTGGAGGACATCGCCTGGTGGATCGTGCAGTTGACGCGCCCGCAGGCCGCGTACGCCAACGGCACGGTGGTGGCGGTGGACGGTGCGCTGTCGGTGACCTGAGGCGCTGAGGGGCCGTGGCAGGGGGGCGGGCCCCCGGGGTGTGGTTCTTCCCCGGGGGCCCGCCCCCGTGTGTGCGGGTGCGGGTGGTTCAGCGGGCGACGGTGGCGGTGACGTAGCGGACGGGGACGTCGATGCGCACGGGGCCGTCGTCCTCGCGCAGGGCGTCGAGTTCCGTGGTCAGGCGGGTGCGCAGGGCGGCGGCCTCGTCGGCGGGCAGGTGCTGCCACAGCAGGCGCATGCCCTGGGTGTGGGACCACTCGACCCAGGCGTCGCCGTCGGCGGCGGTCATCTCGACGATCTCGTCGGTGACGGTGACGTCGGTGAAGCCGGCGCGGTGCAGGGCGGCTTCGAGGTCGGCGGGGTCCTCGAGCCAGGAGTGCAGCTGGCGGTGGAGCTGGGCGGGGTGCCAGGCGGGCGGCAGGTGCCGCAGCAGCGACATGTCGATCCAGCGGCTGAACAGGGGGGGCAGGAAGGGGAACTGGGAGCGGTCGAAGACGGGGCTGGTGAAGGCGAGGCGGCCGCCGTCGCGCAGCAGGCCGGCGTAGCGGGCCAGTGCGGCGCGGGCGTCGGGCAGGAAGATGACGCTGTAGCTGCCGAGGACGAGGTCGAAGGAGCGGGCGGGCAGGTCGGGGTGTTCGCCGTCCATGACGCGCAGGTCGACGTTGGTGATGTTCTGGCGTGCGGCTTCGCGGCCGGCCTGTTCGATCATCGCCTCGGCGATGTCGATGCCGAGGGCGTGGCCGTCGGGGCCGACCTGCCGGGCGGCGGGCAGCAGGGTGGCGCCCAGGCCGCAGCCGATGTCGAGCACGCGCTGTCCGGGCCGGGGGTCGGCGTGCTCGACGAGGCGGCGGCCCATGGGGGTGAAGAACTCGACCCCGAGCCGGTCGTAGGTCGCCGCGGCCTTGTTGAAGGCGGCGGTGACTTTCGTCTTGTAGGTGGTCGTGGTGGTGTCCACGCAGCGGCTCCGGGGTGGTGGCGGGTGTGTTTGCGTCGATGCTGCGGGGTTTGGGCCGGGTGGTGGTGGAGGACCGTTCGAGGGCCGGTCGACGGGGGCAATTCGCTGCTTGCCGGGCTCCTTTTCACCACCGCACACTGTGCGCCAGTGTCCTGAATTTTCTGCCGGTTCCTCGGTGAAAGGGAATGCGATGAGCAGTCACACAGCGGCGGTGCGCCGCATGGTGGAGGCGTACAACACGGGAAAGACCGATGACGTCGCGGAATTCATCCACCCGGATTATTTGAATCCGGCGACGATGGAGCACATGGACCTGCGTGGTCCCGACTCGTTCGCGATGGCCGTGAAGTGGCTGAGGATGACGTTCTCCGAGGAGGCGTTTCTGGAGGAGGTCCTCATCGAGGAGCGCGGCGACTGGGTGCGCGCGAACCTCGTCCTGTACGGCCGTCATGTCGGTGACCTGGTGGGCATGGCGCCGACCGGGCGGCGGTTCTCCGGTGAGCAGATCCATCTGATCCGCATGGTCGACGGGAAGATCCGTGACCACCGGGACTGGCCGGACTACCAGGGCACCTACCGGCAGCTCGGGTCGCCGTGGCCGGAGCCGAACGGCTGGAGGGACTGAGCGATGATTCTTGTCACCGGAGCGACCGGCAAGGTGGGCCGGGAGGCCGCGGCGCAGCTCGCGGCGGCCGGCCGGCGGGTGCGGGCCCTGAGCCGCACGCCGGATCAGGCGCGACTGCCCGAGGGGGTGGAGGTGGTGGCGGGCTCCCCCGCCGACGCGGCGTCGCTGACGGCCGCGTTCGAGGGGGTCACGGCGGCGCTGGTGGTGCTGTCCGGCGATGTGGCGGGCGAGGCCCGGAACGTCGCCGAGGCCGCGGCCGGTTCGGGCGTGGAGCATCTGGTGTTCCTGTCGTCGGCCAGTGTGCTGCATCCTGATGCGCACGGCATCGCGGACGAGCACCGGGCCGCGGAGGAGGCCGTCACGGGCAGTGGCGTGGCCACGACGTTTCTGCGTCCGGGGCCGTTCCACGCCAACACCTCGTGGTGGATCAGGAGTGTGCGTGAGCGCGGGGCGGTGCGCTGCTGGATCGGGAACAATGCGGGTGCGCCGATCGACGAGTACGACATCGCCTCCTGTGCGGTGGCCGCGCTCGGCGACGAGCGGCACCGCGGCCGGGCGTATGTGCTGACCGGCCCCGAGGTGCTGACGTCCCGGGAGCAGGCCCGGATCCTGGGTGAGGTGCTGGGCCGTGAGCTGGACTTCTCCGTCGCGCCGCAGGAGGAGGTCGTGGACGTGTTCACGGGCATCACCGGCGACCGTGCGGCGGCGGTGACCAATGTGGCGGCGCTGCACAGTCCCCGAGTGCCGTGGGCGAGGCCCACGGACGCGGTGCGGGAGCTGACCGGCCGTGAGCCGCGGCCCTACCGCCGGTGGGCGCAGGCCAACGCGGCGCTGTTCGCGGCCGAGGAGGTGACGGTGTGAGCACGGCTGCCGGCACGGTCCTGGTGACCGGTGCGACGGGTCTGCAGGGCGGGGCGTGTGCGCGTGAACTCCTGCGCCGCGGGCGGCCGGTGGCGGCCCTGGTGCGCGACGTCGACGCGCCGGCGGCGCGGGCTCTGGCGCAGGACGGTGCGCGTGTGGTGCGCGGCGACCTGGACGACGAGGCGTCGCTGCGCGCCGCGATGGAGGGTGTGCACGGGGTGTTCTCCGTGCAGACGTTCATGACCCCCAAGGGGCTGGGCGGTGAGGTCCGTCAGGGCCGTGCGGTGGCGCGGGCGGCGAAGGCCGCCGGGGTGGCGCACGTGGTGTACAGCTCGGTCGGTGGCGCGGAACGGCACAGCGGTGTGCCGCACTTCGACTCCAAGCGGCACATCGAGCGGTATCTGCAGGAGCTCGGGGTGCCGGTGACGGTGCTGCGTCCGTCGTTCTTCATGGACAACTTCGCCGCGCACGGCCCGCGCAACGTGGACGGGACGCTGGTGGTGCAGCTGGCGCTGAAGCCGGACACCAGGGTGCAGTTCATCGCCGTCGAGGACATCGGCTTCTTCGCCGCCGAGGCGTTCGACAAGCCCGGGCAGTATCTGGGCCGGGCGGTGGAGCTGGCGGGTGACGAGCTGAGCGCGCGGGAGGTCGCCGGCGCGTTCGCCGCCCGTACGGGGCTGCCGGCCCGGTTCGAGGAGCTGGCGCTGGACGCGGTGGCGGGCAACCCGTACATCCCCAACGCACCCGAGATCGCTTTGATGTTCGAGTGGTTCCAGGAGCACGGCTACCGGGCGGACATCGGCGCGCTGCGGGCCGAGCACCCGGGGCTGCTGTCGTTCGCGGCGTATCTCAAGGGCATCGAGGTCTGACGCCTGGTGCACGGTGTCGAACGGGAGAAAGGGGCCGGGTCCGCGGCGCTGCGGATCGGGCCCCTTCTTCCGTTTTCCCCGCACGGGTGGTCAGCCGGCGAGGACGCCCGGGTCGACGAAGCCCAGTTCCTTGAGCATGGGCAGGTAGTTGAACACGTCGTAGTGCTCGATGATCTTTCCGTCCTGGTCGAAGCGCAGTTCCTCGAGCATGAACCAGGTGACCTTCCTGCCCGTCGCGGCCTTGCCGAAGAAGTCGCCCAGGTGGGTGGCGGTGACGGTGATGCGCAGGATGACGCGGTCGCCCTGGGCGACGGCGCTGCGGACGTCCAGGTGCAGGTCGGGGAAGGCGGCCAGTCCGCCGCGCATCGCGGCCTTCATGATCTCGCAGTCGACGGGGCGGTCCTCGGAGAAGTGCCTGATGCCGGGCGACCAGTGGGTGAAGATGCCGTCCAGGTCCCAGCGGTTCCAGGCGGCGGCGCAGTCGAGCGCGATCTGCTTGTTGCGCTCCTGGACGCTCAGGGTGGGCAGTTCGGCCAGTGATGCGGTCATGGCGTTGGGTCCTTACCGGGGGTCAGGGAAGCAGGACGTGCTTGCCGACGGTGGTGCCGTCCAGCAGGGCACGCAGGGCGGCCGGGGCGGCGTGGAGGCGGTGGCGGCCGGCGACCTCGGGGGTGAGGACGCCGGCGTCGACCAGCCGGAACAGGGCGGCCAGGTCGGCGCGGAAGGCGTCGCCCGGCTTGACGTAGTACATGCTCTGGCGGCGGCCGCGGGTCAGGCGCAGGTGGCGGGCGAGGAAGCGGGTGGCGGTGCGGCGCAGTGCGGGCACATGGGGGCGGAACCACTGGCCGGGCCGGTAGCCGGCGACCGAGGAGTCGAAGGAGATGAGGGTGCCGCCGTCGGCGAGCATCGCCCAGCCGTCGTCGAGTCCGCGGCCGCCGATGTGGTCGAAGACGGCGTCCACGCCGGCGGGGGCCAGCTCCCTGACGGCGGCGGGCACGTCGGGGGCGCGGTAGTCGAGCGGGGTGGCGCCCAGGGCGCGGACCGCGTCGTGTTTGGCGGGCGAGGCGGTGCCGATGACGCGCAGCCCGGCGTGGACGGCGAGCTGGGTCAGGACGGTGCCCACGCCGCCGCTGGCGCCGTGCACCAGCACGGTGGCGCCGGGCGCGAGGTCGGTGTGCCGGTGCAGCATCTGGTAGGCGGTGACACCGTTGGTGATCAGACAGACGGCGACGGCCGCGTCCAGGTGTTCGGGCACCGCGGCCAGGGACGTGGCGGGCACCTCGACGTACTGCTGCCAGGCGCCGTGGCGGGGCATCGCCGCGACCCGGTCGCCGCTCTGCCAGTCGTGGACGTCCTCGCCGGTCGCCACGATGCGGCCGACGAGGTCGTAACCGGGCACGAAGGGGAACCGGGGCGGGAAGGGATGCAGGTGCTGCAGCATCTGCACCTCGGCGAAGGACACTCCGGCGGCCTCGACACGGACGACGACCCGGCCGCGGCGGGCGGTGGCCGGCCGGGGGCCGTGACCGGCGACGACGTGGTCCTCCGGCCGGCCGCTGCCGGTGAGCCGCACATACGCGTTGACGTCCTCGTCCGCGCGAACACCGGTGCCCGCATCGGGGTGCGGGACGGTGGCGGGGTGCGGGGCGGTGGCGGCGGGGGCCTGGGCGTCGGCGCTCACGCCGCGGCCGTCTCACGCGCGGGGGTGAAGTCGCCGGCGTGGTCGGCGGCCCAGCGGGCGAAGGTGCGGGCCGGCCGGCCGGTGACCTGCTCGACGGTGGTGTTCGGGACGGGCGGGTGGTCCATCGCGTCGGCGAGGTAGCCCAGGATCATCTCGACCACCGGCGGCGGCATGAAGTGGCCCATCTGCTCACGGGCCTGGTCGGGGGTGATCTCCTCGAAGGCGACGGGAACGCCGGTGGCGGCCGCGATCGCCTTCACCTGGTCGGCCTGGGTGATGGCCTGCGGGCCGGTCAGCACGTACGCGCGGCCCTCGTGGCCGTCCTGAAGGAGCGCGGCGCAGGCCACGGCGGCGACATCGGCCTCGTGGATCAGGACGCGCGGCGCACCGCCGTAGGGGGCGCGCACGAGGGACTCGGTGCGGATGGAGTGGCCCCACTTCCACAGCAGGTTGGTGGCGAACTCGTCGGGCCGTACGAAGGTCCACGCGATGCCGGACTCCTCGACGGCGCGTTCCACCGTGCGGTGGTGCTCAGCGCTGTGGTTGTCGCCGGAGGTGTCGAGGACCGACGAGGAGGACAGGACGACGATGCGCCGCACACCGGCCTCCTTGGCCAGGGCGACGACCTCGCGCGCGGTCTCGGGGACCGGGAAGAGGTAGAGGCGCTCCACACCCGTCAGGGCCGCCCGCAGCGTCTGCGGCTGCTCGAGGTCGCCCTCGAACACCTCGGCCTCCTCGGGGAGCCCGGCCGTGGCCGGGGTGCGGGTCAGGGCCCGCACCTGCTGCCCCGCCGCCACGAGCTGGTCGACCACGTGCCGGCCGACCGATCCTGTCGCTCCTGTGACCAGAACACTCACGCCTGCTCCACCCTGTCGGTCCCATCTGCGTGGGACTGCTCCAACCTTGGTGGTGCAAGGCTGGCCAGGGCGGCTGGAGACTTCCCTGAGACTCGCTGGAACGCGCCCACCCGGCGGCGCCCGGCGGGCCCAGCGGCCGGGCGGGTCCGCTCGAGCGGCCCTCGAGCGGCGGCGGGCATGCTGGGCGCAGGGCCCCGCCCGCACGCTCCCGCGCGCCCCGCCCCACTCCCCCGGCCCCATGGGCCCTTTGTGCGCCCGTGTCTTCGCTGTCTGTCCGTGTCCGTCTCCCCTCCCCCCATGAAAGGTCGCGCCTTGTCCGCCACCGCTGTAGGCCAGTCCCCCACCACCACCACGACGACGCGGGGCAAGGCCGCGAAGAAGTTCGAACTCTCGCGCAGAGCACGCCGGCTGACCCTGGCCGTCCACGTCGTCACCTCCGTGGGCTGGGTGGGGCTGTCCCTGGCGATGGCCGTGCTCGCCGTCATGGGTTTCACCACCGACGACGCGGCCGTCGCCAAGGGCGTCTACTACGCGATGTACGTGTTCGACGACACCTGCGTGACGGTGTTCAGCATCACCGCCGCCCTGTCCGGCATCCTGCTGTCCTGCGGCACCAAGTGGGGCCTGCTGCTGCACTGGTGGATCGTCACCAAGTGGGTGATCACCCTGTTCATGACGGTCTTCGCGTGGTTCGTGATCCACCCGATCGTCATGCGGGCCGCCGACAACACCGCGACCGCCGGCGGCGCCCCGCCCCGGCCCGGCTGGCCGGCGGACTTCCTGCTGTGGAGCGTGTCGGTGCTGTTCGTGCTGCTGACCGTCGCCGCGGTGGTCTCCGTCTACAAGCCGTGGGGCCGCACCGCCCGCGGCCGGCGCACCACGACGCGCGGCGCACGTTCCTGACTCATCGGCCCGCCCGGTCTGCCGGCCCCGGCAGACCGGGCGGGCCGCGTGCCGGCGTGTATCGGCGCTGTTCCTCGCACGGGATCGCGGTCCGGGCACTCGCCCGTTGTCCGGCAGGGCCGGCCCTGCGCGTGAACCCGGTGGCGGAGGCCGTCCCTGTGGCGGATGCTGAGCAGTCGTCAAAATCCTGTCCGGGGAAGGCGGGGTGTCGTGTCCGAGGAGTGGGTGGTGAGCGAAGGCTGTATGGCGTGTGACCTCATGGCCGGCAAGGTTCCGCTGCCGGGCGGGACCGTGCTGCGGACCGGCGCGTGGGTGGTTGAGCACTGCGTCGGCCCGCTGGGCGTGGGCACCGTCGTGGTCAAGCCGGTCCGGCATGTGGTGCATGTCGCCGGGTTGACGGCGCAGGAGTCCGGCGAGCTGGGGCCTTTGCTGCGCAGGGTGAGCGCCGCCGTCACCGAGGTGACGGCACCGGAGCAGGTGTATGTGTGCCTGTGGTCGCACGCCGGTGGCGTTCCCGGCCACCTCCACTTCGTCGTGCAGCCCGCCCGGAGGGAGGACGTGGCCCGGTTCGACGCTGTCGGACCCGCGCTGCAGGTGGCCATGGGGGAAGCGGAGTGCTTCCCGGAGGCGGCGGACGTCGAGCAGGTCTGTGAACGGCTGAGGAGAGCACTTCGGTGAGCAGTCCGCTGCGGCTGCCCGCGGCAGTGGTCCGAGCACCGGACCGACGGGTGCCGGCGTGCTGGGGGGCACGGCAGGAGGCGGCCGGCCCCGGCTACCGGGCCGGCCCGCCGGGAGCAGGGGACGCCGGTGGTTTCTCCCGGCCGAGCTCGAGGGAGAGCTGGGCGCCCAGTTCCTCGAAACCCGACGCGGCCGCCACGCGCCAAGAGGCTGCGGTCCGCGCGCGCCACTGCGGCAGCAGGCCGGCGGCCAGGGCATGTGCGACAGCCGCCGAGGCAGTCGCCCGGGCCAGGCCGCACCCTCGCCTTTCCGGTGCCGTCAGCACGCTGAGGTGAGCGGTCCGACGGGGCCAGGCCCGGTATCCGGCGGCCGCCACCACCCTGCCGTCCTCGTGGATCGCGAACACGGGTGAGGTGACCTCCTCCAGAGCGGCCTCTGCGGCATCGTCGCGCCCCGCCCACTCCTGCAGAGCGCGTACGCCCTCGTGCCGGCTCGACAGTTGGTCCACTGCCGGCGGCGCGGCGGCCGGGCGGAATCCTGCCGGGGACACGTACGACAGCGTCGCGGGCCCGAGCGTCGCGGTCACCGGCAGCACAGAACGCACTGCTGCGGCGTCCGCCACGAGACCCACCGGCAGGGTGGTGAGCGCGTCGCGCACGATCACGGCGGTGCTTTCACTCCCGACGGTCACCAGCGCCGATCCGCCGAGAGTCACCGCGCCGACCCAGCCGGGCGGGCACAGCCCCGACTGCGGGGAGACGACCACGTTCACAGCGCCTTGGGGCCCGAACGCCCCCGGCATCCGGGCCAGGTCTTCCCACAGTCCCCGGGCCCGGGCAAGCAGCATCTGTGTCGGCACGGCCCCATCCTGCCGCTCGCAGCAACTGCCGGTCCGGCGAACGGCACACGAGGACCTCTGCTCGGCCCGGCGCGGCACCTACCGGGCCCTGTACCGGATCGGCGTCGGCAAACACGCGGTCGAGATCCTCTCGATCCGGTACCTGCGCGACGCGTACCGCAGCTGATCGGCCTGCCCTCGCGCGCTCCAGGCAAAGTTCGCCGCGGCAGCGGTCCGGAGCATGTGCGGCAGCCGCCGAGGCCGGCGGCCGGGTACGGCCGCCGGCCTCGGCTTTGCGGTGTCCTCGGCACACCGAGGTGAGTGTCCGGCAGGAGCGGGCCGGGTATCCGGCGGCCGGTTCGGCCGCCGGGGGCTTTCAGGCGCGCCAGGCGCGGGTGAGGGCGGTGGCGTGGTCCGTGTCGAGGAGGCCGCCGGGGGCGCGGGCGGCGGAGTCGGCGTCGATGCCGAGGAAGCGGGGATGGGCGCGGGTGGCGGGGAAGTCGCCCCGGTTGCCGGGGCCGAGGCCGCCGGCGAGGAGGAACGGCAGGCCGGTGGCGTCCGCCAGGGTGGTGACCGCCCGGTCCTTCAGGCACTGGGCGGTGGAGCCGACGCGGCCGTCGTCGGTGACGGGATCGAACAGGAAGCAGTCGGCGCCGGCCCGCTCGTAGGCGCCGGTCAGCCGGCCCTCCAGGCAGGCCCCGTCGCGTACGTGGAGCACCTTGGCGATCTTCAGGCCGTCGGGGCCCTTCTCGCGCAGGGTGCGTACGACGGACGGGGTCTGGAAACCGTGCAGCTGGATCCAGGGGGTGCGGGCGGCGGTGATCGCGGCGAGCAGCCCGGTGGTGTCGGAGGAGAAGGTGACCAGCACCGGGGCCAGGCCCACCGTGCGGGAGCGGGCGGCCAGTACGGTGAGCCGTTCGGCCGTCAGGTCGGCGTGGCCGCCCGGTACGCGGTGCCACAGGCCGATCAGGTCGGCGCCGGAGGCGGCCACCGCGTCGACCTCGGCGCCGGTGGTGGCGCCGCAGAGCTTGATCAGCATCAGGCGGCCGCCGGCCGGTGCGCGTCGTGGACCAGGGAGCCGGCGGCGAAGCGGTCGGCGTCGTCGGGGAACAGGCCGGGGTGGGCGGCGCGCAGGTCGGCCAGGACGGCGTCGTAGGGCAGGTCGTCGAACTCGCCGTGGAAGCGCAGGAACTCCATCTGGCGGCGGCCCTTCAGGTCGAAGGGGTGGTGGACGCTGTCGGTGGTGCCGTCGAAGTCCAGGGGCGCCATCCGGTACAGGCGGCACAGGGTCTTGTTGAACACCGGTGTGGCGCGCACCCACTGGCCCTCGAGGCGGACCGAGGTGAGGCAGTGCTGGTGGAAGACGTCGCCGCCCAGGAGGCCGACCAGTCTGGCGGAGGCGAGGTGGTTGCGCACGTCGGTCAGGACGAGGCGGGCGGGGATGCCCAGAGAACGCAGGCCCGCCGCGTACAGGACGGACTTGTGCAGGCACATGCCAGAGCCGGTGGCGGCGACGGAGGAGGCGCGCAGGCCCTCGCGGGTCAGATCGGCGCCGTAGACCTCGTAGCGGACCTTGTCGCGGACCGCGTAGTACAGGGCGACGGCCTGCTCGGTGGGGGTGGTCGCGCCGGCGGGCAGGGCGTCGGCGACGAAGGCGCGTACCGCCTCGCCGGTGTGGTCGAGGAACTCGGTGGCGGCGAGGGCTTCGGTGCTCAGGGGGGTCGTCATGGCAGGCGGGTCCGTCTCGTTGGAGGTGGGTTCACAGGCCGAGCAGGGCGGCGATGCGGTTGCGCTGGGTCTCGGAGGTGCCCGAGTAGATCGTTCCGGCGACCGCGTTGCGCAGCTGGCTCTCGATGCCGTACTCGGCCATGTAGCCGTTGCCGCCGAAGATCTGCACGGCGGCCAGCGCGGAGGCGACGCCCGCCTCGCTGGTGACGAGTTTGGCCATGGCGATGTCCTGGGTGACGTTCTCGCCGCGGGTCATCTTCCGCGCCGTCTCGTACAGCCAGCGGCGGGAGGTCTCCGTGCCGGTGGCCATGTCGACGATTTTGTGGGAGACGGCCTGGTAGGAGCCGATGGGCTGCCCGAACTGGTGGCGGGTGCGGGCGTAGTCGACGCAGGCGTCGGTGCGGTGGCGCATCTCGCCGGCGCTGATGATGAAGGAGCACAGGATCTCCCAGCGCATCACATGGTCCAGCACGAGGAACCCTCCCCCGGGCCGGCCCACCACCCGCTCGGCGGGGACCCGGCAGTCGTCGAGGTACAGCTCGCACAGCGGGGAGGTCCGCAGGCCCATCTTGGCCAGTGGCCGGCCCAGGCTCAGGCCCGGGGTGTCGCGGTCGAGGAGGAAGGCGGTGATGCTCAGCGGCCCGGGCCGGTCGCTGGTGCGGGCGTAGACGGTGAACACGTCGGCGACGGGCCCGTTGCTGACGAACGCCTTGCTGCCGTTCAGGACGTAGGTGTCGCCCTCGCGGCGGGCCCGGGTGCGCATGGCGAGCGCGTCGGAGCCGCTGTCGGGTTCGCTGATGGCATGGGCGCCGATCAGCTCGCCGGAGCAGATCCCGGGCAGGTGGCGCTCCTTGAGCGCCGCGGAGCCGAAACGCTGCAACGGGACGCCGGCGGCGACCAGATGGGTGCAGACGCAGAAGTTCAGTCCGGCGTCGCGGCAGCCCTCTCCCAACCCCTCCAGGACGTACATGGTGGTCGTCAGGGACTGGCCCAGGCCCCCGTATTGTTCGTCGAAGGGCAGCCCCAGGATGCCGGTGGCGGCCAGGAGCCGCCACGCCTCGCGCGGGAACTCGGCGGCCGCGTCCCGCTCGATGTGCCCCTCGTTGAGCTGTGCGAGCAGCGGCGCGAGGCCCTCGCGCAGGGCCTGCTGCTCCTTCGTGAAGTCGGACATCAGTAGTGGGAGAACTCGGGCGAGTCGAGGTCGTGGCTCTCGTCGCCGCGCAGCGCCGGGGTGAACATGCACACCAGTCGCAGGTCCTCGTGCTCCGCGGCCACCAGCCAGTGGGCGTCGTGCCGGTCCAGGGCGTACAGGGTGCCGGGGGTGACGGGGTGCGCTGTGCCGTCGCTGTCGATGACCTGCCCGCTGCCGGCGATGCAGTAGCAGCTCTCGAGGTGGTTGCGGTACTCCAGGCGGGAGGTGGTGCCCGCGCGGACGATGGTGTCGGTGACGGTGTAGCCGACGCCGTCGGCCTGGGTGAGGAACCTGCGGCTGAGGCCGTTGCCCCAGTCGACGCAGGCGACCTCGTCGAGCTTGCGGACGATCATGCCGGTTTCTCCTTCCGTACGGTGGGGCCGCCGCCGTCCGTCCCGGCCTCGCCGGACGGGCGGGGCCGCACGGGGCGGGGCGGGGTGTTCCGGGGGTGTGTTCCGGGGGTGTGTTCCGGGGGTGTGTTCCGGGGGTGTGTTCCGGGGGTGTGTTCCGGGGGCGGGGTGTGTTCCGGGGGCGGGGTGTGTTCCGGGGGGTGGGGGCGGCGGTTCCTGGTTCAGTGGCCGCGCAGTTCGGTGACGAAGGCGGCGAACTCCTCGACGGGGTCGCGGCCCTGAGTCAGGGCGTCTTCGACACGGGCGACGCCGACGCTGCCGACGACGGCCGCGTCGGCGCCGAGGCCTTGCAGGCGCAGGGTGTCGGCGCGGGTCCGGACGCCGAAGCCGACGGCGACGGGGACACGGGCGGCGGTGTGCAGGTCGGTGACACAGCGGGCGAGCCGGTCGTGGTCGAGGGCGGCGGCGGTGCCGCTGCGGCCGTAGTGGGCGACCAGGTAGAGGTAGGCGGTGGCCTCGGCGGCCGCCTCGGCGAGCGCCTGGGGTTTGGAGACGGCGTAGCAGGTGGTGACCAGCGGCAGGCCGGCGGTGTGCGCGGCCTCGTAGTGGGCCTCGCGCAGCCGCGGCGGCACGCCGTGCAGCAGCAGCCCGTCGCAGCCGGCGTCGCGCACGGCGGCGGCGAAGTCGCCGGGGGCGGTGCCCTTGACGGTGTGGCTGAAGTCGGCGAGCAGCGCGATGCGCAGTTTCTTGAGGCCGGGGCGGATCCGGGCGACGGCGTCGAGGACGGCGGGCAGGCCGGTGCCGTTGGCGAGGGCGCGGTCGGCGGACCGGCGGATGACGGGGCCGTCGGTGACGGAGCCGGGGAAGGGGACGGCCAGTTCCAGGCAGTCGATGTCGCTCTCGTCGAGGACGGCGGCCAGCTCGGGCAGCCGGTCCAGCGGCGGGTCGCCCGCGTTGAGGAACAGGGCCAGGCCCGGCCGGCCGGGCCTGGCGTCGGCGAAGAAGCCCCCGGCGGCAGGCGCGGCGCCGGCGGGTACGGGCGCGGGGCTGTTGCCGGTGGGTGCGGGTACGGGCGCGGGGGTGTTGCCGGTGGGTGCGGGGCGGGTGTCAGGCATGGGCCACCTCCGTGGCGCGTCGCAGGCGGTCGACCAGGGCGAGGGCGGAGCCGTCGGTCAGGACGGCGCGGGCGCCGCGCAGGGCCTGGTGCCAGTCGCCGGTGAGGCGGCCGGCGACGGCGAGGGCGGCCGCGTTGAGGCAGACGGCGTCCTCGGCCGCCGGGCGGCCGCGGCCGGCGAGCAGGTCGAGGACGTCGCGGACCGGGTCGGTGCCCGGGCGCAGGTCCTCGATCGTGCCCGGGCGCAGGCCGAGCGCGGCGGGGTCGAGGGTGAACTCGTCCTCGCCGCCGCCTTCGTAGGTGCGTATGCGGTTGGGGGTGATGCCGATCAGTTCGTCGGCGCCGGTGTCGTTGGTGGCCAGCCACACCGCCCGGCCGGTGCGGCGGGCGGTGTGTTCTGCGGCGTGGCGCAGGCCGGGCACGAGCCGCGGGTCGGAGACGCCGGTGAGCTGGGCGGCGACGGGCATGTCGGCGAGGAACGGGCCGAGCGCGTTGACGAAGCGGCCCAGCCGGCGGAATTCGAGGGGCATCACCGCGCGGGCGAGCAGGCCCAGTTCGGCCGGGTAGACGAACAGGCCGGCGAACGCGATGCCGCAGCGTTCGAGCATCTCGTGGGTCTGCTCGTAGGAGGCGGTGGTGGCAATGCCCAGGCGTTCGAGCAGGTCGAGGGAGCCGAGCGCGGAGGTGTAGGCGCGTGAGCCGGTCTTGACGACGCGGGTGCCCATCGCGGCGGCGGTCAGGGCGGCCGCGGTGGAGATGTTGAGGGTGCGCGGGCCGCCGCCGGTGCCGACGATGTTGACGGCACCGGCGAACCCGGCCGGTGCGGCGCCCTGGACCGGGCGGCGTTCGGCGAGCGCGTCGAGCAGCGCGGTCAGGGTGGCGCGTTCGGGCATCTGTGTGGACAGGGACGCCAGCAGGGCCACGCTCTCGCCGCGGCGCAGCGTGCCGTCGTGCAGGCTGTCGAAGAACGCGTGCCACTGCGGCAGTTCGACGGGCCCGTCCTGGGCGATCAGGGCGGCGACGGCGTCGTGCATGATCAGGCGGCCTTCGCGCGGTCGCGGCAGGCGTTCTCGACGAACGCCTCGATGTCCGCGACGGACTTGAAGGACTCGGGGTCCAGGTCCACCTCGTCGGTGTTGATGCCGTACCGGTCCTCCAGCCAGGCGATCACCTTGAGCAGGCCGAGGCTGTCGATGACGCCGCCCTCCAGCAGGTCGTCGTGGTCGGCCAGGTCCCCGGCGGACAGGTCGGGCAGGAACTCCCCGACGAGGAACTCCTTGATGGCCTGGGCGTGGACGCGGGCGGGGGCCTGGGCGTGGGGCATGTCAGTTCTCCTTGGTGAAGTGGTCCTGCACGACGCGGTCGCGGTCGACCTTGCCGGTGGAGGTCCTGGGCAGCGGCTCGTCGGTGAAGCGCAGGACGGAGGGGACCGCCGCTCTGGGCAGGGCGCGGGCCAGATGGCCGCGCAGGGTCAGGCTGTTGAGGCCGCTGCCCGGGGTGCGGCGGGCCACGGCGTGCAGCAGCCGGCCGGCCACCGCGTCGGGCAGGGCCAGGACGGCGGCCTCGGTGACGTCGGGGTGGGCGAGCAGGACGTGCTCGACCTCCTGGACGTTGATGCGCACGCCGCGGACCTTGACCTGGAAGTCGGTGCGGCCGGCCAGTGTGAGGACGCCGTGTGCGCTGCGGTGCACCAGGTCGCCGGTGCGGTACCAGCGGCGGGTGTCGGCTCCGGTGGGGTGGGGCACGAACACCGGCCGGCCGGCGGCGGCGCCGAGGTAGCCGGCGCACTGGAACGGTGTGGTGACCCACAACTCGCCGCTGCCCGCGCCGTGCAGGAGGTGGCCCTCGCCGGTGACGACGAGGGCGTCGGCGCCGGGCAGCGGGCGGCCCAGCGGCAGCGGCGCCCCGGCGGCGGCCTCTGCGGCGCTCACCTCGTGCACGAAGCTGTCGTTGGTCTCGGTGCAGCCGTAGATGTTGTGCAGCCGCGCGTTGGGGAACAGGCGCGGCAGTTCGGCCAGGACCGGTCCGGGCAGTGCGTCGCCGGTCGTCATGGCGTGCCGTACGCCGGGCAGGGCGCTGCCGTCGCGTTCGCGGGCGGCGTCGGTGACCAGGCGGTGGAACATGGGCACGGCCTGGACGACGTGGATGTCGTGAACGGCCAGCAGGTCCAGCAGGTGACGGCCGTTCAGGGCCTGGTCGGGGTCGACGAGGACGACCCGGCCGCCGGCGGCCAGGGTGGTCCACACGTCGAGCAGGCACAGGTCGAAGTTGAGCGGCGCGTAGTTGAGGACGCCGGTGCCCGGTCCGATCCCGAACGCGTCGGCGGCCCAGGCGGTGAAGCGGTCGATCGCGCCGGTGGTGACGGGCACGATCTTGGGCAGCCCGGTCGAGCCGGAGGTGGTCAGCAGCAGCGCGGTCCGCGCCGGGTCCGCAGGCACGGCCGGCGTCCGACCGCCGGGCGTGCCTGCGGGCGTGCCTGCGGGCGTGCCTGCGGGCATGTCGTCCGTCGCGGGGGCCGGGCCGGCGGGCGTGCCGGGCAGTGGGAGGGCGCCGGCCTGTTCGTACAGTTCCTCGGTCACGTCCTTGCCGAGCGTCGCCGACGGCAGCAGCACCGGCCTGCGCTGCTGCAGGCAGGCCAGGACGAGGGCGATCGTGTCGGGCGACTTGACGGCAGGGACGCCGACGGGCCCGCTGCCCGGCGCGCCGTCGAGCCGGGCGCGCGCCGCGGCGGCGCGCCGCCACAGGGCCCCGTAGCTGATCTCCTCGCCGTGCCATACGAGTGCCGTCGCATCCGGCGCGCGGCGCGCCTGCGCCGCTATCTGTTCGACGAGCGTGCCGCCCATGGGCCGCGCCCCCTCTGTCTTCCGTTCCCGGTGCCACCGGCGAAAACCTGTCGGCCTCGATGGTGGTTTCGTGCGCTGGAGGATCGCCTGAGCCGCGTCGGTGCGGCCTGCTCGCGAGGGGGGGTGGGGCGAGGCGCGGGTGCGGCGCCGGCATGGTTCGTGCGCGCGCAGGACGCCGCGACGGGGCCGGGTCGGCAGGCCGGGGAGGGAAGGTCACGCAGCCGCGGCGCGTCGTCGCGGGCGTCGCGTCGCAGGCGTCGCAGGCATCGCGTCGCGGGCATCGCGTCGCGGGCGTCGCGTCGCAGGCGTCGCGGGCATCGCGTCGCGGGCGTTGCGGGCGTCGCGGGCGTTGCGGGCATCGCGGGCGTTGCGGGCGCGTCGTCGTGGGCCGGTGCGGGCGTCGGGGACGGGCAGGTGCCGGGGCACGAGATCGCCAGGTCCGGTCCGCTGTTCGGCCGGCCGGCCCGGCCGGCCGGGTGCGCGGTGCGGCTCTTGCGGCGGGGCGGAAGGGGCCCGGTGGGCCCGCCCGCGCCCTCGAAAAGGGGGGCGGGCGGGCGGCGGTCAGGGCTGCGCGGGTGTGTCGAGGAGTTCGGTGAGGGTCAGGGCCGGGTCGGTGCCGGGGGGGCCGGCGGGCCACCAGGTGCCCGAGCGGTCGCGGTAGGGGTACCAGCGGGTGTCGCGGCCCCAGCGCAGTTGCAGGCCGCGGCCGGTCAGGGTCCAGTGGTTGCCGTCCACGTCCAGGGGCGGCAGGTCCTCGTCGAGGCCGGCGGCCAGTGCGGTGCGGGCGCGGGCGGTGTCCTGTTCGGCGGGGGTCCAGGAGTGTTCGAGGACGTCGAGGCCGGCCGGTCCGCCGTTGTTCCAGGCCTCGGTGGCGCGGTCCAGGTCGTCGGGGCGGTCGCAGGCCGCGCGCAGCCGGGCGGGGACGCGGGGGTCGGGGTGGGTGGCGGCGAGGCGGACCGTGTCCTGCCAGGTGTCGAGCGGCGGCGGGGGTGCGTGGCCGAACCCGGCGGTGTAGGTGAGCAGTTCACGGGCGCGGACGGCGGCGTCGGCGACCAGGCGTTCGAGCGGGTCGGCCTCGATGCCGGTGACCGGTTCGCCGGTGGCGGGGGGTTCGGGCAGGGGCGGGAGGCCGGGCAGGGGTGTGGCGGGGCGGGCGTAGGCGGCGCGGTTGCTTGCGTAGGTGTCGGGCGGCTGCCGGTCCGGTGTGCCGGGTTCGCCCCCGCCCCCGTGCCCGTGCTCGTCGTCCTGGTCCTGGTCGTCGTCCTGGTCCTGGTCGTCGCCGGTGGCGGTCATCGCCCGTAGCAGCAGGGCCGATTTGAGGTCCTCCAGTGCCTGGGCCGCGTGGCGGCCGCGGGCCAGGAGCAGCAGCCACGGGTCCTGGTCGAGCAGCCAGGAGAACTGGTAGGCGAGGGCGGTGGCGTGCGGGCAGGGGTGGTCGAGGGCGTCGCAGTCGCAGTCGGCGTCGAGGTCGCCGTAGCCGGGCAGCAGCCGCAGGCGGGCGTCCTCCACCGCTTCGAGGAGGTCCGGGGGCAGGTCGCCGGCGAGCAGGGCCTGTGTCTCGGCGGGCCGGTCGCAGGTGTGCTCCCACAGCAGGTCCCATGCGTCGTCGTCCCAGGTGCCCAGGGTGAGGGTGGTGGTGTGGGCGGTGTCGCCGGTGTAGACCTCGGCGGCGATCCGGCCGGGGCTGACGGTGATGGGGCCGATGCGGCCGGTGCGGGAGAAGGCGCGGCCCTTTTTCAGGGGCTCCTCCTCGGGCCAGGTGTCCTCGACGGCCTCGGTCCAGCGGGCGGCCCACAGCGACTGGCCGCGGGCGCGGCCGCCCTTGCGGGCCGCGAAGGCGGGAAAGCCGCGGGCGCCGCTCGCCTCGTGATCGGGCATCAGGTGCTCCTCAGTTCGACCAGGTTGGCCAGTTCGTCGTTGGTCAGTTCCGTCAGGGCCGCCTCGCCGGAGCCGAGGACGGCGTCGGCGAGTTCCTTCTTGGATTCCAGCAGGGCGGCGATGCGGTCCTCGACGGTGCCTTCGGCGATCATCTTGTGGACCTGGACGGGCCGGGTCTGGCCGATGCGGTAGGCGCGGTCGGTGGCCTGGGCCTCGACGGCCGGGTTCCACCAGCGGTCGTAGTGGACGACGTGGTCGGCGCGGGTGAGGTTGAGTCCGGTGCCGGCGGCTTTCAGCGACAGCAGGAAGACGGGGACCTGCCCGTCCTGGAAACGCTGGACGAGTTCTTCGCGGCGCGGTACGGGGGTGCCGCCGTGCAGCAGTTGGGTGGGGATGCCGCGGGCGCGCAGGTGTCTTTCGAGGATTCTGGCCATGGTGACGTACTGGGTGAACACCAGGGCGGCGCCGTCCTCCGCGGTGATGGTGCCGAGGAGTTCGTCGAGGAGTTCGAGTTTCCCGGAGCGGCCGGCCAGGGCGGTGGTGTCGTCCTCTTTGAGGAACTGGGCGGGGTGGTTGCAGATCTGTTTGAGGCCGGTGAGGAGTTTGAGGACCAGGCCGCTGCGGGCGATGCCCTGGCCGGCGCGGATCTGGCCCATGACGTCCTCGACGTGCCGGCGGTAGAGGGCGGACTGTTCGGGGGTGAGGGTGACGGGCCGGTCGGTCTCGGTCTTGGGCGGCAGTTCGGGTGCGATGCCCGGGTCGGACTTGCGGCGGCGCAGCAGGAACGGCCGTACGAGGTGGGCCAGTCGGCGGGCGGTGGGCTGTTCGCCGGTGGCGTCGGCGCGTTCGGCGTCGATGGGGGCGATCCAGCGGCGGCGGAAGTGGCCGTGGGTGCCGAGCAGTCCGGGGGTGGTCCAGTCCAGGACGGCCCACAGTTCGGACAGGCTGTTCTCGACGGGGGTGCCGGTCAGGGCGATCTTGGCGTCGGCGGGGATCAGGCGCAGGGCCTTGGCGGTGGAGGAGAGCGGGTTCTTGACGTGCTGGGCCTCGTCGGCGACGGCCATGCTCCAGTGGTGGGCGCCCAGTTGGGTGGCGTCCAGGCGCATGGTGCCGTAGGTGGTCAGCACGAAACCGTCGTCGGCTCCCTCGAGGGTGCGTCCGGTGCCGTGGTAGCGGTGGACGGGGGTGTGGGGGGCGAACTTGCCGATTTCGCGCTGCCAGTTGCCCAGCAGGGAGGCGGGGCAGACGACGAGGGTCGGGCCGCGGGTGTCGTCGTGTTCCTGGCGCAGCAGGTGCAGGGCGATGAGCTGGATGGTCTTGCCCAGGCCCATGTCGTCGGCGAGGCAGCCGCCGAGGCCGAGGGAGGTCATGCGGTCCAGCCAGCGCAGGCCGCGTAGTTGGTAGTCGCGCAGGGTGGCGTCCAGGGCGTCGGGCCGGCGCAGGGGTTCGGTGCCGCCGTCGGGGTCGGTGAGGCGGGCGCGCAGGGCCAGCAGCCAGTCGCTGGGGGCGACGGGGACCTGTTCGGTGCCGATGCGGGTGTGGCCGGTGAGGGCGACGGCGAGGGCCTCGATGGCGGTGAGCGCTGCGAGGTCGCGTTCGCGGGCCTTGCGGGCGAGGTCGGCGCCGACCAGGACCCAGCGGTCGCGCAGCCGTACGAGGGGCCGGCCGGCGTCGGCGACGTGGGCCATCTCCTGGTCGGTGAGCACCTCGCCGTCCAGGGCGAGTTGCCAGCGCAGGTCGACGGTGTGCCCGCCGCCGAGGAAGGAACGCAGGTCGGCGGGCGGGACGCGGCCGGCGCCGACGACGGCGCGGGCGGTCAGGGACCGGGTGCGGGCGGTGCCCTCGGGCCAGTGGACGTCGATGCCGTGGGCGCGCAGACGGGCCGCGCCGCTGCCCAGCAGGTCGGTGGTCTCACGGTCGGTCAGGGTCAGGGCGGAGGGGACGGGCAGCAGCCGCCCGAGGGGTTCCCACACGCTCGCGGCGCGCCGCACGGCCACGATGGTGTCGGCCTGGGCGCGCGGCCCGAGCCGGTGCTCGGCGCTGGCGAACAACTCGTCGGCGTCCAGGGCGAGGGTGGGGTCGGCGAGGCTGTGGGCGCGCGGCACCAGACGCAGGACGGGCGCGGCACCGGGGCTGCCCGACGCACCGGAGCTGCCCGACGCACCGGGGCTGTCGGGGGTGTCGGGGGTGTCGGGGGCGGGGGTGAGGTGGACGTGCAGGGAGACCCGCACACCGGAGTCGAGTCCGGCGGAGATCTCCTCGGCCCAGGCCCGCAGTTGCGGTACGTGCTGGGGTGCGGTGGCCGAGAACGCGGCCCGTCCGGTGGCGGCCTCGGCGGCGGCGGTGCGCGGCAGGGTGTCGGCGACGGCGTCGAGGAAGGACCGCAGCAGGGCGGCCGGATCGCTGTCCGGGGCGGCGAGGGCCGCCCCGGGCGCGGCCTGCGCCAGTTCCCGCAGCCGCTCGACGTCCTCGAGGTCGAGCGGCCCGGCCCGCCAGGTGTCGTAGCCGGCCGGTGACACGCCGGGCAGCAGCCGTTCCCGGGCGGCCAGGTGCAGTGCGAGAGCGGCCGCGGCGCCCCAGTACGCGGCGGCCGGATGGACGCGGCTGCCGCGCTCGCCGTGACGGCGGCGGGCCTCGATCAGGACGGGCAGCGCGTCGGCGACCGTCAGGCGCAGGACGGGCACGGTGCGCAGGGCCACGCCGGTGCCGGGCGCGTCGTGCGGGACGACGAGCTGCGCCTGGCCCGGCCGGCCCGCCGGGGTGTCCGGTACCGGGGAGCCGTCGGGGTGGAAGAAGGCGAGAGAGCCCGTGCGTGCCGGGTCCCCCGCCTCGAAGACGACCGCGCACTGCGCCAGCAGTCCGGCCTGCTCAGGCGCCAACCACACCATGCGTCCCGCTCCCTCTTGCTGTTCTGTTGCTGCTCTGTTGCCGTGGTTCGTGTTCGTACTCGTGCCGCGTGCTGCGTGCTGCGTGCTGCGTTGTCGTGCTGTGCTTTGTGTTCGTGGTGTCGGTGATCAGCTTGTCAGGTTGCGGAAGCGGCGTACGGACAACGGGAAGAAGACGGCGCACAGGACGACGGGCCAGATGACGGCCATCTCCAGGGCGTGCCGGGCGATCCACGAGTCGCCGTCGAATCCGGGGTTGCCGAACAGTTCGCGTACGGCGAGGACCGTGGAGGACAGCGGGTTCCACTCGGCGATGGTGCCCAGCCAGCCGGGCATGGTGGAGGGTGCGACGAACGCGCTGGTCAAGAAGCCGATCGGGAATTCGAGGGTTTGCACCATGGTGATGCCCTCGGGGCCCTTCATGAGCAGTCCGAGGTAGATGCCGGCCCACACCAGGGCGAAGCGCAGCAGGAGCAGCAGGCCCACGGCGAGGGTGGTTTCGCCGAGGGTGCCGTGGGCGTCCCAGCCGATGGCGAGGCCGGTGGCGAACAGGACGGCCAGGGCCAGCAGGGAGGAGAGCATGTCGGTGACGGCGCGTCCGACGACCACGGCGGAGGGGGCCATGGGCATGGTGCGGAAGCGGGAGGTGATGCCGCGGTTCTTGTCGGCGGCCACCGCGGTGACCGTCTCGCCCATGCCGAAGACCATGGTCATGACGAACATGCCGGGGACGAGGAATTCGCGGTAGTTCCCGCCGCCGGGTACCTGCATGGCGCCGCCGAAGAAGTACCCGAACATCAGCACCATCATGACGGGGAACGCCAGCGTGCCGATGAGGGTGCCCGGTTCGCGGACCCAGTGGGTCAGGCCGCGCAGGGTGAGGGTCCAGCCGTCGGCCGCTGCCCGGTGCAGCCGGGTGAGGGGGGTGCCGGGCGGCGCGGGGGTGGTCGTGTGGCCGAGCGGGCGGGGTGCGGTGAGGGTCATGCCGCCACCGCCTCTCGTGCCGGCTCCGCACCGTCCGCACCGGTGTTGGTGCTGGTGCCGGTGAGGTGCAGGAACACCTCGTCGAGGGTGGGGCGGCGCAGGGCGATGTCCTCGGCGGCCACGTGGGCGGCGTCCAGGGCGCGGACGATCTCGGCCAGGGCGGTGGTGCGGTCGCTGACGCGGGCGCTGACGCGGCGGCTGTGGGGGTCGGTGTCGGGCGGGGCGGCGCACACGCGCTCGAGTGCGGTGGCGGCGGCGGCGAGCTGGTCGGCGTGGCGTACGACGACGTCGATCCGGTCGCCGCCGATCGCGGACTTGAGTTCGTCGGGTGTGCCCTCGGCGATGACCTTGCCGGAGTCGATGACGGAGACGGCGTGGGCGAGCTGGTCGGCCTCTTCCAGGTACTGGGTGGTCAGCAGCACGGTGGTGCCGGTCTCGACGAGGGTGCGGACCGCTTCCCACACCTCGGTGCGGCTGCGGGGGTCCAGGCCGGTGGTCGGTTCGTCGAGGAAGAGCACCGGGGGTGCGAGGACCATGGCGGCGGCGAGGTCGAGGCGCCGGCGCATGCCTCCCGAGTAGGCCTTCAGCGGTTTGCTGCCGGTGTCGGTGAGGCGGAAGTGTTCCAGGAGTTCGTCGGCGCGGCGGCGGGCGGCGGCCGGCGTCAGGTGGTGCAGGCGGCCGAACATGACGAGGTTCTGCCGGCCGCTGAGGACCTCGTCGACGGCGGCGTACTGGCCCACCATGCCGATACGGGCCCGTACTTCGGCGCCCTGGCGGGCGACGTCGTAGCCGGCGACCTCGGCGCGGCCGCTGTCGGCCTTCAGCAGGGTCGACAGGACGCCGACCGAGGTGGTCTTGCCCGCGCCGTTGGGGCCGAGCAGCCCGTGGACGGTGCCGGCGGGTACGCACAGGTCGAATCCGTCGAGCGCATCGCGGTCGCCGTAGCGCTTGCGCAGTTTTTCGGCGAGGACTGCCGGGCTGGTCGGATCCACGTCGGCTTCCTTACGGGTAGCGGGCATCGGGGCGAGGGTCGCAGACCGTCTCGGAGCGGTGGCGGGGCGCCGCTCGAGAGCCGGTCGAGAACGGCTCGGGGCGCGCGGCGGGGCGGGGCGGCGGGGGGGCGACGGTTCAAGGGGGCGCGGCAGGGGCGGTGCGGCGCGGGCGGTGCGGCGCCGCGGGTGCGGGGGTGGTGGGTGGTTCGACGGTTGCTCGAGCGGGGGGCGCGAGCGTGGGTGGGCAGGAGACGGACCCAGCAAAGGAAGCCACTGTGATCACTTTCATCAACCGGTTCCATGTCACGGGTGAGACCGGCGCGTTCGAGGAGGCCTTCGACGAGACGTCGGCGTTCTTCGCCGCCCAGCCCGGTTTCGTGGGCCACCGGCTGCTGCAGCATGTCGAGGAGCCGCATCTGTATGTGAACATCGCCGACTGGCAGGACCAGGAGTCCTTCCGGGCGGCTCTGGCCCGCCCGGAGTTCGGCGCGCACCGTGCCCGGCTGCGGACCCTGTCCAGCAGTGACCCGAACCTGTATGTGCCGCTGCTGCAGCGCGTCGCCCGCTGAAAGGTGCCGGGGCGGCGGGGTGCTGGTGTTGGGCGGGGCGCTCGAAACCGGGTCGGGGACCGGCTGACCTCGTGTCGGGGGCAGGTCCACGATCGGGCCCGGCGGCCCGCTCCGGTGGCACAGTCACCCCGGCGGCCCGGCGGCCCGGCCTGCCCGGGGCGGTGCTGGTGCTCCGGCGTTCCTGGGGCCGGCCGGATGTGTGCCGCGCGTGCCGTCTTCTGCCTGGCCCGGGTGCGGGCCATCCACCTCGAAGGAGCAACCGATGAACGCGATGACCAAGGATCAGCGGATCGCCCTGGTGACGGGCGGCACCAGCGGGATCGGGCTGGAGATCGTGCGCCGTCTCGCCGGGACCGGTATCCCGGTGCATCTGTGCGGCCGTTCCCGGGAGAGCGTCACCGGCACGGTCAAGGAGCTGGTGGAGGAGGGTCTGGAGGTCACCGGTTCGGTGTGCGACGTGCGCGAGCCCGAGCAGATCAGTGCGCTGGTGCGCACGGTCGTCGCGGAGCACGGGCCGGTACGGATCCTGGTCAACAACGCGGGCCGCAGCGGCGGGGGTCCGACCGCGCAGATCACCGACGAGCTGTGGAGCGATGTCATCGCCACCAACCTGACCAGTGTCTTCCGGGTCACCAAGGAGGTGCTGACGGCGGGTGGCATGCAGGAGGCGGGCCGCGGGCGCATCATCAACATCGCCTCCACCGGCGGCAAGCAGGGTGTGGTGCTCGCCGCCCCGTACTCGGCGTCCAAGCACGGTGTCGTGGGCTTCAGCAAGGCGCTCGGTCTGGAACTGGCCCGTACCGGTATCACCGTCAACGCGGTGTGCCCCGGCTTCGTGGAGACACCGATGGCGCAGCGGGTGCGGGCCGGGTACGCGGGCGTGTGGGGGGTCACCGAGCAGGAGGCGTACGAGCGGATCACCACCCGGGTGCCCAACGGGCGTTACGTGCAGGTGCGGGAGGTCGCGGCGATGGTCGAGTACCTGGTGGGCGACGACGCGGCGGCGGTGACCGCGCAGGCGCTGAACGTCTGCGGCGGGCTGGGCAACTACTGACCGCCCGGCCCGGCGGTGCCTGCCGGGTCCGGTGCCGGGCAGGCCCGGGGGCGCCTGCCAGCCGGTGCCGGGGGTGTCGGGGGTGTCGGGCGGGTCTGGCGGTGAAGTGCGGTTCGAGGGGCGGTCCAGGGGGCGGGGTGAGGCTGGGGGGCGGGGCCGGTGCCGGTCCGGGCGTGTGCCCGGCAGCCGTTGGACGCCGCCCCTGGAGGGGATGTTGTGACCAGCTCGAGTGCGGCCGTGGTGCCGCAGCTTCGCCTCGGTGACCTCTACGCGCAGGTGCAGCAGTTCTATGCCGGTCAGGTGCGGCATCTGGACGGTATGCGGGCCCAGGAGTTCGCCGGCACGTTCACCGCCGACGGGGTTTTCGACAACCGTCCGGGTGCCGATCCTCTGGTGGGCCGAGAGGCGATCGCGGAGGCGGTGCGGACCTATCAGCGCACCGCGCACGCGGCCGATCCGGTGCAGCGCCGGCACTGGTTCAACATGCTGCAGGTCTTCCCGCAGGAGGAGGGGACGCTGCGTTGCGAGTACTACGCGCTGGTGGTGCAGACCCGGCCCGGTGTGCGGGAGCCGGTGGTGGGTCCGAGCTGTTTCGTCACCGATGAACTCGTTCGGGTGGACGGTGAGCTGCGTACCCGGTTGCGCAGGGTGGTGCCGGATCATCTGGTCTGAGCGGTGCCGGGTGTGTGCGGGCGGTCCGCCATCGGCGGGCCGCCTGCCGGTGGTTGCGGGGGGCGGTGCTCAGGCCAGGCAGCAGGGCAGCCGGCCGTGGAAGGCGATCATCTCGGTGAGTGCCGTGTTCAGGGCGTCGGGCGGCAGGGGGTCGTCGGCGGTGGCGCCGTCGAGTTCGGCGTAGGCGCGGTGCAGGTTGGGCACCAGGCGTTCGCTGTCGATGAGGTGTGTGTAGGGGCCGAGGTCGGCGCGGCGGGCGGTCTCGAGGGGGGTCAGGCCGCTTCGGTGGCCGTCTTTAGCCAGTTGCTGGACCAGGCGCAGGTAGCCCTGTGTCTGGTCGAGGACCTCGGGGCCGGCCAGGGGGCCGTGGCCGGGGACGATCGTGGTCGCGTGGTAGGCCCGCAGCCGTTCCAGGGCGGTCAGGGAGCCGGTGATGGAGCCCATCAGGCAAAAGGGGGTCACCTGGTTCATGACCAGGTCGCCGGTGAACAGCACTTTGTGTTCGGGCAGCCACACGACACTGTCGCCCGCGGTGTGGGCGGGGCCGATGTGTTCCAGTTCCGCGGTGATGGCGCCGATGTGCAGCCGTACGCGGTCGGTGTAGGTGAGCTGGGGCGGGGCGAGTTCGAGGGGTCCCCAGTCGACGTCGGGCCACAGGCCGGTCAGGTGCAGTCCGGCGGCGATCATCTGGGTGCGGGCGTGTTCGTGGCCGATGACGAGGGCTTCGGGGAACAGGTGGTTGCCGAAGGCGTGGTCGCCGTGGAAGTGGGTGTTGACGACCGTGCGCGGGGGCGCGGCCGGGTTCAGGGCGAGGGCGGTGGCGCGCAGGTGCCGGGCGCGGGTGTGGGTCGCGGTGGTGTCGACGAGGGCGCTCTGGCCGTCGGAGACGAGGATGCCGGCGTTGTTCAGGCACCAGCCGCCGGGGGGCTGGAGGTAGGCGTGGACGCCGGGTGCGAGCCGCGTCGCCCGGCCGGTGGGGGCGGGGGCCTGGTCGGTGACGGTGGTGCTGGAGGGCACGGCCTCTCCTTACGCAGGTGGCGCGGACGGGCCGAGTCTGGCGGGGGCGCCTTGGGGGGCGGTCGACTCTCCAGGGGGTGTCGAGGCGTCTGCGACCGGTGGGTCCGAGCGTGGGCCGGGCGGGGGCCCCGGCCGGGGCCGCCGTTCCCGGGCGCGTCCCGTCCCGGGGTTTTCGGCGAGGCGAGTGAAGGGCCCTGATTCGATGAGTGACGGACGGGCGCGGGAACGGGGTGCGGCGCGGGCCGCGGCCGGCGGCGGTGCGGCGGCACGCCCTGTGGTGCGCGGCGCGGCGTGGGGGTGCCGGCGGGTGGTGCGGCGGGTGGGCCGGGTGGTGTGGCGGGGTCTGGTCGCCTACGGGTCGCTGTATCTGGCGGGGGCGTGTGAGCGTGCCCGGGCCGAACACGCGGCCGTGCACGGGAGTTGGGGCCCGTCCGGCGCCGGCGGCGAAGCCCTCTCCCCCTGCACACACGCACACGCGCACGGGGGCGGGGGCGTGGGTGGGGGGTTGTGCGGGCCGGTGGCGGGTCATCCGGAGCGGCTGTGTGCCGAGGTGCCGCTGAGCCCGCTGGAGCGGGCGCTGGAACGGGAGTTGGACCAGGGCCGTGGGCGGGGCCGTGGGTGGGGGTGGGGGCGGGTGGGGTGAGTGGTCGCCGGGGGCGCCGGGTCTGTTCACCGGGCGGGGGCCGGTGGGGCCGGTGGGTGGCGTGGCGGCCCGCCTGCGCCGCCGGGCCGGGGCCGGTCGGTGCGGGCGGGCCGTTCGGTGCGGGCGGGCCGTTCGGTGCGGGGGCGGGCCGTTGGGTGCGGGTTCAGGCGGGGCGGATGGCCAGGGTGTGGGAGAAGACGTCGCGCGGGTCCCAGGTGGCCTTGATGCGCTGCAGGCGCGGGTAGTTGTCCTTGTAGTAGAGGTGGTGCCAGGGGACGCCGGAGGTGTTCCAGGCCGGGTCGGCGAGGTCGATGTCGGGGTAGTTGATGTAGGCGCCGTCGCTGCCGCGGCCCGGGACGGGCACGCCGCCGGTGGTGGCGAACACGTCGCGGTAGGTGCGGCGCAGCCAGTCGATGTTCTGGGCGTCGGCGGCCGGGTCCTGCCAGGTGTTCATGAAGATGGCGTTGAGGACGCAGTCGCGGTGGGCGCTGGCGGTGGCGCCGGGGGCGGGGGTGTTGGTGCGGCCGCCGTAGGACTGGAGGGAGACCGAGGCGCTCTGGTTGCGGTGGTCGGTGGAGTTGAGGTGGGTGTAGAGGGCGTCGCTCTGGGCGCGGGTGAGGGCGCGCCGCAGATACGCCGACTTGATCTTGTGGCGGCCCTGGTCGGTGTCCTGGGACTCGGCGAGTGCGACGGTCGCGGTCAGCCAGGGTTCGTCGGCGGTGTCGGTGATGTAGGGGGTGGTGGCGACGCCGTCGGTCAGTGCGGTGACGTAGCGGTCGAGGAGTTCGCGGGCGGCGGGGAGGGTGCCGTCGAGGTGGGTGAAGACGATGGCGCTCTGCCCGGGGTCGTTGTCCTTGAGCCGGCCGGGCAGGACCAGGCCGCTGTAGAGGCCGGTGTACGGGGAGCGGGGGTGGCTGTGGTGTTCGTGCCAGCGGCCGTGGTTGTGGAGCAGGCGGCCGAAGGATGCCTGGTCCATGCCGTCGCGGGGGTAGATGACGGCGTTGGAGAGGATGTTGGCGGGCGGGCGGGGCAGCAGGTGGGCGGGGTCGTCGCCGTGGGCGTGCGGTGAGCGGAACCAGTAGCGGGTGACGATGCCGAAGTTGCCGCCGCCGCCTCCGGTGTGGGCCCACCACAGGTCGCGGTGCGGGTCGCGGGCCTCGCGGGTGGCGGTGACGGCGCGGGCGCGGCCGTGTGCGTCGACGACGACGACCTCCAGCGCGTACAGGTGGTCGCTGGCGAGGCCGAAGGAGCGGCTGAGGGCGCCGTATCCGCCGCCGGTGATGTGGCCGCCGAAGCCGACGGTGGCGCTGGCGCCGCCGGGCAGGGTGACGCCCCAGCCGTAGTAGAGGCGTTTGTAGACGTCGATGAGCTGGGCGCCGGCTTCGACCATGAAGGCGCGGCGGGCGGGGTCGTAGGTGACGTTGTTCATGGCGGCGAGGTCGATGACGAGCTTGACGGCCGGGTCGCCGGCGACGTTCTCGTAGCAGTGGCCACCGCTGCGGACGGCGATACGGCGGCGGCGGTGCACGGCGTCGGTGACCGCGCGGACGACGTCGGCGGTGGTGTTGGGCAGGCAGAAGGCGTCGGGGTGGGCGGTGAAGCGTTTGTTGCTGCCGCGCCGGGACAGGTCGGCGTAGCGGGGGTCGTCGGGGGTGACCAGCGCGGGAACCGGATCGGACGCGGGGGCGGGGGCGGTGCCGTGGCCGGTGTCCGGGCCGGGGGTGGCGGGTCGGGGCGCGGGGTGGGCGGCGGGTGCGAGGCCGGCGGTGGTCAGGGACGCGGCGGCGCCCGCGGTGAGCGTGCGTGCGACGAAACGGCGGCGGCTGGGAGCGGTCATGTCGGCCGTGCACCTTTCTCGAGTTGTCGAAGACGGTGGTGAACACATCGGTGTGCCGGTGTGAGTCGGGGGGTGACGCGGGTGGTGCGGGGGCTGCGGGTGGTGCGGGGCGCAGGGGCGTTTCGGTGCGGGGGCTGCGGGGGCGGGCTGCCGGGCCGCGGCGGTCTGTTCGTGGGCGTCGCCGTGCCGGGTGCGCCGGGTGCGCCGGGGTCGGTCTGGGGGCGGGCCGCCGGGCCGCGGCGGTCTGTTCGGGGCCCGGCCCCGCGCCGTGGACGGCGCCGGGAGCTCGGGCCGGGGGCGGGCGTGCCGGTGTCGGGCGGGGGTTGGGGGCTGCTTCCCGCGGAGGACGTACGAGGCGGCTCGGCTCGATCGGGTGGTGGCCGGTTTCCCGGCTTGCGACCTGTTCGGGTTGTTCGGCTGTTCGGCTGTTCGTGATCGCGTGTTCCGGGGCCGTCGGGTGCGGTGTCCCGGAGGGGGCGGGATTTCTGCTTCACCGGAGCGGTGGTTCAGGGCCTGCCCGTCGCCTTCGGCCGTACCCGACTCGCCGGTTCGCGCGGGGAAGTGGCCTCCCGGGCCCGGGCACGCAGTGGGGGTGTGCCGTCGTCCCGGACTCGGGTACGCGGGGGAACACCTGTGCCGGCAGCCGGTGTGCCGGGGGCTGTTCGGGGCGTGCGGCTGAGCAGGCTCGTTCCTGCTCAGCCGGGTGGAGGGGTCAGACCGCGGCCCGTTCGGACAGGGCGCGGTTGACCAGGGCGAGGTAGTCGCGGGGGGTTTCCGCCTCGTCGAGGCTTTCCTCGTCGAGGGTGATGTTCCAGTCGCGTTCGATCCGGCCGGTGATCTGCAGCAGGGCCAGTGAGTCGTAGCCGAGGGCGAGGAAGGGGACGTCGAGGACGTCGCCGTCGAGGTCGACGCCTTCCTCGATGCCGGCGCATTCGCGCAGCAGGGTCTTCAGGTCGTTCAGTTCCAGGTGTTCCATGACGCGTCTCCTTCTTCTGCGGGGGGGGTCAGTGCGGTCCGGGGCCGTGGCTGAGGACGGCCGCGGAGTTGAATCCGCCCCGGCCGCGGGCCAGGACCAGCGCGTGGCGCAGCCGGGCGGGGCGGGGGGTGGTGACGAGGTCGATCGGGCAGTCGTCGGCGAGGTCGCGGGTGCCTGTGGTCGGGGGGACGACCTGGTCGCGCAGGCTGAGCAGGGCGGCGGCCACGTCGAGGGCGGCGCCGCCGGCGAGGAGGCGGCCGGTCATCGTCTTGGGGGCGGTGACCGGCACGCCGCCGGGGCCGAACAGGGCGCTCAGGGCGGCGGCTTCGGCCGCGTCGGCGGTGCGGGTGCCGGCGGCGTCGGCGAAGACGACGTCGATGTCGCCGGTCTCCAGGCCCGCGTCGGCCAGGGCCAGTCGGGCGGCGTCGGCCAGCCGGCACTCCCCCGTCGCGCCCGGCATGCCCGGCGTGCCGGGTGTGCCGGGTGTGCCGGGCGTGCGGGGGGTGGCCGGTGCTGCGGGGGCGGCGTCGAAGGTGGCGGCGTAGCCGGTGAAGGTGCCGTAGGAGCGGGCGCCGCGGGCGCGGGCGTCGGGGGCGGCCTCGAGGACGAACAGGGCGCCTCCTTCGCCGACGACGTGGCCGCGGGCGGCCGCGTCGAAGGGCAGGTAGGCGCGGGCCGGGTCGTTGGCGGTGCTCAGGTCGCCGCCGGCGAGGTGGGCGGCCCATCCCCACGGGCACAGGGCGGAGTCGACCCCGCCGGTGATCATGATCTGGCTGCCCTTGCGGATCTGCCGGCGGGCGTGGGCGAGGGCGTCGAGGCCGCCGGCCTGTTCGCTGACCACGACGCCGCTGGAGCCGCGCAGGCCGTGCCGGATGGAGATCTGGCCGGTGTTGACGGCGTAGAACCAGGCGAAGGACTGGTAGGCGCTGACGTGCTGGCCGCCTTTGCTCCACAGGGCCTGCAGTTCGCGCTGGCCGAACTCGAAGCCGCCGGCGGAGCTGGCGGTGACGACGCCGGCGCGGTGGCCGGGGCCGGTGGCCGGGTCGCAGCCGCTGTCGTCGAGGGCCTGGCGGGCGGCGGCCAGGGACAGGCGGGTGACCCGGTCGGTCTGGGGCAGGAGCCGGCTGGGCAGGTGGTCGGCGTCGACGAAGCCGTCGACCTCGCCGGCGATGCGTACGGGGTAGCGGGTGGCGTCGAAGCGGGTGAGGGGGCCGATGCCGCTGGTGCCGGCGAGGACGGCGGCCCACCAGGCTTCGGTGTCCAGGCCGTTGGGTGCCATGACCCCGATGCCGGTGACGGTCGCGGCGGCGGGCCGGCGGGCCGGGGGCGCCGCGGCGCCTGCCGGGAGGCACGCGGTCGCAGTGGGGGTGGGGGTGGGGTGGGTGGCGGGGCGGGGGGCCAGTGCCGTGGTCATGCTGCCTCCTGAAGGCGCGGCCGGGTCAGGACGATGGCGCTCTGGAAGCCGCCGAACCCGCTGCCGACGCTCAGGACGGTGTCGGTGCGCTGTTCGCGGGCGGTGAGCGGGGTGTAGTCGAGGTCGCAGGCCGGGTCCGCCTCGTGCAGGTTCGCTGTCGGCGGGACGGTGTTGTGTTCGATGGCCAGGGCGCTGGCGGCGACCTCCAGTGAGCCGATCGCGCCCAGGGAGTGCCCGATCATCGACTTGATGGAGCTGATGGCGACGGTGCCGGCGTGCGGGCCGAGGCTGCGTTTGAACGCGGCGGTCTCGTGCCGGTCGTTCTGCTTGGTGCCCGAGCCGTGGGCGTTGATGTAGTCGACGGCGGTGGGGTCCAGCCGTGCCTCGTCCAGCGCGGCGCGGATCGCCTCGGCCATCTCCGTGCCGTCGGTCCTCAGACCGGTCATGTGGTAGGCGTTGCTGCGGCCGGCGAACCCGGCGATCTCCGCGTAGAGGTGCGCGCCGCGGCGGCGGGCGTGTTCGAACTCCTCCAGGATCAGCACGGCGGCGCCCTCGCCCAGTACGAATCCGTTGCGGGTGCGGTCGAAGGGCCGTGAGGCGGTCGCCGGGTCGTCGTTGCGGGGGCTGGTGGCCTTGATCGCGTCGAAGCAGGCGACGGTGATCGGGGAGATGGGGGCCTCGGTGGCGCCGGCGAACATGACGTCGGCGCTGCCCTCACGGATCAGGTCGACGGCGTGGCCGATGGAGTCCAGACCGGAGGTGCAGCCGGTCGACACCAGCGACACCGGTCCCTGCGCGCCGCCGGCACGGGCCACCTCGGCCGCCATCGAGCTGGGCACGAAGTAGTCGAACAGGTGGGCCACGGCCCGGGTGTGGTCCACCTCCCAGGTGGAGCCCTGCTCGCTGACGACGGCGTACTGCTCGTCGAGGGAGGTCGTGCAGCCCACCGCGCTGCCCAGGGTCACGCCGGTGCGCACCGCGTCCAGCATGCCCGTGAGACCGCTGTCGTCGAGTGCTTCACGGGCGCTGACCAGTGCGAACTGGGTGGCCCGGTCGAGGCGGGCGGCCTGCTCGGGGGTGAAACCGTGCGCGGCGGGATCGAAGTCGGCCTGGGCCGCGATCCGGGAACGGTAGGCGGAGGCGTCGAACAGGGTGATGCGCCCGGTGGCGGTACGGCCCGCGGTGAGCGTGTCCCAGAAATTCCGGGTGCCCACACCGCCGGGGGCGACAACGCCTATGCCGGTGATGACGACCCGTCTCATCGGTGGTCCCTCACAGTTGTCCTCCAGATAGGGGCTCGGTACACCGCACGGCACGGGCCCGGCCGCGGGCCGTGCCGGGCCCGTGCCCGGCCGCGGGTGCGCGAGGCCGGGGCCGGGGCCGGGGCCCTCCGGTGCGGTCCGGGTGTCAGGGCCGGGGGCGGGGGCGCCGTGCGGCACGGATGGTGCGGCCGCCGCGGTGAACGGCCCGGCACCGGCCGCGCCCGGAGCGGTACCCGGCCCGCGCCGGGTACCGCTCCGGCCGTGGTGTGCACAAAACCGTTCATGGGCACCGAGCCTCGCCGACAGGCCTGGAGAACGGCTCGAACCGGCCAACCCCCGCACGGGCAGAGCCCGTTCACGCCGCACACGGAACCCCCGGTGGGCGCACCCCGTACGGGTGGCGTCCGTTCACGCCGCACACGGAACCCCCGGTGGGCGCACCCGCCGGGGCCGGGGGCACACGCGCCGGGACGGCCGGGCGCGCCCGGGGCCACGGCGGGCGTCGCCCGGCACCGGCATCCGTCTTCCCGCCTCGGTGGGGCGTTCCGCGCGCCAGGGCCTGCCCTGCCGCCCCCGCCACCACCCCCACCGGCACTGCCGCCACTGCCACCGCTGCGGGCCTCCGGCCCGCACCAGCTGCACGACCTGCACGACCTGCACGACCTGCACGGGCTGTGCGGTCGGCGAGCACCTGGGGTCCCGCGTCCGCGCGTGTGCCTGCGTCTGCGTCTGCGTCCGCGCCTGTGTCTGTGTCTGTGTCTGTGTCGGTGTCTGCCGAGGCGGGTTCCCCCGCCGCTGCGGCTGACGCCCCGTCAGCCCCTGTTGGGCCTGGCTCGGTCGTGTGATGGGCCTGCTTCTTGGCCTGCAGTGTGCCTGCCGGGCTGTTCGGGCCGGTGTGATCGTGCGGATCCGGGACATCGGTCCCGGGCCCCCGTGCCGGTGCCGGTGGTGGTGCCGGTGGTGGTGAGCGGGGCTCTGTTCCACCGGGGCGGTGGTTCAGGGGGCGGGCGAGCGGGCGGGGTGCGTTCCTGCTCGCGCGCCGGGGCGGTGTTCCCGACCGCCGGTGCGGCTCTCCTGCTTACCGCCGGCGGTGGCCGGTGGTGGTGGTGGGGCTCCGGTGCGGGTGCGGGGTCACTGCGGGGGGTTGCCGTGTTTGCGGGAGGGCAGGTCGGCGTGCTTGGTGCGCAGCATGGCGAGGGAGGTGATGAGGACTTCGCGGGTGTGTGCGGGGTCGATGACGTCGTCGACGAGTCCGCGTTCGGCCGCGTAGTAGGGGTGCATGAGTTCGGCCTTGTACTCCTTGACCATGCGGGTGCG
>NZ_JBIAPL010000019.1:0-25692 GCF_042888225.1 Streptomyces sp. NPDC003023
CAAACCCACATACACCGCGAACATCACCGGCTGCAGCACATCCAGCCGCGACCATGCCTCGGGCGAACCCTCCCGCAACAACTCCTCCACCGAACGGCCCAGATACGGAGCCAGTGCCCGATCACACTCACACACCGTCTCCGCGAACACCGGCGACTGCTCCAGCAGCGCCCGCCCCATCCCCGCCCACTCACTGCCCTGACCGGGGAACACGAACACGACCTTGCCCCGCTCCCCCGCCGTGCCTTCGGCGACGTCGGGGTGGGGCAGGCCGTCGGCCAGGGTTCGCAGGGCGTGGGCCAGGGCGGCCGTGTCGTCGGTGACGACGGCCGCGCGCTCGGTGAAGTGGGTGCGGCCGGTGGCTGCGGTGGCGGCGATGTCCCGCAGCGGCGTGTCGGGGTGGGTCTCGAGCCAGTCGGCCCAGCGTCCGGCCTGCTCACGCAGTGCTGCCCGGCTCGTGCCGGACAGCACCACCGGCAGGGGGGCGGGGGTCGAGGGCTCGGTCGTCGCGGTGGGCTCGGGTGCTTCTTCGATGACGACGTGGGCGTTGGTGCCGCTCAGTCCGAAGGAGGAGATGCCGGCGCGGCGGGTGCGCTCGCCCTTGTGCCAGGGCCGGGCTTCCTGAAGGAGGGTCAGGCCGCTTCTGTCCCATTCGATGTGGGGGCTGGGTTCGTCGGCGTGCAGGGTCCGCGGCAGTGTCTCGTGCTGCAGGGCGAGGATCATCTTCATGACGCCGACGACCCCGGCGGCGGCCTGGGTGTGGCCGATGTTGGACTTCGAGGATCCGAGGAACACCTGGCGGGTGCCGAAGACTTCGGCGAGTGCGCCGGCCTCGATCGGGTCGCCGAGGGAGGTGCCGGTGCCGTGTGCCTCGATGGCGTCGATGTCGGCGGGGGTGAGGCCGGCTGCCGCGAGTGCGTCGTGGATGACGCGCTGCTGGGAGGGTCCGTTGGGGGCGGTCAGTCCGTTGCTGGCGCCGTCCTGGTTGACCGAGGAGCCGCGAATGACGGCCAGGATGCGGTCGCCGTCGCGTTCGGCCACGGACAGGCGCTTGAGGACGAGCATGCCGGCGCCTTCCGACCAGCCGCCGCCGTCGGCCCGGGCGGAGAAGCTCTTGCAGCGGCCGTCGGGTGCCATGGCGCCGAGCCGGCTGGACTCGACGAACAGGCCGGGGGTGGTCATGACGGTCACGCCGCCGGCGAGGGCGAGGTCGCATTCGCCGCCTCGCAGGGCGGTGGCCGCGGTGTGGAGGGCGACGAGGGAAGAGGAGCAGGCGGTGTCGATGGTCATGGCGGGGCCCTGCAGGCCCAGCGCGTAGGAGACGCGGCCGGACAGGACGCTGCCGGCGATGCCGGTGCCCTGGTATCCGTCGAGGATGTCGTAGTCGGCCTGGGCGGATTCGTAGTCGGAGCGCATGGCGCCGAGGTAGACGCCGGTGCGGCTGCCGGTGAGGGTGCCGGGCCGGATACCGGCCCGCTCCAGCGCCTCCCAGGAGGTTTCCAGGACCAGGCGCTGCTGCGGGTCCATGGACTGGGCCTCGCGGGGGCTGATGCCGAAGAACGCGGCGTCGAAGTCCTCGATGCGGGTGAGGAATCCGCCTTCGCGGGAGTAGCTCTTGCCGGGGGCGGTCACGTCGAGGTCGTAGAGGGCGTTCTCGTCCCAGCGCTCGGGCAGGGGTCCGGTGGTGTCCGTGCCGTGGGCGAGGACGTTCCAGAAGTCCTCGGGTGCCTGGATGCCGCCGGGGAGCCGGCAGGCCATGGAGATGACGGCGACGGGTTCGAAGCGCCGCGCCTCGAGTTCCGCGTTGCGCTTCTGGAGCTGCAGAACGGCCGCCATGGCGCGCCGCAGTCGCTCTTCGTTCGCGGTGGTGTCGGCGGCGTTGCTGGCGTTGGCGTTCATCGGGATCTCCATGTGAGGCATCCGGCCTGGACGGGAGCGTGCGGTACGGCCGGAGGGTCGCCCGGGGGCGCGGCCGTACCGCACCGGCGGATCAGTCTTCGACGACGACTTCCATGTACGGGGGGAAGCTGGGGATGTGGGAGTTGTCGTGTTCGAGGACGGAGACGTCGCCGTTCTTGGCCACTTCGCGGAAGCCGGCGAACTTGTAGGTGACGAGCATCGTCCGGTTGCGGTCGGTGGAGACGAATTCGGCGCGCAGCCTCACGCCGGCGTCGTGGGCCTTGCGGATGAGGTGGCCCAGGAGGACGGAGCCGACGCCGCGGGACATCACGCGGCAGGACATCAGGAGCAGTTTCAGCGTCCAGGCGTCGGCGGAGCGTTCGACGAGGGCGAGGCCGATCTTGCCGTAGGTGCCGTATGTGTCGTCGAGTGAGGCGACGAGGAGGTCGTGGTCGGGCGAGGAGCGGAACGCGTCGAGTTCTTCGTAGCTGTAGGTGTAGCCGGTGGCGTTCAGCTGGTTGGTGCGTACGGTGAGTTCCTCGGCGCGCTTGAGGTCGTCCTCGCGTGCGGGGGCGATGGTGAAGTGCATGTCGAGGGAGGCGAGGAACTCTTCCGAGGCGCCGGTGTGGGACTCCTCGGCGGCTTTGCGCTGTGCGTCGGCCCGGTACAGGTGGCGGCGTTCGCGGGAGTCGGCGGTGACGAACCGGGGCTGCAGGCGGGGCAGGTGGGGGATGCGTTCGGCGTCGAGGGCGTCGATGCACAGCACTTGGGGGTGGGTGAAGCCGACCTCGTCGCGTTCGAAGGGCTGGTCGTCGACGAAGGCGAGGGTGTCGATGCCGATGTTGATCGCCTCGGCGACGGCCTTCACCGAGTCGGACTTCTGGCCCCAGTTGATCTGGGGGTACAGGAAGTATTCGGCGATGCCGAATTCCTCGAGTTTGGCCATGGCGGCGTCGTGGTCGTTGCGGCTGGCTATGGAGTGGAGAATGCCGCGCTCGTCGAGGGTGCGCAGGACGTCGACGATTCCGGGGCGGAGTTTGACGTCGCCGTCCTCGAGGAGCACACCGTCCCATACGGTGTTGTCGAGGTCCCAGACCACGCATTTCACGGTGCTCGTCATCAATTTCCCCTGTTCGTCGTGCGCAGCTGATGGCGGCCGAGGGTGAAATCCTGGAAGGCGTATTCGGCGAGGCCGATTTGGTGGAGCTGGGAGCTTCCCTCGATGATTTCCATGATTTTGGCGTCGCCGAGATACCGCTGTACGGGGTATTCGGAGCTGCAGCCGTTGGCGCCGTGGATCTGCACGGCGTCGCTCGCCGCGCGTACGGCGGCGCGGGAGGCGAAGTACTTCGCCAGTGAGGTGGCGGCGAGGGCGCCGGGGTCGCGCTCGTCGCGGAGCCGGCCGGCGTCCGTGCACAGCAGACGGGCCGCACGGGCCTCGGTGTACATGTCGCTGATCATGCGGCGGACGAGTTGGTGGTCCTTGATGAGTGAGCCGAACTGTTCGCGTTCGCCCGCGTAGGCGAGTGTGGCGTCGAGGCAGGCGTCGAGGATGCCGACGCTGCCCCAGCCGACGGTGTAGCGGCCGAGGTCGAGGGCGGCGCCGACCACGTGCGAGACGCCGAGGCCGGGGCGGGCCAGGACGTTGTCGTCGGGTACCGGGGTCGCCTCGAAGCGCACGTCGGCGGTCATCGAGCCGCGGATGCCGATGAGGTCCGTGATCAGTGAGGTGGTCAGGCCGGGTGCGGGGCGTTCGACGAGGACCGCGGTGGGTCCTTCCTCGGTGCGGGCGACGGTCAGGAACAGGTCGGCCACGTGCCCGTAGGTGATCCACTTCTTGTGGCCGTCGAGGAGGTGGCCGTCGCCGGTGCGGGTGAGGCTGCTGGTGACGCCGGCCGCGTCGCTGCCGGCGCCCGGTTCGGAGACGGCGAGTGCCGCGATGTGCTCGCCGGTCGCGAGCCGGGGCAGCCAGGTGTCCTTCTGCGCGCGGCTGCCCCAGCGCATGATCGCGTGGGCGACCATGGTGTGCACCGTCAGCAGGCTGCGCAGTGAGGAGCAGGCGCGTCCGATCTCCGCGGCGAGCAGTCCGAGGGTGAGCGCGTCCCTGCCGCCTCCGCCGTACTCCCGCGGGACGGCCAGGCCGAGGTATCCGCTGTCGGCCAGGGCGCGGACGAGCTCCGGCGGGGTGTGCTGGGCACGGTGGACGAAGTCCGCGGCCGGCGCGACGACGCGTTGGGCGAACTCCTGGAATTCCTCCCGGGCCTCGGTGTGCCCGGCGGTTGGCTGGGTCGTCAGGGACACGGGGGGCCTCACTGGGGCACGGCTGCGGACAGCTTGCGGTTGACGAAGGCCTCGAGGGCGCTGACGGAGCGGAAGTGGTCGAGTTCGAGGTCGTCGTTGTCGACGGTGATGCCGAACTCGTGCTCGACGAAGGCGACCAGTTGCATGGCGAACATGGAGCTGACGAAGCCCAGCTGGAAGATGTCGTCGTCGTCCTTGAGGTCGTGCACCGGGAAGAAGCGGGAGAGGTAGTGCGCGATCCGGGGCTTGATGTCCGTACTCATGTCATTCCCTGTCTCTGGTGGACTCGTCCGGTGGGTCGGGGGCGCGCGGGGCCGCGGGCGCGCGGGGGGCGGCGGGGCCGCGGGTCGCCGCGGCCCCGGGTCGCTCAGGCGTAGCTGTGGAAGCCCTGGCCGCTCTTTCGTCCCAGCAGCCCGGCGGCGACCATCTTCTTGAGCAGCGGGGCGGGCCGGTACTTGTCGTCGTTGAAGCTCTCGTAGAGCACTTCGACGGACTTGAGGATGGTGTCGAGGCCGATGAGGTCGGCGGTCTCCAGCGGGCCCATGCGGTGGTCGAAGCAGCCCTTGAAGATGCGGTCGATCTCGGCAGCGGAGGCGACGCCGTCCTGGACGAGGAAGACGGCCTCGTTGACGGTCAGCATGAGCACGCGGTTGGAGACGAAGCCGGGGACGTCCTGGACGACGATGCATTCCTTGCCGAGTTCGGCGAGGAAGCGTGCCGCGGTGTCCAGGGTCTCCTGGGTGGTGTGGTAGCCGCGGATGACTTCGACGAGGGGTTTCATCGGCACCGGGTTCATGAAGTGCATGCCGACGACGCGTTCGGGGCGGGTGGTGGCGGAGCCGACCCGGGTGATGGAGATGGCCGAGGTGTTGACGGCGAAGACGGTGTCGGGCCGGCAGATCCTGTCGATGCGCTGGTAGACCTGCTGCTTGATGCCCCAGTCCTCGGTGACGTTCTCCACGACGAAGTCGGCGTCGGCGAGCCGCTCGTAGTCGACGGTGAACTCGATCTTCTCCAGGACCGCCGTGAAGTCGACCTTCTCCTTGCTGTTGAACAGGGCGTAGGTGCGCAGGCTGGTGCGCAGTTCCTTGCGGGCGCGCTCGAGGACGTCCTCGGAGATGTCGACCAGGACGACGCGGTGTCCGGTCTGGGCGAGGTTCTGCGCCACGCCGACGCCCATGACCCCGGCGCCGAGTACCCCTACGGTCTTGAATTCCATGGTCCGTGGACTCCGTTTACTGGTCGCTGCGAAGGGCGTAGATGTTGTGGATGTCCGTGCCGGCGTAGATCTCGTCCTGTTCGGCGTGGACGGTGAAGCCGCGGCTGCGCAGCATTCGGGTCAGGTGGGCGACCCGGCCGTCGTCGCCGTCGTGGGCCTCGAGCACCATCTGGCGGATCTTGGGCCAGTCGTGGTCGGCGATGCCGTCGAGGACCTGCTGCTCGCTCTTCTGCACATCGATCTTGATGAGGTCGATCCGTTCGACGCCCTGCTCGGCGATGACGGCGCTCAGCGGGCGCAGCCATGCCTTGAACGGGACGGCGTCGAAGCGGACGTCGATGAGTTCCTCGGCGTAGGCGTCGAGCTTCTCGATGCCTTCCTCGGCCTCTCCGGCGGCGCGCTGGTTGGCGATGATGGTGCGCAGGTTGCGCTTCTCCTCGTCCTCGTCGGGGTGGAAGGAGGACATGCCGGAGCTGCGCGGGTAGAAGGTGAAGTCGGCCTCCGTCTCGCTGTCGGAGACGCCGATGTTGAACAGCTTGGCGTTCACGCCGTGTTCGGCGACGTTGCGGCTGAGGAGTTCGAACATGGGCGGGGCCGGTTCGAAGGTGTAGATCTCGACGTTGTCGGCCTCGTAGTGGGAGAAGAGGGTGAACAGGCCGATGTTGCCGCCGACGTCGAAGACGGTGGCGCCGGGCTCGATGGTGATGCCGTTCTTGGCGTAGGTGCGGTGGTCGAAGATGTCTTCGTAGAAGTGCTTGGTCTCGGCCTCGTTCTGGTGGTGGACCATCAGGCCGTTGGGCAGCCGGTAGGCGGGGCGTGCGTCGCCGGCGGAGGTCCAGGCGACGGTCTGGGCGGCGGCCGGCTCGTCGCCGGTGAGCAGCGCGTCGACGGCGGCGGCCATCTGGATGATGCTGGGCATCTCGTAGATGCGGCGCAGGGTGAGCTCGACGCCGAACTCGCGCTCGATGCGCAGGATGAGGCGGGTGGCGAGCAGGGAGTTGCCGCCCAGTTCGAAGAAGCCGATGTCGGTGGGCAGGGCGTCGGACTTGAGCAGCCGGGACCAGATCGTGTGCAGCCTCGTCTGGGTGTCGGTCAGCTCCTTCGCGCCCTGCGGGGCGGCCGCGGGGGCGGTGGGGGCGTCGGTGGTCAGGCCGGTGGAGGGGAAGGTGTCCCAGCCGGCCTGTGCGTGGCCGGTCCACAGCCGGCCGAGGGCCTTCAGGAGCACGGCGGTGTCGTCCTGCGGCTCCATCGGGTGGCGCATGGAGGCGACGACGGCGGCGGTGTCGCCGTCGCGGGCGGTGGCGGCGAGGCTGCTGAGGGTCTGGCCGGGGCCGGTCTCCAGCAGCAGGGGTTCGGCACCCAGGGCGGCGAGTCCGTCGGCGAAACGTACCGGGCTGCACAGGTGGCGGGCCCAGTACGCCGGGTCGGTGGCCTGCTCGTCGGTGATCTGGCGGCCGGTCACGTTGGAGATGTAGGGGATGCTCGGCGCCTTGAGGTCCAGGGTGGCGGCGAGGCGGGTCACTTCGGGGGCCAGCGGCTCCATCATCACCGAGTGGAAGGCGTGGGTGGACTTCACCCGGCGGGCGGCCACGCCCTGCTCCATGAGGCGGGTGTGGAGTTCGTCCACGGCCGTGTCGGGGCCGGCGACGACGCAGAACTCGGGCCCGTTGACGGCGGAGAGGGACAGCTTCTCGCCGATCAGGGCTGTCACCTGCTCCTCGGGGAGCATGACGGCGAGCATCGCGCCTTGCGGCGACCGGTCGATCAGCCGGGCGCGCTGGGCGACGAGCTTGACGGCGCCCTCGAGGGTCAGCACCCCGGCGAGGGTGGCGGCGACGTACTCGCCGAGGCTGTAGCCGATCATGATCTGCGGGCGCAGGCCCCACGACTCCCACAGCTTCGCCAGCGCGTACTCGACGGCGAAGAGGGCCGGCTGGGCGACACCGGTGCGGTTCAGGCGGCGCTCCGCGTCGCTCTGGTCGCCGCTGTCGCGGCCCAGCATCTGCCGCAGGTCCATGGCCGGTGCCGGTGTGTCCGGGGCCTGGTCCTGCGGGAAGAGGGCGTCGCGGATGTCGAGGTCCAGTTCCGCGGCGAGCAGTTCGGCGCAGCGGTCCAGGTGCTCCCGGAACAGCGGGAAGTGGCGGTACAGGCCCTGCCCCATGCCGACGTAGTGGTCGCCGAGGCCGGGGAACATGAACGCGACCGGCCGTCCGGTGGCGGGCACGGTGGCGGCGGCCGGGCCCTGGGGGCGTATCTCGGCGGTGCCGTTCCCGTCGCCGGCGGCGGTCAGCAGGGCGGCGCGGCGCAGGCCGGCGGTGGCCGTCGCGGCGCCGGCGGTGTGGACGGTGACCGGCGCGTCGTGGGATGTGACGGGGCACGCGGCACGGGACCGGAGCGCGGCGATCCCGGCATCGAGGTCCGCTGCGGGACCGGCCAGGAGCGCCAGGTGCCACGGGCTCACCGTGTGGTCGTCGCGGACGGACACGGGTGTCGGATGGGGATTCATGCCACTCCTTGGCTGTCGCAGGGCAGGGCCGCACAGGTCGGGGAATGCCGGAGACGGGGTGGACCAATTGGTAGCAGCGCAGCCTTTGGTCTCACTCAATCCGCAATCGGGCCGTCTCTCCTCGCGTGGTACGCAAAGGCCCTGTGACGCATACGGAAAAGGCGCAGTCCACGTAGTCCTGCGTCAGCTTCTTTGCCGGTCTGTTTCAGTGTCAAGCCCCGTTGGAGCGGCGCGACTTCACGGGTGGGCTTTCTGGTCTGATCCCCTTTTGCGCCTCGAGTGGTTCTCGAGCGGTTCCCGATCCGGCGGGACCGGGCCACTTGTCCGGGGCGGATTCCCGGAAACCCGGGGGAACTCTGGGGAACTCTGGGGAACTCGGGGGAACTCTGGGGGGTTCGGGTTCTTCTTTCTCCGCCGGATACGGGGGTCGGGCCCGCCGGGGCCGTGTCCGTGCGGGCTCTGCTCGTGCTGAGGGCGCCGGGTTCGGTGCCGGCGGACGCCGCCGGTCCCGGCGGCCGGACGGACAGTACGATCCCGTTTCGTGATCGCGGACATGAATCAGGGCGAGGACCAGGGCATGGTCGAGCTGGTCTACCGGCCGGCGCGCGCCGACATCCTGGCGGGCGTACGGCTGCGTGAACGCCGTCGCCGCCTGCACCTGGTCAGGTGGGGCTTCACCGGGCTGTTCGGGGCCGGCGCGGTGCTGGTGACGGCCTCACCGGAAAGCTCCGCGCTGTCATGCGTGATCGCCGTCTTCTGTGCCGCCTGGATCTGGTCGATCCCGCACCTGCAGGCACACCACGCGCTGCGCACGGTCTCCTGGCAGGGTGAGTACCGCACGTCCGTGAGCGGGACAGGGATCACGACCGGGACCGCGCATGTGACGCTCGTCCAGCGCTGGTCGGTCTTCCGCGGATACCGGGAGACCCGCGACCATGTGGTGCTGCTCAGCCGCGACCCGAACATCCTGCTCGTGGAGGTGCTGCCCATGCGCGGGCTGCGCTCCCCGCAGGACGCGGAGCGGCTGCGGGCCCTCGTGGGCGGTCATCTGCCCCGTTTGTGAACCTCCTTGCTCCTGTGCCGCGCCCGCCGGGGCGGGCGCGGCGCCCTGGAGGTCATGGGCCCCGCCCCGCCTGTGATCCGGCGGTGGGCACCGGGCCTGCTGGTCTCGGGCCTGCGGCTGACTCCCCGGTCGCGGTCGCCGAGCGCTGGTCCCACCGGAACGGCCACGGGCGGGCACGCCTGTGTGCGGGAGTCAGCCGCGGGAGGCGGCGGGCAGCGGGGACGTCTGCGTGGCGCGTGTGACGACGCGGCAGGCGCGGCCGAGGAGCCGGGGCAGGTGACGGCCGCGTACGAAGAAGTGGTCGCCGGGCACGGTCCGCGACACCGCCGGCCCGGTGGTCCAGGCACGCCAGCCGTCCATCGCCGCGGCCGGGGCCAGCGGGTCGTCCTCGCCGGAGACGATCAGCAGCGGAACGTGCGGCGGGCCGGCCGGGGCGGGCCGGCGGGCCGCGGTGCGCAGGGCGTCGGCGAGCAGCAGGTCGTCGCGCAGGACCGGCATCACGGCCCGGTGCCAGAATCCGCCGGGCAGGGCGCCCTCCGGCAGGGCGCCCAGATCGCCGAGGAGTGCCAGCAGCCGCTCGTCGCCCTCCCGGCAGGCGTCGGCGAGGTCGGAGGCGGCGTCGGGCGGCGGGCAGGCGCCCAGGGCCAGCAGCGCGGGCCCCGGCAGGCCGGCCTCGTGCAGGGCGCGGGTGAGGGTGTAGGCGACCATCGCGCCGAGGCTGTGGCCGTAGAGCACGTACGGGCCGGGCGGCTCGTGCGCGAAGGTGCCCATCACATCGCTCAGCAGGGCCTCGCGGCCGGTGATACGCGGCTCGCGGCGCCTGGCCTCACGGCCCGGCAGCAGATGCGGCACGGGCACGGCGCCGGATCCCAGGTCGGCCGGCCAGCCGTGGAAGGAGGAGACACCGGCTCCCGCGTGCGCGAAGCAGTGGAGCCGTACCGGCTGTGCGTCCGACATCTCCTCGTCCTTCCTCCTGGGCGCCCCGGTGCCGGGTGCCCGGTACCAGGATCGCCGCCGGGCCTCGAGATCCGCTCGGGCTCAGGCCGCGTACAGCCCGAAGGTGGAGCCGCGGCGCGGGCCGCTGACCACGTCCAGCGCCGGGTCGACGCTGAGCATGGCGTGGTGCAGCCGCTGCAGCTGGGGCGAGGGTTCCACGCCCAGTTCCTCGATCAGCCGGGTGCGCAGCCTGCGGTAGATGTCCAGCGCGGTGGCCTGCCGGCCCGAGCGGTACAGGGCCACCATGGCCTGTGAGTGGAGTCCTTCGTGCTGGGGGTGGCGGGCTGTCAGGTCGGTGAGTTCGGCGATGAGTTCGCTGTGCCGGCCCAGGCGCAGGTCGGAGTCGATCCGGCGTTCCACGGTGACCAGGCGGCTCTCCTCCAGCCGCAGGACCTCGATCTCCAGGATCGGGCCGACCCGCACGTCCACCAGGCCCGGCCCGTGCCACATCGCCAGCGCGTCGCGGAACAGGTGTGCGGCCCGTTCGTCCTCGCCGTCCTCGAAGGCGCCCTGGCCCGCCGACACCAGTTGTTCGTAGCGGTGTGCGTCGACGGCTTCCGGCGGGACCTGCAGCAGGTAGCCGCCGTGCCGGGTGGCCAGCACCTCCTTCGCGGTGCCGGGCGCGTCGGGGCCCATCGCGGTGCCCAGCCGGCGGCGCAGCTGCAGGATGTACGTCTGCAGGGTGGTCATGGCGCTCTGCGGCAGTTCGGTCCCCCAGATCTCCTCCATCAGGGTGGGCACCGGCATGACCCGCCCCGGGTAGAAGGCGAGCAGCGCCAGGATCTGGCGTGGTTTGCCCGCGGTCGGAACGATCGACATTCCGTTGACGTGTGCGCTCAACGGACCCAGAACCTGAATCTCCACGGTTTCCTCCCGTTACCTGGTCGAGTTACCTCGATGGCTCAAAGCCGTCGGCGCGCAGCACGCTAGTCGTGTTCGAAGGACGCTCCCGAGATTTCGACCGGTGCTCGAGCAGCCCTCCAACAAGGCACTTCGGTGCGAGCACCCGTTCCCTCGAGAACGCTTGTACGGGTGGTCGAGGACGGCTCGGCACGGCCGAACACCGCTGTTGCCGGGCGGCTATCGTCCGAGGTTCCGCATCTGGGACCGTCGACACAGGCACCACGGAGGCACGATGGAGCTGCGTCTGTTCGTGTTCCACCACGCCGGTGGTTCGCATCTGCTGTACCGCGACTGGCCCGGCCGTTTCCCGGCCGGCTGGGACGTGCGGCTGGTGGACGCCCCCGGCCGCGGTCTGCTGTCCGACCGTCCCGCGATCGGGGACGCGGACCGGCTCGTGGACCACTTCCTCCACGAGCTGGGTCCCGGACTCCAGGGCCGTTACGCGTTGTTCGGGCACAGCATGGGCGCACTGGTGGCCTACGAGCTGACCCGGCGGCTGCTGGATCTGGGGCGCAGGCCGCCGCTGTGGCTGGGGCTGTCGGCGCGCGGTACGCCCCTGCCGCAGGGCGAGAACAGCGGCAGGCATCTGCTGTCCGACGCCGGGCTGCGCCGTGAACTGGCCGCGATGGGCGGTACGCCCGCGGCGGTGCTGGAGGACCCGGAGTTGTGGGAGCTGTTCGCGCCGGCCGTCCGGGGCGATCTGCGGCTGGTGGAGACCTGGTGTCCGGCGCCGGAGGCGGGGCCGCTGCCCGTGCCGCTGTCGGTGTTCGGCGGCACCCGTGACACGGTGGCCCCGCCGGGGCGGCTGGCCGGCTGGACCGAGCGGTCGACGCGTTTCGTGGGCCTGCGTCTGTTCGACGGCGGGCACTTCTACTTCCAGGACGATCCCTCCGCGCTGACCGGGCAGATCGCCGACGACATCCACTGCGCCCTGGCTCTGGACGGCGCCGTGCGCGCGGTGCCCCGGTGACCGTGCCGGCGCCGCCCCGGCCCGTACCGGCGGCGGCAGTGGTGTGGGGCACGGCACCCACCGAGTTCCGGCTTCTGGGGCCGGTGGAGATACGCGACGGGCGCACCGGCGCGGACATCGCGCCGCCCGGTTCGAAGCAGCGTGCGCTGCTGTCCGCGTTCGTGATCCACGCGGGCCGGCTGCTGAGTGTGGACCGGCTGGCGGAGGAGCTGTGGGGCGACGAGCCGCCCGCGAACGCGGCGAACGCGCTGCAGGCCCATGTGGCCCGGTTGCGGCGGCTGTTGCCGGCGGCCGGCGGACCGGCGGCGATGGGCACGCCGGGCGGGTCCCGGGCGGCGGGCCACGAGTGGATCAGCACCCTGCCGACCGGTTATCTGCTGAACCTGGGCCGGGCCACGACCGACGTCCAGGCCTTCCACCGGCTGTCCGCCAAGGGCCGGGCGGCCATCGCGTCCGACCCCGGGCAGGCGGCGGAGCTGCTGCGCCGCGCCCTGGCCCTGTGGCGGGGGCCCGCGCTGCAGGACAGCTGCTACGGGCCGATCTGCCGGTCGGAGGCCGACCGGCTGGAGGAGAACCGGCTCAGCGCGCTGGAGACGCTGTACGAGGCGAGCCTGCGCTGCGCGCAGCACGGCGAGATCACCGGGGAGCTGGAGAAGCTGACCGCCGACCATCCGCTGCGCGAGCGTCTCTACGACCTGCTCATGGTGGCCCTGTACCGCAGCGGCCGTCAGGCCGAGGCGCTGGGTGTGTACGAGCGGGCCCGGCGCCGGCTGGTGGACGCGCTGGGGATCGAACCGGGTCCGGCGCTGCGCGGCCGGATGGAGGCGATCCTCCATCACGCGCCGGGTCTGTCGGCCCCGCCGCCGGCTGTCGTGGCGCCGCCCGGGCCGGCGGGCCCTGCGGGCGTGGCGGGGCGGGACGGGTGCGCGGGGTCGGACGGTGTGGTGGATCTGGGCAGCGAGATCGCCCTGTTGCAGCGCCGTATCGACGAACTGGGCGTTCAGCAGCAGGCGTTGGTGCGCAGGTTCGAGGCGATGCTGGCCGAGGGGCTGCAGCCGTCGCGGACGCGGCCCCGCTGAGGGACCGCCCCGGGCCCGGCCCCGGGGCGGGGCCGCGGGGGCGCGGGGGCGCGGGTGGGCTGTTCCCGCTCAGGCGGGGATCGCGGCGGTGGTGAGGTGCTGCTCCACGGTGCGAAGGACCTCGTGCTGCTGGTCGACGAGGAAGAAGTGGCCGCCGGGCAGGACGCGCAGTTCGAAGCCGGAGGCGGTGTGCCCGGCCCAGGCGTCCACCTCGGTGGCGGACGCCTTGGGGTCGCTGTCGCCGGTGAAGGCGGTGAGGGGGCAGGCGAGGCGGGGCCCGTCGCTGTAGCGGTAGCGGCGTACGGCGTGGTAGTCGGCGCGCAGGGCGGGAAGGATCATGTCGAGGATCTCCTGGTCGTCCAGGAGTGCGTCGCCGGTGCCGTTCAGCGCGCGTATCTCGGCGACGACTTCCTGATCGGTGCGCGGGTGGAAGTCTCCCGCGCGGTCCAGGCAGGGGGCGCGGCGGCCGGAGACGAACAGTTCGGCGGGGCCGTGGCCGGCGGCTTCGAGGCGGCGGGCCGTCTCGAAGGCGACGATGGCGCCCATGCTGTGGCCGAACAGCGCGTAGGGCCGGTCGGTGAGTGGTGCGACGGCCTGGGCGATGTGGTCGGCCAGGGTGGTGAGGTCGGTGGCGGCGGGTTCCTCGCGCCGGTCCTGCCGGCCCGGGTACTGGACGGCCAGGACCTCGATGCGCGGGGCCAGGGCCTGGGCGACGGGGTAGTAGAAGGTGGCCGAGCCCCCGGCGTGCGGCAGGCAGATCAGCCTCAGGGGGGCCTGGGGGGCCGGTCGGTAGTTCCTGAACCAGGGGTTGTCGCCCAGCGGGCCGGTCATCGGGATTCCTCCGTGGATGCCCCCACCTTCGGGCGGGGATGGAAGCGGAGCCTCTGCGGGGCAGGGCGGGGACGGTTCGGTCGACCGCCGCCGGGTGAGGTGCCGTTCACCGGCGGCGCGCCGCGACGGGGCCGCGCGTCGGGGGCGGCGGCGCACGGCCTCAACGGGACTCCTCTTCACGTGGTGCGTGGCGGCCGGTGACGCCGCGGCGGCTCGCCGAGGACGCGGGCAGGGCTGTGAACCCACGATGCGGCCCGGCCGGCCGTGCGCGACTCCCCTGAGATCCCCCTACGGCGCATGGCCGGCGGGACAGGGGTCTGTCCGGGGTTACCGGTCCCGGTGTGCGCGGTCCAGGCTCAGGACAGTGCCTGCCCGCCCCGGCCGGGCGTGTGCCGGCGCACGCGGTGCACTGCTCGGCTCCCCCACCCAACCCAGGGAATTCACGTGGACGAGATCATCAGTGCCCTTCTGGTTGAGGATGCGACGCCGCAGGACTTCGCGGGTCTGCCGCTTCCCGAGAGCTACCGCGGTGCCGTGGTCCGCAAGGACGACATCGGCATGTTCGAGGCGATGGACTTCGCGGACAAGGATCCGCGCAAGTCGCTGCATCTGCAGGACGTCGCGGTGCCGATGCCGTCGGCCGGCGAGGCGCTGGTGGCGGTGATGGCCTCCTCGGTGAACTACAACACCGTCTGGTCGTCGGTCTTCGAGCCGCTGCCGACGTTCGGGTTCCTGGAGCGGTACGCGAAGCTCTCGCCCGCCGCCGCCCGCCACGACCTGCCCTACCACGTCCTGGGCTCCGACCTGGCCGGGGTGGTGCTGCGCACCGGTCCCGGGGTGAACCGCTGGAAGCCCGGTGACCGGGTGGTGGCGCACTGTCTGTCGGTGGAGCTGGAGTCGGCGGACGGCCACGGCGACACGATGCTCGACCCCGAGCAGCGGATCTGGGGCTTCGAGACCAACTTCGGCGGCCTGGCGGAGATCGCGCTGGTCAAGTCGAACCAGCTGATGCCCAAGCCCGAGCATCTGACCTGGGAGGAGGCGGCGGCGCCCGGTCTGGTGAACTCCACCGCGTACCGGCAGCTGGTCTCGCGCAACGGTGCCGGGATGAAGCAGGGCGACAACGTCCTGATCTGGGGTGCGAGCGGCGGACTGGGCTCCTACGCCACGCAGTTGGCGCTGGCCGGGGGCGCCAACCCGATCTGTGTCGTCTCCAGCGACCGGAAGGCGGACCTGTGCCGGGCGATGGGCGCCGAGGCGGTCATCGACCGCAGCGCGGAGGGCTACCGGTTCTGGAAGGACGAGCAGACCCAGGACCCGCGCGAGTGGAAGCGGTTCGGCAAGCGCATCCGTGAGCTGACCGGCGGCGAGGACGTCGACATCGTCTTCGAGCATCCGGGCCGCGAGACGTTCGGCGCGAGCGTGTACGTCACCCGCAAGGGCGGCACGATCGTCACCTGTGCCTCGACGTCGGGTTACCGGCACGAGTACGACAACCGCTATCTGTGGATGTCGCTCAAGCGGATCGTCGGCTCGCACTTCGCGAACTACCGCGAGGCGTGGGAGGCCAACCGCCTTGTCGCCAAGGGGCGGATCCACCCGACGCTGTCGAAGGTCTACTCCCTGGAGGAGACCGGGCAGGCCGCGTACGACGTGCACCGCAACCTCCACCAGGGCAAGGTCGGCGTCCTGGCGCTGGCGCCGCGGGAGGGCCTGGGTGTCAGGGACCCCGAGATGCGCGAGCAGCACATCGACGCCATCAACCGTTTCCGTGCACAGGAGGCCCCGCGCTCTTGACTTCCTCCCCCTCCTGAAGGAGGGGGATTCCTACGGCTCGCGCCGTGGGGTTTTCTGCTTCGTCGCCGGCTGCCCGCCCGGAGAACTCCGTTGAGGTCTTACACCTGCTCCACAGACTGTCACCGAGAGCCCCTCGGCCGGCACGTTCTTCGCTGCGTTCACGTCCCGGTCGTGGGTCGTGCCGCACACGCACGTCCAGGTGCGGACGTTCAGTGGCATCGTGCCCCGCAACGTGCCGCACGCGGAGCACAGCTGGGAGGAGGGGAACCAGCGGTCGATGGCGACCAGGTCCCTTCCGTACCAGGCGCACTTGTACTCCAGCATGCCGCGCATCGTGGTCCAGGCCGCATCCGAGACGGCGCGGGCCAGGCAACGGTTCCTGACCATGTTGCGCACGGTCAGATCCTCGATCACGATCGTTTGGTTCTCACGAACGAGACGAGTGGTCAGCTTGTGCAGGTGGTCGCGTCTGCGGTCGGCGATACGGGCGTGGATCCTGGCGACCTTGCGCCGGGCCTTGGCCCGGTTCGCTCCGTCACCCCTGGCCTTCTTCGCCAGCACCCGTTGGGCCCTGGCCAGACGGGCACGGTCCCTGCGCTCGAACGTGGGGTTGGTGACCTTCTCCCCGGTGGAAAGTGTCACCAGGCTGGTGATCCCCGCGTCGACCCCGACAGCGTTCGCAGTCCGGGGCATGGTTGCGGGGATGTCCTCGCACAGCATCGAGACGAACCAGCGCCCGGCCGCGTCCTGCGACACGGTCACGGTCGACGGCGTCGCACCTTCGGGAAGAGGGCGGGACCAGACGATGTCCAGCGGTTCGCTCATCTTGGCGAGAGTCAGCCTGCCGTCGCGGAAGCGGAAACCGCTGGTGGTGTACTCGGCGGACTTCCGCGACTTCTTCCGGGACTTGAAGACCGGATACTTGGCCCGCTTCAGCCAGAAGTTCGTGAACGCGCCCTGCAGATGCCGCAGCGTCTGCTGCAACGGCACCGACGACACCTCGGACAGGAAAGCCAGTTCCTCGGACTTCTTCCACGAGGTGAGCATCGCCGAGGTGGCGTTGTAGTCGACCCGCTCCTGACGGAGCGTCCACGCCTCGGACCGTGCCGCGAGCGCCAGGTTGTAAACCTTCCGCACGCACCCGAACGTGCGCGACAGCTCCGCCGCCTGCGCATCCGTCGGACAGAAGCGGTACTTGAACGCCCGCTTCACCCGGTTCATGGTCACGCTCACAAACTAGCGACCCCGCATCTTACGTGCGGGTCAAAGCACTGGGATCCGCCCTGACGGCGGATCCCAGCCCATCGCCCTGCTCCGCAGGAGCTGTGTTTCCTCCCCGAGCTGAAGCACGGGGTATCCACACCGGAGGAAAAGATGACACCCCCCGCCCCCGCCCCCGCCCCCGCCCCCGCCCCCGCTCCCGCTCCTGCTCCTGCTCCTGCTCCTGCTCCTGCTCCTGCTCCTGCTTCTGCTCCTGTCTCCGTCCCGGTGCCCGTCACGGGGATCGTCGGCCTGGGGTCGGCCGGTGAGGCCCTGCTGCACCGGGTGGTGGACGCGGGCCGCCCGGTCGTCGCCGTCGACACCGACCTGGACGTCCTGGCCCGTGTCGCCCGGCGGCTCAAGGCGGTCGCCGGTGAAGGCCCCGGCCGTGCGCCCGTCACCTTCACCGCCGACCACGCCCTGCTGCGCGACGCCCGCCTGGTCGTCGAGTGCGTCCCGGACGAGGCCGCCGCCAAGTCGGCCGCCCTCGCACGGATCGTGGCGGCCTGCCCGCCCGGCACTGCCGTGATCACCACCACGGCACAGCTGTCCGTGCCCGGCCTGGCCCTCGCCTCGGGCCGGCCGGCCGACGTCGCGGCGCTGCACCTGTTCACCCCTCCCTGGCCCGGCGCTCCCGTCCGGCCGGTCCGCACCGCCCTGACCTCGCAGGAGACCGCGGCCGCGCTCGAGGCGCTGGTGACGGACACCGCTCTGGCACCGGTCGCGGCCGACGGCCGTGCGGCGGCCGACGCCACCGCGCTGGTCCTCGGCTTCCTCAACCGTGCGGTGATCCTCCTCGACGAGGGGTACGCCACCCACACCGCGATCGACACCGCGATGCGGCTGGGCTGCGCCCTGCCCGCCGGCCCGTTCCAACTGCTCGACCGCATCGGCCTGGACGCGGCCCACCGTGCGCTGACCGGCCTGTGGCGGAGCACCGGTGACAGTGCCTTCGAACCCGCCCCGCGCCTGAGCCGGATGGTCGCCGCCGAGCGGCTGGGCGTGAAAACAAGCGACGGTTTCTACGCGTACGACGAGCGCGGTGAGCCGCTCGAGACCGCTCCCGACGGCCCGGCGGACCGGGCGGACGCCAGGCCGGTCGGCCGGGTGGGGGTGCTGGGCTCGGGGGCGATGGCGCGCGGCATCGCGGAGGTGACGGCCACGGCCGGGTGTCCGACCGTGCTGGTGGCCCGCTCCGCCGGCAAGGCGCAGGAGGCGCTGGCGGCCGTGGACGGCTCCCTGACCCGCGCGGTGCGCCGCGGCAAGGTGACGGCGCAGGCGAAGGCGTCGGCCCGTCAGCTCCTCGAAGGCGCCGACGACATGGCGGCCCTGGCCGGCTGCGATCTGGTGATCGAGGCGGTCGCGGAGGACCTCGACGTCAAGCGGGCGCTGTTCGCGCGGCTCGGCGAGGTGTGCGCGCCGGGCACGGTGCTGGCCACCACCACCTCCTCCCTGTCGGTCACCGCGTGCGCCGAGGCGTCGGGCCGGCCGGCGGACGTGGTGGGCATCCACTTCTTCAACCCGGCCCCGGTGATGCGGCTGGTGGAGCTGGTGCGCACCGACGTGGTGGACCCCGGCTCGTGGGCCACCGCGCGCGCCTTCTGCGACAGGCTGGGCAAGAGCGTCGTCGCGTGCCCGGACCGTACCGGTTTCATCGTCAACAGTCTGCTGTTCCCCTACCTCGGTGCGGCCCTGGCCCTGCTGGAGCGGCCGGGGTGCGGCATCGAGGAGACGGACGCGGCCGTCCAGCACGGATTCGGTTTCCCCATGGGCCCGTTCGCGCTGCTGGACACCATCGGTCTCGATGTGTCGCTGACCATCTCGCACCGGCTCCACGAGCGGTTCAAGACGCCCCAGTACCGTCCCTCGCCGGCGTTGGAGCAGCTGGTGGCGGCGGGGCTGCTGGGCCGTAAGAACGGCCGGGGGCTGCGGACCGCGGGCGCCCGCGGCGGCCGGTGACGTTCAGCGGGCGCGTGCCGTCTCCGGTGCCTCCGCCGTGACCAGGCCGGCCAGTTCGGTGCGGGAGGCCACGCGCAGTTTGCGGTAGACGCGGGTCAGATGCTGTTCGACGGTGCTGGGGGTGACGTACAGGCGGGCCGCGATGGCCCGGTTGGTGGAGCCGCGGGCCGCGAGGACGGCGACTTTGCGTTCGGCGTCGGTGAGCGTGCCGGTCCGCTCGCCGCGGGGCACGTCGTCTGCGGCGGCGCGGGCGAGGGCCGCCGGGGTGCGCCAGTCCAGGGCGCCGGGCGGGGGGTGCGCCTGCCAGCGTGCCAGGGTGTCCCGGCAGGCGTGGAAGTCGCCGAGTGCGGCCTGCGGGCGGCCGGCGGCCAGTTGGTAGTGCCCGCGGGCCAGCAGGTAGTGGAGTCCGGCGCGGGTGGTGAACATCGCTTCCGGTACCGGGACGGCCAGGTGCTGTGCGGCCTCGTCGAGTGCGCCGCGCCGGGTGGCGGCGAGGACCGCCGCCGACAGCGGCATGCCCAGGGCCACTCCCCAGGCGGGTGCGGGCAGCAGGGCCAGGGCTGTCGCCGCGTGAGCGGCGGCGTGGTCGTGGGCGCCGGTGCGGACGGCCGTCACGGCGGCCGCGGCGGCGGCGACGGCCTGGCGGGTGGGTGTTCTGCGGGGGCTGCTGTTGCCGGGGAGCAGGGTGCTCCAGCGGGCCGGGCGGCTGCTCTCGCCGGCGTGCAGCAGGGCGGACAGGACGGCGGTGACGGGGGCCGGCGGCGCGTGGTCGTAGGCGAGGGACTCCAGGGCCCGCTCGGCGGCGGGCCCCGGGTCGCAGGGGGTGGGCAGGGGCTTGGTCGCGGGGCGGACGTGGGCCAGTGCCGCGGCCGCCTCCGCGACGGCGCGGCTGTCGTCGCCGGTCCGGGCGGCGAGCACGCGGGCCAGGGTGCCGCTCTGTCCGTGCCACAGCAGCAGTCCGGCCGCGCCGACGAGGTGCGCGCCGTCCAGCAGCCCGTGGGTCAGGGCCTGTTCGAGCGGGTCGAGATGCCGCAGCACGCAGGCCGGGTCGCTCTCCCACTCGGCCCGGGCGAGCATTTCCAGCAGGCGTGCCCGTGGCCGGCCGGTGCCGTCGTCGCGGCTGTGGCGTGCGGCGCTGCGCAGGTGGACGGCGGCCTGATGCGGCCGGCCCGCGGTCAGGGCGTGCTGTGCGGCGCGGGTCAGCAGGGGTGCGGCCCAGGCGGGGCCGGGCCGCGGGGCGGCGCTGGTGGCGTCCGCGGCGGCCAGGTGCCGGGCGACGTCGCCGGGTGCGGCGCCGCTGTCGTGGAGCAGGGCGGCGGCGCGCTGGTGCAGGGCTGTGGCGTCGTTGGCGGGCAGGTCCTCCAGTACGGCGGCGCGGACGCCTTCGTGGCGCAGCCGGCCGGCGTCCAGCAGGCCTGCCGTGTCGAGTTCGGTCAGGTGGGGGCCGACGGCGCGTTCGGGGACGCCGAGCAGCCGGGCCAGGGTGACGAGGGTGGCGGTGTCGTCGAGGACGGCCAGGGCGCGGGCGGTGGCCCGGGTCTGCGGTCCGGTGCCGCGCAGGCAGGCGACGACGGCTGCCTTGAACGCCGTTCCGGCCACGGGGCGTGCCGAGCGCACGGGTCGGCAGTCCCGGTGGTCCTGGCCGAGGGCGGCCAGCAGCCGCGGGTTGCCGCCGCTGAGGCGGTGCCATTCCCGCGCCGGCCAGGCCCGGCCGGCCGCGGGCCCGTCCGCTCCGGCGGGGGTGGGCGGGTGGGTGTGCAGGTGGGCGGCGACGCCCGCCTCGTCGAGGACCTCGAGCGTGACGGGGGTGCAGTGCGGGTGGGCGAACAGGTCGGACAGGGGTTGCGGGAGCGGGGCGGGGCGGGCCTGCGGTCGGCCGGAGAGGACCAGCAGGATCCTGGAGGCGGTCAGCCGGCCGCACAGGTAGAGCAGGGCGCGGGCGGATGCCTCGTCCATGTGGTGCGCGTCGTCGACGAGTACGGCGAGGGGGTGGCGGGCGGCGAGGGTCCGCAGCCGGGTGTGGAGCAGATGGCAGGCATCGGCGGTGGCGGTGGCCGGGCCGCCGGTGCCCCCGGTGCCTTCGGTGCGTTCGGTGCCTTCGGTGCGTTCGGTGGTGGTGAGGAGCTGGCCCGCCACGCCCAGGGGCAGTTCGGACTCCGCCGGGGTCGCGCAGGCGGTCAGGACGTGTGCGCCGCGGCGGGCGGCGCGTGCGGCGAAGTCGCGCAGCAGGGTGCTCTTGCCGGTGCCGGGGCTTCCGGTGATCCGTGCGGCGGCGGTCCCGCCGCCGCGGGCTTTGGCGAGCAGCCGTTCGAGCAGGGCGAGTTGGGTGTCCCGTCCTGTCAGCTCCATCAGCGTCCCCCCGCGTCGTCGGACGGCCCGCGCGGGCCCCGGGTCCTGGGGGAAGTGTGCCGGGGGCGCGGGAAAGGCCGCTGGGAGGGGACCGGAGTACGGCTCGAGCGGGCGGTTCGTGCGGGTGTTTCACTGCGGCGCCCGCATCGCCAGGGGTGCGGGGGCGGTTTCGGGTGCGGGTGCGGGGGCCGGTTCGGGGAGGGGGAACTGCCGGTGGGCGGTGCGGCTCCAGGGGAAGCCGTGGTACAGGTGCAGGGTTTGGGAGTGGCCTGTGTCGGCGGCCACGCACACCGAGGCCAGTACGTCGGGTACGGGTTCGAGTTCCATGAAGCGCCAGCGGGCGGGGGGTTCGTCGGGGGGCGGGCGGAAGCCGAGGACGCCGGTGTCCTCTGCCAGGTGGAAGGCGAAGCTGTCGAAGGCGAGACCGAGGCCGAGGCCGCGTGCCTTGGCGTAGGCCTCTTTGAGTGTCCACAGCCGCAGGATGCGCCGGTCGCGCGGCCGGCCGGGGGCGGCGGCGGCGGCCCACCGCTGTTCCTCGGGGGCGAAGGTCTCCACGATGGTGGTGAATCCGCGTTCCCCGCGGTCCAGGCGTTCCACGTCCACGCCGATGCGGTGGCGGCGTACGACGCCGAGCAGGTTGTGGCCGTGGGCGTGGGACAGGTTGAAGTCGAGTTCGGCGCCGCCGCGGGGCAGTCCCTGGCCGGGTTTCTGCAGGAACGGGCGGCCTCGTGAGGAGCGCCAGATGACGGCCTCCGCCTCGGGGATGCCGGTTTCCAGGGCGATGACGCGCCGTACCAGGGCGTGGGCGACGAGGTACTGGCGCCGGTCGCGTTCGAACAGGAACCGTGCGGCGATCTCCCGCTCGTGTTCGTCGAACCAGTGGGTGGCCAGGGTGGCGGCGATCGCGGGGGCGAGTTCGTCGTTGGGGCAGAACCAGAGTTTGACCGGTTCGGTTCCGCCCGGGGCGGCCTGCTGGGGGCCGGCCGCTGGGGGGCTGGTCATGGGGTGTGTTCCGCGCCTTCCCGGGCGGGCTGCCCCTGGAGCCACAACTCGCGGCGCAGGAACGCCGGGGCGGGCAGCGCGGGCGGCGGGGCCGTGCCGGGCCGGTGCTGCAGGGCGGCCCAGTCGATGTCGAGGCCGGACAGCCACAGCCGGATCAGGGTCTCGGTGCGGCCGCCGCGCCACAGTGCGCTCAGGTAGTCGCGGGTCTCGGGTGCCCGGGCCATGCCCAGGGGGTCGGCCGGGGTGCCGCGCAGGTCGGTGAAGCGGATCGCGGCGGCGTCGGTGGGGCCGGTGGCCGCGTCGGCGGCTGCCGCGACGGCCGGGGTGGTGGTGTCGGCGCGGGGGCGGGTGGTGGCCGTCCGGTCGGCGATCTGCCGCAGCAGGTCGGCGAGTTGGCCGGTGTCGTGTGCGGTGAGGGCGATCCGGCAGGGGTGGGAGGAGCGTTTGGCGCGCAGGGCGCGGGCGATGCCGGCCAGGGCGGCGGGACCGTCCGTGTGCCGGTTGCCGGCCAGCCGGTCGGCCAGCCGTGCGGCGGCGGCGGCGAGGTGCTCGGGCGTGGGCGCCGAGAGCAGGATGGGCTCGCCGTGCCCGTTGGTCTCGCCGTCGGGCGCGGGCTGCGGTGGGGGCGGCCGGTGCTCCTCGACGACGGCGCGGGCCGCGGGCCCGCCGGGCGGGGCGACCTCGACGGTGGCCACGCGCGGCTGTTCGTGCCCCTGGGCGTCGCGGGGGCGCGGCCAGGGCCGGGCCGGGCCGTCCTGCCCGGCGGGGGCGAACGTGGCGTGTTGCAGCTGGAGAACGACGGCGGTCAGGGCCGCGAGGCCGGTGGCCGCCCCGGCGTCGCCGATCCGGCGGGTGCTCGTCCGGTGCGTCTCGTGCAGGTCGCCCTCGGGTGCGGGTCCGCTGCCCGGGGCGCACCAGGTCCGGGTGGAGCGTACGACGGCGTGGACGCGGTCGCCGTCCGCGAGGGCGCGGTCGAGGGGCTTGAGCACCACGGCTCCCACGCCCTCGCCGGCTCCGTGCCGGCCGCGGGAGGGGTGGAGGAGCAGTTCGACCCCGCCGGCGACGGCGAGGGCGCATTCCTGGCGCCGCAGGGCCTCGACGGCCAGGTGCACCGCGGCGAGCCCGGAGGAGGCGGCGGCGTCGACGGCCTGGCAGGGGCCGGTGAGTCCCAGCAGTGCCTGCAGGGTGCCGGGCAGGCCCCAGTGGCCGCTGCGCGGCATCCGCCGCCCGTCGCGGGCCCGGGCCTCGGCGGCCAGGAGTGTGTAGTCGGCGGTGGTGGCGGCGGCGAACACACCGACGCTGCGGCTCTGCCCGTCCGGTCCCTGCAGGGCGTCGAGGCGGGCGCCGGTGCAGCCGGCGTCCTCCAGCGCCTCCCAGGCGGTTTCCAGGAACAGGCGTTCCTGAGGGTCTATCAGTGCGCCGTCCTCGGCGCTCAGGCCGAAGAAGCCGGGGTCGAACTCGGCGGCTCCGTCCAGGAAGTGGCCGCGCTGCCCGGCGGCGAGCGGGGACGGGCCAGGGCGGTGGGGCGGGTCGGCGAGGGAGGTGTCGCGTCCCTCGCGCAGGTTCTCCCAGTAGCTGTCGAGGTCGGGCGCGAGCGGGTACCGCCCGGCGATCCCGACAACGGCGACACCCCCGCCACCGCCCGCGCCTGCGCCTGCGCCCGCGTCTGTGGCTGTGGCTGTGGCTGGGGCATGGGCGGGTGCGGCCGCCGGCCCGGCGGCGGGCGGGCGCGGGGGGTGTGTGCGGGCGTTCGCCAGCAGTTGTACGGCGTCGGCCCGCTCCAGCGTTCCCGCCTTGAACCGGGTCAGCACTTCACGTTCGTCCATGGTCCCCACCTGGCCAGTGTTTCAGGAGCGGGCGGACAGCAGGCCGAGCGCCTCGTCGACCGAGAGCCGTCCGGCGCGTACCGCGTCCAGCAGCGCGCCCAGCTCCGCCGTCCGCTCCCCCGCCGCGCCGGGAGCCCGCAGCGCGGTCGGGTCCGTGTCCGCCGGCGTGCCGGTGTCCGGCGCGAAGACGGGAAGGGGGGCGGGGGCGGGGGCCGGCCCGGTGGGGGCGGCGGGCAGCAGGGAGCCGATGTGGGAGGCCAGCGCGGTGAGGCTCGGGTGGTCGTGAAGGGTGACGGGCCGTTCGCGCAGCCCGTAGGTGCGGTTGATGACGGCCATGAACTCCGAGCCCAGGATGGAGTCCACGCCCAGCAGGTTGAAGGCGGCCGTGGTGTCGATGTCCCACGGGTCGCAGCACAGGATGCGGGCCAGTTCCTCGCGCAGGACGTCGAGGACGGGCCCGGCGGGAGTGGCGGGGGCCGGGGTGCGGGCCGCGGGGACGGACGCGGAGGCGGTGGAGGCGGGTGCCTGGCCGGGCATGCCCAGTTCGCGTGCCACATGGCGGGCGAAGGCCAGCGGTGTGGGGTGGTCGAAGAGGGCGGCGGCCTTCACGGCGGTGCCGTAGCGGGCGTTGAGGGTGGCGACGAACTCGACGACGAGCAGCGAGTCCAGGCCGATCGACCGGAAGGTCTGCTCGGGGTCGATCTTCTCGGGCTTCAGGTGCAGTACGCCGGCGAGCATGGTGACGAGTTCGCTCACCACGTCGTCGGTGTGCGCCGCGGCCGCGGTCCGGTGTGCGCTGTCGTGCTGGGGTGGCATGGCGTGGCTCCAAGGGTGTGCGGCCCGGCCGGGCCGGTGAAGGGTGTCGGGTGTGCCGTACGGGCGGGCGGCTCAGGCCGCCTCGGCGGTGGCGCCGGGGCCGGCGGGGGGCCAGACGCGGTAGCGGGTGATGTGGCCGGGGGGCACCAGGGCGGTCAGCAGCGGCTGCCACAACTGGGCGACCTGGTCGGCGAGTCCGCTGTGGGGCGTGGTGGCGCCGGCCAGGACCCCGATCCCGCAGACGACGGCCGACAGGAGGGTCTCGCAGCCCTCGGGCGGCATGTCCTCGTTCAGGGCGCCCGCGGCGCGGGCCTGGCCCAGCAGCCGCAGTACCTCGGTGATCCATGCCCGGTGGACGTCGGCGACCGGGGGCCGGCGGCCCGCGCACTCGTTCGCGATCCGCAGCCCGGCGCGCAGGACCGGGTCCTCGTGCAGCATGCGGGCCAGCCAGTGCGTCAGGTCGATGAGTGTCTGCACCGGTGCCGCCCCGGCCTGCCACTGTTCCTGGAGGAAGTCGCCCAGCACCTGCCGGCCGTGTTCCTGGACCGCGTCCGCCAGGGCGTCCTTGGACGCGAAGTGGAAGTACAGCGCCCCCTTCGTCACCCCCGCCGCACCGGCGATCTGGCCGAGCGTCGCCTGTGTGAACCCGTGACGGTCGAACATCAACGCCCCTGCGCGCACCAGCTCGCGGCGGGTCCGCTCCGACCTGGCCTGCATCCCGGCCCTCCTTGTCTGTGCCTGCCGTGTCCGGTCCGGTGGCCGGTCAGCCACCTACACGCGACAACCGCTCACCGGGCCGGGCAGCCGCAACCCCCGGGCCCGGGCCGGGGCCGGGTTCGTTCTGCGCCGTCAGGATCGAACGCTGCAACCGGCGCAGACCCGCCGACGGCTCCAACCCCAACTCCCGCACCAGCGC
>NZ_JBIAPL010000020.1:0-24227 GCF_042888225.1 Streptomyces sp. NPDC003023
CGTTCGAAACGGGTCCGTCGCGCAGCGGAGAACGCCACATCGGCGAGATCCGGCTCCGCGCCGCCACGGGACTCCAGCCAGTCGGCGAGGCGGGCCGCGTTGGCCCGCAGCGCACCCTCGTCACGACCCGACACCACCACCGGAAGTGCGGGCAGCCGACGGTCCCGATCCTCCGCAGGCGCCTCCGCAACCGGCGGGGCCTCCTCCAGCACCACATGCGCATTCGTCCCACTCAGCCCGAACGACGACACACCTGCCCGGCGAACGCGCTCGCCTCGTGGCCAGGCGGTGAGTTCGTCGATGACGTGGACCGGCAGGTCGTTCCAGGCGATGTTCGGGTTGCGGGGGGTGCTGTGCATCGTGGGGGGCAGGGCCTCGTTGCGGAACGAGGCGAGGACCTTGCAGACGCCTGCGATGCCGGCGGCCGATTCCAGGTGGCCGATGACGCTCTTGGCGGTGCCGAGGGCGAGGGGCTTGTCGGGGGTTCGGCCGTCTCCGTACACGGCGGCGAGGGCCTGTACCTCGATGGGGTCGCCGAGGGCTGTGCCGGTGCCGTGGCACTCGACGTAGTCGATGTCGGTCGGGGTCAGGCCGGCCGAGCGGAGGGCGGTGCGGATGACCTTCTGCTGCGACGTGCCGTTGGGCGCCGTGATGCCGCTGCTGGCCCCGTCGTGGTTGATCGCGGTCGCCCGGATGACGCCGAGTATGTCGCGGCCCTGCTCGACGGCGTCGGTGAGCCGCATGACGGCGACGACGCCGACGCCTTCGCCGCGGCCGTACCCGTCGGCTGCCGCGGAGAAGGTCTTGCTGCGGCCGTCGGCGGCCAGTGCGTGCGAGCGGCTGAGTGCGACGAAGGCGCCGGGGTCGGCGAGGACCTGGACGCCGCCGGCGAGGGCGAGGTCGCATTCGTCGTTGCGCAGGGCCTCGCAGGCGAGGTGCAGGGCGACCAGCGAGGAGGAGCAGGCGGTGTCGACGGACAGGGCGGGGCCCTGCAGGCCGAGGTGGTAGGAGAGCCGTCCGGCGTTGAAGCTGGGCAGGCTGCCGGTCAGGGTGTAGGTGTCGGGGCCGGTGCCCTGGCGGTACTTTCCGTATTCGCCGGGTCCTGCGCCGATGAAGACGCCGGTGCGGCTGTCGCGCAGGTCGCGGGGGCGCAGGCCGGCGTTCTCCAGTGAGGTCCAGGCGGCTTCGAGGAGCAGCCGGTGCTGGGGGTCCATCGGTTCGGCTTCGCGTGGGCTGATGCCGAAGAAGGCCGCGTCGAAGGACGCCACGTCGCCGAGGAGGGAGGCGTGGCGGACGTAGGTCTTTCCTTCGGCGTCGGGGTCGGGGTCGTAGAACCGGTCCGTGTCGAATCGGTCTGCGGGGATGGGTGAGAGGGTGTCGCGGCCTTCGGCCAGGACGCTCCAGAAGCTGGTCAGGTCGTCGGCGTCGCCGGGCATGCGCAGGCCGACGCCGACGACGGCCAGTGGTTCGTCGGTGCGGCCGGTCGTGGCGGCGGGGGCGGGTGTGCCCGTGTCGGTGGCGGGGGTGAGCCGGTCGAGGAGCCATCGGGTGACGGCCAGGAGGTTCGGGCAGTCGTAGATCAGTGTTCTGGGGGTGGTGATGCCGGTGCGGTCCTCGATGCGGTGGCTGAAGGCGATGGCCATCATCGAGTCGAAGCCGAGGTCCTTGAAGCCGCGCTCGGGGTCGAGGGCTGCCGGGTCCTGCATGCCGAGCACGGCTGTTGCCTCGGCTGCCAGGAGGTCCTGGACGTGGAGGAGCCGGGCGTCGTCGGTGAGGGCGTGGAGTGTGTCGCGCAGTGTCGCGGTGTCGTCGGTGCCGGTGTGCGGCTGGCTCGCGGTGCGGGCTTGGGTGATCTGGCTCAGGACGGGGCGCAGGGGGCCGCGTGGGCAGAAGGCTGGGACGGCGTGGGTCCAGTCCATGTGCGCGACGACGGTGGTGCGCCCGGCGGCCAGGGCCAGGTCGAGGCCGGTGAGTGCTTTGGCGGCCGGCATGGGGACGAGTCCGTTGCGGCGCAGGAGTGTGCCGGTGGCGCCGTCGGCCATGCCGCCGTCGGACCAGGGGCCCCAGGCGACGCAGACCGCGGGGAGTCCGGCTGCTCTGCGGTGTGCGGCGAGGGCGTCGAGGCCGGCGTTGGCCATGGCGTAGCCGGCCTGTCCGGTGTTGCCGAGGGTTCCGACGACGGACGAGAACAGTACGAACGCGTCCAGTTCGCGGTCCTGGGTGAGGGCGTGGAGGTTCCAGGCTCCGCCGAGTTTGGGTGCCGCGATTGTTTCGACGTCGGTGGTGGTGAGGGTGGTCAGGAGTTTGTCGTCGAGGACGCCTGCGGTGTGGAACACGGCGCGCAGGGGGGCCTGTTCGTCGCGGTCGAGGGTGGCGAGGAGTTCGGCTGTGCGGGCGGGGTCGCTGATGTCGCAGGCGGCGAGGGTGACGCGGGTGCCTGTGGTCTCGAGCTCCGCCTTGAGTTCGGCGGCGCCGGGTGCGTTCGGGCCGCGTCGTGATGCCAGGACGAGGTGTTCGGTGCCGTGTGCGGCCAGGTGGCGTGCGAGGTGGGCGGCGAGGGCGCCGCTGCCTCCGGTGATGAGGGTGGTGCCGCGGCCTGTTGGTGTGGGGGCGGTGGTGTCGGGGGCGGCGGCGCGGCAGAGCCGCCGTGCGAGGCGGCCGGTGGGTCGCAGTGCGACGTGTTCTTCCGCGTCGTCGCCGGTGGCGGTGAGGGTGGCCAGGAGTTGCAGGGCGGTTGGTGTGTCGATCTCTTCGGGGAGGTCGACGAGTCCGCCCCACCGGGTGGGGTGTTCGAGGGCGATCACGTGTCCCAGGCCCCAGGTCTGGGCCTGCCACGGGCGGGGGACCGTGTCGTCGGGGTGTGCGTGTACTGCGCCGCGGGTGAGGATCCACAGGGGTGCCTGCATCCCGTGGTCGCCGAGGGCTTGGGTGAGGGCGAGGGTCTGGGACGTGCCGCAGGGCGGTTCGGTCTCGGCTTGCGGGTCGTGGGCTTCGTCGAGGGGGGTGAAGGCGAGTACGCCGCGCAGGTGGGTGGCGGTTTCTGCGGGGATGCGGGCCAGGTGGGTGGTGAAGTGGTCGCGTTCGCCGGCTGCGGGGACGGTGTGCACCTCGGCGCCGGCCGCCTGGAGTGTCCGGGTCAGTCCGGGGGGCGGGGCGACCAGCAGCCAGGGGCCGCGGACGGTGTCGGGTGCGGGGGCGGGGGCGGGTGCGGGGTGCCAGGTCTCCTCGTAGAGCCAGTCCGCCACTTCGCCGGTGTGGGTGTGGCGGCTGTGCCAGGCGGCGAGGTGGGGCAGCAACGCGGCGACGGTGGTGCGGTCGTCGGCTCCGAGGAGGCGGGAGAGTTCCTCGGTCTCGCCGCGTTCGACGGCTTCCCACAGGGCGTCCTCGGCGTGGGTCCGGGTGCGGGTGGCCGGGGCGGTGTCCGGGGGTGTGTCGAGCCAGAAGCGTTCGCGTTGGAAGGCGTAGGTGGGCAGGTCGGTGTGGGTGGCGCCGGTTCCCTCGAACAGGGGGGTCCAGTCGATGTCCTGGCCGAGTACGTGCAGTTCCGTGAGTGCGGTCAGCACGGCGCGTGGTTCGTCCAGGCCCTTGCGCAGGGCGGGGACGACGGGCAGGTCGGTGTCGGTCAGGCAGTCCTGCGCCATCGCGCTCAGGACCGCGCCCGGACCGATCTCCAGACACGCGCCCACCCCGTGAGCCTCGACAGACCGCATGTCGTCGGCGAAACGGACCGCGTCACGCACATGCCGCACCCAGTAGGCCGCGTCCCGCACACCATCGACCGGCGGCATCGCGATCACCGGCTCGGCATACGTGACCGAACCCGCCACCTCCTCGAACGCCGCCAGCATCGGATCCATCAACCGCGAATGGAACGCATGCGACACCGACAACGACTTCGTCCGGCACCCCAACACCTCCAACCGCCCCGCCAACTCCTCCACCGCATCCCGCGCACCGGACACAACCACCGAACCCGGCCCGTTCACCGCCGCAATATCAACCCCCACACCCAGCAGAGGCCGCACCTCCTCCTCCGAAGCACGCACCGACACCATCGCCCCACCCGACGGCAACCCACCCATCAACCGACCACGCGCCTCCACCAGACGACACGCATCCCCCAACGAGAACACCCCCGCCACACACGCAGCCGCGATCTCCCCCACCGAATGCCCCGCCACAAACCCCGGCCGCACACCGAACGACTCCACCAGACGGAACAACGCCACCTCGAACGCGAACAACCCCGGCTGCGCCCACTCCGTCCGAGAAACCACCCCCTCATCCGAACCGAACACCACACCCTTCACATCCACATCAAAAAAGCCGCACACCTCATCAAACGCCTCCGCGAACACCGGAAACGCCTCATACAACTCCCGCCCCATCCCCGCCCGCTGACTCCCCTGACCAGGGAACAGGAACGCCACACCACCAGCCGTCGAGGCAGCGGCCGAACCGGTCACCACACCCGCGGCCGAACGCCCCTCCCCCACCGCCCGCAACCCCGCAACCGCCTCACCCACCGAACCGGCGACCACACCCGCGCGGCGTTCGAAACGGGTCCGTCGCGCAGCGGAGAACGCCACATCGACGAGACCCGGCCCGTCAGCACTCTCCAACCACTCCGCCAGACGCACCGCGTTGTCGGTCAGGGCGCGGGGGGTGTGTCCGGACAGGGGCAGGACGAGGGGGGGCCGGGGTGTGCTGGGGCGGCGTGTGACAGCGGCCCAGTTCACGTCGTAACCGTCGCACCACAGGCGGCCGGTGAGGTCTTCCAGTGCGGGGAGGGAGGGCTGGTCGCGCAGGCAGGTGGCGAGGGCCTGGCTGTCTGTCGTGCTGTCTGTCGTGCTGTCCGTGGTGCTGTCGGCGAGGGATGCGAGGGTGCGTTCGATGGAGTGCCGGGCGATCGGGTGCGGGCTGATCTCGACGATGCGCAGGGTGCCGTACCGGTCGGCGAGGGCGTGGACGGCCTCGGTCAGGAGCATGGGCTCGGACATGTTGCGTGCCCAGTAGGAGGCGTCGAGGGCGGTGCCTTCGGTGTGGGTGCCGGTGACGGTGGACAGCAGGGGGACGGTGGTGGTGCGTCCGGCTGTGGCGCCCAGGCGGGCGGTCAGTTCGGGTGCGAGGTCGCGCAGGGCGGTGCTGTGCGCGGCGTAGTCGATGTTGACGCGGTGGACGCGGATGCCGTCGGCCGTGAGGCCGCGTTCGGCGTCGGCGACGGCGTCGAGGGGGCCGGACAGGCATACCTGGCCGGGGGCGAGGTGTCCGGCGATGCTCAGCGGTGTGCCGGCGACGACGTCGCGTGCCTGGTCGAGGGTGAGGTCGCAGACGACGAGGGTGCCGTGGCCGCTTGCGTGTTCGGCGATGAGCGCGGACCAGGTGGTGATGATCCTGGCGCCTTCTCGCAGGGTCAGGGCGTCGGAGACGACGGCTGCGGCGACTTCGCCGACGCTCTGTCCCAGGACGGCGTCGGGGTTCTGGCCCCAGGCCTTGAGGGTGCGGGCGAGCGCGATCTGGAGGGCGAAGAGCACGGGTTGGAGGATGTCCGTGCGGTGGAGGGCGGTGCGGTGGGCGGGGGCGCAGAGCTGTTCGGTGACGGACCAGCCGGTGCAGTCCCGTACGGCTTCGTCGCACTCGGCGAGTGCGGTGCGGAACGCGGGTTCGGTGAGCAGGTCGCGTCCCATGCCGAGCCACTGCGAGCCGTGGCCGGAGAAGAACCACACCAGGGCGGGGCGGTCCGCACCGGTGACGGTGGGTGCATCCGGTGTGTCCGGCGTGTTCGGTGTGTCGAGTCGGGCGGCGAGGGCGTCGGCGGCCTGGTGGGGGTGGTCGGCTGCGGCGAAGAGACGGTGGTGGCCGGTGCCGTGCGCGGTGGGGGCGGGGGTGGCGCCGTTGCGGATGTCGTCGATCAGGTCGTGGGCCGCCCGGGTGAGGGCGGTGGTGGTGTCGGCGCCGACGGCGAGCAGAGTGCGGGGCCGGGCGGGGGGTGCTTCCAGGGCGATGTGCGCGTTGGTGCCGCCGAAGCCGAAGCCGCTGACGCCGGCGTAGCGACGGCGGGCGGGTGGCCAGGGCCGGCGGGTGGTGACGACGTCGAGGCGGTTGCCGGTGAAGTCGATGTGCGGGTTGGGCGTGTCGAAGTGGAGGCCGGCGGGGATTTCGCCGTGGTGGAGGGCGAGGGCGGTTTTCATGAGGCCGACGACTCCGGCGGCGGGTTCGAGGTGCCCGAAGTTGGTCTTGGCGGAGCCGATGTGGAGCGTGTCGGTGCGGCCGGGGGCGAACACGGAGCCGAGGGCTTCGGCTTCGATGGGGTCGCCGAGAAGGGTGCCGGTGCCGTGGGCCTCGATGTAGGAGACGTCCTTGGGGGCGATGCCCGCGTCCTGCCAGGCGGTGCGCAGGACGTCGCTCTGGGCCTGGGGGTTGGGGGCGGTGAGGCCGTTGGAGGCGCCGTCGTTGTTGACGGCGGTGCCGCGGATGACGGCGTAGATGCGGTCGCCTGCGGCGAGGGCGTCGGAGAGGCGGCGCAGGACGACGATGCCGCATCCTTCGCCGCGTACGTAGCCGGCTGCGTCGGCGTCGAAGGCGCGGCACTGGCCGTCGGGGTTCAGGCCGCCGAACTTGGTCATGGCGACGGTGGTGTGGGGGTGGAGCATGACGTTGACGCCGCCGGCGAGGGCGGTGTCGGTTTCGCCGCTTCGCAGGCTCTGCACGGCGAGGTGGGTGGCGGTGAGGGAGGAGCTGCAGGCGGTGGCGACGGCCATGGCGGGGCCTTGGAGGCCGAGGGTGTAGGCGATGCGGGCGGGGATGACGGAGTTGTCCCAGCCGGTGGCGGAGTGGGTGGCGATCTGTGCGGGGTCGGCTCCGGTGGCCAGGTGGTACTCCTGCGCCATGGTGCCGAGGAAGACGCCGGTGCGGGTGCCGGTGAGGTCGGCGGGCCGGATGCGTGCGTCCTCGAGTGCGGCCCAGGCGACTTCCAGGGCGATGCGCTGCTGGGGGTCCATCTGGCGGGCTTCGGCGGGTGATATGCGGAAGAAGGCGGCGTCGAAGTCGGCGATGCCGTCGAGGAATCCGCCGCGGCGGGTGGTCGTCCGGCCGGTGGCGTGGGGGGCTTCGTCGTGCCAGTCGTCGATGTTCCACCGGTCGGCGGGTACGTCGCGGATGGCGTCGAGGCCGTCGGTGAGGGCCTGCCACAGGGTGTGGGGGCTGTCGACGCCGCCGGGCAGGCGGCAGCCGAGGCCGACGATCGCGACGGGTTCGTGGTGCGGGCCGCGGCCTGCCGGTGCGCCTGCCGGTGTGCCGGGCGCGGGGGCCGGGGCGGGGCGGGCGGGGTCGCCGGTGAGGTGGGCGGCGAGGGCGGTGACGGTGGGGTACTGCCAGGCGGTCCAGCTGGGCACGGGGTGGCCGAGGTGGTCGGAGAGCCGGCCGGTGAGGGCCATGGTGTGGACGGAGGTCATGCCGAGTTCGTGCAGGGGCCGGTCGGCGGTGACGGACCGGGGGGTGGTGCCGAGCAGGTCGGCGACGGTTTCCTGGATGAACCGTGCGACGTCCTGGGCGGTGGAAGAGGGACCGCTGCCGCCGTTCTCCTTGGCCAAGCTCATGTGTTCACCCTCGTCCTTCTGCGACCGATGTCCGTGCGGGTGGCTCCCCTGTTTCCGCGCCCGGGCGCAACCGCATCCACCCTGGTGGGGGCGGCTCGGGGCGTGCTCGAGCGGCCGTCCAGACGGGCCGAGGGCCGCTCCGACGGTGCGGGGCGGCCCTCGTGCCGGGCGGGTTCAGGTCGGGTCAGCTGCCGGCTCCGGCGGCGGACGGTTCGGGGGTGAGGGGGCCGCTGCCGCCGTAGTGGGCCTTGTCGGCGGGGGTCAGGAAGCGGCGGTCGGCGATGCGGGCGTAGACGGTGGCCGCTTCGGTGGGGGTGCGTTCCATGGTGGTGCGGTCGACGCGGTAGAGGCCGAAGCGCGGGGTGTAGCCGCCGAGCCATTCGAAGTTGTCGAGCAGGCTCCAGTGGTAGTAGCCGCGGATGTCGGTGCCTTCCGCGCGCAGGCGCTGGATCTGTTCGAGGGCGCGTACGAGGTGTTCGGCGCGGCGCTTGCCGGATTCGGTGGCCAGGCCGGACTCGGTGACGACGAGCGGCAGTCCGGGGTAGCGGCTGCTGATCTCCTTGAGGACGGTGTAGAGGCCCTGGGGGTTGGTCTCGTAGCCCATGGTGGGGACGTAGTACGTCTTGTCGAGGAGGGGCAGGCTCGGTTCGGTGAGGCAGACCTCGACGTTGAGTACGGGGTAGAGGATGCCGGCCGGGTCGGAGCCGGGTGCGGAGACGCCGGTGCGGGAGTAGCTCTGCGGGCCGAGCCAGTCGAGTTTGTTCTTCCACTCGGGGTGTGCTTCGTCCATGGTGCCGTCGAGGTCCTGGTCGAAGCGGCCCTGCCACAGCGAGTCGACGACGCTGTAGTCGATGAACTGGCGGTAGCGGTCGCGGGCGGCGATGTCCTTGGGGTCGTTGCTGAGTTTGCCGTCGTGGACCGGGACGTATTCCTGGGCGCCGGTGGTCAGGCCGACGCTTGCGGGGGCGCCGTCGCCGTCGGTGTCGGTGCGGTCGGACCTCTTGATGGCGTCGTACATGGCCACGTGGGCCTGGATGTAGGTGCGCTGGGCGGCGGCGAAGCTTTTCACGTCGCCCTTCAGCAGGCTGGACTTTCCGGGCGGGCCGGCGCCGAAGGAGTGGGAGAGGGTCATGTAGACCATGGGTTCGTTGACGGTGACCCATTCGTCGACGCGGTCGCCGAACGTGGTGGCGAGGAGTGCGGCGAATTCGGCCATTTCCTTGACGACCAGCGGGCCGCCCCGGGGGTGGTCGAGGCCGCACAGGTTGGTGTCGCGGGGCCCGTTCTCGCATGCGTTGTCGGCCGGGTCGTCGACCCATACCGGATTGGCGAAGTGGTGCACGGTGATCATGGGCCGGATGCCTTTTGCGGCAAGGGCGTCGAGTTGTTTCCTGTAGTGGGCGAGAGCGTTTTTGTCGATGACGTCGCGCCGGGGTTCGATGCGTGCCCATTCGATGCCGAACCGGTAGGAGTCGACATTCAGGTCGTCGATGAGCCGGACGTCCTGGAGTGCTTTCGAGTAGCCTTTGACGCCTTCTCCGACGAAGGGGCTCTTGCCCATTCCCTCGGGTGCCGGGCGGGTCCACTTGTACCAGTCGGTGTTGGGGTTCTTGTCCTCGATCTGGGTGGCGGAGCTGGCCACTCCGAAGCGGAATCCGGTCTTGCCTTCCGGGCTCGATATCGGTCCTATGGGAGGGAAGGCGCCGCTTTTCGCGTGCGGGTGCCGCGGTTTCGGCTTCTGCGGCTCTTCGGCGTTCACTTCCATGGCCAGCACCGTCGTCATCGCCAGGGCGACGGCGAGTGCCGGCAGGGCTATTCTCTTCACGTCTTCTCCTTGAATCACTGCACGCCGCTTCGTCGCGTGCCGTCGGTGGGGTGTTTTCGGGAAAAAATTTGCGCGGCAAGAAGCCGGCCGGGCCGTCGGGGGCCGTCCAGGGCCCCGTCCGGTCCGGCCGGCTTGTGCGGTCGCAGGAGGGGCCGGATCAGCGGGCGGTGGCCAGGAACCCTTCGATGGCGTCGGCGGCGACGACCGGTCCGTCGACCTGCCGCATCGTGGTCTGCAGGGCTGTGACGCGGTCCTTGATGCCCTGGTCGGCGTGGACGTCGTCGGCGTGCTTGCGCAGGCTCACGGCGGTGGTGTCGGCGGCGGCCAGGAGCCGGCCCAGGCCCAGTTCCTCCACGCGCAGTCCGTTGGCCCGCTGCTCGTTCATCTGCGGGATGACGACCATGGGCACGCCGTTGTGGAGGGATTCCATGGTGCTGTTCATGCCGCCGTGGGTGATGAACAGGCTGGCGTGGCGCAGCACGTCGAGTTGCGGCACGTGCCGGGAGACGTGGAAGTGGGCGGGCAGGTCGCCCAGTTCGGCCGCATCCACGTGGTCGCCGACGGCCATGACGACCTCGAAGGGGGCGTCGCGGAAGGCTTCGACGGCCATGGTGAAGAATTCGGGCCAGCCGGTGGCGGCGGTGCCCAGGGAGATCAGCAGGACGGGCCGGTCGCCGGTGGGCTGCCAGGTGCCCTGGAAGGCGGACCGGTCGCCGAGGCAGGGGCCGGCGAAGACGAAGCGCTCGTCGAAGGTGTCGCCGTCGTAGTGGAACTCGCGGGGCAGGAAGATGATGCCGAGGTCTTCGATCTTGGTGAGGAACTCCATGGCGGAGGTTCCTTCCAGGCCGATGTCCGGCAGGTGCGCCTCGAGCTGGGTGAGCATGTCCATCACCAGCGGGTCGCTCATCTCGGCGACCGGGAACTTCTCGTGGATGGCGAAGTGCTCGTTGGCCCCGTAGGAGGGGAACAGCCTGACCGCGGGCACGTCGTGCTTGGCGGCGTAGAACCGGGCGCCCCAGGCCATGAAGTCGTAGACGACGAGGTCGGGGCGGTCGTCGGCGTAGAAGTCCTCGACGGATGCGGCGAGGGTCTTGGCCTCGTTGAAGCAGCGCAGGCCTTCGCCCTTGAGGGCTTCGGGGGTGTAGGGGCTGGTGTAGTAGTCGCCGAAGACGGAGGTGTAGGGCACCGGGCGGGCGCCGGACGCCTCGATGGCCGGCGCGAAGTGGTCGGTGGTGGTGCAGGTGACCTTGTGGCCGCGCCGGACCAGTTCCTGGACCACTCCCAGGTTGGGGTTGATGTGTCCGAAGGCGGGGAAGTTGAAGAATGCGATGTGCTTGGTCATGTCACCTGTTTCTGTGCGGGGCGGGGTGGTGGGACGAGCCGCCGGCCGGTCGGATGGTCATCGCACGGGGTAGTCCTCGCGGACTTCGGCGAGTTTCACTTTGCCTTCGGCGAAGGTGGGCAGCCGTGCGGTTTCCGTGGCGACCCAGTGGGTTGACTCCCACGCGTACATCACCTTCTTGGTCTTCCGCATGGCGGCCATGTGCTCCGTCGACGCGACGAACGCGCGCATGGTCTCCTCGTCCTTCCAGATGGAAAGGCCTTTGGCGCTGTTCCAGCAGCGCTCGGAGTAGGCGAAGGTCGCCGCCAGCATCCCGTACTTTTCCCAGCCCTCTTGTATGAGGACCTGAATCATGTCAGCGGTCGTCTCCTCGGCGTCCGGTTTCGGCCATCCGCTGGACGCGGATATGAGATACCGGTCGGGCAGGGGGCCGCGCAGCAATCCGGTGCCGGGGTCGATGGCGGGCCCGGACCAGGGGACCACGATCTGCAGGTCCGTCTCGTCGCAGTCGGCGAATCCCTGGAGGGTCGCCGGCAATTGCAGTGTTCTGCTGCCGCCGGTGCATTTCCTGCCGGTGGCCTCCTGTGTGGACACGTCCGTCCCCTCTTTCTCTTTTTCTGTCCGTGTATTTCGCCGTGGCGGTCTGCCGGGGGCTGGTTCAGGCGGCGGGCCGCTTGCGCCTGACGGAGAGCTCCGCGTATTCGGCGACGACCATGCGCAGGACGTGCAGCCGCCCTTCGCCGGTCAGTTCGAGGCAGGGCAGCAGGGGCAGCAGTGCGTGGAACATGGCGCGCAGTTCGATGCGGGCGAGTGCCATGCCGATGCAGCGGTGTTCGCCGGCTCCGCCGAACGCGACGTGCTTGTTGGGCGAGCGGGTGATGTCGAAGCGGTCCGGCTCGTCGAAGATGTCCTCGTCCCGGTTGGCCGAGGGGTGCACCATGGCGACGGTCTGGCCCTTGCGGATGAGCTGTCCGCGGATCTCGAGGTCCTGTTTGGCGACCCGGGCGAAGACGATGCCGACCGAGGTCCAGCGCAGGATCTCCTCGACGGCGCTGTCGACCAGGGACGGGTCGTCGATCAGCTTCTGCAGCTGGTCCGGGTGCTCGAGCAGGGCCTTGACCCCGCCGACGATGGCGTTGCGGCTGGTGCCGTTGCCGGCGTGCACCAGGTTGGTGAAGTGGTAGGAGATGTCGTGGAACTGGAGCTTCTCGCCGTTGAGGCGGGCGTTCGCGAGCCGGCTCAGGACGTCCTTGCCGTCGCCGCCGCCCTCGGCCATGCGGGTGCGCACCAGCTGGGCCATGTAGTCGTCGAGGTCCATGATCAGGCGCATGAACGCGGCCTGCGGGTCCTCGCCTTCGAGGGACTTGAAGCCGGAGCTGAAGGCGCCGGCGATCTGGTGGTGCAGCTCGAAGAGGTACTCCCAGTCCTTCTCGGGGACGCCCAGCAGGTCGAACAGGGCGGCCAGCGGCAGCTTCGCGGACAGTTCGTGGGCCACGTCGGCGTGGCCGCGTTCGTCGAGGAGCTGGGTGAACTCGGCGACGTGCTGGGCGGCGAGCTCCTTCAGCCGTATCTCCATCTGGGCCAGTCCGCCGGCGGTGAAGGCCGGGTAGATGGCCTTGCGGACCTGGAGGTGGTCCGGCGGGTCCATGAACGGCAGGCCGTAGTGGTAGTCGACGGGGTGGCCGTACTGCTCGGCGCGGCGGACCCGTTCGGTCTCGAATGGCTCGATCTCGTCGGGGGTTTCGATCTGCACGCGCTGGCTGACGGTGAACAGGTGCGGGTTGGCGGCGACCCAGGCGAGGTCCTCGTACTTGGTCAGCGCCCAGAACGGCTCGTAATGGGGGCGCTGGTACCAGTAGACGGGGGCCTCACGGCGCAGTTGCTCCCATTCCTTCCACGGGTATCCGCGTTCGTTGATGAGCGCTTCGCTGGTGATGTCGAGGGAGTCGAGGGTGGGCATCGCGGTTGCCTTCTTTCGTTTCAGCGGGGGGTGTTCGCGGTGAGGAACCCGGTGATCGCCTCGACGGTCGCGTCCCGCCGCTCGGGGGCGTCGAAGCCGTGGTCGAGGAGGGTCGCCCGCGGGGCCTCTGTGGCGATGCGCTTGGACACGCCCTCGGGGTGGCGCAGGTCGCTTCCGGGGAGCAGGAGCAGCGGGGCGGGGAAGCGGGTCATCCACTCCTCGGGGACGGTGAAGTAGGCCGATTCGTCGGGCCAGACGCCGTCGCGGAAGCGGACCAGGCGGGTGACGTAGCTTTCGCGGGTGAAGGTGAGGAACTCCTCGCGGAAGGCGGCGTCGTCGTGGAGCCGCTGTGCGAAGGGCCCGGCGGCGGGGTTGAGAGCGAACCGCGGCTCCTGCAGGGCGGCTTCGGTCACCGCGCGCAGCCCCATCGTGTCGGGGTCGTCGAAGGAGGCGGCGCGTACGTGGCGCATCGCCTCGTCGAACTCGTCGAAGAACGAGCCGAGGGTGTTGGTGGAGTCCCGGCCGACCGGTTCCTGTCCGACGACGGCGGCCACCCGGTCGGGGGCCTGGTGGGTCAGCCGCCAGGCGTGGGCGCATCCGATGCCGGCTGCCACCAGGTGGGCCCGGTCGATGCCGAGTTCGTCGAGGACGGCGAGCTGGTCGCCGGTCGTCTGCTCGTACGAGAAGGGGGTGGTGGGGGCGGGGCTGCGGCCGGCGTGGCGCTGGTCCATCGCGATGACGCGAAAGTGCCGGGCCAGTTCGTGCACGGGGTGGTAGAAGTTCGTGTCCCAGGACTCGATCTGGCTGTTCACCCCGCCCGGTGCGAGGAGCAGGACGGGGAATCCTTCCCCGTGCACCTGGTAGTGGATCCGGGCACCGTCGGGGCGCTGAATCTCAGGCATGGCTTTCCTCCGTGAAGGTGTGACAGGAAGGGCGAGGGGCGGGCGGGCGGGTCATCGGCCCGGGGCGGGGATCGCGGAGAGGAGTTCGGCGGCCATGGCCTCTGCGTTCTCGAGCGGTGCCGCGTGGGTGCCGGGGATGCTGCGCCGGGTGAAGGTTCCGTGGGTCGTCTCGCGCCAGCCGTCCATGGATGGCGCGGGGACCACCGGGTCGTGGGTGCCGGCGACGGCCAATACGGGGATCTTCAGGGGGTCGCGGTGGACGGTGGCGAGCGTTTCGCGGAGGCTCTCGCCGAGTTGGACGTCGACGACGAGGCGTTGGATGTATTCGGTGAGGAGGTCTTCGGAGTCGAGGACCTGCTGGGGCAGCAGTCCTTGGTAGACCTCGGCGAGGTGGGCGGTCGAGGTGCCGTCCCAGGCGGCGGTGGCCTCCCCGATCCGCTGGATGATCTCCGGTGTGTCGGCGAACGGGGTCCGGGCGCAGGCGACGACGAGGGACAGCGGCGGCGCGTCGTCGCGTTCGGCGAGCCGGTGGGCGATTTCCCAGGCGAGCCAGGAGCCCTGGCTGTGGCCGTAGAGGACCAGCGGGAGGGGGTCGTGGCCGGACAGGGCGGTGGTGATGTGTTCGGCGACGGTCGTCATGTCGGTCATGGGCGGCTCGTCGGTGCGGGCCTCGCGGCCCGGCATCTGGACGCCGAGGAGTTCGACGCCGTCGGGGAGGCTGCGGATCAGGGGGAGGTAGCCGCCGGTGGTGCCGCCCATGCCGGGCAGGCACACGATCCGGGCGTGCGGCCGGGCAGCGGGTTTGAGGGTGCGCAGCCAGGGGTTGTCGCCGGTGGCGGGCGGCTGCGGTTCTGCGGCGGGCTCGCCGCGGAGTTCGCCGATCAGGTGGCGGGCGATGCCGTCGCAGGTGGCGTGTTTGATGAGGATGCCGGTGGTCAGGGGCAGGCCGGTGGCGCGGGCGAGGTTGCCGCGGACGGTGACGGCCATCAGGGAGTCGAATCCGAGCTGTTGCAGCGGCTGCCGGTCGGGGATGTCGGCGGCCGCGAGGCCCAGGACGTGGGCCATCTCGGTGCGGACGATCCCGGTCATGTGGTGCAGGCGCGTCTGGGGGCTCATGCGGGCGAGTTCGTCGGCGAGGCGGGCGCCGGCGAGGGTGTCGTCGGGTGTTCGGTGGGCGGCGAGCGCATGACGGACGTCGTCGATGTCCTCGATGAGGGGGCGGGGCCGGGCCGCGCAGTAGGCGGGGGCGAAGCGGGCCCAGTCGATGTCGGCGACGCCGAGGGTGGTCAGGTCGGCGTCGAGGGCGGCGCCGAGGGCGTGCAGGGCGTGGGCGGGTTCCATCGAGTACAGGCCGCGGGCCTGGACGTGTTCCTCTGCCTGGGCGGTGAGCATGCCCTGGCCGGCCCAGCCGCCCCAGTGGACGACGGTGGCGGTCAGGCCGAGGATGCGGCGGTGGCGGGCGAGGGCGTCGAGTCCGGTGTTGGCGGCGGCGTACAGGGCCTGGTGGGCGCCGCCCCACAGGCTGGCGCCGCTGCCGTAGAGGAGGAACGCGTCCAGCGGGCGGTCGGCGAGCAGGTCGTGCAGGTGGTGGGCGCCGTGGAGTTTGGCGGCCAGTTCTCCGCCGATCTGTTCGGGGGTGATCGCCTGGAGGGCGGTGCCGCGGGTGATGCCGGCGAGGTGGGCGACCACGCGCAGGGGTTGTGCCGGGTCGTCGTCGCAGTGGTCGAGGAGCCGGCGCAGCTGGTCGCGGTCGCTGATGTCGCAGTCGGCGGTGGTGACGGTGATGCCGGCGCCGGCGAGTTCGTCGCGCAGTGCGGCGGCCTCGGCCGAGCGGGACGCGGCGCGGGAGGCCAGGACGAGGCGGGTGGTGCCGCGCCGGGTGAGGTGGCGGGCCAGGTGCAGGCCCAGTCCTCCGGTGCCGCCGGTGATCAGTGCGGTGCCGCCGGTGGTCCAGGCGCCGGTGGGCGTCTCGGGGGCGGTGCGCAGCATCCGGCGTACGTAGCGGCCGTCGGGGCGCAGGGCGATCTGGTCCTCGTGGTCCTCGGCCCGCAGGGTGTTCACGAGTTGGAGGGCCCAACCGTCGTGGGGGCTCGCCGGCAGGTCGACGACGCCGCCGGTCAGGGCGGGCTGTTCCAGGGCGGTCACCCGTGCCAGTCCGGCCACCAGGGCTTGCAGGGGGTGGGGCAGGGGTTCGGCGCCGTCGACGCTGACCGCGCCCTGGGTGAGCATCCACAGCGGCAGGTGGAGGCCGGTGTCGATGAGGGCCTGGACGAGAGTGAGGGTGGTGCGGAATCCGTGCGGGACGCCGGCGGTGTCGAGGGTGGTGTCGAGGCCGCCGAGGGTGACGATGCCGGCGAGGCCGGGGGCAAGGGTGGTCAGGGCGGCGGCCACTTCGGTGCGGTCCTGGCCGGCGTCGAGGCGGTGCACGGTGGCACCGGCCAGGCGCAGTTCGCGGGCGAGTTCGTCGGCGAGGCGGGCCTGGTCGGGGCCGGCGGCCAGGGCCCAGCCGCCTTCCAGGGCGGCGGGGGTGGAGGTGGCGGGCGGGGACTGCGGCTGCCACACGTCGTCGTAGAGCCAGGGGGCGATCGTGGCGTGGGTGTGCTGCTTGTCCTGCCAGGCGGCCAGCAGCGGCAGGAGTTCGTCGATCCCGGCGCGCAGGGGTGCGGGGGCCTCCAGCAGGTCCGCGATCCGTCCGCTCTCGCCGGCGCGGACGGCTGCCCAGAAGGCGTCGGCGGGTGCGGCGGTGGATGTGGTGGTGGTCTTGGCGGGGGTGTCGATCCAGTAGCGGCGGCGCTGGAAGGCGTAGGTGGGCAGTGCGGCCACGGGTGCTTCGCCGAGGACGTGTCGCCAGTCGACCCGGACGCCGTGGACGTGGAGCAGTCCGGCGGTGCGCAGGAACTGGGTGAGGTCGCCGTGGTCGCGTTGGAGGGTGGCTGCGACGACGGCCTGGTCGTGGCCGGCGTGCAGGGTGCCGTCGGTGAGCGGCATGAGCAGGACGGGGTGGGGGCTGACTTCGACGAACACGTCCAGCCCGTCGGTGAGCAGCGCCTGCTGCGCCGCATCGAGACGCACCGGCTCGCGCAGATTGCGGCACCAGTAGGCCGCGTCCAGCTCCGTGCCGTCCAACTGTCCGCCGGTCACCGTCGAGTAGAACGGCACCTGTCCCGGGCGCGGCTGGAGCGGGGCGAGTCGTGCCTCGAGGTCGGGCAGCAGGCCGTCCATGTGATGACTGTGGGAGGCGACCGGCGCCTCCAGCCACCCGCACGACACATCCGCGTCGTCCCACATCTGAAGCAGCGCGCCGATCGCCTGAGCGTCACCGGAGACAGCGGTCGACGACGGCGTGTTCACCGCCGCGACCGACACCGCCTCCCCATACGGGGCGATCGCCTCCCGCACCCGCTCCAGCGGCAGTTCCACCACCGCCATCCGGCCCACACCCGCCACCCCTTGCAGGGCGGCGCTGCGCACACCGATCACCCGCGCACCGTCCTCGACGGACAGCGCACCGGCCACCACCGCGGCCGCCACCTCACCCTGCGAATGACCCACCACCGCGGACGGCTCCACACCCAGCGACCGCCACACCGCAGCCAAACCCACATACACCGCGAACATCACCGGCTGCAGCACATCCAGCCGCGACCATGCCTCGGGCGAACCCTCCCGCAACAACTCCTCCACCGAACAGCGCAGATACGGAGCCAGTGCCCGATCGCACTCACGCACCGTCTCCGCGAACACCGGCGACTGCTCCAGCAGCGCCCGCCCCATCCCCGCCCACTCACTGCCCTGACCGGGGAACACAAACACGACCTTGCCCCGCTCCCCCGCCGTGCCCTGGATCAGGGCGCGGTGGGAGCGGTGTCCGGCGAGGGCGGTGAGTGCTTCGGCCGCTTCGGTGGGGGTGCCGGCCATGACGACGGCCCGTTCGGTGAAGTGGGCCCGGCGCAGGGCTGCGGTGGCGGCGATGTCCCGCAGCGGCGTGTCGGGGTGGGTCTCGAGCCAGTCGGCCCAGCGTCCGGCCTGCTCGCGCAGTGCCGTGTCGTTGCGTGCGGAGAGGACGAGGGGCAGGGGGTCGGGTTGTCCGCCGTGGGTGCGGGGCGTCTCGGGCCGGTCGCGTGGCGGGGCTTGTTCGAGGACGACGTGGGCGTTGGTGCCGCCGATGCCGAAGGAGGACACGCCGGCGCGGCGCGGGGTGTCCTGCTGCCAGGGCCGTAGTTCGGTGTTGACGTGGAAGAGGTCGGGGTCGAGACCCATCTCGGGGTTGGGGCGTTCGAAGTTGAGGCTGGGTACGAGTTCACTGTGGTGCAGGCACAGGGCGGCCTTGATGAGGCCGGCGAGTCCCGCGGTGACGTCGGTGTGGCCGATGTTGGTCTTCACGGAGCCGAGGGCGCACGGCTCGTCGCGGTCGTCTGCGGCGAACACCTGTTGCAGTGCCTGTACTTCGATGGGGTCGCCGAGCGCGGTCGCGGTGCCGTGGGCCTCGATGAGCCCGATCCCGGCGGGGGTGACGCCGGCCGCGGCCTGGGCGGCGGCGATGACCTGGGCCTGGCCCTCGACGCTCGGCGCGGTGAAGCCGACCTTGTCGGCGCCGTCGTTGTTGACGGCGCTGCCGCGGATCACGGCGTAGACGGTGTCGCCGGCGGCCAGGGCGTCGGACAGGCGGCGCAGGACCACCACTCCGACGCCGCTGCCGAAGACGGTGCCGCCGCCCTTCTCGTCGAAGGCGCGGCACTTGCCGTCCGCGGAGAGCACCAGGCCCTGCTGGTACATGTAGCCCTGTTTGAGGGGGACGGTCAGTGACGAGGCGCCGACGAGGGCGACGTCGGACTCGCCGCGCAGCAGGCTTTCGCGGGCCAGGTGGGTGGCGACCAGGCCGGTCGAGCAGGCGGTCTGCACCGACAGGGCGGGGCCGCGGAGGTTGAGCTTGTGGGCGACGCGGGTGGCGAAGTAGTCGTTCTTGGTGCCGATCATGGTGCGGAAGAACGACGACATGTCGTTGACTTCCTCGCCGCCGTAGCCGCCGAAGCCCGATCCGCCGAAGACTCCGATGCTGCCGTCGTAGGTCTGCGGGACCAGGCCCGCGTGCTCCAGGGCTTCCCAGGCGCACTCGAGGAAGAGGCGGTGCTGCGGGTCCATCGTCTCGGCCTCGGCGGGCGAGTAGTCGAAGAACGGGGCGTCGAAGAGGTCGGCGTTCTCCACGTGGCCCTTGGCCCGCACGTAGTTCGGGTCGCGCAGCAGTGTGTCGGGGACTCCGGCGGCCCGCAGTTCCGTCTCGGAGAACCGGGTGATCGACTCGGTGCCGTTCCTGAGGTTGTGCCAGTAGGTGGTGATGTCCGGTGCGCCGGGCAGCCGGCAGGACATTCCGACGATGGCGATCGCGTCGTCGTCGGTGCGGCGCCGCGGTGCGGGCCGCCGCCCGTGGGCCGTCCGGGCGGGTTCGTGGTCGCCGCGCAGGAAGGCGGCGAGCTGCCGGACGGTGGGGTAGCGGAAGACCGCGGACAGGGGGAACTCGCGGCCGAGTCCTTCGCAGATCGTCTTGTGGGCGTGCAGGGCGTTCATCGAGTTGCCGCCCAGCTCGAAGAAGCCGCGGTCGGTTTCGATCTGCGGACGGTCCAGCGCCTGGGCCCAGGCGCGGCGCACCAGTTGCTCGACGCTGTCGCCCGCGGCGGCAGGTGCGGCGGGTGCGGTGGTGCCGGAGGGGGCCGGTGCCGTGCTGTCGGCCCGCGGTGCGGGCATCCGGATCAGCGCGCCGCGGTCGACCTTCTTGTTGGGGGTGTGCGGCAGTTCGTCCAGGCGTATCAGCCGGGAGGGCACCATGTAGGCGGGGAGCCGTTCGGCGATGCAGGCGCGTATGAGGTCCTCGTCCGTGGGCCGGCCCGTCCAGTACAGGAACAGGCGGGGGTCGTTCTCGGTGTCCTGGCGTACGACGGCGGCGCATTCGACGACGCAGTCGTGTTCGCCCGCGACGGCCTCGATCTCGCCGAGTTCGATGCGGTGTCCGTACAGCTTGATCTGGGAGTCGATGCGGCCGCAGTACTCCAGGCTGCCGTCCTCGCGGTAGCGCACCAGATCGCCGGTGCGGTACATGCGGGCGCCGGGGCAGAACGGGTCCGGCAGATAGCGTTCGGCGGTCAGTTCCGGCCTGCCGAGGTATCCGCGGGTCACGGCCCGCCCGCCGATCCACAGTTCGCCGCGGCTGCCGCGGGGCATCCGTGCGCCGTGGCTGTCGAGGACGTACAGGCCGGTGCCCAGGACGGCGTCGCCGAGGGAGACCTCGCCCGGTTCGACGTTCCAGGTGGTGGACCAGACGGTGCATTCGGAGGGGCCGTAGATGTTGGTCACCGAGCCGCGTACGGTGCGCAGCAGTTTCTTCGCGAGCGTCCGGTCCAGCGCCTCACCGCCGACGATCATGCGGTCCAGGCCGCCGAGGAGGGCCCGGCCGTCGGCGTCGGCCAGCAGCATCCTGGCCAGCGACGGGGTGCATTGCAGGTGGGTGGGGGCGAAGGTGCGGTAGCCGGGCCATTCGCCGACGCTGCCCTGGGCGATGACCACGCGGTAGCCGCGGGTGAGGGTCCAGATCAGTTCGACGGTGGAGATGTCGAACGAGGGGCTGGTGACGGCCAGCCAGGTGTCTTCGGGGCCGCCGCCGATCCGGTCGTCGACGCTGCGGCAGAAGTTGACGAACTGTCCGTGCTCGATCAGGACGCCCTTGGGGGTGCCGGTGGAGCCGGAGGTGTAGATGACGTATCCCAGGTCGCCGAGCGCGGGGCGGGCGGCCGGCGAGGGCCATGGGGCGTCCAGGGGGGCGTCGGGGATGTCGCCGATGAGCAGTACGCGGGCCGTGGTGTCCACGGGCCGGTCGGAGACGAGCACCTCCAGTCCGCTGTCCTGGATGACGTAGTCGACCCGTGCCTGCGGGTAGTTGGGGTCGACCGGCAGATAGGCGCCGCCCGCCATCCAGATGGCCAGCACCGAGACGACCAGGTCCGCGGAGCGGGGCAGGTGCACTCCGACGGGGACCTCGGCCGTCACGCCGGCCTCGGTGAGCTGTTCGGCCAGTGTCCCGGCCCGCGCGACCATCTGACGGTAGGTCGTCTCCCGGCCGTCGCAGACCAGGGCGATCGCGTCCGGTGTGCGGCGCGCCTGGGCCAGCACCAGGTCCAGAGCCGTCGTCGCGTCGTCGTCCGCCGTGGCCGTGGGGCGGCCGCCGCGCTTCTGAAGCCAGGCCAGCTCGGCCGCCTCCAGCAGATCCAGCTCGCTCAGGCGGCGCCGCGGCTGCGCGGCCAGCGACTCGAGCAGGGTGCGGAAGTTGCGCACCATCCGCTCGGCGGACGGCCGGTCCAAGGTGTGGGAGAGGTACTCCAGCTCGCCCCACAGCCCGTCGCCGCTGGGCGCGAGGTTCATGCCGAGGGCGAACTTGGAAGCGCCGCGGACGTTGCCCGCGCCCTTGCCGCTGGTCGGCAGGAGCCAGGCGTCCTCGCCGCTGCCCAGGGCGGGGAAGTCGGCGCCCAGGTAGTTGAACACGGCGCGGATCAGCGGGTTGTCGTCACCGGTGCGGGGCGTGCCGGCGGCCTTCATCACCTCGGTGAGCGGCACGCTCTGGTGCTCGATCAGCCCCAGGATCCGCGGCTGCAGCGCGGCCAGCAGATCCGTGAAAATCGGATCGCCGCTCAGATCGCAGCGCAGGGGCAGCGTGTTGGTGAAGAAGCCCAGCACGTCCGAGGTGCCCGGCAGCTGCCGGTTGGCCCAGACGGTGCCCAGGGTGAAATCGTCCTGGTCGGCGTAGCGGGCCAGCATCACGGCGAACGCGCCGGCGAAGACGGTGTACGGGGTGACGGACGCCTCAAGGGCGAGGGCCTCCAGCTGCTCGCGCAGCTCCGCGGGCACGGTGAAGTAGACCGCGTCGCCGCCTTCGGCGCCTTCCGCCGCGTCCTGCGGGCCGGGCGGCAGCTCCAGGGCCTGCGAGCCTTCCAGTTCGGCGGTGAAGAACCGCAGCGCCTCCTCGAACCGGCCCTCGGCCAGGCTGCGCTGCTCCCAGCGGGCGTAGTCGCCGACGTGATACGCGGGCTCGGCCGCCTGCGGCTCGCTGTGGGCCGTGAACGCCTGGTAGGCGTCGTACAGTTCACGCAGGAAGACCGTCAGGGACCAGCCGTCGGTGACCGAGTGGTGGAAGGTCAGGCACAGGATCTGGCCGTCGGCCTCGGTGTCGAGCAGGCGGCAGCGCAGCAGGGACGGCCCGGCGAGGTCGAAGGGCTGCAGCTCCTCCTGCCGGATCGTCTCGTCCACCGCGTCCTGTCCGAGGCCGGACAGGTCCTCGTACGTGAACGGGACAGTGACGTCGGTGTGGACGGTCTGGACGAGACGGCCCTCGAGGGAGCCCAGTCCGGTGCGCAGCGCCTCGTGCCGCCCGGCCGTCCATGCCAGGGCCCGGGTGAACGCGTCGCGGTCCAGCGGACGGGCGGGCCGTATCCGCAGGGCCACGTTGTAGCGGGCGGTGCCCGGGTTCATCTGCTCCAGGAACCACAGGCGGCTCTGGCCCTCGGTCGCCGGGTGCACGTCCCGCTGTTCGGCTCGCTCCAGCGGCAGCGGCGCCGCGCCGCTGGTGGTGGTGGTGTCGGGGTTGTCGGTTCCGGGTGCGGTGCCGAAGACGTGGGCGAGGAGGTACTCGGCCAGGGCGCCGGGGGTGGGGTGGGCGAACGCGAGGTCCGCGGGCAGGGTGGCGCGCACCTGTGCGGACAGGCGGCGGCGCAGTTCGACGGCCATCAGCGAGTCGAGGCCGAGGTCCTTGAGGGGCTGGTCGTCGCCGAGTTCCTGCGGGTCCGTGATGCCGAGGACGACCGCGACGTCGCGGCGCACCATCTCGGTGACCGCGGCGCGGCGCTCGGCCTGCGGCAGGGCGTCGAACCGCTCGCGCAGGCCGGAACCGGTGCCGGGGGCACGGCGTGTGCCGCGCGGGCGGGCGGGGACCAGGGCACGGAAGACGGGCGGGAGTTGCTCGCCGTCGTCCAGGGCGCGGCGCAGCGATGCGGTTTCGAGCTTGATCGGGACGAGGTGGGCGTGCGGCTGGAGCAGAGCCGCGTCCAGTGCGGCGAGCGCCTGCTGCTGGGTCAGAGCCCCGAAACCCTGACGCCGCATCCGGGCCACGTCCGCCTGCCCCAACGCCGCGGTCAACCCGATCCCGGCCTGCTGCCACAAACCCCACGACAGGCTGGTGGCGGCAAGCCCCTGGCTGCGGCGGTGGGTGGCGAGCGTGTCCAGGGCCGTGTTCGCGGCGGCGTAGGTGCTCTGGCCGGGGCTGCCGAGGACGCCGGAGGCGGAGGAGTAGAGGACGAACGCGGCGAGGTCGCAGTCCAGTTCACGGCTCAGGTGGTGCAGGTGGAGTGCGCTCTCGGTCTTGGGGGCGAGGACACCGGTGAGACGGTCGGGGTTCTGGTCGGCGAGGAGTCCGTCGTCGAGGACGGCGGCGAGGTGGAACACGCCGGTCCACGGGTGGGCCGGGTCCGTGCTGGTGAGCAGGTTGCGGACCTGGGCACGGTCGGCCACATCACACGCGACGGCCTCGACCCGGTCGGCACCCGCTGCGGTCAACTCCCCCACCAGGTCGGACACACCGGGAGCGTCGGCACCGCGGCGGGACGTCAGGACCAGACGCCGCACGCCGTGCTCGTGGACCAGGTGGCGGGCCAGGGCCTGGCCCAACTCTCCCGTTCCGCCGGTGATGAGTACCGTCCCGGCAGGATCGAGGGCACGGGCCTGTGTGTCGGCGTCAGCGGATGCCCGGACCAGGCGGGCGGCCAGCACCTGGCCGTCGCGCACGATCAGTTCGGGCTCGTCCGCGATGTGCAGGGCCGCTGTCAGGTCATCGGTGTCGGTGTCGATCAGGCGGATCATCCGCTCGGGGTGTTCACTGCGTGCCGAACGCACCAGACCCCACAGCGATGCCTGCGCCACACTGGTGGCGTCCTCGCCGACCGCACCACAGGTCACCAGCACGATCTCGGCTGTGTCGCCGGACAGGGCTTGCTGCAGTTCGGTCAGGCCACGTCCGGCGACCTCCGTCACCGAACCCGACCAGCCGCGTGCGTCGATCACCAGCCGGTCTGCGTCACGTGCCGGCGAACCGGCCGTGACCGGCCGGAACTCCAGCCGATACAGGTGGTCCACGGACACCGAAGCGGCGGCGCGGATCTGCTCCGACGTGGCCTGCCGCACCTGGAGGCCCTCGATCCGGGCGACGGGGCTGCCGTTCTCGTCGGCCACCCAGATCCGGGCGGCGGTGCGCTTCTTGTCGAGCTCGGCCCGGACGTGGAGCAGGCTGCCCGCGCCGGCGAGTAGGTCGACCCCGGTCCATTGGAACGGCAGGGCGATGTCGTCTCCGGTGCCGTTGCCGTCCGGTACGGCGAACAGGGTGTGCAGGGCGGTGTCGAGGAGTGCGGGGTGGATTCCGTAACCGTCGGTGGAGACATCTTCGGGAAGATGAACCAGACCGTAGGCGGTGTCGCCGTCACGCCACAGTTCACTCAGGCCCCGGAACGCGGGCCCGTATTCGATGCCGATGGTGTCCAGACGCTCGTAGAAGCCGTCCAGGCCCACC
>NZ_JBIAPL010000021.1:0-13351 GCF_042888225.1 Streptomyces sp. NPDC003023
ACCGGCAGCGGCGCCCACTCGGGCGCACCGCCCTCACACCGCGCCGCATAGGCCTGTGACAGATCACGCGCCAGCGGCGCCAGCGACGCCCCGTCCGCGGCGATGTGGTGGACGACCAGCAGCAGAACGTGCTCCGTCGCTCCGGTCCGGAACAGGGTGGCGTTCAGCGGGATGTCGCGGGCCAGGTCGAACCCGGTGCCGGCCGCGCGCGCCAGGGCGGCCGGCAGGGCGTCCTCCGTGGTCTCGGCGATCGGCATCGCCGGCCGCGTGTCGTCCGCGTCCAGCACGACCTGCACGGGGCTGCCGGCGATCTCCTGGAACACGGTGCGCAGGCTCTCGTGCCGGGCGACGACGTCGCCGAGCGCGGCACGCAGTGCGGCCGTGTCCAGGCCACCGCTGATGCGCAGCGCGAGCGGCAGGTTGTAGGCGGCGCTGTCGCCGTCGAGCCTGCCGAGGAACCAGAGCCGCTGCTGTGCGTAGGAGACGGGCAGTTGCTCGGGCCTCGGCATGGGAACCAGCGGCGGCCGGGCGTCGGCCGCGTCGTGGAGCAGCGTCGCGATGCCCGCGGGCGTGGGGGCTTCGAAGATCACCCGGACCGGCATCTCCACACCGAACTCGGTGCGGATACGGCTGATCAGACGGGTGCCGAGCAGCGAGTGGCCGCCGAGGGCGAAGAAGTTGTCGTCGGGGCCCACGGCCGGCACGCCGAGGACTTCAGCGAACAGCGCGCAGAGCGTCGCCTCCTGCGGGGTGCGCGGCTCCCGGACGGCGGCGGCCTCCGCGTAGTCGGGCGCCGGGAGCGCCTTGCGGTCGAGCTTGCCGTTCGGGGAGAGCGGCAGCTCGTCGAGGATCACGAACGCCGTCGGCACCATGTACTCGGGCAGCACGGCGGCCGCCCGGGTGCGCAGGCCGTCGCGGTCGGACGCGGTGTCGCCGTCGACGACGACGTACGCGACGAGCCGCTGGTCGCCCGGCTGATCCTCGCGGAGCAGCACGACGGCCTGGGTGACGCCGTCCTGAGCGGCGAGCACCGCCTCGATCTCACCGAGTTCGATGCGCAGGCCGCGCATCTTCACCTGGTGGTCGGCCCGGCCCAGGTACTCGAGAGTGTTGTCGGACGCCCAGCGGACCAGGTCGCCGGTGCGGTACATCCGCGCGCCCGGCTCGCCGAACGGCGCGGCGACGAAGCGATCGGCGGTGAGGTCGGGGCGGCCCAGGTAGCCGCGGGCGAGCTGGTCGCCCGCGAGGTAGAGCTCTCCCTGCACCCCGTGCGCGACCGGGCGGAGCATCTCGTCCAGGACGTACACGCGGGTGTTCCACACGGGACGGCCGATGGGCACGGTCCGCCGCCCGCTGTCCGGTTCGCAGGCCCAGGCGGTGACGTCGACGGACGCCTCCGTGGGGCCGTAGAGGTTGTGCAGCTCGGCGTCCAGGACCTCGAAGAAGCGGGTCTGCACGTCGAGGGGCAGCGCCTCGCCGCTGCACAGGACCCTGCGCAGCGAGTCGCCGCAGTCGGCGGCGGCCGGATCGGCGAGGAACGCCTGCAGCATGGAGGGGACGAAGTGCAGTGTGGTGATCCCGGTCTCGCGGATCAGTCGGGCGAGGTACGCCGGGTCCCGGTGGCCCTCCGGCCTGGCGACGACCAGGGTGGCGCCGGTGATCAGCGGCCAGAAGAACTCCCAGACGGACACGTCGAATCCGGAGGGGGTCTTCTGCATGACCCGGTCGTCGGCGGTCAGTCCGTACTCGTGCTGCATCCACTGCAGCCGGTTGACGATGCCGCGGTGCGGGACGACGACGCCCTTGGGCCGGCCCGTGGAGCCGGAGGTGTAGATGACGTACGCGGGGGCCGCCGGGGAGACGGTGACGTCCGGCCGCCGGGCGCCCTGCGCCGCGAGTTCACCGATGAGGGCCGGGTCGTCGAGGACGAGACGCGGCAGGTCCTTCGAGCCGGGCACGTCCACGCCGGCAGTGGTGAGCAGCAGTGCCGGGGCGGCGTGTTCGAGGATGTAGCCGATGCGGTCGGCCGGGTAGTCGGGGTCGACGGGGAGGTACGCGCCGCCCGCCTTGAGCACGGCGAGCAGGGCGACGACCAGTTCGACCGAGCGGGGCACGGCGACCGCGACGGTGCGCTCCGGGCCGACACCCTCCTGTACGAGGCGGTGCGCCAGCCGGTCGGCCTGCTCGTCGAGTTGACGGTAGGTGAGGCCGCGGCCCTCGAAGAGCAGCGCCCGCGCGTCGGGGGTGCGGCGTGCCTGCTCCTCGACGAGGGCGTGCAGCGTCGCCGGGGCCACCTCGTGGTCGGTGGCGTTGTTGCGCATCACCAGTTCGTGGCGCTCGACCGGGCCGAGCACGTCGATCCGGCCGATGGTCCGGTCGGCGTCGGCGGCCACGGATTCGAGGAGGCGCAGATAGCGCTTGGTGAGCTTTTCGACGGTGGACCGGTCGAAGAGGTCGGTGCTGTACTCGACGACCCCTTCGATGCCGTCGTACGTGCCGTCGCCGCCGCGCTTCTCGCCCATTTCGAGCGCGAGGTCGAAGCGCGAGGAGTGGGTCTGCACGGAGTGCGGCCCCACCCGCAGCCCCGGCAGGGCGAGTTCGCCGCGTTCGTTGTTCTGGAGGGTGAGCATCACCTGGAACAGCGGGTGCCGGGCGAGCGAGCGGCCGGGGTTCAGCACCTCCACCAGTCGCTCGAAGGACGTGTCCTGGTTGGCGTACGCGGCGAGGTCCGTCTCCCGTACGCGGGCGAGCAGTTCACGAAAGGTGGGGTCGCCGCCCGTGTCGGTGCGCAGTACCAGGTTGTTGACGAAGAACCCGACGAGCTGGTCGAGGGATTCGTCGGTGCGGCCGGCGACCGCCGTGCCGAGCGGGATGTCGGTGCCCGCCCCGAGCCGGTTGAGGAGGGCCGCGAGACCCGCCTGGAGGACCATGAAGAGGCTCGTGTTGCTGTCCCGTGAGAGCTGCGCGAGTTTGGCGTGCAGCTTCGGGGGGACGGCGAACGGGACGATGTCGCCCTGATAGCTCGCGCGGGCCGGCCGGGGCCGGTCCGTGGGCAGCGTCAGCTCCTCCGGAAGTCCGGCGAGGCTTCGGCGCCAGTGGTCGAGCTGGGCTGCGCCCTCGCTGCTGTCCTCCCCTTCGTCTCCGAGGAGTTCGCGCTGCCAGAGGGTGTAGTCGGCGTACTGGACGGGCAGCGGCTCCCAGCCGGGTGCCGCGCCGTCGAGCCGGGCGGCGTAGGCGACGGAGAGGTCCCTGGCGAGCGGGGCGAGCGACCAGCCGTCGCCCGCGATGTGGTGCAGCAGCAGGAGCAGTACGTATTCGTCGTCGCCGAGGGTGAACAGGGTGGCTCGCAGCGGGATCTCGCCGGCGAGGTCGAAGCCGTGCGCGGCGGCCGCGGCGAGCTGCTCGTCGAGGTCGGCCCCGGTCGCGGGCCGTACGTCGAGCACCGGGGTTGCCGCCCCGGCGTCGAGGATCACCTGGTGCGGCCGGCCGTCCTGCTCGGCGAAGACGGTCCGCAGGCTCTCGTGCCGGGCGACGACGTCGCCCAGCGCGGCGCCGAGAGCATGCCGGTCGAGGGCACCGGTGAGCCGGAGGGCGAGCGGAATGTTGTATCCGGCGCTCGGCCCGTCGAATCCGGCCAGGAACCACAGGCGTCGCTGCGCGAAGGAGAGCGGGACGCGATCGGGGCGTTCGACGGCGCGGACCGCGCCGCGGGCACTGTCCGTGTCGCGCAGCAGCAGGGCGAGACCGGCCGGCGTGGCGGTCTCGAAGAGGCTGCGCAGGGGCAGTTCGGCGTCGAAGACGGAGCGGATGCGGCTCACCAGGCGGGTGGCCTGGAGGGAGTGGCCGCCGAGGTCGAAGAAGCTGTCGTCGATGCCGACCCGGGGCAGGCCGAGGATCTCCGCGAACAGGCCGCAGAGGATCTCCTCCTGGGGGGTGCGCGGGGCACGGCCGGCGGCGAGCGCCGCCAGGTCGGGCAGCGGGAGGGCCTTGCGGTCGAGTTTTCCGTTGGGGGTGACGGGGATGGCGTCGATGGCGACGAACGCGGCGGGAACCATGTAGTCGGGAAGATCGGCCCCGACGTGGGCGCGCAGCGCGGCCGGCCGGGGCAGTTCCTGGCCGGGTTCGGGCACCGGGTAGGCGACGATCTGCTTGTCGCCGGGACGGTCCTCGCGGACGACGACGGCGACCTGCCCGATCGCGGGGTGCCTGGCGAGTACGGATTCGATCTCGCCGAGTTCGATGCGGAAACCGCGGACCTTGACCTGGTCGTCGGCGCGGCCGAGGAACTCGAGCTCCCCGTCCGCGGTCCAGCGGACCACGTCGCCGGAGCGGTACATCCGCTCCCCGGGGCCGCCGTAGGGGTTGGCGACGAACCGTTCAGAGGTCAGACCGGGGCGGCCGAGGTAGCCGCGGGCCAGACCGGCGCCCGCGATGTACAGCTCGCCGGCCACACCGGCGGGGACGGGACGCAGACCGCCGTCGAGCACCAGGACCTGGGTGTTGGTCACGGGGGTGCCGATGGGCGGCAGGCCGCCGCCTTCGAGCGCGCCGGACATGGTGGCGCACACGGTGGACTCGGTCGGGCCGTAGGCGTTGACCATCCGGCGCCCCGCCGACCAGCGCTCGACGAGTTCGCCGGAGGTCGCCTCGCCGGCGACGACCAGGGTGGTGACGGTGGGCAGGTCGTCCGACGCCATGACGGCCAGCGCGACCGGCGGGATGGTGGCGTGGGTGACGCCGTGACCGGTGACGGTGGCCGCGAGCGGTTCGCCGGGGGCGAGGTCCTGCGCCGGTGCCACGACGAGCGCGGCGCCGGTGAGCAGGCCCATGACGAGCTCCCAGAACGCCGCGTCGAAACTCGGGGAGGCGAACTGCAGCACCCGGCTGCCCGGACCCACCCCGAACCGCTCGATCTGCGTCGCGACCAGCGACGCCACACCCGAGTGCGTCACCACGACACCCTTGGGACGGCCCGTCGAACCCGACGTGTAGATCACGTACGCCGCGTCGGCCGTCGCGGTCCTCGCGGTGCGGTCGGCGTCGGTGAGGTCGGCGTCGGGGTGTGCCCCGACGGTCGCGGCGAACTCCGGGTCGTCCAGGCGCAGGGCGGGGACGCCGGCGGCGGCCTCCGCCGGCAGGGTCACGGCGGAGCTGGTCAGCAGCAGCGCCGGGGCGGCATCGCCGAGGATGTAGCTGATGCGGTCGGCGGGGTAGTCGGGGTCGACCGGCAGATAGGCGCCGCCCGCCTTGAGCACCGCGAGCTGCGCGGTGACCATGTCGGGCGAGCGCGGGAGGGCGAGTGCCACGAACCGGCCGGGGCCGATGCCCTGCGCCACGAGTTCCCTGGCGAGGCGGTTGGCACGGGCGTTGAGCTGTCCGTACGAGAGGCAGACGTCCCGGAAGAGGAGCGCGTCGGCGTCCGGGTTCTTTGCGGCGACGGCCTCGAAGACCGACGGCACGGTACGGGCGGGCAGTTCGCGGGGGGCCGTCCCGGCGGCGAGCAGCGCGCGCTCGTCGTCGTCGAGGATGTCGAGGCGTCCGAGGAGCAGCTCCGGGTCGGCGACGATCGCCTCGAGGATCCGCTGCAGGCGCAGCGCGATCCGCTCGACGGCCGCCCGGTCGAACAGGTCGGACCGGTAGCCCATCCGCAGATGCATCCGGGTGCCGGGGAGCACCGCGAGGCTGAGCGGATAGTGGTTGTCGTCGGTGGTGTGCACGCCGACGACGCGCAGTCCCTCGACCGGCTCGGAGAAGCCCTCGGCGTCCACCGGGTAGTTCTCGGAGACGGTGATGGTGTCGAAGAGCTCCTTGACGCCCACCAGGCCCTGGATGTCGGTGAGTCCGACGTGCTGGGCGTTCATCAGCTCCGCCTGCTGCGCCTGGAGCGTGCGCAGCAGGTCGATCAGGGAGCGGGCGGGGTCGAGCCCGACTCGGACCGGCAGGGTGTTGATGAACAGGCCGACGAGGTTCTCCATGCCGGGGATCTCCGGCGGACGGCCGGAGACGGTGCCGCCGAAGACCACGTCGTCCCGGCCGGTGAGCCGGCCGAGCAGGATGCCCCACGCGCCCTGTACGACGGTGTTCACGGTCAGTTCGTGGCTGCGGGCCAGCTCGGAGACGGCGGACGTGAGCCGCTCGGTGAGTTCGTGCCCGTGGTAGTGCGGTGCCTCCACCGCGCCGCCGCGGCGGTCGGGGGCGAGCAGTGTCGCCTCCTCGACCCCTTCGAGCGCGGATGCCCAGGACTTCAGGGCGTCGTCACGGTTCTGGGAGGCGATCCAGCCGAGGTAGTCGCGGTACGGGGTGACACGGGGCAGGCCGGTGGCGTCGCCGCGCTGAACGTAGAGGGTGAACAGCTCGCGCAGCAGGACGGCCATGGACCAGCCGTCGAGCAGGATGTGGTGGTTGGTCAGGATGAAGCGGAAGCGGTCGCCGCCGAGACGGACCAGGGTGAAGCGCACCAGCGGCGGGGCGGACAGGTCGAATCCCTTGACCCGGTCGGCACGCATCACCTCGTCCAGAGCGGCCTGTCTGGCCGGCTCGTCGCCGTCCGACAGGTCGACCTCGTGCCAGGGCAGTTCGACACGGCGCGGAATGATCTGCACCGGCTTGTCGAAGCCCTCGTGGACGAAGCCGGCCCGCAGGTTCGCGTGGCGGCCCAGCAGCGCGTCGGCGGCGGCGCGCAGCGCGTCCACGTCCAGCGCGCCCTCGAAGTCGAACGCCAGCTGGCCCGCGTACAGGTCGAGTTCCTGCTCGTCGAGCAGTGCGTGGAACAGCAGACCTTCCTGCAACGGCGACAGTGGGAGGACGTCCTCCAGCCCCGTACCGATCATTACGACACCCTCCACTTGCTTTCCAGAAGATCGAGTTGCGCCTGGGACAGCGACACCAGGGACATGTCCGACGGCGTGTGGCCGCCGGCTTCGGGCGCGACGGCGTGTGCGGCCAGGGCTCTCAGGGCCCGGAACCAGGTCTCCGCCAGGTCGTTCACGTCCCGCTCCGCGAGCAGGCCGTCCGGCCAGGTCCAGGTGGCCTTGAGTTCGGGGCCGCCCGGTCCGTCGTCGGCGACGGCGTTCACCTCGAGGGCGTGCGCCAGCCGTACGTCGGGGTCGCCGGCCGCTGCCCCGGTGAGCGACGCCGTCTCCGGCGCGGTCGCCCAGTCCCCGGCGGGGCCGGCGGACATGCCCGTCCGGCCGAGGTAGTTGAAGCCGATCTGCGGTTCCGGGTGGGCGGCGAGCACCGGGGCCGTCTCCGGGTTGAGGTACCGGAGCAGGCCGTAGCCGATGCCGTTGTCGGGCACCTCCCGCAGCTGTTCCTTGATCCGCTTCAGCACCCGGCCGAGCGCCGGGCCGCCCGCCCAGATCTCGTCCCAGTCGAGCTGCCCCGGGTCGAGGAGTACGGGATGGACGGTGGTGAACCAGCCGACCGTGCGGGAGAGATCGGCGCCTTCGACGACGTCCTCGCGGCCGTGGCCCTCCAGGTCGACCAGGACCGGCCCCTCGTCGCCGAGCCCCCGTCCGCGCCGCCAGTGGACGACGGCGACGGCGAGCGCGGTGAGCAGCACGTCGTTGACGCCGCCGTGGAAGGCGGCAGGCACGCTCGTCAGCAGCGGTTCGGTCTCCGCCGCGGGCAGCGACAGGGTCACCGACCGTGCCCGTGCGGCGGTGTCGGTGGACGGGTCGAGGAGACGGTTGCCCAGTACGGGCTCCTCGGCCGCCCCGGTGCGGTCCCAGAGTTCGAACTCGTCCTCACGGCCCGGAGCCTGCGCCGCTTCGACGAGCTGCTCGGCCCACCGCCGCAGCGAGGTGCCGGTCGGTGCGGGCGCGGGGCGCCGGCCGTCGGCGAGGGCCTGCCAGGCCTCCACCAGGTCGGGGAGCAGGATCCGCCAGGACACACCGTCCACGACGAGGTGGTGGATCGTCAGCAGCAGGCGTCCCGCGTCCTGCTCACCGGCGTCGAACCAGACCGCCTGCAGCATCCGCCCCGCCGCCGGGTCGACACGGCGCCAGGCGGCCTCCGCCTCGGTGGCGATCGTGCCGGCCAGCTTCTCCTCGTCCAGACCGGCGATGTCGGTCCGGTGGACCACCTCGGCGGCCGGCACGCAGCCGCGGGGCCCGATCTCGAGCCGCCACGGGTCGCCCGCCGTGCCGCGGTCCAGTCTCATACGGAGCGCGTCGTGGTGGTCGAGCAGCGACTGCACCGCTTCGACGAGGAGTTCCTCGCCCAGTTCGGCGGGCACCTGGACCAGCATCGACTGCACGAACCCGTCGACGGGGCCGCCGTGTTCCTCGAGCCAGCCGATGATCGGGGTGCGCGGCAGCTCGCCGATCCCGGCGTCCGGATCCTCCGGCTCGGCCGGTTCCGCGCTGCGCGTGACGACCGCCAGCGCGGCGACCGTCTTGCACTGGAAGACGTCCTTCGGGGTGAGGACGAGTCCGGCGGCGCGCGCCTTGGCGACCAGCTGGATGGAGACGATGCTGTCGCCGCCCAGGTCGAAGAAGCTGTCGTCGACGCCGACCCGGGGCAGCCCCAGCACCTCGGCGAACAGGTCGCACAGCGTCTGCTCGACCGGGTCGGCGGCCTGCCTGCCGTCCGTTCCGGTGGTGAAGTCGGGCGCGGGCAGTGCCCGCCGGTCCAGCTTGCCGTTCGGGGTGAGCGGCAGTTCCGGCAGCGGTACGACCGCCGCGGGCACCATGTACTCCGGCAGGCTGCGGCCGGTGAAGGTCCGCAGCTCGGACGGGTCGGGGGCGTCCTGTCCCTCGGCCGCGACCACGTAGCCGACCAGTCGCCGGACACCGGGGGTGTCCTCGCGGACGACGACGGCGGCGGTCGCCACCCGCGGGTGGGCGGCCAGGGCCGACTCGATCTCGCCGAGTTCGATCCGGAAGCCGCGGACCTTCACCTGGTCGTCGACCCGGCCCACGTACTCCAGGAGGTCGCCGTCGGTGCGGCGGACGAGGTCACCGGTTCGGTACATCCGGGAGCCGGGAGCGCCGAACGGGTCCGCGGGGAAGCGCTCCGCCGTGAGGCCGGGTCGGTGCAGATAGCCGCGGGCGAGCTGGTCGCCGGCGAGGTACAGCTCACCGGTGACACCGTTCGGCACCGGCCGCAGGTGTGCGTCCAGGACGTACGCCGAGGTGTTGCGCACCGGGCGGCCGACCAGGGGGCGTTCGCTGCTGGTGAGCGGGGCGTACAGGGTGTCGATGGTGGCCTCTGTGGGCCCGTAGAAGTTGTAGGAGACGGTGTCCGGCGCGGCCCGCAGCTCGTCCCAGAGCGCCTGGCCGAGGGCCTCGCCGCCGAGCATCAGCACCGCGGGGTGGTGCCGTCCCGGAGCGAGCATCCCCGCGCTCAGCAACTGCCGCGCGAAGGACGGCGTCAGGTCGAGGAACTGGATCCGGGCGCGGTCGACGTAGGCGGCGAGCGCCTCCGGGTCGCGCCGGGTGTCGTCGTCGACGAGGTGCAGCTCGTGCCCGTCGAGCATCCACAGAACGCCGTCCCACGCGGTGTCGAAGGAGAACACCGCGGTGAGCGCGACGCGCAGGCGGTCGGCTCCGACGTCCGCCGTGTGCGGATCGAACAGGGTCTCCTTGTGGCCGTGGAACAGGTTGACCAGGTTCCGGTGCTGGACGACGACGCCCTTGGGCCTGCCGGTCGATCCGGAGGTGTAGATGACGTACGCGGGTGCCGCCGGGGTGAGCGGCGCGGTGCGCTCGCCGTCGGCCGGGGCGGTCGCCCGCACGCCGGCCGGCTCCTCGGTCACCGCCGGGTCGTCGAGGACCAGCAGTTCCACGCCGGCGGTGTCCACCGGCTCGCCCTCGGCCCACTGGCGCAGCACCTCGCGGTCGGTGACCAGCAGTGCCGGGGCGGCGTCCCGCAGCATGTACTCGATACGGTCCGCCGGGTGGCCGGGGTCGACGGTCAGGAACGCGGCCCCGGCCTTGAGAGCCGCGAACATGGCCACCAGCACCTCGGTGGAGCGGGGCAGCGCGAGGGCCACGATCCGCTCCGGGCCGATGCCTCGGGCGATGAACAGCCGGGCGAGCCGGTTGGCCCGCGTGTCGAGTTCGGCGTACGTGGTGCGGACGCCCTGGAAGACCACCGCGCAGGCGTCCGGGGTGGCGGCCGCCCGCTGCTCGAGCAGTTCGTGCACGAGGGTCGGGGGCACCTCGTGACGTACGGGCCGGCCGACGACCGCCCCGCGCTCGTCGTCGGTCAGTACGTCCAGCTGTCCCACGAGCCGCTCGGGCTGCGCGGCGACAGTCTCGAAGAGAGCCCTCAGACGTGCCGCGAGCGCCTCGGTGTCCGCCTGCCCGAACCGGTCGGGGGCGTACTCCAGCCGCAGCCCCAGACTCGGTCCGGGCAGCGCCGCGAGGGTGAGCGGGTAGTGCGTGGCGTCCGTGCCGCCGACACCGGAGACGGTGAGTCCGCCGGGCAGGTCGAGCGCCGCGGGGTCCACGGGGTAGGACTCGTACACGGTGAGGGTGTCGAACAGGTCGCCGACTCCGGTGAGCGACTGGATGCGGGACAGGCCGACGTGCTGGTGGGACATCAGCTCCGTCTGCTGCCGCTGGATCCGGCGGAACAGTTCGGTGACGGACTCCCGCGGGTCGAGTCGCACCCGCACGGGGACCGTGTTGATGAACAGGCCGACCATGGACTCGATGCCGGGCACCTCCGGCGGACGGCCGGAGACGGTGGCCCCGAAGACCACGTCGTCACGGCCGGTGAGCCGGCCGATGAGCAGGCCCCACACGCTCTGCACCATCGTGTTGAGGGTCAGCCCGGCCTCGCGGGCCAGCGCCTCGAGCCGGACCGTGAGCTCGTCGCCCAGGTCGAACGAGTGGCTTCGCGGCACCGCGCCCGGCGTCTCGTCACCGGACGTCTCGTCACCGGACGTCCTGTCCCGGGGCAGCTCGTCGCCGGGCGTCTTCGCCGGGGCGAGCAGCGTGGGCTCCTCCACACCCGCGAGTGCCTGCCGCCACGCGGACTCCGACTCCTCACGGTCCCGGCCGGCGACCCACGCCAGGTAGTCCTTGTAGGGGGTGACCGCGGGCAGTGCCCGGCCCTCGGCCCCGTTGCCGTAAAGCGTGAACAGCTCGCCCACCAGCAGCGGCATCGACCAGCCGTCGAGCAGGATGTGGTGATTGCCGACGACCAGGCGGTGCCGGTCCGCCGCCATGCGGATCAGGGTGAACCGGATCAGCGGCGGGTCGGCCAGGTCGTAGCGGCGTGCCCGCTCGTCGGCGAGCACCTTCTCGGCCGCGTTGCGCCGCTCCTCGTCGTCCGCGAGTCCGGACAGGTCCACCTCGGACCAGGGCAGGGTCACGGCGCGCGGTATCACCTGCACCGGCCGTTCCAGGCCCTCGTGGTGGAAGGCTGCCCGCAGATTGTCGTGTCGTGCCAGCAGCGCCTGTGCCGCCGCCCGCATGGCGCCCGCGTCCAGTGCGCCGTCGAGGTCGAAGGCGAACTGGACGCTGTAGACGTCCGGCGCCTCGTCGTCGAACAGGGCGTGGAACAGCAGGCCCTCCTGCAGCGGAGCGACCGGGAGGATGTCGGTCACAGCCGGACAGGCGCTCTCGATCCGGTCGATCTGCTCCTGGGAGAGCGCGGTCAGCGGCAGGTCGGACGGGGTGAAGCCGCCCGCGCCGGGCTCGGCCGCGTCCGCCGCGAGGCCGCGCAGTGCCGTGAACCAGCGGTCGGCGAGGTCCCGTACAGACTCCTCGGCCAGCAGTCCGTCGGGCCACAGCCAGGTGACGGTCAGTTCGGGGCCGCCGGCTGCCTCGCGCACCACCGCGCTGATCTCCAGCGGATGGGGGACGGGCATGTCGGCGTCGGCGGTCCCGCTGCCGATCAGCGCATCGGACTCGGGGGCCGGGCTCCACGCGCCGCCCTGCGGATTTCCGAGCCGGCCCAGGTAGTTGAAGCCGATCTGCGGAGTGCCGAGGGATGCGAGCACGTCCCTCGTGCGCGGATCGGTGTGGCGCAGGAGGCCGAATCCGATGCCGCTGTCCGGTACGGCGCGCAACTCCTCCTTCACGCGCTTGAGGACCGCGCCGGGACGCTCCTCGCCGCTGCCGGTGGTCAGCCGGACGGGGTGGAGGCTGGTGAACCAGCCGACGGTCCTGGACACGTCGGCACCCGGCAGCACGTCCGTACGGCCGTGCCCCTCCACGTCGAGGACGAGGGAGGACCCGGAGGTGGCCGCACCGCCGCGCCAGCCGGCGGCGGCCGTGGCGAGGCCCGCGAGCAGCACCTCGTCGGTGCGTGCGTGGAAGACGGCCGGCACGGTGTCGATCAGCGGCGCGGTGTCCTGAGCGGGCAGCACCAGGGTGAGGGTGCGGGTGCTGCCCATGGTGTCCTTCACCGGGTCGGCCGAGCGGTCACCGACCTGAGCGCCCGCGGCGCCCAGCACGTCCTGCCAGAAGGGCAGTTCGTCCGCGCGGGCCTCCGCGGTGGCGGTGAGCCGATCGGCCCACGTCCGCAGCGAGGTGTGCACGGGCTGCAGTTCGGCGGGCCGACCCTCGGTGAGGGCGTCGGCCGCGGAGGCCAGATCGTCGATGACGATCCGCCAGGACACTCCGTCGACCACCAGGTGATGTGCCACCAGCAGCAGTCGGCCGGGCTGCTGCTCCCCGGCGTCGAACCACACCGCACGCAGCACCGTGCCGGCCCGCGGGGCCAGCGCGGCCTGTGCGGTCTCGGCGTGCACGGCGATCGTCTCGCGGAGCGCGTCCCCGGTGAGCCCGGCGGCGTCGACCCTGCGTGTGAGGTCCGCCGCGGCGACGGCGCCGCGCTCCCGGACCTCGAGCTGCCAGGCCCCGGCGTCGCCCGCCAGGCGCAGACGCAGCGCGTCGTGCCGGTCCAGCAGGGCCTGCAGTGCGCCGACGACGGTGGCCTCCGTGAGGCCCGCCGGGGTCTCCAGCAGCACGGACTGGTTGAACCGGTCGACGGGGCCGCCGAGTTCGGCCAGCCACTGGACGATCGGGGTCAGGGCGACCGGGCCGGTCCCGGCGTCCGGGTGCTCGGCCTCCGTGCCGCTCGCGGTGGCGGCCACCGCGGCGAGCGCGGCGACGGTCTTGCGCTCGAAGACGTCCCGGGCGGTGATCACCAGTCCGGCCTTACGGGCGCGGGCGACGAGCTGGATGGAGATGATGCTGTCGCCGCCGAGGTCGAAGAAGCTGTCGTCGACGCCGGTCACGGGAGTGCCAAGGACCTGGGTGAACAGGTCGCACAGGATCTGCTCCTGCGCACTGCCCGGCGCCCGGCCCGTGCCCGACGCCCCGTACTCCGGTACGGGCAGGGCACGGCGGTCGAGCTTGCCGTTCACCGTCAACGGCAACCGGTCCAGCACCAC
>NZ_JBIAPL010000022.1:0-4842 GCF_042888225.1 Streptomyces sp. NPDC003023
GCGCCGGTCACCGTCGAGTAGAACGGCACCTGTCCCGCACGCGGTGCGATGGATGCGAGCTCGACCTCCAGGTCGGGCAGCAGGCCGTCCATGTGATGACTGTGGGAGGCGACCGGCGCCTCCAGCCACCCGCACGACACATCCGCGTCGTCCAGTCGGAACAAGAGGTTCTCCACCGCGTCGGCGTCACCCGACACCGACACCGACCGGGGCGTGTTGACCGCCGCGACCGACACGGCATCCCCGAAGGGGGCGATCCATTGCTCCACCTGGTCCAGGGGCAGTTCCACCACCGCCATCCGGCCCACACCCGCCACCGTCTGCAAGGCGGCGCTGCGCACACCGATCACCCGCGCACCGTCCTCGACGGACAGCACACCGGCCACCACCGCAGCCGCCACCTCACCCTGCGAATGACCCACCACCGCGGACGGCTCCACACCCAGCGACCGCCACACCGCCGCCAAACCCACATACACCGCGAACATCACCGGCTGCAGCACATCCAGCCGCGACCAGCCCTCGGGCGAACCCTCCCGCAACAACTCCTCCACCGAACAGCGCAGATACGGAGCCAGTGCCCGATCACACTCACGCACCGTCTCCGCGAACACCGGCGACTGCTCCAGCAGCGCCCGCCCCATCCCCGCCCACTCACTGCCCTGACCGGGAAAGACGAACACGGTCCTTCCGTGCTCCTGCTGTGTGCCGGTGAGGAGGTCGGGGTGAGTGCGCTCCTCGGCAAGCGCGCGCAGCAGTTCGGCCGCGTGTGCGGTTGTCGTGGCCATGAGACCGGCACGTTCGCCGAGGTGGGTGCGGTGTCGGGCGGCGGTGGCGGCGATATCCCGCAGCGGCGTGTCGGGGTGGGCGATCAGCCAGTCGGCCCAGCGTCCGGCCTGCTCACCCAGTGCTGCCCGGCTCGTGCCGGACAGCACCACCGGCAGGGGCGCACCGGGGCCGGCGTCGGTCGGGGGCGACGGTTCGGCGGCGGGCGCCGGGGCTTCCTCGATGAGGACGTGGGCGTTGGTGCCGCTCAGGCCGAAGGAGGAGATGCCGGCGCGGCGGGTTCGCTCGCTCTTGTGCCAGGGCTGATCGTGTTGGAGGAGGGTCAGGCCGCTGCTGTCCCAGTCGATGTGGGGGCTGGGTTCGTCGGCGTGCAGGGTCCGGGGCAGTGTCTCGTGCTGCAGGGCGAGGATCATCTTCATGACGCCGACGACCCCGGCGGCGGCCTGGGTGTGGCCGAGGTTCGACTTGGCCGATCCGAGGAACACCCGGTGTTCACCGAAGACTTCGGCGAGTGCGCCGGCCTCGATCGGGTCGCCGAGAGAGGTGCCGGTGCCGTGTGCCTCAATCGCGTCGATGTCGGCGGGGGCGAGGCGGGCGGCCGCGAGGGCATCGCGGATGACGCGCTGCTGGGAGGGTCCGTTCGGGGCGGTCAGGCCCTGGCTGCGGCCGTCCTGGTTGACAGCCGAGCCACGGAGCAGAGCCAGGACGCGGTCGCCGTCCCGCTCGGCCGCCGACAGGCGTTTGAGGACGAGCATGCCGACACCTTCGGACCATCCTGCGCCGTCGGCCTGGGCCGCGAAGCTCTTGCAGCGTCCGTCGGGGGAGGTCGTCTTGAGTCGGCTGAACTCGACGTAAGACGTCGGGGTCGACATCACGGTGACACCGCCGACGAGGGCCAGATCGCACTCACCCTGCCGCAGGGCGCCCGCCGCCAGGTGCAGGGCGACGAGGGAGGAGGAGCAGGCGGTGTCGATGGTGACGGCCGGGCCCTGCAGGCCCAGCGCGTAGGAGATCCGGCCGGAGACGATGCTTCCGGCATTGCCCGTTCCGAGGTAGCCGTCGAGGGCGTCGAGGCCCTGGCCCTGGCGGTCGTAGTCCGAGCTCATCGCACCGAGGTAGACGCCGGTGCGGCTGCCGGTGAGAGTGCCGGGCCGGATCCCGGCCCGCTCCAGCGCCTCCCAGGAGGTTTCCAGGACCAGGCGCTGCTGCGGGTCCATGGACTGGGCCTCGCGGGGGCTGATGCCGAAGAACGCGGCGTCGAAGTCCTCGACACCGTCGAGGAACCCGCCCTCTCGGGTGTAGCTCTTGCCGACCGCTTCCGGGTCCGGGTCGTACAGATCCAGGTTCTCCCAGCGAGACGGTGTCCCGCCGATGGCGTCACCGCCCGAGGAGAGGAGCTCCCAGAAGCCTTCGGGGGTGTCGATGCCGCCCGGCAGGCGGCAGGCCATCGACACGACGGCGATCGGGTCGTCGGCCGTGCCGTGCCCGAGCGCGGGGGTTGCCGACGGGCGAGTCGCCGCCGCGGTCACGGTGGCCAGGTCGAGACGGTCGAGGAGGAGGCCGGCGACGGCGACGGGGGTGGGGTAGTCGAAGGCGAGGGTGGCGGGCAGGGCGACCTCGGTCGCCGCGGACAGCCGGCGGCGCAGTTCGACCGCCATCAGCGAGTCCAGGCCCTGCTCGGAGAAGAGCTGCTGCGGCTTGAGGCCATCGGCATCGGCGAGGCCGAGCACGATCGCTGCTTCACGCTGTACGAGGTGGACCAGATGCGGAAGCCGTTCCGGCTCCGGAAGCGCCACCAGCAGGTCACGCAACGCCGTCGCCTGGCTGCCGGGGCTGGTGGCACCAGCGGTGGGGCGGGTGCGCTTCCTGCGCACGAGTGCGCGCAGCAGGGCGGGCGGGTCCTCGACCCGTGCCGTCTCGAGCTTGACCGGAACAAGGTGGGCGTGCGGCTGGAGCAGGGCGGCATCCAGCGCGGCCAGCGCCTGCCGCTGTGTGAGAGCGCCGATGCCTCGCCGTGCGAGCCTGGCGAGTTCGGCCTGGCCGAGGTGGGCGGTCATGCCGGTTCCGGACTGCTGCCACAGGCCCCAGGACAGGCTGGTGGCGGCAAGCCCCTGGCTGCGGCGGTGGGTGGCGAGCGTGTCGAGGGCCGTGTTCGCGGCGGCGTAGGTGCTCTGGCCGGTGCTGCCGAGGACACCGGAGGTCGAGGAGTAGAGGACGAACGCCGCCAGATCGCAGTCCAGTTCACGGGTGAGGTCGTGCAGGTGGAGTGCGCTCTCGGTCTTGGGGGCGAGGACACCGGTGAGACGGTCGGGGTCCTGGTCGGTGAGCAGTCCGTCGTCGAGGACGGCGGCGAGGTGGAACACGCCCGTCCATGGGTGAGCGGTGTCCGCGCTGGTGAGCAGGTTGCGGACCTGGGCACGGTCGGCCACGTCGCACGCGACGGCCTCGACCCGGTCGGCACCCGCTGCGGTCAACTCCCCCACCAGGTCGGACACGCCGGGAGCGTCGGCGCCCCGGCGGGACGTCAGGACCAGACGCCGCACGCCGTGCTCGTGGACCAGGTGGCGGGCCAGGGCCTGGCCCAACTCCCCCGTACCGCCCGTGATGAGTACCGTCCCGGCAGGATCGAGAGCACGGGCCTGTGTGTCGACATCAGCGGATGCCCGGACCAGGCGGGCGGCCAGCACCTGACCGTCGCGCACGACCAGTTCGGGCTCGTCCGCGATGTGCAGGGCCGCTGTCAGGTCATCGGTGTCGGTGTCGATCAGGCGGATCACCCGCTCCGGGTGCTCACTGCGCGCCGAACGCACCAGACCCCACAACGACGCCTGGCCCACGTTCGTGGCGTCCTCGCCGACCGCACCACAGGTCACCAGCACGATCTCGGCTGTGTCGCCGGACAGGGCTTGCTGCAGTTCGGTCAGGCCCCGTCCGGCGACCTCCGTCACCGAACCCGACCAGCCCCGGGCATCCACGACCAGCCGGTCTGCGTCACGCGCCGGCGGCGAACCGGCCGGGACCGGCTGGAACTCCACCCGGTACAGGTGGTCGACGGATGTCGAGGCACGGATCTGTTCGGCGGTCACCTCACGCAGGTCCAGACGACCGGACACGACCGGCCTGCCGGCCGCATCGGCGGCCCACAGCCGCAGAGACGTCCCGGAGGGATCGAGGTCCGCGCGGACACGCAACTCGCTGCCGCCGACCGCCGACAGTTCCACCTGCGCCCACTCCACCGGCAGCAGCGCACCCTCCAACCGCTCCCGCGCAGCCGCCGACCCCTTGAGCACATGCAACGCCGTGTCGAGGAGCGCCGGATGGATGCCATACCCATCGGTCGAGGCGTCTTCGGGCAGGCGGACCAGACCGTAGGCGGTGTCGCCGTCACGCCACAGTTCGCTCAGGCCCCGGAAGGCCGGGCCGTAGGCAATGCCCTGCTCGGCGAACCGCTCGTAGAAACCGTCCAGATCCATCCGCTGCGCACCGGGCACCGGCCACTGCGCCAACGCCTCGAACTCGTCCGAGGGGGTGCTCGAGATGGGTATCGGCCCGGTCAGGGTCCCTTCGGCGTGACGTACCCAGGGTGCATCCGCAGCCGCGGCGCTGCTGTAGACGGTTACCGGGCGATGGCCCTCGGCATCAGCCGCGTCCACGGTGACCTGGAGACGCAGTTCGCCCTGTTCCGGCAGGACCAGGGCTTCGAGAAGGGTCAGTTCCTCGACCCGGGCCGCGCCCACGAAATGCCCTGCAGACAGGGCGAGTTCCAGCAGCGCGGTGCCGGGAACGATCACCGTGCCGAACACCGCGTGATCAGCCAGCCACGGAAATGCGCGCAGCGAGATGCGGCCGCTGAACACATGGCCCTCACCGTCGGCGAGCGCGGTCACCGCTCCCAGCCACGGATGCCCCGCCGCCTCCAACCCCACCGACGTCACGTCGCCGCCCGAGGTGGACACCTGCTGCCAGAAGCGTTCGCGTTGGAAGGCGTAGGTGGGCAGGTCGGTGTGGGTGGCGCCGGTTCCCTCGAACAGGGGGGTCCAGTCGATGTCCTGGCCG
>NZ_JBIAPL010000023.1:0-4345 GCF_042888225.1 Streptomyces sp. NPDC003023
CGGCGTTCGAAACGGGTCCGTCGCGCAGCGGAGAACGCCACATCGGCGAGATCCGGCTCCGCGCCGCCACGGGACTCCAGCCAGTCGGCGAGGCGAGCCGCGTTGTCCCGCAACGCACCCTGATCCCGGCCCGACACCACCACCGGCACCACAGGCAGCCGGTCACTCCGATCCTCCGCAGGCGCCTCCGCCACCGGCGGGGCCTCCTCCAGCACCACATGCGCATTCGTCCCACTCAGCCCGAACGACGACACACCTGCCCGGCGAACACGCTCGCTCTTCTGCCAGGGCCGCTCCTGCTGGAGCAGGACAAGGCCGCTGTCGTCCCACTCGACATGGGGGCTGGGTTCGTCGGCATGCAGGGTCTGCGGCAGTGTCTCGTGCTGCAGGGCGAGGATCATTTTCATGACGCCGATCACTCCGGCGGCGGCCTGCGCGTGTCCGAGGTTCGACTTCGACGATCCCAGGAACACCCGGTGTTCGCCGAAGACTTCGGTGAGTGCGCCGGCCTCGATCGGGTCGCCGAGGGAGGTGCCGGTGCCGTGTGCCTCGATCGCGTCGATGTCGGCGGGAGTGAGGCGGGCGGCGGCCAGGGCGTCCTGGATCACGCGCTGCTGGGAGGGTCCGTTGGGGGCGGTCAGGCCCTGGCTGCGGCCGTCCTGGTTCACTGCCGAGCCGCGGATCACGGCCAGGACGCGGTCACCGTCCCGCTCGGCCGCCGACAGCCGCTTCAGGAGGACGACACCGCAGCCCTCTGCCCAGCCGACGCCGTCGGCAGATGCGGAGAAGCTCTTGCAACGTCCGTCGGGGGCCATGCCTTTGAGGCGGCTGAATTCCACGAGGAGCGAGGGGGTCGACATGACGGTCACGCCGCCGGCGAGGGCCAGGTCGCACTCGCCCTGCCGCAGCGCCGTGGCCGCCAGGTGCAGGGCGACGAGGGAGGAGGAGCAGGCGGTGTCGATGGTGACGGCCGGCCCTTGCAGGCCCAGCGCGTACGACACACGGCCCGATACCACGCTGCTCGCGTTGCCGGTCTTCACGTAACCGTCGAGGGCGTCGAGGTCGTGGCCCTGATGGTTGCCGTAGTCGGTGCTCATCGTGCCGAGGTAGACGCCGGTGCGGCTGCCGCCGAGCGTGTCGGGGCGGATACCGGCCCGCTCCAGCGCCTCCCAGGACGCCTCCAGCACCAGCCGCTGCTGGGGGTCCATCGACTGCGCCTCACGCGGACTGATGCCGAAGAACGCGGCGTCGAAGTCCTCGACACCGGTGAGGAATCCGCCCTCGCGGGCATAGCTCTTGCCCACAGCTTGGGGGTCGGGGTCGTAGTAGTCCAGTCCGTTCCAGTGCGACGGGGACTCCCCGACGGCATCCCGTCCTTCGGCCAGCAGTTGCCAGAAACCCTCGGGGGTGTCGATGCCGCCCGGCAGTCGGCACGCCATCGACACGACCGCGATCGGCTCGTGGAAGCGGGCCTCGAGATCCGCCGCGCGCTTCTGGAGGAGGCGGATGGCGGGCAGGGCACGTTCCAGCTGAGCCTGATTCGAGTTAGTCATCTTTGCGGTTCCCTCAACAAACGTCAGCGGAAAATCGGGGTGGCGTCTTCGTGGCGGAAGGCGGCGGGTCAGTCGCCTGCGCCTGCGGCTTCCAGGAAGGCGTTGAGTTCGGCGTTGATGTCGTCGACCGACCGCTCTTCCAGGCGGGGCGCGCCGGAGGGGCGGGGGGTGGTGGCGGAGGGGTCGGCGGTCCCGTCCCCGTTCTCTCTGTTCGCGAGGTCGACGAGCATGTCGAGCAGGCCGCTCCGGTGCAGCTGGTCGGCGGACACGCGCTGCAGGACCCAGTCCAGTACGGCAGGGGGGCTGTCGGGGGACGGTTCTTGCCTGTCGGCGTCGGCGGTGATGTCCAACCGGTCGATCACCAGGTCCGTGATGGCGCCCGGGGTCGGGTAGTCGAACACCAAGGTGGCGGGCAGGGAGGTGCCGGTGGCCGCGGCGAGCCGCCTGCGCAGTTCCACCGCCATCAGTGAATCCAGGCCCAGTTCCTTGAGCACCTGGTCCGGTCGCAGGCCGGAGACGTCGCTGATGCCGAGGACCGCCGCCAGTTCACCGAGGACGACCTGCTGGACGTGCTGTGCACGCTGCGCCTCCGGCAGGGCCGTCAGCTCGTCGCGCAGGGACGACGGCGCGTCGCTGGTCCGGTCGGCTGCCCGGCGCAGTTGGGGTCGGACCAGTCCACGGAGGAGGGCAGGGAGCGCACCGTTCGTCTCCGCTTCCCGCCGGACCGCCGCAAGGTCGAGGACGGCCGGTACGAGGTGGCTGTCCTTGCCCTGGAGTACCCGGTCGAGGAGCCGCAGTCCCTGGTCGACGGGCAGCGGGGCGATGCCCTGGCGGCGCATCCTGGCGAGTTCGGCCTGGCCGAGGTGGGCGGTCATGCCGGTTCCGGCCTGCTGCCACAGGCCCCAGGACAGGCTGGTCGCGGCAAGCCCTTGGTTGCGGCGGTGGGTGGCGAGCGTGTCGAGGGCCGTGTTGGCGGCGGCGTAGGTGCTCTGGCCGGCGGTGCCCAGCACTCCGGCGGCGCCGGAGTAGAGGATGAACGCGGCGAGGTCGCAGTCCAGTTCACGGGTGAGGTCGTGCAGGTGGAGTGCGCTCTCGGTCTTGGGAGCGAGGACATCGGTGAGACGGTCGGGGTTCTGGTCGGCGAGGAGTCCGTCGTCGAGGACGGCGGCGAGGTGGAACACGCCGGTCCACGGGTGAGCGGTGTCCGCGCCGGTGAGCAGGGCGCGGACCTGGGCACGGTCGGCCACATCACACGCGACGACCTCGACCCGGTCGGCACCCGCTGCGGTCAACTCCCCCACCAGGTCGGACACACCGGGCGCGTCGGCACCGCGGCGGGACGTCAGCACGAGACGCCGCACGCCGTGCTCGTGAACCAGGTGGCGGGCCAGGGCCTGGCCCAACTCCCCCGTACCACCGGTGATGAGCACCGTCCCGGCAGGATCGAGGGCACGGGCCTGCGCGTCGACATCAGCGGATGCCCGGACCAGACGGGCGGCCAGGATGCGGCCTGCGCGGACCATCAGTTCGGGCTCGTCCGCCACGGACAGGGCCGACGTCAGGTCATCGGTGTCGGTGTCGATCAGGCGAATCACCCGCTCCGGGTGCTCACTGCGTGCCGAACGCACCAGACCCCACAGCGATGCCTGCGCCACACTCGTGGCGTCCTCGCCGACCGCACCACAGGTCACCAGCACGATCTCGGCTGTGTCGCCGGGCAGGGCTTGCTGCAGTTCGGTCAGACCCCGTCCGGCGACCTCCGTCACCGAACCCGACCAGCCGCGTGCGTCGATCACCAGCCGGTCTGCGTCACGCGCCGGCGGCGAACCGGCCGGGACTGGCTGGAACTCCACCCGGTACAGGTGGTCGACGGATGTCGCGGCACGGATCTGTTCGGCGGTCACCTCACGCAGGTCCAGACGACCGGACACGACCGGCCTGCCGGCCGCATCGGCGGCCCACAGCCGCAGAGACGTACCGGACGGATCAAGGTCCGCGCGGACACGCAACTCGCTGCCGCCGACCGCCGACAGTTCCACCTGCGCCCACTCCACCGGCAGCAGCGCACCCTCCAACCGCTCCCGCGCAGCCGCCGACCCCTTGAGCACATGCAACGCCGTGTCGAGGAGCGCCGGATGGATGCCATACCCGTCGGTCGAGGCGTCTTCGGGCAGGCGGACCAGACCGTAGGCGGTGTCGCCGTCACGCCACAGTTCGCTCAGACCCCGGAAGGCCGGGCCGTAGGCAATGCCCTGCTCGGCGAACCGCTCGTAGAAACCGTCCAGATCCACCTGCTGCGCGCCGGGCACCGGCCACTGCGCCAACGCCTCGAAGCCGTCCGAGGCGGGGACCGGTGCCTCGCTCAGCTCACCGGCCGCATGCCGGGTCCACTCCCCGTCGTCACCACGCCGGCTGTAGAGCGCAAACGGACGACGCCCATCAGGTGCGGGTGCACCCACCGTCGCCTGGAGACGCAGTTCGCCCTCCTCCGGAACAACCAGGGCCTCCAGGAGAGTCAGTTCCTCCACCCGGCCCGCACCCACGAAATGACCGGCCGACAACGCCAGTTCCAGCAGCGCCGTGCCGGGAACGATCACCGTGCCGAACACCGCATGATCGGCCAACCACGGAAACACACGCAGCGAGACACGACCACTGAACACATGGCCCTCACCATCGGCCAGCGCGGTCACCGCACCCAGCCACGGATGCCCCGCCGCCTCCAACCCCACCGACGTCACGTCGCCGCCCGAGGTGGACACCTGCTGCCAGAAGCGTTCGCGTTGGAAGGC
>NZ_JBIAPL010000024.1:0-1396 GCF_042888225.1 Streptomyces sp. NPDC003023
TGAGGACAAGCCCTCGGCCTATTAGTACCGGTCAACTCCACCCCTTACAGGGCTTCCATATCCGGCCTATCAACCCAGTCGTCTACTGGGAGCCTTACCCTCTCAAGGAGGTGGGAGTCCTCATCTCGAAGCAGGCTTCCCGCTTAGATGCTTTCAGCGGTTATCCTTTCCGAACGTAGCCAACCAGCCATGCCCTTGGCAGGACAACTGGCACACCAGAGGTTCGTCCGTCCCGGTCCTCTCGTACTAGGGACAGCCCTTCTCAAGACTCCTACGCGCACAGCGGATAGGGACCGAACTGTCTCACGACGTTCTAAACCCAGCTCGCGTACCGCTTTAATGGGCGAACAGCCCAACCCTTGGGACCGACTCCAGCCCCAGGATGCGACGAGCCGACATCGAGGTGCCAAACCATCCCGTCGATATGGACTCTTGGGGAAGATCAGCCTGTTATCCCCGGGGTACCTTTTATCCGTTGAGCGACGGCGCTTCCACAAGCCACCGCCGGATCACTAGTCCCGACTTTCGTCCCTGCTCGACCCGTCGGTCTCACAGTCAAGCTCCCTTGTGCACTTACACTCAACACCTGATTGCCAACCAGGCTGAGGGAACCTTTGGGCGCCTCCGTTACTCTTTAGGAGGCAACCGCCCCAGTTAAACTACCCATCAGACACTGTCCCTGATCCGGATCACGGACCCAGGTTAGACATCCAGCACGACCAGAGTGGTATTTCAACGACGACTCCACCTGAACTGGCGTCCAAGCTTCACAGTCTCCCACCTATCCTACACAAGCCGAACCGAACACCAATATCAAACTGTAGTAAAGGTCCCGGGGTCTTTCCGTCCTGCTGCGCGAAACGAGCATCTTTACTCGTAGTGCAATTTCACCGGGCCTATGGTTGAGACAGTCGAGAAGTCGTTACGCCATTCGTGCAGGTCGGAACTTACCCGACAAGGAATTTCGCTACCTTAGGATGGTTATAGTTACCACCGCCGTTTACTGGCGCTTAAGTTCTCAGCTTCGCCACCCCGAAGAGTGACTAACCGGTCCCCTTAACGTTCCAGCACCGGGCAGGCGTCAGTCCGTATACATCGCCTTACGGCTTCGCACGGACCTGTGTTTTTAGTAAACAGTCGCTTCTCGCTGGTCTCTGCGGCCACCCCCAGCTCAAGCAGCAAGTGCTATCACCAGGAATGGCCCCCCTTCTCCCGAAGTTACGGGGGCATTTTGCCGAGTTCCTTAACCATAGTTCACCCGAACGCCTCGGTATTCTCTACCTGACCACCTGAGTCGGTTTAGGGTACGGGCCGCCATGAAACTCGCTAGAGGCTTTTCTCGACAGCATAGGATCATCCACTTCACCACAATCGGCTCGGCATCAGGTCTCAGCCT
>NZ_JBIAPL010000024.1:1492-2740 GCF_042888225.1 Streptomyces sp. NPDC003023
GCCTACACCCTTACCCCGGGACAACCACCGCCCGGGCTGGACTACCTTCCTGCGTCACCCCATCGCTTACCTACTACCACCTTGGGTCAGCGGCTCCACCACTCCGACCTCGTCCGAAGACTCAGCCGGCGGCTTCACGGCCTTAGCATTAATGGGCTCGATATTGGGCGTTTCAAAGCGGGTACCGGAATATCAACCGGTTGTCCATCGACTACGCCTGTCGGCCTCGCCTTAGGTCCCGACTTACCCTGGGCAGATCAGCTTGACCCAGGAACCCTTAGTCAATCGGCGCACACGTTTCTCACGTGTGTATCGCTACTCATGCCTGCATTCTCACTCGTGAACCGTCCACAACTCGCTTCCGCGGCTGCTTCACCCGGCACACGACGCTCCCCTACCCATCCCAGCGGGCGTTGGCCCTCATGCTGGAATGACACGACTTCGGCGGTACGCTTGAGCCCCGCTACATTGTCGGCGCGGAATCACTTGACCAGTGAGCTATTACGCACTCTTTCAAGGGTGGCTGCTTCTAAGCCAACCTCCTGGTTGTCTCTGCGACTCCACATCCTTTCCCACTTAGCGTACGCTTAGGGGCCTTAGTCGATGCTCTGGGCTGTTTCCCTCTCGACCATGGAGCTTATCCCCCACAGTCTCACTGCCGCGCTCTCACTTACCGGCATTCGGAGTTTGGCTAAGGTCAGTAACCCGGTAGGGCCCATCGCCTATCCAGTGCTCTACCTCCGGCAAGAAACACACGACGCTGCACCTAAATGCATTTCGGGGAGAACCAGCTATCACGGAGTTTGATTGGCCTTTCACCCCTAACCACAGGTCATCCCCCAGGTTTTCAACCCTGGTGGGTTCGGTCCTCCACGAAGTCTTACCTCCGCTTCAACCTGCCCATGGCTAGATCACTCCGCTTCGGGTCTAGAGCGTGCAACTCAATCGCCCTGTTCGGACTCGCTTTCGCTACGGCTTCCCCACACGGGTTAACCTCGCTACACACCGCTAACTCGCAGGCTCATTCTTCAAAAGGCACGCAGTCACGACTGACAGCACAAGTACTGCCAGCGACGCTCCCACGGCTTGTAGGCACACGGTTTCAGGTACTATTTCACTCCGCTCCCGCGGTACTTTTCACCATTCCCTCACGGTACTATCCGCTATCGGTCACCAGGGAATATTTAGGCTTAGCGGGTGGTCCCGCCAGATTCACACGGGATTTCTCGGGCCCCGTGCTACTTGGGT
>NZ_JBIAPL010000026.1:0-1115 GCF_042888225.1 Streptomyces sp. NPDC003023
TCCGTGGACACGTCCCGGATGCCCGCCACCGACCCCGTGGTGGACGTCGCGGTGGCCCACCCCGCCTACGTGATCTATACGTCGGGTTCGACGGGGCGTCCGAAGGGTGTGGTGGTTTCTCACGCGGGTGTGGGGAATCTGGCGGTGGCGCAGATCGAGCGGTTCGCGGTGGAGCCCGGGAGTCGGGTGCTGCAGTTCGCTTCGCCGAGTTTCGATGCGTCGGTGTCGGAGTTGTGTATGGCGTGGCTGGCGGGTGCGGCGGTGGTGATCGCTTCTGCGGAGCGGTTGCGGCCGGGTGCGGAGCTGGCTGCGGTGGTGGCGGGGTTCGGTGTGACGCACGCGACGATTCCGCCGGTGGCGCTGGCGGCGATGGAGCCGGGCGATCTGGGTTCGGTGCGGTCGTTGGTGGTGGCCGGTGAGGCGGTGTCCGAGGCGCTGGTGGATGCGTGGTCGGTGGGTCGTCGGATGGTGAATGCCTATGGTCCGACGGAGACGACGGTGTGCGCGACGATGTCGCGGCCGCTTGCGCCGGGTGGTGGGGTGCCGTCGATCGGGTCTCCGATCGCGAACACGCGGGTGTTCGTGCTGGATCAGTGGCTGCGTCCGGTGCCGCCGGGTGTGGTGGGTGAGTTGTATGTGGCGGGTCTTGGTCTGGCGCGCGGTTATCTGGGGCGTGCGGGTCTGACGGCGGAGCGGTTCGTGGCGGATCCGTTCGGTGGTCCGGGTGAGCGGATGTATCGCACCGGGGATCTGGTGCGGTGGACCGTGGACGGTCGGCTGGATTATCAGGGCCGGGCGGACGACCAGGTGAAGTTGCGTGGTTTCCGGATCGAGCTGGGTGAGATCGAGGCCGTGCTCGCCTCGCACGAGCGGGTGGTGCAGGCGGCGGTGCTGGTGCGTGAGGACCGTCCCGGTGACCGCCGGCTGGTGGCTTACGTGGCCGGTGGTGAGGTGTCGGGTTCGGAGCTTCGGGAGCATGTGGCGCGGTCGTTGCCGCAGTACATGGTTCCGGCGGCGGTGGTGGTGCTGGACCGGTTGCCGTTGACGGTGAACGGCAAGCTCGACCGCCGTGCCCTGCCCGTACCGGAGTACGGGGCGTCGGGCACGGGCCGGGC